>CAVYIC010000015.1:0-487289 GCA_963768545.1 uncultured Pseudomonadota bacterium | reverse complement strand
GGTGCAAAGCGCCGTTGCCGCGCCGAAGCCGCCCATCTCGACACCGGCTATCTCGTGCGCTGGGGCGACGCAGACCGCGATCAATGTGCAAGTGTGTGCCGGTGCAACCGGCTTGCCTGCCGGTTTTTCGCTGCAATGGGTGAAGGCAGCCGACTACGCGGCGAACGGTAATCAATGGCTCTCCGACAGCAATCCGCTCGCCTGTAGCGCCGATTCTCGGGTAACGCTAATCCTGAGCCGGTACAACCTCGCGCCCGGTGAATGTGTCACAGTCAACGTTGGGGAGTTCCTGTTCGACAATGGCGCATCGACGAATTGTCCGGCAGGTCTCGAGTGCGGTACCCAATATGTGTTCCGCGCTTTCGGCCATGCCACAAGCACGATGAGCCGAAGCAATTTCACGGCGGTCGCCACGTGCGCAACGCTCGATTGCGGACACGCGAGCAGTTGCACTTTGACCCAAGGGTACTGGAAGACGCACGGGGCGGTACCAACCGGCAACAACGAGTATGCCTGGCCGGATACGATCAAGGCGAACGGGTTGCAGCTGGGCAGCGTCACTTATACGGCCGCTGACCTCCTGAGCATGCTGAACAAGCCTGCCGCAGGCAATGGTTTGATCGCGCTCGCGCATCAGTTGATCGCCGCGAAGCTCAATGTCGCCGCTGGCGCTGATCCAACCGCCATCGCTGCGGATATCGCAATCGCCGATGCATTGATTGGAAGTCTCTGTCGTTCCTCCGCTCGGGAGCGGTCACCTTGCCCCCAGCTTGACGAGCGGATTGGTGACCGTGCTCGGCAACTACAATGAGGGCGCAACGGGTCCGGGGCACTGTGAGGACCAGGAGCCGGTCGCGGCACAATAGATAGAATCTCCGTCCGTGACTTGGGGCGCGTCCATCCGGACGCGCCCTTTTCGCTGCGCGGTCATGCACGTTGCGGCTTGCTGATCGCAACTGAACCTTCGCTTGATCCTCACGCTTTCTCATGCTGAGAGAACGCCACTGTGATCGCTTGGACGATGTGACGTTGGCGGCAACCCATGACGATGGCCGTACGCCTTTCATTGTCCGGTTTCGGTGGATTGTTGCGCACGTGTGGTGTAGTCGCGCTTGCCGGAGCCGAGACGTAGGCGAACGACGGGGCAGCTACCCGATTACTGCTGCATGAATTGACCGAGCGCGCCGCGAGGATCTCGTTGGAGTGCGCGAGCGGTGGTTGTCCCGGTGGTTCCAGAACTGGCAGGCCGCCATAGGGGGTCTGCTCTTTCATCGCCCGCCAGGTGGCATCATTGATGTGCTTGTCTTCGAACTCGATGCCGGCTAGGTGCAAAGCGAGGCGGCACTCCTCGCCCGCGGCTCACGGAGCGTCGAAGTAGGTCAGCTTGGGTTTGTTCATGACTAGAGCGTACCACCATGCATCGAATGGCACACCGGGGTCTGACCATGGGGCTATCCGTATGCCGAACGGCCCTGAGGGGCCCGCGACGGGAGTCGATTTCCGCCGCAGAAATGGACAGAGCGCGACGATCAACTTCAGAGCTGCGTTCGAAGCACTTGGCACAAAGTACTTGGCACCTGGCGCGAGGAGCGTCGCTCCGCGACGTTACCAATTGCGACGTGCAAAGCACTTCGTACTCAGCTCGACGGGCGAGAGCTGTCGCTACGTGCCTTGTGCTTCTTGCTCTTGCACGGGCGAAATTGCCGCAAGCACACTGGGCCATACCCAAAGGCGACGTGCAACTCGCACCTATTCGCCTGCGCCGCTGCTGAAGCGGCGACGCTTTTGCGGCGCAAACCGTTCCGTTGCGTCTATAAGCGGTCTGCGGCGGCGTTGTCACCCGGGCGGCGAAGGAGAGTGCAGCCCTGCCATGATTAGCGGCTTTACTAGCAGGATCAAGAAGATGCGCCGTCTCGTGCAGTTACAGTTAGTCGCATCGGGCGCCCGCAGATTGTTGGAATGCCTGTGTACGACAATTGGTACGCGGCTTGCTGCGGTGCTGCCGTCCGACTGTTTGGTTCGCTACGTCGACTCCTCCAGGCCAGCACCAATGCTTAACTCTAAACACCTCGATCGGCAACCCCTTGCCGACCCAGCCCGTGCACGTGTTCTAACCAAGAGATCTGGAAGGCACAAGCGATACGCGAAGCACTCAGGCGTGAATTGCTAAACCGGCCTCAGCCGGTCGTCACTCCATACTGGACGGTAGGTGTCGAATAGAGGCGGGCACCAAGAGCTGGCTCGGAAAAATGAGACTGGCGTTTAAGTGAAGGACCTGCTCTGATGGGCGAGGATATCGCCCGCAAAGAGGAGCAGTGCAATGAGAAGGCCGAGACGGAACCACACGGCGGCGTTCAAGGCGAAGGTGGCCTTGGCGGCGTTCAAGGGCGACAAGACGCTGGCGGAGCTGGCCGAGAAGTACGACGTGCACGGCAACCAGATCACGCAATGGAAGACGCAGTTGCTGGAGGGGGCGATCGGCGTGTTCATGTCGCCGGCCGAGAAGCGCGGCACGGAACACGGTCCCACGGCGAAGGAGATGCAGGCCAAGATCGGGCAGCTCGCGCTGGAAGTCGATTTTTTGGAAGTCGCGCTCGGTCGCGTGGGCGATGCGAGCGCAAAGCGATGATCATCAAGACCCACCCGCTGCCGGTGAAGCGGCAGGCGGAGTTGCTGGAGATCTCCCGGTCGAACGTGTATTACCTGCCGACGCCGACGTCAGAGAAGGATCTGGCGTTGATGCGCGCCATCGACGAGCTGCATCTGGAATATCCGTTTCTCGGCGCGCGGCAGCTCTCCAGGATCCTCGCGCGCGAAGGGCATCCGCACGCCGGCCGCTTGCACGTTGGCACGCTCATGGCGAAGATGGGCATTGACGGCGCTGTACCGCAAACCCAATACCAGCCAGCGCCATCCGGAGCACAAGGTCTACCCGTACCTGCTGCGCCACCTCGCCATCGAGCGCGCCAACCACGTCTGGGCGATGGACATCACCTACTTGCCGATGCAGCGCGGCTTCATCTACCTGGCGGCGGTCATGGATTGGGCGACGCGGCGGGTGCTGGCGTGGCGGGTGTCGAACACGCTGACGGCCGATTTCTGTGTCGAGGCGGTCGAGGAAGCCATCGCCCGTTACGGCAAACCGGAAATCTTCAACACCGACCAGGGCACGCAATTCACCAGCGACGACTTCACGACGCTGCTGCAAGGTCACGGCAGTCGCGATCAGCATGGACGGCCGCGGCTGCTGGCGCGACAACGTGTTCGTGGAACGGCTGTGGCGGTCGATCAAGTACGAAGAGGTCTATCTGCACGCCTACGACAGCGTCAGCGCGGCCAAAGCCGGCGTCGGGCGATACCTCGAGTTCTACAACGGTCGACGCCCGCACACCGCGCTCGGCGACCGAACCCCGGACGAGGCATACTTCACCCGACCAACCTTAAAGAACGCAGCCTGAAAGAGATCCGGGCTCCCGCCGGCGACCAGCCCGCGGATTCCCGCCACCGCAGGAAATTCACTTACGAAACGCGGAATTCTGTCTCAACTAACCGAGCCACCTCTCTCACAAGAGCGCGTGCAGACGACAGATGTTGTTTAAAAACGACTGAATTAGACGATCTCGGAGGTTGGCGAGCGTCCGCTTCTCGAAATGCACGACAGGGAGCGACGTGCGACGGCTACGTGGTTGGTTACCATACGTCGTAATGAGTGCTTGGCGCTCCGTGTCGAGTACTTCCAACGTGGCGCTTGATTGATCGCGTTTGGACATCGTACTTGCCGCGGAGAATCTCGCGGTATCGCTCCCTCGGCCTTCGAACATGCGCTCGCTCGTGGGCCAACCTCGTACGAAGTGCTTCGTACTTGTGTCTGGCTGTCCGCGATGGGCCCAAAAGCGGTCCGTCGCGCCGCCCGCCCAGCGGCCCGCGCGAAGGCATCGAACGGGTCGCCATTCCACGGAGGTCACGCCCGGTTGCGCAAGCGGAACGCGGCGCGCAGGATGCGTTTCCCGGCGCGTGAATTCCGGCTCTCATCACTATGCCCTCGACAGTTCATAGGGCCTCACGGTTGCCCACGGTAAACGTCACCTTCTTGTTCACGGACATCGAGGGCAGCACAACGTTGTGGGAGCAGCATCCCGACAGCGATGCAGGCCGCACTCGCGCGCCACGACACGCTGTTGCGTCACGCAATCGAGGCGGCCGGACGGATGCATCGTCAAGAGCACGGGCGATGGTGTGTATGCAGTCTTCGCCGCTGCTCCAAATGCACTTGCAGCGTGCCTCGCTGCGCAACGCTGCTTGCGAGAGCCAGAGGCCGGTGCCTCGAACCCTACGCCGAGGGCGACTGACAGTCCGCATGCCGCTCGCGCTAAGCGTACGGATGGGGCTGGCACACTTGCACGGCGGAGCTTCGGGATGGCGATTATTTCGGCGCGGTGTTGAATCGCGCAGCGCGCATCATGTCCGCCGCGCACGGCGGCCAGGTCCTTCTCTCGCCGCCACGGCGGAATTGGTACGCAGACATTTGCCGGAAGGTGTCACCCTGCGCGAGATGGGCGAGCATCGATTGAAGGGCTTGCTCAATCCCGAGCACTTGCTTCAGCTCGTCGCGTCGGACTTGCGGGCTGATTTTCCGCCGTTGGCGTCCCTCACGGCGGCACAGCCTACCGGCCGAACGCGATGCCTTCGTCGGGCGACGCGAGGCGTTGGCCGAGCTGGCGCGACGCCTCGAGGCCGGGGCGCGGCTTGTCTCGGTGCTGGGCCTCGGCGGCACCGGCAAGACGCGACTGGTCACGCGGTTCGGCTGGAGTTCGCTGGGCGACTTTCCCGGGCGGCGTCTGGTTCTGCGACCTGTCGGAGGCACGAACCGTGGATGGCGTCTTGCACGCCGTTGCGCAAGGGCTCGACGTGCCGTTCGGCAAAGACGATCCGGTGGTCCAACTCGGGCACTCGATCGCGGGGCGTGGCACGTGCCTCGTGATCCTCGACAACTTCGAGCAGGTCGCGCGCCACGCGGAGGAGACGCTGGGCCGGTGGCTCAACCGCGCAGCGGCCACGGTTCCTTGTGACAACGCGCGAAGTGCTCGGGCTATCCGGAGAAGAAATCATCGCGCTGGCCCCGCTGGCGCCGTCCGACGCGGCGCCCTGTTCCTGCGCAGGGCCGAGGCGGCGAAGCCCGGTTTCGCGCCGAGCGTCGAAGATCAATCGTCGATCGCCCCGCTCGTGACGCTGCTGGAAGGCCTGCCGCTGGCGATCGAGCTTGCAGCGGCGCGGGTGCGGGTGATGCCGCCGAGGACGCTGCTCTTGCGCATGAGTGAGCGATTCAAACTGCTCTCGTCGACGGGTGGCCGCCGGCACCGGCAGGCCACCCTGCGTGCGGTGTTCGATTGGTCCTGGGATCTGCTGTCGTTGCCCGAGAAAGCGGCGCTGGCTCAACTATCGGTGTTCGAGGGTGGATTCACGCTCGAGTCGGTGGAGACCGTACTTGACCTCTCTGCGTATGAGAATGCGCCCTGGCCCGTGGATGTGCTGCAATCGCTGGTGCAAAAGTCCCTGGTCAGGCAGGTGACCAACAATCGATTCGATCTCCTGGTAAGTGTGCAGGAATATGCGGCGGAGCAGTTGCGCACGGCGGCGCGCTATGCGGGGAGCGGTCCGGCGGCGCCCCGCGCAGCTGAAATGCGACACGGCGCGCACTTTGCGGGCTTGGACGAGAAGGCGGCCGTCGCCAATGGCTGTGCCGAGCTCGACAATCTCGTCGTGGCATGTCGCCGCGCCGCCGCGCGAGGCGATATCGATATGGCCGTGGGCGCGCTGGAGGGGGCCTGGGCGGGGGTGGGATTGCGCGGGCCCTTCCAGGTCGGGGTCGAACTCGCGTCCTTGGTGCGGGCCCTGCCGGAACTCCGAGCAGCGGCTGCTGCCAGGGTGGATTACGTTGCTGGACGTGCACTGGAGGAAACCGGAAGGGCCCTGAGGCACGCGTCCGGTTCGAGGCGTCGCAGGCGGCAGCCCGCGAGGTAGGGGACCGCCGCTGCGAGTGCCGTGCGCTTGTAAGCCTCGGCTTCCTGGATATCCAGGAAGGCAGTTTGGAATCGGCCCGTGCCTACGTCGAGACGGCGCTGTCCATCGCATGCGACCTGAACGATCTGGACACCCAGAGCAGCGTCGTACAACCTACTCGGTAACCTGGAGTCAGTTCTGGGCCGGCGGGAACAGGCTCTCGCGTATTACGACGCGGCACTGGCCTTGGCGCGGGAGGCTGGGGACCGGCATCGGGAGGGCCACATACTCGGCAACTTGGGTAACGAATACGCCGAGATGGGGATCATGGACAAGGCACTTTTGAATAATGAAGCCGCGCTTGCTGTGGCACGGGAGGTTGGCAATAGGCGGATCGAAGGCAACACGCTGTGCAACCTCGGTCTGCTGCATCAAGTGCAGGGACGGTTCGGTGAAGCCCTCGATCACCTCGAGGCGGCGCTGGCGATGGCCCGAGACATGGGCAATGCCAACTTGGAGTGCATCGTGCTGTGCAACCTCGGAATGGCCTACGACAGCCTGGCTCGCTTCGACGAGGCCCGGGATTACTTCGAGGCGGCGCTTTCCATCGCGCGCACGATGGGGGATCGACGCAGGGAAGGCCAGTTTCTGAGCTACTTCGGCCTACTGCACGCCCATCGGGCCAAATTCGATGACGCACGCCATTGCCTTGATGCCAGCGAGGCACTATTGCAAGTCAGTCTCCGACCGGACGAGTCTTGGTATCCTGTTCTGCGGCCGAGCCGAGACTGAACATCTTGCGGGTGCCCCCGATGCCGCGAGAACCGCCCTTCGGGCGGCGGATGTCATCGCCACTGAGGTCAGGGCGGGGCCAGATTCTGAACTCGGGCTCGCACTCGCTCGTGTCAGGGACCTCCTCGGACAGGAGCAACGCTAGCAGCAGCAGACCGATCGCGAGGTCGCATTGAACGCGCAGCAGCACCATGCTGAGGCGCCGGCTCCAACCATGCGCGCGAGCCCCAATTCATCCTTTTCGCTGAGTGACCGCTTTCCGCGCAGGCGACCGGCGGCTTCGGGTCCGAGTGCGGCCGTTAGCGCGGTGCGCTCTGCACTCATCAAGGGCCGCCCCGAACAACAATGAGACGTTTGCGACCGCAAGCGGCCGGCGTCAATTCAGCCGAAGGCACGGACCGCTCGCGCCTTCCGAAGCCTGATTTTCAGCACCAAGCACCCGGTTGTTGTACGCCGTCCTTCGTGTGTCTACGAACCTCTTCGTACCTCGTACGAAGTGCTCAGCACCACGAACGAATACTTCGTTCTCCGTACGACGTACTGAGCACCAAGAGCTCGCTCCCGCCTAGTTCTGGCACTCAGAACCGCGTACGAAGTACGACGTTCTCGCTCCGAGAACCGGGTACGAGGCCAAATTAGCGACTAGTCCGGACGAAGTGTCGGGTACGCTGGGCGGCTTCAAGGTGGCGACTGGTCGGCGTCAACTATCTTGGCCGCTCGGCGTCAATTATTCTGGCCGGTTGGGGGTGTGGCGAATTTGATCAGTCGGTTCTGTTGGAAATGAAACGAGGAGATCACACTGTTTTTGCAGGTATGTAACCCTCGGCTGGTCGAAAAGAATCGCTTGTAGGGCGTTCTACGAGGCCGCGATGTCGTCTGCGTGCCTGAAATGAATCGAATTTAGCTGTCCTCGGTGGTTGTCACCGTTTTCTTCCTGCGTTCTTTTCTTTCGCTCGTTCGGCAGTTTTTCGGCGGTAACTTTCCACGTTCAGCTCCAGAATCGTCGCGTGGTGTACGAGTCGATCGATCGCCGCCACGGTCATTGCCGGTTCCGCGAATACCTGGTGCCATTCCGAGAACGGCTGATTGGCGGTGAGCGCGATGCTCTTGCGCTCATAGCGTTCGGCGATCAGCTCGAACAACACCGTGCTCTCGGTCTGATCACGCCGCACGTAGCTGAAGTCGTCGAGCAGCAGCAGATCGAATCGGTCGAGCTTGGCAATCTCGGCGGGCAAGCGCAGGTCGCGCCGTGCTGCTTGCAGGCGCTGCACGAGATCGGTGGTGCGGCTGAAATAGACGCGCTTGCCGCGTTCGATCAGCGCGTGACCCACGCTCGCGATCAAATGCGTTTTACCGACACCGGGCGGCCCGAACACCAGGAGGTTGGCGCCCTGCTCGAGCCAAGCATCGGATTCGGTCAATGCCATCACCAACGCCTTCGACACACTGGGTACCGCGGCGAAATCGAAGTTCGAGCACAGCTTCCCCGGCGGTAATTGCGATTCGCCGCGGTGGCGCTCGGTGCGCCGGATCTCGCGTTCGGCGATCTCCATTTCGAGCACCGTCGACAGGAAGCGCTCGGCGGGCCAGCCCTCGTGATTCGCGGTCTGCGCCACGGTCTGCCACTGTATACGGATGGTGGGTAGCCGCAATTCGGTGAGCATCATGGGTAAGGCGGCGGCATGTGCCAGCGGGGCATTCATGCGCACACCTCGTGGCTTAGCAGCGTGTCGAAACTGGCGAGCGCGGGGAGTACGACACAAACTTCGGGAGACGCGGGAAGCCGCGGTGCGAATTCGGCCTCGAGGATCGCGAGCTCGGGCAGCATTCCGCGGTCGAGCAGCAGCGCCAAGCGCTGCGCCAGTGCCGCCTCGCAGGCACCGCGGATTGCCAGATCAAGTAGACCCACCATCACTCGGCAGGCTTGTCGCTCGGGCAGTTCGCTGATCAAGCGTTCCCAGGTAAGCCGATATTCGGTGCGGGGAAACATCGCGTCGCGCAGTCGCCAGCGCGCGAACGCCGCGGGCTTGCGCTTGAGCGCCGGCAACAAGTGCCGATAATCGATGGCGTGTCGCTGTCCCGGGCGAGCGCGCGGCACGCTCAGCAACTTCATCCCGCCCACAAACGCCTCCACGCGTTCGATAGACAGGCGCACCGTCAACCGATGTCCGATCAGCCGGGAGGGCGCGCTGTAGAGCACGCCGCGCACGTTGAACGTGCCAAACTTGCTCACCCGCGCCTGCAGCTCTTCGTATTCGGCCGTGCGCCGTGGCGGTAGCGCGCGCAAGGTGGTGCGCTCGACGGCGAAAACCTTGGCGATTCCGAGGCCCGGCGGGCGCATTGGACCGCTGCCTACCGCCGGGAGGTAATGGCTTCCCTCCGCAATCACCTGTCGGCCTCAATGCATTGCCAGTAGCTGCAGTTACGGCCACGCTCGCAGCTCCAGCGCTGAGGAAGGTGGAACGCGATCTCGACCCAATCTGCGGCTAGTTTTTCGAAGGTGGCGGTCCGGCCCGCGGAGCGCTGAACCTTCGCGATCCGTTTAGCCACCGTCAGGTGTTCGCCAGACCTCGCCTTCTCGCGCGCCGTCATGGCCCCGGAGCGTGCTTCGGCCAACGACATGCTTGGATATTTACCGAGCGTGGCGGTCTGTCCCTTACCGTCAAGCTTGTAACGGTACTGCCATGACTTTGCGCCCGACGGCGCGACCATGATGAAACAACCCGCCGCCGTCCTTCAATCGGTAGGGTTCTGCGCGCGGACGCCGCGTTCTTGACGGCAAGCGCCCCGAGGATGTCCCTCTGCTTTCCGCCCATTCCGTCGTTACCTCCTGGAGTGATAAAGGGCCAAAAAACGCCTTTACCTCCACTCCTTTACCTCTTTCTCGGAGCGGAGCTTAGCACACGCTCGTGCGAAGCCTAATGGACGCTATTTCGCTTTTCAGATCAAATAAAAACGGCCCCGCGTGGGGGCCGTTCGATGCGGCTGTTGGTGGAGGTGGCGAGAATCGAACTCGCGTCCGGAAGACCTCTACAGTCGGGACTACATGCTTAGTCGCGTCGTTTGGCTCTCATTCCCCCGACGCCGGCGGACAGGCTGCGGGGAAACCAGTCACCTTGCTTTAGCGCTTCACCCAAGTGACCCGGATGGGCGCGATCGCTCGAAATGTCCTCGCTGTGGCTTGCGGTGTTACCCGCTCGTCACCCGAGCTGAGCGCCGCCCGGTGCGAGGTCCGGCGGGATTAAGCCGCCAGAGCGTAAGTTTCGTCGTTCGCAGTTAAGTTTGCGATTGCTCGGGTTTTACGAGGACAAGCGCCTCGGCATGCCCCGCGCTGCTTCGATACCCCCGTCGAAACCAGTACACCCCCGGTAACGATGCGGGCGGCGCCGGACGAGCCGGCGAGCGCTGGAAAATCCAATGATACCAGCGTACGAGCGATCGGATACCTGCCGGTCACTTGCACGCACGACATGAATACATGGAGGCGCCGATCGCGCCGGATTCAATCCTTCATCCCGGCGAGCAGCGAATTGATGTCGTCGGCATGCTCCTCCTCGACCGCCAGGATCTCTTCCATCATCCGCTTGGTCGTCGAATCCTTGCCATGCAGCCACTGCGACGATCTCGCGGTAGCTTTCGATCGCGATCCGCTCGGCGACGAGGTCTTCGCGCAGCATGTCGACGAGCGACGTCCCTTCGACGTATTCGGCGTGGCTCCGCTTCGTCAGCGTGTCCGGATTCAGATCGGGCTCGCCGCCCAGTTGCACGATGCGCTCCGCGATCCGATCGGCATGCTCCTGCTCCTCGGTCGCGTGCTCGGCGAACTCCTGCTTGACCGATTCCGACGCGATGCCCTTGGCCATGAAATAGTGCCGCTTGTAGCGCAGCACGCACACGATCTCGGTCGCGAGCGCCTCGTTCAGCACCTTGCACACGACCTTCGGGGTCGGCGCCGTAGTTCGACGTCACGGCGCCCTGCCTCGATGTGCTGTCGCGCCCGCTGCGCGCAGCGTCGCGACGTCGGTCAGGAACGGCGTTGCCTCGCCCGCGTCGATTGTTCGCCATCGCTCACTCCTCAGCGTCGCGACATCAGCAGGCCGACGATCGCACCCGCAGCGGCGGCGTAGCCGATCGCCTTCAGCGGTTCGCGCCGCACGTAGTCCTCGGTCGTCGCGCGCGTGCGCGCCGCACGGTCGCTGGCAGTCATGCGCATCGCGTCGAGCTTGATCTTCGCCGCCGACATCTTGTCCGAAAGCTGCGCGCGCGCAACCGTGGCGCCGGAACCCGACAGCGTCGTCGCGTTCTTCAGCAACGTTTCGCAATCCGCGACGAACGTGCGAAAGTCGCGCGTCAGTTGCTCGAGGTCGGGCGACATGGGCTTGCTCATTTGCGAAATGCCTCCTCCGTTACCAGCGAGGACAAGGCGTTCTGCGTTGTTCTCCATGCGTCAGCTCCTTGTTAGCGTCTCGCGAGCGACAGCAGGAACGTCACCAGCGAAACGATCAGGAAAACGACAAACAGGATCTTCGCGATGCCGGCCGCGCCGGCGGCAATGCCGCCGAACCCGAACAGCGCCGCGATCAGTGCAATGATAAAAAAAACGACGGCGTAGTAAAGCATTTTCGTCTCCCGAATGATTGAAGCGGAACGCGCCCACCGGGGCGGTTCCAGAGCGTTCATTCGGACGCACCTTCCATGCCGGTGCATCCATTCCCGAATAACCGCTTCGAACCAAGTGCTTAGCGAGGCGTCGCGCGATCAGCCTCTGTCCGCGCTCCCCCATTTGCTCGAGTCCGCTGCAATTGTCCGCGCGGGCGTCGGGCGGCTCCTACATGCGAATCCGGGCCCATCCGCTACGAAGCAACGCCGCGGCGGCGCTACAGTTTCGGTGGGCACAGCCCGTCTTTCGCATCGATCGCGTTCGACGGGCATCCGCGATGTCAACCTATCGCAACGATCGACCTGGAGCTCGCATGAGACATTCGACCACCGCATTGACCGTCATTGCCGCTGACAGCCGCACTGGCTGCGTGCAACCGCCCGGACCCCAACCGCACGACGCAAGGCGCCGCCGGGCGTCAACAACCCAACGGCCGTGACGCAGCCGCTGGTAACGCCCAGCGCGCCACCGGCTCCCGCGGAGCGAGGACCGGTCGCCGCCGTCGGCCAATACGGTCGCGCCCGGGACCGATGCCACAGTCGCGTTTGCCAACGACAAGACAGCTGGCTGCGGACGCGCCACGAAGGGGGTCCCGCGGATCCGGCTACGCAAGCCGTCGCCGTCGACGCGCAGGAAGCGGCAGCCAAGGCGCCCGACACCGCCTCTGCGGATGCGGCCAAAGCCGAAGCCAAGGAAGGGAACCGACGGGCTGCGCACGCCGGCACCGGGACGGGAGACACGTCCGCCAACAGTCCGCGCCACGGCACGCTGACGAAGGAAGAGGAGTCGAAGCAGATGCCCAAGGCCGGCCAGGCGAACAACTATTCGAGCCCGGCGCTCGAGGAAGACAGCGGCCGGGGCCGCAAACCATGAATCGCCTGCTTCGCAGCCTGGTGCTCGCCGCCGCCGGACTGGCGGTCGCGTCGCTCTACCGCCAGTCGAAGCTGCGCAACGAGCTCGGCGTCGCGTCACCGTCTGCCGCTGGAAAGCTGGGAAAACGAAGGCGGCGCAGTTCCCGGACTCCACGCCAGGTCGACGCTGGAGCGGACAGGCGTCCGATCGGGTCTGTCGCTGGTAGATCGCGGCACTGCGCGATAAAAAAGACGCCGCTGTAGGAGCGGCGTCGAGGGCCCCTCGTTTGGGCACGAGGGGGAGGGAGACGGAATTACCTAGGAATCGACGCTCGGGCGGCGACTTCGCCGGCGGCGCAGTCCAAAGCGCGGGTGCATCGCGCCGAGCAGCGTGAAGACGACGAACAGCACGACGTTACCGAAGAAGAAGATCTGGGCGAGCGCCGCCGTGGCAGCGTTGGTGTCCGTGACGCCGAGGACGCCGCTGGCGACGGCGAGCAGAAAATAAACCAGTCCCCACTTCAGCATCACATCCTCGCGCGGTCCACGCGCGGCTACATTGAACGATGGAAACGACTTTAGCGATCCGAGGTCATAACGCCTATCGGCTGGTTCCCGATCCTCGTGTCGGACAAACGCCGACGCGGTGCGAATTCCGCCGGCGGATGTCGCGTGTATAGTCAAGCAACCGTCTCGGCGTCCTTAACGGATGAAACGACTTCTCCCTCTGCGCGTGCTGTTGCCGCTGGCCCTCGGGGTCATCGTGTCGCTCGGCGTGCTGGGCTTCGCCGAGATCGGATATCGGCGGCTCGAGTTCGCCAATCGCGCCATGTCCGCAGCGCTCGAGATGGAAACGGCCGTCAACGAAACGCTTGCGCTGATCGGCGAAGCCGAGTCGGGCCAGCGCGGCTTCCTGCTGACCGGGGACCCGACGTACCTCAAGCCTTACAAGGCCGCGCTACCGAAGATCGACCAGACGTTCGCGCGGCTGCGGGAGCTGGTGAGCGCGAACGGCACGGCCGTGATGATCGATCACGCCGGGCAGCTGAACGGACTGATCGGCAAGAAGCTGAACGAGCTCGAATCGACGCTGGCGCTGAACGAGCGCAGCGGCCGCGAGGCCGCGTTCCAGCTGATCGACACCGGACTCGGTCAGCGGCTGATGGAGGAGATCCGCGCCCAGGCGCAGAGCATTCTCGACGAGCTGCGCGAATCGTCGCGGCGCGGCGGCGCGCGCTGGGCGCGCGACATCGAGTTCGGCCGCGTCGGCATGCTGACGATGACGGCATTCACCATCGCGCTGCTGTTCGTCGTGTGGGCGCTTGCGCGGCGCGAGATCAGTTCCCGCGAAGCAAAGCGTCGCACGCTCGTGGAGGAGCAGCGCCGGCTCGAGCAGGAGGTGGCTGCGCGCACCGAAGAGCTCTCCGAGTTGTCGACCTATCTGCAGACGGTCCGCGAAGAGGAGAAGTCGCGCCTTGCGCGCGACATCCACGACGAGCTGGGCGGCATCCTGGTCGGCGCGAAGATGGACGTCGCCTGGGCGGCCCAGCGCTGCAAGACCGCGTTGCCCGAAGCGGCGAGCAAGCTGGACCGCGCCCTTGCCGTTCTCGATGAAGGCGTCGAGATGAAGCGGCGGATCATCGAGGAGCTGCGACCGACGTTGCTCGACAACCTCGGCATCTCCTCGGCGCTCGACTGGCAGGTACGACAGACCTGCGAGCGTGCGGGTCTCAACTGCGAGCTGAACCTCGCCGATCTCGAGCTTCCGTCGGAGGTTTCGATCGCGCTCTACCGCATCGTGCAGGAGGCGCTGACCAACATCGTCAAGTACGCCAGCGCGCGCAACGTCGACGTCGAGCTTCTCGGCGATGACGAGGGTGTGTCGCTGATCGTGCACGACGACGGTGGCGGGCTGCCCGCCGGCGTCGAATCCAATCGCCTGTCCCACGGCATCATCGGCATGCGCCAGCGCGTCCGCGCGCTCAACGGCACGTTCAAGATCAGCAGCCGTCCCGGCAGCGGCACGACGATCGAAGTCTTCATTCCGCTACCGACGCCGAGCGCTGCGGATCAGCGCGTCGACGGCACCCGCGAGGATGCCGATACCGATGCGCCGCCTGCTGTCGTGCGCGCGGACGTCGATGCGCTCGCCCACCCCACGCGTTGAATCGGATCGCGATCGCGCGAAGCGCCGGCGGCGAATCAGCAGAAAAAACAGCCGGAGCGTCATGCCCCGGCCGTTTTCATTACGCTGCTTGCAGGACGATTTACGTCTTGCCGAATTGGACCTTCGCGTCCTTGACGCACTGATCCTTCGCAGCGCCACTCATCGCGTCGCACTTCTCGACGGCAACCTTGTATTGCGCGTCGCGCGTGTCTTCGCGCGCTTCCTTGCGCACGTCAGCCCGCTTCTCGGTCGCGTCGCGACTCGTCTTGGTCGAAACATTCGCGACCTTCGCGTCGGCCTTGGCCTTGGTGTGCGCAGCCTTCGCCTGCTTCACGCAGACGTCCTTCTGGTTGCCTGACATGTCGTCGCACTTTTCCTTCGCGACGTCGTAGTCGGCGTCGGCCTTCGCCTCACGCGCGTCGTTGCGCGCCTTGTCCGTGTTCTTGTAGTTGGCTTCGAGCTCCGCCTTGGCGACCTTTTCCTTGCCCTTGGCTTCCGCCTGGCAGACGTCCTTGGCGTTGCCGGACATCGAGGCGCAATGGTCCTTGTCGACCTTGTATTGCGCTTCGACCTTGTCCTTGTCCGCCTTGTAGGCGTCGCGCGACATCGTCTTGCTGTCTGCCGCGTCTGACGCCGCCGGCGAACGCGATGCCGGCCGCAGCCAGCAAGCTGATCATCAGTCTTCGACATGGTGGTCCTCCGTGATCAGTGACGGGCGTTGACGTCGCGCGTCGAGGTCGTCGTCGTAATCGCCGTAGCGGTCCGCGAACGACTCGATCTGCTGCTCGGCTTCGTCCTTGGAGATCCCGTACGATTCCTGCAGCTTGCCGGCCAGCTGGTCGCGCTTGCCGGCGATCATGTCGATCTGATCGTCGGTGAGCTTGCCCCATTGTTCCTTGACCTTGCCCGTGAGCTGCTTCCAGTTGCCTTCGATGCGATCCCAGTTCATTTCGTGCTCCTTCTCCCATGAGCCGACGCGGCCCAGTCGTAACCATTGGAGGTGCAACGCCCATGCCACGCGAAAACTATCGTTGTTTCAATGGCTTGTACGGAATCGGCCGTTCGATGGCGCGAATTTTGCCACTCGCGCGTGAAAAGACCTCGCTTGATGTAGGACGAGTTCAGCGTTTCTCGGGCGAATTCGTTACCGCGCGCTCGGGTTCGGAAAGCAACGTCTTGAAGCGGTCGAGCGCGGGAACTGCGATCGATGGTGGTCTTGGCGATGGCCAGCAGCGGCACGCCGACCAGCAAGCCCCACCCGCCCCACAGCCAGCCGAAGAACAGCAACGCGATGAACACCGCAACCGCGTTCATCCGGAACGCGCGTCCCTGAATCCACGCACTCAGTCCCATTCCGATCACCGTTGCAGCGACGCCAACGGCAAGCGCAACGAGCAGCGCGCGACCTATTTCCTCGAATTGCACGAAGGCAGCCAACCCGGTGGCCACGATGGTGGCCGCGGACCCGGCATACGGGATGATGTGCAGCACCGCAGCGACGACGCCCCAAAGCGCCGCGTGCTCGACGCCGAACGCGACCAGTATTCCCCACGTCGCGATGCCGACCAGCGTGTTGATGACGACCATGGTGACGAGGTAACGCTGCACCTGCGCATCGATCTCGTCCAGGATCTCGACGGTGATTCGGCGCGCTGCAAGCGTCGGCCCCGCCACGTGAACGAGCTTGCGGCGAAACGTGTCGCCGGCAGCCAGCAGGAAATACGCGAGCAGTCCCGCAATGCCGATCTCGATCACGACGTCGAGCGCCTTCCCCGATTGCTCGCTAAGCCATCTCTGGAGTTCGCTCGGCGCGGGCGGTGGCGCCTGGACGATGACTGCCTTGCCTCCGCTCGCCGCTTCGGCGGCGGCACGATTCAGCTCCTCCGCTGCCGCGCGCACATGCCCCATCGGTCCCGCGGGCTGCCGCGCGCTTTCATGCGCCGCGATGCGAATCTTGCGCGCTGCACTCGGCAGCTCCGCCAGCGCGGCCGTGGCATCGTCGCGCAACAGCGAAGCGCCGCCGGCAACGAGACCCGTCAGCACCGCGAGCACGATGGCCGAACCGATCGCCCGATGAATGTGAAGCCGCTCGAGCGCTCGCGACCAGCGGCTTCAGCGAGTAACTCGCCAGCATCCCGACGACGACGGGTACCAGGAACGGCTCAGCGATCTTCGCGGCCGCGATGACGGCAAGAAGTCGCCAGGACGATGATCGCCGTGACCGCCGATCGCTGGCGACGTGGCGGCAGCGGGTTCTTCTTTGGGGTTCGCCACAAGCAAACGGCGTCTGGAGCCGGCCTATCGACTCCAGACGCCGTCCGGTTGGACTCTCGACTGCGGTCAGTACTTCTTGTTCTCGCGAGCCTCTTCCTTGATCTTGGAGCCGCCCGCCTGGATGTCCTTGCCGGCGCCTTCCACGGTGTTGCAGCCGGAAAGCAGCGCAAACGACGGAAGCGCGAATGTCGCGGCGAGCGCGAGTGCGAAAAAGCGTTTCATGATGTCCCCTTTCGTGGAGTGGATGGTCAGGCGAGACCCGCTACAGCGGTCAGGCGCACTCATGCGTATGCAGCCGCCGTGCCATGCGAAACATGGTTAACAATCAGGTGTTTGCCTGCAGTCCACAGGGCGCGCTTGCAACGTCGCATGGGACCACCGGCAATTCTTACATGCGGCGTCAGTGAACGCCCCATGCGGGACGTCTCTCAATGGACGTCCGGCTCGCGATCCGTGGCGAGATCGTCCAGGACTTCGCGCACCCGGTGATACTCGCGCGCCTTGTCGAAGAAGTAGTCCGCGCCGAGCGCCATGCTCTTCGCGCGGTACTGGGGAAAAGCGTAATTGGTCAGCACGATCACCTTCACGTTCGGCGGCCGCCGCGATATCAGCGCCCGCAAGACGCCGAGGCCCGTGCCGTGCCGCAACTGAAGATCGAGGACCATCGCATCCCACGGTGCCGCGGCGAGCATCCCGATGGCGGCCTGCTCGCTGTCGGCCTGGCCGACGATTTCGATCCGCCCGGGCTCGGCGATCGACTCCGCGAGGCGCTCGCGAATGAGCGGCGAATCTTCGACGAGCAGCACGCGCAGGGGGAATCGTTTTCCACTACTGGCTGATCCGGCGACCCCGCGGTGCGCCCTGGAACTTCGTCACCGTAAGCTACTCCTGTCAATCGCATTGCTCGTCGTCCTTCGCTTTCGCGTGCCTCGGGACGCAAGCGCCGAAGCTGGCGTCCCGCTATTCGATCAAGCCATTCTTGATGGCGTAATACGTGAGATCGGCGTTCGACTTCATCGCCATCTTTTCGAGGATCCGCGTGCGGTACGTGCTGACCGTCTTGACCGACAGGTGCAACTCGTCGGCGATCTTCGACACGGCCGCGCCCGACGCGAGCTTGCAGAAGATCTGGAATTCACGCTGTGATAGCTCCGCGTGCAGCGGCTTGTCGCCGTCGCCCGAGACGCCGTCGGCCAGGATCTGCGCGAGCGACGGGACTGACGTACTTGCGTCCCTGAACGACGGTGCGGATGGCGCCCACGAGCTGCGTCGACGCGGCTTCCTTGTTCAAATATCCGGACGCGCCGGCGCGCAAAAGGTTCACCGCGTACTGGTCCTCGCCGTAGGCCGAAAGCATCAGCACCGGCAGTTCCGGCTTCACGTGGCGCAGCAGGCGCAGCGTGTCGATGCCATTCTTGTCCGGCATCGAGATGTCGAGCAGCACGACGTCGAAGTCGGCTGCACGGACCGCGGAAACGGTTTCCGAACCGCTCGCCGCCTCGCGCGGTGACTTCCATGTCGACCTGGTCGGCGATGAACTGCCGCAGTCCGGCCCGGACGATGGCATGATCGTCCGCGATCAAGATTCGGATCATCGAATGCCCTGCAATCTCGTCGAATCGCGCGATTCTAGCTCTAGCATGGAAGCGATGCGAGCACCGTCGGCCTGGTACGCGGTTAGCCGGTTATAGAGCGTCTTCAGGCTGACGCCGAGCATTTCGGCGGCGCGCCGCTTGTTGCCGCGGCAATGATCGAGCGTCGCGAAGATCGCCTGGCGCTCCATTTCCGCGAGCGACGTGCCGACCGGCATGCGCAGGCACTCGCCTTCGACGGCCGGGCATGCGAGGCCGGACGAGGTCGAGCTCGACGAATTCCTCGGCCATGATGAACGCGCGATGGACGGCGTTCTTGAGCTCGCGCACGTTGCCGGGCCAGTGGTACGCGCGGATCGTCGTCAGCGCCGCGCGCGAAAAGCGCTTCGACGTCCCTGTCTCGACGTTGAGGTTCTGCAGGAAATGCTCGGCGAGCAATTCGGTGTCGCCGTCGCGCTCGCGCAGCGGCGGCAGTGCGATCGGGAAACACGGCGAGTCGATACATCAGGTCCTCGCGCAGGCGACCGTCGCGGACGGCGTCGAGCGCGTCGCGATTGGTCGCCGCGAGCACGCGGACGTTGGTCTTGATCTCGCCGTCGCCGCCGACGCGTACGAAGCGGCCGGTTTCGAGCACGCGCAGCAGGCGCACCTGCATCTCGGGCGCCATTTCGGTGATCTCGTCGAGGAACAGCGTCCCGCCCTCGGCGCGCTCGAAGCAGCCCGCGGTGCTGGCGGTTTGCGCCGGTGAAGGCGCCCTTCTCGTGGCCGAACAGCTCGGCCTCGATCAGGTTCTGCGGGATCGCGCCGCAATTGATGGCGACGAAACCGCCCCGGGCGCGCGCACTGCGCTCGTGGATCGTGCGCGCGACGAGCTCCTTGCCGCAGCCGGATTCGCCGGTGATGAACACCGTCGCCTCCGTGGGCGCAACCTTCTCGATCATCCGGTAGACGTCCTGCATGACAGTCGAGCTGCCGTACAGGCGGCCGAAGCGTCCGAGCGCCGGTGCGGACGCGGCACGTGCGGCGGCTACGAAGGGCAGCGCGACGACGATGTCGTTGGTCGTTGCATCGGTCAGCATTTCATCGAGCGGCATTGAATGTCCTCTGGCAGGGGGTTGTTCGGGATACACGCATCCTAGGGAAAACTTTGCAACCTCCGTATCGGCGCCGCGCGGATGCTCTTGTCGAGGTTTGTCCTACAGCACGCGGTACGCTAGAGTGACGCACCTTTCACGCATCGATGGTTTTCGCCATGGCTCCCACGCTTCTCCCGATGATCCTTTCCGGCGGCGCCGGCACGCGCCTGTGGCCGCTGTCGCGCGAAGCGGCGCCCAAGCCGTTCATGCCGCTGCCCGACGGCGAGACGCTGCTCGGCAAGACCGCGAGCCGCGCGCTGTCGCTTCCCGGCGTCGACGCGCTCGTCACCGTCACCAATCGCGACTACTACTTCCATACGAAGGACACGTATGCGGCGATGGCCATGCCGGCGAGCACGACGGCGATCTACCTGCTCGAGCCGTTCGGCCGCAACACCGCGCCGGCGGTCGCCGTCGGCGCGCTTGTGCGCGCAAGCGCGCGGATGGGGACGGACGCGTCCTGCTGGTGATGCCCGCCGATCATCTGATTCGCGACCAGCGCGCGTTCGCGGACGCGGTCGATCGCGCAGTCGGCGCTCGCCGCAGCCGGCGCGCTCGTGACGTTCGGCATCACGCCGACGCACCCCGAGACCGGATTCGGCTACATCGAATGCGGCGACATGCTGGCGCCGCAGGAGGGCGCTGCGCCCGCCGCGCACCGCGCACGCCGTTTCGTCGAGAAGCCGCCGCTGCGCGATCGCGCGCGACTACCTCGCCGCGGGCCACTACGTCTGGAACTCCGGCATGTTCGCGTTCACGGCGGACGCGATCCTCGAGGCGTTCGCCCGCCACGCGCCCGGGCGTCCTCGCAGCGGCGCGGCCGGTTGCGCAAGCGCTCGCGAGGCGGCGAATCGACGCAGATGCTCGAGATCGACGCTGCGCTGTTCGCCGCCGTGCCGGACATTTCGATCGACTACGCGATCATGGAGCGCGCGGCGGAAGCGGGCGAGGTCGCTGTCGTCCGCGGTGCGTTCGACTGGAGCGACGTCGGCTCGTGGCAGGCGGTTGCCGCGTTGACGATCGCGGACGACGACGGCAATCGCGGGCAAGGCGAGCGCGTTGCGATCGCCACGCGCGGCACGTACGTTCACGCCGCGGATCGCATCGTCGCCACGGTCGGCGTCGAGAACCTCGTCATCGTCGACACGCCCGACGCGGTGCTGGTCGCGCACCGCGATCACCTGCAGCGCGTGAAGGAAGTCGTCGGCGAGTTGAAGGCGCGCGGCCACGACGCCTACAAGCTGCACCGCACCGTCAGCCGCCCGTGGGGCGCGTACACGGTGCTCGAGGAAGCGCCCGGATTCAAGATCAAGCGCATCGAAGTGCGTCCGGGCGCCGCGCTGTCGCTGCAGCTGCACCATCGGCGCAGCGAGCACTGGGTCGTCGTGCGCGGCGTCGCGCGGGTGACCAACGGCGAGCGCGAGTTCGACGTGCAGCCGAACGAGTCGACGTTCATCCCGGTCGAGACGCGGCACCGGCTCGAGAATCGAGGCTCGGAGCCGCTGGTGATCATCGAGGTGCAGTGCGGCGATTACCTCGGCGAAGACGACATCGTCCGCTTCGAGGACAAGTACGGGCGCACGCCGGCGTAGGGTCCGCGCCGTTCGCGCTCGCTGCCGAGCTCGCGGTCACCTGACCCGATCAATCGTGCCGGCGGGAACAGACGACGGGTGCGAAGCGGCTCGTGAGGTAGATGCCGCACAGGATCAGCACGATGCCCGCGACGTGGAATGGCGCGAGGCGCTCGTCGAGGATGAACCAGGCGAGTATCACGCCGAAGACCGGCATCAGGTGCACGAACAATCCCGCGACGTTCGCGCCGACCTGCTCGACGCCGCGATTCCAGAAGACGTACGCGAGCACGGATGAGAAGAGCGCGACGCACGCGATCGCAAGCGCCGCCGCGGGCGTCCAGTGCATCGGCTGGCCGAGCGCCGTTTCGAGTGCGTAGAGCGGCAATATCGCGACGTCGCCGATGCACGAGATGACGAACAGAAACGACAGCAGATGCATGCCGGGCGGGCGGAAGCGCAGGCCGATGGTGTAGAGTCGCCCACATCGCCATCGACAGGATGATCAGGAGATCGCCGGGGTTGAGCCGAAAGGTGGCGAGCGCTGCAAGCGATCCCTGCGAAAGGATCGTCAGCACGCCGCCGAGCGACAGCGCGATGCCGGCGACCTGCAACGATGCGAGACGCTCGCGCAGCAGCGCCCACGACAGCGCGACGATCATCACCGGGATGAACGAATTCAGGATGACGCCGTTGACCGCCGTCGTGTAGCGCAAGCCCGAGGTACGCGAGTGCGTTGTGCGTGCCGATGCCGATGATGCCGAGGCCGAGCAGCGCTTTCCAGTGACGCCGCACGATCGGCCAATCGCCCCGCAACCGCGGCAATGCGAATGGCGCGAGGATCACGATGGCGAAGAACCATCGATAGAACGTCATTGCGAATGGCGGCACGTCGTGCGCGAGACCGCGACCGACAATCCAGTTGCACGACCAGAAGAACGGCGCGAGCGTCAGCAGCGCATATGGCGAGATCGAATCGGCGCGCTGCAACGTCGGCATCGGTCGATTATGTCACGCACCCGCGCGTATAATTGGCGTGCGCGATTCCGATCGCCAGAATGTTTCGCATGCCGACGGCCTCGACCGATGCTGCGACGGCCGCCTCCGCGCCCAAGCCTTCCACCCGCGAACCCGCCGCCGCTCCGATCCCGATCGCAACTCCGTTTGCGACGCTGCCGGCGCTCGCGCCCGCGCTGCCGGACGGCGGACGGCGCATTCGGTTGCCGGCGCTGCCCGAATCGGGCGACTCGCTCGCACTTGCCGCAGATCGCGCTTGCTGCACGCGCAAGGCAGCGCACGCTCGCCGATCGTGTGCGCCGACGCGCTCGCCGCACAGCGTCTCGCCGCGGAAATCGCGTGGTTCGCGCCGGCGCTTGCAATCAGCGTCTTCCCGGACTGGGAAACGCTGCCGTACGACCATTTCTCGCCGCACCAGGACCTCGTGTCCGAGCGGCTCGCGACGCTGTATCGCATCACGCGCGGCGAATGCGACGTCGCGCTCGTGCGCCGCGCCAGACGGCGCTCTACCGGCTCGCGCCGCCAGTCGTTCCTCGCCGCGCATCACGTTCTTCCTGAAGCAGGGCGAGAAGCTCGACGTCGATGCGCTGCGCGCGCAGCTCGCGCTCGCCGGCTACTCGCACGTGACGCAGGTCGTCTCGCCCGGCGAATTCAGCGTCCGCGGCGGACTGATCGACCTGTTCCCGATGGGCGCCGCGCTGCCCTACCGGCTCGATCTCTTCGGCGACGAGATCGAGACGCATCAAGACGTTCGACGCCGACACGCAGCGCACGCTCTATCCGATGCGCGACGTGCGGCTTCTTCCGGCGCGCGAATTCCCGCTGGACGAGGCCGGACGCACGCGTTTTCGCGGCCGCTTTCGCGAAGTGTTCGAAGGCGATCCGTCGCGCTCGCCGCTGTACAAGGACATTTCGAGCGACGGCATCGTGCCGGGCGGCATCGAGTATTACCTGCCGCTGTTCTTCGACGCGACGGCGACGTTCGCCGATTACCTTCCGCGCGATGCGATCGTCGCGCTGCACGGCGACGTCGATGCGGCGCGTCGAGCGCTTCTGGCAGGACACCGAATCGCGCTACCGGCTGATGCGCGGCGACAAGGCGCGGCCGCTGCTGCCGCCGCCGCAGCTGTTCCTGCCGCCACGACGAGTTCCGGGGCTCGCTGAAAGCGTTTCGCGCGCGTCGAGCTGCCTGTCGCGGACGCGAAGGCTGCGGTCGCCGCCCGACGCGCCGATTCGCCGCCTGCCGCCGGTGCAGGTCGATCGCCGCGCCGACGATCCGCTCGCAGCGCTGAAGCGCGTGCTCGCGATGCTCGACGGCCGGATGCTGGTCTGCGCCGAAAGCGCCGGCCGTCGCGAAACGATGCAGCAGTACTTCGCCGAGTACGGCGTGCGCCCCGCCATCGTCGACGAGTTTCGCCGAGTTCGTCGCAGGCGATGCCAAGCTCGCGCTGACCGCCGCGCCGCTGCACGCGGGATTCGCGTGGCCCGCCGCGCGGCTCGCGTTCGTCACCGAAGCCGAGCTCTACGCGAACGTCGTGCGCCGCGGCAAGCGCGATACCGGCGCGCCGCTCGAACGTCGACGCGATGGTGCGCGACCTGTCCGAGGTGCGCATCGGCGATCCGGTCGTGCACGAGGAGCACGGCATCGGCCGCTACCTCGGCCTCGTCACGCTCGACCTCGGCGACGGCGTCGACCGAGTTCCTGCGAGCTCGATCTACGCGAACGACGCGAAGCTGTACGTGCCGGTGTCGAACCTGCACCTCATCAGCCGCTACAGCGGCGCGTCGCCGGAGGCGGCGCCGCTGCACGAGCTCGGCAGCGGGCAGTGGGAGAAGGCGAAGCGCAAGGCGGCGCAGCAGGCGCACGACACCGCGGCCGAGCTGCTCAACCTCTACGCGCAGCGCGCGGCGCGCAACGGCCACGCGTTCTCGTTCAAGCCGCACGACTACGAGGCGTTCGCCGAGGGCTTCGCGTTCGAGGAGACGCCCGACCAGCAGGCGGCGATCGAGGCGGTCATCGCGCGACCTCGCCGCCGGGCAAGCCGATGGATCGCCTCGTCTGCGGCGACGTCGGCTTCGGCAAGACCGAGGTCGCGCTGCGCGCCGCGTTCGTCGCGCTCGCCGACGGCAAGCAGGTCGCGCTGCTCGTGCCGACGACGCTGCTCGCCGAGCAGCACTTCCAGGTGTTCTCCGATCGCTTCGCCGACTGGCCGGTGAAGCTCGCCGAGCTGTCGCGCTTCCGCTCGACGAAGGAAGTGAAGGCCGCGCTCGAGGGACTCGCCAACGGCCGCGTCGACCTCGTGATCGGCACGCACAAGCTGCTGCAGTCCGACGTCAAGTTCAAGAACCTCGGCCTCGTCATCATCGACGAGGAGCACCGGTTCGGCGTGCGGCAGAAGGAGCAGCTGAAGCGCCTGCGCGCCGAAGTCGACGTGCTGACGCTGACCGCGACGCCGATCCCGCGCACGCTCGCGATGTCGCTCGAAGGCATCCGCGATTTCTCGGTGATCGCCACCGCGCCGCAGCGGCGGCTTGCGATCAAGACGTTCGTCGCGACGTTCTCGACCGGCATCGTGCGCGAGGCCGCGCTGCGCGAGCTGAAGCGCGGCGGCCAGATCTACTTCCTGCACAACGACATCGACACGATCCGCACGACGGCCGAGCGGCTCGCGCAGCTCCTGCCCGAAGCGCGGATCGCGGTCGCGCACGGCCAGATGGGCGAGCGCGAGCTCGAGCACGTGATGCGCGACTTCTACGCGCAGCGCATCAACCTGCTCGTCTGCTCGACGATCATCGAGACCGGCATCGACGTGCCGACCGCGAACACGATCATCATCGACCGCGCCGATCGCTTCGGCCTCGCGCAGCTGCACCAGTTGCGCGGCCGCGTCGGCCGCTCGCATCACCAGGCGTACGCGTACCTGCTGACGCCGCCGCACGAGGCGCTGTCGGCGCAGGCGAAGAAGCGGCTCGAGGCGATCCAGATGATGGAAGACCTGGGCTCCGGCTTCTTCCTCGCGATGCACGACCTCGAGATCCGCGGCGCGGGCGAAGTGCTCGGCGACGAGCAGTCGGGCGAGATGCAGGAGATCGGCTTCCAGCTCTACGCCGACATGCTGAAGGCCGCGGTGTCGGCGCTGAAGGCGGGCCGCGAGCCCGACCTGTCGCAGCCGCTCGGCGTGACGACCGAGATCAACCTGCACGTCGCCGGCGCTGCCTGCCGGAGAACTACTGCAACGACGTCCACGAGCGGCTCGTGCTCTACAAGCGCCTCGCGAGCTGCGAGATCGCTCGACGAGCTCGAGCTGCTGCAGCGAGGAGCTCGTCGACCGCTTCGGCCCGCACCCGAGCCCGCGCAGGCGCTGCTCGCGTGCCACCGGCTGCGCCTCATCGCCAAGGCCGCTCGGCGTCACCAAGATCGACGCGGGACCCGAGCGCACGCACGCTGCAGTTCGTGAAGCATCCGCCGTTCGACGCCGGCAAGCTGATCCTCCTCGTGCAGAAGGACGGCCGCATCCGCTTCGCCGGCCCGGATCGCGTCCGCATCGAGCGCGCGGCGCCGACGCTCGCGCGATCGCGTTGCGCTGGTCCGCGATTTCCTCGGCAGGCTCGCATGAGCGCCGCGCGCGCACGCCCGTCGCTGCCGCCCGCAGGTGCACGTCTTCGTTCGCGACTGGCTTTCCGCGAACCACGTCGTGCTGAAGAGCGCGCGACGGCTGCGTCGTCGTCGATTCGGGCTACGGCAAGCACGTGCCGCTGACGCTGGCGCTCGTCGCGTCGCGCATGGGCCTCGATGGCCGGCCGCTGGCGAAACTCGTCAACACGCATTGCCACTCCGACCACATGGGCGGCAACGCGGCGTTGCGCCGCGCGTACGGCTGCCCGATCGCCGTGCCGGCCGGCGAAGCGCCGCTGATCGAAGCGTGGGACGAGCGCACGTTGCTGCTCGGCTACGCGGACCAGCGCGCCGAGCGATTCGCCGTCGACGAAGTTCTGCTGCCCGGCGCGACCTACTCGTGGGGCGATCTCGAATGGCGCGCGCTCGCCGCACCCGGACACGACATGGGCGCGCTCGTGTTCTTCAACGACGAGCACCGGATCCTGATTTCCGGCGATGCGCTATGGGAGAACGGCTATGGCTTCGTCATGCCGCCGGAGATCGACCCGGCCGCGCTGCCGGCGACGCGCGCGACGCTGGAGATGATCGCGGGCCTCGGACGCCCGTTGCGTGATTCCCGGACACGGCGAGCCATTTGCGGACGTCGGCGCGGCGCTCGAGCGCGCATTTCGTCGCACGGCGGCGTTCGAAGCTGATCCGCTGCGCATGGCGCGTCATGCGCTGAAAGTAGTGCTCGTTGTTTCCGCTGCTCGACCAGCGAGCGGATGCCGCTCGCTTCGATGCCCGACTACGTCGACCGTGTGGGCATTTATCGCGACTTCAACGCCCGGTTTTTCAGGCTGCCGCCTGCAACGCTTGCCGAACAGCTGGTGAGCGGCCTCGAGAAAGTAGGCGCCGTTCGCCGCGACAACGGCTACCTGACCCCCGGCAGATAGGCCGCCCGAAGCCTACGACTGGTCCCGGTAGGCCTCCACGGGGATTGTCAGCTTGATCTCGTCGGCCGGGTTGCCGATCTTGAGCCCGTCGGTCATGCCCCATTCGGAGCGCTTGATCGTCGTCGTCGCCTCCGCTCCGCACATCGGTTTCTTGTTGAACGTCTGCTCGCCGCACGTGAAGTTCGAGACCTTCAGGCTGACCGGTTTCGTGACGCCGAGCATCGTCAACTCGCCGTCCGCGCCGACGACGCTATCGCCCTCGAACTTCACGTTGTTCGACTTGAAGGTGATCGTCGGATACTTCTCGACGTTGAAAAAACGCTCGCCCTTGACGATGGCGTCGAGACGCCCGTCATAGGTTCGGATCGACGCCGCGTCGATCGTCACCTCGATCGATCCCGTTTTCGCCGCGCGGTCGAGCGACACCTTGCCGGTCGCCTTGCCGAAGTTGCCATGCTGGTTGGAAAAGCCGATGTGGCGAGCTTCCCATTGCGGCTGCGAATGCACGGGGTCGATCACATACGTTTCCTGCGCTGCTATGGGCAAAGCGATCAGGGTGGCGAGAGCGGCAATGGCAACACGAATGTTCACGGAGGCTCCTGTTTGGTTGAGACGCCGGCACCGACGGCAGGCTCGGGCAATTCGCGCGAGCAAACAGCTCACGCCGCGCCGTTATTCCACCGCATCAGGTGACGGGCTGCAGCACCATCCGGATGCGCACCCGGATGTCGTTGTCGACGGTGGCCGTGTCGGCCCATTCCCCCTCTCCGATCTTGTATTCGAGCCGCTTGAGCGAGAACGTGCCCTCGGCGACGCGATTGCCGCCATCGGCCTTCACGACGATCGGCACCACGCAATCTCGCGTGATCCCCTTCAGCGAAAGCTTGCCGGCGACCTCGTAGCGATCCCCGCCGAGGCTCTTGATCGATGTCGACACGAAGTGCGCCGCCGGAAACTTCGCCGTATCGAACCATAGCGGACCCTTGGCCTCCGCCTCCGACTCGGCGCTTGCGAGATCGAGGCTCGCCAGATCCACTTCGACTTCCGTCTTCGATTTGTCGAGCGCAGCCGGCTGGAAGTCGACATCGGCTTTCCACTTCCTGAAGCGGCCTTCGAAATTGACGCCCATCTGCTTCATCGTGAAGGCAATCTCGCTCTTCCCCACCACCACGCTGTCGGCGTTCGCCAACCCGGGGACGAGCAGAAGCGCGCAAAGCGTCCATGGCAACAATCGACCGATCATGAACGAAGCGTTTCGTCGGATTTGACAATTGGAAGCATACGGGTGAGCACAGCGTCGCGGTCGACGAAATGATGCTTGAGCGCCGCGGCGACATGGACACAGACAACCGCGAACATCAACGAGTTCAGCGTGACATGAACGATGCGGAGCGCATCACCCAATGCCTTGTCCTTGGGCAACAGGTTCGGCAGCGGGATGACGCCCAGATAGACGACCTGCACTCCGGTGGCGGAGCTGTAGAGCCAGCCGGAAACCGGGATGCACAACAGCAGCAGATACAGGAGTGCATGCGAGACGAGTGACGCTCGCCGCTGCCACGGCGGCATCGGCACCGGGTCGGGATGCGGGCGAATCGTGCGCCAGGCCAGCCGGAGCGACGTCAGCAGGAAGATCGTGATGCCGATCGACTTGTGCCACAGGTACCAGTGAACCTTCCGCGGCGATATGGACAGCTGCACCATCGACAGCCCGAGGGTCAGGTTCGCGACGATCAGGATCGCCGTTACCCAATGCAGCGCGATCGCCGCGCGGTTGTATCGTTCCGCCACCAAGGCCTGATGCATTCTCGAATGCGACGCACGTTTGTAATGACCGGCCTGCTCGCTGTCAAGCCAATTCGTACATGGGTAACAGTGCCGCCGGCGGAGCTATTCCTCGGGCGAGTCCCGGGGTTCCGGCGGTATCACCCGGCGCGTGCAAGCTCCGTAACGAACGTCCGCACGCCGTCGAGGAGCATCTGAACCGCGAGCGCGGTCAACACGAGCCCCATCAGCCGTTCGACCGCCAGCATTCCGCGATCACCGAGCACGCGCTGCAAGCGGTATGAACCGAGCAGCACGATCGTCGCCACCGCCATCGCTGCGGTGAGCGCCACGATCCACGCCACGCGCTGCGACGGATCGCGCGATACCATCAGCATCACCGTCGCGAGGGCGGACGGACCGGCGATCGACGGTATCGCGAGGGGCACGAGAAACGGTTCGGCGCCGGGCGGATCGCCGAACACGCCTTCGGGATGTCGGAACACCATCCGCAGCGCGATCAGGAACAGGATGATGCCGCCTGCGATGGCGAGCGACACTTCCGAAAGCTGCAGCCACTGCAGGAAAGTCTGCCCGCCGAACATGAACGCGAGCAGGATGACATACGCCGCAAGACATTCGCGAAACACGACGCGCGTACGGCGCGCCGGCGCCACGTTCGAAAGCGCCGAGACCACGATCGGCACGTTGCCGAACGGATCGATGACAAGGAGCAGCAGCACGGCGGCGGAGAATATTTCGGCGATCGGCATGGTCGCTGGCGGCTAATCGCCCAGCACGACGCCTTCGCGTCGGGGGTCGGCGCCGCCCACCCAGCCGCTTGCGGTGCGCACGATCGCCTGCAAGCCGCTCGTCATGTCGATGACGCGCGTGCTGTGCCCGAGCGCCTGGAGCTTGCCTTCGAGCTTCGCGACGGGCGTATCGTTCTCGAGCTCCGTGGGGCCGTTCCGGCTTCCGAAATTCGGCAGCGCCACCGCGGCCTGCGGATCCAGGTTCCAGTCGATGATCGCAAGCAGCGTCTTGACGACGTAGCCGATGATCGCGCTGCCGCCCGGCGATCCGGTGATGATCGCGACACGGTCGGCGCCATCGTAGACGATCGGTGGGCGCCATCGACGAACGCGGACGCTTGCCCGGTTCGACCCGATTGGCGACCGGCTTGCCGTCGTCGATCGCCGTGAACGAAAAGTCGGTCAATTCGTTGTTGAGGAGGAAACCCCCTT
The DNA here is from genome assembly GCA_963768545.1 of uncultured Pseudomonadota bacterium. GTDB lineage: Bacteria > Pseudomonadota > Gammaproteobacteria > Burkholderiales > Casimicrobiaceae > VBCG01. Next base: position 457,667 of record CAVYIC010000015.1, on the reverse strand, counting down.
CGGTCATCAAGCGGCTGCCGAATCCGATCTTCGATCGATCGTCGTCATCGACACCGCGTTGCCGTCGCGATCGACGATCGCGATCTGCGATGTGGACTCGAACTCCGGCGCCGTGTCCCGGCCGTAGGCGAGCTCACGCGCGCGCGCTTCGCGACGGGCCGGGTCGCCGGGTGATGCCACGCCGAGGCTGCGATTCGCCGAGATCAGCAGCGAGCGGGCGTGCAGGTAGTCGTCGTCGAGCAAGTCCCGCGGGCGGGCGGAAGAAATCGGGGTCTGCCATGTAGACGCTGCGATCCGCATACGCGAGGCGTTCCGCCTCGCTCGTGAAATGCACGCTCCAGAACGACGCGGGCCCCATCGATGCAACATCGTAGGGCTCGAGCATGTTCAGCATCTGCAGCACCGTCGTGCCGCCGGACGACGGCAGCGGCATCCCGCAGACGCGATAGGCGCGATATCGCGCCGCATACCGGCTCGCGCACCTTGACCTCGTATTGCGCGAGATCCGTCGAGCGTCAGGTCGCCCGGGATTGCGCTGCGCTTCATCGGACCGTACGCACGATGTCGTGCGCGATCGCGCCCGCGTAGAACGCGCTCCGCGCCCTGTGCGGCGAGCGTGCGCAGCGTCCGCGCATACGCCGGTTGGGCAATCGCGCGCCGATCGGCCGGGCCCGGCCGTCCGGCATCAGGAAGTAGTCGCGCGCGCGCGGTTGCGACCAGTGCGTTTCCGCGGCGGCAAGCGCGTGGAGCCGCGGTGAGATCGGGAAGCCGTCCTCGGCGAGCGCGATCGCGCGCCGAACAAGTCGCGGCCACGGCAGGCGGCCGTGCCGGCGATGCACCGTTTCGAGGAGCTTGACCGTGCCCGGGACGCCGACCGAGCGCCCGCCGACGACAGCGTCGTAGAATTCGAGCGGCTTTCCGTCCGCGTCGAGAAAGCGATCGGGCGCGCGGCGGCCGGCGCGGTTTCGCGCCCGTCGTACGCGACAAGGCGCCCGCGTCTTCGCGTCGTGGTACAGCAGGAACGCGCCGCCGCCGAGGCCCGACGACTGCGGCTCGACCAGCCCGAGCACCAGTTGCACGGCGATCGCGGCATCGATCGCGGTGCCTCCTGCGCGCAGGATCTCGTAATCCGGCCTCGGTCGCCAGCGGATGTCGCCGCCGCGACCATGAAGCGGTGGCTGCTGACCGGCGCCTTGTCGATCCATCCGGACGGCCGCTCGGGCGCCGTCGTCGGCTGGGCGTGCGCGCACGCGATGCAAAGCAGCGCGAACGCCAGCGCGATCCTTGATGCAACCGTCTTCCGGAACGCACGCATTTGAGGGGCAGCGGGAACGCGGACGCGCGATTCTACGCTGCACCCTCTACCAGGCAGCACGCCTGTCGTGCGTGCCGGCGCTTTGCGTCGTTCGCCGAGCGCGACGACCGCATGCCGACGATCAGCCGAATCGAGCTACGCGCGATCCTCGAGCGACTGCGCGCCCGCGCTGTGCGCGCAGTGTGCGCAGCAGTAGAAGCGAAACGATCGACGTCCGCTCGGGAGTCTTGCCGATCCCATCTCGCTGGACCACGCTGCGCGGGCGACGTTCAATGCAACGAAAGGCAACGCCGGATCCGCTGCCCTCCTTGCTGATCGCTGCGACGACCGGCAACCGGTTCACTTGCGCCGGCGCTGGGGCCGTCGCAGGCGCTACGCGCCGGCGCAGGAGTCGCCGGCGCGCTGACCGGTGCGGAGATCGGCGCGGTCATCGTCGTCACGGATCTCGGCGCACGATCGCCGCCATGAATCGCGAGCAGCGGCACGATCATCAGCGCGACGATGTTGATGATCTTGATCAGCGGGTTCACCGCCGGACCGGCCGTGTCCTTGTACGGATCGCCGACCGTGTCGCCGGTCACCGCCGCCTTGTGCGCGTCGGAGCCCTTGCCGCCGTGATGGCCGTCCTCGATGTACTTCTTCGCGTTGTCCCACGCGCCGCCGCCGGTCGTCATCGAGATCGCGACGAAGAGGCCGGTGACGATCGTGCCCATCAGCAGGCCGCCGAGCGCCTGCGGTCCGAGCACCAGCCCGACGACGACCGGCACCAGCACCGGCAACAGCGACGGCACGATCATTTCGCGGATCGCCGCGCGCGTCAGCATGTCGACGGCAACGCCGTATTCGGGCTTCGCCGTGCCTTCCATGATGCCCTTGATGTCGCGGAACTGGCGCCGCACTTCGACGACGACGGCGCCGGCCGCGCGGCCGACCGCTTCCATCGCCATCGCGCCGAAGAGATAGGGAATCAGGCCGCCGATGAAGAGACCGATGATCACCATGTGGTTCGACAGGTCGAACGACGTCGACAGGCCCACCCGATCGAGCGCATGCGTGTAGTCGGCGAACAGCACCAGCGCCGCGAGACCCGCCGAGCCGATCGCGTAGCCCTTCGTCACCGCCTTCGTCGTGTTGCCGACCGCGTCGAGCGGATCGGTGATCGCGCGCACGGTTCGCGGCATGTTCGCCATTTCCGCGATGCCGCCGGCGTTGTCGGTGATCGGGCCGTACGCGTCGAGCGCGACGATGATGCCGGCCATCGACAGCATCGCCGTCGCCGCGATCGCGATGCCGTACAGGCCGGCGCACCAGAACGAGACGAGAATCGCGACGCACACGGCGATCACCGGCCACGCGGTGGCCTTCATCGAGACGCCGAGCCCGGCGATGATGTTCGTCGCGTGGCCGGTCGTCGACGCCTGCGCGACGTGCTTCACCGGCTTGAAGTCCGTGCCGGTGTAGTACTCGGTGATGACCACCATCGCCGCGGTCAGCACCAGCCCGACCAGCGACGCGCCGAAGAGCCGCAGCGGCGACAGCGCGGGGTCGGCCGCGGCGACGCCGCCCATCATCGATTGCGTGATGAACCAGAAGCCGATCGCCGAGATGACGCCGGCGACGATCAGGCCGCGGTACAGCGCGTTCATGATCTTGCCGCCGGTGCGCTGCCTTGACGAAGTAGCAGCCGACGATCGACGCGAGGATCGAGAAGCCGCCGAGCACCAGCGGATACGTGACCGCGGCGATCGCGATCGACGGCATCAGCAGCGCGCCGAGCAGCATCGTCGCGATGATCGTCACCGCGTAGGTCTCGAACAGGTCGGCCGCCATGCCGGCGCAGTCGCCGACGTTGTCGCCGACGTTGTCCGCGATCACCGCCGGATTGCGCGGATCGTCCTCGGGAATGCCGGCCTCGACCTTGCCGACGAGGTCGGCGCCGACGTCGGCGCCCTTCGTGAAGATGCCGCCGCCCAGCCGCGCGAAGATCGAGATCAGCGAGCCGCCGAACGCGAGGCCGACGAGCGGCTCGATCGCGTGATGCAGGCCCTCGTTCATCAGGTTCGGCGCGTAGTGCGCGGTGCCGACCAGGAACCAGTAGAAGCCGGCGACGCCGAGCAGACCGAGGCCCACGACGAGCATGCCGGTGATCGCGCCGCCGCGGAACGCGACCGCGAGCGCTTCGTTCAAGCCCGTGCGCGCGGCCTCGGCGGTGCGCACGTTCGAGCGCACCGACACGTTCATGCCGATGTAGCCGGCAAGCCCGGACAGGATCGCGCCGACGGCGAATCCGCCGGCGGTGACGCCAGCTCAGGAAAACGCCGATGATGACGAACAGGATGACGCCGACGATGCCGATCGTCGTGTACTGCCGGTTGAGGTACGCCTTGGCGCCGGCCTGGATCGCGGCGGCGATTTCCTGCATGCGCGCGTTGCCCGCCGGCTTGGCGAGAATCCAGCCGATCGAAACCGCGCCGTAGACGATCGCCGCCAGCGCGCAGACGAGCGCGAAGATGAGCGCATTGGACATGAAGCTCTCCCTGAAGGAACGTGGATCGTGAACGGCGCCCGCCGAGCGCCATTCTGCGGGCGCTCGCGGTGGCACGGTCGCGGCGCTTGATCGCGCGTCGAGCGCCGGCCGTTCCTGTTCGCCGGCAGCGGCCTTTGGAAGGACCCCGGCCGCCAAAACTCGCTATTTTGCCAGCGCGCGGTCCAAAAAGTCGAGCCGGTCCTGTCCCCAGAACAGCTCGCCGTCGAAGACGTACGTCGGCGCGCCGAAGACGCCGCGATCGATCGCTTCCTGCGTCAGCACCGCGTAGCGCATCGCGATGTCCGGCGCATTCGCGCGTTCGTCGAGCGCCGCCGCGTCGCGTCCCAGCGTCGTGGCGAGCGCCGCAAGCGTCTCGCGCGTCGGCGATGTCGCGTTCCTCGGCCCAGACGGCGCGTCCGAGCGCGCCGGTCAATTCGAGCGCGGCATCGACGCTCTGCTTCGAGCGCGGCCAGTACCCAGCGTGACGCGAGATCGCGCGGACACCGGGAAGTGCGCCGGTTGCGGATTGAGCGGCATACCGCAGGTAGCTGCGACCATCGCTCGAGCTCGACCAGCCGATACGCCTGCCGTTGCGGCGCGCGCTTCGACAGCGGCAGTCCGCCGGACACCGGGAACACCTGGCCGAGATTGATCGGCTTTACCGCGATGGTCGCGCGCATGCTGGCGCGCGATGGCGACGAAGCGCTCGTGCCCGAGGTACACGTACGGCGAAATCGGCGTGAAATAGTAGTCGACGTGCCTGCTCATCGTCTGCATTTCAGGCGGTCGAGACGATGCCGTCTCAGACATCGAACGCGGTTGCAAGACGCTTCGGCACGGCGACGTTCTTCAGCCGCACGTACTGCGGCAACCCGTCGCGGAACGGCGGCGGCGCCTCGCCCCTGATCAACGGGGCGAGATAGGTCGCGCGCCTTGTCCGTGATGCCGTAGCCGTCGCGCGGTGATGAAGTCGCGCGGCAGCATCTTCTCCTTGTTGGCGACCTCGCTCAAGCGGCGCGACGCCGATCTTCCAGCGATACGGCTCGGTCCGACACGCGTACGATCGCCGGCATCACCGCGTTGTGGCCCTCGAGCGCCAGCTCGACGGCCGCCTTGCCCACCGCGTACGATTGATCGAGGTCCGTCTTCGACGCGAGGTGCCGCGCGGCGCGCTGCAGGTAATCGGCCACCGCCCAGTGATACTTGTACCCGAGCCGGTCCTTGACGAGCCGCGCGATCAGCGGACCGACGCCGCCGAGCTGCGCGTGGCCGAACGCATCCTTCGTCCCCGCTTCCGCCATCAGCTTGCCGTCGCGCGTTCTGCAGGCCTTCGGACACGCCGACGCAGCAATAGCCGAAGCGCTTCGTGCGCGCATCGACGGCCGCCAGGAACTTCGCCTCGTCGAACGGAATCTCCGGGAACAGCAGCACCAGCGGGATCGGCGTCGCCGCGTCGTCCGCCATGCCGACCGCCGCCGTGATCCAGCCGGCATGGCGACCCATCACCTCGAGCACGAACACCTTCGTCGACGTCTTCGCCATCGACGCGACGTCGAACGCCGCCTCGCGCATCGACGTCGCGACGTACTTCGCGACCGAGCCGAAGCCGGGACAGTTGTCGGTGACGGCGAGGTCGTTGTCGACGGTCTTCGGCACGTGGACGGCGATGCAGCGGATAGCCGAGCGTCTCGGCGATCTGCGACACCTTGAGACACGTGTCGGCCGAATCGTTGCCGCCGTTGTAGAAGAAGTAGCCGATGTCGTGCGCGCGGAACACGTCGATCAGCCGCTCGTACTGCGCGCGATTCTCGTCGAGGCCCTTGAGCTTGTAGCGGCACGAGCCGAACGCGCCGCGCCGGCGTGTGCTTCAGCGCGGCGATCGCGCGCGCCGATTCCTTGCTGGTGTCGATCAGGTCCTCGGTCAGCGCGCCGATGATGCCGTTGCGTCCGGCGTAGCACGCGGCCGATGCGCGAGCGGTTCGCGCGCGCGGTCTCGATGACGCCGGCGGCGCTGGCGTTGATGACGGCGGTGACGCCGCCCGATTGGGCGTAGAACGCGTTGCGCTTCGTCATGTGTCGGTACCCGGGGTGCTTGGCTTCAGTAGGACGTAGCGCCATCAATTCCCCGAGCTCCGCGAGGAGCTTTTGCGCCGGTGCGAATCCGGGTGCTGCCTGCGTCGCCCGGCGGCAATGCGCGCGCGCTGTCCGCGAGGTCGCCCTCCGCGCGGCAGAGGAGCGCGAGATTGTAGACGAGCGACGCGTCCTCCGGGTGCACGGCGCACGCGAGCTCCTGCGCCGCGCGCGCTTCGTCGATGGCGTCCGGCGGAACGCTGCACCATCGCGAGCACGTTCAGCGACGTACGGGATCGTTCTGGCTGTAGGTCAGGATCTCGCGGCATCCCGCTTCGGCGGCGTCGAGCTCGCCGCTTCGTGCGCGAGCGCACGACCCGCTCGAGTGCGGCGTGCACGCGGTCGATCAGCGCATCGCGCCGCGACGCCCATTTCGCGTAGATCCGATCGCGAAACGCGGCGAAGCGCGCCGTGATCCTGGTTCGCACCGCCGGCGGCGCCGGAGCTGCCGCTGTCGGCGCGCCATTCGAACGTCTGGCGCGGCTCGAAATGGAACGCGCGTATGCTGCGCGCACTGCAGGAAAAAATCCCAGTCCTGCATGATCTCGAACGTCTCGTCGAACCGGCAGCCGAGCGCGAGCAGCTCGCGGGAGAACAGCGCGGTCGAGAGATGGATGAAATTGCGCTCGTACAGTTGCTGCAGCGCGAACGGCCGTCCCCAGGCCTGCGTGCGCCCATCGGCCATGCGCGCGCGGGCGAGCGTGTAGACGAGCCGCGCGCCTGCCGCATTGCGCTGCGCAGCCACGAGGCCGGAAACGTGCCCCGGCAGCAGCACATCGTCGTCGTCCAGGAACGTGATCCAGTCGCCGCTTGCCGCGTCGAGCCCCGCATTGGCCGCACGCGGCCGCGACAGCGGGTCGGGGCTCGCCGCAAAGATCACCGGATGCGCACCGGCATGCGTCGGCGGTGCGGGATGCCCGGCCCCGCTGGCAGCCACGACGACCACTTCGAGCGCCGGGTAGTCCTGTGCGGCGATCGACTCGAGCGCTCGGCGAGCGATCGGCCGCTTGCTGCTGCGTACGACGACGCTGACGCGCGGCGGCGCTACGGCCATGGGATCGATCGCGCGCTCGCCTGACATCAGCTGCGCAGCGCGGCCAGGCACGCGTCGCGCACGCCTTCGACGGTGCCGAGCCCGTTCACCTTGCGGTAGCGCGGCGCGCGCGGGTCGCCGCTCGCTTCCCATTCGGCGTAGTAGGTCGACCAGCGGCTCGGTCTGCGCGTGATAGACGGCGAGGCGATTCTTCACGGTCTCCTCGCGGTCGTCCTCGCGCTGGATCAGCGGCTCGCCGGTGATGTCGTCCTTGCCGGTGACCTTCGGCGGATTGAACTTGACGTGGTACGTGCGACCCGACGCGACGTGCACGCGGCGGCCGCTCATGCGCTCGACGATGGCCGCGTCGGGAACGTCGATCTCGAGCACGTAGTCGATCGCGCACGCCGGCGTCCTTCATCGCGTCCGCCTGCGGGATCGTGCGCGGAAAGCCGTCGAACAGGTAGCCCGTGCGCGCAATCGGGCTGCGCGCAGCCGATCCTTGCACCAGGCCGATGATGATGTCGTCGGACACGAGCGCGCCGCTGTCCATCACCTTCTTCGCCGCGAGTCCGAGCGGCGTGCCGGCCTTGACCGCGGCGCGCAGCATGTCGCCGGTCGAGATCTGCGGAATGCCGTACGCGTCGCGGATGAACGCGGCCTGGGTGCCTTTGCCGGCGCCCGGCGGGCCGAGCAGGATCAGTCGCATCGGTTGATCGTCTCGTCGAGGTCCGGCGATGCGACGGTGTCGCGCGCACCGTCACGTCGGGCGAATGTTACCCGAGCAGCGCGCGCACGCGGGCGAGGTCTTCGGCGGTGTCGACGCCCGGCGCCGGCGTCCCGTCGCGCGATCTCGACGACGATCCGGTAGCCGTGCCACAGCGCGCGCAACTGCTCCAGCGCCTCGAAGCGTTCGATCGGCGCGGGCGCGAGCGTCGGAAACGCGCGCAGGAAGCTCGACGCGGTACGCGTACAGCCCGTAGTGCCGATAGAGCGGCAGGCCGTCCGGCAGCGCGCGCGCGGTCCGTCGCGAACGCGTCGCGCGCCCAGGGAATCGTCGCGCGGCTGAAATAGAGCGCGTAGCTGCGCGCGTCGAGCACGACCTTGACGACGTTCGGGTTGAACGCCTCGTCCGGCATCGGCGATCGGATGGCACGCGGTGGCGATCGCCGCGTCGGCGCGTCGCGCCAGCAGCGCGGCGACGCGGCGCATCAGCGCGGGGTCGAGCAGCGGCTCGTCGCCCTGCACGTTGACGACGATCTCGTCGTCGGCGAGCCCGAGCAGCGCCGCGGCTTCGGCGAGGCGGTCGGTGCCGGTCGGATGGTCCGCGCGCGTCATGATCGCGTCGATGCCGTGCGCGCGCGCCGCATCGACGATGCGCGCGTCGTCGGTCGCGACGACGACGCGCGCGCGCGCCGCTTGCGCGCGCGCGCTCGGCGACGCGCACGACCATCGGCTTGCCCGCGATGTCGGCGAGCGGCTTGCCGGGCAGGCGCGACGACGCGTAGCGCGCCGGGATCAGGACGGTGAAGCACTGCGATGCGGCGTGCGCTGCACGTCGCCTCGACGCTTCCCATTCCTCGGGCGTGAGCTTGCGCGCCTCCTCCTCGAGCATGACCGGGATGCCGTCGCGGATCGGATACGCGAGGCGCGCCGACGTCGAGATCAGCTCGTTGCGTTCGCGGTCATGGATCAGCGGTCCCTTGGTGACCGGGCAGACCAGCATCTCGAGCAGCTTGGGATCCATCGAGCTTCTCCACGACGAGGTCGATCGAGCGACGGGTCGACACGGGCGCGGATCGGCAGCATCCACATGCGCGCGTCGGCGAATGCGCGGCATTTTACCGCGTCCTTCTCCGTCATCAGGATCGCGCGCGCGCCCGGGAATGCGATGTCCTCGCGCGAATACGCGTGATGATCGGGAAACGCATGCGTGCGCCCGGCGAATCCCTGCGCGCGCAACGAATCGAAAAAGCGCTCGCGGATTGGCGATGCCGGCGATCGCGACGCGTCGCCGGTCGCGCAACGCGCGCGCGTCGATCGCGAGCGCGCGGATCGGCCAGGTTGCGCCAGCGACTGCGGCTCGTGCGTCATCGCGAACGTCGCGCTCCCGTCGCGCGCGGCGATCGCGGCGCCGCAGCGCGCGAGCACGAGGCGCACGACCGCGTCGACCGTCGCGAGGCGCGACGGCGGCTCGCGCAGCGGTCCGGCCGGCAGCAGCAGGCCGTTGCCGAAGCCGCGCGACGCGTCGACGACCGCGATCTCGACGTCGCGCGCGAGCGCGTAGTGCTGCAATCCGTCGTCGGCGACGATCACGTCGACGTCCGGGTGCGCCGCGAGCAGCGCCGCGCGCCGCGGCGCCGCGGTCGGCGCCGACCCAGACCGGCACGCCGGTCGCCGCGAGGATCAGCGGCTCGTCGCCGACGTCGCGCGCGTCGTCGTCGCGATCGACCGCGCGCGCGTCGCGTCGCTGCGGCGGCCGTAGCCGCGGCTGACGATCCCGGGACGCCGGCCGCGCTCGCGCAGCGCTTCGACGAGCGCGACGACGAGCGGCGTCTTGCCCGCGCCGCCGGCGGTGATGTTGCCGACGACGATCACCGGAACGCGGCAACCGGTACGCGATGCAGCAGCGCCGCGCCGATACGCCACGCGGCGCAGCGCGGCCACAGCGCCGAACACGCCACGACAGCGGCCGCAGCGCGCTGCGCCAGCGGCGTCGCCTTCGGCGCATACCAGCGCGCGCGTCAGCAGCGCCCGCGAGTCGCGTTCACTTGCGTGGCGCGTTCGGGCGATGCCTGCGTCGCGAACGTGATGTGCACGAAGCCCGCCGCGCGCGCCGCTTCCATCACGTGCACCACCGACTGATGCGTCGCCTGCGCGTCGGCGTTGATGACGACGATCGGCTCCTTCGTGTCGCCGGCCGCGCGCTTCAGCATGTCGGCGAGCGCGTCGACCGTCGTGAACGTGAAGGCGGGCTCGCGGTCGATCTTGTAGCGGCCCTGCGCATCGAGCCCGACGTTGATCTCGCGCGGCCGCTGCTTCGCCTGGTCGGCGTTGGCTTCCGGCAGCGTGATCTGCAGCTCGGCGATCCGCTGGTAGGTCGTCGTCACCATCAGGAAGATCAGGATGACGAGCAGCACGTCGATCAACGGGATGAAGTTGATCTCCGGATCGTCGCGCGTCCGGTTGCCGCGCAGATTCATGCGTTCATTTGCGTTCGTCGTGCGCGAAATCGACGAGCTTGATCGCCTGCTGCTCCATCTCGACGACCAGCGCGTCGACCTTCGCGCGGAAATGGCGATAGAAGATCATGCTCGGGATCGCGACGATCAGGCCCATCGCCGTGTTGTAGAGCGCGATCGAGATGCCGTGCGCGAGCTGGATCGGATTGCGAGCCCGTCGAGCCGTCTGCGAGCCGAAGATCTCGATCATGCCGACGACGGTGCCGAACAGCCCGAGCAGCGGCGACATCGCGGCGATCGTGCCGAGCGTGGTCAGGAAGCGCTCGAGATCGTGCGTCACGACGCGGCCGACCTCCTCGATCGCCTCCTTCATCACCGGCCGCGGGCTCTTCACGTTCGCGAGCCCGGCCGCGAGGATGCGGCCGAGCGGTCCCTGCTCCGCAGTGCGCGCGAGCAGGTCCTGCGTCGCGCCGGTATGCCGGTACTCGACCAGCACGTGGTCGACCATGCCCGCCGGCGCGACGACGCTTTGGCGCAACGACCACAGGCGCTCGAAGATCAGCGCCAGCGCGATGATCGATGCGACGATCAGCGGCCAGATCGGCCAGCCCGCCGCTTGAATGAGCGACCACACAGCGTGTAACTCCTTGGAGGGAACCGGCGAAATGTAGCGTGGCTCGCCAGGTTCCGGGCAACCCGCAGCGTGTATGATTCAATCGTCTGCCCTTGTTTGACGGCGACGCGCGACGGCCGCCCGGTTCGGCGATGGTTGCGCTGACCGCCGCACCGGCGAGGATGATGATCCAGCACAAGTAGATCCACAGCAGGAAGATCGGCAGCGCGGCCAGCGCGCCGTAGACCACCTGGTATGACGACACCTGGGCGAGGTACCAACCGAATCCGTGCTTGGCAGCTTCGAGCGCCGCAGCGCCGAGCGCCCCGGCGATGAGCGCGGCCACGAGGCCGACGTGCCGCGCCGGAACGCCCTTGTAGAGCACCGTCAGCCCTGCGGTCGCGAACAGGAAAGGCAGCGTTTGGGCGATCTGCGCGCCGAGTGTCCTGCGCAGCGACACGGCCGCGAGCGAGTGCATGACGAGCCACGTCGTGATCGAGATGCTGGCGCCGAGCAGGACCGGTCCCGCCGTCAACCCGACCGCATAGACGACCGCTCGCTTCGGCAGCGAACGGCCGCCCCGGATACCCCAGATCGCGTTGATTTCGCGCTCGACGGTCGCCATCGCCAGCACCGCCGTGATCACGATGAACGCCACCGAAATGCCGGTCAGTTGCGCCGCCTGCTCGGCGAATCCGGTGATGTAGCCGCGAATCTCGCGCGGCCCCGGCGAACGGAAGCATATGCCGCAGCATGAACTGCTCCAGCACTTTCAGCCAATCCTCGAAGATCGGGAAGCGCGCGACGAACGAGAACGCGACGGTAAGGAGCGGCACGAGCGCGAGGACCGTCGTGAAGGATAGGCTGCCCGCGGCGCGCGCGAGGTCGATGTCGCGAAGCCTCGTGACGACCCGACCGAAGAAACGGAAGGGATTGGACGTCAAGCGTCGTGCGGGGCGAGTGGGCGCATTGGAATAGGGTCTGCTCGGCTGTTGCCGTCGACCGCGCCGGTTCGAGCCATTGCGCAAAGTCGGGCGTGACCCCACTTATTCTCGCAGGCAGCAGCGTGTTCACGTAAGCCCGCCGCCGTTTCGAGCGACATTGCGTTCGATGGCGGAACAGAAAATGCGACATTGCGTCTTACCGTCAGTGAAGCTACCCGATCGCTCACCGTCCTCGCCGAGTCCCCCAATATGACCTCCGATTCCGCGCTCGCCACCGCCATCCTCGGCGGCGGCTGTTTCTGGTGCCTCGATGCGGTATTTCGCGAGCTCGACGGCGTTCGCTCGGTTGAATCCGGCTATGCAGGCGGCCGAACGGCCAATCCGACGTACGAAGCGGTCTGCGGCGGTGACACCGGGCATGCCGAAGTCGTCCGCGTCACCTTCGATCCGGCGGTGATCGATTTTCGCGACCTGTTGCGGGTGTTCTTCACGCTCCACGACCCGACGACGCTGAACCGCCAGGGCAACGATGTGGGCACGCAGTACCGGTCGGTGATCTTCTGCCAGACGCCGGAGCAGCGCGCCGATGCCGAGGCGGTCGTCGCGGAGCTGACCGCGCAGCAACTGTGGCGCGATCCGGTCGTCACCGAGATCGCGGGAACGGCGACGTTCTACCCGGCGGAGACGTATCACCAGGACTACTTCGAGCGCAACGGCGGTCAACCGTATTGCGCGTACATCGTCGCGCCGAAAGTGGCGAAGTTTCGCAAGGCTTTCGCGAGCCGGTTGAAACGCAGGGACACCAGCGCTTCGACCTGACCGGTTACATCGCGAGTGCGAGCGCGTACGCTTTCGCTCCCCCGACCGGTCGTTGCGAGGGCCTGTTCACGCTGCGTTTGCAAGTGCGAACGCACGCTAAGTCCGGGCGCCTCGCGTCAGCCAGCCGCCGGTCGCCAGGAACACACCCACCGACCAGAGCACCGGGGCCAGGCCGATCGTTCCACCGACGGCGCCGAAGAACAACGGCACGGCAACCGCCATCGAGTTCATCAGTGACATCCGCACGCCGGCCGCCTCACCCATCCGCCCGGGTGGGGCGAGGCTGTGCAGCAGCGACATGACCATCGGCTGCCCCGCACCGAGGCCGAGCCCCAGCAGGAACGAGAGACTCATCAGCATCGGCACGTTGCGCGAGAACGGAAACGCGAGGTAGACGAGCGCGGCCAGATACAGCGCGGACGTGAGCACGCGATCCTCCGGCACGCGCTGCGCGAGCCACGGCATCGAAAGCCGGATCGTGAACGTCGCGGCGGCGAAGGCGGCCAGGATCAGGCCGATCATCGACGCCGACAATCCGATTGCATTCCCGTAGATCGGCATGAACAGCGTGTGCAGCTCCCACGCGAGGGCGATCATGCCGTTGATGAGGAAGATGCGCCGCAGTTTGCCGTTGGCGATAAGGTCCAGCGTGCGCGCCCCGGCATGCGGTGTCATGCGCCGGATGCGGCCCGGGAAACGGCACCCGATTCGACGCAAGCACCGCGACGGGAATGAGCGGCAGCAGCGCAAGCAATCCAAACGCCGCGCGGTAGCCGGCGTGGTCGATCAGGAAACCGGCGATCAGCGGCCCGCCGATCGACGATGTCGAATAGCCCAGCGAGAGCAATCCGAAGTTGCGCGTCCGCGCGCCGGGGCCGCCCATTTCGCCGGTCGCGTACTGCGCAGCGACCTGGAACGCCATGAATGACAGGCCGGACAGCATCGCCGTGATGAAAAGCGCTGGCAAGCCCGGAACGAGCGCGGCGACGATCGCGCCGGAGGCCATCCCGATCGAACCGGCGAGCATCGGTCCACGCACGCCGACGCGATCGGCGAGCCGCCCGGCGGGTATGGCGAACAACATCGGAAGCAGCGCGAACAGCGCCATGCAGACTGCCGACCGTTGCCGCATTCGCGCCGAGCGAGAGCGCGTCCAGCGAAACAGCGACTCGCAGCCCCGTCAATACCATGTGGTTGGCAATGCCGAGCGCGATCAGGACGCCGAATGGAGACACCCGGCCGCGCCATCGCCTCATGGGGCGAGCCGCTCGATCGTCCAATGGCCGCCTTCGAGAGACCAGACCAGCCGGTCGTGCAGCCGCGATTCGCGGCCCTGCCAGAATTCGAATCGGGTCGGCACGACGCGCACGCCACCCCAGTTCGATGGCCGCGGCACGTCCGACGCGAACCGCGCCTCGGCGGCGGCCACCTCCGCTTCGAGCCACGCCCGATCCGGAATCGGCGCGCTCTGCGGCGACGCCCACGCGGACACGCGCGATGCACGCGGCCGAGCCGCGAAATAAGCGTCGGATTCGGCGCCGCTCGCGCGCTCGGCCGCCCCTTCGATGCGCACCTGGCGCTCGAGCTCGACCCAGAAGAACAGCAGCGCAACGCGCGGATCGGCCGCCAGCTTCACGTCCCTTGCGGCTGTCGTAGTTCGTGTGGAACACGAACCCGCGCGCGTCCGACACCCTTCAGCAGCACGATGCGTGCGGCAGGCCGCCCCGCCGCATCGACGGTGGCGAGCGTCATCGCATTCGGTTCGGGAATCGCGGCGGCGACCGCCTCGTCGAACCAGCGTGCGAATTGGTCGAAGGGGTTCGGAGCGGCGTCGCGCTCGCTCAAGGCGGCGCGCTTGTAGTCGACGCGAAGCTGCGCGAGATCGGTAAAGGGAGCGGACATCGACCGTGGGGAATGACGGCGCATTCTACTCCGCGCGTCGACGTGCAATACGCGCAATCGCGAGCAGGAATCGACGATCGGATGCTCGGTCGCGAGACCGTATCGGCGCCGTTGCAACACGGGCACGCCCAGAGTGAAATTTCCCTCTGGCAACCCTTCCCGCACTCTGAAAATGCGGTATAGTCGCCGCCGATGGAGCGTCGTGCCTCGGACAGGAACGGGGCTTCAGGACGCAAGAACGTTTGTCCGCCCGCATAACCGACAGGAAGGAGAAACATGGCTACTGCCAAGAAAGCTGCGAAGAAGACCGCGGCCAAGAAGCCGGCTGCAAAGAAGAGTGCTGCCAAGAAGCCTGCAGCGAAGAAGAGCGCGGCGAAGAAGCCCGCCGCCAAGAAGGCCGCTGCCAAGAAACCCGCCGCGAAGAAGACCGCCGCCAAGCGCAAGCCGAATGCGGCATTCATGAAGGCGATGCAGCCGTCATCGGTCCTCGCCGCCGTCGTCGGCGGCATGCCGATGCCCCGCACCGAAGTGACCAAGAAGATCTGGGACTACATCAAGAAGAACAAGCTGCAGGACGCCGTGAACCGGCGGCTGATCAACGCCGACGATAAGCTGCGCGCAGTCTTCGGCGGCAAGAGCAAGGTGTCGATGTTCGAGATGACGAAGCTGGTCTCGAATCACCTCAAGTAATCCAGCAATCGTTCCGGCGCGCGGAGCTCGCGCGCCCAAGCGGCCGGCGCGACCTCTCCTACGGAGGTCGACCGGCCGAATTTTTTCATCGTGCCAAAGTTTGTCAGGCGGGCCAAAGCTTCGGTCGCGGCGAAGAAGGTGCTGTTTGCCTCTGCGCGGCTGCGATGTGCCATTGTGCGCCGCGCCGCTCCCACGATACTTGGCCCGTTACAGGAAGCTTTGGGCCATTACCACTTCTCCTCGTCCTCGATGATCCGGATCACGCGCGTCCGCTTGCCGCCGGCGTACTTCTCCATCTGCACGAGCACCGGGAACCGCTCCGCGAGCGCCGCGCGCGCCGCGCCTTCGTCGTCGTAAACCAGCAGCGCGCCGTCGGAACCGCGGACATCGGTCCAGATGCCGGTGTCGTCCTGCACCTCGATCTTGTAGCGCATCGTCGTCGTCCGCTCAGCGGGCCGCGGAAATGCTTTTGCAACGCCGCGATGCGTTCCTCGATCGGCGGATGCGATGCGAACAGCGCCATCAGGCCGCCGCCGCCCGAGATGCCGAACGCCTGCAGCGCCTGCGGCAACTGGCCGGGCTGCGAGGCCGCCGAGCCGCCGCAGCGCGTTCACCATCGGCTGCGGACCGAGCAGCCGCGCGCTGCCCGCGTCGGCGCGAAATTCACGCCAGCGCGAGAACCACGCGACGATCATGCTGGCGAGGATGCCGAACACGATCTGGCACACGATCACCGTGACGAAATAGCCGGGCCCGGTCCCGCGCTCGGTGCGGAACACGGTCGCGGTCGACGATCGAGCCGACGATCCGCGACAGGAAGATCACGAACGTGTTCACGACGCCCTGGATCAGCGTCAGCGTCACCATGTCGCCGTTCGCGACGTGCGACACCTCGTGGCCGAGCACCGCCTCGACCTCCTCCTTGTTCATCGACTGCAGGAGGCCGGTCGAAACGGCGACCAGCGCGGAGTTCTTGAACGCGCCGGTCGCGAACGCGTTCGGCGTCGCCTTCGTAGATCGCGACTTCCGGCATCGCGATGCCGGCGCCCGTGGCGAGCTTGCGCACCGTCTCCACCAGCCAGGCTTCGGCCTCGTTGCGCGGCGTCTCGATCACCTGCGCGCCGGTCGTCCACTTCGCGATCGACTTCGACATCAGCAGCGAAATGATCGCGCCGGTGAAGCCGACGACCGAGCGAATAGACGAGCAGCTGTCCGTACTGGAAGCCCTGTGCGGCCATCGCCCGGTCGAGGCCGAAGAGCTTCAGCACGACCGACAGCACGAGGACCACGGCGAGATTGGTGGCGATGAACAGGACGATGCGTTTCATGGGTCACCTCGAAGGAGTCGTCATCCCAATATTAGCGCCGGAACCGCGCAACACAAGGCCGCGCTGCAGCGCGAACGCGATTCGGAACGCTGCGACACCGCGCGTTCAGGCGGGCTTGCTGCTCCAGGAATCCCGCAGCGTCACCGTGCGGTTGAACACCGGCCGGCCCGGCGCGGTGGTCGACGAGATCCGCGACGAAATAGCCGTGGCGCTCGAACTGGAAGCGGTCCTCGGGCAGCGGCTTGCGCGAGCGCCGGCTCGACGAAGGCCGTGATGATGCGCTTCGACGCCGGGTTGAGGTCGTCGAGGTAATTGCGCTCGCGGTCGTCGCGCCGGATCGTCGTCCTCGCCGGCCAGCGCGATCGGCATGCGCGCGGCGCGGGCTCCGCGCGCCGTCGTGCTCGATCGATTCCGCCGCCGGTGCGCGCGCCCGGAAACGGCACGCGAAACAGCCGATCGTACAGCCGCACTTCCGCCGGCACCGCGTGCGCGGCCGACAGCCAGTGGATGTTGCCCTTGACCTTGCGCGCATCGGCGCCCGGCGTGCCGCTGCGCGTCGCCGGGTCGTACGTGCAGTGGACCACGCGTCACGTTGCCGTCGGCATCCTTCTCGACGCCCGTGCAGCGGACGATGTAGCGCGTAGCGCAGGCGCACCTCGGCGCCCGGCGACAGGCGGAAATAGCCCTTCGGCGGCGTCTCGGCGAAGTCGTCGCGCTCGATCCACAGCTCGCGCGTGAACGGCAGCGCGCGCCGGCCGAGCTCCGGCTGCTGCGGATGATTGGGCGCGAGGCAGTCCTCGCTCTCGCCTTCGGGATAGTTGTCGATCACGAGCCTGACCGGATCGAGCACGGCGATGCGCCGCTGCGCGCTGCGCGTTCAGATCGTCGCGCATGCGTCTCTTCGAGCACGCTCATGTCGATCCACGAGTCGGACTTCGACACGCCGATGCGCTCGGCGAACAGCCGGAAGCCCTCCGGCGTGAAGCCGCGCCGCCGCGCGCCGACGAGCGTCGGCATCCGCGGATCGTCCCAGCCGTCGACGTGGCCGTCCTCGACGAGCTCGAGCAGCTTGCGCTTCGACAGCACGACGTACGTGAGGTTGAGCCGCGCGAACTCGTACTGCTGCGGCAGCGGCCGCGGCGAGCTGCCCGCCGTCGGCGAGCTTCTCGATCACCCAGTCGTAGAGCGGCCGGTGATCCTGGAACTCGAGCGTGCAGATCGAATGCGTGATGCGCTCGAGCGCGTCCGAGATGCAATGCGTGTAGTCGTAGAGCGGATAGATGCACCACTTGTCGCCGGTGCGGTGGTGCGCGCGCGTGGCGGATCCGGTAGATCGCCGGATCGCGCAGGTTGAGGTTCGGGCTCGCCATGTCGATCTTGCAGGCGCAGCACGTGCGCGCCGTCGGGGAACTCGCCGGCGCGCATGCGGCGGAACAGATCGAGGTTCTCGGCGACGCTGCGGTCGCGATACGGGCCTGCGATGCCCGGCTGCGTCAGCGTGCCGCGCGTCGCGCGCATCTCGTCCGCCGACTGGCTGTCGACGTAGGCGAGGCCCTGCGTGACGAACCATTCGGCGAACTCGTACAGGACGTCGTAGTAGTCCGACGCGTGATAGCGATGCGCGCCCCAGTCGTAGCCGAGCCAGCGCACCGACGCCGCGATCGAATCCTCGTACTCGACGTCCTCCTTGAGCGGATTGGTGTCGTCGAAGCGCAGGTGGCACGTGCCGCCGTTCTCGGCGGCAAGGCCGAAATTCAGGACGATCGACTTCGCGTGGCCGTAATGCAGATAGCCGTTGGGCTCGGGCGGAAAGCGGGTGACGACGCGGCCGCCGTACTTGCCGCTTGCGTTGTCCTCGGCGATGATCGTGCGCAGGAAGTTGGAGCCCGCGGGCGTCGCCGGAGCGTCGAGACGAGCCGCCGCGCGGACGTCCGCAGCGGGATCGCCGGCGCGGCGGTCCGGATGCGCAACCGGGTCGGCATTCCGCAGTGCAGCATGAATCGGTTTGTTCATGAACAAGGTGTCGAAGGATCGGAATTCTAACCGCGGCGCGGTGTCGCGTCATCGGCCGCGCTTACTAGGAGAAGCCGCGACGCACCCCGGAAAACCGCGTCAGGCAAGGGTTTGCGGGCAGGGGTTGTACGCGGCCGCGCAATGTTTTCCACAAATCCTGTGGATAGCGGTGTGTATATCTTGTAAATTCGAACGCTAAGTAGTGCGCCGGTCAGGGAAAAACGCTCGCCTAGACTAAAATCGAGCGGAAAAAAACTTCCGATGTTTCAAGCACCTGCTCTTGCGGTTCTGGAGGCGGGCACCGCTCTTCAAACGCTTACGGCGACGCCTTGGACGACACGAGCGGCCTCGTCGCGCGACCGACTCTGCAGGACCATTCATGTCCTGGACAAAGGCTGCTTGGTGTAGACAACAGCGCAGCCAATTTGAACAACCCGTCAGGACGGCTCGGCATGGCTGATGATGCGCCGCGCAAACGCGATCTGTTCGACGCGGACAACGTTTCGCGACACACGGCGGCGCCGCACGCCGCCGCCGGTCATGCCGGTATCGCACTTCGTCTCGTTCGGCCCGCCTGCTGCTCGAGCGGCAACTTGGGCTGCTCTGGATCAGCGGCGAGGTTTCCGGGTGTTCACGCGCCGCGTCGGGGCATTTCTATTTCACGCTGAAGGATGCGACCGCGCAGGTCCGCTGCGTGTTCTTCCGGCAGCAAGGCGCAGGCGCTTGCCTTCTCGCTGCGCGAGGGCCTTGCCGTCGAAGTGCGCGCAACGCCGTCGATCTACGAGGCGCGCGGCGAATTCCAGCTCAACGTCGAGACGGTCCGGCTTGCCGGACTCGGTGCGCTTTACGAGCGCTTCGCTGCAGCTCAAGGCGGCATTGGGAGCCGCGGGCCTGTTCGATGCGGGCCGCAAGCGTGCGCTGCCGCGCTATCCGCGCCGCATCGGCATCGTCACGTCGCCGCCGCGCGGCCGCGCTTGCGCGACGTGCTGACCACGCTCGCCGGCCGATTCCCCTGCACGCCGGTGATCCTGTATCCGGCTGCCGTGCAGGGTGCGGGGCGCGGCGCAGGAAATCGCCGCGGCGATCCGCGCGCGCCAACGCGCATGCGGCACGTCGACGTGCTGATCGTTTGCCGCGGCGGCGGCTCGCTCGAGGACCTGTGGGCGTTCAACGAGGAAGTCGTCGCGCGAGCGGTGTTCGAGTCGACGGTGCCGATCGTCTCG
Organism: uncultured Pseudomonadota bacterium; assembly: GCA_963768545.1. GTDB lineage: Bacteria > Pseudomonadota > Gammaproteobacteria > Burkholderiales > Casimicrobiaceae > VBCG01. The sequence continues at coordinate 437,948 of CAVYIC010000015.1, read as the reverse complement.
GGCGTCGGCCACGAGACCGATTTCACGATCTGCGACTTCGTTGCCGACGTGCGCGCCCCGACGCCGACCGGCGCTGCGGCGCTCGTCGCGCCGGACCGGGTGCCGCTGCGGAACCTGCTGACCGAGCTTGGTCGGCGCCTTACGCGCGCCTACGGACATCGCGCGTTGAACCGCGCACAGCGGCTCGATGGCGCGGCCCGCCGTCTCGTTCACCCCGCGGCCCGCCTCGCGCAGCAGGCCGACCGGATGCGCGCACTCGGTGCGCGCCTGGTGCGCGCATTTCACCATCGGCAGGCAATCGACGCCCGTCGGCTCGCTGCGGCGCACGCACGGCTCGCGCGCGAGTTGCGCACGCCGCTTCCGCAGTCGAGCCGGGTCGTGCAGCTTGCGCGCGCGCTCGAGCGTGCCCACCGGGATCGCCTCGTCCGGGCGTCGACCGTCGTGCAGCGGCTGGGGGCCGCGCTCGCGCTGCTGAATCCCGTTGCGGTGCTCGAGCGCGGCTACGCGATCGTCACCACGCCGGACGGCGCAATCGTCAACGACGCGCGACAACTGCGCGCAGGACAGGACGTCGCGCTGACGTTCGCCAGTGGAAGCGCCGCGGCCACCGTCAGGACGACCTCGCCGCGCGACGCCGACTAGCGCCGCTTTAGTACGCGCAGCTTTTTATGAGACGGCTTCTATCCAGGCGCTTGATCGCATTGAATAAGCGTGGATGAGCTGGGGCCGTTACTGGGTACAGGCCGGGTTGAGGCCGAGCAGCGGAAGGCCTTTTGCTGAAGCGGCGTGGGCCTGGTTGTGAGCACGATCTTGGCTTCGCGGTTGAGCGCGGTGTAGGTGACGTTGTAGCGCCAGCGTGGCGAGATCCTTGCAGCAAGGTTCTGAAGCTGTGCAGAGGCAGCCCATCGTCGGCGCGCTTGCTCGCATCCTTGCTGCGCCCTGGCGCGCTGCGCTTTGCCTTGAGCACCGGCGAGGGCCGCTGGCGCATTGGCCTCGTCGAGGTACTCGTCGTCGAACAGCAGCGGCTTCAGCCGCTCGCGCATGTGCCACTCGACGTAGTAGGCGAGCATGCACAGGAACACGTGCGCGCGCACGCGCTGGGCGTTCTAGTGGAAGACCGGGCGCACGTGCAGGTCGACGGTCTTCATCCTGCGGAACGCGCGCTCGACCTCGGATAGACCCTTGTAGGCGGCCACCGCCTGCCGCGGCGAGAGCGCTTGCGCCGGCACGCTGGTGCGGATCACGTACAGGCCATCGAGCGCCGCTTCCGCGCGATCTGCTCGCGCCTGCGCGCCAAGGGAAGGCGTTTTCGGTGATCGACAGCTCGATGTGCTTGCCCATGTGGAAGCGTTCGATGACGCGGCCCACGCGCAACGCGATCTGCTGCGCACCTTTGGGCGGAGCGCGCGTGCGCGCGTGGCCTGCCCGATGCGTTGCCAGATCGGCCTCGGTGGCCGCGAGCAACTCAGCGCGCTTGCGCGCGCGCTCGTCGGCCAGCAGCGGGTTGCGGCACACCACCAAGCGCTCGTCAGGGAAGTGCTCGCTGGTGAGCTCCAGCAAATTGCGCTCATCGAACAACGTGGGCTGGAACGGTCCATGCTCGCCCGCGAGTTGCGCGATCTGAGGCGCGCGCAGGCTGCTGACCCAATCCAGCCCCTTGGGCTTGAGCACCTGTTCGATGCGTGCGGAGGTGAGCATGCCGCGGTCGCCGGCCCAGATGATGTGCTCGATGCCGAAGCGCTCGCGCAGCTTGTCGACCTGCGCGGCCACCGTGGCCGGGTCCCCCGTGTTGCCCGGGAACACCTCCACCGCGATCGGACAGCCCTCGGCGGTGCAGATCAGGCCAAAGACGATCTGCGGATCGTCGCGCTTGCCGTCGCGGAATGTAGCCGCGCGCGGCCAGCTCGCAGCATCGTCCGGTCAGCCACGTCGAGGTGAGGTCGTAGAGCACCAGCGTGCGAGCCCTCAAGTGCTGACGGGCCAACCGCCGTTCGATCACCGGCTGGGCCTCGTGCAGCCAATCCAGCGCCTTGTACAAGTCCTCCGGCACGTCACTGCCACCCCGAGCACACGGCCGAGCGAATTCGGCGGTGTCGTCGTGCAGCAGCCGATGCGTGGCCAACTTGGAGGCCGGAGCGATCACGCGCGCGACCAGCATCGCCAGCAGCAGCGGCTGCAACTCCTGCGGCGCCGCGCCCAACCACTGCTCGAGCGCACACGCCGCGCGCAGCCCAGCACGGCCGCCACATGGCCGTGAGGCAAGCAGCGCTCGACGCTGAACATCTCCGCCGCATTGGCCACGGCCACGCCGCCGCGCAGCAACACCTTCAAGCGCTCGATCAGCTGCGCGGGCCAGGCGCGAGAGATTGGCCAGAGTGCGTTTCTTGACCTTGCCCTCCTCGCGATAGGACTCGCGCAGCAGCACCGCGGGCGGAGAGTCGCGGTTGGGCACCGACTCGACGTACATGGGCATGAACTGTGACACCGTGTAGGTCGTATGTCAACAGTTTCTGCAGTGCTTTACATGGGTACTACGGCGACCGAAAAATAGCCGAAACCCACGCCCCGCTTGGGTCTCGGCTATTGGCTTCGTCGGGATCGGGATCGTCGACGGCGCTCGCGGCGGCGCAGGCGCTGCCCGACATCGGGCGGCGCGCTGCGCCGCGAGCCGCGGCGTGTCGACGGCAACGTCGGCGTTCTGCGCGCGATGCCGCAGCGCGTGATCCATCAGCACGCAGGCGAGCATCGCTTCGGCGATCGGCGTTGCGCGGATGCCGACGCAGGGATCGTGGCGTCCATGCGTGTTCACGATCACCGGATGCCCGGCCTTGTCGATCGAATGCCGGTCGAGCCGGATCGACGAAGTCGGCTTGACGGCGATCGCGACGACGACATCCTGGCCGGTCGAGATGCCGCCCAGGATGCCGCCCGCCTGGTTGCCGAGGAAGCCTTCGGGCGCCATTTCGTCGGAGTGCTCGGTGCCGCGTTGCGCGACCGCGCGAAAACCGGCGCCGATCTCGACGCCTTTCACCGCATTGATGCTCATCATCGCGGAGGCGATGTCGGCGTCGAGCTTGTCGTAAACCGGCTCGCCCCAGCCGACCGGAACGCCCGTCGCGACGACCTCGATCCGCGCGCCGCAGGAGTCGCCGGATTTGCGCAGGCGGTCCATGAACGCTTCGAGCTCGGCGACCATCGACTGGTTGGCGACGAAAAACGGGTTGGCGTCGACGTGCTCGAAGCCTTCGAACGGAATCGCGTTCTCGCCGAGATGCGTCATGTGGCCGACGATGCGCACGCCATGGCGCTCGCCGAGCCATTTGCGCGCGATGGCGCCCGCGGCGACGCGCACGGCGGTTTCGCGCGCCGATTGCCGGCCGCCGCCGCGGTAGTCGCGGATGCCGTACTTGTGCCAGTACGTGTAATCGGCGTGACCCGGACGGAACGTGTCGGCGATGTTCGCGTAGTCCTTGCTGCGCGCATCCTCGTTGCGGATCAGCAGCGCGATCGGCGTGCCGGTCGTCCTGCCCTCGAACACGCCGGAGAGGATCTCGACCGTATCGGATTCGCGCCGCTGCGTGACATGGCGCGACGTGCCCGGCTTGCGGCGATCGAGCTCGCGCTGGATGTCGGCCTCGCGTCAGCGCGAGCCCGGGCGGGCAACCGTCGACGACGCAGCCGATCGCCGGTCCGTGCGATTCGCCGAACGACGTGACGCAGAAGAGCTTGCCGAACGTGTTGCCGGACATCGATCCAGGCAGTCAATGGGGAGGCCAAACGACTATAGCATCAGGATTCGGCGCACTTCGGCTCGTCGGGGCTCGCACGGCCAACGCTCGCACATCATGGACCCGCCGCGCACCTCGCGGCCGGTCCCGATGTCAGGCCAGGCGCTCCGCCGCGGAATCGGTCATCCCTGTTCATGTTCATTGCCATGGGTCGACGACGTCGAGCCGGCGGCCCCACCGGGTGCCGGGCCGCTGGCGCTCATCTGCCGCGCGAGACGCAGCGCCATGTACCCCAGCAGCACCGATGCAATGACGAGGCTGCCCCAGAGCAGCCAGCGCCTGTGTCGAGCGGCTCGCGCATCGCGGACCGGTTCGCGGCGGACGGCGGCTGCGATAACGCCGCGACGCCGATGTTCGCGGGGAGCGGCTTGCCTGCGGCATAACCGGGCACGAGCATTCCGATCGACAGCGCGCCGGGCGCGATCCGCCGGCTGCCATAGGCAAGCTCGAACGGCGGATTCCCGCGCGCCGCGAACACGATTTCCTGCGGATACCAGCCCGGCGACGAGCGTCGGCGGTGTCTGGCCCACTCCGCCTGCCTTCGGATCGAGCCGCGCGCGAAAGTAACGCAATTGCATTCGGGATATTGCATGGTCCGCGTTGACGACTTCGCCGGCGTCCTGGCGCAACCGATAGACGACCGACGAACCGACGGCGTGCCAGGGATCCTGCGCGTTCGTGCGCGCCTCCCAGTCCACCGGCGCCACCGTGTTGACCTCGGGCAGCTCGAGCGTGAGGCGCTCGACCGGCAATGCCGCCCCCAGATCGAACGTGAACGCGTCGGGGCTTTCGCTATCGCGCACGCCGGTCGCCTTGCGCAGGCGCCGCGGCGGATCGACGAGGCGATCGCCGATGTCGCCCAGCACCGCTGTCAGCTCGGGCGGCGACGGCGTGAGCCACGTGATGCGCAGGTAACGGGCGCTCTGCGGCGAAAACTCGACGCGGTCGCGCGTCAGCCGCCGGCCGTTGTACTCGAGCGCGAGCAATGGCGCATCGGCGACGATCGTGCGCCAGCGATCGAGATCGTCGCTCGCGTCGACGCGCAAACGCGCATTGACGTTTCCGGTGCCGGGCAACGACAGCAGCAGCGCGACGAGCGGCTTGTCGTCCGGCGCCGCATCGAGCAGGTAACCGACGACGCGCGATCCCACCACCGGCGTGCCGTCCCGTGCGCGGATGTCGACCGTCGTCCCGGCTGCATCGCGGCGCAGCTTGATCGACAGGTCGCCCGCTTCGGGTCGCGTGGTGTCCACCGTCAACGGGAACAGTGCGAGCGCCCGCCGCGGGCTCCCGGACGAAACGGGCGCCGGACGCGGCATGAACGCGAACGGAACGAGTGCGCCGTCACTATTGAAGACCCGCAAGTCGCCAAGGTCCGGACGGCCCGCGCCGTCATAGACCGAATCGGGCAACTCGATGCGGAAAAACGCCTTGTCGCCGGACGTCGCGAGCGGCTGGCGCACGGCGAAATCAGCGAGTGTCTGCGCGGGTGCAGTGACCGGTGCAAGCGCCAGCGTCAGGACGATCGCCAGCACGCGGCAGGGTCTGTCATGCCGCTTCCCGCCGCGGGGGCACCGGCGCCATGTAGCCGATGACGAGCAACAGCACGCCCACACCCATGAACGACACGATGCGCTCGACACCGCCGACTTGCGACAGGTCGACGAAGAACAGCTTCGCGACGACGACGGCGAGCAACACCGCGCCTGCCACCCAGGCGACACGGTAACCGCGACGGTTGGCGATGACCATTGCGGCCAGCGCGAACACCGACCACACGAGCGCCAGCGCCGCCTGCACGACGCGCGACCCCCACATGCCCGCCAGCGACCAGGGGACGTCCGCCCAGTGATGCAGCGTGCGCAACGTCGCGCACGTGACCCAGAACAGCAGCAGGCCCGCCGCCACGGCGGCAAGCGCTTCCGGCGAAACGCCTTCGAGCGTGCCGTGGACGTCGCGCATGCGATGCAACCACAGCGCGATCGCGATGAAGACGAAGCCTTGCGTCAGATCGATCGGATTGACGAGCGGCAGGAACGGCAGCGGCGCCGGGTCGCCCGACGCTCGCGACGTTCGCGTACAGCGTCCAGGCGAGTGCGGCGGCGACCAGCGGAATCGCGCCGATCACGAGCCAGGCGCGAACGCGCGTGCCCATCGGCCACCCGTCGCGCGCGGTCCAGACGCCGATCGACAGCAGCATCAACGCAGGCACGAGCCCCCAGGGCACCAGCCGCCACGCGGCCCCGCTCACGTTCCAGCGCGCGATCCATGCGAGTTCGTGCGCGACGATCAGCGTCGCGAGCCATGCAAGTACCGCGTGCGCGACGTCGATCACGGCGTCCGGTGCGACCCGGCGCCGCGCGATCGAAGTGCCGCAGCAGAAGAACGACGGTGGCGAGCGCGAACGGCCACGCCATGAAGCCCCAGGCGGCGAACAGATGACCACCGACCGGCATCAGCTCGCCGACGCGGTAAAGCGCGATCACCAGCAAGGCAGGCGCCAGCAAGAGCGCCGGCATCCGCGCAAGCCGCCAATCGAGTCGCCTGGCGATCGCAGCAAACATCACCGCCGAAACGGCGAGGAATGCGACCAGCGCCGGGATGCGCGCATCGAATGGAACGAAGCGCTCGATCTCGCGCCATCCGCCGCCAAGCCACCATAAAACGCCCCAGCCGAACACGAACGGCACCAGCAATCGCTCGGTCGCCGTGATCGCAGGCGCACGCGCGAGGACGCGCGCGCTGACCAGCGCACCACCGGCGACCAGCAGCGCGCCGAGGCAATCGCTGTTCAGAACGGGCAATCCGCCGGCGACCAGCCGGTGTGTCCAGACGGACAGTCCGAGTGCGAACGCGATCCCCGCGGCGACCTGCAGCAGCAATCCGAACGCGCGCGGGCCGAGATGTTGCTGACGAACGCCGATCCAGACCAGCGCCGCGCCTTCGAGCGCCCATGTCGCCGACGTGAGCCGCGCATCGAGCGCAAGCGGCACGGCGAGCGTCGCGAATACCAGCCCGAGCGCAAGAAATGCCTCGACCAGCAGGCGCAGATCGTCGCGATGGCGCGTGTACACGAAGCGCCCGAGCAGCAGGTAGACCGCCGATGCGCCAATCGCGCTCCACGCCATCGCGTACTCGATGTGACGAACGAGCGCCCCCTGCAAGCCTGCTGCGACGAGGGGCGTTCCGAACACCAGCGTCGCGTCCACGTACCGCTCGACCGCGAGCGAGCGGCGTACGGCGTAGAGGGTCGCGATCCCGACATAGAACAGGAAGAACAGGATCAGGAACGGCTCGGTCGTCGCGAAGTCCTCCGGCCGGTATCGCGTGACGCCCCACAGCGTGCCGACGACGAACGTGCACACGAATCCGACGACGTTCAGCAGTCGCCAGGCCTTGAACCACGCAACCGCGAAGATCGCCGCGTTCAGCACCGCGTAATAGGAGAAGAGCATCACGTGACTGCCGCCGCCGCTCGACGTCAGTACCGGCGCCGCGAATCCGCCGACGATGCCGAGCACGGCGAGCGCCATCGCGTCCTGGCGTATCGCGAGGAAGCTCGACACCGCGGCAATCCAGAACAGCAGCGCGAACGCCGCCACCGGCGGGAGCAACTGGTAGAGCCGCAGCGCCGCGAACACCGTCAGGTAGAGGATCGCCGATCGCAGCGCCCTGCAGGCTCATCGCATAGCCCGCGCGCCGATCGCGCAATCGCCATCCGAGGACCAGCAATACGACACCGCCCAGCGCGACGCCGGCGAGACGCGGCCTCGATCGGGACGCTGACGTGCTCGGTCGCGTACTTCAGCAGGAACGCGACGCCGATGAACAGCACGACGACGCCGACGCGTGCGAGCGTGTTGCCGCCGGTGACCCATTGCCAGAGCACGTTCGGCTCGCGCGGCACGGACGATCCGCCGCCTCGATGGCCGGCGCCGTAGGCGGGGACCGGTGGAACGGGCGTGTCCCGGCGAACCGCTGCGGTTGCAGGACGCTCGCCGTCGGCTGCCGGCGAGGTTGCGATGGTTGCCGGCGCTGCGGGTTCGGTCACGGGCCGGGTTGGTCCGGCAGGTGCGCGCGCCGCCGAAGGGTCCGCGCGCACCGCCGCGGCCGCCGCCGCGCCGGTTCCCGCAGCGGTGGCGCGCAACGTCGCGTCGACGGTCGACGTACCACCCCGCAGCGCCGCCTCGAGCACGTTGATGCGCCGCTCCATTGCGCGCAGGCGCTCCGCAACGCGAGGATCGAGCAACGTAAGCGGATCGAGCGGATCGCTTCCGGCAATCGCTCGCGCAGCAGCGGGTTCGCGCCGGGCCGCGCGCGATTTGCGCCATGAATTGAAGACGAGCCCGGCGATCAACCCGATGAAGCCGCCGGTGATTATCGCGTCGAATCCATGGCCCAGCATCGCGCCCAGCACGGCGCCGATCAGCAACGTCAGTAACGGCATGTCCCCTCCCCTCGTATTGTCGGCACGCCAGCCCGCTTCGGGTCAAGTCAGCTCATCGGCGCGGTCTTCCTTCCCGCTGCGCATGCGTGCAAGGACGCTGCGCGACAGCCGATGCCGCTCACCGCGCGTCGCCGCGCAGCGCGCGCACCTGCGCGAACAGCGACTCGGTCGTCGCGTCCTCCGGCACGAACCGGCGCGGCGGCGACGAGCGCGATCCGGGAGAACATGCCGCGCAACCGGCGCATCGCGCTGCCTTCCGCGCGACGTGAAAAAAGCTGCCCCACAGCCCGCGCAACGCCATCGGCACGACCGGCACCGGCGTCGCCGCGAGGATCTGCTCGAACGCCGGGACGAAACGCGTTCAGCTCGCCGGTGTGCGTGAGCCGCCCTTCCGGAAAGATGCCGACGATCTCGCCTGCGCGCGAGCGCCGCGGCGGCCTCGGCGAACGCGCGTTCCTTCAGCGCCGGGTCCTCGCGCGCCGGCGCGATCGGAATCGTGCGCATCGTGCGGAAGATGAACGACGAGCACCGGCACGCGGAAGATCCGGTGGTCCATGACGAAGCGGATCGGACGCCGCACGCACGCGGCGATCACCACCGCGTCGACGTAGCTCACGTGGTTGCAGACGAGCGACGCACGGCCCCTCGTCCGGAATGTTCTCGAGGCCCTGCTTGCCGCACGCGGTAGACCGTGTGGATCAGCAGCCAGGCGAGGAAGCGCATCAGGAACTCGGGCACCAGCGTGTAGATGTAGACCGCGACGACGCGCGTTCATCAGCCCGACGACCAGGAAGAGCTGCGGAATCGACAGGCCCGCGCGCGAGCAGCGCCGATCGCGACGACCGCCGACGCGACGATGAACAGCGCGTTCAGGATGTTGTTCGCGGCGATGATGCGCGAGCGATGCGACGGCTGCGACCGCGCCTGGATCAGCGCGTACAGCGGCACGATGTAGAAGCCGCCGAACACGCCGATCAGCACGAGGTCGATCGACGACGCGCCAATGCGCGCCGGCTGCGCGAGGAACGCGCGCGACGCCGCCATGCGTGTCCGCGCTGCATCGCCGCGCGTCGCGAGCCACAGGTCGACGGCGAACAGCGTGAGGCCGATCGAGCCGAACGGCACCAGGCCGAGCTCGACCTTGCGGCCCGACAGCCGCTCGCACAGCAGCGAGCCGACGCCGATGCCGATCGAGAACAGCGCGAGCAGCAGCGTGACGACGTGCTCGTCGCCGCCCAGCACGTCGCTGCGCGAACGCCGGCAACTGCGCGAGGAAGATCGCGCCGTAGAACCAGAACCACGAGATGCCGAGCATCGAGCAGCCAGACGACGCGGTTTTCGCTGCGCGAACGCGCAGGTTGCGCCAGCGTCTCGGTGAACGGATTCCAGTTGATCGCGAGCTCGGGCGCGACCGCCGGCGTGTACGGGATGCGCGCGGCTCACGAGCCAGCCCGCGACGGCGATGGCGATCGCGAGCGCGCCGGCGAGCGAGCGGCGCCGTTCGGCTTGATCGCGACGACCAGCCCGCCGGCGATCGTGCCGAGCAGGATCGCGACGAACGTCCCCATCTCGACGAGGCCGTTGCCGCCGACGAGCTCCTCGATCGTCAGGTGCTGCGGCAGGATCGCGTACTTGACCGGTCCGAACAGCGTCGAATGCACGCCGAGCAGCGCGAGCGCGACGAACAGCAGCGCGATGCTCGGCAGCAGGAAGCCGGCGAGACCGACCACCATGATCGCGATCTCGAAGAGCTTGATCCAGCGGATCAGCCGCGATTTCTCGTACTTGTCGGCGAGCTGGCCGGCGGTCGCCGAGAACAGCATGAACGGCAGGATGAAGACCGCGCCGATCAGGTTGACGATCATGCCGGCGTCGACCGCGAGCCGGCTGCGCCGCCTCGAACGTGACGAAGATGACGAACGCGTTCTTGAAGACGTTGTCGTTCGCGGCGCCGAGGAACTGCGTCCAGAAGAACGGCGCGAAGCGGCGCTGGCGAAGCAGCTCGAATTGGCTGGGGCTGTTCATCGAGTGTGAAGGGCGCCGCTGTTCAACGTGCCGGCGTGGCGGATTCATGCCCCCGCGCGTGGCGGCGCATTATCGCAGTCTGCCGCGGTTGCGAGTGCGCGCCGACGCGGCGCGCCTGGCACTGCCTGCTCGGCTACAATCGACGCCGCGCCCTCGCATTACGGTCCGGCGGACGACATTCGCGACTACGACGAATCCCTCGAGACCGTGCGCGCCCGGTAATGTCGCCGCACGCGCCGACGCGAACCGGATCAGCGCATGGCGATCGAGCCATGGGACGCCGGCGCGCCGCCTGGCTCTTCGCAATTGGCGGTGGGTGCGTGCTTCGTGCTCGTTGCGTTGTTCTTCGGTATCCGGGCGCATCTCTTCGGTGATGTCTGGCACGTCAATCGGACCGACGGCTCCGCACCCACGCTCCAGCACACCTGGCGCGCAGCGGTGTCGGCTCTGCCGTGGTGGCACGGCCTGACGCGGGAAACACCCGCAGCCGCGATGCTTTACCTCGCGCTGCTGCCAGCTGCCGGCGCCACGGCGAAAGCGCAGGCCGCAGTGCCGGCACGGTTTGCGCGATTGGCCAGCGCCGGACGCGCAACGGTGAGCTTCGCATCGCAGCTTTCGCCCAGCACGACATGCGCGCGCTGGCACGCGATTGGCGAAGATTCGGCCGTTCCGTGTGGATGCCGACGAGTTGCAGCGACTGTCCGAGCCCGATACGGCGCGGTGGCCCGAGCACTACGCCTGCTGGTCTTCGCGTCAGCGGCGCATCGTCGAGTGCGGAGCCCCCGACCCGCGGGTCGCATGCAATGGACGCGCGCCGTGCGCGCAGCGTTCGAGCGCTGCCGGTCTGCCGAGTAGGCGGGCAATGCGACGTCAGCCGGGTTTGCCAGCGCGGTTCGCGGCAGCGCAGCGGCTGCCGCGAACACGCTCACTACGCCGCGTGCGGACCGTCTTCATCGATCGGCGCGTAACGGCTCAACCACATGCTGAGATCCGTGCAACCCTCCATCCGCTCGCCAAGCCACGCATCGTAGCCCAGCAGGTTGGAAAGGGGCGCCTCGGCCTCCATCACGAAGAGACCGCTATGGTGATCGAGACGCGTGACGTGACCCCGGCGCCTCGCCAGGTCATTCTGCAGCCATTGCAGGTGACGCTCGGGGCCGCAGAGCAGCATTGCCATGTACGGCTCGAGCACCGGCGCGCCATGGGCGTAGCGCACCGATGGCGGCTCGATGACGAGCGCGGTGCCGTATCGCACCTGCAGCGCATCCACCGGCGCGGATAGCGCACGTTCGGTTCGCGCGAGCACGCGCAGCGATTTCGGATCCGCGATCAGCAACGCACCCTCGTCGATGAAGGAATGCCGATGCCAGATCTCCTGCATCAACTGTCCCTGCACGGCCGGGTCGCGGCTCGTGAGCGACTGCTCGATCGGGCATTCGGGGTGCAGCAGCGACGGCCTGCGCGAGAGTTCGGTGCGCGCCGAAAAGCGCTGCAGCAGCCGGGCCGTCACGATTGCCTCCCGGCGGGCCTGACAGCGAGGATGTGCAGCGCATCGATCGAGCTGTCGGGCAACGCCACGGGAATCCGCGCACCGGCCCGGCGTCCGAGCAATGCGCGTCCGACCGGCGCGAACACCGAAACGCGCCCGGCCGTCGCATCGGCAGATGCCGGGTGCACGAGTTGCACGGTCCGACGCCCGCCGTCCGGCAGTTCCCGATACGTGACGTACGCGTTCAGCGCCACGACGTCCCGTGCGAGCGCCGGCTCGGCCACCACCTGCGCGCCTGCCAGCATGTCGGCCAACTCCTCGGCTGCGCCGGGAACCGGCTCGAACGGAGAACAGGTCGCGAGAACCGCCGACAACGTCGCCGCATCGCGTGTCGAAAGCACGACATCATTCAGGTAAACCATGGGACCTCCTTCGATGGAAACGGGTGATCACCGAGTCACCGGTCCGTCCGGATCAAACCGGACCAGCGGCGACTTCAGGAAGAGCGATGATCCCGGCAGCCCGGCGCCGCTTCAGTCCACACTTTGGACCGAAGCGAGCTTCGGGTTACCGGGCAGACCCGAGGCAGGCGAGGGTTCCCTGGTCGTGTCGGCGAACCGACAGCGGAGCGCGGAAAAGGGAGATGGGACTCGATGCGGCGCGAGCGGCCGACGAGGAGTGTGTCGGCAGTCGATTTGCCAGAAAAATGATGTGAAACAGCGCGCATGTGGCGATTGTATCAGGAATCGCCGTCTTGAACAACTTTTACTGACGTCGCAGCGCGGGGTTAGCTCCGTTCAGATGGCCATCGGGGCCGTCAAGGGCGGATGGTGGCGGTAGTTTTCCAGCATGAAATCCGCTCGGCTCGACGCGATCCAGCCACTCCGGTTCATATCGTCCTGTTTCCGCGAATGCGGGAATCCGATCCGCGATCGCGAGCCGCGGCGCCGGCAACGGCTCACGCGTGAGCTGCTCGCGGAGCATGTCGAGCTGGTTTTCGTAGATGTGGGCGTCGCCGATGAAATACGTGAGCCAGCGCGGCGACGTACCCGGTCAGCCGGGCGGCAAGCGACACCATCATCGCTGCCTCGCACACGTTGAACGGCGCGCCGAGACCCATGTCGTTCGACCGGACGTACAGGCAAAGCGACAGTTCGCGCGTCCCGGCGTTCGGCATGAACTGATACAGCAGATGGCAGGGCGGCAGCGCCATTTGATCGAGCTGGGCGCAGTTCCACGCATGGAACAGAATTCGTCGATCCGCCGGGTTGGCGATGATGGTGTCCAGGCATTGACGAACCTGATCGATCGCCTTGTGCAGCAGCGACCTTCGTGCGCCCCTCCTCGGCGACCTGTCCTATCGCACGATATCCGTGCGCGGTCGCATCGACGATTTGCGCAGCGTCATCGACGTCGAGCAGCTTGTACGCGGGCCAGTTGCGCCACTGATAGCCGTAGATCTCGCCGAGGTAGTCGGGTCCGAGCCGATACGGATTCGCAAGCCATTGCGCGTTTTCGTTGGCGTTCTGGTCCCAGACCTTGCAGCCAAGCGCGCGGAAATCGGCGGCGCTGCGGTAGCCGCGGAGGAAGCCGACGAGCTCGCCCGCCGCCGCCTTGAACGGCAGGCGGCGCGTCGTGATTGCTGGAAAGCCGTCGCGCAGCAGATCGAACCGCATCGAAGCGCCCGGAATACGGATCGTTCGAATGCCGGTGCGATTCCCCTGCCACGTTCCGGTGGCAAGGATCGTCTCGATCAGTTGCAGGTACTGTTTCATCGGTGGGGACGACTTCGGGCGCGCACCGTAACGACGCGTTCGCTGCGACGGCCTATGTTAACCGCCGCCGGATCAAAAAAAACGCCCGCAGAAACAGCGCGGGCGCGGGGGATGGGTCGTTCCGCACGAGGCGGCGCCTCGTCACGGAGAAGGGCGCGTCTTCTCCGCGCCGCAAATCCTGCTTACAGGATGCTGCGGGCGGCGCTGACGCGGTCAGCCAACTGTTCGAGTGCGGCTTCCTGCGCGCGCGACTCGTCGTCGCGCTTCGATTGTGGCTCGGCGGCAGCCGATGAGACGGTTGCGCCCTTGTATTGATCGAGTTCCGGTACCCGCGTGTCCATTGTCGGCTCGCTTTACGACGCGCATGCGCGTTGTCGTTACGCCGTACGTCTAAGCAATGCACATGCCATCAACAGGAATCCGCATCATCGGACGATCGATGGCGATTTTCGCCCCACGACCGGCGGAAGTCGGGCGAAAACGAGGTCAGCACGCGACGGCGTCGATGACCCGTTTGTCGCACTGTGCAGACGCACCTTACGCAGTATTTGTTAACGCCTTGATCCGTTGCACTAAACGCTGTCGCTTCAACCCGACGACACGCACTGTCGCGCTCCAACGTTCGCGTCGGAGGATTTTCCAGTCAGGCTTTCGCTTCCTTGAACATGCCGGGCTCGAGGCGGTGCCGCTGCAGCAGCTTGTAGAACTCGGTGCGGTTGCGCTTCGCGAGCTGCGCCGCCTGCGTGACGTTGCCGCCGGTGATCTTCAGCAGACGGACCAGGTAGTCGCGCTCGAACGTCTTGCGCGCCTCCTCGAACGGGACAAGCGCGGCCGCGTCCTCCTTCAGCGCGGCTCTGCACGAGCGTTGCGGGGATGACCGGTCGTCGGCGTCAGCGCGACCGCCTGCTCGAGCAGGTTGAGGAGCTGCCGCACGTTGCCCGGGCCACGGCGCGGCGACGAGCAGCGCCATCGCGTCGGGCGCAAGCGTCGGACGTCGGCTTGCGGTAGCGCTCGGCGAGCCGGCGCAGGATGTGCGCCGCAAGCAGCGGGAATGTCCTCGCGCCGCTCCGCGAGCGACGGCAGCTTCAGCGAGACGACGTTCAGCCGGTAGATAGAGATCCTCGCGGAACTGGCCCTGCTCGCCGCTGCGCGTCGAGGTCGCGATGCGTCGCCGAGATCACCCGGACGTCGACCGGAATCGCCTGCGTCGAGCCGACCGGGCCGCACTTCGCCTTCCTGCAGCACGCGCAGCAGCTTGACCTGCAGCGGAAGCGGCATGTCGCCGATCTCGTCGAGGAACAGCGTGCCGCCGTCGGCGGCCTGGAACAGCCCCTTGTGCGCCTGCACCGCGCCGGTGAACGCGCCGCGCGCGTGCCCGAACAGCTCCGATTCGAGCAGATCGCCGGGGATCGCGCCGCAATTGACGGCGACGAACGGCTTGTCGCGGCGCTGGCTCGCCTGGTGGATCGCGCGGGCGAGCAGCTCCTTGCCGGTGCCCGATTCGCCGAAGATCAGGACGCTCGCGTCGGAATCGGCGACGAGCTTCGCCTGGCGCAGCAGGTCCTCCATCCGCGGGCTGCGGGTGATGATGCCGGCGCGCCACTCGCCCGCAGTCGCGTCGCTGCCGGCCGGCTCGCCGCCCGACAGCTCCAGCGCGGCGGCGACCTTCTGCAGCAGGTCCTGGCTGTCGAACGGCTTGGTCAGGAAGCCGAACACGCCGCGCTGCGTGGCGCCGACCGCATCCGGAATCGTTCCGTGCGCGGTCAGGATGATCACCGGCAGCGCCGGATGCTGGCGATGAATCGCCTCGAACAGCTGCAGGCCGTCGATGCCCGGCATCCGCAGGTCGGTGATGACGGTGGCCGGACGCTCGACGGCGATCGCCGCGAGCGCCGTCTCGCCGCTGTCGGCGGTGCGCACGCGATAGCCGGCCGACGTCAGCCGCAGGCTGATCAGCTTCAGCAGATCCGGGATCGTCGTCGACCAGCAGGATGTCACCGCGATTCATCGTGTGCCGTCATCAATGGGTAATCCCTTCCAGGGAAAATTGAACCATGTCGGTCGATCGCCGGTTCCACCGCGCGCCGCGTCAGCCGCCCGAGCCGCCGGCCCCGCCGCCGCCGCCGCCGCCGCTGCGGATCGCGATCGCGCAACAGGCTTCGCTCCATCGCGCGCAGCGCCTCGAGCTTCTGGATCGCCGCATCCGCCTTTTGCTGCTCGTCGCGCACGGCGCGCTGGCGTTCAGCCACCTGCGCCTGCAGCACCGCCGCGAGCTGCCGCACCGGCGAGGCCGGAGCTGCGTTCTTCGCGACGTTCTCGAACAGCTGCACCGCGCGCTGGTCGTCCTGCGGCGAGGTTCGCAGCAGCGTGTAGAGCACCGCGAGCCGGACCCGGTTCACGTCGGTGCGCTGGCGCGCCAGCGCCTGCGTCGCCGCCGTAAGCTCGCGCTTCAGCTCGTCGTTCTGCAGCGTGCCGTAGCGCTGCAGATCCGCGAGCAGCGACAGCATCTGCTGGTCTTCGGTCGGCTCGGCTGCGGAGCCGGCGCGATCGATCACGACCGCGGCGCTGGCCGCCGGCGGCTGACGCCGCCGGTTCGGACCGGCGGTCGGGCGACGCCGGCGGCGGAGCGGCGGCGCGGCAGCGGCGGCTCCACCGGCTCGATCGGCGGCGATTCGATCAGCGGCGTCAGCGGCGCGATCACATAGGCCTCGGGATCGTAATCCTCGTCCGCCGGCATGATCGGGCGTCGGCGTCGTCGCGCAGCCGGCGAGCGACAGCGCGATGGCAGAGGCCGCGAGCCACATGCGCCGACTTCATTTGCCGCTCGCGAGCGCGATCGCGGGCGCAGGCTTCCGCGCGGCCTCGGCCGGTGGCGAGCGGCAGCGAAAGCCGGAACCACGCGCCGCTCTTGCCGTCCGCGCGCGTCCCGCGACTTCGATCCGGCCGCCGTGCGCCAGCGCGTATTCGCGCGCGATCGCGAGCCCGAGCCCCGATCCCTTGACCCGACCGTCGACCGGCGGCGGGCCCTGGTAGAACGATTCGAAGATGCGGCTGCGATCGGCGGCGCGACGCCGCGCCCCTGGTCGATCACGTCGAGCACCGCGTAGCCGTCCCTGACGCCGACGTTCAAGTTCGATCGTCGCGTTGCGCGGGCGAATACTTGATCGCATTCGAAAGCAGGTTGTCGATGATCGTGCGCAGCTTGTCGGCGTCGCCGATCACGGTGGCCGGCCGCAGCTTCGCGTCGAACGTGATCATTCGCGCCAGTGCGGCGAGCCGCTGCTCCCGCACCACGCGGCTCACCACGTCGGGCAGTGCGACCGGGCCGAGCGCCGGCCGGCTCCATCGCGCGCGTCTGATGGTAGGCGAGCAGGTCCTCGATCAGCTTCTGCAGCGACAGCGTGTTCTCGCGCACGATGCGCACGATGTCGCGCTGCTCGGGCGTCAGCTTGCCGCCGACGTCGTCGCGCAGCAGCTCCGCGCCCTCGCGCACGGCGGTGAGCGGCGTCTTGAGCTCGTGCGAGACGTGGCGCAGGAAACGCGTCTGCTGCTCCTCGAGCTCCGACAGCCGGCTGCGCAGCCATTCGAGCCGCTGGCCGACGTAGCGCAGGTCCTGCGGACCGGTCACCGTCGATCGCATGCGTGAAGTCCGCGCTCCCCATCCGCCGGATCGCGAGATCGAGCTGGCGGATCGGGCGCGCGATCAGCGTCGCGAACACGATCGCGAGCGCGATGGCGATGCCGACGGTTGCCAGCGCCGACGTAGAGCCATTTCTCGCGGCCTTGCGTCGCCGTTTCCTGCAGCCGCTCGATCGCGCGCTGCGTCAGTTGGCTGCTCGCTGCCAGCATCGACTGCGCGCCATCGACGAGTTTCGCATAGCCGTCGGCCAGATCGGTCGCCACGTCGGGCGCTCGCTTCGGCGCAAGCAGCAGCTTGTGGAGGCGGCTTTCGCGGTCGGCCAGCTTTTCCAGCGCCGCCTGAACGCCGGGCTCGAGCGGCAGCGCGGCCAGTTGTCGCGTCGTCTGGCGAAAGTCCTCGCGCAGACGCGCATAGTCGTCGAGCAGTGCGTTGTCCTCGAGGATCAGATGCTGGCGCGCGATGCGCTCGAGCGTCGTCGCCTGCTCGTAGAGCAGCCGGCTCGTTCGCCCCGCCTGCGCCGCCTGCAGCACCTCCTGGCGGCCCTGCGATTCGAGCCGGTCGAGCGACAGGATCAGCTCGGCGAGCGCGTAGACGAGCGGCAGGCTGACGAGCAGAAAGCCGAGCAGGATGAACTTGAGGAACGAGCGCGGGTAGTACACGCGTGAGGCGGGGCGCCGTGGTGGACTGGCTATAATCGGCGGATTATGACACTCCGGCCTCGCGCACCGACGATTCGGCCGATGCTCCGACGCGCGGCCGGCGCAGATGCAGCGCGCACGCGATGCGTCCGGCGCTGGCGCTGATCGCGGCCGTCGCGCGCAACGGCGTCATCGGCCGCGACGGCAAGCTCCCGTGGCGCCTGCCCGAGGACCTGCGCCGCTTCCGCGCGCTGACCACCGGTCATTCGATCATCATGGGTCGGCGGACGTGGGAATCGCTGCCGCACGCGCTGCCCGGACGGCAGAACATCGTCGTGACCCGGCAACCCGCATTCGCGGCGGACGGCGCGATCACGACACGCTCGCTCGACGAGGCGCTCGCCAACGTGCAATGTCCCGCAACCGGCGTTCTGCATCGGCGGCGGCGAGCTGTATCGCGCTGCGCTGCCCGTTCGCCAGCACCGCTTACATCACCGAGATCGCGCGCGACTTCGACGGCGATGCGACCTTTCCGCCGCTGGATCCGTTGGAATGGCGCGAGACCGCGCGCGAATCGCGCATCGGCGAAGGCGCCGATGCATTGGCGTATGCGTTCGTGACGTATGAGCGAGTCGCACTGACGGATTGATGTGCGATGCGCCCACGCGTGGCGCGGCCGCGCGGGAACGGTGGACGCCCGCGATGCCGGCCGAACCCGAGCGCGCGGCCGTGCGCAAATTCCGCGATAATGCGTATCGGACGTGGCTCGAAGATGAAAAACCGGGCGCTCGTCCGCCTGCCGGGGTGGCGGAATGGCAGACGCAGCGGACTCAAAATCCGCCGCTGGCAACAGCGTGAGGGTTCGACTCCCTCTCCCGGCACCAAATAATCAAGCACTTAGGAAAGCAGCTAGACTTCCGCAACGATCCGTGGGACAGTTATGGGACACCGCTCCCAACAATGTCCCACAATGGCCACGATTGAAAGCGCAGGAAGGCGAAAGACGGGAAGCCACGCTATCGCGTGCAAGCGTCCGCATCGCGGCGAGAAGCCGCGCACGCGCACGTTCAAGCGCAAGACCGATGCGGAGCTCTGGTCGAAGAAAGTCGAGAGCGATCTCGGGCACGGCGCCTACGTTCCGACGACGGCCGATCGTCGCCGCACGCTCGCCGAGCTGATCGACAAGTTCACCAAGGAGTACCTGCCGATCCGCCGCAACAACGCGGACGAGCGGAACATTTCCGCGCAGCTCAAATGGTGGCGGGACAACGCGGGACACGTCACGCTCGACAAGCTGACGCCGCAGGCGATCGCCGGATTCAAGTCGGAACTGCTCGCGCGGAAGACGCGCAACAAGCACGCCGATCGCGCAGTCGACGGCGAACCGCTACCTGGCCGCCCTCTCCGCCGTCTGCAAATGGGCGTGGAAGGAACTCGGCTGGCTGCCGGCAAATCCGGTCTTGAGCGTCAGCAAGGGCGCCGGAGCATGCCGGGATCATTCGATACCTGTCCGACGACGAGCGCAATGCCCTCATGGCCGCGTGCAGGGCGAGCACTGACCCCAACATACATTGCGGCGTCGTGCTCGCGCTGGCGACCGGCGCACGCCTCTCCAACATCAACAACCTGACATGGGACGACGTCGATCTGAAAGCATGGCGCCTGCGGTTCAAGCACACGAAGAACGCGCAACCGCGTTACGTGCCGGTCGTCGGATCTGCGCAGCGCGTGCTACAGGGACAATTCGACCGCGACCCGACGCAAAAAGGATGGGTCTTCAAAGGATCACGTGACGCTGCACCCGCGGACCTCGACAAGCCGTGGCGCGTCGTTCGTGCAGCGGCCGGGCTCGTGGGTGAGAAGCATTGCCGATTCCACGATCTGCGCCATTCGACCGCGAGCTATCTGACCATGAACGGAGCGAGCCTGGCGGAAGTCGCCGAAGCGCTCGGACACCGCACGCTCGTCATGGCCAAGCGCTATTCGCATCAATCCGGCGAACATGTCCGATCGACGTTCGAGCGCATTGCGGACAAGCTCGGCCAAAGGAGCAACCCGACGCCTGACGGATTCAGGCAAAGCGGCCGAACGCGCGGCGTACAACCGCGCGCCGGCCTGACCCTCAAGCGAAAGGCACTCGCAATGAAGGCTAAACGGAAGTCTGACATACCGGGCAATAGCAGCGCGCAATCTTTGCTTGACTGCGATTGGGATGACAGGTGGCGGTATTCCGGTACCCGAGAACAATTGATCGCCGCGGAATTGGCGCGCGACGGGGACTTTCCCGGCGATCAGGACGCGCCGGCCTGCTCGCACACGATAAAGCGCGATGATCGGCTCATGTATATCAGCGTCCATTCCCGCGTCGCGGATCCGATCACCTTTTGGCTAATCATCTTCAAGAAAGCGATCAGCCTAGCGAAGGCAGAGGCCAAGCGAGGGCGCGACGAGCAGAAGGCCGCTCGCGCCGCTCGTCGCGCCGAGTGGCGGAACGTTGACCGCAAAGATGCCGAAGAGGCGCAGCGTCGAATCGCCGCGCGGATCGCCAAACTGCCATCGTCGCCGACGGAATATCGGGACCGAGTAGCGTTTGCGCTGCGTGTTGCAGCTAGTCATGTACGCGCTGCTCTTGTCGGGCAAGGACACGTGTTCGGCGGTGTGAACGATAAGTACGTCACAGACGGCTATCGGATTGACTCCGAATCGTTGAGCGCGTTCGATGAGGCAATCGACGAAGCGATCGGCGTACTTCGATCCGCTCGGGCAATCCCCGATAAGAGGTCGCGCGACGCCTTCGTCATGGAAATCCGCGGAGAGGAAGCAAAGAAGGACCGGCGCTTCGGCTCATTCATGCGCCAGATCGTGCCGACTTCGGCCAGCCCTCAATCCGAGTGACTCTCGAGCCGCGCTCGCAAGGGCGCGGCATTGCATCATGCCAACGAAACCGAAACGCCGAAGAGGCATCGATTTCCTGATCCCTGACACGACGGCACCGAGAATGGCTAAGTCGCGCTCAAGAAAATTGGACGCGTCGCCTTCCTCAGTACGAGTGCCCGCCAACAAGTCGAGGTCCGCTCGAGCGAAGGCGCACGATTGGGAAGCGTCGTATAGGCAAGTGAGAAGTGACAGCACCGCAATCTTGGATGGGCCGGTCATCGTCGACTGGGACGAGCGGTACGTTCATGCGATCGAAAAGCTCTCACGGGTCGCAAATTTGACGAGCTCCTGCAGCTATTGGACGACCGGCACTATCTGCATCCGATTCTGCTCCCCGCGTTGGCTGACGCCATTCGCTCGCTACGTGATGGCGCAAGGGGCCGACCCAAGGGCTAACAGCGCGTCAAGACGCGGTCATTCGAAGCGTCGCAAATCGTTGGGAAGAAAGCGTCGAAAGCTTGAAACGGCTGGCTTCGATATATGACGTAAGCGACGAACAAATTCGCGAGTCGCTAAAGCGGACAAAACCAACGAAGGGAAAATAAGGGCCTTTTTTCCCTTCGCGATCTAGCGCTCAATTCACCTCGATGTTGCTCAATACCGAGCGGCAAAGCGTGAGGTGAACTAGACGAGTCGCAACCTTCAGTCAGTGGCCCAGTTCTCCGCGAGCGGGCCCTTCACCCAGAATCAGCTTCGCTGGTGGATCTTCAACGCCGCGACGAACGGCCTGAACGACTCCGGGGCCATCGTGCGCGTGCAGCGCCGCATCTACATCGATGTCGACCGCTTCGACGAATGGATCGATCGTCAGAATAAGACGGGGCGCACCCGCAGCCGAGAGGCGCGGCACAGGCGGCCGCGTGAGCTCCACAAAACGAAACGCCCGCGGCCAGGCGGGCGAAGTCGTCTCAGTCAAGGACATTTGGCCCGAGGAGAATACACCCGCGCGAACCAGAGAGCGCAGGTATCGCGTTATCGCAACCAAGGCCAATGGCCGCCGCGCCATCCTTTGCACGGGCCTGTCGCGCGACGAGGCTGAGCATTGGGTTGACATGCACCGCCCGTTCGCGCGCGCCGCCGGCGGCGACGTGGGAAGCGAACGAGAGTGACTTACGGACTCGTAGACACGCCGGCCGCGCGAAGTTTCAACCGCGAGCCGCTGCGATGGTCGACCCTGGCGCTCGGGCCTCCTCCGCCGCGCGATTGGGCGATCTCGCACTGGCTCGGCATGGGGCACGTCACGCTTCTCGCCGGCAAAGGCGGAATCGGGAAGACGCTGATCGCGCAGCAGCTCGGCTCGGCGCTCGCGCTCGGCCGTGCCTTCGTCGACGAGATACCGCGGCCGCGCAAGGTGCTGATGTGGGCGGCCGAAGACGATCACGACGAAATATGGCGTCGACAGGTGAATATCGCCGCGCACTTCAACGTGGGCCTCGAGCAGTTCGCACCGAACCTCGTTGTGGAATCGTTCGCCGATCGCGATTGCACGCTAATGGACTGCGATCTAGGCGGCCAGGCTGGGCGCACACGGGAATGCTTGACGAGCTGCAGCAGCAGATCGCCGACTACCTGGCCGAAGTCGTCGATCCTCGATAACGCCGCCCGGCTTTTCGGCGGCAAGGAAAACGACCGGCACCAGGTCACTCGATTCATGGCGGCGCTGAATGCCGCGGCGCGCGGCGCGTGCGTGCCGGGCGAAACCCCCGCAGCGATCCTCTTGCTCGCGCATCCCGGCCGCGCCGTTGGGGCTGAATACTCGGGCTCGTCGGCTTGGGAGAATTCCGCCCGCTCACGGATGTTCCTGACCGATCGACCGCCCGACGCCGCGATTGGTGACGACGATGCCGAGCCGAACGGCGAGACGCGCTACCTCGCGCGACGCAAGGCGAATTACAGCGCTCGCGACCTCCGGTGCTTCACGATACGAGAACGGCGTCCTGGTGCCACAGGAGCCCGCAGGCGCGCCGGGCAGACTGGTCGGCGCCATCACTGAGACGACGCGACGAGCGCATCGTCCTGGACGCGTTTAGACGCCTCACCAACGGCCTAAACCAGCAGCCGACCGACGCACAGAACGCGCAGAGCTTCCTGCCGAACCTGATGCTGCAGTTCAACCTAGCCGAAGGCCGAACCAAGCGCGACCTCACCCGAGCGCTGCGGCGCCTTCAAACAGACGGCACGCTCCGCAAAGACGTCATCGGCCACTACCCGAACAGGTCCAAGAAATTCGGATTGGTGCTGACGCAGGAAGGCGAGCAATGCACAAAGTAATGCACAAAGTACCGCACAAACTCGCACAAAGTCCTGCACACACTCTCTCCCCCTACGTAGTAGCAGGGAGAGTGTGCACCGTGTGCACTGTGTGCAACCCCGGGGGGGCCATGCCGATCTCAGGTCGACCGCGCTCTAGACCGGTCGCCGCTGTTCATTCGCATCGCTGCAATTCAAGACCCCAGGGTAACGGCCCGAATTCATACCCATCGGGGGGTATTCAAACGAGCCGCTCGAGGAGCTTTTCTAGATCGCTCGCGGAGCCATGCAGACAACAAATCCGCTCCGGTGATTATTCAAAACGGTGACCGCTGCAATTCAATCGCACCTTTGACGAGAGGAGCAACTGATGTCGATCGAACGTAAGAGACCGGAGCCCGGCACGTCGGAATGGGCTGAGTACTGGGCGGCCACCATCGCCGACGCGCAGAAGGAGACGACGGTGGACATCGAGGGCGAGCAGTACGCCCGCATCCGCTACGGGACCGACTATCCCGACGGCAAGGATCAGTGCCGTGACTGCGGCGTTGCGCATGGCCAGTTCCACGTCCCGGTTGCTGCGTCGAGGTCTGCCCGGGGTGCAAGGGTCAGGCGTTCGTGTGCGACTGCGGCGACGAGTCGGCGGTGCTCCACTGATGGCGGGTCGCCTGACGATGTTGCGGCCCCGTGTGCAGGCGCTCGAGACGCAGACGGCACCGCGTCGCCCGAAGCCATCGGCGCCGAGTCCCTATACCTACCAGTGGCAGCAAGCCCGTCTCCGATTCCTGCGCGAGCATCCGCTTTGCGTTATGTGCGAGCGCGACGGCCGCGCGAAAGGGGCGAGCGTCGTTGATCACCGTGTCCCGCACAAAGGCGATCCGGTGTTGTTCTGGGATGAGTCCAACTGGCAGAGTTTGTGCAAGACGCACCACGATTCCGAGAAGCAAAGCGAAGAGAAGAGCGGCCGCCGCATCACCGGCTACGACATCCAGGGGAATCCACTGGATCCGGCGCATCCCTGGAATCGACCGTCCCGTGACTGATCGCGTCGCCGAGCTTCTCGAGCTCCTGCTCGCCGAAATGCGCGGGCTGCGCGCGGACCTTGCGCCGACGTCCCGCGTCGAGAGCAGCGTCGCGGGGTTGATC
The DNA here is from genome assembly GCA_963768545.1 of uncultured Pseudomonadota bacterium. Classification (GTDB taxonomy): domain Bacteria; phylum Pseudomonadota; class Gammaproteobacteria; order Burkholderiales; family Casimicrobiaceae; genus VBCG01. Next base: position 413,813 of record CAVYIC010000015.1, on the reverse strand, counting down.
GCGAAGTGTCCGGGCACCGCCTTACCGTTCAGCGCTTCCGATCTGGTCGACCACTGTCACCTAGCGCAAGCGGCCGCGTTGCGTGCCGCGCTGACCGATGCATGCGGCGGAGTGCTCGATGCGCGACGCGTTGGAAAGCTCCTGCAGCGTATCCAGGGCGTCCCGCAGGACGGGGTGGTTATCCGTCGTCACGGCGAGGATCGCGAGGGCGCGCTATGGATCTGCGGGAGTGCTGGAGTGACTCCCGCAACTCCCGTTTCGCCAGGCCGCGAGACCGTGCAACCTGTGGGTAGGCAAACCCAGAGGGATTGAGCGATGCAACGGCTTTCCGATTACACCGACCGAATCGAGCGACGCGAATTCGCTCGCGTCTTGCTCTCGCAGGCGATGGCGTAGATCGAGCCCCACAAAGGCGATGCGAGCACGCGCGCGCAGCACCTCATCGAAAGCGGCGCTTGGGAAGACACGCCGATGATTGCCGAGAGCTTGCGAACGAAGGCCGCGGTCGGCGGAGTTGAGCTCGACACGTCCGTGCCCGCCGCCGGCTCGAGCTTCGGCAAAAGCGCGTTCGCGGAAACGGTCCTCGGCCGTATCCCCGGCGGGCACCGCGATCAGTTTCAGCAGTCTGTTCTCTATGGCCGGATCATCGGCACTGGCGCAGCCTGGCGCAAGAATGGCCGTCCCGTCCCGGTTACGAAGGCGTCCTTCGGCCGCGCCGCTTTGCAACGGCTAAGCACGGACGCGATCGTCGTTGCTAGCAATGAGTTCGTGCAGTTCGCTACGCTCGACAGCAGCGCCGCGGACACGCTGTCCAATCTGCTCGCAGATGAGATTCGAAAGAAGCACGACGCCGTTTTCATCGGCACAGATGCGGCAGTTGCGGGCCAGCAACCTGCGGGCGTCGCGGAGGACGCGGTGACCATTGCGCCTACGGGCGCGACAGCGACAACGATTACCGCCGACGTCCGTTCGATGATCGCCGCTCAGGTCGACGGGGTCGGCAGCGTCCGCGATAGCGTCTTCATCGTGTCCGCAGAGGCTTTCTCACTGTTGGCGATGCTGAAGATTCTCGATGACAGTGGCCGCACGCTGGCGGGCCGACCGATTGTTTCGGATGCGCCAACCGGCACCTTTCTGCTTCTCGATACGAGCTCGCTCAGTTACGCGCTCGACGAGAAGGCCAGCGTCCGAGTGAGCACATCGGGGTCGGTCGAAATGTCCGACGCTCCGACCGGAAACACCATCACGCCGACCGCTGCCGCGAATTCACTCATTAGCCTCTTCCAAGAGGAGGCGACCGCGTTCCTGGCGAACCTTTACTCGGATTGGGCACTCGACGACGCGCACGCCGACTCTTCGGGCAATCCGGCTTGCATTCAACTGACCGGCGCGACGTACGCCTGATGGCCGACCCGGCGAAGACGAAGACCTTCGTCTCGTTTGCATCTCGAGGGGATTCTCGAGGCATTCATCAAACGATTCGATTTCGCGCGTTCGCGAAGCTCCGCCGAAGGAAGTCGAATCGATGCCGCATGACGCGGGCGTGCACGAGCGCGGGAAGCAATACAAGCGCGGTGCACTCGTGACCCATGGCGGCAGCGTGTTCATCGCGCAGCGTGATACCGGAGCGCCAATCGGCGGCGATCCTCCGTCTCCGGATTGGAGACTTTTTTGCCAACGTGGGAAAAGCGCCCGATGACTGACACTGAACTGGAACTGCTGGCCCAGGAAATCCGCGGCTACATTGACGAGCGAATCGGCGAAATCGTTTCCGATGTCCAGCCGGTGGTCAATCGAATCAAGGAGCTCGAGGCGAAGGTGCTGGTACTCGAGCAGGTACGCAAATTGGAGGACTGATGCTCGACGACGAAGAAGATTGGGCGCCGTTTAACGGCGCGCAGGATTGGATCGACAACGAACTCCGAAGATGATGGACGAGCAGGTCGTGCCGATGATCGACGCTGAGTTTGGGCCGAACCATCCGGACCGCGCGAAGATTTTGGCTCGTTGCCGTGAGCACTTGGAACGCGCGGCACGCCGCGCCGTGGCGGCCGTAGAACGCAATCATCCGTCGCTCAATCGCGTGAGCGGCGTTATGCACTGATGGCCGGCGTAGTCGTGAGTCCTGGCCGCATGGAAAGCAACCGCGACAGTCGGCGGCGCCGTTTCCTTTCCCGGTGCGCGGCCGGCAACTATTCGAAAGGAGCATCGCTGCAATGAGCATGAGAGCACGAGGAAACGGCGGCATCATCGGCCCGTTCGTTCAGACGTCGCCGACTTCGGCGCCCGGCGTCTGGACGGCGAACGATGCGGCGGCGCGGCTGTCGGCCGGCGGATACATCGACGGATGGCCCGGCGCGACCGATCCCGACTTCGCGTCGGTGCAATTCCTGACGCACTTCGACCCGTATCCAGGCAAACCAGCGTTCTACGACGTGACGGCGAATTCGACCGTCGCCGGCGTTGGGCTTGTCAACACGTCGCTCGCGCAGGCAAAGTTTGGATCGCAGGCGCTAGCAGTTACGGTGGCGGGCGCTTATGCGTCGGTCAGCAATGCCGGGCTCGCTCTTGGCTCTGGCGACTGGACGATCGAGGGATGGTGGTATTGGACGAACACTTCTGGCGACGGCGGTGTGGTCGACTTCCGGCCGGCTCTTAACGGCTTTTATCCGTCGATCCTGTTTGGCGGGACCGGAAGTGGAACGCCGCGCACCATCGTGTTTTCGACGAACAGCGCCAGCCGAATCACATCAGCCAACAACACGCTCGTCGCGAATACGTGGAAGCATTGGGCCTGCGCCAAGGCAAGCGGATCGACGATCCTCTATTACGACGGAAATCAGGTTGGCTCGACCTACACGGACGGAAACACCTACATCGGCAATCAACTGCGGATCGGCGTCAACAGTTTCACGAATACTGCGTCCGGCTATCACGACGAGATCCGCATCACCAAAGGCGTCGCGCGCTACACGGGCGCAACCTATACAGTGCCGACCGCGCCGTTTCCGAATAACGCTTAAGCGCTGCACTGGCCGCAATGCGCAGCGCCAGCGAATCGGGACGTCCTACCCTAGCCGACCGTTCCGCTGCGTGGCGTAGCGGCCGTTCTACGCGGTCCATCGCCAATAATGGGGGTCGAATTAAGGCCGATCCCCAAGATCGAGCATACCGCCGGGTCGGAGCCATTCATCATGATCAGACAAATGCTGTGCCCGGCTATTGTGCGGGACAAACATGGCCGCTCCGTCCGCCTTGAACCACTCCGCGCGAAAACCGGCCAATTCGCTATATTGTCCTGAGGGCCGAATGCGGCTCGCATAGATTACTAGGTGATAACCTTTGCCTAGATTTTTTTCCGGGATCGCTTCCTCCAGGTAGGCGATCCAACCGTCGTTAATGCGAAAGTGGTAGTCGCGGAACACTCCTGCTATTCCATCGTTATAGCCTTTTGCTGGAATCATCGATAGCACGGACGCATCATGGCGCTTTATCCGAGCGTTGATTTTGGCTAGGTCCACCCGCTGGCCACCCACGGTTGGATCGGTAGGCCGCGACCAATCTCTAAAAACGGCTGCCGAAAATGCTGGAGACCCCGCCCCAACCAAGCCGATCAGCAAAACGAGGCGTGACGCGAAGCGTTTCATTACCTTCGACAGGCTGGAGGTCGCACGTCGTGCGTGCAATGCAGGCGCACCGTGAACACGTTGGCGACCAACGCCGACATCGGGTGCGCGTAGCGGCAGATTTTGCACAGGAAGCGGGGCATCCTAGAATCTTACCCGTGCCGGAAGACGCGGCCAGATTGTGGAGGGGAGGTTCAGGCGAGATGATCTGCAATCATCAGCACGATCACGACCGAGAACAGCAGGCGCTGTTTGAGCAAGACATTCAGTCGATCATCGATCGAGCCTACGACAAGGAAAAGGTTTGCGAACTCGTCAGCGCTCTGCAGAAGGGGCTCGCCGGGGTGCTTGCGTGCGATGTCATCGAGAATGGAGGCGGCAACGAGCGGATCCGCGGCATCGCTCAGGGCATCGCTGACTACATCGTTGAAGTGCACGCGCAGTTAGCGGAGGGGAGAGCGGTAAAGATCGCGTCAGGGCGCAACGCCAGCGCAAGGGCATCTATCACCACCCTAGCCTGACGTTCCGTAGAAACGCACAGCGGCCGTTCTACGCGGCCGTTCCACCGCGGTATGCCTGAGAATGGGCGCAAGCTCTACGTATCCGCTGTCGCGACGCGCGAACCCGCAAGTGGATACTCGCGCGCTACAAAGGGAGTGTCGCCGATATTTCGCGCGTTACGTCGAGTGGGAACTGAATGGACCGGCCGAGATCCGAGCGCCGATCGGTGACGGGGTTTTACACCGCTGGAATTTTTGATAGAAGGTCTTCGATCCGACGTGCAGCTTCCACTTGGTCGTGCGACAGATCGGGTTGCACGTCGTCGCGTAGCAAGTAATCGGCAACGACTCGGCGCTTCTTCATCTCCGTGAGCAAATAGCCGGCTCGGACTGCTTCCATTGAAGAACGCCATTCCTTGAAGCGTTTGAGCACTCCCTCCTGAAAGGTTACGGTACTCGATGCCGCGAAGGACGGGTTCCCCAACTCTGATGCGCGCCGGTCGGCGAGGTGCAGAGCGTAGTAATACAGGCGGCTAACGCAGTTCCGAAGATCGATTTCCTTGCTTGAGGTTTTGAGGGGCTGACAGAAGGCCAGAAAATCTTCAGCTACCGTGCTCATGCCGCGGGCGTAACACGCTCACAAGACACCGTGAGGACCTCGTCAAGTTCAGGATCATCTTGCGCTATGCGATATTCGAGGAGCGCGTCCGACGCCTCTTCCAAGCGGGTATCGCCTTCTGGAATCTGAAAGCGGAAGTAGACCGTAGAATCAGGTAGATAGCTAATTGCAGTGCCGCAGATTCTAATGCGCTGCATCTTCAAGGCATGCGCGGCTCCATTGATATGTGCAGCCACTGCATCCTCCGAAACCCCGAGCTTTTGAAGAACTGACAGCATGCGTTGCTTTCCTTCGAGGTCTCCGACCGCTTCTTCGGCCTGATTGCCGGTTAGCGTAATCCATTGTTGGGCGTACTGTAGGTTTCGTGCGAAACGGCCGTTCATTTCGGAAAGTGACAACGTCTCCCGAAATGTCTCCAAGTCCATCGGATCTCCCTTCCAGCGCTGCTCAAAAACGGAAAGTGCCTCGTCTAAACGGCCTAACTCAACTAGCGCGGTGGCATAGTTGTGGAGAACAAATCGTCGCCCTGGGTTCAGACGAAGAGCATTTTCAAAATGCTTGCGAAGGCCAGCCTCATCGCCTTCTAGACCCGCGATTAAACCCAATGCTACATAGCCATCAGCGGCTGTCGCTTGAGTAGCGGTCAATCTGGCCGCTTCCGCCTTTAGTCGCGCTAGCGTGAATGCGTCAGACGACGACCGGAAGCGTAGCGCGTTGAGCTGATCGATCAGCTCGTTTACCTTTGGCTCGGGGATGGGGGCAGGCATCGATTGTCGTTAAGGGACTGCCCAGCGGCGCGGATTGAAATGCTACCGGGCTTCTTGGACCGGTACTATAGCAGTCAGACCGAAAGGGGCATCTTCGGGTTCCGACGGTCGGCTTTTTCGCCACAGGTCGAGGTACGGCGCCAACGGTGCGCGGGACAAATTTGGGACATCGCGGCCAAGAAATGACCGCAACCGCCAACTCGTACAATAGTTAACTCATTGACAACGTTAGCGTTCAACAACAGCCGACACGCTTGGGGCTCGACTCAAAATCCGCCGCTGGCAACAGCGTGAGGGTTCGACTCCCTCTCCCGGCACCAACTGATCCTCACTGCGCGCGCGGTTGATCCGCTCTACGTACGCGGCCCTGCCGCATCGCGCGCGGCGCGTTGATGACGACGCCGTATACGCTCGCCGATTTCGATTACGACCTGCCGCCCGACCTGATCGCGCAGGCGCCTGCGACCGCTCGCACGGGCAGCCGGCTGCTTCATGTCGGGCGCGATCGCCTCGCGGATCTGCGATTCTCCGACCTGCCTTCCCTCATTGGTCAGGACGATCTTCTGATCTTCAACGACACGCGCGTGATCAATGCGCGCGTCCGCGGACGCAAGCCGACCGGCGGCGATGTCGAGATGCTCGTCGAGCGCATCACCGGCCCCGCAACGGCCGTCGTGCAACTGAAAGCGAGCCACCCGCCGCGCGTGGGCGGCAGCATCGATCTGGTTGATGGCGTGCGTGCGACCGTCGAGTCGCGCGACGGCCGCTTCTTCGCACTGCGCTTCGACGGAACCGGTGAACTGCATCAATGGCTCGACCAGCATGGCGAGGTGCCGTTGCCGCCGTACATCACGCACACGCCGGATGCGGCGGACGCCGAGCGCTATCAGACTGTCTACGCGCGCCATCGCGGTGCCGTTGCCGCGCCGACCGCCGGCCTGCATTTCGACCAACCGATGCTGGAAGCGCTTGCGCAGCAAGGCGTGCAGCGTTCGTTCATCACGCTGCATGTCGGCGCCGGCACGTTCCAGCCGGTGCAGACGCAGACGTTGGACGAGCACCGGATGCATGCCGAGCGCTATGCGATCCCGCCGTCGACAACGGAGGCGATCGCAGCGGCCCGTTCGCGTGGCGGACGCATCGTCGCCGTAGGCACCACCACGTTGCGTGCGCTGGAAGCGGCTGCCGGCGGCGGCCCCGTACAACCCGGCGTGGCAGAGACGGCGCTGTTCATCACGCCCGGCTACCGATTTCGCGTCGTCGATCGGCTGGTGACGAATTTTCACTTGCCCAAGTCGACCCTTTTGATGCTTGTCAGCGCGTTTGCGGGGTACGGGCGCATTCGTGAAGCCTATGCGCACGCGATCGACTGCCGCTACCGCTTCATGAGCTACGGTGACGCCATGTTGCTCGAGCGGGCGGAGGGCTGACCGTTCGTCGGACGATTTCGCTCTTGGTGAAACGCTGCTCCCGCGCGCGGACGACGCAGGGCAAGCTTCGAAAAACGTCGTCGTTCGGCGACATGCTCGGTGCGCCCCGCGAAAACGCAACAAACTCCTGTGCCCGACCCGCGTTTTCCACAGGGTTTCATTGGCAAAAGATTCCGTCGTCCGCTACCCTTCGTCCATCCCAATTCCGGCGGGGATTGCGCTAACGCGCGACCCGCGCAACTTCGCCACATGTCTTCGCTAGTCCGCGTGCTCGGGGCCCTTGTCGCCGGTTCCCTTCTGGCGACGACGGCCGACGCAGCGCGCGTGGGGATTTTCTCGAACATGCTCGCCGTGCAAACGGCGGCCAACTACACCGCCAATATCCCGGGCCACACGTTCACGGGCGTCGATGTCTCAGCGGGCGCCCCGCCGCTCGACACGATGCTCGCCAACTACGACGTTGTCCTGCTGTTCGAGGATATGGTGTTCGTCAATTCGGCCGCGGTGGGCAACCGCATCGCCGAATTTGCGAATGCCGGCCGCGCCGTCGTGCTGGGCACGTTCTACGATCAGGACCGAAGCGATGCGATCTCGAGCACGACCACGCCGCACGGATGGGGCGCGCTCGAGACGATCGACCCGAATACGACCGATGGCATCGGCACCTCCTATGCCGTCCGCGCCCTTGCGCCCGCCAGCATCATGATCCACCCGCTGACGCAAGGCGTCACGAGCCTCGCGGCCTTGCGCGGCAACCCGGGCCCGTACGCCGGCGGCAACCAGGCGAAACCCGGCACGGTGGTGGTCGCGGCGTGGTCGCAACCGAATGCCCGCGGTCAGGTCGATCCGGCAATCGCATATCGACAGAGCGGCGACGCGTGTGTCATTCATGTGGGCATCGCACCGCAGTACGGCGTGCTGGCGACGTTCGGCATCTACGGCAGCGACTTCAGCGGCGATTTCTACCAGGTATGGGGCAACGCATTCGCCTTCGGGGCGGTGCGCTGCACGATCGGCATCGTGCCCGGGGACTTCGGCCAGATTGCGAAAGGCTGGGCCAATCGCGCGGAACTCGATGTGTGGCGTGCCGGATTCGCGTTCGCGATGGTCCTCGACGAAGTTTACGTGCAGCATGGCTTCGGTCCCGCGCTGCGGCTGGCGACCCGGCCGGACGGGCGCATTGCCCCCGTTTAGCGCCTCGCGGATGGCGCTTTCAGCAGTGCAACGCACGTGTAGCCATCGTGTAATCAGGTCCTGATGGCGTTCGAAGTTCTCGCCCGCGCGGGCGCTGCGCGACGCGGGCGCCTGACGCTCGCGCACGGCACGGTCGAAACGCCGGTGTTCATGCCGGTCGGCACTTACGGGACAGTCAAGGCGATGTCGCCGGCGGAGCTCGAGGAGCTCGGCGCGCAAATCATCCTGGGCAATACGTTTCACCTGTGGCTGCGACCCGGCACGGATGTCATCGCGGCGCACGGCGGCCTGCATCGGTTCAGCGGCTGGAACAGACCGATCCTCACCGACTCGGGCGGCTTTCAGGTCTGGAGCCTCGGCGCGCTGCGCAAGGTGCGCGAGGAAGGCGTCGCGTTCGCATCGCCGGTCAACGGCGACCGCCTGCTGCTCACACCCGAGCGTTCGATGGAGATCCAGCGGACGTTGAACTCCGACGTCGTCATGGCGTTCGACGAATGCACGGCGTTCCCGGCCACCCGCGACGAGGCCGCGCGCTCGATGGAGTTGTCGATGCGCTGGGCGGCGCGCTCGAAAGCCGCGCACGCGGGCAACCCGAATGCGCTGTTCGGGATCGTCCAGGGCGGAATGCACGAGGACCTGCGCGACAGCTGCGTCGACGCGCTCATGGCGATCGGCTTCGACGGCTATGCGATCGGAGGCCTGTCGGTTGGCGAACCGAAGCCCGAGATGCTGCGCCTGCTCGCCCATACCGCGCCGCGGCTGCCCGCCGATCAGCCGCGTTACCTGATGGGTGTGGGCACGCCGGAGGACCTGGTGGCGGGCGTTCGCGCCGGCATCGACATGTTCGATTGCGTGCTGCCCACTCGCAATGCGCGTAACGGGTGGCTCTTCACCCGGCACGGCGACATCCGGATCCGCAATGCGCGCCACCGCAGCGATACCGCGCCGCTGGACCCGTCGTGCGCCTGCTACACGTGCCGCCATTTTTCGCGCAGCTACCTGCACCATCTGCAGCGGATCAACGAGATCCTCGGCGCGCGTCTTGCCACGATTCACAACCTTCACTACTACCTGACGCTGATGTCGGAACTGCGCGAGGCGATTCACGCCGGCGCGCTTGCCGCGTACGTGACGCAGTTCGAGTCGGAGCGAAACTCTCTGCTAGAATAGCGGGTTGAATTGACCGCTCCTCCCCGGTGGGGAGCCGCCTCCCTTTGCAACGCGGATTCATGGCGTTGCGCGGCAAAAACCGTTTGACCCGCCACTACAACCGGAGCCCCCCGCCGTGCTGATCACCCCCGCTTACGCGCAGGCTGCAGGCGCCACGTCGCAAACCGACACGCTGCTGACCTTCCTGCCGATGGTCGCCATCTTCGTCGTGTTCTATTTCCTGCTGATCCGCCCGCAGCAAAAGAAGCAGAAGGAATCGCGCGCGATGCTCGATGCGCTGGAAAAGGGCAACGAGGTGGTCACCGCCGGCGGCGTCCTGGGCCGCATCGTCAAGCTGGACGAACAGTACGTGACGGTCGAAGTCGCGCCGAACACGCAGATGGTCGTGCAGCGCGCCGCGATTTCGCAACTGCTGCCGAAGGGAACGATCAAAGGGCTGTAATGAATCGCTATCCCGTCTGGAAGTACATCGTCATCGGCGTCGCGCTGGTGTTCGGCTTGCTGTACACGTTGCCGAACCTTTTCCACGAAGTCCCGGCCGTGCAGGTGTCATCGTCGAAGGCGACGGTAAAAATCGACAACGCCTTGCTCGGCGCCGTCGAAGACGCGCTGAAGGCCGCCAACATCCCTTATCTCGGCGCGGAGCTGGACTCGGTCGGCATCAAGGTGCGCTTCAGCGACACCGACACGCAACTGAAGGCGAAGGACGTGGTGCAGGCGAAGCTCGGCGAAAACTACATCGTTGCGCTCAATCTGCTGTCGTCATCGCCGCACTGGCTCTCGTCGATCGGTGCGCTGCCGATGTACCTGGGACTCGATCTGCGCGGCGGCGTGCATTTCCTGCTGCAGGTCGACATGAAAGGCGCGCTCGACAAGGCCGCGGATCGCTACACGACCGACATCCGTTCGCTGATGCGCGAGAAGAAGGTCGTCTATTCGGGCGTCGGACGCGAAGGATCCAATGTCGTGCTCCGATTCCGGGACGGGGCCGAGCGCACGCGCGCACGCGTCGAGATCGAGAAGGCGTTTCCGGATCTGGCCGTGCGCGAGCAGGATGCCGCTGGCGGCGAAGCACGACTCGTTGCGGGACTCAAGCCCGAAGCGCAGAAGCGGATCCAGGATGGCGCCGTCCAGCAGAACATCACGATCCTGCGTAACCGCGTGAACGAGCTCGGTGTCGCCGAGCCGATCATCCAGCAGCAGGGCTCCGACCGCGTCGTCGTCCAATTGCCGGGCGTTCAGGACACGGCGCGCGCGAAGGATATCCTCGGCCGCACCGCAACGCTCGAGATCCGGATGGTCAACGAGGATCCGGGTGCGCAGGAATCGGCGCGCGGCGGCGCGGTGCCGTTCGGCAACGATCTCTTCACCGATCGTAATGGCGAGCCGCTGCTGGTTCGACGACAGGTGGTGCTGACGGGCGATCGCATCAACGACGCGCAATCGGGTTTCGATTCACGAACGAACGAGGCTGCCGTCCATGTGAACCTCGACGGAACCGGCGCGCGGATCTTCAAGGAAGTGACGCGCGAGAACGTCGGCAAGCGAATGGCGATCGTGCTGGTCGAAAAGGGCAAGGCGGAAGTGATCACCGCGCCGGTGATCCGCGAGGAGATCGGTGGCGGCCGTGTCCAGATCAGCGGCAAGATGAACACGCGGGAGGCGAACGACATCGCGCTGCTGATGCGCGCCGGCGCGCTTGCCGCGCCGATGGAGATCGTCGAGGAACGCACGGTCGGCCCGTCGCTCGGCAAGGAGAACATCGAGAAGGGCTTCGATTCGGTGCTGTACGGGTTCATCGTGCTGGCGGCGTTCATCTGCGTGTACTACGCGCTGATGGGCGTGATCTCCACGATCGCGCTCGTCGTGAACCTGACCCTGCTGGTCGCCATCCTCTCGGTGATGCAGGCGACGCTCACGCTGCCCGGCATGGCCGCCATCGCGCTGACGCTCGGCATCGCCATCGACGCGAACGTGCTCATCAACGAGCGCATCCGGGAGGAGCTGCGCTGGGGCGCCACGCCCGCATGCCGCGATCCAGGCCGGTTACGAGCGCGCGTGGGGAACGATCCTCGACTCGAACGTCACGACGATGATCGCCGGCATTGCGCTCCTCGCATTCGGATCCGGACCGGTGCGCGGTTTTGCCGTCGTCCACGTGCTCGGCATCCTGACGTCCATGTTCTCGGCGGTGTTCGTGTCGCGCGGCATCGTCGCGCTGGTCTACGGCGGCCGCAAGAAGCTCGACCGGATCTCGATCGGACAGGTGTGGAAGCCGAAGCCGGACGTAGCCGCCCGGGTGCCCGTCAAAACCTGACCTCCACCGCAACCTTTCGCTCCCGGCAAGCCGCACATGGAATTCTTTCGCATTACGCACGACATCCCGTTCATGCGGCATGCGCTCGTGTTCAACGTCATCTCGTTGGTCACGTTCGTCGCGTCCGTCGTGTTCCTCGCGTTCAATGGCCTGAACCTCGGCGTCGACTTTCGCGGCGGCACCGTCATCGAAGTCACCTATGGACACGCCGTCGATTTCTCGCGGGTGCGCAGCGCGATCGACAAGCTCGGCCTCGGCGAATTCTCCGCCCAGAGCTTCGGCAGCTCCGATACCGCGCTGATCCGTCTGCCGCTGAAGGAGGGCGTGTCCAGCGCGCAGCTTTCGGAACGCGTGTTGAGCGCGCTCAAGACCGATGACCCGACGGCGTCGCAGCGGCGCGTCGAGTTCGTGGGCCCGCAGGTCGGCAAGGAGCTCTACGAAAACGGCGCGCTCGCGTTGCTGCTGGTGTCGATCGGCATCGTGATTTACCTTGCGCTGCGCTTCGAATGGCGCTTCGCAGTCGCAGCGATCATCGCGAACCTGCACGACGTCGTCATCATCCTGGGCTTCTTCGCATTCTTCCAGTGGGAGTTCTCGCTCCCGGTGCTCGCCGCGGTGCTCGCGGTGCTCGGTTACTCGGTCAACGAATCCGTCGTCATCGCCGACCGGATCCGCGAGAACTTCCGCAAGATGCGCAAGGCCACCGTCACGCACGTGATCGACAGCGCGATCACGCGCACGCTGTCGCGGACGATCATCACGCACGGCTCGACGTTGCTGATGGTGCTGTCGATCTTCTTCTTCGGCGGCGAGACGCTGCACCATTTCTCGCTGGCGCTGGCGATCGGCATCTGCTTCGGCATCTATTCGTCCGCGCTGGTGATGGCTTCACTGGTCATGTGGCTCGGCGTGTCGCGCGAGGACCTCGTGAAGCCCGATCGCAAGCGCGACGCAGTGGCGGGCGAGAAAATACTCCCGTAAGCTGCAGTCCCCGTGACTGCACCCTGCCTCCCGTAGCTGCAGTCGATACCAGTGACTGCGCCCGATTTCCTGCCCGCTTGGCCGCCTGCCGCCAATGCCTTCCTGATCTTCGGGCTGCTGCTGCTGGCAGGACTCGTCGGCGGACGCCTCGCGGCGACGACCCGCGTGCTGCCCGCGATCACCGGCTACATTGCCATCGGTTTCCTGCTAGGGCCCGGCGTTCTGGGCTGGCTCGACGAGACGATTCTCGCGCAGTCCCGCGTGCTGGCCGAGTTCTCGCTCGGGCTCATCGTGTTCGACCTCGGACGCCGCCTCGATCTCAAGTGGGCAAGCCACGACCGCTGGCTGCTGCCGATGGGACTCGCCGAAAGCGCACTGTCGTTCGCGGCGATGTTCGCGCTGCTGCGCCTCGCCGGCGGCATCGATGCGCTCGAAGCCGCGGTCGCGGCGACCGTCGGCGTCGCCACCGCGCCTGCCGTCGTGCTCCTCGTCACCAACGAGCTCAAGGCCGAGGGCCCGGTGACGCGCCGCATGCTCTGGCACGTCGCGCTGAACAACATCATCGCGACCGTCGGGATCACATTGCTGCTGCCATTCATCGAAGCGCGCGCGTCCGGCGCATCGTGGAATCCCGCTGCGCGCGCGCTGTGGCTGATCGCAGGATCGTTCGCGCTCGGGCTCGCGGCGTTCTACCTGATGACGCTGCTCGCCCGTTGGCTCGGAAAGTCCCCGGTGCCGCAATTCATACTTGCGGTCGGTGCCGTCATCGTCACCGTCGGGGCCGCCCAGGCTGGCCGACTGTCCGTGCTGCTTGCGTTGCTGGTCCTTGGCGCGTGCGCGCGCAATCTGGATCGCGAGCATCGGCTCGTCGACGTCGAATTCGGCCGTGCCGCGCAGGTGTTCTTCGTCGTGCTGTTCGTGCTGACCGGCGCAACGCTGCGTCCCGACCAGCTCGGCACCGTCGCCTGGATCGGACTCGCATTCGTCGTCGCCCGCACGCTCGGCAAGGTGATTGCGTTGTATGCGCTCGCTTGGCCCGCCCACATCTCGGCACGACAGGCGGGCACGCTCGGGCTCGCGTTGACGCCGATCGCGGGGCTTGCGATCGGCATGACGCAGCCGATCTACGACATCGCGCCCGAATTCGGCGCACGGCTCGCGGCGATCGTCGTTTCCGGCGTCGCGATCCTGCACCTGCTCGGTCCCATCGCCACGCGGTATGCGCTGATCCGCGCCGGCGAGGGTGAGCCGGGTGCTCGCGACTGACATTCGCGCGCGGGCCATGCCTCAGCTGTCATTCAAGTCTTCCGCGCCGCTCACCGTCGGCGTCGAGCTCGAGCTGATGCTGGTGAACACGCGCGACTTCAATCTCGCGCCCGACGCGGACGACCTGCTGCGCCGCGCCACGCGCGATGCGCCCGGCGGCGAGCTGAAGCCCGAGATCACGCAAAGCATGGTGGAGATCAACACGTCGGTGCACGAGCGCTATCCGGAACTGCTCGCCGAACTGCTCGGCACGCGCGACGTGCTCGCCGGGCACGCGCGCAAGATGAACGTGGCGATCTGCGGCGGCGGCACTCACCCGTTTCAGAAGTGGAGCGATCGCAAGATCTACCCGACCGAGCGCTTCCTGTCCGTGTCGGAGAAATACGGCTTCCTCGCGAAGCAGTTCACCGTATTCGGACAGCATGTCCACATCGGGTGCGCGAGCGCGGACGATGCGATCTACCTGAACCACGCGTTGATCCGGTATGTGCCCCACTTCATCGCGCTTGCGGCGTCGAGTCCGTTCTACCAGGGGGTCGACACGGCGTTCGACTCGTCGCGGCTTTCCGTCGTCAACGCGTTCCCTCTGTCCGGGACGATCCCGCTGGTACGGACGTGGTCGGAATTCAATCGCTATTACGACCGGATGTTCGGTCTCGGCATCGTGGCGAGCATGAAGGATTTCTACTGGGACATCCGACCCAAGCCCGAATACGGGACCGTCGAGATTCGCGTCTGCGACACGCCGCTGACCGTCGATCTCGCCGCGCAGATCGCGGCATTCGCGCAGGCGCTCGCGCGCTGGCTCTGGGAGGAACGGCCCATCGACGTCACGTCCGATCTTTATCTGACGCACAGCCACAATCGGTTCCAGGCGTGCCGTCACGGGTTCGCAGGCACGGTGATCGATGCGACGAGCGGCCGCGCCCGCCCGCTCGGCGAGGATCTGCGTGAAACGTTGCATGACCTCGCGCCGCACGCGCAGGCCCTCGGCTCGCAGCAGGCGTTTTCGGCGCTGCTCGCGACACTCGATCAGGGGAATCACGCCGCGTGGCTGCGGCAGGCGTTCGCCGAAACGGGCACCCTCACCGACGTCGTGCGCAGGCAGTCGACACTCTGGGCGGGCTGATGCTGACGACGCTGATCTACTCGCTGCTTGCGCTCGACCAGACGGTCGCAACACTCGCCGCGCAGTACGGCGCCTGGGTGTATGCAATCCTGTTTGTCGTGATCTTCGCGGAAACGGGTCTCGTCATCTGCCCGTTCCTGCCCGGCGACTCGATCCTCTTCATTGCGGGCACCGTGGTCGCCGTAGCCGATCTCAACGTCCATGTGCTCGTGGTCGTGCTCATCGTCGCCGCGGTCCTCGGCGATTCCGTCAATTACGCTGTCGGTCACTACATCGGGCCCAAGGCATTCCATCGACCGGATTCGCGCTGGTTCCGGCAGGAATACCTGCGGCGCACGCAGACGTTCTACGACAAGTACGGCGGGATCACGATCATCATCGGCCGCTTCATTCCGATCATCCGGACGTTCGCGCCCTTCCTCGCCGGCGTGGCCGGCATGTCGTACAGGCGCTTCCTTTCGTACAACGTGATCGGCGGTTGCCTGTGGATCAGCTCGCTGGTTTATGCGGGTTACCTGTTCGGCAACATCCCGTGGGTGAAGGACAACCTGTCGCTGATCGTCGTCGCGATCGTCGTCGTTTCGCTCATTCCGGCAATCTCGACGTTCGTGAAGGAGCGGCGCGGCGCAAAGGCCGGTAAATTGCGACCGGAGAAATCGGGGTCAGAGATGTAATTCGGAAATCGGGGTGAGGGATGCAAGTCGGAAATTGGCGGCCGACCCCAATTTCCCGCACCCAATTTCTGACCTCTACGCGCGCGGTCCGCAGCAACTAGAACTAGAGATCCATGTCGACCCAAAGCGGCTGGTGATCGGACCCGGTCGCGCCGGCATCGATTCGGGACGACCGCACTCGATGGGCGAGAGCCGCGGAAACAAAACAGTAGTCGATCCGCTTGCCCGCGGGAATCGTCGCGCCCTCGTCTTCGCGATGCCCGGCTGCGACCCAGGCGTCGACGAACCCGGTCAACCGGTTGAGTCGGCCGAAGTGCGTCGTCGCCGGTCCGACGATCCGCTCGTATTCCGGCGCATTCCATTCGAAATTGAAATCACCCATCAAGATCGCGTCGGCCGGCATCGGCGGCATCTCGCCTTCGGTCCAGCCCGCATCCGGCTCAGGATGACCGCCGCACCATGCGCCGCCCTCGCCCGGCGCGCGCGAGTGAATCGTGAGCAGCATTTCGACCTGCGGCAGCCGCGTTGCCGGGCTCAAATGACTCAAGTGCGTCGAATAGATGCGCAGAGGTCCCGCGCGCTCGGTCGCAATCACGGCCTCGAGCGCGCCTTGCTGGATGCTGTGCTGCGTTAGCGTGCCGTATTTCGGCAGCAGGTGATTGCGCGACGACACGATCGGCAAGCGCGACAGGATCATCGTGCCGAACTGTCGTCGCCGGTTGACCAGCCGGCCGGCTGCGTCGCGATGACTCGCATCCATGTCGAGGTTCGCACCGTAGATCCAATGATGATCGGCAAGGTGCGAGGCAATCACCGCCGGTGAATCGATGTCGCCGGAGCGCAGCCAATGCCGATCGACTTCCTGCAGCGCGATGATGTCGCCGTCCCCGACCTCTGCCGCGATGCGTGCCAGTCGTAACGGCCGTCCCTGCCCAGCCCGAATTGAATGTTGTAGGTGACGAGCCTCATGGGCGCGACCGGCATCCCTTCGTGAAAGGATCACGCTGCAATGCGCGCATCGAGGCGTTGACCGCTTTTCCTGTCGAACAGCAACGCATCGGCCGGTGAGAACGCGAGCGCGACGTTGTCGCCCTCGCGATGACGCGCTTCCGCGCCGGCCTTCGAGAAAGTGCACGATGCCAAAGGAGCAGTCGGCGGAATAAAGCACCTCGCGACCCATCGGCTCGACCGCGATGATTCGCGCCGGCATCCCGCTCGTGTCGACCCGCACGCTCTCCGGGCGCAGGCCCAGCACCACATCGCCGCCGCGCGGCCACCGTCAGCGCGATTCTGCGCGTCGTGCACCTTGATCGCACCGTTCTCTGCGTGGCCGTCGAACAGGTTGATCGGCGGCGAACCGATGAAGCTCGCGACGAACAGCGTCTCTGGGCTGCTCGTAAAGATCCTCGGCCGTGCCTTCCTGCTCGACCCGGCCGGCGTTCATGACGACGATGCGGTCGGCCATCGTCGTCGCTTCGATCTGATCGTGGGTGACGAGGATCGTCGTGACCGCCGAGCTCGCGCTGGATGCGCCGGATCTCGGTGCGCATCGAGAGGCGCAGCGAGGCGTCGAGGTTCGACAGCGGCTCGTCGAGCAGCAGCAGATGCGGCCGCTTGACCAGCGCGCGCGCGAGCGCAACGCGTTGCTGCTGGCCGCCCGAAAGCTGGCTGGGCCGCCGGTCCAGCAGCGCGTCGATCCGGACGAGCGCGGCGATCTCGCGTGCGCGGCGCTCGGCCTCGCTTCGTTCGACGTTCTTGAAGCGCAACGGGAACATGACGTTCTCGAGCACGGTCATGTTCGGATAGAGCGCGTAGGACTGGAAGACGATGCCGACGTTGCGATCGCGCGCCTCGACGTCGTTCACGCGCGCACCGTCGAACGTGATGTCGCCGCCGGTCGGACTGTAGATGCCCGCGAGCATCAGCAGCGTGGTCGATCTTGCCGCAGCCCGACGGCCCCAGCACCGCGACGAACGCGCCGTCCTCGATCGAGAGGTCGACGCCGCGAAACGGCCACGGCCGCCGACCCAATCCTTGCGCAGATTCCTGAGCTCGACACGTGCCATGCATTACCCCCGGATGCCGCCGATCGTCATCTGCGTCAGATACTTCTGGCAGAAGACGTAAAGCAGGAGACTCGGCAGGACGTAGAACACCGACACCGCCGCGACGATGCCGTAGTCCACACCCATGATGTCGTCCGAGACCCAGAACAGGTACAGGCTCATCACCCAGTTCGTGTTCTCGATCAGCAGCGTGCGGACGAAGATGTACTCCTCCCACGCGCGGATGAACGCGAACACCGCGACCGCGATCAGGCCCACGCGCACCTGCGGCAGCACGACGAGGCGGAAGGCCTGGCGGCGCGTCGCACCGTCGGTCATCGCGCTCATCTCGATGTCCCAGGGCACCGCGTCGAAAAAGCCCTTCATCACGAACACATAGAACGGAAGCTCGATCGTCGCGAGCACGAGCATGACGCCGGGGATCGTGTCGAGCAGCCCGACCCAGTGCAGGATCAGGAAGATCGGAATGATCAGCGTCATCGCCGGAAAGGCGTGGAGCACGAGCAGGCCCTGGAGAAAGGCCTCGCGCCCGCGGAAGGCGAAGCGGGAGATGTAGTAACCGGCGAGCGACGCGACGGTGAGGATGATCACCGTCTGCGACAGCGCAAGCGCCGAGCGAGTTGAAGAACGCCGTCCACACCGACGGAAACTGTCCGCCGGCCGTGGCCTTCGAGCGGATCTCCTCGACGATGTTCGGTGCGCCAGAGGAAGCGATAGTTGGCGACGTGCAGCTGCCCGCCGACGAGTGCCGCGAGCAAGCGCGCCGCACCGCGAGCAGCAGCAGCAGGCCCGCGACGAGCCGCACGCGCGTCGAGGCCGCCGATCAGGTGGACGACGCTGTAGATCAGCACGGCCGGAACGATCACCGCGCAGGCGGTCCACAAGCACGTCGCTCGAAACGCCGCCGCTGCGCGCCGTGAACGAGATCACGACCATCCAGAAATACGGCAGGATGATCGGCACCGAGACGAGCAGCAGGAACGCGAGGAGCGCGGACTGGCCCGCGGCGCGCTTGACTCGCGCGCTGTCGCGCCAGCGCCAGCCAGTCCGGCGCGCGCGCGCCCAGGCGCTCGCGTATCGAGCGTGTCGACCAGCATCAATGCACCTCGATGCGCGGCGGCTGCAGCAGGCGCCGCATGTCCATCAGCCGCCAGAGCGCGAGCGCGGCGATGACGCCGATCACGATCAGGATGAGCGATAGCGCCGCGCCGTACGCGTACTGGCCGTTCTCGAACGCGCGGCGATAGGCATACAGCGAGAACACCGTCGTGTCGTAGAACGGGCCGCCGCCGGTGATCAGCAGGATGTACTCGAAGCTCACGAGCAGCGACAGCGTCTGGTGGATCGTCATGTACGAGATCGGCCAGCGCATCGCCGGGAAGATGATGTGACGCACGATGGCGAGCGAGCCGGCGCCGTCGGCGCGCGCCGCGTGGAACAGGTGCTCCGGAATCGAGCGGATCGCCGACGTGAAGATGATCATCCCGAGCGAGGCGCCGATGAACCCGTTCGCCAGGATGATCACCAGCAGCGGGTGGTTGTTGCGCAGGTCGATCGGTGCGATGCCGAAGACGTGGACGAGGATCTGGTTGAGCAATCCGCGCTCGTTCGGGTCGACCACCCACAGCCACAGCAGCGCATACACCACCGACGGGCTCATCCGCGGCAGCAGCCAGACGGCGCGGAAGAACGCGCCGAGCCGCCTGCGGCACCGCCGTCGTGACGAGCGCCAGCAGCAGCGCGAACGTGACATTGAAGATGCCGAGCGTGGCGACGACGAAGATCGCGGTGATCCCGAGCGAGGCGAGCAGCCGCGAATCGCGCGTTGCCATCCGCTGGAAATTCTCGAGCGTGAACGCCGTGACCGCGAGCGTGCGGTCCATGTCGGTGAACGCGAGGACCAGGTCGACGATGACCGGTGCGATGAAGAAGCACGCGAGCAGCACCAGCGCCGGCCCAGGAACAGGGCGAAGTTGGCGCGCTGGCGGCGAAGCCTGGGCGCGCGCAAAGTCGGGCACGGCGAATTCTTCAGGCGCGCATGCCGCGCTTCCCGAGTCGGCCGTGCTCGGTCGAAGCGACGCTCAGTTGCGGATGACGACGTCCTTGCCGAGCTCGTTCTGGAGCTCGTCGACCACGAAATCGGTGGCGGCCTGCGCCGTCAGCCGTCCGGTCTCGACCCCCTGGATCCCCTTGAAGATGATCGCGTTGTATTGCCCGATCTTCGGGTGGTTCGGCATGAAGCTCGCGTATTTCAGCATCGGCGTGGCCGCGACCAGCGCCCACCCCTTTTCGACAACCTCCGGCATCGACTGCTCGCCGTAATTGATCGGCGTGTGGTTGGTCGTACCGCATGGCGCATGTTGGGAATCGGCTGGCTCGCCAAGCGCGACGATATACGCGGCGAGATCCTTGTTCTTCGACTTGGCCGACACGGCGTAGGCGATCGGATGCGACAGATTCGCGGGTTTGCCGCCCTTCTTGCCCGCGGGCGCGTTGATCCACGTGATCTTGTGGAAGTAGTCGTCCTTGCCGTTCAGCTTGAACGCCTTCATCTGATCGGTGACGCGCCATACGCCGTGGAAGAAGACCAGCGCCTCCTCGCCGCCGAACGACGCCTGCTCGATCGCGTCCCACGACATTGCGGTGTTGTTCGGCGAAAGCGCCTTCTTGTCGACGCAGTATTTCACCCACGTGAAGAAGCCGCGCAATGCCGCCTTCGATGCCTGCAGCTTGGCCGACTGCTTGTCGTACGGCTCCAGGCCGAAGGCTTTCCGTCAGCATCTGGAAGTCGGGTCCCGCGTTCGGGCGATGCAGGATGCCGTATTTCGCCACGCCCTTCTGGACCGCCTGGCCGGCGAGATCGCAAAGATCGTTGGCGGTGAACTCGCCCGCGTCCACCTTGCCGGGCAGCGCGGCGATGTCCTTGTCGCTCATGCCGAGCTTGCGCAGCTTGTCGTTGTTCAGGAAGAACATGCGCACCTCGGAATCCTGCGGCACGCCGTAGCGCGCGCCCTTGTAGCGTGACCGACTGCCACAGCGGCACGATGATGTCGCCATAGAGCTCGGGATTCTTCGCGATGTGGTCTTCGAGGTTCTGCGCGTAGCCGGCCTCGGCGAAGGCGCCCGTCCACTCGTGCGCGAGAACGAAGATGTCGGGCCCCTTGTCGACGGCGAAGGCTTTCAGCAGATCGAGCGCATCGTCGTCGTAGCCCTTTGCGTTGGTCTCGTTGAGCTCGATCTTGACGCGCTTGTCGCTGTTGATCGCCGCGAGCATCTTGTTGAGCGTGTCGCCCGCAGCGACGATGTTGCCGGCGCGAAGTGGCCCGGAGCGGTCGGCGCGCGACCAGACCTTGATCACCACGTCCTCGGCAAACGTGGGCTGGGCGGTCGCGACAAGCGCGCCCGCGAGCGTTGCGGCAAATGCTAGCTTCCAGTTCATCAGAGTCCTCCTCGTCGTCGGCGTCGATCGCCACGAATGTGATGTTTCGAAAATCAGTTTTCCCGCTCCCGCGACTGATTGCGAAGCCTCGGCGGATCGTTCCGCGTTGGCCGTGCGTGTGATTGCGCCTTGCTGCGCAGGCGACGACGCGCGATGCGCGTCGACGATGCGCCGCAGGGCTGAAGGCGTATTGGTGCAAATCGCATCGGGCTCGAGCGCCACCAGCGCACCCAACTCGTCTTCGCGCTCCTCGTGCCACAGCGTTACCGCCAATCCCGCGCGACGTAGGCGATCGATGGCGGCACGATCGAGCAGACGATGCGGCCGCGCCGCACGGGATTCCCAGCACAGATGCACGCCGTCCACGCGACACGCCGCCGCAAGGCGCACGAGCTCTTCAGGCGTCACGACGCTGCCCATCATGAAAGAGGTTTGCACCTCCGGTGTCGCCGCCTTCACCTCGGCAAGCGCCGGTCCATGAAAGCTGCCGACGACGATCCGGTCGCGCCACGCGCTTGCAGCAATCAGCGCCGCTACGCTCGCGATCGCGTCGGGATCCTTGACCTCGACCAGCAGATCAATGCGTGTGCGTTCCGCCCAGGCGAGCAGGTCGGGGAGGACAGGCACCCCGTGCGCCTCGGCCGCGATCTCGGCGGTGCTCATCTCGGCCACGATACGATCCGCGATCGTGAGATCGTGGCGGATCACGAGCACGCCGTCGCGGGTCGCCTGGACATCGCACTCGATTGCATCCGCACCCTCGGCGAGTGCCGCCTCGAACGCCGCCCAGCTGTTGTCCGGATGGAGGGCACTGCTGCCGCGATGCGCGATGACCTGCAGCAGCGGCTTCACGATGACGTCTCCACCCGAGCGAGTCCCCGCACCGTCGATCGCACGACCAGCTGGACCGGCACTGTCGTAAGTACATGCGGCGCGACCCCGGCTTCCGTCTGGCGCCGTATCACGCCGCATCACGGCGTTGGTCAATTCCCCGACGGGCTGACGGAAACGTCGTGAGTCGGTAAGCGCTCCAGCTCGGCCTGCGGAATGTCGTCGAATCCGACCACCGAAATGTCCTCCGGCACGCGGCGACCGAATTTCGAGCGGGCCGCGTCGAGAAAGCCCAGCGCGAGCAGATCGGTGACGCAGAAGACACCATCGAACGGCGCTTCGGGAAGGATTGCCGACGCGGCTTCCCATCCCGCGTCATAGTCCGTCGGTCCCTTCTGCCAGACGCGAACCCCAAGACCTGCTTCCACTGCCCGCGCGCGAAAAGCACCGAGGCGCCCCATCAGGCTCGCGGTGCGCGCGGCACTCGAAACGACAGCGAGGCGGCGGCATCCTGCCGCCAGAAGATGCTCGGCGGCAAGTCGCCCTCCTGCGGCGTGGTCGGCAACGACCGTATCGACCTGTAGTCCCGGCAGCAGTTTGTTCACCAGAATCACCGGCACGCCGTTGTCGAGGCACTCCTCGACGATCCGCGCAGGCGGCGTCCCGGTCATCACGACGATCGCGCATACCCGGTACTCGAGCACGCGCGCGATCAGTGCACCGATGTCGCGGCGCGCATTCGCTGCGTTGAGCAGCATGCACTGGAAGCCATCCGCGAGCAGCGCCCCAGAGAGCGTTGCGAGCAGTCCCGCGTGGAACGGCTGATGGAGATCGGTGCCGACCAACCCGATCACGTTCGATCGAGCGTTGATGAGACTCTGCGCCAGCCGGTTGACGCGGTATCCGAGGTGATCGGCGGCCCGCAGGATCCGCTCGCGGACTTCGGTCGAGACGCTCGCGCCCGGCGTGAACGTGCGCGAAACCGCGGAGCGGGAAACGCCGGCGCGTCTCGCCACGTCCGCGGCGGTGACGAACGATCGGCGCAGCGACGGTTGGCTCATTGCCCGGTCTTCGGTCTGGGAAGCGACGGCCGGTTTCATTGCCGGTCCTTTTGCACACGTGTGCATCATCGTAAGGCGGAATGCACACGTGTGCAAGCCCGGTGATGAATGAGGATTGGACTGTCGGCCCCGAAATACATCTCTGACCCGGATTTCCCTAGATCCGCTTCGCGAGCTCCGCGGCGAGGCCGACGTAGCTCGAAGGCGCCAGTGCCAGCAGCCGCGCCTTTGCGTCGTCCGGCAGCGCGAGCGCTTCGATGAACGCGCGTAGCGACTCGCGCGTCATCCCGGTCTTGCCGCGCGTCAGCGCCTTCAGTTGCTCGTACGGCTCGGGAAGCCCGTAACGCCGCATCACCGTCTGGATCGCTTCGGCGAGCACTTCCCAGTTTGCGTCGAGATCTGCAGCGAGTCGCATGGCATCGACTTCCAGTTTCGCGAGACCCTGTCGCAGCGCAGTCCATCCCAGCAGCGTATGGCCAAGCGCGACGCCGAGATTGCGCAGCACCGTCGAATCAGTCAGGTCACGCTGCCAACGCGATATCGGCAGTTTCTCCGCAAGATGCCGGAGCAGCGCATTCGCAAGCCCCAGGTTGCCCTCGGAATTCTCGAAATCGATCGGATTGACCTTGTGCGGCATCGTCGACGAGCCGACCTCGCCTTCTCGCATCCGCTGCCGAAAGTAGCCGAGCGACACGTACCCCCAGATGTCGCGATCGAGATCGATCAGGATCGTGTTCGCGCGCGCGAGCACGTCGCAATACTCGGCGATGCCGTCGTGCGGCTCGATCTGCGTCGTATACGGGTTGAATTCGAGACCCAGGCTCGCGACGGTCTTCGCGGCAACGTTCTCCCAGTCGACCTCCGGATAGGCGATCGCGTGCGCGTTGTAGTTGCCCACCGCGCCATTCATCTTGCCCTTGATCGGCAGGCGCGCGAATGCCGTGATCTGGCGCTCGAGCCGCGCGTACACGTTCGCGAGCTCCTTGCCGAGCGTCGTCGGTGTCGCCGGCTGTCCATGCGTACGCGCAAGCATCGGCAGCGCCGCGTGCTCGCGTGCAAGGACGCGCAATTCCGAAGCGAGCGATTCGAGCAACGGCAAGAGCACTTGCTGGCGCGCCTCGTGGAGCGCGATGCCGTACGAGAGGTTGTTGATGTCCTCCGACGTGCATGCGAAATGGATGAATTCCGACACCTGCGCAAGCTCGGGCACCGACGCGAACCGTTCCTTCAGCCAGTACTCGACTGCCTTGACGTCGTGGTTGGTCGTACGCTCGATCGCCTTGATGCGCGCCGCGTCTTCCGGCGCGAACGCCGTGGCGACGGCGGCAATCGTCGCTTGCGCCGCGTCGGAAAATGGCGGAACTTCGATGATCGCGCGCTCGGTGGCGAGCGCCTGCAGCCACGCGAGCTCGACCCGTACCCGCTGCCGGATCAGTGCGAACTCGCTGAATTGCTCGCGTAGCGCGTCGACCTTTCCACCGTAGCGTCCATCGAGCGGCGACAGCGCAGTCAGGCGGGCTTTTTCGACGGCGTCCATAGGGCGTTTGCGTGACGATCGAGTCTATCACGCGATGCTATACTGCACGCCCGCAGCAAGCCCTTCGCCCGCCTCGCTTTTCCGTGCTGAAACTGATCGCCTCCACGACGAGTCCATACGCCCGCAAGGTCCGCGTCGCGCTCGCCGAAAAAAAGATCGAGTACCAGATGGTCGCCGCGTCCGCCTGGGATGCAGGCAATCCGGTTCACGCATACAGCCCGCTCGGCAAGCTGCCCGTGCTGATCCTCGACGACGGCACGCATCTCTACGACTCGCGTGTCATCGTCGAGTACATCGACCTCGTCAGTCCGGTCTCGCGCCTCATTCCCGAACCGGCGCGGCAGCGCATCGCGGTCAAGAAATGGGAAGCGCTGGCCGATGGCGTCTGCGATGCCGCGGCGGCGATCGTCGTCGAGCGGCGACGCGCAAGCCACCTGCAAAGCGACGACTGGATCGAGCGCCAGCGGCGCAAGATCGGCGAAAGCGTTGCCGAACTGTCACGCGAGCTTGGCGATCGTGCATGGTGCCACGGCGAATCATGCTCGCTTGCCGACATCGCGACGGGCTGTGCGCTCGGCTACCTCGACCTGCGACACGCCGAACTGGACTGGCGCAAGCTATACCCGAATCTCGAGCGGCTGGCCGAGAAACTCGGCAAGCGCGCGTCGTTCAGCGACACGAAACCCTGAAATCTCCCTGCGCCGGCACGGTCGCCATCGCCATACGCGCGCCATCGACGGCGGCGAATCCGTGCGCTAGAGCGCCTGCTTCAATTGCTCGAGGATCGCCGGATTCTCGAGCGTCGAGACATCCTGCGTGATTGCCTCGCCTTTCGCGATCGATCGCAGCAGGCGACGCATGATCTTGCCCGAGCGGGTTTTCGGCAGGTTGTCGCCGAAGCGGATGTCCCGCGGCTTGGCGATCGGGCCGATCTCCTTGCCGACCCAGTCGCGCAGTTGCTTCGCAACCTCGGCCGCTTCCCGACCTTCCGGGCGCGCGCGCTTCAACACGACGAACGCGCATATCGCTTCGCCGGTCATGTCGTCAGGGCGACCGACCACGGCGGCTTCCGCCACGATCGGGTTCGCGACGAGCGCGGATTCGATCTCCATCGTGCCCATGCGGTGGCCTGAAACGTTCAGCACGTCGTCGATGCGACCCATGATCGTGAAATACCCGGTCTTGTCGTCGCGAATCGCACCGTCGCCGGCAAGGTAGGTCTTCCCGCCGAGCTCTTCGGGGTAGTAGGACTTTCGATAGCGTTCGGGATCGCCCCAGATCGTCCGGATCATCGCAGGCCACGGCCGCTTGACGACGAGCATGCCGCCGTTTCCGTTCGGCACGTCGTGACCCGCCTCGTCGACGATCGCTGCCATGATGCCGGGGAGCGGCAGCGTGCACGAGCCCGGCACGAGCGGCGTGACACCCGGAAGCGGCGCGATCAGATGGCCGCCCGTTTCCGTTTGCCACCAGGTGTCGACCACCGGACACTGCTCGCGTCCGACGTTCTTGTAGTACCACATCCACGCTTCGGGATTGATCGGCTCGCCGACCGATCCGAGGAGGCGCAGGCTCGTCATGTCGTAATTGCGGGGCGCCGTCGCCGGATTCACGTCGTTCGCCTTGATCAGCGAACGGATCGCGGTCGGCGCCGTATAAAACACGCTGACGCGGTGGTCGGCGATGATCTTCCAGAAGCGTCCGGCGTCCGGGTACGTCGGAATGCCTTCGAAAACAATTTCCGTCGCGCCGCACGCGAGCGGACCGTACGTGATGTACGTGTGACCCGTCACCCAGCCGATGTCGGCCGTGCACCAGAAGACATCCGACGGCTTGAGGTCGAACACCCACTTCATCGTCAGTGCGGCCCACAGCAGGAACCCGGCCGAGCTGTGCTGCACGCCCTTCGGCTGACCGGTCGACCCCGACGTGTAGAGGATGAACAGCGGATGCTCGGCGCCGAGCCACTCGGGCTCGCACGTGTCCGGTTGCGTGCTCGCGAGCTCATGCATCCAGACGTCGCGGCCGTTCGCAAACGCGACGTTGCCGCCGGTGCGCCGGTAGACGACAACGCTGCGCACGACGTCGCAGCCGCCCATGCCGAGCGCCTCGTCGACGATCGCCTTCAGCGGCAACGGCTTGCCGCCGCGCATCTGTTCATCGGCCGTGATGACGGCGACGGCGCCCGCGTCG
The DNA here is from genome assembly GCA_963768545.1 of uncultured Pseudomonadota bacterium. Taxonomy (GTDB): domain Bacteria; phylum Pseudomonadota; class Gammaproteobacteria; order Burkholderiales; family Casimicrobiaceae; genus VBCG01. The sequence continues at coordinate 387,013 of CAVYIC010000015.1, read as the reverse complement.
ACGATGCGCTCCTGCAACGACTTGGCGGAGAATCCGCCGAACACCACCGAATGCGTGGCGCCGATCCGCGCGCACGCCTGCATCGCCGCAATGCCTTCGATCGACATCGGCATGTAGATGACGACGCGATCGCCCTTCTTCACGCCGAGCGACTTCAGGCCGTTGGCAAGGCGGCACACGCGCTGGTGCAGGTCGCGATACGTGACTTTCGTGACCTTGCCGTCGTCGGCCTCGAAGATGATCGCGACCTTGTCCGCGTTCCCGTTCTCGAGGTTGCGGTCGAGGCAGTTGTACGAGACGTTGAGGTCGCCATCCTCGAACCACTTGTAGAACGGCGCGTTGCTTTCGTCGAGCACCTTCGTGAACGGCTTGTGCCAGGCCAGCGTCTCGCGCGCCAGGTCCGCCCAGAAGCCCTCGAAATCGCGCGCGGCCCTGGCATTCATCGCTTCGCAATCGGCTTTCCTGATGTTCGCCTGCTCGGCCCATGCCGGCGACGGCTCGAATACGCGGGTTTCCTGCATGACGGACTGAATCGTCGACATTGCATCTCCTCCAGGCGAACGGGTTTGCGGCCGGTCGAGCTCCGACAGCTACGCAAAGTCTACCGAACACGGCGCCGGTCGCCAACGCGCAGCGTGCACATTCCCCTCATGCTCACCTGCCCGGACGATGTTCCTCTCCCGCCTGCGGCAGGTATTGGAATGAGGGTCGGATGGTAAAATTTCCGGTTTCCACTCGTAGATCGCGCCTTGATGACGCTCCAAGACGGGTTCACATGACGACAATCGCGCAGGAAGACCTGATCCGCAGCGTCGCCGACGCGCTGCAATTCATCTCGTACTACCATCCGGCCGATTACATCGAAGCACTCGGCGAAGCGTACAAGGCCGAGCAGTCGGCCGCGGCGAAGGATGCGATCGCGCAAATCCTGACGAATTCGCGCCTTTGCGCCGAAGGGCATCGGCCGATCTGCCAGGACACGGGCATCGTCGTCGCCTTCGTGCGCGTCGGCATGAACGTTCGCTTCGCGGATGCGACGATGAGCGTTGCCGACATGGTGAACGAAGGCGTGCGCCGGGCTTATCTCGATCCCGACAACACGCTGCGCGCCTCGATCCTCCGCGACCCGGCGGGCAAGCGCACGAACACGAAGGACAACACGCCGGCCGTCGTCCATTTCGACCTCGTACCCGGCGACACGGTCGACGTACGGATTGCGGCCAAGGGCGGCGGCTCGGAGAACAAGGCCAAGTTCACGATGCTCAACCCGTCGGACTCGATCGTCGACTGGGTGTTGAAGACCGTGCCGACGATGGGTGCGGGCTGGTGTCCGCCGGGCATGCTCGGCATCGGCATCGGCGGCAGCGCGGAAAAGGCGATGGTGCTCGCGAAGGAAGCGCTGATGGAGCGCATCGACATGCACGAGCTCAAGGCGCGCGGGCCGTCGAACCGGCTCGAGGAATTGCGGATCGAGCTCTACGACAAGGTGAATGCGCTCGGCATCGGCGCGCAAGGCCTCGGCGGCCTCGCAACGGTGCTCGACGTCAAGATCCTCGATTATCCGACGCACGCGGCGAGCCTGCCCGTTGCGATCATCCCGAACTGCGCCGCGACGCGCCACGCGCATTTCACGCTCGACGGCAGCGGCGCGGCGACGCTCGACCCGCCCGATCTCGCCACGTGGCCCGACGTGCAATGGACGCCGGCGCCGGAATCGAAGCGCGTCGACGTGAACGCACTGACGCCGGCCGAAGTGGCGAGCTGGAAACCCGGCGAACGGCTGCTGCTGAACGGCCGCATCCTCACCGGACGCGACGCCGCGCACAAGCGCATCGCGGACATGCTGGCGCGCGGCGAGCCGCTTCCCGGTCGATTTCACGAACCGCATCATTTATTACGTAGGCCCGGTCGATCCGGTGCGTGACGAAGTGGTCGGCCCCGCCGGACCGACGACCGCGACGCGGATGGACAAGTTCACCGAGACGATGCTCGCCAAGACGGGGCTGATCGCGATGATCGGCAAGGGCGAGCGCGGTCCCGTGGCCATCGAGGCGATCCGGAGGCACCGGGCCGCTTACCTGATGGCGGTCGGCGGTGCGGCGTACCTCGTGTCGAAGGCGATACGCAATTCGCGCGTCGTCGCGTTCGCCGACCTCGGCATGGAGGCGATCTACGAGTTCGACGTCGTCGACATGCCGGTCACCGTGGCGGTCGACGCTACCGGCCAGTCAGTGCACGAAACGGGGCCGCGCGAATGGCAGCAGCGGATCGGACGGATTCCGGTCGCGGTCGTATGATCCGCGGCTGATCAACGGGGCGGGCCGCTCGGCGTTACTTTCAGGAATGCGCTTTGCCGATGCGGAAATCAGCGTCGAACGACGTGCTGTTCTGCACGGTACACGCCGCGATGAAATTGACCGGATTGCCGCCGCTGAACGGCACGATCGATTCGAACGATGCGCGAATGTTCTGATAGTCGCCCGCTGGCGCACCGAGCGTGGCAAAGACGTCGAGCATGCGGATGAATTCGTTCGCAGCGACGTCGATCAGTTGTGCGGCGACCGGTTGCCCATCAGCAGTCGCAAGCGTCACGACGATTCTCCCGGCAAGGGTTTCATGGTTCTGGATGAAGCAATTGGTCTGGTACGTCGGCGCGGCCGCCTGACGGACCAGGCCGATCACCTCGCGCACATTCGCGCAGCACGAAAAATCAACGACGCCTTCGACCGAAAAGCCGTTCCCGGAAGGCGTTTGAGTGCGCGCGTAGAGCGCAATATTCGAACCGTTGAACGTCGTGCTCAGCGAACCGAAATTAAAGCCTGGGCTGATGCCGGGACAAAGCGCGCTCAAGGATGTCTTGACGACGTTGCCGGCCGGTATCTGCAGCGTCTCGCAGATCTGCATACCGGGCGTATCGCTCGATGTTGCGCCGACATAATCGAATCTCACGCTGACCGTGGAGGCCGACGGGTTGTGCACGTAGACCTGACTCTGGTACGAGGGCGTTTCCGCGATCAACGGAACGATCAGGCCCTGGTTATAGCCGATCATCATCTGCGCGATCGCATCGGCGTGGGCCGCCACCAACATGACGGTGCCCAACAGGCATCGGAAGTAACGCATCGCAAGCCCTCCCTCATCGGTCTTATGAGTGCCGCTTCGCCGAAGCTTCGTGTCGTCTACGCGGAGCGGCGGGCGATTCTACCGTGCGCACTCGCGAGCGCGGCGTTCCGACGACGAACGGAATCTACGTCGAGCTTGCCGAGCTCCCGAGCTGATCGCGCGTATCGACGTCGCGCAGGACGCCGGGATCATCGACATCGACCCAGGTGAGTCGGTCGAGATGACGTTCGATGATCCAGCGCGCGCCGGCGTCGCCCGTCAGTGCCGCAAGCGCCTGGCAATGGCGGCGCGAAAAGCCGACCGGATGGCCTCGCTCGCCGCGATACGAGGGCGCCGCGATATCGACCCCTGACGCGATCGCTTCGGCAATCGCGCGAATCGTCGCCGGCGCAATCCACGGCATGTCGGCGAGCGCCACCACCCATCCATCCGCGTCCGCCGACGATGCAACGCCGCACGCGAGGCTCGCGCCCATCCCTTCGTCAGCGTTGATGCAGGGCACGACGCGCATCCCGGTCGCGCGCAGCTCGGCCGATAGCCGGATGTCGCGCGGGCGCACGACCGCGAGGGAATTCGGCAGCGCTTCGATCAGATGATCGGCGGCGACGACCCCAAGCAGCGGACCCGACGCTCCGCCAACCGGGTCGACGGGCATCGTTGCAAGCAACTTGTCGCCGCCGAACCGCGAGCCGCGGCCCGCTGCAAGCAGGATGCCGACGATTTGCGCCATTGCGCTACGCTGTGGCTGGGCGCGGTAACGTCATCGGCCGGGCGCGGACGCAATCCGCATTCTCGTCACTCGGCGAGCAAACGGAATTTGCCGTCACGAACGGTGACGAGCACCCGCGCGCGTTCGTCCATGCCGTTGTGATTCGTCGGCGACATGTTGAACACGCCCTGACATCCGACGACCTCGCGCTCCTGCTCCAGCGCATCGCGCAACGCCGAGCGGAACGCTTCGGTGCCGGGCTTCGCCGTTTTCAATGCCACGGGAATGGCGCGCTCCAGCAGCAACCCGGAGTCCCACGTGTTGGCGCCGAACGTGGCGGGCTTCGTCCCGAACTGCTTTTCGTACGCCGCGATATAGGCGAGCGCCACTTTCTTCGTCGGGTTGGAATCGGCGATCTCGTCGATGACGAGCATCGGTCCTGCGGCCAGCACCGTGCCCTCGACCTTGTCCTTGCCGAGCTTGATGAAGTCGTCGGTCGCAACCGCATGCGTCTGGTAGATCGTTCCCTTGAATCCCTGCTCGCGCAGCGTCGCCTGCGGCAATACGGCCGGGCCGCCCACCGCGGCGATGAGCATCGCGTCGGGCTTCGCGGCGATCAGCTTCAGCGTCTGCCCGGTGACGCTCGAATCGGTGCGGCCGTAGCGTTCCACCGCGACGACCTTCACGCCCGCTTTCTCACCCAGCGCGCTGAAGACCTTCAGCCAGTTCTCGCCGTACGGATCGTTGAAGCCGATGAAGCCGACCGATTTGACGCCGTGCTTCGCCATGTGCGCCAAGCAGCGCGGCCGCGATCAGGTCGTCGTTTTGCGTCGTCTTGTAGACCCAGCGCTTTTTCGCGTCGAGCGGCTCGACGATCGACGACGTGCCGACCGTGGCCATCATCGGCACCCTGGCATCGGCAATCACGTCGAGGATCGCGAATGCGTTGGGTGTTGTCGACGGGCCGATCAGCGCGTCGATGTTGTTCTCCGCAATGAGCTTCTTGACGTTCTGAACGGCGCGCGTCGTATCGCCGCCGTCTTCCAGCGAAATGTATTCGACGCGAACGCCGCCGATCGTGCGCGGCAGGATGTCGCCGGTGTTCTTCTGGGGAATGCCGATCGCCGACGTGGGTCCGGTGGCCGAAACCATCAGTCCGATCCGGATCTGGGCGCCGGCGGACGCTATCGTCAATCCCAGTAGAGCAGCCGCAAAAGCGATTCGGGCGAGCACGCTTTGCCTCCTGTTGTCGTTGCCTTGCAGGGGTTGCGAGCGCACCTTGGCCGCCGTAGAGTGTCCAACCAGGGTCCCACTACGGAGACGATGATGCGTCGCAGACTCTATTTCATCATGCCGGACCTGCCGAGCGCCCGAAAAGTGATGGACGACCTGCTGCTCGCGAGAATCGAGGAGCGCCATATCCACTTCCTCGGCCGCCGCGGCACGGCGATGGACGGGCTCCACGAGGCCAATCACCTGCAGAAATCCGACCTCGTCCACGGAGCCCAGGTCGGACTCGCGCTCGGCGCGCTGCTGGGCGTCATCCTCGGCGCGGTGGTGGTCATGACGATGCAGACCGATGACCGCTGGCAGATCGCGACCGTGCTCGGATCCGGAATCGCCGGCGCACTGTTCGGCGCCTGGGTTTCGAGCATGGTCGGCAGCGCGGTGCCGAATTCCCGGCTGAAGCAGTTCGCGCAGGCGATCGAGGAAGGGAAGATCCTGCTGATGGCCGACGTGCCGCAGCGCCGCATGAACGAAGTGCGCGAGCAGCTCGCCGCCCGTCATCCGGAAGCCGAGGACCGGGGCATCGACCCGCATATCCCGGCGTTCCCGTAGCGGACGAAAGGTTCGCCCCTAATTCGGACGAAAGTTTCGCGAGCGGGGAGACGCGACCGTATCTGCAGGGGTCGGCGCGCCGCTCTGATTCGTATCAGAAATTAACGGCTATCCGCGCGCGCGAAACTTTGGGACGAATGCGCGAAACTTTGGGACGTCAGGGCCCAAAGAACTCCCGCACCTTGTCGAACCAGTTCTTGGCGCGCGGGCTGTGCGCGTCGGGATCCTGCTCGTTGATCGCCTCGAACTCGCGCAGCAGCTCCTTCTGGCGCGCGGTCAGCTTCACCGGCGTCTCGAGCGACACGTGGCAATACAGGTCGCCGACGACCGAGCCGCGCACGGGCCGAATCCCCTTGTTCTTCAGCCGGAACACCTGACCGGTCTGGGTTTCGGTCGGGATCCTGATTTTCGCGTGGCCATCGAGCGTCGGAATCTCGATCTCGCCGCCGAGCGCCGCCGTCGAGAAACTGATCGGCATCTCGCAATGCAGATCGGCGCCGTCGCGCTGGAACACGGAATGCGGCAGCAGGTTGACGACGACGTACAGATCGCCCGGCGGACCGCCGTTGGCCCCTGCCTCGCCTTCGCCGGTCAGTCGGATCCGGTCGTCCTGGTCCACACCCGCCGGTATCTTCACCGACAGCGTCTTGTGCTTTTTCACGCGACCCGCGCCGCTGCACGCGGAGCACGGTTCCGGAATGATCTTGCCGGTGCCGTGGCATTGCGGGCACGTCTGCTGAATCGAGAAAAACCCTTGCGACACGCGAACCTCGCCGCGGCCATGACACGTCGGGCATGTCTTCGGCTGCGTGCCGGGCTTGGCGCCGGTCCCATGACACGCTGCGCATTCGTCCATGGTCGGAATGCGGATCTTCACTTCGCTGCCGCGTGCCGCGTCTTCCAGCGACAAGTCGAGGTTGTAGCGTAGATCCGCGCCCCGATACACGCCGGTGCCGCGCTGGCCGCGCTGCTGGCCGAAGATTTCGCCGAAGATGTCGCCGAATGCATCGGCGAAGCCACCGAAGCCTTCCGCACCGCCACGCGCGCCGGCCGCGCCGAAGCCGACCGACGGATCGACGCCGGCATGCCCGAACTGATCGTAGGCGGCGCGCTTCCTCGCATCGGAGAGGATCTCGTACGCCTCCTTGGCTTCCTTGAAATTGTCCTCGGCGCCCTTTTCCGAATTCCGATCCGGATGGTGCTTCATCGCGAGCTTGCGATAAGCCTTCTTGATGTCGTCATCGGATGCATCGCGATTGACGCCGAGCACCGTGTAGTAGTCACGCTTCGCCATGGAAAATCGAACAGCCGATCAGGCCCCTGATCAATTGACACAACAGGCGGGCGGGCCGCCTGACACAAGCGCGCCAACCGGCGCAATGACACAAAACGGCCGAGTTAACCGGCGCCGCCAGGCGCCGCGTTCAACTCGGCCACATATTCCGTCGCGCGCCGATTATTGCAGAAACGCGAGCGGTCTCGCGACGGAATATGACTATTTGCGATCCTTGACCTCCGTGTACTCGGCGTCGACGACCTTCTCGTCGCCGCCCTTGGTTTCGCCGGCGCCGCCCTCGCCCTGACCGCCGCCGCCACCCGCCGCGCCGGCTTCCGACTGCGCCTTTGCGTACATTGCCTCGCCGAGCTTCTGCGACGCCGTCATCAGCGCTTCGGATTTCGCCTGCAGCGCATCCTTCGTCGCGTCCTTGTCCTTCAGCAGCTCCTCGGCATCCTTCAACGCGCTTTCGATCCGGCCCTTCTCGTCGGCTTCCACCTTGTCGCCGTATTCGCCAAGCGATTTCTTCACGCTGTGGACGAGCGCATCGAGCCCGTTACGCGCCTGGACGGTTTCCATCAGCTTGCGGTCTTCCTCGGCATGCGCTTCGGCGTCCTTGACCATCCGCTGGATCTCGTCTTCCGACAACCCGGAGTTCGCCTTGATGGTGATCTTGTTTTCCTTGCCCGTCGCCTTGTCCTTCGCCGACACGTGCAGGATGCCGTTCGCGTCGATGTCGAACGTCACTTCGATCTGCGGCATGCCACGGGGCGCGGGCGGTATGCCTTCCAGATTGAACTGCCCGAGGCTCTTGTTGCCCATCGCGCGGTCGCGTTCGCCCTGCAGCACGTGGATCGTCACCGCCGGCTGACTGTCGTCGGCCGTCGAGAAAACCTGCGTCGCCTTGGTCGGGATCGTCGTGTTCTTCTGGATCAGCTTGGTCATCACGCCGCCCAGCGTCTCGATGCCGAGCGACAGCGGCGTCACGTCGAGCAGCAGGACGTCCTTGCGCTCACCCGCGAGCACCGACGCCTGGATGGCCGCGCCGACGGCGACCGCCTCGTCGGGGTTCACGTCCTTGCGCGGCTCCTTGCCGAAGAACGTCTTGACCGTCTCCTGCACCTTCGGCATCCGCGTCATGCCGCCGACGAGGATCACGTCGCTGATGTCGGACAGCTTGACGCCGGCGTCCTTTACCGCGATGCGGCAGGGCTCGACGGTGCGCTCGATCAACTCCGCGACCAGCGATTCGAGCTTCGCGCGGGTGATTTTCAGCGACAAATGCTTCGGCCCGGACGCATCCGCCGTGATGTAAGGCAGGTTGACGTCGGTCTGCTGCGACGACGACAACTCGATCTTCGCCTTTTCGGCCGCTTCCTTCAGACGCTGCAGCGCGAGCACGTCGTTCTTCAGATCGACGCCCTGGTCCTTCTTGAACTCCGTGACGATGTAATCGATGATCCGCTGGTCGAAGTCCTCGCCCCCGAGGAACGTGTCGCCGTTGGTCGACAGCACCTCGAACTGGTGCTCGCCTTCGACGTTCGCGATTTCGATGATCGAAATATCGAACGTTCCGCCGCCCAGATCGTAGACGGCGATCTTGCGGTCGCCCTCGCGCTTGTCGAGGCCGAATGCGAGCGCCGCGGCCGTCGGCTCGTTGATGATCCGCTTCACTTCGAGACCCGCAATACGGCCGGCGTCCTTCGTCGCCTGGCGCTGCGAATCGTTGAAGTACGCCGGGACCGTGATCACCGCCTCGGTGACTTCCTGGCCGAGATAGTCCTCGGCCGTCTTCTTCATCTTGCGCAGGATCTCGGCCGACACCTGCTGCGGCGCGACCTTCTTGCCGCGCACCTCGACCCAGGCGTCACCGTTGTCCGCCTTGACGATCTTGTAGGGCATCAGGCCGATGTCCTTCTGGACTTCCTTCTCCTCGAACTTGCGCCCGATCAGGCGCTTCACCGCGAAGACCGTGTTCTTCGCGTTGGTGACCGCCTGCCGCTTGGCCGACGCGCCGACCAGCACCTCGCCGTCGTCACCGTAGGCAACGACCGACGGCGTCGTGCGCGCGCCCTCGGAGTTCTCGATGACCTTGGGCGTGCCGCCTTCCATGATCGCGACGCAGCTGTTCGTCGTCCCGAGGTCGATGCCGATGATCTTGCTCATGTTGATGCCTCCGTGCTTCCGAATGGGAATTGACTGGCTTTGAAATGGGGTTTTTCGACGCCCGAATCAACCCGCCGAGCCGTCGCCGCGGGATTCCGGCGCCTTCGAAACCGTGACCAGTGCCGGCCGGAGCACGCGGTCGTTGATCAGGTAGCCCTTCTGGAACACCGTGACGACGGTGCTGGGCGGCAGGTCGCTGTCGACGACCAGCATGGCCTGATGCTGATGCGGGTCGAACTTCTGGCCCGCCGGGTCGATCTCGCGGATCTGCGCGCGCGCGAACGCGGCGTCGAGCGACTTCAGCGTGAGGTCGACGCCGTCCTTCAGCGTTTCGACCGATACGGACGCATCGGCCGCAACGGTCTGCTCGAGCGCGTCCTTCACTGCAAGCAGGTCTTCGGCGAATTTTTCGATGGCGTACTTGTGTGCACGCGCGACATCCGCCTGGCCCTGGCGCCGGACGTTTTCGGTTTCGGCGCGGGCACGCAGCCACGCGTCCTTCATTTCCGCCGCCTCGGCAAGCGCCTTGTGGAGCGGATCGTCGTCCGGCGCGGACTGCCCGGGGGCGCCCGGCTCGGAAGTGGGGGGCAACGTTTCGTCGAAGGCGGAGGTGTCGGAACGGGGATCGGAAGCGGTCATCGGTGTTCGCAGGGGAAAGTCATGACGGATCGTGGCGCAGATGGGGCCGCTACGCGGTTTCAACAAGTGCGGCGGGCGCCTCCCGCCAGCGGCAGGGCGGGTCCGGCTGAAGCCGATCGAGAAGAACGAGGCGCGTCGCGGGCGTCTCCCGCGAGCGGCAGGGCGGGTCCGGCGGCGCGACGAGCGGCTAGGTTGCGGCGCCGAGGGCCTTGGCGCGCAGCATCGTCATTTCGCGCTCCACCCGGTCAGGCGGCGGCCGGAGCCAACCTTGCAGATTCGCGAGCGTCAGATCGGCAAGTGCCGCGACCCATCGCGGGTGCTCGTTGAGACAGGGGATGACGTTGTAGTCCGCGCCGCCGGCCGCCTCGAACGTCCGCTTGCCCTCGATGGCAAGCTCTTCGAGCGTTTCGAGGCAATCGGATACGAATCCGGGGGCGAAAACGTCGACGCGGCGGAGCTTCTGCTTGCCGAGCGCGGTCAGCGTGTCCGACGTGGCGGGCTCGAGCCAGCGTCCCCGGCCGAATCGCGACTGGAATGCGATCGTCCACTGGGTCGACTCGAGCCCGAGTTCGCGCGCAAGCAGGCGTGCCGTCGTCTGGCAGTAGCAATGATAGGGATCGCCGCTGACGAGACTCCGCCGGGGCACGCCGTGGAACGACAGCACCAGGTGCTCGGGCCTGGCGTGCCGAGTCCAGTAGTCGTTCACGGCGGCGGCCAGCGCGCCGATGTAGCCAGGATCGTCGTGGAACGTATCGACGACGCGCACACCCGGAACGCGGCGCGCTCGCGTCGTCCAGGCCGTGATGGCGTCGACGACCGAGCCGGTCGTGCTGGCTGCGTATTGCGGGTAGAGCGGGACGATGAGAATGCGCGTGCACCCGGCGGCACGCAGGCGGTCGAGCGCAGCGCCCACGGGCGGCTCGCCATAGCGCATCGCGTGGTCGACGACAACGTGATCGGCCGGGAGGCCAAGCGCCTTCAGCCGCTGGCCCACATAGCCGGATAGCAGCACCTTCTGCTTGTTCGTGTGGATCGCGAGCGGAGAGCCATCCCTGGTCCAGATCGCCGCATAGCGTGCGGACGACCTGGCCGGGCGCGTTCGCAGGACGAAGCCGTGCAGCAGCGGCCGCCAGGCGATGCGCGGGATCTCGACGACCCGCGGATCGGCCAGGAATTCGGCCAGGTAACGCCGCACCGCGGCCGGCGTTGGCGCATCCGGGGTGCCGAGGTTGACCAGCAGGACACCGACGTGCGAAATGCGATCGTGCGCGAAAGGCGGCTCGGGGCGATAGTGCATCGGGACCGCGGCGCCCGCTAGTCGTCGGCAAACTCGCGCGACAGTGCGTTCGACAGGAGCTTGGCCGTCACGTCGACGATCGGTATCACGCGCTCGTAGGCCATTCGCGTCGGGCCGATCACGCCCAGCGTGCCGATCACCTGCCCGTTCACCTCGTAGCTCGCGGTGACGACGCTGCATTCGTCGAGCGGCACGAGACCCGACTCGCCGCCGATGTAGATCTGCACGCCCTGCGCGCGCTGCGACACATCGAGCAGGTGCAGGAGCGAGGTCTTCTGCTCGAACAGATCGAACAGCCGCCGCAGCCGCTGCATGTTCGACGCGAGGTCTTCCGCATGCAACAGGTTCCGCTCGCCGGTGACGACCAGCGCCTCCCCTTCGGCGAGCGCACCCTCGCCCGCGTCGACCGCGGCCTTCATCAGGCCCGCGATGTCGTCGCGCAGGGCGCGCAGCTCGTCGGCGAGGCGCTCGCGTATGAATGCGAGCGATTGACCGGCGAAATTCTGGTTGAAGAAATTCGTCGCCTCGATCAGCTGCGTCGGCGAATACGATCGATCGGTATGCAGGATGCGGTTTTGCACGTCGCCGTCCGGCGTTACGATGATCAGCAGCACGCGCCGCTCGGAGAGGCGCAGGAACTCGAGGTGTCGAAACACCGCTTCGCGGCGCTTCGGCGTGGCGACGACACCCGCGAACTGCGTCAGCTGCGACAGCAGCGACGCCGCTGCGCTGACAATCTGCTGCGGGCGGTCGACGTTGAGCTCACCCTCGAGGCGGTGGATCTCGGTGTCGTGGAGCGGCTTCATCACCATCAGGCTGTCCACGAAGAACCGGTAGCCGCGCGGCGTGGGCACCCGTCCCGACGACGTATGCGGACTGGCGATCAGGCCCATTTCCTCGAGGTCGGCCATCACGTTGCGAATCGTCGCGGGCGACAGCTCGAGACCCGAATGGCGCGACAACGCGCGCGAGCCGACGGGCTGGCCTTCGGCGACGTAGCGCTCGACAAGCGTTTTCAGCAGATGTTGTGCGCGTGCATCCAGCATTTCGTGCAACCTCGGCCCGCGGAGAATTTGCGCGCCGCTCCTATATTACCGTGCCCCCTCGCCCCGGCACGCGACTCGCGTGCAGCGAGACGAAGCGAGCCGCCGGGCGGCACGTTGCTCGCCTGCGGCAGGATCAAGCGAGCCGCCGGGCGGCGAGCGATTGCCGGCATCCGGATCGACCGCCCGATCGAGCGCGACGCGTCTCGCGCATATGGTTTAATCGCTGCATGCCCGCCCGCCCGCCGGAACGCTTCCGTCGCATCGCGCTGATCGGCCGCCACGGAGGCGCGGGACTCACCGAACCGCTCGCCGGACTTGCGCGATTCCTGCTCGCTCGCGGGCACACGGTTTCTCTCGACGCCGACACGGCATGCATCGCGACACTCGAGGGTGTCACGTCGATCGAGGACGATGCACTCCCCGGCGCCGCCGACCTGGCGATCGTGCTGGGCGGCGACGGGACGATGCTTTCCGTCGCCCGCCGGCTCGCGCCACTCGATGTTCCGTTGATTGGGGTCAACCTCGGCCGGCTGGGTTTCCTGACGGACATTCCGCTCGCCCGTCTCGAACCGACGCTCGGCGCGATGCTCGAAGGCCGCTATGCCGAGGAACGGCGCACGTTGCTCGCCGTGACCGTCGAGCGCGCGGATGGCTCGCAGGCGCATGCACCGGCACTGAACGAGGTCGTCGTCAATCGCGGCGGTCTTGGCAGCATGATCGAGTGCGCCGTCGAAATCGACGGACGGTTCGTCTACGCGATGCGCGCCGACGGCGTGATCGTCGCGACACCCACGGGCTCGACGGCGTACTCGCTGTCGACCGGCGGGCCGATCATCGCGCCGGAAGTGCCCGCCTTTGCCCTGGTGCCGATCGCCCCGCACGCGCTCACGCATCGTCCCATTGCGGTACCCGATACGTCGACCATCGACATCACCGTGAGCCGCGGGCGCGACGCGGCCGTCCATTGCGACGGGCAAGCGCACTTCGAGCTCGCCGAAGGCGATCGCGTGGTGGCGCGACGCGCGCCGCACGCGGCGCGCTTCCTGCATCCGGAGCATCACGATTATTTCGCGATGCTCCGCGAGAAGCTCCACTGGAGCGAGACGCCCGAGCGGTTGCATCCGGGCGGCAGCGGCCGGTGAGCGCAACGGGCGAAGCCGAGGCCCGAAGGGCGCGGCATCGCGGATCCGTCGGTGGCAGCGTCGCATCGCTCCTTGCCGCCTGACGATGCTGCGCTCGCTTTCGATCCGCAATTTCGTCGTCGTCGAGTCGCTCGATGTGGAATTCGACCCGGGGTTCACCGTGCTCACCGGCGAAACGGGCGCGGGCAAGTCGATCCTGCTCGACGCGCTCGGCTTGCTGCTCGGCGACCGTTTCGAGCAACGCCAGTTGCGGTCCGGTCGCCGAACGCGCCGAGCTGTCGGCGATATTCGACGTCGATACCGCGCGCGGCGTTGCGCAATGGCTCGCGGCCGAGGCGTTCGATGCCGGCGACGAGCTCCTGCTGCGCCGCGTCCAGGACGCGCAGGGCCGCAGCCGCGCCTGGATCAACGGGCGTGCGGCGACGCTGCGCAACTCGCCGCGCTGGGCGAGCAACTGCTCGACCTGCACGGCCAGCACGCGCACCAGGCGCTCGCGGGCGCTGCCGCGCAACGCGACCTGCTCGACGAATTCGGCGATTCCTCGTCGCTCGCGCGCGAGGTGTCCGAGGCGTGGCGCACGTGGCGCGACGCGATCGCGCGACGCGACGCCGCCGCGACGGCCGCGCAGGCGTTTGCGGCCGAGCGCGACTTGCTCGCCGAGCGCCACGGCGAGCTCGCCGCACTCGGCGTAGGGCCCGCGGAATGGGCCGAACTTTCGGCCGCGCAGCGCCGGCTTGCGAATGCAGCGGGCCTGATCGAAGCGACGTCGCAGGCCGAAGACGCGCTGACCGATGGCGACGACGCGTTGACGCGGCGGCTGTTGCAGCTCGTGCAGAAGATCCGGCAGGCGAGCGCGGACGATCCGGCGCTCGCCGAGGTCGTTGCGTTGCTCGAGCCTGCGTCGATCCAGCTCGACGAAGCGGCGCGGGCGCTACGCGACTATCGGCGGCGACTCGACCTCGATCCCGAGGAGCTTGCGCGCGTCGAGCAGCGACTCTCGGCGATCCACGATCTCGCGCGAAAGCACCGCACGAGGCCCGACGAGTTGCACGCGCTGCAGCAAACGATCGCACTGCGTCTGTCCGAGCTCGCCGATGCAACGGATGCGCAGGCGCTTGCGACGCGCGGCCGAGGAAGCAGGCAAGCGCTACGACGAGCTTGCCTCCGCGTTGACGTCGAAGCGCTCCGCGGCCGCCAAGACGCTGACGCGCCGTGTGACGGCGACGATGAAGGAGCTCGCGATGGCGGGCGGCCGCTTCGAGGCGGCGCTCGAACCGTTGGCCGCGCCGGCGAGCTACGGACACGAAGCGGTCGTCTTCAGGATTGCGACGCACCCCAGGCAACCGCCGGGTCCCTTGTCGCGCATCGCCTCCGGCGGCGAGCTGGCGCGCGTCGCGCTCGCGATCCAGGTGGCGGCAAGCGAGGTCGGCAACGTACCGACGCTCGTCTTCGACGAAGTGGATGCGGGTATCGGCGGGGCCGTCGCGGCGACGGTCGGGCGGATGCTGCAGACGCTCGGCGAGCGTCGGCAGGTGCTATGCGTGACGCACCTGCCGCAGGTGGCCGCGCACGCCGATCATCATTTTCGGGTCGTCAAGACGGGCGACCGCGCACAGGTTTCGAGCGAGCTCGCGCAGACTTCCGGCGGCGCGCGCATCGACGAGCTCGCGCGGATGCTGGCCGGGAGCGAGATCACGACGAAGACCCGCGCGCATGCGCAGCGAGCTCTTCGACAGTCACCGCAGAAAGCGCGCTTCGTAAGCCGGTTGCGCGCGGATGATGTGACGCGAAAAGTGATGCGAGACGAGGTCGGGAAATCCGACGTCAGCGCTTGCGCGACGCCTTGACGAAGCGCGGGTGAACGTGCCGCGGGAGCCGTTGACCTTCTTGGCGTTCGCGGCCTTCGCCTTGACGGCACGGGTCGCCTTCGGCGTGGCGAGCACGAGCGATTCGCCGGTCTCGAGCCAGTGCTTGACGCGTTGCGCATCCGCCATGCGCGTGTACTTGCCGAACGAATCGAGCAGCACGATCACGAACGGCTTGCTCGCGATGTTGACGAGCATCACGACGCACTTGCCTGCCTCGCGAATGTAGCCGGTCTTCTGCAGCTGGATGTCCCACGACTGGTTCTTGATCAGCGCGTTGGAATTGTTGAAGCCGAGCGTCTGTCCCGTGGTTGCAACCTCGACCATGTAGCGACGGCGTCGTGCGTGAATTCGCGGATCAGCGGGTACTCGGCGGCGGCCTGCACGAGCTTCGCCAGATCGTTCGCCGTCGACACGTTTTCCGCCGACAGTCCCGTCGGATCGCGAATAATGCGTGTGCGACATGCCGAGCGAAGCAGCCTTGAAGTTCATCGCGTCGACGAACGCGCGCGTGCCGCCGGGATAGTGCCGCGCGAGCGACGACGCCGCGCGATTTTCCGACGACATCAGCGCGAGCCGCAGCATCTCGCGCCGCGACAGCGCCGAGCCCATCCGCAGCCGCGAATGACTGCCCTTGAGGTAAGTCGAAATCGCCCATGTCGATGTCGAGCGTTTCGTCGAGCGGCTGCTGCGCGTCGAGCACGACCATCGCGGTCATCAGCTTCGTGACCGATGCGATCGGCGTCACCTCGTCTGCCGCTTTTGCGTAGATCTGACGATCCGCGGCAGCATCGAGCACCAGGACGTTGGCCGACGAGAGCTTGCAGCCTGCGCCGGATCGAGCGACGCAAACTGGCCCGAAGCCGGGCCGGCCAAAACGCTCAGCAAAACAATAGTCAGCAGCCGCTTCATCAGCAAAAGTCTCAAGTGTCCCCGCGGCGTTATCGCACGACCGCCGTCCCGTCGTCAACGGGTCTTGAAAATCAATTAGTTACGAAGCGCTGCGAAGCGTTGCGGCGGCTGCCGCGGCGGACGCCTCGTTCAGTCCAGGCAGTGCCCCCGGTTCCGGCGCCGGGCGATCGCCGGACTCCGAGGCCGCGGATGGCGAGCGCCGCTCGTCCTGCTGCAACCGCCACATGCGGGCATAGACGCCATCGGCATGCAAGCAGCGCAACATGCGTGCCCCGCTCGACGATGCGGCCGTGGTCGAGCACGAGGATCTCGTCGGCGTCGACGATCGTCGACAGCCGATGCGCGATCGTCAGCGACGTGTGGTCGCGCGCGATCGATCCGCAACTCCGCCTGGATCGCCTTCTCGGAGCGCGAATCGAGCGCGGACGTCGCCTCGTCGAAGATGAGGATCGCCGGATGCCTTGAGTATCGCGCGCGCGATTGCGACGCGCTGCTTCTCGCCGCCGGACAGCTTGAGGCCGCGCTCGCCGACCGGCGTCGCGTAACCTTCCGGCAGGCGCGCGACGAAATCGTGGATCTGCGCGAGCTTCGCCGCCTGCGACGATCTCGTCGTGCGTCGCACCCGGGCGGCCGTACGCGATGTTGTATTCGATCGTGTCGTTGAACAGCACCGTGTCCTGCGGAACGATGCCGATCGCCGCGCGCAGGCTCGCCTGCTGGACGTCGCGAATGTCCTGGCCGTCGATCGTGATGCGGCCGCCGCCGACGTCGTAGAAGCGATAGAGGAGCCGCGCGAGCGTCGATTTGCCCGAGCCCGAGGGACCGACGACCGCGACGTTGTGCCCGGCCGGGATCGCGAACGTCACGTCGTGCAGGATCTGCGCGGTTCGGCTCGTACGCGAAATCGACGTGCTCGAAGCGCACCTCGGCGCCGCGCGCGACGAGCGGCGGCGCGCCGGCGCGGTCGGTGATCTCGGCGTTCTCCTCGATCAGCCGGAACAGCCGCTCCATGTCGGCCAGCGCCTGCTTGATCTCGCGGTAGATCACGCCGAGGAAATTGAGCGGGATGTAGAGCTGGATCATGAACGCGTTGACGAGCACCAGATCGCCGATGGTCATCGTGCCGTCCACCACGCCGGCGGTCGCGCGCCACATGATGAGCGTCACGGCGATGGCGATGATCGCGCTCTGCCCGATGTTGAGCGCCGACAGCGACGTCTGGCTCTTCACCGCCGCGCGTCTCCCAGCGCTGCAGGCTCTCGTCGTAGCGCTGCGCCTCCCATTCCTCGTTGCCGAAGTACTTGACCGTCTCGTAGTTGAGCAGGCTGTCGATCGCGCGCGTGTTGGCCTTCGAGTCGAGCTCGTTCATCTGGCGCCGGAAATGCGTGCGCCATTCGGTGATCATGATCGTGAGCAGGATGTAGAGCGCGAGCGCGACGGCGGTGATCGCCATGAACGTCCAGTCGTAGCGCGCGATCAGCACGGCGGACACGAGCGAGATCTCGACCAGCGTCGGCAGGATCGAGAACAGCGCGAAGCTGATCAGCGTCGAAATGCCGCGCTGCCCGCGCTCGACGTCGCGCGTGAGGCCGCCCGTCTGGCGCGCGAGATGGAAGCGCAGCGACAGCGCGTGCAGGTGGCGGAACACCGTCGAGTCCGATGCGGCGCACCGCGCGCTGCGTGACCTTGGCGAACAGGAATTCGCGCAGCTCGGTGAAGACCGTCGTCGACAGCCGCAGCAGGCCGTACGCGACGAGCAGCGCGAGCGGCACCGCGAGCGCGGCGATGTCGCGGATCGAGGCTGTCGACGATCTCCTTCATCAGCACCGGCACGCCGACGTTCGCGACCTTCGCGAGCACCAGGCACGCGAGCGCCGCGGCGATGCGCCCGCGATACCCCCACAGGTACGGCAGCAGCGTGCGGATCGTCCGCCAGTCGCCGCGCTGCGTGCGCGGGACGTGGGCTTCGGCGGGCAACGGCATCGATTGGCGCGTGCGGCGCATGCGTGCGCATCTGCGATCGCGAGTCTAACGGCCGGCGGCCAGCCGGAGCGCCACCACTCGTCGCCGCCATAGCCCAGCATGCCCATCGCGACGCGCACGACGCCGTACGCGATCCACGTCACCGCCTTCGCCAGTCGCGACCGACTCGCCCAGTGCTGCGGCGGCGACCGGACGCGAGCCCGACTCGATCATCTGCGAGCAGCTCGACGCGCAGCTCGTCGGCGAACGCCGCGTCGCGCACGAACACGTTCGCCTCGCGCGACATCAGGAACGAGTACGGATCGATGTTCGACGAACCGACGGTCGCCCATCGCGATCGACGACGGCGACCTTCGCGTGCAGGAACGACCGGTGGTATTCCTGGATCGCGACGCCGGCCGTCAGCAGCTGGCCGTACAGCGCGCGCGACGCGTAGTGCAGCAGCCGGTATTCGACGCGCGCCTGCAGCAGCAGCGTCACCTTGACGCCGCGCGCGGCGGCGCTGATCAGCGCGCGACGGAAGCGGACGCCGGGAAAGAAATACGCGGTCGCGATCAGGATCTCGCGGCGCGCCGTGCGGATCGCCGGCGAGATAGGCGCGCTCGATGTCGCGGCGATGGCGCAGGTTGTCGCGGATCGTGAACTTCGCCACCTGCGTGCCCAGCGCGTTCCGCAGGCTGCTCGTCCGGGAAACAGCGGCACGTCGCGAGCTGCGCAACTGCGCGATCTCGACGATCGCCCAGACGCGCTGCATCGTCTGGATGATCGGGCACGAGCATCGGACCCGCGCACGCGCACCGCGAAATCGACGCGCGGCGGCTTATGGCCCGGCGTGTTCATGTCGTCGATGATGTTGATGCCGCCGACGAACGCGACGCGGCCGTCGACGTGGCACAGCTTGCGATGCAGGCGGCGCAGCCGGTGCGACCGGAACTGCCACGGGTGCGACTTCCGGCCGGTACTTGAGCAGATCGACGCCGCCGTCGACGCAGCCGCCGCTCCAGCGCGCGCGTGAGGTAATGCCGCGCGCCCCAGCCGTCGACGAGCACGCGCACGCTGACGCCGCGCTGCGCGGCGCGCGACCAGCGCGTCGGCGATCGCGCGCCCGGTCGCGTCGTCGGCGAAGATGTACGTCTCGAGCCAGATCTCGCGCTCGGCGCGCGTCGATCGCCGTCGATCAGCGCCGGAAAGTACTCGCGCGCCGCTGCGCAGCAGCGTCACCGCGTTGCCCGCGCGTGAAGCGGTTCATCGCGAAACTGCCGGCCGGCACGATCAGCGGCGACGCTTCGGCGAGGCGACCTCGAACGTCGCGGCCAGCGCCGCGTGGTCGGACATCCGCGCGCCCGGCGTCGCGTAATGCACGCGCGCGTCGACGACCCGCAGGCCGCGCGCATAGATGCGATCGAGCCGGAACACCGGCATCAGCGACGGAAACGTGCGCGCCGGGCGGCCCGTCACGTCCTCGAACACCTCGACGCAGCCGAGCGCGTCGGTCAGCGTGCGGTCGCCCTTGCTGCGCCAGTCGTTGAAGTCGCCGGCGATGATCAGCGGCGCGTCGTCGGGCACCTGCGCGCGGATGCGCTCGACGAGCGTGCGGATCTGCCACTGCCGGCCGCGCTCGAACAAGCCGAGATGCACGTTGATGCAATGCAGGCTCGGCATCCCCGTCGCCGAGCGTGATCTCGCAATGCAGCAGGCCGCGGCTTTCGAACAGGTGCGCCGAGATGTCGCAGGTTCTCCTGCGTCGAGCATCGGGAAGCGCGACAGCACCGCGTTGCCGTGATGGCCGTGCGGATAGACGGCGTTGCGGCCGTACGCGACTTCGTGCCAGATCGCGTCGGCGATGAACTCGTGCTGCGGCTTGCCCGGCCAGTCGCGGTAGCGCGTCGCGTGCCGGTCGTGCGTGTGCAGCACCTCCTGCAGGAACAGGATGTCGGCGGCCAGGCCGTGCAGCCGCTCGCGCAGCTCGTGGATGACCATGCGCCGGGTGAGCTGCGAGAAGCCCTTGTGGATGTTGTACGTCGCGACGGTGAAGCGAACGGGTTCAGCCGATGCCATGGCATCCATCTTGGCGCCGCCGCTTGCCGCGCCGCGGGTGGTCAAAGGAGTCTGCGGGACGGGCATGCAGTCGAAACGATAGACGTGCGCGACCAGGGTCGCATGGCGTAAACGCGGGGGAAACTGGGGTGGCTGATAGGACTCGAACCCACGACAACCGGAATCACAATGGAAAAGGGGAGTTGTGAGGTTCCGTAAGCGCTTGAATCAAAATAAAGCCGGTTCATGCGAACTCGGCAAAACCGGCACTACCGGACACACCGAGCATAGCACCGGATGAACTGTGGCATGTGAGACCGGGGTCGCCAGGCCTCCTGACGCGAAGCCTTCCTACTCATCGGTCTGAACGGTTACTTTGCGCGGTTCTTCGGCTCGCTTGGATGTCAAGCACTTCGATCGACGCGATATTGCCGGTCGCATCGTAGTCGAGGATCACTCCAGGCTTGTCCTCATCGCTCTCGGCAACCGGAACATCGCGGAACACCACCGTTAGCGTGTCGGTCTTGGCGTCGTAGTTTACCTTCATGTTGTGCTCCAGTACTTTTCGATCTTGTGTGTCCCGTTGGCGATCGGCACTGTACCTGAGGCGACGCAAAAAGGACGACTCGCTGGGGTAGAATTGGCGCGCGCCCATAGAGGACCTGCCATGAACGACGAACTGCTGAAACGCATCACCGTGAATCCGGAAATCTTCGGTGGCAAGCCCATCATTCGGGAGATGCGTATTTCGGTCGAATTGATCCTGAGTTTGCTGGCCCAAGGCGAGACCGAGGACGCGATCTTGGTTGACTACCCTGACTTGACGCGCGAGGACTTGCGGGCCTCCTCGCCTACGCACACGCCGTCATTGCCCAGGATTCGCTGGACGCGGTTCAGGTGCAGTGAGATTCTTAGATGACGGTTCGTGGAGAACGGATCCGGATCTCCCGGGTTCCATAATCTGTAGTAACCGAGACTTGATCTGACGTTCAGTGTCAGATCAAGTGGCCATCCACCGGCCGAGATTGGTGGCGGACATTCGTGATCGACAGTTCTCCGGCACGCTAGAAGCTAGAGAAGCGCGCAAAAGCATGGTCTCAGTCTAGAGCGCTGTAGACCCCTGTCCTAAACTGGCGCGAGTATTTTGCGTAATTGGCCGTTGCATCATGAGGATGCCAATGAGTCTCTCTTTCGGATCGACAAAGAAGGTGGTCCCATACAGACCACCCCAACCAAAGTCACCGCCTGATCTAGGCTCGATGCCTCCCCAGGCGTGATCCGCACGGTAAAGCCGGGGAATTCTCTTACAGATGAATGGGGTGGCTGATGGGACTCGAACCCACGACAACCGGAATCACAATCCGGGACTCTACCAACTGAGCTACAGCCACCGCTGGACGATGCGACCTCGAGCCGTGCAACGACGAACGGCGCATGGCGCACCCGGATTATACAATGGCCGAGCCTTGGCGAACCGTACTGCACCGCGCGCTCGAGTGCGTCGCCCCGTGGTCGGGGCGGCTCCGGATGTCCGACGATGATCGACAAACTCCAGGAGGGCCGCGCTTCGTACGCAAAGCGCGCCTGGGGCGACGCCTTCCGGTCGCTGTCGCTCGCTGATCAGGCGAGTCCGCTCGGTGGCGATGACCTCGAACGGCTCGCGAATTCCGCGTACCTGATCGGCTCGGACGACGATTTCCTCAAGGCGCTCGAGCGCGCCCATCACGTGTACCGCCACGCCGGCGAGAATGCGCGCGCGTCGCGGTGTGCTTTCTGGCTCGGTCTTCAGTTATCCCTTCAGGGCGAGTCGGGCCGCGCGACAGGCTGGCTCGCGCGTGCGCATAGGCTGCTCGAGAAAACGGGACGCGACTGCGTCGAGCACGGCTACCTCCTGCTGCCGGTCGCAGAGCAGCAACTGGCGGCCGGTGATTGTCGGGCTGCGTACGTAACTGCCACCGACGCGGCGCAAATCGGCGACCAGTTCACGGAGACGGACTTGATCGCCTGCGCCCGACATCTGCAGGGTCGAACGCTGATCGGTCAAGGGCAGGTCGAGCAGGGCCTCGCGCTGCTCGATGAAGTCATGGTCGCGGTGACGGCCGGCGAACTGTCGCCGCTCATCACGGGTCTCCTCTATTGCAGCGTCATCGATGCCTGCCAGCAGGTGTACGCGCTGGACCGTTCCGGCCAGTGGACCTCCGCGCTGGAGCAATGGTGTGCGGGGCAACCGGAGATGGTCGCTTTCACCGGCACGTGCCGCGTGCATCGCGCGGAGATCCTGCAGCTGCATGGTGCGTGGGAAGACGCGCTGGAGGAGGCACGGCACGCATGCGAGCGCTTCGCGCAGGGTATCGACCAGCACCCTCCCGCTGCGGCGTTCTACCAGCAGGCGGAAGTACATCGGCTGCGAGGCGAATTCGCGGCGGCCGAGGAAGCTTACCGAAGTGCGAGCCGGTGGGGATGTGAGCCGCATCCGGGACTCGCACTGCTGCGGTTCGCACAAGGACGCACGGACACGGCGGCCGCGGCGATCCGCCGCGTTGCGAGCGCGATAACGCACCCGCTTCGGCGTACGCGTGTCTTGCCTGCCTACATTGAAATCATGCTGGCCGTCGGCGATGTCGGCGAAGCGCAGCTTGCCTTGCGGGATCTCGAAGCCGTTGCAGCGACCTTTCGCACGCCGGTACTGTGCGCAATGGCTGCGCACGCCCGAGGCGCGGTCGAACTTGCCGAGGGCAATCCGCAGGCTGCGCATCGCTCGCTGCGCGCGGCTTGGCAGGCGTGGGAACAAATCGAGGCGCCGTACTCAGCGGCGCGCGCCCGTGTGCTCACTGCGCTCACGTGCCGCGCGCTCGGCGACGACGAAGGGACTGCGCTGGAACTGGATGCAGCGCGCGCCGTATTCGAACGCCTGGAGGCTCGTCCCGATGTCGCGCGCATCGAATCGCTCACGGACCCCACGCAGCCGGAACGTTCCGATGGCCTGACCGTGCGCGAGCTGCACGTGCTGCGGCTGGTCGCCACCGGCATGACCAACAAGGCCATCGCCACCGATCTGTTCCTGAGCGAGAAGACCGTCGACCGCCATGTGAGCAACATCTTCACCAAGCTTGACTTCTCGTCGCGCACCGCCGCCACCGCCTACGCCTTCGAGCACAAGCTCATCTGAATCGACCGAAATCCGGGGGAAACTACCCACGTCGCCCTCTGGCGCAAATCGGGAATCTTCCCGATGCGCCGTGATGCCCCGCCGCCGTAACGTTGCGATTCATGCCGGAACCACGGCAGTCCGAGCGGAGCAACGTCATGAACGAGACACAGGAACAGACTCGCAACGCGTGGAACGGAATCGCAGAGGGCTACAACGCGTTCGTTACCCCGACGCACATGTGGTTGGCGAGCGAAGGCCTCCGACGTGCGGGCATGCAGGCCGGCATGCGGTTTCTCGACGTTGCGGCAGGCAGCGGAGCGCTCAGCATTCCCGCCGCGCGTCTCGGCGCCGACGTAATGGCGACGGACCTGTCACCCGCGATGCTCGACCGGCTCGTCGCCCGTGCTACCGGGGAAGGACTCGACGTGCAGGTCCGGGTCATGGACGGTCATGCGCTCGATCTGGAGGACGATCGTTTCGACGTGTCCGGATCGCAGTTCGGCGTCATGCTGTTTCCGGACATGCCACGCGGCGTTCGTGAACTCGCGCGTGTCACGAAGCCGGGCGGGCGCGTGCTGATCCACGCGTACGGCGACCCGCGCGAGATCGAGTTTTTCGGCTTCTTCGTGCAGGCCGTCCAGGCGGCCATTCCCGACTTCACCGGCCCGCCGCTGGAGCCGCCGCCGCTCCCCTTTCAGTTACAGGACCCCGAGCGGCTGCGCCACGAGTTGGCCGAGGCGGGACTGCACGACATCCGGGTCGAGACGATCACCGAGCGACTGGAATTCCACTCCGGCAGCGAGCTATGGGACTGGTTGCTGAACAGCAATCCGATCGTCGGATCGGTGCTCGCCGAATTGAAGCTGACGAACTGAGCAGACCGCGTTGGTTCGAAAGGCGCTGGACAGGATGATCGTGAATCGATCCGGCACCGGGCCCACCGCCATCCTGACCAATCCGATCAACGTGGGCGTCGGGACGAAGTGAAGCGCGCGCAGTGCGGGTTGTCGAACGCGTACGGCGCAGACGCGTCGCTCTCGGCCGTTCCTGTCGCGCGTCAGTGCCGCGCACCCATCATGTGATCGGGCAGCCAGGTCGCGATCTCGGGGAAGAAGCAAAGGATCACGATCGCGAGGACCATGCAGCCCACGTACGGGATCGTCCCCCACATCACGGTCGTCACCGGCACGTCCGGCGCGATCGACTTGACGATGTAGATGTTGAGGCCGACCGGCGGGTGGATCAGCCCGATCTCCATGTTGATCGTCAGGATCACGCCGAACCAGACCGGGTCGAATCCCGCGGCGCGTGATGATCGGATAGCAGGATCGGGCTCGTCATCAGGATGATCGCGGCCGGCGGGATGAAGAAGCCGCAGACCAGCAGGAACAGGTTGATCAGCCGCATCAGCACCCAGCGGTTGACGTGCATCTCGGCGATCGCCTGCGCGAGCGTCTGCGTCAGGTAGAGCGACGTCAGCATGTAGCCGAACAGCACCGCCGTCGCGATGATCATCAGGATCATCACCGACTCGCGCGTCGTGTCGCGCAGGATCGCCCACCACTGTCGCGGCCGCCACATCCGGTAGATGACCACCGCGAGCACGACGCACAGCGCCGCGCCGACGCCCGCCGCTTCCGACGGCGTCGCGACGCCGCCGTACAGCACGTACATCACGCCGACGACGATCGCGAGGAACGGCGCGATCTTCGGAATCGAGCCGAACTTTTCGCGCCAGCGTGTAGCGAAAATCCGCCGCGTGCGCGCGGAAGCCGCGCTTCCAGATGATGAACAGCGTCCACAGCATGAACAGCGCCGGTGAGCAGCAGGCCCGGCAGCACGCCGGCGAGGAACAGGCGCCCGATCGACGTCTCGGTGGCGATGCCGTAGAGGATGAACGTGATCGACGGCGGGATCAGGATGCCGAGCGTGCCGCCGGCGCAGATCGAGCCGGTGGCGACGTCGTCCGGATAGCCGCGCCGCCGCATCTCGGGAATGCCCATCTTGCCGATCGCCGCGCAGCATGCCGGCGACGACCCGGTCAGCGCGGCGAACAGTGCGCACGCGCCGAGGTTCGAGATGACGAGCCCGCCCGGCACGCGGTAGAGCCAGCGGTCGAGCGCTTCGTAGAGGTCCTTGCCCGCGGGCGACGAGCCGATCGCGGCGCCCATCATGACGAACATCGGGATCGACACCAGCGTGAAGTCGTTCAGCCCCGCGTAGAACGTCTCGGCGACCACGTGCAGCGCATCGAAGCCCTGGAAGATGATGACGAACATGATCGAGATCGCGCCGAGGCCGAACGCCACCGGCGCGCCCGACAGCAGCGTCGCCAGCGTCACCGTCAGCACGATCAGTCCCTGCGTCGTCGGGCTCATCGACCGACCTCGCGCGCGTGCGACGGCCAGCGTGCTCATGCTTCGGCTTCCACGGAATGTCGAACGGCGGCTCGCGGCCGGTGACGAGCGCTCGCGATGTCGACGACATACTGCAGCGTCAGCAGGCCGAGCCCGATCGGCATCGCGAAGTACGGAATCCACAGCCGCGCGCGCCACATCGTGTCCGAGACCCAGCGGTTGTCCCACGCCTCCTTCCAGAACAGGAACGTCATCACCGTCATCACGGCGCAGAAGCGAACGACAGGATGCTCGCGAACATCGCCAGCGCGAACCGCCCGCGCGGGCGGAGGTGCAGCGGCAGCACGTTGACGTTGACGTGACCGCGCGTCAGCAGCACGTAAGGGCTGCCGATGAACGTCGCCGCGGTGATGCAGTAGGTGATGAGGTCCGTCTGCCAGATCGTGCTGTGGTTCAGCACGTAGCGGACGAACACCATGTGGCAGACGATCACGACGGCAAACGCGACGAGCCCGGCGGCGATGTAGCCGCGTAACCCGCGACACCACCTGCACCGTGCGCGTCGAAGCGATCCAGCGCGGTGCCGCTCGGCACGTCGGTCATCGATTCGAAGCGGACCGGCGCGGAGCCTGACGGTACGCGCCGATCCGGACGCTGATGTGCACTACTTGACCGCGAGCGCTGCGTCGATCAGCTTCTTGCCGTTCGGAACGTCCTTGGCGAATTCCGCGTAGGAGCTTTGCTGCGCGACCTTCAGCCATTGCTCGTATTCGGCGGGCGTCAGCGTCACCACTTCGACCTTGTGGTCCTTGAACGTCTTGACCATCTCGTCGTCCAGGCCCTTCGCTTCCTTCGCGAAATACGCCTCGGCCTTCTTGCCGGCGGCGAGCAGCGCGTCCTGCTGCTTCTTGTCGAGCCGGTCGAACGACTTCTTCGACATCAACACCGGCTCGTACATGAACCACAGCGCGTTGTCACCCGGCGCGGTGATGCACTTCACCTGCTCGTAGATCCGGAATGATACGAAGCTGCTCGAGCTGGTGTCGGTCGCGTCCGCAACGCCCGGTCTGCAAAGCGTTGTAGACCTCGTTCGACGGAATCGAGACGATCGACGCGCCCGCCGCCTGCCACATCGCCGCGAACGTCGGTCCCGCCGAGCGGATCTTCAGGCCCTTCATGTCGGCCGGCGTGCGCATGCACCCTTTCTTGGACGCGACCGCGCCCGCGAGCCAGGCGTCGGAGAGCACGACCACGCCCGCCTGGTCGATCTTCGCCCGGATTTCCTTCATGAACGGCGAATCGCCCATGCGCGCGGCACGCTCGTGACTGCGCACGAGACCCGGCATCAGCGTCGCGCCGAACTCGCGAACCTTGCCGCTCGCATAGTCGAGCGGAAACGACGAGATGTCGAGTTGGCCGTTGACGAGCGCGTTCCACTGCTCGTTGGGCTTGAACAGCGCGGCGCCCGGATAGACCTGGACGTCGAGGTCGACGCCGGCCGCCTTCGCGTCGCGCGCGATGATCTGCACCATCTCGTCGCGCACGTCGCCCTTGCCGCCGGGAAACTGATGCGAAGCGCGCAGGACGACCGGCGCGGCGAGAAGTGACCCGCTGGCCAATGCCAGTGCAACCGCGATGAGAATGCCGCTGGGTGTAAAGCGTTTCATCGGTGATTCCTCCAATGGTCTTTGATCAACCGCAGGCCATTGCCGCCTGGCTGGGTCGGGTCGAGTGCGTCTTGTTTTCTCCAGGCGACGCTACCCGGCGCGTGCGTCATTGTAATCGCGAAATCTCAAGAAAAAGCCCACCGGCGCGACGCGACGGTGGGCATGAAGGCTCGTACGCTGGATCGTCAATCGCTCATTGGTGGCAGTGCGGCGGCACCGAATGATCGGACTCGCGGCCCGTCGGGTTCAGAACGCCCGTAGCAATGCCAGCCTTGAGCAGGCGCGCGTTCATGGCCTCCGTATCCTCGCAAAGCAGGAAGCGGTCCTTCACGAGACCGTCGATCGCCTTGCCCACGGCTTTCTGATACTTGTCGTAGGACTTGTAGCGTTCCTCCACCGATGGACGCGGATCTCCGGCAGCCACCCGCTCGGCCTGTCGTCGCCTTGAACGGGATGTATTGACCGGAGCCCTCGCAGCCGTCGTTCGCCCAATTGCCCGCGCGCAGCGCCCATCCGGTGTACGTTGCCAGCGGCACTTCCAATTCGGGCAACCGGATCCCGGCGATCTCGTTGCCGTCACTGTCGGTCGTCGGCACGAAGCTGGGATAGAAGGGCCCGTTCGCCGGATTGTCCTGGTACGGCGGCGTGATCACCGGCGGATTGATCGTCGGGACATAGGTCGAATAGAAGTTAGGCCCGTAATTGAACCGGTAGCGCGTCGTCCTCAATCCGGTGTAGGTGACGCCCGGGATATTCGGGAAACCGACCCCCGCCTGCGGCAACGGCGGCACGAGCGTTCCATCGGCAGAACCTCGGAATCTGCGACGGCGGCGGCGCGATGCCCTTTGTCGACCACTGGTCGAGCGCTTCCCACAGCGCGCGCTGCACCGGTGCCGAGTCGAGCGGATTGAGGAACTGCTGGCAGTTGCCCTTGCTGGCGGGATTGCCTGCGCCGCCATGCTGCTTGCTCGCAAGGTTGTAGAGCCGGGCCTGCGGATGATCCGGCAAGTCGACCGTGCCCATCGGATCCGTATGGAACAGCGATGCCGCCTTCACCCAGTATTCGTTCGACGAGTAGAACTCCATCGCCAGCGGACAGGTGTTGCTCGCCTCGCACTTCTTGTAGCGGCCGTCGGTGGTTCCGGAGATCGGATCGAACAGCGTCTGATTCGCGAACGGGAACAGTCCCTCGAGGTACAGGAGGTCCTGGCGATTGCGGTTCGTGCGCCCGGTCTGCGACCACCGGTAATTCATGTTGGCGCCGTCGGCCGCTGCGACCCACTGCATCAAGCCGTCGAAGACCTTGCGGTGGCTCTCGTCCTCGTTGAACCCGAGATGCCTGAAGTCGTTGAGCAGCCTGCCCGGTTGCGACGAAATCTCGGTGTAGATCCTCGTCACGTCGCCGGCCAACGGATTGGCAGTGCCGAAGTCGTCGGCGGCGGCATAGCGAATGAACGAGTTGAAATCGCGTACCGCCGCAAACCCCAGTCCGTTGGGCGTCGGATCCTTCGCGACGTACGAAAACTCGTAGATGTCGTTGGCGACGAAATTGCCTGTCGTCAGGTGAATGGTCGTCGCATTCCCGTTGCGTCGACGCCATACGCCCAACCCGAAGGCGGCACTGTCACCGGCGGATCGTTGAGATGCACGCGATGCGTGAGCGTCGCGCGCATCCTGACTCTGCGATGCTGCGGGATAACTGAGCTCGAACGAGCTGCCGCCGGTGACGATGTACTCGTACGCCGGGCCGGTGATCGCCGTACCGTCGGGATTCTTCAGAACGGGAAAGTGCGCCGTCGCCGTGTTGCTCGTCAGGGCCGCGAGGTCGTTCTCCCAGCCACTGAAGACCATCGTGTAGCCGCGTGGCCACAGGAACGAGTTGTCGAGCGCGGCGGGATCGGTAATCGTGACTCCCGGATCGTTTCCGCCGGGGCTGCGGTTGAGCGTCTGGAACGTCTTGCCGCCGCGGTTCGGCGGCTCGTACATCACCTTGTGACTGCCCTTGCCGAGATCGACCGGCTTCAGGATGTAGAAATTGTGCTGGTAGACGACGCGACCCTGCGTCGTTCACGCGGCGCGATCTCGATGTCGGTGATGACGGCGTTCAGCGGATTGTTCGGGTCGACCTCTCCGGTGGCGATGCCCGTGATCTTCTCGTACTGGCCGACACCGGCGAACGAGTGGCCGCCGAAAGCGATCGCTCGCGATGTGATTTCGATCTTCGTCGTGCGAGCGTCCGCAGCGGATGTCGCCGCCAGCATGCCGGTTGCGAGCGCCGTGGCAATGCCAAGCTGCAGCAACGTCCGTTTATCGTATGTCGCGCAGGCGTTTGAAGGGCACGTCTTCTTGCATTGCAATCATGTTTGCTGCTCCTTGATAGGGTGCCGGACCGCCGTGACGACACGGCAAGCGCCGGCGCTTGCGTTGATACGTGACGAATGATGACCATCGGGTGATGCGGCGCGCCGGCGTTCGACGCCTGCGCGCTATGCACTGCAAATCATGATTTGCACTTCTTTTGCGCTGTCGTTACCGCGAGGCGATGCGGCAATCAGCGAACGACGCGGATGTTCGGCGGCTTTCCGCTGAACGGGGTCAGCGGACTTGCTGCGGCAAGTGCTCGGTGTGCTCCGGACGGGGTGCTGCCCGGCAGGCAGCGAGGCGCGCGAGCATCGGCGGCACGGCGCCTCTACGTTCGTGCATCACTCCTCCTGCTTGCGGTCCTTTGAGGACGCTTTTATGAGAATGTATACAATATCGCGGACACGGCACTCCGTAGTCCGCATCCCTGTATACAACGCCTTTTAGGGCGGGAAGTCAATAGTGCGGACGCGCTGTCAGGTTGCGTCGGCCAAGGCCGGCGCATGTTCGCCGGGGAGCAATGCGGCAGGGTTTGCGCGCAGGCGGGCGAGTGCGGCGAGCAAATCCGCGAACCGCTCGCCTTGAACGAGGATGTGCTGGCGCAGTCGGTCCGCCGCCGCGTCCGCATCACCCCGCAGCAGCGCTTCCATCACGCGCGTGTGCTCGCTGAACGACGCCGCCATCCGGTTCCTGACGCGCAGCTGCAATCGTCGGTATGGTCGCAGCCGGCGTTGCAATGCGAGCGCCTGCTCGACGAGAAAGTCGTTGTGCGCGGCGGCGTATATCGCCTGATGGAAGCGTTCGTTCTCGTGATAGTAATCGTCGTGATTCGCGGCGAGGCACGCGGCCTCGCACGCCCGGTGGGCCTCCCCCAGCGCTTGCTCATCGGAATCCGACATGCGACGCGCCGCGAGGCGAGCGCACATTGCCTCGAGTTCCGCCATCAACTCGAACATCTCCAGCAACCGCTGGGGAGTGACGTCCGCAACGACTGCGCCGCGCCGCGGACGCACGCGCACGATTCCCATCGACGCGAGTTGAATCAGCGCCTCGCGAAGCGGGGTTCGCGACACCCCGAACATCTGCGCCAGCTGAGTTTCGTCGAGATGCATGCCGGGCGGGAATGTGCCCGTCGCGATCTTGTCCTCGATCGCCTCCCGCAAGGCTTCCGCCCGCGTTGCCGGATTGCGGGCCGTCGCCGACTTGGCTTCGGTCCTGGCAACCGGTCGTTTGCGAGACATCAGATCATTATATGACCAGCTTTAACTGTAAAAGAAGGCGCGCGTAGTGATCCTGCATACGCATCAGGGCGAGTTGTATACGCGTGTGCCAAAGGCGAGCCGGGTTGGAGAGTCCACCGAGCGCGGCGAGCACGCCCGACAGGACTCGAACCTGTAACCGCCGGCTTAGAAGGCCGGTGCTCTATCCAATTGAGCTACGGGCGCATGGTTGGCGTCGCGATGATACGCCGCCGGTCGGCTGCAACCGTCAATCATTGACCACCCATGGATCGAGCGACTGCACACCGCGCGGACCGAACATGCTGTCCTTGACCGTGACGTTGATCACGTACTTGAAAACGCCGAACTCGGGATGCTTGTCCTTGCACGAATGCCTGTCCTTGGCTTCCGCCGTGCAATCGAACACCGAATTTTCGATGACGATGGCGTTGCTCGCAAACTCGGCGCCGTTGTCCCCCTCCAGTTTCCAATGGATGTCGACCTCCCTGTTGCGCCCGCGCACGAGAATCAGGTCGTAATCGACCGACATGTCGCACTCGAAATAACGGGGGCACTTCACCGTCACCATCACCGTGCATTCCTTGCTGCCGTCGCAGTCGAGTCTCTTCGCAGCTCTTTCGACGCGCGGATTCATGACCGTGCAGCCGGCCAGCAGAAAGCACGCGATAAGCGCGGAACCCCACGTGCGCATTGCCATATTGTTCTCCCATGCGAATTCGCGCACGCATTGTCGCGGAACTGGGCGGATATGAAAAGCTGACGACAGAACGCTGGTGCTGGTCCGCCGAGGAGGGTCGAGCCTGCGCTTATTCAATAGACAAATAACAATTGCCGATCGTTGGCGAGGCTGTCAGGCCGGCGCCCGACCGTGCGCAGGCTTTCGCCTACAGGCAAATCGCCTTTACATCGCTCGCGAGGTCGCGATGGCATGCGCGGTTCTCGGCGGCCAGCAGAATCAGGCGGTTGGCTCAGGCAGAAACCTTGCATCAGCGTTGGGATCACGGGCAGCGAACGCCGCTGCCGCGCCACTACCCAAAGGAGCGCACGATGATCCTTCGACTGAAAAGCGGCACGCTGTCGTTCGACGAATTTTCGCGGGCAACCTTCCAGCAACCCGCAAAATAAGCGTTGAACGGCCCGTAGGTAACCGGTGCGCGGCACGGTCCGCGCGCCGGGCGAGGCTGTGCGTTGCCGAGCCCCGTTGGAAGCCGTTGATCAGTAGCGCGCGTTCCCCGGCGTTCTCGGAAATGGAATGACATCCCGAACGTTGGCCAATCCGGTCACGTAGGCAACGGTGCGCTCGAAGCCGAGGCCGAAACCCGCATGCGGGACGGTCCCGTAGCGCCGCAGATCCCGATACCAACCGTAGTGCGCCCGGTCGAGATGCGCTTCCATCATTCGAGCATCGAGCACGTCCAACCGCTCCTCGCGCTGGCTGCCGCCGATGATCTCGCCGATGCCGGGTGCGAGGACGTCCATCGCCGCGACCGTCCTGCCGTCGTCGTTCAGGCGCATGTAGAACGCCTTGATCTCTTTCGGATAGTTCATGACGATCACGGGGTTCCTTGCGTAGGTCTCCGATAGATAGCGCTCGTGCTCCGACTGCAGGTCCATTCCGGCGCTCACGGGAAACTGGAACTTCTGACCAGATGCGGCAAGGACGCGAATCGCCTCCGCGTAATCCATTCGAACGAATTCCGAATCGACGATTCCCTGCAGCTTCGCGATCACGCCCTTTTCAATGCGCTCCTCGAAGAACGCCATGTCGTCCGCGCGTTCGGCGAGGACCGTCCTGAAGACGTGCTTCAGCAGCGCCTCGGCGAGCGTTGCGTCGTCGGCCAGATCGGCGAACGCGATCTCCGGCTCGATCATCCAGAATTCCGCCAGGTGCCGGCTGGTATTGGAGTTCTCCGCGCGAAACGTCGGCCCGAACGTGTAGACCTTCGACAGCGCCATGCAATACGTCTCGACGTTCAGCTGTCCCGACACCGTCAGGAATGTCTCGCGACCGAAGAAGTCCTGCGAGTAATCGATGCGCGTTGTCCGCCGTGCGCGGGAGGTTCGTCAGATCGAGCGTCGACACGCGAAACAGTTCACCGGCGCCTTCGGCGTCCGACGTCGTGATGATCGGCGTGTTGATCCAGAAGAAACCATTGTCGTGAAAGAAGCGGTGAATCGCATGCGCGATCGCATCGCGGACGCGCGTCACCGCGCCGATCACGTTGGTGCGCGGGCGCAGGTGCGCCACGTCGCGCAGGAATTCGAGCGTGTGCGGCTTCGGCTGGATCGGGTAGGAGTCGGGATCCTCGACCCACCCGATGACGTCGACGCCGCTCGCCTGCAGCTCGAACGGCTGACCCTTGGCGGGCGACGGCACGACGGTGCCCGTAATCACCACCGCGCAACCGGCGGTGAGCCGCGTGATTTCCTCGCATAGTTCGGCAGCGTGTTCGGCACGACCGCTTGCACCGGATGGAAGCACGAGCCGTCGGAGACGTGGACGAACGAAATGCCGGCCTTGGAATCGCGGCGCGTGCGAACCCATCCCTTCAACGTGACGGGCGTATCGGTCGGCGCGCGGCCGGCGAGAATTTCCGCACAGGAAAAAGCGTTCATAGCAGGACGGCCGTGGAAGTGATAGGTCGGAACCTCAGGCCCGGATTCTCTCAGAAGTGAAAGTCGTTCGGGAGGGACGTGGCGATAATCTCGCTTGCCGTTATTAACATCATACGTTACTATACGCAGCGTGGCGATCAAGACGTTCGAGTGCGCCCAGACTGAAGCGCTGTTCAAGCTCCAGCGCGTGGCTCGATTCGCGAATATCGAGCGCCCGGCACTTCGCAAGCTGAAACAACTCGACCTGGCACGACGTATCGATGATTTGCGCGTGCCACCCGCAAACCGGCTCGAGATGCTGAAGGGCGAACGCCTCGGACAGTGGAGCATCCGCGTGAATGACCAGTTCCGCATTTGCTTTCGCTGGACAGGTGCCGACGCCGAAGACGTCGAGATCGTGGACTACCACTGACGGAGAGACGCATGAGCAGGAAACTGAAACCCGTATCGCCCGGCGAGATGCTGGCGGAGGAGTTCCTCAAACCGCTCCGAATGAGCAATTACCGGTTGGCGAAGGAAATTGGCGTGCCTGCACAGCGAATTGGCGAAATTCTCGCCGGCCGGCGCGCGATTACTGCGGATACCGATCTGCGGCTCTGCCGATTCTTCGGTCTTTCCGATGGGTGGTGGTTGCGCCTTCAGGTCGACTACGACACCGAAGTAGTGAAGGCGACACTCGCGAAGACATTGGCGAAGATCACGCCTTGGGTGGACCTGGATGACGCCCAACAGCCACGCTGAATCGGAGCGTCCGCCACGTGCAATTGCCGATGAACGTGGATCCGCATCAATCGAACCCGAGCCTCGAAGCCTCAATGGCGGCCTGGGTTCTGCTCGATACCTTGAGCGCGCGGAAGACGGCAGTGACGTGCGCCTTGACCGTGCGTTCGGCCAGTCCGAGCTCGCGGCAGATCACCTTGTTGGACGCACCTTTCGCAATCAGCCGGAGTACCTGGCTTTGGCGAACTGTCAGGCCAAGCGCCTCGGGTGACAGCGCTTCAGCAGCGCGTCGCCCCGAGACCGCATTGCCCGCTCCGACGCGCGCAAGGACTTGCATGGGAATATATTTGCCGCCGGCGAGCACCAGGCGCACGGCATTCAACATCACATCGTTCGATGAAGACTTGGGAATGAATCCGGCCGCTCCCGCGCTCATTGCCGCCAGCACCGTCTGCTGATCCGTTGTCGCGGTCAATACGATGATCGAAACCGCGGGAAATTGAGCCCGCCAGCGTTTCAGCGCAGCAATTCCGGACAGACCCGGAAGCGCCAGGTCGAGGAAGACGACATCGGGCTCCGGTCCACGCCCGGCGATGTCGAGCGCGCGCATGCAGTCATCCGTCACCGCGATGTCGGCCTCGGCATCGAGCAGTCTCAGCACGTTGCTGACCGCATCCTGGATCAACGGATGGTCGTCGATGACGAGCGCTCTCATGTCACACCTGCACTTGCGGGCTAGCCCGTAAGGGCCTGCGCGTCTTGGAGCGCCCCGAAAAGCACGCGATGAATCAACGATGAACGCGCTGCAGCGGACGCCGCAAGCCTGACGGGAAAGGAGATCTCGACGTCGCCGGCCCGTTGGCGCAATTTCCCGCCGCTGCATCGGCGCATAAAGTTGCTCCGTTCTCTTCGCCACGCGGATTCGGAAAACGATAGTGAACGGCTCGCATCATTTTCCGGAGGGCTACTCAGGATACTGCGCGCCACATCGGCGGGCAATGACACTCGTGGCCGGACACGTCGGCCGGAACCGCCCCGAAGAACGCATCAGGAGCCATCATGAGCAAACGGCTTGCATGGATGGTGACACCACCTTCAATGAGCGAGGCGGTGTCGCGGCTGCGACATCACCGGGAAAGGTTTGCGCCATGAGCTGCCCATCCATCACGTCGGTCCGGTCTTTGTTCAATCGACTCGGCACGATCGCAAGTATGGCCATCACGCTTGCATTTGCGAGCAGCGTGTCTGCGGTTTTCCACACCTACCGGATCGAGCAGATCTATTCCAACAGCCGACGGGACGGTCCAATTCATCGTGATGCACGAATCTCAGAGCTCCGACGGCGAGAATTTGTGGGGCGGACACGTCTTGACGGCTCAAGGGGGCGGCATCGTGAATTCATTCACGTTCCCGAACGATCTGCCATCGAGCGCGACATCGGGCACGCGAGTGCTGATCGCCACCGAAGGATTCGCAGCGCTGGGGGTCATCACACCCGACTACGTTGTTCCGGATCATTTCCTCAGTACGACGAGCGGTAGCGTTAACTTCGCAGATGTCGACCAGCTCGGTTATTCGTCGCTGCCGACTGATGGCGTCATGGCACTCGGCGGAAATGGACAGCCGATCCAGAACCTCGCGACCAATTTCGCGGGCCAGAGCGTTTCCATTTCCGGGTCAGGTCCTGGCACGGTCGCCAACTACGAAGGCCTGTGGTGGAATTCGCCGGCCGGATCGGAGTCCGGCTGGGGCATCAATCTCGCGCACCAGGACGACGTGATATTC
The DNA here is from genome assembly GCA_963768545.1 of uncultured Pseudomonadota bacterium. Lineage (GTDB taxonomy): Bacteria > Pseudomonadota > Gammaproteobacteria > Burkholderiales > Casimicrobiaceae > VBCG01. The sequence goes on along the minus strand of CAVYIC010000015.1, from coordinate 351,081 downwards.
GCCACCTGGTTCACCTACGACACGACCGGCAAAGCCTGGTGGCTAGTCGATGAGTGCCGCGCAAGACCGCCGAGGCAACCTATGGCCGGAACCCTCTATCAAACGACCGGTCCGGCGTTCAATGCGGTGCCGTTCGATCCCGGCGAACGTGACCGCCACCGCCGTCGGCACGCGACGCTCACGTTCAGCGGCAACACAACGGCACTTTCGCCTATACCGTCAATGGCGTCTCGCAGACCAAGTCGATCACGCGACAGGTCTTCGGCACTGTGCCGGTCTGCACGTTCGGCGCACAGCCGGATCTGACGCAGGCGACCAACTACCAGGACTTGTGGTGGAACGCGCCAGGCGGATCGGAATCCGGCTGGGGCATCAACTTCACGCACCAGGGCGACACGATCTTCGCGACCTGGTTCACCTACGGTCTCGATGGCACGCCGATGTGGCTATCCGTCACCGCGGCGAAGGCCGCAGCCCAAACCTACTCGGGGACGCTCTACCGCACGACGGGTCCCGCGTTCAACGCGGTACCGTTCGCTCCAAGCGCCGTAACGGTGACGGCTGTGGGCAATGCAACGTTGACGTTCACCCATGGCAATGCGGGTACGTTTGCATACACGGTGGACGGCGTCGCGCAGACGAAGACCATCAACCGCCAGGTCTTCCGGACGCCGGGTACGGTGTGCCAGTAGCGAAGCCAGGCCGGCGCCGATTTCTCGGCGCGTCCGCCGCCGGCATCGGCGGCTTGATCCTCGGATGCCGCGGCGGCGACGAAGACGGCGATGTCGGTGCGGACCCGCTGGCCGAGGGGCAGCCGCTGCGTTCGCTCGCATCGCTCGCCAACGAAAACACGGACGAGCAGCAATTTTCCGCGACGCTGATCGCGGCGCCTGCCGAGGCTGCGATGGTGCCCGGCCGGTCGACGGTGATGTCGCTGTACAACGGGATGGGGCCGGGACCGTTGATCGAACTGCGCGAAGGACAGCGCGTACGGATCACGCTCGACAACCGCCTTTCGCAGGACTCGACGATTCATTGGCATGGCTTGCCGGTCCCGTCCGACCAGGACGGCAATCCGATGGACCCGGTGCACGCGGGTGCAAGTCGTATCTACGAGTACCCATTGCCCGTCGGAAGCGCGGGAACCTACTGGTACCACCCGCATCCGCATGACCTGACTGCGTCCCAAGTCGCGCAGGGTCTCGCCGGTCCCCTGATCGTGCGCGCCGCCGACGATCCGCTCGCACACGTTCCCGAAGTGATGATGTTCATCACCGGATTGGGGCTCGACCACGAAGGACAAATCAGGGCCGACAATCCGATCGACTGGACCGTCGGTCGGCAGCAGGAAACGCTGCTCGTCAATGGTGGGCGACTGCCGACTCACAAGATGCGCCCGGGTGCGACCGAGCGCTGGCGTCTGTTCAATGCAACCGCCGCGGCGCATTTGCGGCTCGCTCTCGACGGCCATTCGTTCACGCTGGTCGGCACCGACGGCGGACTGCTCGGTGCCCCGGTGACCGGACTGACGGAGATCCTGCTCGCGCCCGCGCAACGCATCGAACTGCTGGTCACGGCGAACACCGCCCCGAACGGCCGGCACCGCTTGCGAGCGCTGCGCTACGAAGCCGATTTCCTGAACCTCGGCACTTATCGGGATGTCGACTTGCTGACGCTGGCGACAACCAACGAAGTGCCCGCGCCGCCGCTCGATGTGCCGTCGAAGCTTCGCGCCATCGAGGATCTTGGCGAACCGAGCGCACATCAGTTGGTGGAGTTGAACGAAGTTCGCGACCTGTGCACGCGAAGCGGCGCCACGATGACGTTCCTCATCAACAACCGGATCTTCGACCTCGATCGGGTCGACCTGACGAGCATCGCAGGACGCGTCGAACTGTGGGACATCGTCAATCGCACGGCGATGGCACATCCGTTCCATATCCACGGAACGCAGTTCCAGCTCGTGTCGCGCCGAATTGGAACCGAGACGACGCCGGCCCCCTATCGCGCATGGCTCGATACCGTGCTCGTGCCGTCCCAGCAGACGGCAACGATCAAGGTTCGGCAATCGTTGCCGGGCAAGCGGATGTTCCATTGCCACATTCTCCAGCACGAGGACAACTGCATGATGGCAATCCTGGACGTGCAACGGTCCGGGACAGCATGACCTGGCGTCAGGGGCGACGCTGCTTCGCGTGGTGGCAATCCGGGGATCCCTTACCAAAGCACAGGAGGTGCTGAATGAACACGCTTTCGAAACAAGTACTCGTGGCGATCGCCATGGCGGTCGGAGTGGCCAACGCTGCGCAGGCAGACGATCGTGACGACAAGCGGGGGCCTGCGTGCAGCGTGCACACGTTGCGCGGCTTGTACCTGTTCAGCGCGTCCGGGTTCAATATCTCCCCCGCCGGTGCCCTCGTACCGAAGGTGCTCGCCGAATTCATACGCTTCGACGGCGAGGGCGGGCTGACCTCCGCAGGCACCGTCATCATCGGCGGTGAACGAGTGCTGCCGACGACTGTGTCGGTGCCAGGCGCGTACACCCTCGACGAGAACTGCATCGGCACGCTGGCTTTCCTGCCGGCGCCCGGGCCCACGTTCGACATCTTCGTCTTCCCGCGCGGGGAGGAGCTTGTCCTCGTCCAAACCGGTCAACCTCCTTTTTTGGGGGCGCCCATCCTGCAGGGAACCGCGGTTCGCGTATCACGGTAGCCGGGGGGGGTCGGCCGTCGTCGCGCCGGAGCATCAGGCCGTCTGGACGAAGTCCTCGCGCGCCGCTTTTCGGCGCGAGGGCTCCGTCCGCAGGGGTCGGCACGTCCCGATTCGACCGGTTGATGCCATTGGCGCATGCTGTGGTCGTTTGACGCCGGCCGCCTGACCCGTGCACGAGCGTCGCGATGCCCGGCGCCTCCCGACTGGAATGGCGGCCATCGTACGATCGCTTGCGCTCACCGACATGCCGATATTCGCGCGGCACACGCTGTTCTGGAAATACGCTGCCTTCTTTTCGGGGCTCGTCAGTGGGTTGCTTGTCATCAGCGGCGTTCTCGGCGGCTACTTCGCATACCGGCAGTCGACCGACGCACTGGAGGAGCTGCAGCTCAACAAGGCGCAATTCCTTGCGAGCGAGATTTCGAGCTACATCGGCCGCGTGGAAGATGCGCTTCGCTCGACGGTCGCCAAGTTCAATACGGCCGGCGAGCCGGAACCCGAGGACTTGCGCCTCGAGCTCATTGCGCTGTTGCGTTATCAGCAGTCCGTCACCGAGCTCCACTGGATTGCCGCCGATGGCCGGGAAAGGCTCGCGCTCTCGCGGTTGACGCGCGATATCGCGGACAGCGCGGCTGACTGGGCGAACGATCCGCGGTTCCAGCGTGCACGACTTGCATCGACGTACGTCGGCCCCGTGTATTTCCGCGGTGAAACCGAGCCGTATCTCTCGCTCGCCGCAAGCCGGAGTAGGGATGGACCCGTGCTGATTGCCGAGGCCAACCTCAAGTTCGTCGGCGACGTGCTGTCGAAGCTCCGCCTCGGCCCGGCCGGCGTTGCGTACATCGTGGACGGCAATGGCCAGCTGATCTCGCATCCCGACGTAAGCCGCGTTCTGAGCAAGACCGATTACTCGCAGCTACCGCAAGTGAGCGGCGCCCTGGCAGCGACACGTCCCGGCGCGTCGTCCGATGAGGTGCGCAATCTGGAAGGCATGCCGGTCGTAGCAACGGCGGTCCCCATCGAGCATCTGGGCTGGACCGTGGTCGTGGAACAGTCACGCAACGAAGCCCTGCGCCCCGTTTACGCGTCGATCGCACGGTCCGGTACGCTCGTGGTGCTCGGCGTGATCGCAGCAATCGCCACGAGCCTGGTGTTCGCGCGGCGCATGGTGCAACCGATCCGCCGGTTGGAGTCGAGCGCGCGGGAAATCGGCGAAGGAAAGCTCGACCAGCGCATCGAAGTGAAGACCGGCGACGAGCTCGAAGCGCTCGCGATCCAATTCAATCGCATGGCCGAACGGTTGCACGCGATCTACGCGACGCAGGAGACGCGGATCGCAGAACGCACACGCGAACTGGCGCTCGCGAACGAAGCGAAGAGCCGGTTTCTCGCGGCGGCAAGCCACGACCTTCGCCAGCCCATGCACGCGCTTGCGCTGTTCGTCGGCCAATTGCGAGCAAATGCAGGGTCTGCGGAAGCTCCCGCGCTATTGGAAAAGATCGAACACTCGGTCGATGTGCTGCAGGAACTGTTCGAAGCATTGCTAGACCTTTCCCGCCTCGACATGGGCGCCGTGACCGCACAGCAGAGAGCCTTCCCAGCGAATGAACTGCTCTCCCGTCTGGTTGCGGATTTCGCACCCGCCGCGGAAGCGAAAGGCCTTGCGCTGACGTTGGTGCCCACATCGCTCTGGGTATTCTCCGATCCGCTGCTGCTCGAGCGCATCGTGCGGAACGTCGTCGCCAATGCCGTTCGATACACGCAGAACGGTCGCATCCTGATCGGCTGCCGCCGGCGTGGCGAGCATGTGAAGCATCCTGATCGCCGACACCGGTGTTGGAATCGACCCGGCCCACCTGCCGAAGATCTTCGACGAGTTCTACCAGGTGACGCCGCTGTCGGGCACCTCGGCAAAGGGCCTCGGTCTTGGACTTGCCATCGTCAAGCGCCTGGCTGCGCTGCTGGATCATCCTGTCACGGTGGAATCGCGTCCGGGAAGGGGCACGCTCATCCGTGTGCGGGTTCGCCGTGCGATTGCGCGCGAACGTCAAGTCCCTGTCGCGGTCGCTCCCGCCCAGGACCTGCACGGAACCCGCGTGCTCGTGGTCGAGGACGAAGCGCATGCGCGCGATGCAATCGGCGGACTGCTCGCGCAATGGGGCTGCGAAGTGATTCGCGCCGAAGGCGGCGAGGATGCGCTCGAGCGCACGCGAAACTGGCGCCCCGATCTCGTTCTATGCGACGTAACGCTGGCGGATGGCGAGAACGGGCTCGACGTCGTGGACCGGCTTCATGCATCAGCATGGACCCGGGCTGGCGTGCGCGTTCGTCACCGGTGAGACAGCGCCGGACCTGATTTCCGCCGTGCGCGCTCGCGAACATCCGATTCTGTGTCAAGCCGGCGAAGCCCGCCAAGTTGCGCGCATTGATCGAGCACCTGCTTAGCGTTCCGGGTTGATCAAGCGATGGATCGTCGAGTTTTCATCGGCGGGATTGCGTGCGTGGCCTTGCCGGCAACGCATTGAGCGTTTCGGCAGCAGGAGAAGAGCAAAGGTATGGCGGATCGGATTCCTGCGCGAGGGTAGCGAACCTATCGGTCAGCCGCTCGTGGAAACCCTGCGTAAGCTCGGTTGGGTCGACGGCCGGAATGTCACGTTCGAGCAACGCTTTGCGAGCCATGCCGATGAGCTTCCTGGACCTCGCCGCCGATCTCATTCGACAAGAAGTCCGATCTCATCGTCACAGTCTGGCACGGAGTCGACCCGGAGCCGCCAAGCAGGCGACTGCCAGACATTCCGATCGTGTTTTCCGTCGCCGGCGATCCCGCGGAACGGGGACTGGTCGGTAGCATGTCGCGCCCGGGCGGAAATCTCACGGGGGTCGCACAGGGAATCTACGACGAAAAACAGCTGCAGATCCTCAAGGCGGCGCTCCCCTGGATAACCCGGTGGCGTACCCGGTCTTTCCGGGGGCGAATCCTTCGACATTGATCAGTCGAGACGCCGCACAGGCCATCGGCGTGCAAATTCAGCATTGCGCAGTACAGGTCGCGGACGATTTCGAACCCTTCTTCTCCGCCGCAAGAAACGCAGCTGCCGATGCTGCGCTGATACCCGACGTCGGCCGACTGCCCCCCACCTCAAGCGCATGGGTTCGAGGCCTCGAGGAACCGCCTGCCGGCGATGGGCTTTCGGCGGGTGTTTGCGGAGGCGGGAGGCCTGATGTCCTATGGGCCGCTCTTGTCCGAGCTGTACGTCCGCATGGCGATACAGATCGACAGAATCCTGAAGGGCGCAAAACCCGCCGAATTGCCTGTGGAACGCCCGACGCGATTCGAGCTCGTGATCAACCTGCGGGAGGCGAAGGCGTTGAGCCTGTCGATTCCGCAGCCCATTCGGCTCGCGGCCGACGAACTCATTGAATGATGGCGCCACAAAACCCATCGGCTTGCGGCCGGTTCGTCAGCCGCCGTACATTCATCGGCATGTTGGCGGGCAGCCTGGTTGCGGCGCCGTTGCGGAGCCGGGCGCAGTCGGCAACGAAGGTTTATCGGATCGCCTGGTTGCATCTCGGATCGAAACCGGCGCAGAGCATCGAAGCCTTTCGTCGCGGGCTGAACGAGCTCGGCTGGATCGAAGGCAGGAACATCGTCATCGAGGTGCGCTGGGCGGAAAACAAGGTGGATCGGCTGACGACCCTCGCAGCGGAACTCGTGGCGATCCCTGTCGACATCATCGTCACGCAGACGACGCCGGCCGCCCTCGCTGCGAAGCAAGCGACGGCGCTCATCCCCATCGTCATGGCAGGGAGCAACACGCCGGTCCAACTGGGCCTCGTCAAGACGATGGCGCGTCCGGGCGGAAATGTGACGGGGATGACGAACAACCCGGGTCCGGGGTTCGTCACCAAGATGGTTCAGTTGCTGCAGGAAGTCGCGCCGCGCTTGTCCCGGCTTGCCGTGCTGGAGCGCGCCGGTGAAGGAGGCGCATCGGCCGAGATCCGACTCGCGGCGGCGACACTGAGCCTCGTGGTGATCAACGCCGAAGTCAACACGCCAGATGATGTACCGATCGCGTTGGCGCTGGCGATCCGCGAGCAGGCGGACGGTCTCTTCGTCGCGCCGAGTCCGGCGAATGATGTCCAACAAAGGCTGATCGTCGATTTCACGTTGGCGAACCGCTTGCCGTCGATCGGCGGCGATCGCGGATATGTTCAGGCCGGTGGCTTGATGTCGTACTGGACCGATTGGGATCATCTCCGGCGCAGGACCGCGTGGTACGTCGATCGGATATTGAGAGGCGCGAATCCCGGCGACCTGCCCGTCGAGCAGCCATCGAAATTCGAGCTGGTGCTCAACCGAACCACCGCGAAGGCGCTCGGCCTCACGATCCCGTCGTCGCTGCTGATGCGGGCTGACGAGCTGCTTCAGTAGCGGGCGCGCGGCCGAGTCGTCGCCATCACTGAATCACTTCGTCGGCGCGCAAAAGCAGGGACTGGGGAATCGTCACGCCGAGCGCTTTCGCAGTCTTCCTGTTGATCACGAATTCGAAGTGCGTGGGTTGCTCGACGGCAATCCCGCCCGGTAATTCACCTCGCAGTATCCGGTCGACCTGGACGGCCAGACGCGGCCAGTGTGCCTTCTGTGGAGACCCGTAGGAGAACAGGCCGCCGTCGGCAGCATAGTCGCGCCAGTTGCCGATCGTAGGTATCGCGTACGTCAATGCGAGTTCCGCCATTTGCCGTTCATGCGGACCGGTCCAGGATAGCGCGAGCATGACGGCGGCGTCGGCACGCGCCGCTCGTGCCTTGGCGAAGAATGCGCCCAGCTCCTCCGGCCCCTTCGTCGGAATTGCGACAATTTCGATGCCGAGGGCACGGGCGCTGCGCAGGGTTGCTGGATTGTCCGATTCTGGAAAAGCGATGACCGATAGATGCGGGATCGCCTCCTTCAGTATCTCGAGCAGCTTCCCGCTGTCGTAGACGCCATAGGTGTAGCCGGTGAGGTTGCCTCCTGGCCGCGCCATTTGTGCGACCAGACCACGCTCGACCGGGTTGGCGCCGATGAAGAAGACGATCGGAATCGTTGCCGTCGCAGCGCTCGCCGCGCGCGTCGCCGACGTTCCATCGGTCATGATCAGATCGACATTCCGCTGTACCAACTCGGCAGCGAGCAACGGCAGTTCATCCACACTGCTCGCAAAGCGTGATTCGAGCCGCAAATTATGGCCTTCGACCCATCCCAGCTCCCGCATTTTGTCCCAGAAAGCCACCGGGATTCGAACGTTGCCTTCCCTGAGCCAGCCGATGCTGTAAATCCGTTCCGCCCGCTGCGCAATCGCGGCAAGCGGCACGCGCAGGCTCGAAACGACAACCAATGCGATGAGCGTCCTTCGCCGCATCCCGGCCTCCACCGCACGCGCCCCGGCAGGCGCACGCCACACGCTCCAGTCAACGCGCCCGGTGCGAATCAGCGGTCGCGAAACGTCGAGCATCAGATAGCGAACCCGAGCAGTCGCGCCGGCGTCTCCCACAATACCTTGCGCCGGTCGGCGCTGTCGGGCAACAGTCGCTCGACCAGCTTCAGCAGCGGCCCATAGTCGACGCGCTCGGGCGCGCGCAGGAACGGCCAGTCGGACGCCCACAGGCAATGATCGACGCCGAACGCATCGAGCAGCGCCTCGACGTAAGGATGAACATCGGCGTACGGGTAGGGGTCGCGCGAAAACTTGACGTAACCGGACAGCTTGACGAACACGCGCTTCGTTCTCGCAAGACGCAGCAGCGCCTGGAATCCCGGTTGACCGAGCCCCGCGTCCGGCGTTGGCCGTCCGCAGTGGTCGATCAGCAGCCGGACGCCGGAGCCTTCGAACAGAGGTGCGAGCACCACGAGCTGGTCCTCGAAGACCTGCAGCGACACGCACATGTCGAGTGCGTGCAGCGTCGACAGCAGGTCCGCCGTATCCCGGTAGTAATCGACGCCATGAAACGTGGCGTTGAACGCGACGCCGATGATCCCGGCGGCTCGCAACCGCTCGAGCTCCGAGCGTCCCGCGTCATTCGGCACGACCGCAATCCCCTTGAATCGTCCCGCGCCGCTGGCGATCGCATCCAGCATGCAACGATTGTCCTGCTCATAGCCGGAATTGGGGCCGACGAGCAGTCCATGGCGCACGCCGTACGCGTCGAGCACCCGCTGGAATTGCGCCGCAGTGCCGATCTCCTGCCCGGCCGGCCGGTAGACCGAGTCCTCGCCGTAGGGAAAGCGGAGCGGGTCGAGAACATGACAGTGGCAATCGATTTTCGGCTCGTCGTAAGCTGTATGACCCCACGCTTGCGGCTGCGCCGCACGCTGCCCCTAGGGGACGCCCTTCGCCCCTTGGGCGGCCCGGCGGGCTCATCGATTCACCGCCACTCCTCGATCGCCGGCACGCGCATCGACTCGACTTCCGGCAGGTCGAATCCGAAATGCTCGAACAGCAGTGCACGCAGCGCAGTACGGTCGGCGAGCCGAGTCGAGTGCTGCCCGGTGGCAGTGAGGCGCGTGACGTCGCGGTTCATCACCGAAACATATCCGTCCGGCGTCATCGCGCGCAGCATGATCCGGTTGACGAAGGGCGACGCGGGGTGCGTCGCCGTGTAGTGGTTACCGACCTCGAAGTCGACGAGGTTGTCCGCTTCGAGCGTCGAAATCCAGCAATCGACGACCTTGTCGCCGCTTCGTGCGCGAAGCACCCACTCGCGAGCGTCGCGCGTCATCCAGTGCATCCATTCGTTCGTCGGAGCATGCGGCGGTACTTCCGGCCCGTCGCCGCGGTCCACGAGCGGGATCGGAACCTGCGGCGCCAATCCGCCGAAACCGGGATCGACGACGTACGTGGCTTCGGCCAGCGGTACGGTCAGGACCATGTGCGTTCGCGGCGATTCGGTGCGCGGTGTGAACAGGACCACGCGCGCGGTGTGGCGGGAGGGCGTGAACCCGAACGCTTCCAGCGCGGCGGCGAACAGGGTCGCATGCTCGAAGCAGTAGCCCCCACGGCGCGCGTGTACGAGTTTGCGCTGCAGCGACTCGAGATCGAGTCGAACGGGCCGGCCGAGGAGCGGATCGAGGTTCTCGAATGGAATGGCATTCATGTGCGCGCGCAGAAGTCCCGTCAGCGTGGCAAGCGTCAGCGGCGTGTCCCCGCGCCATCCGATCCGTTCGCGATACGCGTCAAGCGCGAGAGAGGGCATCCGAGAACTCGCTATCCCTGCGTTCTCTGCAGGCAGGCCTGCTGCCGGGCCTCGACGCGGCGTGCGAACCAATCGGTGGTCAGTCTCCGCGTGATCTTCGGTCCCTGCAGCAGGATGTCCGGAATGAGCGCACGCGGCGCGCGCTTCCCCGAAACCCTGTCGGCGAGCGCGAATACGCGCGCATACAACGCGCTTCGCTCGAAGTTGCCTGCCGTCCCCAGCTCGAGGTCGCGGCGGATATCCTCCGGCCCGAGATCGAGCTGCCGTGCGAGCACTCGCGTCGCAAGCTCCGTACTTCCCGGCTCGCGCGCCGGCCGGCCACCCTCGTAACGAAGCAGGTCGCCGTCGAGTACCAGCGGAATCCCGGACACCTGGGTCACCGCGCTCTGGAACGCCGCGTTGCGACTCGCATAACGTCCCGCATTGAAATCCGCGAACCGAAACAGATACCGATCGTACGGCGCCCGGTAATCGAGCAGATGCGCGATGCCGAAGTACATGCCGCCCCGGCGGGTGAAAACTTCCTGTCGTATGGAGTCCGACAATGGATACGGATACGGCCTGGCCGCTGCGAAGCTCTCCGCGAAACGCGATGCTCACTTGCATCGGCCCGGCCGTTCGCACAGGATTGCGGTCGGCGAAGAAGGTTCTTCCAAGCGGGACCCGGTCGATGAAATCCTCGAAGAGGTCGCTCAACTGCAGCTCGGTTTTCACCGTATCGAGTCGCTCGCCGTAACGCTTGCCGTTCGACGACGGCAATGCCAGTGCGGCATCGAGCACCAGCCTCGGAACACCCGCGCGTTCACGCCGCAGTTCGATCTCCCTTTTTGCGATGGCCGGCAGGCCCGGCACGGCGGGATCGACGCGAAAGCTCGATTCCTGCGCGGTAACGGCGACGACGGCACAGATATTCTCCGGCGTTGGCGGTATTTCCAGCGCAGCGAGGGCCGCGTAGATGTCCGTCGCCCACCCCGCGCGATCGGTGGTTCCGTCGGGAAGGAGCCGGCTGACCAATGCGCGCCCTTCGGCAGCAGTGACGCGAGGATAAGCGGGCCCGGTCGGCGTTTCCACCGTGGCGCAACCGGCCAGTGCGATCGCGAGCCCATCAGGCCCGCGAAGCAAACGCGCAACGAGGTCATGAGGCACTGGCCAATAGGTTCCCCCGAGTCGAGAGCAGCAAGGTGATCAGGGAATCTCGTAGACGGTGAGCTGGTCGGCGACGCCGCGCAGCAGTGCCTGCTGCGGCACCGGCGTGAGCCCCGCTGCGCCAAGCAATCGCGCCGCTTGCCTGTTGGCGACGACGGGCCTGGTGGCGAAGATTGCGCGCGACACGGCAAGACCCTGCACGCGCGAGGCGATATTCACGGTCTGCCCGAAGTAGTCGAGGCGGTCGTTCAGCATCACGGCGAGGCAAGGCCCTTCGTGCATGCCTATCTTCAGCAGCAAGTCTTCGTGCTTGCGCTCGGCGTTCAGCGTGCGCATCGCATCGCGCATCCTGAGTGCGGCGGCGACCGCACGATCGGGCGTGGCGAACGTCGCCATCACTGCATCACCGATGGTCTTGACGACCGCACCCGCTTCCGAGGCGACCACCTCGTGCAGCACGCGAAAATGCGCCCGCACGATGTCGTAGGCGACCAGGTCGCCGACGCGCTCGTAGAGCGCAGTGGAGCCCTTGAGATCGGTGAACAGGAACGTGAGGCTGGTGATCTTCAGCCGCTGGTCTACATCGAGCGTATCGGTGCGGTAGATGTCGCGGAACGTCTGGTTCGTGAGCAGGCGCTTCGCAGTCAGGAACCGCTTGCGCTTGCCGAGGAGGTCGTGCATCCCCTGTCCTGCGACCCACACGGCCGGCAATACGCGCATGTCGGTGCGGTTGTCGAGGACGAGACGCAGCGGCCCCGGCCGCATCGCCACGCGCCCGGTGGGCGCCCGCAGTTTATTGAACACCATGGTGAGACCCTGGCGCTCGCGCGTCGGCTCTCCCTGGACGTCGAGAAACTGCGCCGAATGCGTCACCGGATCAAAGACGATGCAGAACTCACCCGGAAGCTGTAGCGACAGGATCGCGGTTTCGCCCGGCGGCAGCTCGACCATGCCGATGACGATTTCGTCGAGCAGTCGCTCGTACGCTTTGTCCTCTGGAAGCTCGATGCCGGAACTCCAGAACATCTGCCGGAAGTACTCCCGGAAAGGCAGCGTGCCCGGGTCGTGCGCCCCGATGCGACGCACACGCGGTGTCACCGTGAACGCCACCTCCACCATTTCGTCGAGGGTGGGCTCATAGCCTGCTGCGCACAGCGCACACAGGTATTCCTCGCGGCGTACGCTCTTGAGCGTGGCAGTTCGAGTCCAGCACGCCGCCACACCCGGGGCAGAGTACGTTCCATGACATTTCGAACAAGCCGAGTCTCGCGCCGTGCAGAAAGGCGGCGATGGCGCGCTCCTCGTCGATACCATGGCGCGCGGCGAAGTCCAGGACGTTGATGCGGCTCAACTCGCGGTCGGGCGTCTGCGTTACGTGCTGCTCGATGGCGGCCGCCGCGGCGGGGTCGGCCGACTGTCGCAGGACCGTGAACAGTGCCCGTGCTTCACTCATCCCAAAAGCTTATCGCAAACCCGGGCCGGCTGACCGGCGGGTTTCCACGTGAAATTTGGCGGCCGACCTGAGTCGATCCCGGCCTTCAGGGCTAATATCCGCAATGACACCCCATTTTGGCAAAATAGCCGTTCACCACGGACGGCCACGACCCGGGAGATCATGATGAAACTTTCAGTCAAGTGTGCCGCGGGCATCCTTGGATTCGCGCTCGCCACGTCGGCGTTCGCGCAGGACAACAAGCTGCGCCTCATCACGTGGGCCGACTACGTTCCCGCCGACGTCGTCGCGCAGTTCAAGAAGGAAACCGGCATCGACGTCGAGGTCACGCTCTCGAACAACGAGGAGATGATCTCCAAGCTGCGCGCAACCGGCGGCGCCGGGCTTCGATCTCGCGCAGCCGTCGCAGGACCGCATCGTCGGTCCGCAGCAGGAATTCGGCATCTACAAGCCGATCGACATGACGCAAGATCAAGACGGACCTCTTCATCCCGTCGATGCTCGACGCGACGAAGAAGAACACGACGCTCAAGGGCGAGGTCTACGGGCTGCCGCACATCTGGGGCACCGATGGTCTCGTCGTCAACACCAAGCTCGCGCAGATGGCCGACTACCCGGACCTCTGCAAGGCCGAGTACAAGGGCAAGACCAGCATGCGCCTGAAGCGGCCGACGCTGCTCGCGTTCGCGTTCGCGCAGCGGCAAGGATCCGTTCGCGCTGTACAACGATCCCAAGGCCTACGCCGCGCTGATGGACGAGGTCGGCAAGACGCTCGCGGCGTGCAAGGCGCAACATCAAGTTCTTCTGGGACAACAAGGACCAGCTGCTGAACGGCGCGCGCACCGGCGAGATCGTCGGCGCGATGATGTGGGACACGGGCGGCTGGAAGCTGAACGGCGAGAACGCCGACATCCAGTACATCGCGCCGAAGTCCGGTGCGCTCGGCTGGATCGACACGTTCGCGTTGCCCGGCGAAGGGCCGCAACGACGCCGCCGCCTACGCGTGGATCAACTTCAACATGCGGCCCGAGATCGCCGCCAAGGTCGCGGCGTCGGCCGGCAACTTCACCGGCGCCAAGGGCGCCGACCAGCTGATGGACGCGAAGCTCAAGGCGCAGTTCGCGAAGAGCTTTCCGGAGGCGGCGCTGAAGAACATCAAGTGGTATCCCGCCGTGCCGCCCGGCATCGAGGACATCGAGGGCAAGGTGCTCGATCGCGTCAAAGCGGCAAGCTGAGAGCGCACCGCTCCGACACCGCTGCGAATGCAACGGCGGCGTGCGCGAGCGCGCCGCCGTTCCTGCGTTGACCGCGCGCCCGGCACGCCCGATGCAGCAGGACCTCGAAGTCGACCGCGTCACCAAGCGCTACGGCGCGCACACCGCCGTCGACGCGCTGTCGCTCGCGGTCGCGCACGGCAGCTTCTTCTCCATCCTCGGCCCGTCGGGCTGCGGCAAGACGACGCTGCTGCGGATCATCGCGGGCTTTCTCGCGCCCGACGATGGCGACGTCCGCATCGGCGGCCGCTCGATGCGCGGCGTGGCGCCGAACCGGCGGCCGGTCAACATGGTGTTCCAGCACCTCGCGCTGTTCCCGATGATGACGGTCGGCGAAAACGTCGGCTACGGCCTCGCGCGCCGCGGCGTCGCGCGCGCCGAGATCGCGAGCCGCGTCGACGCGATGCTGGAGCGCGTCGGCCTGCCCGGCGCGCAGGACAAGCGCGTCGACCAGCTCTCCGGCGGGCAGAAGCAGCGCGTTGCGATCGCGCGCAGCCTCGTGCTCGAGCCGACGCTGCTGCTGCTCGACGAGCCGCTCGGCGCGCTCGATCTCAAGCTGCGCGAGCACATGAAGATCGAGTTGAAGCAGCTGCAGGCGGACTTCGGCACGACGTTCGTCTACATCACGCACGACCAGTCGGAGGCGCTGGTGCTGTCCGATCGCGTCGCGGTGATGAACGCCGGCCGCTTCGAGCAGGTCGGCACGCCGCAGGAGCTCTACTACCAGCCGCGCGACGCCGTTCGTCGCGGGCTTCGTCGGCGCCAACAACCGCATCGCCGGACGTGCGACGCGCGTCGACGGCGAAGTCGTCGAGCTTGCCACGGCCGACGGGCTCGCGCGTCCGCGCGCGGGCGAGCGGCGCGATCGCCGCCGGCGACGCGCGTCGAGGCGTTCGTGCGGCCCGAGGTCGTCGATCTGGCGCGCGACGCGACCGAACTTGCCGCCCGCGCGCGCAGCGTTTTCGCGGGCGCGTCGAAAGCCTGCTGTTCGACGGCGCCAACTCGGCGGTGCTCGTGCGCGAGGAGACGCACGCGCGCCGAGATCCGGATCGCGCTGCCGCAGACGGGACGCTTCGCCGACCTCGAGGTCGACGAAACCATCGCCTTCGGCTTCGACGCCGCAGCGCGCCGTCTGCTTCCGCGTCGAGCCGTCATGGCGCCTGAGACGTCCGCCGACCTCGGCGCGCCGCGCACGCGCCTCGCGCTGCTGCTGCTGCTGGCGCCGGCGCTGGTGTGGCTCGTCGGCCTCATCGTGCTGCCGCACGTCGAGCTCGCGGTGCTCTCGCTGCGCGCGCGCGTGGCGCCGCGCGTCTACGAGTGGAGCCTCGACCAGTACCGGACGTTCGTCGACGAGCCGCTGTACTGGCACACGTTCGTGCGCACGGCGGCGATGTCGATCCTCGCCACCGCGTGCACGCTGCTGATCGCGTTCCCGGCGGCCTGGTACATCGCGAAGATCGCGCGCGGCCGCGCGAAGTCGCTGCTGTTCGTCCTGTGCCTGATCCCGTTCTGGGTCAGCGAGACCGTGCGCACGCTGGGCTGGATGATCCTGCTGCGCGAATCCGGCGTGCTGCCGCGGCTGCTCGTCGATCTCGGCATCACGGCAGCGCCGGTCGAGATGCTCTACCACGACGCGACGATCCTCGTCGGCCTCGTCTACACGTCGATGCTGTTCATGGTCGTGCCGCTGGTGAGCGCGCTCGAAAGCCTCGACGATTCGCTGATCGAAGCGGCGTACGACCTCGGCGGCAACGGCTGGTCGATCCTGCGCCAGATCGTCGTGCCGCACGCGGCGCCGGGCATCGTCGCGGGCTCGATCGTCGTGTTCATGCTGACGCTCGGCAACTACCTGACGCCGACGCTGCTCGGCGGCAAGAACTCGCTCTGGTTCACCGAGCAGATCTACACGCAGTTCATCACGCGCTTCAACTGGGAGCAAGGCGCGGCGTTCGGCTTCCTGCTGCTGGTCCTCTCCACGGCGATCGTCTGGCTCGGACTGAAGCTGACGCGGCCAGCGCTTCGGCGACGTGATGAGGCGCTCGTGATCCCGTCGCTGCCGCGCTCGCACGCTGTCACGCTACGCGACCGGCGCGTATGTCGCGGCGTTCTTCGTGTTCCTGTTCGTGCCGCTCGCTCGTCGTCGCCGTGTTCGCGTTCAACGACGCCAACTATCCGGCGCCGCCGTGGCGCGGCTTCACGCTCGACTGGTTCGTCGGCGGCGGCGACTGGACGCATCGGGCTCTTCGCCGACGCGCCGCTGCTGAAGAGCATCGGCACGAGCGTCATCGTCGCCGCGTGGGTGACGCTGCTGTCGGTGGCCGTCGGCACGGCGAACGCGTTCCTGCTCGAGCGCGCGCGATTCCGCGGCAAGTCGGCGCTGTCGCTGCTGATGCTGGCGCCGCTGGTGATCCCCGGCGTGATCCTCGGCATCTCGATCCTCGCGTTCGCGAGCCGCCTCGCGCAGTTCGCCGACGACGTCGTGGGGCCTCGAGCTCGACTTCCTGCGGCCGGGGCTGCCGCTGGTCGTCGCCGGACAGTTCTCGTACATCGTGTCGATCGCGACGCTGACGATCGCGGCGCGGCTGAAGCGCTTCGACGCCACGCTCGAGGACGCCGCGTTCAACCTGGGCGCGTCGCGCGCCGCGGTGCTGTGGACCGTGACCCTGCCCTACCTCAAGCCGGCGCTGATCGGCGCCGCGGCGATCTCGTTCCTGATGTCGTTCGAGAATTTCAACACGACGCTGATGCTGGTCGGCTCCGACCCGCCGCTGACGATCATGATGTACGGGCGGATGCGCGAGGGCGCGAGCCCGGTGCTGAACGCCGTCAGCCTGTTCCTGATGGTCGCCTCGGCGTTGATCGCGCTGCTGCTGATGCGGCGGTCGACGGAACCGGCGCAACACGTTAGCGTCAACGTCCTCTCGCGCCTCAGCTGCTTCGGTGACCCCGCGCCGGCGCGGTGTAGCGGCGCGTGACGGCCTCCAGGATCCGCCGGCGGCTTTCGATTGCATCCAGGCTCGAATCCGCTTCCGCGACGGCCGCCTCCTGCGCGAGCTCGTCGTCCTTGATCACGTTTCGGAACCACGCCGAGTAGTCGCCGGCGCGCCGGTGATGCTCCCACGTCGGCTCGTCCACACCCTCGGCGATCTGCGCGAACAACATCAGGTTCTGTGCCCGCAGATTGAGCTTGCCGTCGGGGCCGCGAAAATAGAAGCTCAGATCCCTGTCGAGCTCGCCTTCGGCATACTTGCTCGTATGGCGCCGGCGCGATTGCCTGGGCCTTGCAAGCTGCACCGGTAGCGGCGCCGCGTTACGACCCCGCGCCCAGAACAAGCCCTCGCCATCGTTCAGTGCCGGACGCTCCGCGGGGATCGGAACGTCGATCTGCCCGCAGAAGGTCGCGATCGTCTGCGCCGCATCGTCCCCCAACGCGAGCACATGCTGGACGCTTCGCAGCGCTGCGGCCGACACGGCGTCCGGGTGCACCGTGATGAAGATCACGGCCGGCATCTGCTCCGGCAGCACCTGGGCAACCCCTCCGCGTTCGCAGTCCTTCGTCGCCATGAGCGCCGGCCCGCTCGATCCGTTCAACCACGCGGTGTCGTTCGTCGTGAACATCCGGGTGAGACGATTTGAACAATTCACGACAAGTTGCTGCTTCGGATGCTTTCCCTCCGCCGGCTGAATTTTGGCCGTTAGAGAGGCATTCAGTGCATTGGAGAGCGCGGCCTGGCCAGTCACTAGTCAGCCCATTTGATGTTGAGCCCTTTGCGCTTTCCTCTAGCGCCAAGGTAAACCCGACCGACGATATCGTGAGCGTTTACGGCCGCCGTCCGCGGGGCAGCTCACGCTTGAAGAAACCTTAGAGTTTCGCCGCCATCCTTACCTCGACTAACAGCGTTTGGATGAGCATTTAGAAGTGTAGAGCCTGTCGCCCCGACAGGTAGGTCGACGGACGACAGCGGAATCGAAATCCGTCCGACTTTTCCACGGGCAGAACTGACCTAGCCTGTAGCAGCGGTCTTCATGCGCTAGAGCACTTGGTCGGAGGAAAACATGTTGATAAACTCGGTGAGATCCCTTGTCATGCTTGCGGTGCTCGCAGCGGCAGGCTGCGCATCGGTACTTCCCGGAGATCCTGTGATGGAAGTTGCGCGACTGTCCGTGAATGCGGCGCGCAGTAATTCTCAAGTAGTTTCCTACGCTTCGTTGGAACTCGCTCAGGCCGTCGATAAGTTGCGTCAAGCCGACGATATGGCCGCGCGGGTGGGCGGGTCGGGAGGTTCACCAGCTAGCGACGCTTGCAAGCCAGCGCGCCGCATTCGCTCAACAGGTTGCGCGAACGCGCGCCGACGAAGCAGCGATCATGGCGCAGCGGAAAGCCACCGAGGCACAGCTGACAGCCGACGTGTCCCGACGGCAGGCTGAGTCGGCACAAATCCAGGCGGCGGCTGCACAGCGCCAGGCAGAAGAGGCACAGCGGGTTGCCTCCTCCATGCGCGCTGATGCCTATTCATCGACGATGTATGACTACCGCAGACGTGAAAACGAGCGCTTATACGACGCAAAGGTAACTTACGTGCGTGCCGTGGTCGGCCCGCCACAGCAGCGCTGTTGGGTGGAGCCGGCGTGGTCGACAACAGCAGCGCTGCCGGCCTGAACATTCCCGGCGCCATCATAGGCGGTGCGATCGGCGGCATTATCGGCCACCAGATTGGCGGCGGCCGCGGGCAGGACATTGCAACGGGGATCGGCGTCGTGGGTGGTGCGGCGGCAGGCGCAAACATCGGTCGCGGCTCGGAGGGCCTGGTTTACAGTCAGAATGTCCAGCGTTGCGAATACATGCCGGCGTCGGCGCGGGCGGACTATTGGGATGTCACGTATGTCTTCAATGGATATGAGCATCGCACGCAGATGATGGCGCCACCGGGCTCGACCATTTTGGTTAACGCGCAAGGCGAACCGCGGGTTTGATGAAGCTACATCACACAAGCATATGAAAACGATGACATGCAGGGAACTGGATGGAGCATGCGACCAGAAGTTGTCGGCCGGCTCTTGGGAGGAAATGGTAAAGGTGATGACGAATCACGTGATGGAGAAGCATCCGGAGGCAAACAAGATGGAGCAGATGCACGACGAAGACCCCAAGAAGTGGGGCAAAGAAATGAAGCCGAAATGGGAGGCCGCCGCCGAAACCTAATTGATGACGGACACGTGAAGCGCTGAGCGGTGAACCCCGCGAGGTTTCCACCTATAGGAGTCTGAATCATGAAAAAGTTTCTTGTTACGTATCTTGCGCCCGCCTCGGTAATTGACGACTGGAAGAAAACCGAGCCCGAGAAGAGAAAGCAGGCCGAAGAGAAGATGCAGGGCGAATGGAGAAAATGGATGAGCGATCACACAAAGATGTTCGTTGACAAAGGAGCCGGCGTGGGCAAGACCAAATGCGTCACCGCACAAGGCACGTCTGACATGAGAAACGACATCATGTTATATACGGTCGTGGAGGCAGAGTCACACGAGGCGGCGGCAAAGACATTCGAAGGCCACCCGCACTTGCAGATCCCGCAATCGTCCATACAAGTCATGGAGATTAATCCGTTGCCCGGGATGTAAGGCACATTCCGAAACTCCTGCCCCGACCAGAACAGTTGAATTAGCCTGCTCACGCGCCAGCTGCCACGCTGTCAGTTCGACTAGTGTTATCGATTCCCCGCCCTACGCAGATGCGCCCGTCATCGCTTGCTGCATCGCTGCGCGCGCGGCAGCGAGGGTCTGCTCGTCTGCCAGATCAGGGCGACCCGTCCCATAGGGCGGCTGCGGCGCGTACTCCATAATCAATTCGATCAGTCGTCCCGTGCTCTCGCCAGCCCAGAGCCCTGCCACTGCGAGACCGAAGTCGATGCCTGCAGTGATTCCACCACCAGTGAGCCGATTGCGGTCTATGCAGACGCGCTCGCTGCTCGGTTCAGCGCCGAATTGATCCAAGGCTTCCCGGGCTCCCCAGTGCACGGATGCACGGTAACCTCGAAGAAGGCCAGCAGCCCCTAGCAGCAGCGAGCCCGTGCAGACACTGCACACCCAGCGCGCTCGCGATCCGCGGTCCGCCAGGAAAGCGATGGCGACGGAATCGCCCAGCAGGTCCAATGTGGGCTTCGCTCCTCCGCCCACGAATAGAACGTCTGGATCACTCCAGGCATTCTCGAAACCGTTCGTAGCCTGTACGCTGAGGCCGCAATCGGTGGGCACCGGACCGGGCCGGTGCCAGGCATACTGAACTTCATAGCCAGGCAAGAAACTCCACGCCTGCAGCGGGCCGACTAGATCCAGCAGTGTCATGCCGGGATATACCAGGGCCAACACTTTCATAGCGCTCTCCTTTGAGCTACAAGATCCGAACAACGCGCCCCACGCGGTCGATGAATGCGTATCCGAATAGGCAGCATCGCGAGGAATTATCTCGCCGTTGGGGGGACTGGAGAGTCCGGTACCGCGAAGGTGATGCTTTGCATAGTTCTTACTCCTTGCGAGTGATGTACTCAACCGCACATCGCCTATCGCGGCCCACTAGCCGACGCTGGGATTCCGCCAGGACGTTACCAACAGCGATGTATGTCGGACGTAACCGAGATGCGGTGCGCTCGCCGGGGCGACCTCACGGCGTCCCGGCGATCTGCGCGCGCGACGTCAGCTGCAGCCGGCCACGCACCTGCCCTGCCCGTCGAACTCCATCGTCCGGCCGGACAGCGCGAGCACGACCGGGCTGCGCAGCATCCCGGAGAGCTCGGCGGTGCGCGAGCCAGGACGCGCCTTGCCGCCGACCGACGCGGCCTCGTTGGGGTGCGAGATGATCACGGTCGCCGGCCGGATCAGCTCGTTCGCGATGTAGGCGCCCGACGCCATCGTGATCGCGCTGAGCCCCAGGTTCAGCACCATCGCGTTGGGCTTGTGGAAGTCCGCGACGACGGTCTTCATGTCCGCGTGCACCGCGGTGTCGCCCGTCAGGTAGACGACCAGGCCGTTGGTGAAGCGGACCACGTAGCCGCTCGGCGGGCCGAGCGGAAGCGTGAGGTTGTCGGGCTCGAGGTTGCGGCGCTCGGCCTCGTTCAGGAGCACCCGGTTGACCGAGCTGTCGTGCGACGCCGGCACGATCGTGATCTCGACGCCCTTCGCGGCGCCCGCCGTCTTGAACGTGCGCGTGCCGCCCAGGTTGTTGCCCGCGAGGCAGCTCGCGGCGAACGGCACCGTGTGGTCGTCGCCGGCCGCGCCGACCGGGCACGCCCCCGTCGGCCGGCCCTTGATCGCCTCGACGCGCTTGCCGAGGAAGTTCGCCATCTGGTTGATCATCACCAGTCCCGCGTTCTTCGACGCCGCGATCTCGGCGCTCGTCGTGTTGGGCGCGGCGGTCGCGAGCGTCGGGGACTGGCAGGTCCCGGCCCCGAGCGCGGTGAGGCGCTGGTCGCCCATGTGATCGCCGTGCGCGTGGCTCAGCAGCACGACGTGGACGGCGCCGAGGCGCGCGTCGTCGCCACCGAGCACCGACGTGCCGGCGTCGTAGAGGACGCGCACGCCGGTCGGGTCCTCGAAGATCATCGCGCGGTCGCGGTTGCAGAGCTCGCCCGCGTGCGTGCCGAGCGGCGTGACCTTGACGGTCGGCCCCGCGGGAATGGTGGCGCAGGCGGCGAGCAGCAGCGGCACGAGGGCGAACATCGGCTTGGCAATCATCGAAAGTCCCTCCCGGATGGACAGGTCAACGAACAAGGGATGCGCACGGCTATTCCCCTACCCCGCTACTGCTCATGGCCGGACTGAGTCACTCGCGATCGGCCGCAACGGATTCAACAACGCGATCATCGCGTTGATTCCGGGGATTGGCGCACATATATTAGCCGGTTGCCGGGGCACTTCTTGGCCTCGTTGCGCCACGCCTGAGACATCAATGTCGGTAGCTGAACGCTTGAAACGGGCTTCACATGAACTCCCGCCGGGTAAGCAAGCATCCGTGAAATCTTCGCTTGCGGGCTTGGTTGAACTTTCGTTGCGGAAATCGCTCTTGACTCTTATCGCTCGTGCGTATACAATTTTGTACGTATGGGTTCTCTGGACGACGACAAGGAGATCCGCTGGGTGGGATCTTCGTATGACGATCTTCTGGACTTTCCTCAGGAGCCGCGCAGGGAAGCAGGCTTCCAACTTGGCAAAGTACAAGCCGGACTCGATCCGACAGACTGGAAACCGTTCGACGAAGTGGGCCCTGGGGCAAGAGAGATTCGCATCAGGGACGCGCGCGGCATCTATCGCGTAATGTATATCGCGAAGTTCGAGGAAGCCGTCTACGTCCTGCATTGCTTCCAGAAAACGACCCAGACGACCAGTAAGCAGGACAAGGCCATTGCCGCAGCGCGCTTCCGCGCTGTCGTTCACGCGAGAAAGGCAAAGCGGTGACTATTGACACGAATATCCGTCACGTGACGAAGCCGAGAGCGAATCTCTTCTTGGAGCTGGGCTTTTCACCAAATGAGGCCAAGCGTCTGCAGGCTGCCTCCCGCAAACAGATCAATGACACGCGCCTGCTGAAGCAGCAGCTGATGGACGAGCTGTCCACCTGGATCGCTGACCATCATCTGAAACAAGCCGAGGCCGCTGAGATCCTGATGGTGTCGCGCCCCCGTGTGTCCGATGTTGTTAACAAGAAGACAACCAAGTTCACTATCGATTCACTAGTGGAAATGCTCAACCGGGTCGGCAAGCCTGTCAAACTGGCGATCGGCTAACTTCCTTCAGCCAATGGGATTGTAGGGAGTCCATCGTGTGCCGAAACGAGGAGGGCTCCCCAGGTTGTTGATGGATCCCGCGTCTCGGTACCCCAAGACCTGCCCTCAACGACGAATACACCTCCAACGGTGTCCCCGAGGTGGCGGTCGCCGGACGCCTCACTCCCGCTGGTTGCGCTTCGTGCTATGCCTACTTCGTGGCTCAAGGCACACAAGTCCGAGGCGGTTGTCTATCCGATCCGCTGGGAAAGCAAATCGAGCGGCAAGTCGGGCTACAGCCCCGCATGTGCCAATGAGTGGCGTCCCGGTGTCTGCGAAAAGCCGCGCATCAAGTGCTCGGATTGTGGCAACCGATTGCTGATCTCACTATCGGACGCGAACGTCTACAGCCACCTCGCGGGCGAACACACCATCGGCGTCTATCCACTGCTAAGCGACGATTCCTGCTACTTGCTGGCGGCGGATTTCGATGACGCCGAGTGGCAGGAAGATGCAGGAGCCTTCGTCCAGTCCTGCCATGAACTGAGCGTGCCGGTGGCGCTCGAAATTTCCCGCTCCGGTAACGGCGCGCACGCTTGGATTTTCTTCGCTGACCGCGTTTTCGCCCGTGATGCTCGTCGCCTCGGTACCGCCATCATCAGTCACACCTGCGCCCGGAGACGGCAGCTGAAGCTTTCTTCCTACGACCGTTTGTTTTCCCAACCAGGACACGATGCCCAAGGGAGGATTCGGCAACCTGATCGCCTTGCCGCTGCAAAAGAAGCCCCGGGAGAGCGGCTGCAGTTCGTTTGTGGACGGGGCCCTGCGCCCCTATCCTGACCAGTGGGCATTTCTGGCGTCTGTCCGGCCGATGGCTACGCATGACATCGAGCCAGCCATTCTGCGTGCCACAGGCGGCGTGCATCCGCTGGACGTGACCTTCATCGACGAGGAGGATCACAAGGAACCGTGGAGGCGCGCCGCGCCCTCGATCACAAGACTGCCTGGGCCGATGCCGCAGGCGCTCAATGTCACATTGGCCAATCTGGTCTACTTCGAGAAGGCGCAACTCCCGCAACCAGTGGCCAACCGCTTGATTCGCCTTGCTGCTTTCCAGAACCCGGAGTTCTACAAGGCGCAGGCAATGCGCTTCCCGGTCTGGGACAAGCCCCGCGTGATCAGCTGTGCCGAGAACTACCCCAATCACATTGCGCTGCCACGCGGTTGCCTCGATGCCGCACAGGATCTACTGCGCGATAACGGCATCCGCTGCGACTTGCTCGATGAACGATTTGCGGGGGTGGCGATTGATGTGTCGTTTGCCGGTAAGCTGCGGCCGGACCAGGAAGCGGCCGCGGCAGCGATGTTGCGTCACGACGCTGGGGTGTTGTGCGCGCCAACCGCCTTCGGCAAGACCGTGGTGGCGGCTACGTTGATCGCCCGACGTGGCGTCAACACGCTCGTGCTGGTGCATCGCACCGAGTTGCTGAAGCAGTGGCAGGAGCGTCTGCAGACCTTCCTTGGTGTAGGCGATGGCGTGATCGGTACCATTGGTGGCGGCAAGGCCAGGCCGAGCGGCAAGATTGACATCGCGGTGATGCAGTCGCTATCGCGCCAAGGCGAAATCAACCCACTGGTCGAAACCTACGGTCACGTCATCGCCGACGAATGCCACCACATCGGGGCGGTGTCATTCGATGCCATCCTGAAGCGAGTAAAGGCGAGATACGTACTCGGGCTAACCGCCACACCGATTCGTCGCGATGGTCAGCAACCCATCATCTTCATGCAGTGTGGACCCATCCGCCATACGGCAGCCAAGCCCGCGAGCGCACCGCACGAATTGGACGTTTTGTCACGCCCGGTGCACAACCGAATCGATCTGCCTCGGGAAGCAGGCATTCAGGACGTGTTCCGCCACCTTGCAAGCGATCCGTACCGTACGGCAGCGATTGCTGCGGAAATCGAGAACGCGTTCACAGAAGGCCGGAAAGTGCTCGTGCTGACCGAGCGCACCGAGCATTTGGACGCCATTCAGGTCGCTTTGGCCGGAAAAGTACCCTCGCCTCTCGTGCTCCACGGCCGGATGTCGAAGAAGCAACGCGCGACGTTGATCGCGCAGCTCGATGCTCTCCCACCGGACGAACCACGCGTCCTGCTTGCCACTGGCAAGCTTGTCGGTGAAGGTTTCGACCATCCGCCCCTCGACACCCTGATACTCGCGATGCCGATCTCGTGGAAGGGTACGCTGCAGCAGTACGCAGGTCGACTGCACCGTGAGCACGCGACCAAGACCGATGTCCGGATCATCGACTTCGTGGATACCGGCCATCGGGCACTGCTGCGGATGTGGACCAAGCGCCAGCGCGGATATCAGGCGATGGGCTATCGGTTAGCGGAGCAATCCGCGTCCAATGAAGAGGAACGTATCGGATCGCCTATGAGCGATCACTGTGGGCAATGCGATGGCTTGTTTGCGCGATATGTCCACGACCGTTCGCAAGTCGAAGCTCGTCGTTGACCGGGAGACAGCGCGTCCTCGCGGATGCTGCGCTGACGGAATCGTGGTGAATCCCGCTGCACCCGATGCGAACAGGAAGCGGGCTGCTTTCGGAAATCTGCACTAGCGCCGAGAGAGTGCGCGGCCCGTTTTCTCGATACGTTGCTTGCGATTTCAGCTAATACGATATTGGCTGTATCTCACTTCCAATCACCCGTTGCACGTGATTGATTTCCAGCATGTTTCTGGTCGGGGTGAGAGGATTTGAACCTCCGACATCTTGCTCCCAAAGCAAGCGCGCTACCGGGCTGCGCTACACCCCGAATGGAGAATTATGCCATCGCGACATCGAACGATGGGTATCGCCGTGCGCTACGCCCCGAATGGATAATTATGCCATCGCGACACCGAACCATGAGGATGCGACGCAAGCATCCGGGCGCGCGGCCGGCCGAGCGTCCTCGCGCGCGGCGTGTCGGGTCAACGGGCAACGAGACCCTTCAGCGTCCGAACTTTCGGATGACGCAGAGCGCCTCGTCGATTGCGAGCGCGCCGTTGCCCGACGCGACCGCGTGCGTGACGCAACCGTGCAGGTGATGTTCGAGGAGCTTCAGCGCGAGCGCGTCGAGCGCCGATTGCACGGCGCTCACCTGCGTCAGTATGTCGACACAGTAGCGGTCGTCGTCGATCATCCGGCCGATGCCGCGAACCTGGCCTTCGATGCGATTGAGTCGCTTCGAAAGCGCGGCCGTCTGCGCTTCACTATGCGCGACGGCGGGATGACGCGGGTCCGCCTGCGCGTCCTGCGGCGCGGTCGACCCGTGTAAAGCGTTGACGCGCGCGGCCGCCGCGCGCAACGGGTCCGTGCCCTTGTGCCCGCGTGATGCCTTACGCGCCGGTGCCATACCCCGCGTCCTCGATCGCGGCTTTAAGCGCCGGGACATTGGTGCGCGCTGCGTCATACGCGACGTTTGCCGCTGCCGGCTGCAAAGTCACCGATACGTCGGCCACGCCCGGGACCGCTTTCAGCACACGCGTGACGCTCGCGACGCAACCCTGGCAAGTCATTCCCTGCACATTGATTCTTGCGTTTTCCATAGCGTTCCTCTCTGGTTCAGGTAGGGCGAAACCTGCGCAACAGCAGCGCATTGCCGACGACGGACACCGAGCTCATCGCCATCGCAGCGCCGGCGATGACCGGATTCAGCAAGCCGAGCGCGGCCAACGGAATCCCGAGCACGTTGTAGGCGAACGCAAGGAAGAGGTTCTGCCGGATTTTCGCGCGGGTGGCCCGCGACAGCAGGATGGCATCGACCACGGCGCCGAGGTCGTTGCGGATCACCGTGATATCGGCCGCCTCGACGGCGACCGCGGAGCCCGCGCCGATGGCGAAGCTGACATCCGCCGCGGCCAGCGCGGGTGCATCGTTGACGCCGTCGCCTACCATCCCCACCACGTGCCCGGCCGCCTGCAATTCGCGAATGCGGTCGGCCTTGGCGGCCGGCGTCATGCCGCCGCGGTGATTCGTGATGCCGACTTCGCGCGCAATGACCTCGACGGTCACGGCGTTGTCGCCCGACAGCATCGACAACGGCGACGCCCTCCTTCGCCAGGCGCGCAATCGCGGCAGCGGACGTCGACCGGACGCGGTCCGCCAACGTGATGACGCCTGCAAGTCTTCCATCGAGGGCCACACCGACCACGCTGTCGCCGGACGCGAGCAGTGCGTCGACGCGATCGGCGTCGATCGGGACATTGCGGCTCGCCAGGAACGCGAGCGAGCCCACCAGCGCATTGCGCCGCTCGTCGCCGGCCACGCCTTGCGCGCCCAAGCCGGGAAGCATTGCGAAATCCGTGACGATCGGCAAGGAGACACGGTCATGCCGCGCCTTCGCCACGATCGCTTGCGCGAGCGGATGCGACGCACCCTGCTCGAGCGCCGCCGCGGTCGCGAGCACGCGCTCGCCTGACATGCCGTCGAACGCATGAACGTTCGTCACGGCCGGTGCCCCTTCGGTCACCGTGCCGGTCTTGTCCACGACGAGTGTCGTCACCCGTCCGGCGTTTTCGAGCGAAACGGCATTGCGGATCAGCACACCGAGCTGCGCGCCTCGTCCCGTGCCGACGATGATCGCCGTCGGTGTCGCGAGTCCGAGCGCACACGGACAGGCGATGACGAGCACGGCCACCGCATTGACCAGTGCGGTCACCGCATCGCCCGCAAGCCACCACGTGGCAGCGAACGTCAGCGCGGCAATCGCGATGACGACCGGAACGAAAATGCCGGATACGCGATCGGCCAGCCGCTGGATCGGCGCCTTCGAGCCCTGCGCTTCGCCCACCAGGCGCACGATGCCGGCGAGCAGCGTCGCGCTTCCCACGCCCGTCGCCTCGCAGCGAAGGAAGCCGTCGAGGCTCACGGTGCCTGCGTAGACGGTGGCGCCCGCCCACTTCGCGACCGGGCGGCTCTCGCCCGTCAGCATCGCCTCGTCGACCGATGACGCGCCGTCGGTGACGGTGCCGTCGACAGGGATCGCCTCGCCGGCGCGAACGGCGAAACGGTCGCCGACGACGACATCCGCGAGCGGCACGTCGAGCTCGAGACCGTCACGCTCGACGTGCGCGACGTTCGGCTGCAGCCGCAAGAGTCCCTCGATCGCAGCGGACGTGCCGGCGCGCGCACGCGCTTCGAGCGCCTTGCCGAGCAGTACGAGCGTGATGATTGCCGCGGACGCCTCGAAATAGACGTGCTCGCGCAATTCGAGCACGGTGACGACCGCGCTCCACAGCCAGGCGATCGACGTGCCGAGCACGATCAGCACGTCCATGTTCGCGCCGCCACCGCGAACGGCGTGCCATGCGCCCGCGTAGAAGCGCCGTCCGATGACGAACTGCACCGGTGTCGCGAGCGCGAGCTGCAGCCAGCGCGGCAGCAGCTCGTCGTGCGTCGTCGCGCCCGAGACGAACATCGCCACCATCTGCACCAGGAATGGCGCCGTCAGGACGGCGGCGATCGCGAAATCCCGGCGCAGCGCGCGCCAGGCCGCACCGCGGCGTGAAGACTCGCGCTCGCGCTCGGCGGCGTCATCGTGCCGGACGTGTGCGCCGTAGCCCGCGCGGGCGACCGCGGCCAGCAATGCAGCCGACGTCGGCGCGCGCACGATCGTAATCGACGCGAGCCGACTCGGTCGCGAAATTGACGGCCGCCTCGACGCCCGGCAGCCGGTTCAGCGTCTTCTCGATGCGCGCCGCGCAGGCGGCGCACGTCATGCCCTCGAGCGCGAGCTCGACGCGTTCGGACGAGCTCCTTGGCGAGTCGGCGGCGAGCGACGAAGCCGGATGCGTACGAGCGGCGACGGCCTGATCCATGCCGTCATCTTATACCCATGGGGGGTATTGTCAACGGCAAGCGGCGAGCGGCCGGCGCCGCAACCCTTCCGATCAGGCCTCGGGCTTCAGCTGCGGAAACAGGATCACGTCGCGGATCGACGGCGTGTCGGTCAGCAGCATCACCAGGCGGTCGATGCCGATGCCCTCGCCCGCCGTCGGCGGCAGCCCGTATTCCAGCGCGCGCACGTAGTCGGCGTCGTAGTACATCGCCTCCTCGTCGCCCGCCTCCTTCGCGCTCGCCTGCGCCTGGAAGCGCGCGGCCTGGTCCTCGGGATCGTTCAGCTCCGAGAAGCCGTTGGCGATCTCGCGGCCGGTGATGAAGAGCTCGAAGCGGTCGGTGACCGCCGGATTGGCGTCGTTGGCGCGCGCGAGCGGCGACACGTCGGTCGGATGCGCGACGATGAACGTCGGCTGCACGAGCTTGTCCTCGGTCGTCGCCTCGAACAGCTTGAGCTGCAGCAGCCCGACGCCGTCGCTGTCGAACACTTCGACGTCGGAAACGGCGCGCAGCGCGCGCTTCAGCGTACGCGGCATCGGCGAGCTCGAACGCCGCATACTCGCGGGTTGTGACTGCTGGATCGCCTCGCGCCATCGTCAGGCGGTCGAACGGCTGCGCCGAGGTCGATCGTCTCGCCCTGGTAGACGAGCGTCGTCGTGCCGCAGCACCTTCTGCGCGACCTCGCGCAACAGCGCCTCCGTCAGGTCCATCAGGTAGTGGTAGTCCGCGTACGCCTCGTAGAACTCGAGCATCGTGAACTCGGGATTGTGGCGGGTCGAGATGCCCTCGTTGCGGAAGTTGCGGTTGATCTCGAACACCTTCTCGAGCCCGCCGACGACGAGCCGCTTCAGGTACAGCTCCGGCGCGATGCGCAGGTAGAGCTCCATGTCGAGCGCGTTGTGGTGCGTCACGAACGGCCGCGCCGCCGCGCCGCCCGGGAATCGGATGCATCATCGGCGTCTCGACCTCGAGGTAGCCGCGCGCGACGAAGAACTCGCGGATCGCCTGCACGATCTGCGAGCGCTTGACGAAGACGTCGCGCGCCGCAGGATTGGTGATGAGGTCGACGTAGCGCTGCCGATAGCGCTGCTCCTGGTCGGTCATGCCGTGGAACTTCTCCGGCAGCGGCCGCAGCGCCTTCGCGAGCAGGCGCACGCTGTCGCACTTGACCGACAGCTCGCCGGTCTTCGTCTTGAAGAGCGTGCCCGGTTGCGCCGACGATGTCGCCCAGGTCCCAGTGCTTGAACGCGTCGAGCGCTTCGGCGCCCACGCCGTCGAGCGTGACGTAGAGCTGGATGCGTCCGGACATGTCCTGCAGCGTCGCGAAGCAGGCCTTGCCCATCACGCGCTTCAGCATCATGCGGCCCGCGACGGCGACGCGAGTGGCGTGTCGGCTCCAGCTCCTCGTTGTCGCTTGCCGTCGTATGCGCGCGTGCAGGTCGCCGGCGAGCGCATCGCGGCGAAAATCGTTCGGATACGCGTTGCCTGCTGCGCGCAGCGCCGCGAGCTTGCCGCGCCGCTCGGCGATGACGCGGGTTTCGTCGACGGCCGGAACGTTATCGGCTGGCTTGTCCATTCAGGCGAACCTCAGCTTGGGGGCGGCTCTTGCAATATCCTCGAAGTCCTGGTCGTCGTGCAACAGCGGAACCTCGTGCTCGATGGCGATTTGCGCGATCAGGCAATCGTTGCTCGATCGAATGGTCAACCCTTTCCGGCGGCATTCGTAATACAGATGGGCAGCCTGCTCGTACGTCGCGATCGCCTCGCGCGGATGGAGAAAGCGTTGAGTCGAAAAGTACGCCCGATAGTCGCGAAACGCCCTTTCGTCCGCAGCGCCCTGCAGGATTTCCTGGTAGATCATCGACGTGACGGCTGTCTCGTCGCGGCGCTCCAGCGCCGTTTGCAGTCGGCCGACGCCATCCGTCGACCGTCCGCGGATGAAGTCGATCCAGACCGACGTATCGACCAGGACCACCGCTCACTTACCCGTGCGAAGCGCCTTGTAGTCGTAATCGTCGCGGATGCCGCCCCGACCGAACAGCTCCCGCAGATCGCGTCGCTTGCGCGCTGCGACGAACTCCCGCAAGGCGAGGTCGACGAGCTCGCGCTTGGTCTTCACCGGCGCATGGCGGAACGCCTCCTTGACCAGCTTGTCGTCGAGAACGATGTTCGTACGCATCATACACCTCCTAATGTGTATCATAAGGTGTATGCCGACGGCGGTCAAGAGCCCTTCCCCAGTGACACATGATCCCGAGCCGCCGTTGCGGAGTCCCGACGCGCGTCGGACACTACACGCCCTGCTTCAGGCTCGCCGAGATGAAATCGTCGAGATCGCCGTCGAGCATCGCCTGCGTGTTGCCCACCTCGTAGTTGGTGCGCAGATCCTTGATCCGCGACTGGTCGAGCACGTACGAGCGGATCTGGTGGCCCCAGCCGATGTCGGTCTTCGAGTCCTCGAGCTTCGCCTGCTGCTCCTGGCGCTTGCGCAACTCCAGCTCGTAGAGCTTCGACTTCAGCATCGCGATCGCCTCGGCGCGATTGCGATGCTGCGAGCGGTCGGTCTGGCACTGGACGACGATGTTCGTCGGCAGGTGCGTGATCCGCACGGCGGAGTCGGTCTTGTTGATGTGCTGGCCGCCGGCGCCTGACGCGCGATACGTATCGATGCGCAGGTCGGCGGGATTGATGTCGACCTCGATCGACTCGTCGACTTCCGGATAGACGAACACGCTCGCGAACGACGTGTGGCGGCGCGCATTCGAGTCGAACGGGCTCTTGCGCACGAGGCGATGCACGCCGGTCTCGGTGCGCAGGTAGCCGTACGCATATTCGCCGTCGACCTTGATCGACGCGCTCTTGATGCCGGCGACTTCGCCGGGCGACTCCTCGAGCACTTCGGCGCGAATAGCCCTTGCGCTCGCAGTAGCGGAGGTACATGCGCAGCAGCATCGACGCCCAGTCCTGCGCCTCGGTGCCGCCGCTGCCCGCCTGGATGTCGATGAACGCGTTGCCGGGATCGAGCGGATTGTGGAACATCCGCCGGAATTCGAGATCGGCGACCGAGCGTCTCGAGCTTCGCGACGTCCGTCTCGATTGCGAGCAGTGCCGCGTCGTCGCCCTCGTCGCGCGCGAGGTCGTAGAGCTCGCCGCTGTCGTCGAGGCCCGACTGCAGCCGCGATCAGCGTATGGACGACGCCATCGAGCTGCTTCTTCTCCTTGCCGAGCTCCTGCGCACGCTGGGGGTTGTCCCAGACCTTCGGATCCTCGAGCTCGCGATCGACGGCGGCGAGCCGTGCCGCTTTCACATCGAAGTCAAAGATACCTCCGCAGCTGGGCGGTGCGGTCCTTCAGTCCCGCCAGCGCGTTGGCGATGGCGTTCACATGTTCGGCTTCCATTGCGGGCTTTCGTGACGGCTCGGGCAATCGATCATTATAGCGGCCCGACATCGCTAAACCCTTGTCGTCACGCAGGGTTTTGGCGCGGCCGCGCCGATGGGATGGCCGCCGGGAACATCATCGCCTACCATTGACGGTCCGCGCTTGCCGCTGACACTGGCCGGATGACGACTCGACCTCGTCTGGCGATATCACGGCTCCGACACCATCTAGCAATACTACGGTTCCGACACGATTCAGAGCGCATGCACACGCCTGACGGCTTCACGCCCTTGCACGTCACGCCAACGGCGATGTCCGAGACGACGCTTGCGTTCGCGTTCGCCGGCGCCAAGCTGCTGGTCGGGCGGCAGCGAGCAATCACCGGTCGTGCCATCGCTCGCCGATGTCGAGCGCGCGCGGACTCGCCGGCGTGCGCCATTACCTCGGCCAGTTGCAGCGCGCGGACTGCATCGCCGTCGCATTGCCCGACGACGCGATTGCACCCGCCGGCTTTTGCCTCGCCGGCCTGCGCTCGCTGTTCCTGCGCTTGCCGGACGTCACGCTCGCGCTCGCCGCACGCGCGTTCCAGGTCGTCGAATGGGACCGCACGCACCGCTATTGCGGCCGCTGCGGCAATCCGACGCGCGACAAGGAAGGCGAGCGCGCGAAGGAATGCCCGGCCTGCGGCTACGTCGCCTATCCGCGCGTCTCGCCGGCGATGATGGTGCTCGTCACGCGCGAGCGCGAGGTCCTGCTCGCCCGCGCCAACCGGTTTCCCGGCGCCATGTACAGCGCGCTCGCGGGCTTCGTCGAGCCGGGCGAGACGATCGAGGACTGCATCCATCGCGAAGTGCGCGAGGAAGTCGGCATCGAGGTCAGCGACCTCGCAGTACTTCGCGAGCCAGTCGTGGGCGTTTCCGCACTCGCTGATGATCGCGTACACCGCCGCACTACGCGGGCGGCGAGCTGCGGCCGGACCCGTCCGAGATTGCCGATGTGCGCTGGTTTCGCGTCGACGCGCTGCCCGATCTGCCGAGCACCGTCTCGATCGCGCGGCGGCTGATCGATACGACGGTCGCCCGCCTGCGCGCGAATCGAATGTCACGCCGGTAGGCTGATGCGGGACGGATCTTGTCGGACGTCGCAGCCTGCTGGGTTAGAATCGGCCGCTCCCGGATCGCATTCGCGGACCTGCAACGTGTCCTTCTTGTCGCCCATTCGTTTCGTTGTCCCCATGCTGTTGGCCTGCGCGGCCATGATCGCGACAGCGCAGTCGCCTCCCGCGACGCAGGATCCGCGCGACATGGGCGAAGCGGCGCGCAAGGTCTACGCGCAGGCGCTGCACGACGCCCGCGCCCTGCTCGACCGCAAGCAGTATGCGGAGGCCATCGCCAAGCTCGACGCGCTCACCGCCGAGCGGCCGCGCGAGCCGCAGGCGCGCTTCATGAAGGGCATTGCGCTGAGCCGACCAGGGCAAGGCCGACGAGGCGATCACCGTGTTTCGCGCCGTGCTCGCCGATTTTCCCGGAATTGCCGGAACCGCGCAACAACCTCGCGGTCCTTTATGCGCAGAAGGGCGAATACGCGCTGGCCCGCGACGAGCTGGAGCGCGCGATCCAGACGGCGCCCGACTACGCGGTCGCGCACGAGAACCTGGGCGACGTCTATGCGCGGCTCGCCGAGGTCGAATACGAAAAGACGATGGCGCTCGACCGGCGCAATCGCACTGCCGGACCCGAAGCTGAAGCTGATTCGCGAAGCCTCGTCGGCCGCGAAATGAAGCTCGGACAACCTTCCGGGCGATCGACGCTTCGTCGAATCGCGCCCCCAAACCGCAACCGAACGGAGTTACCTGATGCTGCGTCGCCTGTCGTCTGATGTTGTCCGTTGCATTCTGCATGGCTGCCGGGCCCGCGCTCGCCGCGAATCCGCAGGTCGAGTTCGACACCACGCGCCGGCACGATCAAGCTCGAGCTCTACCCGGACGCCGCGCCGAAGACCGTCGACAACTTCCTCGCCTACGTCAAGGCCGGTCACTACGACGGCACGCAATTCCACCGCGTCATCGAGGGCTTCATGATCCAGGGCGGCGGCTTCGACACCGAGTTCCGGCAGAAGCCGACGCGGCCGCCGATTGCAATCGAATCCGAGCAAAGCGCCAAGGCGGGCCTATCGAACGTGCCGGGCACGGTCGCGATGGCGCGCACGGGCGACTCCGAACTCCGCGACGTCGCAGTTCTTCATCAACGTCGGCGACAACAAGCGGCTCGACTTCCGCTCGGCGGATGCGCAGGGCTACGGCTACACGGTGTTCGGCAAGGTCGTCGGCGGCATGGACGTCGTCGACAAGATCGCAAAGGGCGCGACCGGCGCAGGCGGGCCCTTTCCGACCGACGTGCCGGCCGAGCGCGTCGTCATCAAGTCCACGCGCGTCGTCGGCACCCGCGAGTTGACGGAGGACTGCAATGGTCGTCCTGCATACGAATCAAGGCGACATCACGCTCGAACTCGATCACGGAGAATGCGCCGGCGACGGTCGCGAACTTCCTCCACTACGTCCGCGACGGGCATTACGACAACACGCTGTTCCATCGCGTGATCCCCGGCTTCATGATCCAGGGCGGCGGCTTCACGCCGGGCATGAAGCAGAAGCCCACGCGCGAGCCGGTCGCCAACGAAGCCACCAACGGCGTGAAGAACCAGCACTACACGGTCGCGATGGCGCGCACGTCGGATCCGCACTCCGCGACCGCGCAGTTCTTCATCAACGTCGCCGACAACGCATTCCTCGACTACAAGGCGCCGAGCTCGCAGCACTACGGCTATTGCGTGTTCGGCAAGGTCGTCGGCGGCAAGGACATCGTCGACAGGATCACCGGTGTCGCGACCGGCCGCTCCGGAATGCACGAGAACGTGCCGACGGACGACGTCGTGATCACACGTGCGGAGGAAGTGGCGTAGAAAGGGGCCGGCCGGAACGGATGGGCGGGCGGTGCCCCGCGCGCAGCGCGTTCTCCGGGACCGGCTCGCGCTGAAGCGCCATGAAGCCGACGCTGCTGTTGTCCGACCTTCATCTCGCGCCCGAGCGAACCGCAGCCGTCGCGGCGTTTCACGCATTTGCCCGCGGCCCGGCGCGCGAGGCGGCGGCCGTCTATGTCATGGGCGACCTGTTCGACGCGTGGATCGGCGACGATCAGCGCCGGGAGCCGTTTGCGCAGGCGATCGTCGAATCGCTGCGCGGCGTGAGCGATGCCGGCGTGCCGCTCTACATCGCGCGAGGCAACCGCGACTTCCTGCTGGGCGATGCCTTCGCGCAGGCCGCGGGTGCGACATTACTGCAGGAGCAGACGATCGTCGACCTGGGCGGGACGATGACGCTGCTCTCGCACGGCGACGAGTTCTGCACCGACGATGTCGGCTATCAGCGTTACCGGGCATTGTCGCGCGACCCGGGTCACCAGCGACGGCTGCTGCGGCTTCCGTATCGATTGCGCCGCTGGATCGCCGCCTGGTTGCGGCGCGGCAGCCGCGCGGCAACGGCCCGCAAGCCGGAATCGATCCTCGACGTGAACGCTGCCGCGATCGAGCGCACGTTTCGCCGCCTGGACGTTCGCGCGGATGATCCACGGTCACACCCACCGCCCCGCACGTCACCGCACCATCGTCGATGGCACGCCGCGGGAACGCCTGGTGCTGGCCGACTGGGACGATCGCGGGTACTTCCTGGAAATCGACTCGAATGGCGCGCGCACGCGCGAAATCGACGGATGACACCCGAACTGTTTTCGCCGGCGTGGTTTTCCGCGTTGGCGTCGATCATCGTCATCGACCTGATCCTTGCCGGCGACAATGCGATCGTGATCGGGCTTGCCGCGCGGAACGTGCCCGTGGCGCTGCAGCGCAAGGTCATCATGTGGGGCACCGTCGGTGCGATCATCGTTCGCGCACTGTTGACGGCGATCGTCGTCTGGCTGCTGAAGATTCCCGGCTTCCTGCTGATCGGCGGCCTCGCGCTCGTCTACGTCGGCTGGAAGCTGACGCACGACGGCGGCGGCAAGGACGACCCGGCGATTACCCCGAAGCGCTCCGTCCGCGGCGCCGTGCAGACGATCATCATCGCCGACGCCGTCATGGGCGTGGACAACGTGCTCGCGGTCGGCGGCGCGGCGCATGGCTCGATGCTGCTGGTGCTGATCGGGCTCGCCGTGTCGATCCCCATCGTGATCTGGGGCTCGAGGCTCGTGCTGAAATGGGTGGAGCGCTATCCGGTGATTCTCTGGCTCGGCGCCGCCGTGCTCGGATGGACGGCGGCGAAGATGATCGCCAGCGAACCGCTGCTTGCCGCGACGCTGCGCGAGCACGGTGTGTTGCGCATCCTGCTGTACGCGGTCATCGTCGGCGGGCTGGTTGCCGCGCCGGTGTTCCGGGTGCTGCGGCCATCGCACCGCTTCCAGCTGGCGACGCTGATATTGCTTGCCGTGTGGCTCGCCGGGTTCGGCTGGCTCGACGATCGGTTGAGCGAGGGACTGGATCCCGCCGGCGCGTGGCAATGGGACGAGAGCATCGTCGATTTCGTGCGCTGGATCGGCTGGATACCGATCGTCATCGGACTGCAACGCTGGTTCGTCGCGCGCACGGCGGCGGGAGCGCCGTCGCGCTAGCGGCGAGCGGACGCCGCGCGAGCATGCCGATTGCTGCGGGCGGCGGTGGCGATCCCGCTGCAGCGCGCGGTCAGGTCTTCGGCGCCGGCTTCTTCGGCTGCTTGGGTTTCTTCGGTTCCTTGCGCTGCTTGTCGCGATTGCCCATGGCCCTCTCCTCGGTGGCAGCGAGCATTATGCACCGATCGTCGGCATGCGCGCATGCCTTGCTGCGGTCACTTGCATCTCAGCCGAGCGCCTGCGCGAAATCGGCGATCAGGTCGTCGACGTCCTCGATGCCGACCGAAACGCGGATCAGCGAATCGGCGATGCCCATCTCGGCCCGCCGCGCGCGCGCCCATCTCCCAGAAGATCGTCTGCGCGACCGGGATCGCGAGCGTGCGGTTGTCGCCGAGATTCGACGACAGCACGACGACGCGCAGGCGATTCAGGAACGCGAGCACGTCGAAGCCCGGCGCGAGCTCGAACGAGAACAGCGCGCCGGGTGCGCGGAACAGTCGCCTGCGTCGCGATGGAACTGCGGGTGCGCCGGCAGGCCGGGATAGTGCACCGCGCGTCACCTTCGGGTGGCTCGAGCAGGTACTCGGCGAGCGCCTGCGCGTTCGCGCATTGCCGATCCATCCGCAGCGCCAGCGTCTCGGCGCCGACCGCGATGTGGTGCGCCTGCTCGGCGGTCAACGTCCCGCCCCAGTCGCGCAAGCCCTTCTTGCGGATCTGCGTGATGCCCCACATCGCGGGCTTCTGCGTCTTGTAGCTGTCGGCGATGTTCGGGAACTTCGTCCAGTCGAAGAGGCCGGTGTCGGTGACCGCGCCGCCCAGCGCGTTGCCGTGGCCGCCGATGTACTTGGTCAGCGCATTGACGATGAGCCCGGCGTGCACGGTCGTCGGCCGGAACAGCCACGGCGACGTCATCGTGTTGTCGACGACGTACAGGAGGCCGCGCTCGCGGCACAGCGCGCCGATGCGCGCGAGGTCCGCGACCTGCGTGCGCGGATTGGCGATCGTCTCGACGAACACGAGCCGCGTCGCCGGGCGTCAGCGCGCGCTCGACGTTCTCGGCGTCGCGTCGCGTCGACGAACGTCACCGGCGTGCCGTGATCGTCGAGCGTGGCGAGCAGGCTGTTCGTGTTGCCGAAGATGAACGAGCTGGCGACGATGTGGTCGCCGCCGCGCAGGAGCGACAAGCAGCGTCGCGCCGATCGCCGCCATGCCCGTCGCGAAGCACACGGTCGCGACGCCGTCTTCCATCGCGTTGACCTTCGCCTCGAGCGCCGCCGTCGTCGGATTGCCCTGGCGGCCGTACGCGTAGCCGGATTGCCGTGCCCTGGAAGACGGCGATCAGGTCGCGCGCGTCCTTGTAGCCGTACGCGACCGACAGGTGCAGCGGCTTGTGCAGCGCGCCGTGCTCGATGGCCGCGTCGCGGTCGGAATGGAGGATCGCGGTCGTGAAGCCGCGCTCTTGGCTGTTCGTTTCGATCATGACATTGCTCGCTCGTGAGGACAACAAAAAACCCGCTGGGCTTCCGCCAAACGGGTTTTGTGTGCCCCGCCCGATATCTTCGGGCTGGAGCGAACCTCGCTTTAGCGGAATTTATTAAGCGCCCGCAAGCTGAAGCTCAAATCGGCGCACCAACACTATAGCACGTCGGAGAATCCGGGTCACGGAAATCCGGGTCAGAGATGCATTCTCGCTGCCTGCGCCTGCGCGATTGGACGAGGTCGTTGGAAATCCGGGTCAGAGATGCATTTCGCCACCTACGCCTGCGCGGTTCGACGAGGTCGTTGGCGAAATACATCTCTGACCCGGATTTCAGTCCGCGGTCGCGCGCGCGTCCTCGACGAGATCGGATTCGGCCTCGCCGCGCGCCTCGTCGCGCTCGGCGGCGAGCTGCGACAGGTAATCGGGCGTGATGTCGCCGGTGATGTACTTGCCGTCGAAGCACGACGCCTCGAAGTCGCTGAGCAGCGGATTGCAGTCGCGCACCGCCTCCTTCAGCGCGTCGAGCTCCTGGTAGACGAGCAGATCGGCGCCGATCTCGCGGCGATCTCCGCTTCGGTGCGGCCGGTCGCGACCAGCTCCTGCTGGTTCGGCATGTCGATGCCGTAGACGTTCGGAAAGCGCACCGGCGGGCTCGCCGAGGCGAAATAGACCTTGCGCGCGCCGGCGTCGCGCGCCATCTGCACGATCTCGCGCGACGTCGTGCCGCGGACGATCGAATCGTCGACGAGCAGCACGACCTTGTCCTTGAACTCCATGCCGATCGGATTCAGCTTCTGGCGCACGCTCTTCTTGCGCATCGCCTGTCCCGGCATGATGAACGTGCGGCCGATGTAGCGGTTCTTGACGAAGCCTTCGCGGTACGTCATGCCGAGCGTGTTCGCGAGCTCGCAGCGCGGACGGGCGGCTCGAATCCGGGAATCGGGATGACGACGTCGATGTCCTGCGCCTCGCGGAATGCCGCGGATCTTGCCGCGCGAGCGCGCCGCCCATGTTGCAGCCGCGCCTCGTACACCGACGTGCCGTCGATCACCGAATCGGGCCGCGCGAGGTAGACGTACTCGAAGATGCACGGGTTGAGCGACGGATTGCTCGGCGCACTGGCGCGCATGGAAGCCGCCCGTCTGGTCGACGAAGATCGCCTCGCCCGGCGCGACGTCGCGCAGCACCGAAAAGCCGAGCGGCTCGAGCGCGACCGATTCGGACGCGACGAGGTACTCGGTGCCGCCCATCGCCTCGTTCACGCCGATGATCAGCGGCCGGATGCCGAACGGATCGCGAAACGCGAGCATCCCGTAGCCCGCGATCATCGCGACGACCGCGTAGGCGCCGCGGCAGCGCCGGTGCACGCCGGCGACCGCGCGGAAGATCGCATCGGGATCGAGCCGGTGATGCTGCGCGGCGCGCTCGAGCTCGAGCGCCAGCACGTTCAGCAGCACCTCGCTGTCGGAATTGGTGTTGACGTGGCGGAAATCGAGCTCCCACAGCTCGCGCTTCAGCGCCTCGCTGTTGGTCAGGTTGCCGTTGTGGCCGAGCGTGAGGCCGAACGGCGAATTGACGTAGAACGGCTGCGACTCGAGATCGGAGAACGCGGAGCCCGCGGTCGGATAGCGGCAGTGCGCCGATGCCGGTCGTTCCCTGCAGCTCGCGCATGTTGCGCGTGCGGAACACGTCGCGCACGTAGCCCGGGCCCTTGTACGTGTGGAATACCGGGCCTTCGCTGGTGACGATGCCGGCCGCGTCCTGGCCGCGGTGCTGCAGCAGCAGCAGCCCGTCGTAGAGCAGCTGGTTGACCGGCGTATGCGCGACGACGCCGAGGATGCCGCACATGTCAGGGCCTGTCTCGAAGGATCACGTCTGTTGCTCCGGTGCACCCCTGCGCTGCATGCCGCCGGGCGAATAATCGAGCCGTCCCGCGAGCTGCGCGGGCAGGTGCGGCTTCAGCGCGTACGACGCCGGCGACCAGCGGCGGCACGAGCGCCGCACTCTGCCACCAGAGCGTGCGCGGCAGCGGCGTGAGGCCCGCGACGAGCACGAACGCCAGCACGAACGCCGCTCCGCGCACGATACCGAATATCGAGCCGAGGAAGCGGTCGACGAAACCCAGACCCGCTGCGCGAACCGCCTTGACAGCGGCCAGGCGATCAACGCGCCCACCAGCAGCGCGCCGATGATGATCAGCGCAAATGCGACGATGTAGCGCACGGCCGGATATCCGGGCATATCGGGAAGCAGCGCAGCCGAGCACCGGCGTGAACGCGATCGCGCCGACGAAGCCGAGCACCCATGCGATCGATCGCGATCAGCTCGCGCACGACGCCGCGAAAGAATGCCAGCAGCGTCGACAAGCGCGATGATGCACAGCACCACCCAGTCGAACGTCGTCATCGGATCCGGTTGCCCTCGGCCGCACGTCGCATTCATTCGCATCCCGCACCAACGCGCTCCACGAGAAATGAAAGCCGGACTCCATCGGACCCGTCCGAATGCACGACGCACCGCTCGTGCGCGGAATGCCTACTTGGTGGCGGCGACAATGCCGCTCTGGCCTTCGGCCTTCAGCTTGTCCCGCGCCGCGACGCGCGGCTTCACGGGAAGGAGTAGGGACCCACGCGCACGCGCCACAGCGTGCCCTTGCTGGTCTTCAGAGGCTCGGTATATGCGGTGTATCCGGCCTTCTTCAAGCGGCCCGCGAGCGCGTTGGCGCCCTTGTCGTCCGCGAACGCCGCCAGTTGCACGGCAAAGCCGTCATGCGACGTGCCCGCCGCGGCTTTGTTCGCACTCGCGGCAATCGAGGAC
This sequence comes from uncultured Pseudomonadota bacterium, assembly GCA_963768545.1. Classification (GTDB taxonomy): domain Bacteria; phylum Pseudomonadota; class Gammaproteobacteria; order Burkholderiales; family Casimicrobiaceae; genus VBCG01. Next base: position 310,286 of record CAVYIC010000015.1, on the reverse strand, counting down.
GCCGGCTTCGCCGCGGCGGTGACGGTGCAGGCGCTGTCGCGGACTTCGGTGCGTCGGCGGCCGGCTGCGTCGACGGCCACGCGGACTCGCCTCGGGCGCCTTGGCGGCGGTCGCGGCGTCGCGTTGTCGGCACTGGCAGGGGCCGCGGGTGCGGCCGGCGTTGCGGAAGCCGCGCCGGCGACGGCGCATCGGGAATTCGCGTGTCGTACTTGGACGTCCGCTCCGCGCCGGCGCGGGCGCCGTCGACGGCGCCGCGGGCGCTTGCTTCGCGGCATCTTCGCTTCGGCGGGAGATGTCGCTTGCTCGGCCGCCCCGGCGCGCCGTCGCTTCGCGCGGTTTTCCGAGAGCCGATTGACGAACTTGCCGTCGTCGATCGGCGGGATCTTCACCGAGACGTCCTCGCCGAGCGGCTTCTGCTCCGTTTCGAGCAGCATCGGCACGACGACCGCGACCCCGAGCGCGAGGACGACGGCGCCGACCAGGCGGCGCCGCGCGCGCCGCCGCAATTCGTCTACGTTGATATCCGCCGGTTCCGCCATCGCCCATGCGCGTCGTCATCGCCGCTCGCGCGCCGTCGTCGAGCGCGGCAGCCACGGTCAGGAACGATCCGAAGGCGACGATTCTATCAGTCTCGTCCGCATCGTTCGCGCGCAGCTGCGAATGCCTGCGCGATGTCGTCGAACGCGCGGATCGGCGCTCGCGTCGACGCCGGCGGCGCGCAAGCGCCGCGCGCAATGCGCGCCGCCGACGCGCCGCGCGGACCGGGCAGCGGCGCGACGTACCAGCGATCGATGCGCGCGCGCAAGCGCGGCGACGACGCCGTCGATGTCCTTGTCGGCGAGCATGCCGAACACCGCGAGCGTTCGCGGATGGAAGCCCATCGCGCCGAGCGCGTCGGCGAGCACGCGCGCGGCGTGCGGGTTGTGCGCGACGTCGAGCACGATCGTCGGGCGTCCGGGCAGCACCTGGAAGCGGCCCGGCAGCTCGACGTGCACGAGGCCGTCGCGAATCGCGCCCGCCGCAACCGGCAGCCGGTCGCGCAATGCGATCGAGCGCCGCGAGCGCGGTCGCGGCGTTGCCGAGCTGGTACGCGCCGCGCAACGCGGGAAACGGCAGCCCGTAGCGCGCGCCGCCCGGACCCCGGTAGCGCCACTGCGTGCCGCACGGCGGCGTACGTCGTAATCGCGCCCGACGCGCCACAGCGGCGCGCCGATCGCTGCGCGCGTGCGTCGACCAGCGTGCGCGGCGGATCGGGGTCGCCGCAGATCGCCGGCGGCCCGGCGCGGAAGATGCCCGCCTTCTCGCGGCCGATGTCCTCGCGCGTCGGGCCGAGATAGTCGACGTGGTCGAGGTCGATCGTCGTCACGACGGCGACGTCGGCATCGACGATGTTGACCGCGTCGAGCCGGCCGCCGAGGCCCGACCTCGAGGATCAGCACGTCGAGCTGCGCGCTGCGCGAACAGCGCGCAGCGCGGCGAGCGTGCCGAACTCGAAATAGGTGAGCGGCGTCGACGGCCTCGCCGCGCGACGTGCGCGCGTCTCGACCGCGTCGAACGCCGCGACGAGCGCCTCGTCGCTCGGCCTCGTCGCCGTCGATGCGCACGCGCTCGTTGTAGCGCAGCAGATGCGGCGACGTGTAGAGCCCGGTGCGATAGCCGGCGTGGCGAAGATCGCTTCGAGCATCGCGCACGTCGATCCCTTGCCGTTGGTGCCGGCGACGGTGATGACCGGGCAGCGGATCGCGATCGTCGCATGCGCTGCGCGCACGGCGCGCACGCGGTCGAGGCCCATCGCGATCGCCTTCGGATGCAGCGTCTCGAGGTAGGCGAGCCAGCCGGCAAGCGTGGCGGGGCGGGTCACGGCGTATCACGAGGCGGCGTCGTCATCCGCGTGCAGCGACTCGCGCGGCGGGCATCGACGGTCAGGCAGTCGGCGCCGGCTGGCGCGTCAGCAGCGCGAGCAGCCGCGCGAGCTCGTCGCGCAGCTTGCGGCGGTCGACGATCATGTCGAGCGCGCCCTTTTCGAGCAGGAACTCGGCGCGCTGGAAGCCTTCGGGCAGTTTCTCGCGCACCGTCTGCTCGATCACGCGCGGGCCGGCGAAGCCGATCAGCGCGCCGGGCTCGGCGAGCACGAGGTCGGCGACGAACGCGAACGATGCCGACACGCCGCCCATCGTCGGATCGGTGAGGATCGACACGAACGGCAGCCGCGCCTTGGTCAGCTCCTGCAGCACCGCGGTCGTCTTCGCCATCTGGAACAGCGAATTCACGCCTTCCTGCATGCGCGCGCCGCCCGACGCCGAGACGCAGACGAACGGCATGCGATTCTCGTAGGCGACGCGCACGCCGCGCACGAACCGCTCGCCGACGACCGATCCCATCGAGCCGCCCATGAAGTCGAACTCGAACGCGGCGAGCACGAGCGGCACGCTCTTGACGCTGCCCTGCATCACGACCAGCGCGTCGGTCTCGCCGGTTTCCTCGAGCGCGGCCTCGAGGCGTTCCGGATACTTCTTCTGTGTCCTTGAACTTGAGGCTGTCGACCGGCACGACCTCGGAGCCGATCTCGAAGCGGCCTTCGGGATCGAGCAGCTGCTCGATGCGCTCGCGCGCACGACACGCGGTTGTGATAGCTGCACTTCGGGCAGACCAGCAGGTTCTTCTCGAGGTCGGTGCGATAGAGCACCGCTTCGCACGACGGGCACTTGACCCACAGGCCCTCGGGCACCGGCGTCTTGCGCACGCCCGGCGTGCTCTTGATGCGCGGCGGCAGCAGCTTCTGCAGCCAGCTCATCGAACGTTCGTCCCGACGATCGCTCATGCAGTGAACTGCGACTTCGCGCGCGTCGAGCGCGCGCGCGAATCGTCGGCGAGCCACGCACCCGCGCGCCATCGCGGCTTCCGCGGGCGCCCCGTGCTCGATCTCCTGAATGATCCGGCTGCCGATGACGACCGCGTCCGCATGCGCGGCGATCGCGCTGCGCGCTCGCGGCATCGCGAATGCCGAAGCCCACGCCGACCGGCAAGCGTGACATGGCGGCGGATCTCGGCGAGCTTGCGCGCGACGTCGCGCGGTGTCGAGGTGGCCGGCGCCGGTCACGCCCTTCAGCGAGACGTAGTAGACGTAGCCGCGCGCGCAGTCGCCGCGACGCGCTGCGATCCGCGCCTCCGGCGTCGTCGGCGCGAGCAGGAAGATCGGCGCGATGCCGCGCGCGTCGCAGCAGCGCCGCGAACTCGGCGGCTTCCTCGGGCGGATAGTCGACGACGATGCACGCCGTCCACGCCGGCGTCGCGCGCGCGATCGGCGAACGCCGCCACGCCCATCGCCTCGATCGGATTGGCGTAGCCCATCAGCACGACCGGCGTCGTCGCGTTCGCGCTGGCGGAACGCGCGCGACGAGCGTCGAGCACGTCGCGCAGCCGACACGCCTGCGCCAGCGCGCGCTCGGACGCGCGCTGGATCACCGGGCCGTCGGCCATCGGATCGGAGAACGGAACGCCGAGCTCGATGACGTCGGCGCCGGCGTCGACCAGCGCGTCGCATGATGCCGGCAGCGTCGCCGCGAGCGACGGATCGCCGGCGGTGACGTACGGGATGAGCGCCGTGCGCCCGGCGGCGCGTTGCGCTGCGAACGTGGCGTCGATGCGGTTCAACGTGGGGCCGGCATCGAAACGGAGCTCAGGATTTCCCCGCTGCGGAGCGCTCGGCGACCGTGGCCATGTCCTTGTCGCCGCGGCCGGAAAGATTGACGAGCAGGATCCTGTCGCGTCGGCAGCGTCGGCGCGAGCTTGCGTCGCATACGCGAGCGCGTGCGCCGACTCGAGCGCGGGAATGATGCCTTCGATGCGGCAGCACGCGTGGAACGCCGCGAGCGCCTCGTCGTCGGTGATCGACGACGTACTCGGCGCGGCCGCGTGTCCTTCAGCCATGCGTGCTCGGGGCCGACGCCCGGATAGTCGAGGCCCGCCGAGATCGAATGCGTCTCGATGATCTGCCCGTTCGCATCCTGCAGCAGATACGTGCGATTGCCGTGCAGCACGCCGGGCCGTCCCGCGCGACGAGCGACGCCGCATGGCGTCCGGTCGCGATGCCTTCGCCGGCGGCCTCGACGCCGATCAGCCGCACGTCGGGATGCGGAACGTACGGATGGAAGATGCCCATCGCGTTGCTGCCGCCGCCGACGCAGGCGATCACGACGTCGGGCTGGCGGCCCGCTGCTTCCGGCATCTGCGTCAGGCACTCGCGGCCGATGACGCTCTGGAAATCGCGCACCATCATCGGATACGGATGCGGCCCCGCGACGGTGCCGATGATGTAGAACGTGTTGTCGACGTTCGTCACCCAGTCGCGCATCGCTTCGTTCAGCGCATCCTTCAGCGTCTTCGAGCCGGACTCGACCGGCACGACGGTCGCGCCGAGGAGCTTCATCCGGAACACGTTCTGCGCCTGGCGCCGGATGTCCTCCGAGCCCATGTAGACGACGCATTCCATGCCGAAGCGCGCGGCGACGGTCGCGGTCGCGACGCCGTGCTGGCCGGCGCCCGTTTCGGCGATGACGCGCGGCTTGCCCAGCCGCTTCGCGAGCAGCGCCTGGCCGATGCAGTTGTTGACCTTGTGCGCGCCGGTGTGATTCAGGTCCTCGCGCTTCAGCCAGATCTGCGCGCCGCCCAGTTCGCGCGACCAGCGCTCGGCGTGGTAGACCGGCGACGGCCGGCCGACGTAGTGCTTGAGCTCGCGCTCGAACTCGGCGACGAACTCCGGGTCGTCGCGATAGCGCGCGTACTGCGTCTTCAGCTCGTCGAGCGCGCGCATCAGCGTCTCGGCGACGAACACGCCGCCGTAGGGCCCGAAATGGCCGCGCTCGTCGGGCAGGTCAGTCACCGGGAAGCTCAGCCATCTGCATTGCGCACTCCTTGACGAACGCCGCGATCCGCGCGGGATCCTTCAGCCCGCGCCGCGGCGCGCCGTTCGCATCACGCTCTTCGACGCCGCATCGAACATCGACCGCCCACGGCCGCACATCGCGAATCGCCGCGCCGACGTTGTCCGGCGTCGAGTCCGCCGGAAAGAATCAACGGCCGCGAAGACGCGCACGCACGTCGGCGGTCAGCCGTCCCCAGTCGAACGCGCGGCCGGTGCCGCCCGGCAGGTCCCCTTCGCGATATGCGTCGAACAGCAGGCCCGCGGCGTCGTCGTATGGCGACACGCGATTCTAGCAAATCGACGCCGTCCTTCACGGGAATCGCCTTGAGGTAGCGGCGGCCGAAGGCGCGGCACAGCTCCGGCGGGTTCGGCGCCGTGGAACTGCAGCAGCGTCGAGCGGCACCGCCGCGAGCGCCGCGCGCACCGCCTGCGGCTCCGGATCGACGAACAGCCCGACGACCGACACGAACGGCGGCAGCGTCGGCGACGATCGCGCTGCGCCTGCGCGTACGTCGACGACGCGCGGCGTGCCGCGGCCAGAACACGAGGCCGATCGCATCGGCGCCGGCGTCGCACGGCCGCCAGCGCGTCGGCGACGCGCGTGATGCCGCAGATCTTGATGCGCGTGCGCTTCGGCGAAACGGCGGATTCGATCACGTCGGCTTTCCGTGCTGATGCGAAACGGCGCGCCGTCACCCGATGCAGACGGGACGTCGCGCATCGTCGGCGGCAGCGCGAAGCGCGCATCGTACTCGGCGCCGCGGAAGTAGAGCCCGTCGGCGGCGAACGTCGGCGGCGCCGCGCGTGCGATCGGCGGCCGCGAGCAGTTCGCCGATCCAGCCGGGCCGGCCGCTTGCCCGCTGCCGACGTCGACAGCGCGCCGACGATGTTGCGCACCATGTGATGCAGGAACGCGTTGGCTGCGAAGTCGAAGCGGACGAATGCGCCGCGCTGCGCGACGTCGACGCTGCGCAGCGTCTTGACCGGCGATTTCGCCTGGCAGTGCGCTGCGCGAAACGACGAGAAATCGTGCGTGCCGACGAGATGGCCGGCCGGCTTCGCGCATCGCCGCGACATCGAGCGGCGCGTAGTACCAGCCGACGCGGCCGTGGAGCAGGCCGGGCCGCTCGGGCGCGATTCAGCAGCAGGTACGTGTAGTGGCGCGCGCTCGCCGCGAAGCGCGCGTGGAAGTCGGCCGTGCACCGGCTGCGCACCACAGCACGGCGGCCGTCGGCCGGCAGATGCGCATTGACGCCGCGCACCCACGCGGTCGGCGGCCGCGCGACCGCGCGCGTCGAAATGCACGATCTGCGACGTCGCGTGCACGCCGGCGTCGGTGCGTCCCGCCGCGACGACGCGCACCGGTCGCATCGGCGATCGCCGCCAGCGCGCGCTCGAGCGCGTCCTGGACGCCGCATCCGGACGGCTGCGCCTGAAAGCCGCAGAACGCCCGCCCGTCGTACTCGAGTGCCAATGCATGCCGCGTCGAAACATCCACGTCGGTGGCCTGGTGCGCCGATCAGGGCGTCAAGACAAACGGCGGGCGACGAATGCGCCCGCCGTCCATCGATTCGGTGAAGCGTGTCCGCGTCGCTTGCGATCAGGACGCGAGCTTCGCGAGCAGGCCTTGCGCTTCCGATTTCTGCTGGTCGTCGCCTTCGTGCAGCACTTCCTGCAGGATTTCGCGCGCGCCGTCGGTGTCGCCCATTTCCTGATACGCCTTGGCGAGATCGAGCTTGGTCGCCGCATCGTGCCACTGCCCGTCGAGCACCGACGGCGTCGGATCGTCGAATGTCGGGCGCTCCGGGTCGAACGACAGATCGAGCTTGTCGAGCTCGAGCCCGCCGGCCGCATGCCCGAACTGCGCCGGTGCCGAGGCGAAGCTCGGCTCGAGCTTTGGCTCGGGTGCGGGTGTCGACGGAGGCCTGAACGGCGCCGGACGCTCGGCGTCGTCGAGCTGGAAATCGAGGTCGAAGCGCGAGGACTCGGCGGGCGTGTCGACGCGCGTCGACAGGTCGCTCGCTGCCTGCGACGAATTGGACCTGCTCGCGGCCAGCGCGCCTGCAAGCGCTGCGGTGGCAGCACCTGCCGACTCGCTTGGCGACATCGCACCGCGTCTGCGGGGCGGCGGACGGCGTGCTCGAGCTGCGTGCCAGCGCGTCTTCGGCGCCTGCCAGGATGTCGGCCGGCGATTTCGCCGGCGGCGCTTCGGGTGCGATCGAGATATCGCCGTCATTGAACGCGGGTGCCGCGTGCAGCGGCGAGCGCGGCGGGGCAATCGATGCCGGGGCGGTTGTCGCATCGCGGGGAACGGCCGCAGCGCCATCCTGGAACATCGGATTGGCCGGATCGAGCTGGCGGCCGAGCGTGACCGCCTTGTGCCAGACCTCGCCCTGGCCGTGGCTGACGGCGAACAGCTCGGAGGCGACCGTCTCGAACGCCTGCGGCTTGTTGTGCTGCGAGTGGATTTCGAGCAGCTTGAGGTAGATCTCCTGCCGCTGCGGATCCTTCTTCAGCGCATCCTTCAGGATTTCTTCCGCCTGCGCATCGCGGCCGTAGGCGAGGTACACCTCGGCCTCGGCGATCGGATCGACTTCGTCGGTGTCGATGTTGCCGAGACCTTCGCGGCTGAAGTCGCTCGCGAGCGAGTTGTCGCCGGTGTTGACGACGCCGCCGCCGGTCGAGCCGAAGACGGTGTTCGTCTTGATGTCGGTGCCCGAGATGATGCTGTCCTCGAACTTCGTCCCCTTGCGGCGGCGGGCGGCGATCAGCGCGGCGATGCCGGCGAGGATCGCGAGCGCCGCCGCGCCGATCGCCCAGTTGGGCGTGCTGGAGAAGAGGTCGGCGAAGAATCCCGGAGGCTCGCTCTTCGGCGCCGGTGCGGGAGTCGCTTTCGGTGCCGGCGCCTTCGGCGGCTTGCGCTACGGCGGGCGGCGTCGCGGCTTTCGTGTCGGGGGGCGTCGCCGGCGCAGCGGCCGGCGGCTGCCGCGGTGCGCTGCACCGGCGGGTGCGGTGGAGGACGGCGCGGGCGCGGGTGCCGGTCGCATCGCGTAGCAGGCGTACCCTTGCCGCGCGCCGCATCCGCCTGGGATTGCAGCTGCGCGAGCGTCTGGTTCTTGAGCTCGACGGCGCGCTGCATCTCGGCAATCGTCTTCTCGAGCGCCGCGATGCGCGTTTGCGCATCCTTCAGTTGCTGGTCGCGCGCGATCAGGTCCTCGGGTCGCGTGCCGCCCTTGCCGGTCCCGGCTTCGGGGGACACCCGCAACTTGTCGGATCCGGGCGCTGCCGCCGGCGTGCGGTCTTCGACCGCCGCGCCGATGCGGCCGCCCGACTCGCGCGCCGCGCCGCCGGCCGCATCGGGCGCCGCGGCCGCGACGCGGTCGCGATAGCTGCGCCAGTCGGAAGCCTGCACCCGGACGATGCGCGTCGCTTCGGCCGCGGGCGTGGCCTGCGCTTCGGCGGCCGTCGGAATCGTGACGATCGCGCCCGCGCGGAGCCGGTTCATGTTGTCGCCGTCGAACGCCCCCTGGTTGCCGCGGAAGAGCGCCGACAGCATCTGCTCGAGCGTGGCCTCCGCCGGCTTGAATTGCGACGCGATCTTCTGCAGCGTATCGCCGCGGCGCACCGTGTATTGATCGCCGCCACCGGCGCCGGCGCCGCCGGCGGGCGCGCCGCCGGCAGCGCCGGTGGCGCCAGCGGGCGATGCGGTGCGGCGTTGGCGCGCGAGCGGCGGGTGCAGCGCTCGTGCGAGCAGGCGTCCCGGCGCGCGCCGGCGTCACGGGGTCGGTCGCAGCCGCCGCCGGCATGCCGGGCGGATCGAGCAGGAACGTGTATTCGCGAACGACGCGGCCCGGAGGCCCAGTCCAGCTCGACCAGCAGGTCGAGGAACGGCTCCTGCACGGACACGGGCGACGAGACCCGGAGGTACGGTGTGCCGGTACCGCCTTCGAGCGAAATGCGCGCGCGGGACAGCGTCCCCTGGTACGTCAGGTTGTTCTGTCGGTAGAGATTCGGGTCGGCCACCCTGGCACGCAGGGAATCGAGGTCCTCGCGCGTGACCGAGGTCAGCTCGATTCGCGCCGAGAGTGGCTGGCCGAGGGCGGAGTCGACGGTCAGCTTGCCGAGGCCCAACGCGAGAGCGTGACCGGGGAACGCCAGCGCACCTGCCAGCAGGCTGTACGTGAAGATGGGTTTTGCGCGCATGCCGACCTCTTGGGATTGGCGGGGTTTAGCTCAGGCTAACTTAGCATCACGCATTGAGCGGTGCAAGGTAAACCACGGTATTAGATAGTGTTTTCTGCAATTCGCATACCAGCGCGCAACACAGCTTCATGCCGCCGTGCTAAGTGCCGGCGCAACGTGTAGCGAATGAGCTGTCGTAAACCACCATGTATGGTAGCGAAGCGGCGTCTCGACTGCTGTCGCCTTTGTCATGTCAACGGCGCCCTGCGGGCGGCTCACGGGTGACGGCGGCCGTCAGTCCGCTTGCATAAAGCTGCCGGAAATAAGCCGTGGCGACTGGAATTTGCGTCGCGATGGTTGAATGCCGTCGATGCCACCCGCGGACCGGCTATCTGCGCTGGAGGATCCGCAGCATCCGGCGCAGCGGCTCCGCCGCGCCCCACAGCAGCTGGTCGCCGCACGTGAAGGCGCGAGGTACTCGGGCCCCATCGCGAGCTTGCGCAGCCGGCCGATCGGGATCTCGAGGCGCCCGGTGACCGCCGCCGGCGTCAGGCCGCGAATGCTCGCGTCGCGGTCGTTCGGGATGACCCGCACCCATTCGTGCGCGTCCGCGAGCACCCGCTCGATCTCGGCGAGCGGAATGTCCCGCCGCAGCTTGATCGTAAGCGCCTGCGCGTGGCAGCGCATCGCGCCGATGCGCACGCAGATGGATTCGACGGAATCGCGTTCGGCGCGCGGCCCGAGGATCTTGTTCGCCTCCGCGCCGCCCTTCCATTCCTCGCGGCTCATCCCGTTGCCGAGATCCTTGTCGATCCACGGAATCAGGCTGCCGGCGAGCGGCACGCCGAAGTGCTCGGTCGGAAAGCGCTCGTCGCGCAGGATGCCGGCCACTTCGCGATCGATGTCGAGGATCGACGACGCGGGATCGTCGAGCAGCGCCTTCGCGGCGAGATGCGCCTCGCCCATCTGCTGCAGCAGCTCGCGCATGTTCTGCGCGCCGGCGCCCGACGCCGCCTGGTAGGTCATGCACGTCATCCACTCGATCAGGTCGTGCGCGCAGCAGCCCGGCGAGCGCCATCAGCATCAGGCTGACCGTGCAGTTGCCGCCGATGTAGTTGCGCACGCCCGCGGCGACGGCGCGGTCGATCACCTCGCGGTTGACCGGGTCGAGGATGATCACCGCATCGTCGCTGCATCCGCAGCGCGGACGCCGCGTCGATCCAGTAGCCGTCGAAGCCCGCGTCGCGCAGCCGCGGAAACATCGCGTTCGTCCAGTCGCCGCCCTGGCAGGTGACGATCGCGTCGAGACCACGAAACGCCGTCGGGCGCGTTCGCGTCCTGCAGCGTGCCCGGAGGCGCGACCGATCGCGGGCACCTTGCCGCCTGCGCTCGACGTCGAGAAGAACACCGGCTCGATCGTGTCGAAATCGCGCTCCTCCAGCATGCGCTGCATCAGCACCGACCCGACCATCCCGCGCCAACCGACGAATCCGACTCGCATAGCCATTCCGCTAACCGTGCTTCGACTCCTGTCGCCACTGCGCTCGCGATCGCGCGTCACGCCTCGCAGCGCCGGCGACGACCGCGTTCGCCCATCGCGCGCGGTGCCGATCGACCGCGCTCGTCGTGCCGCGGCTGCCGGCGATGTCCGCCGTGCGCAAGCCCTGTCGCAACGCGGCGCGAACGGCTGCCTCGATGCGATCGGCGACATCGGCGCGTCGCGAACGTGTGGCGGAACATCATCGCGAGCGACAGGATCGTCGCCAGCGGATTCGCCCTGTCCTGGCCCGCGATGTCCGGCGCCGAGCCGTGGATCGGCTCGTACAGCCCCTTGCCGTTCGCATCGAGCGACGCCGACGGCAGCATGCCGATCGAGCCGGCGAGCATCGACGCCTCGTCGGACAGGATGTCGCCGAACAGGTTGCCGGTGACGATGACGTCGAACTCTTCGGCGCGCGCACGAGCTGCATCGCCGCGTTGTCGACGTACATGTGCGACAGCGCGACGTCCGGATAGTCCTGCGCCACTTCCGTCACGACTTCGCGCCAGAGCATCGACGTGTCGAGCACGTTCGCCTTGTCGACCGAGGTGAGCCTGCGCTGGCGCTTGCGCGCCGTCTCGAAGCCGACGCGCGCGATGCGCGCGATCTCGCTCTCGGCATAGCGCATCGTGTCGAAGCCTTCGCGCTCGCCGGCCGCGTTCGTGCGGCGGCCGCGCGGCTCGCCGAAGTAGATGTCGCCGGTCAGCTCGCGGACGATCATGAGGTCGAGGCCGGCGACGACGTCGGGCTTCAGCGTCGATGCCGCCGCGAGCTCCGGATAGAGCAGCGCCGGGCCGCAGGTTCGCGAAGAGTGCCGAGCGCCTTGCGGATGCCGAGGATGCCCTGCTCCGGGCCGCATTTCGCGCGGCAGCGTGTCGTATTTCGGGCCGCCGACCGCGCCGAGCAGCACGGCGTCGGCCGCTTGCGCGAGCGCGAGCGTCGGCCGCGGCAGCGGATGCCCGGCCGCGTCGTAGCCGGCGCCGCCGATCGGCGCTTCTTCCGTTTCGATCGGCAGGCCGTCGCGGCGCAACGCGTCGAGCACTTTGCGCGCTTCGCGCACGATTTCGGGCCCGATGCCGTCGCCCGGCAGGATCGCGATCTTCATGGATCGAAAGTCGACCTGCTACAACCAGGGCTGCTCGCTGCAGGTGCCGCGCCTCGAACGCCCGGATCTCGTCGGCATGCTGCAGCGTGAGCCCGATGTCGTCCCAGCCGTTCAGCAGGCACTGCTTGCGAAACGGATCGATGTCGAAGCTGAAGCTGATCGAGCCGTCGGCGGTGCCGATGCTCTGCCGCTCGAGGTCGATCGTCAGCCGGTAGCCGGGGAACGCCGCGACGTCGGCGAACAGCCGATCGACGCTCGCGTCCGGCAGCACGATCGGCAGCAGGCCGTTCTTGAAGCAGTTGTTGAAGAAGATGTCGGCGTACGACGGCGCGATCAGCGCGCGAAAGCCGTAGTCGGCCAGCGCCCAGGGCGCGTGCTCGCGCGAGCTGCCGCAGCCGAAGTTGCGCCGCGCGAGCAGGATCGACGCACCGCGGTAGCGCGGCTGGTTCAGCACGAAATCCGGATTGGGCGGCGCAGCGCGCGGATCCTTGCCCGGCTCGCCGTGGTCGAGGTAGCGCCACGCGTCGAACAGGTTCGAGCCGAAGCCCGAGCGCTTGATCGACTTCAGGAACTGCTTCGGGATGATCGCGTCGGTGTCGACGTTGGCGCGGTCGAGCGGCGCGACGATTCCGGAGTGGACGCGAAACGGCTGCATCGACGCTCCCGTGTCACGACAGTCGACGGACGTCGACGAAATGCCCGGCGATGGCGGCCGCAGCCGCCATCGCCGGACTGACGAGGTGCGTGCGGCCGCCGGCGCCCTGCCGGCCCTCGAAATTGCGGTTCGACGTCGATGCGCAGCGCTCGCCCGGCTCGAGCCGGTCGTCGTTCATCGCGAGGCACATCGAGCAGCCCGGCTCGCGCCATTCGAAGCCGGCGTCGCGAAACGTGCGGTCGAGCCCCTCGGCCTCGGCCTGCGCCTTCACGAGCCCCGAGCCCGGCACGACCATCGCGAGCCGGACGCTGCCCGCGACGTGCCGGCCGCGCGCGACACTCGCCGCTTCGCGCAGATCCTCGATCCGCGAGTTCGTGCACGAGCCGATGAACACCTTGTCGATGCGGATGTCGGTCATCGGCACATTGGGCGCGAGCCCCATGTATTCGAGCGCGCGCGCGATGCCTTCGCGCCGTTCGCTGTTGCGCTCGCGATCGGGATCGGGCACGCGGCCGTCGATCGATACCACCATCTCGGGCGACGTGCCCCACGTGACCTGCGGCTGGACCGACGCGGCGTCGAACACGTGCATCGTGTCGAACTCGGCGCCCGGATCGCTGACGAGCGTGCGCCAGTATTCGACCGCCCGCGTCCAGATGTCGCCGGTCGGCGCGAACGGCCGCCCCTTCAGGTATTCGAGCGTGTGCTCGTCGACGGCGACCATGCCCGCGCGCGCACCGGCCTCGATCGACATGTTGCAGATCGTCATCCGGCCTTCCATCGACAGCGCGCGCACCGCAGCGCCGGCGAATTCGATCGCATGGCCGGTGCCGCCGGCAGTGCCGATCCGGCCGATGATCGACAGCACCAGGTCCTTCGCCGTCACGCCCGGCGGCAACGCGCCGTCGGCGCGGATCAGCATCGACTTCGACTTCTTGAGCAGCAGGCATTGCGTCGCGAGCACGTGCTCGACCTCGGAGGTCCCGATGCCGAACGCGAGCGCGGCGAAGGCGCCGTGCGTGCTCGTGTGCGAATCGCCGCAGACGACCGTCATGCCCGGCAGCGTCGCGCCGCTCTCCGGCCCGATGACGTGCACGATGCCCTGTCGGCGGTCGCGAAACGGAAAATAGGCCTTCGCGCCGAAGCTGCGGATGTTCGCGTCGAGCGTTTCGACCTGCGTCCGCGAAATCGGATCGCGGATCCCCTCGTCCCAGTGCGTCGTCGGCGTGTTGTGATCGGCAGTGGCGACGATCGACTCCACGCGCCACGGCGAGCGGCCGGCCATTCGCAAACCTTCGTACGCCTGCGGGCTGGTCACCTCGTGGACGAGGTGCCGATCGATGTAGAGCAGCGTCGTGCCGTCGTCTTCCTGGCGGACGACGTGGCTAATCCCACAATTTGTCGTAGAGCGTGCGTGCGTGCATGAACGGACCCTGCCGAAAGCGTCGAAGCGGACGTCATTTTAGTGCGTTTCCAGCGGCTGGCCCGGAGGTTGCTTTATCGGGGTGCGTTTCTAACCCAGCCAAAGACTGGATTGGCATGCGCCTTTCGCCTGAATCCCGACTGATCGGCGCGTTCCTCGCCGCGGCGGCGGCGTTGATCATTGCCGCGTGGTTCGCGATTTCCAGCGGGCGCGCTTATGTCGCCGCGCAGGACCGCATCGATGCAACTGCACGCAGGCGTCGCACGTGCTGTCCGAACTGTCGTCGACAACCGGCGCCCCGGGACGCGACGACGACCGGAATGCGATGACGAAGCGCGTCTCCGACGTCGTCGCGCAGATCCGTCTCGAACGCGAAGCGGCGCGCCATCACCTCGATGCCGTCGAGCGGGCGAGCGCCATGCTCGGCGCGCTGACGGTCGGCATTCCTTTGCTTCGCCTGCGCGGCGCTCCTGCACGCGCTGCGCCGCGAGCAGCGCCTGCGCGAGCAGATCGAGCGAAGAGTCGAACCACGATCCGTTGACCGGATTGCCGAACCGGCGCTTTTTCGCCGAGTGGCTTTCCTGCGCGATTGCCCACGCGCGCCGTCAAGCGCACGCATGTCGGCGTGCTGTTCATCGACGTCAATGGCTGCGCGGCCGTCGGCGAGTTGCACGGCGAGCACACGGCCGACGCGATGCTCATCGAGATCGCGCGCCGCTTCCGCGCCGTTTCGCGGAAGGCGACCTGTTCGCACGCCTCGGGACGACCGAATTCGCGCTCGCCACGCCGAACGCATTGGACGGCCGCCAACTCGGGCTGCTCGCACAGCGGTTGCGCGACCAGTTGAACGACGCCGCGCTGCCGCCGCTCGCCGATACGCCGATCGGCGCATCGATCGGCATCGCGTTCTTTCCCGAGGACGCGGACGATTCGGCCGGCGTGATGGCAGCGGCCAACGCCGCGATGTATGCGGCGCGGCGCGCCGGCAAGAATCACGTCGCGTTCAACGCGCTGGCGGCGTAGTGTCGGACTGTCCGAGCGCCTCGCAGCGCGCGTGCGACACGCGCCGCCACCCGTTCGATAACATCCGGCTCGAAGCAGTCGATCGGGTCGGCCGCGGTGCCGCGCAGCCACGTGAGCTGGCGCTTCGCGAGCTGGCGCGTCGCTGCGATGCCGCGCTCGCGCAGCGCGGCGCGGTCGATGTGCCCGTCGAGATACTCGCACGCCTGCCGGTAACCGACGCAGCGCATCGACGGCATGGCGGGCCGCAGCGCGTAGCGGCTGCGCAATTCGCGCACCTCGTCGACCAGCCCGGCGTCGAGCATGGCGTCGAACCGCCGTGCGATCGCCGCGTGCAGCGCCGCGCGATCGGCTGGCGCGAGCGCAACGACGATCGCAGGACCGATCGCCGTCGGCCGCGTCGCGCGCGCCTTGCAGCGCCGACAGCGGCCGGCCGGTCAGTGCGTGCACTTCGAGCGCGCGCTGGATGCGCTGCGCGTCGTGGGGCGACAGCGCGCAGCGCGTGTGCGGGTCGACGCGCGCGAGCTCCGCATGCAGCGCCGGCCAGCCGTCGCGCGCAGCGCGTGCATCGAGCTCGGCGCGAACGGCGCGCGTCCGCCTGCGGCAATGCGCTCAGCCCCTCGCGCAGCGCCTTGAAATAGAGCATCGTGCCGCCGGCGACGATCGGGATCCGCCCGCGACGCCGGATGTCGTCGATCGCGGCGAGCGCGTCGTCGCGAAATCGCGCGGCGGAATAGGCCTCGGTGGGGTCGATGAGGTCGAGCAGGTGATGCGGAATCGCGGCCCGCGTCGCGGCGATCCGGCTTCGCCGTGCCGATGTCCATGCCGCGATACACCTGCGCCGAATCGACGCTGACGATCTCGCCGCCGAAGCGCGCCGCGAGCGCCAGCGCGAGCGTCGACTTGCCCGCCGCGGTCGGGCCCATCAGCAATACTGCAGGGATCAGATGCGACTTATGGCGAGTTTCCATAAGGCGTATCTGATCCCGGCGGTGCAGGATTTATCGGCCGCGCATGAACAGCCGGTCGAGATCGGCGAGGCTCGAGCTGATACCACGTCGGGCGGCCGTGATTGCACTGGCCGGCGCGCTCGGTCGCTTCCATCTCGCGCAGCAGCGCGTTCATCTCCGCGACCGTCAGGCTGCGGTTCGCGCGCACGGCGCCGTGGCACGCCATCGTCGACAGCAACTCGTCGCGCCGCGCCTCGAGCGCGCGCGAGCCGCCGTATTCGCGGATGTCGTGCAGCACCGCGCGCGCGAGCGCGGCCGCGTCGGCATCCTGCAACGGCCGCGGAATGCCGCGCACAGCGAGCGTCGTCGGGCCGATCGGCGAAACATCGAAGCCCAAGCGCGTCGAGCGCGTCCGCGTGCTCGCTGGCCGCTGCGACCTCGAGCGCCTCGGCGGCGAACGTCGCCGGCACCAGCAGCGGCTGCACCGGCACGCGACCGTCGAACGCCGTCTTGAGCCGTCTCGTACACGATGCGCTCGTGCGCCGCGTGCATGTCGACGAGGATCAGCCCGGCGCGGTTCTGCGCGAGCACGTAGATGCCGTGCAGTTGCGCGAGCGCGAATCCCAGCGGGTAGTCGTCGCCGTCCGGCAGCGCTTGCGATGTCGGCTGCGCGCTCGCCGAAGAGGCGCCGATAGAACGCCGCCGGCTCCTGCGCTGTCGATGCGCAAGGCCGCGTTGCGGCGCCACTTCCGCCGCGTGGTCCGACCACGCGATCGCCGGCATGCGCCGCGACGAATCCGGCATGGCTCGCCGGCATCCCTTCCGACGGCACGCGCGGCGGCAGCTGCGCCGCGGCGATGCCGAGCCGCTCCGCCGCCGACACCGCGGGCTGCTCCGCGGCGGTCGCCGCCAGCGCGCGCTCGACCGCGTGGCGCACGAACTGATGAATCGCGCCGGCGTCGCGAAAGCGCACTTCGGTCTTCTGCGGATGCACGTTCACGTCGACGCGGCGCGGATCGAGCGTGAGCCACAGCGCGTACGCCGGCTGGCGATCGTGATGCAGGATGTCGCGATACGCCTCGCGCAACGCATGCGAGAGCACGCGATCGCGAACGTAGCGCCCGTTGACGAAAAGGTACTGCGTCGTCGGCCCCTCGGCCGCGTAAGCGGGCCGCACGGCGAAGCCGGTCAGCTGCACGTCGCCCGCATCGGCGTCGACCGAGCGTCGCGTGCAGCACGAACGCATCGCCGAGCAATGCCTCGACGCGCGCCCGCCGGCCCGCTTGCCTGCAGCCGATGCAATGCGCGGCCGTTGTGCGTCAGCGTGAACGCCGACATCGGCGTGCGCGAGCGCGATGCGGCGGAACGCTTCGTCGCAGTGCGCCCATTCGGTCGCTTCCGTGCGCAGGAACTTGCGCCGCGCGGGCGTGTTGAAATAGAGCTCCTCGATCGTTACCGTCGTTCCGGCCGCGAGCGCGGCAGGCGACGACTGCGCCAACGTTGCCGCCTTCGACCTCGATGCGCCACGCGTGCGGCTTGGCGGATGCGCGCGATGCGATCGCAACGCGCGACACCGCGGCGATCGATGCCAGCGCTTCGCCGCGAAAACCGAGCGTCGCGATCGCCTCGAGATCGATGACCGATGCGATCTTCGACGTCGCATGCCGCGCCACCGCGAGCGCCAGGTCCTCGCGCTCGATGCCCGCGCCGTTGTCGGCAACGCGGATGCGCTTGATGCCGCCACCGGCGATGTCGACGTCGATCTGCGTCGCGCGCGCATCGAGCGCGTTTTCGAGCAGCTCCTTCAGCGCCGCGGCCGGGCGTTCGACGACCTCGCCGGCGGCGATCTGGTTGATCAGCAGATCGGGCAGCGCGCGAATCGCGCCCATCAGCGGGCGAGTCCCTGCGCCCAGCGCGCGTAGATGCCGTCCGCAACCGCCTGCAACGCATCGAGCCGCGTGCGGCATGTCGCGCAGGATTCCGTCGCGCGACTGACGCGGCGGCGTTGCCGGCGCCGCGATTTCGTCGGCGCCGGTGCGGCACCACGTTTCCACGAGGTCGCGCGTCATCTCGATATGGCACTGGAAACCGATGTGCCGGTCATCGATCACGTAAGCCTGGTTCGCGTTGAATCGATTGGTGAGGACGCGCGTTGCGCCGCTCGGCAGGTCGAACACGTCGTAGTGCCATTGGAACGGCGTGAACCGCGCCCGGCCGCCGAACCACGCGTGCTGCGCGACGGCGTCCGTCGCCTCGACGTCGATCCAGCCGATCTCGGGAACTTCGGTTCGCCGCACGCGCGCGCCGAGCGCCTGCGCGAGCAACTGTCCGCCGAGGCAATGGCCGATCACCGGCACGTCGCTGCGCAACGGCGTCGCGCAGCAGGCGCGACAGCGGATCGATCCAGGGCGAGCGCATCGTTGGCGCTCATCGGGCCGCCCATCATGCCGATGCCCGAGAACGCGCGCAGATCCGACGGAATCGCGTGGCCCTCGTCGACCGCGATCAATTGCCACGGCAGCGACTGCGCGTCGAGCCACTCCGCGAAATACGCGGGCCCCTCGGTCGGGCTGAAGCGGAAGATCGCGATCGGACGCATGAGACGGCAAGAGCGGCTGGGCGGATACGCGTCGTTACAATGACCGATCTTACCAGCCGTCGATCGTCGGAGGCGCCTTTGCAATCCGCTGCACGCCTGATCCTGCTCGCCGTTGCGCTCGCCGGCGCGTCACCGCATGCGGCGCGGACATGATCGAGCCGAATGCCAACCTGAAAGCGGACGGCATCCCGCCGATCCCCGCCGCGCTGGCCGCCAAGGTTGCGCCCTACACCGAGTTCAAGCCCGCGACCGCGGTGAGCTGGCATCCGCAAAAGCGCGAGCTCGTCGTCGCACGCCGCGCGGACAACACGACGCAATTGCATCGCGTCGCGAAGCCCGGTGGCGAGCTCGCGCAATTGACCGATTTCGCCGAGCCGGTTCGTTACGGAGTGTGGTGGCCGAAAGCCGCCGACATGCTTGTCTTCGCGCGCGACGCCGGAGGCAACGAGCAGCAGCAGCTCTATCGGCTCGACCCCGGCGACGAGACGCCGGTGCTGCTGACCGACGCGGCGCGCAAGAACGAGCCCGCCGGCATCACCCACGCGCGCGACCGGTTGCTCGTCGACTCGACCGACGTCGACAAGACCGGCCGCCGCGAAGACCCGACGCTCGACCTCGCGCTCGTCGATCCTCTCGGATCCGCGAAACCGCGCGAAGATCGCGACGCTCCCCGGCACCGGCTGGGGCGATTACACGTTCTCGTTCGACGACCGGCGACTCGGCCATGATCGAGTACAAATCGATCAACGAGTCGTACGTCTGGGTGATGGACATCGCGCACCGGCGCGCGGCGGCGCGTTCTGCCCGCCGAGGGCACGACCCCCGCGAAACCGATCGCCAGCAGCGATCTCAATTTCGCGCGCGACGGCAAGGGACTGTTCCTGTCGACCGATCGCGACGGCGAGTTCCGCAAGCTCGCATGGCTCGACCTCGCGACCGGAGCGATCGACTACTTCGGCGAAGGCGGCGACTGGGACGTCGAGGCGATCGCGCTGTCGCCGGACGGCCGCACGCTCGCCGTCATTACGAACGAAGCGGGCATCGGCGTGCTGCGGCTCTACGACGCCGCGACGCGCAAGCCGCTGCCGCGGCCGAAGCATGCCGATCGGCAACGTGCGCGGGCCTCGTGTGGCACGAAAACTCGCGCGACCTGGCCGTCTCGGTCAACAGCGCGCAAAGCCCGAGCGACGTCTACGCGATCGACGTGCGCGACAACGTCGTCACGCGCTGGACCGAGACAAGGGTCGCCGGACTCGACGCGGCGGCGTTTCGCAGTGCAGCGCCGATCGAATGGAAGAGCTTCGACGGCCGCGCGATCGGCGGATTCATCATCCGCCCGCCGGCGAAGTTCACCGGCAAGCGTCCGGTCATCGTCTCGATTCACGGCGGGCCGGAAGGCCAGGCGCGCCCGGGATTCATGGGCCGCTGGAATTACTTCATCAACGAAATGGGCGTCGCGGTGATCGAGCCGAACGTCCGCGGCTCGACCGGCTACGGCAAGACGTTCGTCACGCTCGACAACGGCATGAAGCGCGAGGACTCGGTGAAGGACATCGGCGCGCTCCTCGACTGGATCGCGACGCAGCCCGACCTCGACGCCGATCGCGTGCTCGTCGAGGGCGGCAGCTACGGCGGCTACATGGTGCTCGCCGTCTCCACGCTGTACGGCGAGCGGATCGCCGGCGCGATCGACGTGGTCGGCGTCGCGAACTTCGTGTCGTTCCTGGAGAACACCGAGAGCTACCGTCGCGATCTGCGCCGCGTCGAATACGGCGACGAGCGCGATCCGGCGATGCGCGAGTTCCTGACGCGCATCTCGCCGGTGACCAACGCTGACAGGATCAAGGCGCCGCTCTTCGTCGTCCACGGCAGGAACGATCCGCGCGTCCCGTATACCGAAGCCGAGCAGATCGTCGCGGCGGCGCGGAAGAACGGCGTGCCCGTCTGGTACCTGCTCGCCGACAACGAGGGCCACGGCTACGCGCGCAAGGCGAACGTCGATTACCTGTTCTACGCGATGATCGAGTTCATCGAGACCCGCCTGCTGAAGTGATGCACCGCTTGCGGCGGTGGTGCCCCTGCACGCTGCGTCAGGAAAGGGTCGAGGCCATGCGCCCGGACGGTTGACGTCAATCGTCCGCGAGGAGTCGATAGCCCACGCCGGTTTCCGTCACGAGGTGGCGCGGCCGGACAGGGTCGGGCTCGAACTTTTCGCGCAACTGCTTCATGTAGATCCGCAAGTAATGCGTGTCGCTCGCGTGCGTCGGCCCCCATACTTCCGTCAGCAACTGCCGATGCGTCACGACCAGCCCGAGATGCCTGGCAAGTGCGGCCAGCAGCCGGAATTCGACCGGCGTAAGCCGCACCTCGGCACCATCGCGGCTTGCCTGGCGTTTTTCGAGATCGACGATGGCATTCCCGAAGTGCAGCACCGGCGCTCCGGATCCCGAACGCACGGCATGCCGCAATGCGGCGCGCACGCGTGCCAGCAATTCGCCGATGCCGAAGGGTTTGGTGACGTAATCGTCGGCACCGCTGTCGAGCGCTTCGATCTTCGCGCGCTCCTGCACGCGCGCAGAGAGGACGATGATCGGCATCGGAGACCATTCGCGAATCCGTCGGATGACCTCGATGCCGTCGACATCCGGCAACCCCAGGTCGACGATGGCGAGATCCGGCTTGTGCGTCCCCGCATCGATCGAACCGCGGCGTCCGGTGGCCGATTCGACGACCCGATAGCCTTCGGCACCGAAGGCCGCGCGCAGGAAGCGCCGGATCTCGGGCTCATCCTCGATGATGAGAATCGCGGGGCGCGGATCTGCCATGTCAATCCGGGGCGGATTCGTGCGGAACGGCCGGCGCTTCTTCGAGCGGAAGTGTGAACCGGAATGCCGTTCCGCCGCCGGGTACGCTTTCGGCCCACGCCCGTCCTCCATGCAGGCGGACAATCGCGCGGCAAATCGCGAGTCCCAGGCCAATGTCGGTGCCGCCCCCTTCGACCGAGCCGCGATTGAACTTTGCGAACACGCGCTCGAGATCGGCCTCGGAAAGACCACCGCCGTAGTCCTCGACCGTCACGACGATATCCGTTGCGCGACGTTGCGCCCGCACCCTCACCACGGTTCCCGCGGGCGTGTGCCGCGCGCAGTTCTCGAGCAGGTTGCCGAGTGCCTGCTCGATCAACGTCGCATCCACGCGCACCAGCGGCAGATCCTCGGGCAACTCGACGATGACGCGGTGTTCTGCCAGGCGCTCCGCAAGCCGCGCGAGCACGGAGCCGACGATCTCGCTCAACGCAGCCCAATCCCGGTCCACGCGCATGGAGCCCGTCTCGAGGCGCGTCATTTGCAAGATCTTGGCGACGTGCTCCGACATTTCCCGCGCCTGGCCGAACACGCTCTCGGCCAACGCGCGCCGCTCTTCGCCGCTCAACCGCGCCCCGCTTTCGGCAAGACTGGACGACGCGCCCGCCATGACGGCCAGCGGGGTGCGCAAGTCGTGCGATATCGAGGCCAGCAACGCGCTGCGGATGCGCTCGGTCTCGGCTTCTATTTCGAGCGACGCCTGTTCCGCGGCCTGGCGCCGCACGCTCTCGACGAGCCTGGAAATGACGAGCGCCACGCCCACCATGATCGCGAAGGTCAACAGGTACTGAAGGTCGTCGACAGTGAGCCGGTTGCGCGGCGGTACGAACACGAAATCGAACGCCGCGACGCAAAGAACCGACGTCGCGATCGCCGGGCCGCGCGAAAATCGCAGCGCGACGATCACCACTGCGACGAGGTAAACCATCGCGATATTGACGAGGTCGAACCGCGGATGCATCGCCCATCCGGCCAGCGTGCAGACTGCTGTGGCGCCTGCTGCCCAGACATAACCGGTCCAGTTCAAACTCCTGTCCATGCCGTGGCATGTTACGCACGGCCGCCGTAAATTTCCCGTAAAAAGTCGGGAGCGGTTCGGGAAATGCGCGCGCATTCGATCTACGCTGCGCTCATGGACCTTCCAGTCGATTCGCCGGCTTTGTACGACGGCCCGGCCGACCACCCGCAGCGGCGGCAGTCGACTGCCGCGCTCGCCTTGCTCGCGCTCGGCATCGTCTATGGCGACATCGGCACCAGCCCGCTCTACGCCGCGAAGGAAACATTCAATCCGCAGCATGGGATCCCGCTGACGCCCGAAAACATCATGGGCGGCGTCTCGGCAATTTTCTGGTCGCTGATGATCATCGTCTCGCTCAAGTACGTGACGCTGGTGCTTCGCGCGAGCAACCGCGGCGAGGGCGGAATCATGGCGCTGCTCGCCCTCGCGACCGGAGCCGTTCGCGAGCATCCGAAATTGCGCGCGGCGCTCCTCGCCATCGGCGTGTTCGGAGCATCGCTGTTCTATGGAGACGCGGTGCTGACTCCCGCGATCTCGGTGCTCTCCGCGGTCGAAGGACTGGAGGTGGGTACAGCCAGCTTCAAGCCGTTCGTCGTTCCAATCGCGACGGGAATCCTCATCGCATTGTTCGCGATCCAGCGCTACGGCACGGGTGTGGTCGGCCTGTTGTTCGGACCGGTATGCCTGCTCTGGTTCGTGTCACTTGGCGCCGTCGGCGTCTGGAATATTGCGAAGGCCCCCGCCATCCTGAAGGCCATCGATCCGGCGTACGCGCTGCACTTCGTGACGGCGCACGGCTACGCGTCGTTCGTCGTGCTGGGCTCGGTGCTGCTCGCCTTCACCGGGGCCGAAGCGCTTTACGCGGACATGGGCCACTTTGGCAAGCGCGCGATCAGGATCGCCTGGTTCGGCGTCGCGGCGCCGGGACTGGTGCTGAACTATTTCGGACAGGGCGCGCTGCTGATCGTGCAACCCCAGGCCATCGAGAACCCGTTCTATCTCGCTTATCCGGCGTGGGCGCTGTATCCGATGGTCGCGCTCGCCACGGCGGCGACCGTCATTGCGTCGCAGGCAACGATCTCGGGCGCCTACTCGATGACGCAGCAGGCGGTGCAACTCGGCTACCTGCCGCGCATGACGATCCGGCATACGTCCGCCTGGACGATGGGGCAGATCTACGTGCCGGCCGTCAACTGGATCCTGCTGCTTGTCGTCATCGCGGCCGTCATCGGATTCGGCAGCTCATCGCGCCTCGCGTCGGCGTATGGCGTCGCGGTCATGGGCACGATGATCGTGACGACACTCCTCACGTTTTTCGTGCTTCGTTACGACTGGCGCTATCCGCTGTGGGTCTGCGTGCTCGCCACGGCGTTCTTCCTGCTGATCGACGCGGTGTTTTTCACGGCGGCCCTGCACAAGGTGCTCGACGGCGGGTGGTTTCCCGCTGGCATTGGCGGCGATCATGTTCTGCGTCATGGTGACCTGGCGGCGCGGCCGGGAAGCATTGCTCGAACGCCTGCGAGGTTCATCGCCGCCGCTTGAAGGATTCCTGAAAGTCGCTGTTTCTGCATCCCCCGCAGCGGGTCCCCGGCACGGCTGTATTTCTCACGTCGAGCCCGGATGCAACGCCCAACGCGCTGCTGCACAGCCTCAAGCACTACAAGGTGCTGCACGAGCAGAACGTGTTTCTGACGGTTGAGTTTCACGACGTCCCGTGGGTCAACGCCGGGCAGCGTGTCGCATGCGATCGCCTGGCTGACGACTGCTGGCGCGTCGTCGCGCGCTACGGCTTCATGGAGCAACCGGACGTCGCACTCGCCCTCGAGATTTGCGGGCCGCAGGAATTGCAGGTCGACCCGATGCAGGTGACCTACTTCCTGTCGCGCGAAAAGATCGTGCCGGGAACGTCCGAACGGGGAATGGCACGCTGGCGCGACCGCCTCTTCGCCGCGATGGCGCGCAACGCGGGGAGCATCAGCGATTTCTTCAACATCCCGACCAACCGCGTCGTCGAGCTGGGAACGAGAATCGAGCTCTAGCGACTTGGACGCCGTCTACCAACCGCGCGCGATGCGCGCGTATGCCGAGTGATTGTGGATCGACTCGAAGTTCTCCGCTTCGACCGTGTACGCCGAGAAGCGGCCGTCGGCCGCAAGCCGCGACGCGACGCCGCGCACGAGGTCTTCGACGAAGCGCGGATTGTCGTAAGCGCGCTCGGTGACGTACTTCTCGTCGGCGCGCTTCAGTATCCCGTAGAGCTCGGAGGAGGCCTCCTCCTCGGCGATTCGCACGAGCTCGGTGATGAGCACCGGCGCGCGTGGGCGAACGACGATCGTGACGAGCGAGCGCTGGTTGTGCGCGCCGTATGCCGATATCTCCTTCGAGCATGGGCAGAGCGACGTCACGGGCGCGGAAACGCCGATCGTGCTCGCGAACGCGCCGTCCGCGAGCTCTGCGGTCAACTGCACCTCGAAATCGAGCAGGCTCGCAACACCGGAAACCGGTGCTGTCTTGCGGACGAAAAACGGGAACGCGATCTCGATTCGGCCGCCGGGTGCATCCAGCCGCACGACCAGCTCGTCGACGAACAGCCGCAATCCGGCCACGGTAAGCGGCGCGCTGCCCGGTGCCGCGCGCTCTTCCAGCAGCTCGACGAGCCTCGACATGTGCGTGCCCTTTTGCGTCTTCGGGCAGCGCCACGTAGACATTGCACGTCGCGATCGTCGATTGCACGGCGCCGCCATCCGCGAACGGCAGCGGATAGCGCAAGCCCTCGGATGCCGACGCGCTCGATCGCCAGGCGGCGTTCGTCGCGGCCGGCCTGCACGTCGGGGATCGGCATCAGATCGACTGGGGGATTCGGGTCGGTTCATTGGATCAAGTTTGCCATAAGGAGGGATTCCAGCATTTCGGCGGTGTCGCGTGCAATGCCGATCAGTACATTGGATGCAAGCTCATCGTCCGGCGTTTCAGGAACTTCGCAGTGCGATCCAGTCGGCGAGCTCGGACCAGGCGCCGTCGCGGCGGCGCCGAGCGGGGCCAGCGCCGCGACCGCTTCGCTCGTGCAGCGACTTCGCATGGCGCTTGGCCTCGGCGACACCGAGCAACGTCACGAACGTTGCCTTGTTCTGCGCGGCGTCCTTGCCGGCGGTCTTGCCGAGTGACTTCGCAGAACCTTCGACGTCGAGCACGTCATCGACCACCTGGAACGCGAGCCCGGCCGCGTGCGCGTAGTCATCGAGCGCACGCGCTTCCTGCATCGGTGAGCCCGCGGCCGCAGCGCGCGCCCAGTTGCACGGCCGCGCGAATCAGCGCACCCGTCTTGAGCGAATGCATCCGGGTCAACGCGGGCACGTCGAGCGCGACACCGGTCGAATCCAGATCGAGCTGTTGCCCCCCGGCCATGCCGGCGTGTCCGGCGGCATCGGCCAGCAGCGCTGCATGCATCGCCGGCCGGCACGCGCGCGTTGCCGCACAGCACCGCGAATGCGAGCGATTGCAGTGCGTCGCCCGGCGAGAAGCGCAGTCGGGACATCGTAGGCGACGTGACACGTCGGCTTGCCGCGCCGCAGCGAGTCGTCGTCCATGCACGGCAGGTCGTCGTGGACCAGCGAGTACGCGTGGATCAATTCCACCGCGGCGGCGCGCGAATCGACGTCGGCCGGGTCGGCGCCGGTCAGCTCCGATGCCGCGTAGGCGAGGAGCGGCCGCACGCGCTTGCCGCCGCCCAGCGTGGCGTAGCGCATCGCGGATGCGAGCCGTGGCGACGGCGCGTCGCGTCGGAGGGCAAGCAGCGACTCGAGAACATCTTCGATTCGCTGCTGGCGCTCGCGCGACCAGACGGCGAACGCCAGGTCGTCATGCATCGTCCGCATCGTCCGCCGCGAACGGCTGCAGCATGCCCTTTTCCAGCACCTGCACCTGCTGCTGCGCGTCCTTCAGCGCCGACTGGCAATACGCGAGCAGCTCGGCGCCGCGCTTGTAGGCGGCAAGCGACTCCTGCAAGCGGCAGCTCGCCGCTTTCCATCCGCTCGACCAACTGCTTCGAGCTCGGCAAGCGCGGTTTCGAAACTGCGCGGGAATTCGGTTGTCTCGGACATGGGACGAACGGAAGCTGTTGTCGAGGACGTAACCGGTCCTTGACCCGCGGCCGGGGAGCCCAATATACTAGCACGTTTTGACGATGCGGCCTTTTGCGGCGCTTGAAGCACGAGCCCCGCACGCGATCCTTTCGCGCGGCCGACTTAGCAAAGCGGTCCGGGTGCTTCGACCATACTTCCCGAAGCGCGCCGGGTTGTTGGGTTGGGTTGGTTGATCCACGCATGAAAGGATGATCGATGTCCGATCTCGCCACCGCCGCGCGGCTGCGGCAAGCTACGTCGCAGCTTCCTGCTGCATGGTATTGCGATCCCCGGGTACTCGAGGCCGAGCGCAGGCACCTGCTCGCGCGCGCGCCCGGCTATGTCGGACACGCGCTGATGGTTCCCGAACCGGGCGATTATCACGTCCTCGCGGCGCGCGACAACGCGCAGACGCTCGTCCACGGCCCGAAGGGCGTCGAGCTGCTGTCCAACATCTGCCGCCACCGGCAGGCGATCATGCTGAACGGCAAGGGCAACGCGCCGAACATCGTGTGCCCGATCCACCGCTGGACGTACGACCTGCAGGGCAAGCTGCTCGGCGCGCCGCACTTCGCCGACCAGCCGTGCGAGCAGCTCGGCCGCACGCCGATGCAGAACTGGAACGGCCTGCTGTTCGACGGCCCGCGCGACGTCGCGCGCGATCTCGCGGGCCTCGACGCTCGAGCGACCTCGACTTCTCGGGCTACGTGCTCGAATCACGTCGAGCTGCACGAGTGCAACTACAACTGGAAGACGTTCATCGAGGT
This sequence comes from uncultured Pseudomonadota bacterium, assembly GCA_963768545.1. Lineage (GTDB taxonomy): Bacteria > Pseudomonadota > Gammaproteobacteria > Burkholderiales > Casimicrobiaceae > VBCG01. The sequence continues at coordinate 283,118 of CAVYIC010000015.1, read as the reverse complement.
CTACCTCGAGGACTACCACGTCGAGCCGTTCCATCCGGGCCTCGGCCAGTTCGTCACCTGCGACGACCTGCGCTGGGAATTCGCCGACTGGGCATCGGTGCAGTTCGTCGGCGTCAACAACGGTCTGGCGAAGCCCGGGACGCGCACGTACGAGCGCTGGCACAAGGCGGTGCTCGATTACTACGCGGCGAGCAACCCGCCGCACGGCGCGATCTGGCTCACGTACTATCCGAACATCATGGTCGAGTGGTATCCGCACGTGCTCGTCGTCAGCACGCTGATCCCGAAGGCGGTGGACCGCACGCTCAACGTCGTCGAGTTCTACTATCCCGAGGACATCGCGCTGTTCGAGCCGCGAATTCGTCGAGGCCGAGCAGGCGGCGTATCGCGAGACGGCGAAGGAAGACGACGAGATCGCCGAGCGGATGGACGCGGGGCGCAACGCGCTGTTCGCGCAGGGCCGCAGCGAAGTCGGGCCGTACCAGTCGCCGATGGAAGACGGCATGCAGCATTTCCATGAGTTCTACCGGCGTGAAATGAATGCCCATCTGGTGCCGCTCTGACGTGCGGGTAGCCGTCACCCCCTCGACGGCGCGCCGGTGATGTCGCGCGCTTCCCGAACGTCCGCGAAAAGCCCACCGGCGACGACTCCGCCGGGGCCGCTCGCGTATTCGACGCTGATCGGCACCGTCGAGCTCGCGCAGCATCTCGACGACCCGGCACTCGTCGTCGTCGATGTTCGCCACGACCTCGCGCGCCCCGACGACTTCGGCGACGACGCGTACGCGAAATCGCATATCCCGCGCGCGTCGTTCGCTCACGTCGATCGCGACCTCTCGGCGCGCAAGACCGGCCGCAACGGGCGTCATCCGTTGCCGACGCCGGAAGCCGCCGCCGCATTGTTCGGCCGGCTCGGCATCGACGCGTCGAAGCAGGTCGTCGCCTACGACCAGGGCGGCGGCATGTTCGCCTCGCGCTTGTGGTGGATGCTGCGCTGGCTCGGTCACGACCAGGCGGCCGTGCTCGATGGCGGTTTCGCGAAATGGATGCGCGAAGGTCGGCCCGTGACCTCCGAGCCGCACCGACGCAGAGCCGACGAAGTTCGTGCCCGCGCACGTGCGGCCGACGGTCAACGCGACCGGGATCGCGGCGAGCCTCCCGCGTCACGGCCTGCTGCTGCTCGACGCGCGTGCCGCGGAACGCTATCGCGGCGACGTGGAGCCGATCGATCCGGTCGCCGGCCACATCCCCGGCGCGATCAATCGTCCGTACACGCGCAACGTCGATGCCGACGGCACGTTTCGCTCGCCGCGCGAACTGCGCACGGAGTTCGAGGGCATGCTGCATGGCCGCGCACCCGACGATCTCGTCCATTACTGCGGCTCGGGCGTCAGCGCATGCCACAACCTGCTCGCGATGACGATCGCGGGCTATCCGCTGACGCGGCTCTATCCCGGCTCGTGGAGCGAATGGATCGCCGATCGGCCAACGGCCGATCTCGAAAGGGCAAATCTAGCGACCGGTTCGCGCGGCGGAGCCGCGCATCATCACTGGCCGAGTTCCCAGCGCGCGAGCATCCGGTAGCGCGCGCCTTCAGGGCGCGTATCGGACCGCATCAGCGCGACGCTGCCGATGTTCCACGCGAACGGTCCGACGGCGTCATTCGGATAGGGACCGCGGCACTTCCGCGCAAGCGTCAGGTGCGGATGGAACGCACGCTCGTCCACCGCAATGCCGGCGGCCGTCAGCAAGGCGCCCAGCGCCACCGCCAATGCGTTCAAGCGCCTCCGGCGCCTTCGACGAGCCGATCCATGCCACGCCGGCGCGCCGGAATCCGCCGAGCGAATCGAGCGTAACCCGCGTCGCCTCACCGCGCAGACTCCCGCCGATGTCCAGCAGCAGCGCAAGACGTGAAATCGGCCATGCGCCGATGAACGCCAGCGTGAGGTGAATGTTGTCGGCCGGTACCGGGCGCCCGTGAACGCGGCGCGCGAGGTCGCGCGCCAACTCACCGAGCGTCAGCTGCAACGACGCGGGCGGCACGAGCGCATAGAACACGCGCACGGCGGGTTCGCTGCGGTCGAAGGTCGTCACGACGCTCGCCCCATCGCCGCATATACCCCGCGAAAACGCCGCGATGTCGAGGGACACCGCGGCGCTGGTTTGACACAACGGCGACTTCGTCAGCTGCGCTTGCGCCGGCGCCTGCTGCAGGCCGGTCGCGAATGCATCCCGTCAGCCGTTTGCGACCTGCAACTTCTTCGCCTTGTCGAAGAACTGCTCGTCCTCGGTCGAACCCTTGAGCGCGGTCGTCGACGCCTGGCTCCCCTGCACGGTCTGCGTCACCGCGTCGAAGTAGCCGGTGCCGACTTCGCGCTGGTGCTTGACCGCGGTGAACCCCTGCTCGACCGCGGCGAACTCGGCCTCCTGCAACTCGACGAACGCCGCCATGTTGTTGCGCGCATAGCCGTGCGCGAGATGGAACATCGAGTAGTTGAGGCTGTGGAAGCCCGCGAGCGTGATGAACTGGAACTTGTAGCCCATCGCGCCGAGCTCGCGCTGGAACCGCGCGATCGTCGCGTCGTCGAGGTTCTTCTTCCAGTTGAACGACGGCGAGCAGTTGTACGCGAGCATCTTGCCGGGAAACTTCGCGTGGATCGCGTCGGCGAACGCCTTCGCGAATGCGAGATCGGGCTTGCCGGTTTCGCACCAGATCAGGTCGGCGTACGCGCGCGTACGCGAGGCCGCGCGACACCGCCTGATCGAGGCCGGCTGCGCGTCTTGTAGAAGCCTTCGACCGTGCGCTCGCCGGTGCAGAACGGCTTGTCGTTGTCGTCGATGTCCGACGTGACGAGTCGGCCGCCTCCGCGTCGGTGCGCGCGAGCAGGATCGTCGGCACGCCGAGGCAATCGGCGGCGAGCCGCGCCGCGACGAGCTTTTCGACCGCCTCGCGCGTCGGCACGAGCACCTTGCCGCCCATGTGGCCGCACTTCTTGACCGATGCGAGCTGATCTTCGAAATGGACGCCGGCCGCACCCGCCTCGATCATCGCCTTCATCAGCTCGAACGCGTTCAGCACGCCGCCGAACCCCGCTTCCGCATCGGCGACGATCGGCGCGAAGATAGTCGATGTCGTCCTTGCCTTCGGCGTGCGCGATCTGGTCGGCGCGGATGAACGTGTTGTTGATCCGGCGCACGACCGCCGGCACCGAGTTCGCCGGATAAAGCGACTGGTCGGGATACATTTCGCCGGCGATGTTCGCATCCGCCGCCACCTGCCAGCCGGAAAGGTAGATCGCCTTCAGACCGGCCTTGACCTGCTGCAGCGCCTGGTTGCCCGTCAGCGCGCCGAGCGTGTTGACGAACGGCTCGTCGTTGATCAGCTTCCACAGCTTTTCCGCGCCGCGCCGCGCGAGCGTGTGCTCGATGTGCAGCGAGCCGCGCAAGCGGACCACCTCTTCGGCCGTGTAGCCGCGCTCGATGCCCTTCCAGCGCGGATTTTCCGCCCAGTCCTTCTTGAGCCGTGCCGCTTCGAGATCGTAGTTCATGCATGCTCCCATCTTCGCCATGCCAGCGCTTCCGCCGACGGGTTGGTCGATTACGCGCGCACGATGGCGCACGGTGCAAGCGAGCGGCGAAGGATCGTGAAATCCCCTGCTCTCGCGACATTGACCGGCGAGGATCGCTCGCACGGTTGTCGGGCACGGATGGGTTCGCCCTTGCCCTGATTCCGCGTTGCGGCGTGATTTGCCGCGACGCTTCCTTCGACGGTAGCAAACAGTGAGGGGTTTTTCAAGCGTTTTGTCGCATTGCAATACGTTTTTTATTTAATAAAATCAATGCTTAAGAAAATGATTCCGTATCGTGGAAAACGTGACGGCGATTTGCGGGACTATTCTGCTGCGCTGCGTAACCAAGTCCTACAGCGATGCGGTCCAGTATGGCGAAGCCTGGATCGCATCTCATTGATTGTCGGCGCTTTATGTTCCGATCTGGCACAGCGCGACGCCCCCGTCTGACGCGCGCCAGATGGAAAGCGCTTCCAAATCCATCCGGGCCCGTCGCCTTGCATGTGCAGCGGCTGCCGCATGGTCGGCCTTGACCGGCGCGGCAAGCGCCGCCGATGATTCCGCGCGGGCACTCGCCGCCGGTTGCCTTACCTGCCATCAGCCCGCCGGGCGCGCGCTGCCGGTGCTTGCGGGCCAGCCGCAGGCGGCGCTCGCAGACAAGTTGCGCGCATTCCGAAGCGGCACGCAAGCCGGCACGGTGATGCCGCAAATCGCCAAGGGGTATACCGACGCGCAGATCGACGCGATTGCCCGCTATTTTGCGGAACAACGCACGCCGCCATGACAACGACCGACGGCTTGTCTGCATATCGGCGACGCCTGGTGGGTCAGACCGCCACGATGAACGCCAGCCGCCGGCGGCTGTTGAGCGCCGCGGGTACGCTCCCGCTGCTGGCACTGGGTCGGTGGACGCCTGCACGCGGCGCGACGCGCAAGGGCAAAGTCGTCGTCATCGGCGGTGGCTATGGGGGCGCCACTGCCGCACGCTACGCGGCACTGTGGGGCGGCGATGCCGTGGACGTCACCCTCGTCGAGCGCGACGAGGCATTCGTGTCGTGTCCGCTCTCCAACCTGGTCCTCGGCGGCAGCAAGACGATGGCCGACATCACGATCCCCTACCAGGCGCTTGCGCGGCGCGGCGTCAATGTCGTCCGCGATGCGGCGACCGCCGTCGATGTCGATCGGCGACGCGTCCGGCTCGCGCGCGGCCCCGAGCTCGCCTACGACCGGCTGATACTGTCGCCGGGCATCGATTTTTTTTTCGACCGCGTCAACGGACTCGACACGGAAGTCGCGCGAGCGACGTTCCTGCATGCGTGGCAGGCCGGTCCGCAGACGCTCGCGCTCCGCAGGCAGATCGAGTCGATGCGCGACGGCGGCGTATTCGCGATCTCGATACCGCGCGCGCCGTATCGTTGTCCGCCGGGACCGTACGAGCGCGCATGCCAGGTCGCGTGGTATTTCCAACGCGCGAAGCCGCGCAGCAAGGTGCTCGTTCTCGATGGCAACGAAGACGTGCAATCGAAGAAGGCGCTGTTCACGAAGGCGTGGAGCGAGGACTACAAGGGCATTGTCGAATACCGTCCGGATTACGTGCTGACCGATGTCGACGTCAGCACGCGAACGGCGCGCTTCGAAACGGCGGATGACGTCAAGGCCGACGTGCTCAACGTGATTCCGCCGCACGGCGCAGGCGCGGATCGCCCGCAATGCGAGCGTCATCACCGTCAACAATCAGTGGTGCGAGGTCGACTTCCTGACGTTCGAGTCGCGCAACGTGCCGGGTATTCACGTGCTCGGCGACGCGATCCAGGTCGCGCCGCTGATGCCGAAGTCGGGGCACATGGCGAACCAGCACGGCAAGATCGCGGCGGCCGCGGTGCTGGCAGCACTTGCGGAGCAGCCGGTGAATCCGACGCCGGTCGTGAACAACACCTGCTACAGCTACATCAACGACCGCGAAGCGGTGCACGTCACATCCGTGCATCAATACGATGCGAAGCAGAAAACGTTCTTGACCGTCCCGGGCTCCGGAGGCCTGTCGACAGCAAAAAGCGCCGTCGAAGGAAATTACGGATTCGCGTGGGCGCGATCGATCTGGGCCGACATGCTGGGGTGAGCCCGAACCATCACCGGCAGGGACCGACGCCATGATCTCGCTGCACGATGCGAGAGCGCATCGAGGTCTGCACGCCTGCGCAGCGGACTGTCGGCGAAGCGGAGACGAAGCGCTCTGGCGACGCGTTCACGTCGACGAGCAAGCGACGGGCCTTCGAGTTCGGCAACCGGCGATCGGCTGACCGCCAGACATCGTGCGTACGCGGCTAGGCCACTTGCGGTTCGGGCGTTTCCTCGAAGACGAGCTTGATCCTGTCGTCGTCGCCGAGGTCGATCGTCACCTTGCCACCATTGACGAGCCGACCGAAGAGCAGCTCTTCGGCGAGCGCCTTGCGGATCGTGTCCTGGATCAGACGCGACATCGGGCGCGCCCCCATCTGCGGATCGAAGCCCTTGCGCGCCAGGAATTCGCGCAGCTTGGGCGAGAACGTCGGGTCGACCTTCTTCTCGTGCAACTGCGCCTCGAGCTCGAGCAGGAACTTGTCGACGACGCGCAGGATGACCTCGTGGTCGAGCGAGCCGAACGAAATGGTGGCGTCGAGCCGGTTGCGGAACTCGGGCGTGAACATCCGCTTGATCTCGCCCATTTCGTCGCCCGGCTGCTTGTCGTTCGAAAAGCCGATCGTATGCCGCGCGAGCTCTCCGGCGCCCGCATTCGTCGTCATGATGATGATGACGTTGCGGAAGTCGGCCTTGCGGCCGTTGTTGTCGGTCAGCGTGCCGTGGTCCATCACCTGCAGCAGGATGTTGAAGATGTCCGGATGCGCCTTTTCGATCTCGTCGAGCAGCAGCACGCTGTACGGATGCTTGGTGATGCCCTCCGTGAGCTGGCCGCCCTGATCGAAGCCGACATACCCGGGCGGCGCGCCGATCAGGCGCGACACCGCGTGACGTTCCATGTACTCGGACATGTCGAACCGCAGGAGCTCGACGCCAAGACAGAACGCGAGCTGCCGTGCGACCTCGGTCTTGCCCACGCCGGTCGGGCCGCTGAACAGGAAATTGCCGATCGGCTTGCGCGGGTTGCCGAGGCCTGAGCGCGCCATGCGGATGGCCGAGACCATTGCGTCGATCGCCTTGTCCTGGCCGAACACGACGTTCTTCAAATCGCGATCGAGCGTCTTCAGCGCGTTGCGGTCGTTGGAAGAAACATTCTTGGCCGGGATGCGCGCGATCTTCGCGACGATTTCCTCGACTTCGTTCTTGCCGATGACCTTTTTCTGCCGCGACTTCGGAAGGATCTTCTGTGCGGCGCCCGCTTCGTCGATCACGTCGATCGCCTTGTCGGGCAGGTGACGGTCGTTGATGAAGCGCGCGGCGAGCTCCGCCGCCGACGTGAGCGCCGCTGGCGCGTACTTCACGCCATGATGCTGCTCGAAGCGGGTCTTGAGGCCCTTGAGGATCTCGATCGTCTCGGCGATCGACGGCTCCGGCACGTCGACTTTCTGGAACCGGCGTGAAAGCGCGTGATCCTTCTCGAAGATCTGGCGGTACTCGCCGTACGTCGTTGCGCCGATGCACTTCAGCGCGCCGGTCGACAACGCCGGCTTCAGCAGGTTGGATGCGTCGAGCGTGCCTCCGGAGGCGGCGCCCGCACCGATGATCGTGTGGATCTCGTCGATGAAGAGGATCGACTTCGGGTTTTCCGCGAGCTGCTTGAGAACCGCCTTCAAACGCTGCTCGAAGTCGCCCCGGTATTTCGTTCCGGCAAGGAGCGCTCCCATGTCGAGCGAGAACACCTGGTACTCCTTCAGCAACTCGGGAACCTCGCCCTCGTTGATGCGGCGCGCGAGCCCCTCGGCGATCGCAGTCTTGCCGACGCCGGCTTCGCCCACCAACAGCGGATTGTTCTTGCGGCGGCGGCAGAGCACCTGGATGACGCGCTCGAGTTCATGCGCACGGCCGATCAGCGGATCGATCTTGCCGCTGCGCGCCATGCCGATGAGGTTGACGGTATACGCATCGAGAGCGCCCTGCGACTCGCTGCCACCTTCGCCGTCATCCTTGGCCTCCGACGCCTTGTCCTGTTTCTGCTGCGGCGTCTTGGTGATGCCGTGCGCAATGTAGTTCACGACGTCGAGGCGCGTGACGCCTCGCTGGTTCAGGAAATAGACGGCGTGCGATTCCTTCTCGCCGAAGACGGCGACCAGCACGTTCGCGCCGGTCACTTCCTTCTTGCCGGACGACTGCACGTGCAGGATCGCGCGCTGGATCACGCGCTGGAAGCCCTGCGTCGGCTGCGTGTCGGCATCCGAGTGCGCCGCTAGCCGCGGCGTGTGCTCGTTGATGAAGTCCGTAAGGACGCCGCGGAGCTCGTCGAGATCGACGCCGCACGCCTTGAGCACTTCGGCCGCCGACGGATTGTCGAGCATTGCGAGCAGCAGATGTTCAACGGTAATGAACTCATGCTGCTTTTGCCGCGCTTCGACAAACGCCATGTGGAGGGAGACTTCCAGTTCCTGGGCAATCATGTTGCTTCCTTGACTTCGACGCCCCGCCGGAAACCATTCCCGGCGCGGCCAGCGGCATTCGATACGCCGCTGAATGCATTAACGCTCAAGTCTCCTCCATCGTGCACTGCAACGGGTGCTGGTGCTTCCTTGCGAGGTCGATGACCTGTTCGACCTTGGTCGTCGCGACTTCGCGTGTGTACGTGCCACAAACCCCCATCCCCTCACGGTGAACCTGAAGCATTACCTGCGTGGCTTTTTCACGACTCATGCTGAACACAGTTTGGAGCACGATGACGACAAAGTCCATCGGTGTGTAGTCGTCGTTCAGCAAGACGACCTTATATAGCGGCGGCGGCTTGGCTCGCGTCCGCTCGGCCTCGAGCACGCTGCCGTGCTGCTCCTGGTTGGACATCGCGCGTCGCAGAGGCTAATTGGGGTTCATGTTTGACGATTGCAACACATTTTTCAAGGGTGAAGCCGATGGACGGGGGCGTTGCCGACAGCCACTGCCGCCGCTAACGCAGGAGCTTGTCGACTCACGGCCTACCGGCACTAAATGGCTGCCCGCGCAATTTTTACAACACTCCGCCGCTTTCAGGCGTAAGACAGCAGGACGGCGTGGCAAAGTTTCGCACCCCTACGGAGCTACGGCCGGTGCTCGCCCGCTCGGGGGCGCGCGACGCTGGCGCGTCTCCGCGCGGCCGTGCAAGCCGTGGCCGGCGTGTCGGCCCGCGGTGGCGACTCGCATTCGCCGTCGATCCCCGCTGCGCTTCGCGAGCGGGGCGACCGACGCCGGCTGCTCGCTTACCTCGGCCTCCTTGGCGGGTGAGCGGAATCCGGCCTCCTTGCACTGTCCGCACGAAGCGACACATCGCGAGTCGGCCTCCCGTGGCGACTCGCATTCGCCGTCGATCCCCGCTGCGCTTCGCGTCAGCGGGGCGACTGGCGACGCCGGCTGCTCGCACCACTACATCCGTTCGATCATGGCCTGGCCGAACCCCGAGCAGGACACCTGCGTGGCGCCTGGCATCAAGCGCGCGAAATCGTACGTCACGACCTTGTCGGTGATCGCCTTCTCGAGACTCGACGTAATCAGCGCAGCCGCTTCCAGCCAGCCCATATGGATCAGCATCATTTCGGCGGAAAGGATTTCCGACCCCGGGTTCACGTAGTCCTTGCCCGCGTACTTGGGCGCGGTGCCGTGCGTCGCCTCGAACATCGCGACCGAGTCCGACATGTTGGCGCCCGGCGCGATCCCGATGCCGCCCACCTGCGCCGCCAGTGCATCCGAAATGTAGTCGCCGTTGAGGTTCAGCGTCGCGATCACGTCGTACTCGGCCGGGCGCAAGAGGATCTGTTGCAGAAAGGCATCGGCGATCATGTCCTTGATGACGATGTCGCGCCCGCTCCTGGGATTCTTGAACGAGCACCACGGCCCGCCGTCGACCTCCTTCGCACCGAACTCGCGTTGCGCGAGCGCGTATCCCCAGTCGCGGAAGGCGCCCTCCGTGAACTTCATGATGTTGCCCTTGTGGACAAGCGTCACCGAGCGGCGGTCGTTGTCGATCGCGTACTGGATCGCCCGTCGAACCAGCCGCTCCGTGCCTTCGCGCGAGACAGGCTTGATGCCGATGCCGGACGTTTGCGGAAACCGGATCTTGCGCACGCCCATGCCGTTGACCAGGAAGTCGATCACCTTCTTCGCTTCGGGGGAGCCTTCCGCCCATTCAATGCCGGCATAGATGTCCTCCGAATTTTCGCGGAAGATCACCATGTCGGTCTTCTCCGGCTCCTTGACCGGCGAGGGCACGCCCTTGAAATACCGGACCGGACGCAGGCACACATAGAGGTCCAGCTGCTGGCGCAACGCGACGTTCAGCGACCGGATGCCGCCTCCCACCGGCGTTGTCAGCGGTCCCTTGATCGAGACGGCAAAGTCGCGCAGGATCGAAAGCGTCTCGTCCGGAAGCCAGACGTCCGCACCGTACACGCGGGTCGACTTTTCCCCGGCATAGATTTCCATCCAGTTGATCCTGCGCTTGCCGCCATAAGCCTTCGCAACCGCCGCGTCCACCACCTTGATCATGACCGGCGTGATGTCGACGCCCGTGCCGTCGCCTTCGATGTACGGGATGATCGGATTCGTCGGCACTTCCAGGCTGAAATCCGGCTTGACGGCGATTTTTGCGCCGCCGGGCGGCACGGTTACGTGTTGATACATGCGGTCTCCTGACGAGTAGCCGGCGCGGATCGAGCGCGAATTCGCGATTCCGCACCACCAACCCTCGATTATGCGCGAAGCGCCAACACGCCCGGTCCGGCCTGCATCAGCGTCCGAGAGGACAGCCCCGATGCTAAAATCCGCGCCGATTCGCCGACCCCGCCTACCACCGGCCTCCGCTTGCCGGTCCCGCGCGACGCCACTTCTCCTCCGATGATTCGCCGCCTGCTCGCCCGCCTGCTCTCCGGCCGGTATGCGAATGCCCCGCGCGTCTACGCACCGGACCGCCACCCGGTACGGCGCGACCAGCTGTCCGCTGCGGCGCGCTCGGTCACCCGCCGCCTGCAGGACGAGGGCTTCAAGGCGTTCATCGTCGGCGGCGCCGTGCGCGACCTGCTGCTCGGCATCGAGCCGAAAGACTTCGACATCGCCACCGACGCGACGCCCGAACAGGTGAAGCCGCTCTTCAGGCGAGCGTTCATCATCGGACGCCGCTTTCGGCTCGTGCACGTCCATGCCGGCAACGATGCGATCGAAGTGTCGACGTTCCGCGCCGCGCAGACGGGCAACGACACGACCGACGAGCACGGCCGGCTGCTGTCCGACAACGTCTACGGATCGCAGGCGGAAGACGCGGTGCGGCGCGATTTCACGATCAATGCCCTTTACTTCGATCCGGCGTCCGAAACGATCTGGGATTACGTCGGCGGCGTCGTCGATATTCGCGCGCGCAGATTGAAGCTGATCGGGCCGCCGGTCACCCGCTTCCGCGAGGATCCGGTGCGAATGCTGCGAGCGGTGCGCCTCGCGACCAAGCTCGGATTGACGATCGATCCGAAGACCGACGAGCCCATCACGCGACTCGCGCCGCTGATGGCGAACGTGCCGCCGGCGCGGTTGTTCGACGAGATGCAGAAGTTGCTGCTCTCGGGTCACGCCGTCGAAACGCTGCGAAGCTTGCGCGCCCACGGCCTTTCGCACGGCCTGCTGCCGCTGCTCGACATGATTCTCGAGCAGCCCCTCGGGCACAAGTTCATCGATGCGGCACTTGCGGGCACCGACGCGCGCGTGCGCGCCGACAAGGGCGTCTCGCCCGCATTCCTGTTCGCGACGCTGCTGCTGGCACGAAGTGCTCGTGACGTGGAACGCCGCGAAGGAACGCGGCGAGCGTCCGCTGCCGGCGCTGTTCGATGCGATGGACAAGGTCCTGCACGCGCAAGCGGAACGGATCGCCATCCCGCGCCGCTTCGAAGCGACGATCAAGGAAATCTGGTCGCTGCAGCCGCGCTTCGAGCAGCGCGCCGGGTCGCGGCCAGCGAGGCTCCTCGAGCATCCGCGTTTTCGCGCCGCTTACGATTTTCTGGTGTTGCGCGGCGAAAGCGGCGAGGCGCCGCAGGCGCTCGTCGATTGGTGGACACGATTCCAGGAAGCGTCGCACGAAGAGCGGGCCGCGATGCTCAGGCCGGACGAGGCGCCGAAGAAACGCCGCCGTACGCGCAGTCGCAAGCGCCGCAACGAAGGCGCCCAGGAAACGCCGGCGCCCACAGCGGACGAATAGCGCGGGATGCCGACGCGAGCGTATGTCGGGCTCGGCAGCAACCTGGCCAACCCGCGCCGGCAGATCGCGAGGGCGCTGGCACGACTGGACGCGCATCGACGGCGTCCGGGTCCTGGCCGTGTCGCCGAGCTACATCACTGCTCCGATCGGCGGCGGACCGCAGCCCGATTACGTCAACGCAGTCGCGCTCGTCAGCACGTCGCTCGCGGCGCATGCATTGCTCGATCGCCTGCAACGAATCGAGCGGCTGCACCACCGCCGCCGCGAGCCGCATACGCCTCGCAACGCTGCACGAACGCTCGATCTCGATTTGCTACTATACGGCGCGCGCCGGATGCGCTCGCCGCAATTGACCATTCCGCACCCGCGCATGCATGAGCGCGCGTTCGTGTTGAAGCCGTTGACCGACGTCGCGCCCCGCGGCCCGCATACCGGGCCTCGGTCTCGCCCGTCGTTTTCTCCCGCGCGTTCGCGGCCAGCGAATCGTGCGCATACGAACGCATTGGCCGCATTCGCTCCCGACCACCCGCGAATAGAACGCTGTCGCAATGGATCTTGCCGCCTGTCGCTACATCGTCATCGAAGGACCGATCGGCGCCGGCAAGACCAGCCTTGCGCGAGAGCTCGCGCACCGGCTGCATGCCGACGAGCTGCTCGAACAGCCGGACGACAATCCGTTTCTTGCGCGCTTCTACGACGACATGGCGCGCTTCGCGCTGCCGACGCAGTTGACGTTCCTGTTCCAGCGCGTCGACCAGCTGCGCGGGCTTGCGCAGCTCGACCTCTTTCGCCGGCCGACCGTCGCCGACTTCCTGCTGGACAAGGATCCGCTGTTCGCGCGGATCAACCTGACCAATGACGAGTACGCGCTCTACGACAAGGTCTTCAAGCATCTCAAGCCGCAAACGCCCACGCCGGATCTCGTCGTCTACCTGCAGGCGCCGGTAGACACGCTCATCGAGCGCGTCCATCGACGCGGCATCGGTTTCGAGCAGTCGATGCCTGCCGAATACCTGGCGCGCCTCGCCGATGCGTATACGCGGTTCTTCTATCGGTACGAGGAAGCGCCGCTGCTGATCGTGAACAGCGAACGGCTGAATTTCGTCGACGACTCCGCGCACGTCGAGCTCCTGCTCGGCCGCGTTTCCAGCATGCGCGGGCAGCGCGAGTTCTTCAACCTGGGCCCGGCGTGATTGCGCACGCCGAAAGCCTCTCCCGGAGGGCGACGATGGACCTGATTGAATCGGCGGAAGCGCTGCGCGAGCGCCTGGGACGTGCCGACCGGGTGGCGTTCGTTCCGACGATGGGCAACCTGCACGAAGGACATCTGTCGCTGATGCGCATCGCGCGCCGCCACGCCGACTGTGTCGTCGCGAGCATCTTCGTCAACCGGCTGCAATTCGGACCGAACGAGGACTTCGATCGGTACCCGCGGACGTTCGAGTCCGATTGCGCAAAGCTGGAGCGCGAAGGGGTCGATGTGCTGTTTGCGCCGCACGAGCACGACATGTACCCGACGCCGCAGGTCTATCGCGTGCAGCCGCCGCCTGTCGGGGACGAGCTCGATGGCGCATTCCGCCCCGGCTTCTTCAACGGCGTATGCACGGTCGTGCTCAAGCTCTTCAACCTCGTGCAACCCGACTACGCGGTATTCGGCAAGAAGGACCGCCAGCAGCTGAAGCTCGTGCGCGGGATGGTGCAGCAGTTCAACCTTCCGATCCAGATCGTTCCCGGCGAAACGGTGCGCGCGGACGACGGTCTCGCATTGTCATCACGGAACAACTACCTGTCGCCGGTCGAGCGGACGGAAGCGCCACGGCTGTATCGAACGCTGCGCGAAATCGCCGATGACATCGCCGGCGGCCGGACCGATTACGCCAACCTCGAGGCGGCCGGACGGGCGGATCTTGCGCGCCACGGATGGAAAGTCGATTACATCGCGGTTCGCAACGGGATCGGCCTGCGCATCCCGCACCCCGAGGGCTTCGACCATCCCAATTTGCTGATCGTCCTGGGCGCGGCGACGCTCGGCGCGACGCGCCTGATCGACAACGTCGATGTGATCAAAAAGGATGGCGAGGACTAGTAAAACAAAAGCCCGGTTTCCCGGGCGTTCGTGACGCAATCTGCGGCGCAGATCAGTCGAGCGGCACGATGTTCACGGCCTGGTCGCCCTTGGCGCCCGTCGTGACGTCGTACGAGACCTTCTGATTCTCGCGGAGGGTCTTGTGCCCGCTGCCCTGGATCGCCGAGAAATGCGCGAACAGATCCTTGCCGCCGGAATCCGGCGTGATGAAGCCGAAGCCCTTGCCATCGTTGAACCACTTGACGCTACCTTTGTTCATGTCCATTCCTGATAGAGATGAATTGCGCGCGTGAATGCGCCCGCAAGCGGGACCTTCAAGGGGTAGGAAGACCGGACAAGGGCCGCTCGACGCGGCGAAAGGCGGGATCGACAACGGCTTGAGAGCCTGCCCGCCGAGTATACAGCGAATGCCACGCCCCCCAGGCGCAACGCCGTCGGGGCTCCGCTAACGTTCGCGAACGATCACGACGGGACGTTGCTGCGGCGAGCTCGGCTCCGCGGACCGCGCGCGCGAGGGCTTCAGCGCCAGCCAGTTACCGGCAATGGCCAGAACGACGCCGAACGCGCCGACCGGCGTCCACCGATACGCTTCGAACACCGTCGAGACGGCCATCGCCACGATCGGCGTCGCCACGCCGACGTACGAGGCAGGCCCGGGTCCAACCTGCTTCAGCAGTGTCAGGTAGGCACCGAATGCAACGACACTGCCGAAGATCGCGAGATAGGCAAGCGACAGTAAATACGGCGCGTGCAGGTCGATTGTCCACGTTGCGCCTTGCGCGAGCGCGATGACTGCGGCGGCCAGCGCACCGTAGGCCATTCCCCACGCCGTGCCCGTCAACACCGGGATCGCATCGCGCTGATTGCGCATCGCCGCGAGATTGCCACCCGCCGCGATCACGGTTGCGCCCAGGCCCAATGCGATGCCGAGAGCGGCGTTGCCGCCGTGCCGCGCCTCGGTCAATTCGGGCAGGAACAGCAACGCGATGCCGATGACCCCCAGCACCGCGGCGATGAGCGTCCGCAAGGTCAACGTTGTCCCGAACAGCCATCGTGCGCCGATCGGATTCATGAACACGATCGTGGAGAAGAGCACGGCGACCAGCCCGGAGGTCGCATAGCGTTCCGCCCAGTAAACGGCGACGTAGTTCAAGCCGAACAGCAGGATGCCCTGCAGCGCGATGAACGCGTGCGCGCGCTGGCCGAAACGCAACGAGCGTCCCGTCGCGGCGCACCACGCGCCGAGCAGCAGCGCGGCGAGTGCGAATCGGTACGCGACCGAAACCTCGGGTGATACGACGCCGAGCTGGAACTTGATGCCGAGCCACGTCGAGCCCCAGATCAGCGTCGAGATGGCGAACAGCGCAACGGGGGAACGAAGCGACACGATCCCCGGATTCTAGCGTCACGGATCGGGAGATGCAGCGAGACCCCCGCGATATCACGCAATTGGGCGGGCGCCAATCATCCGCATGGACGACCTCCGAAATCTGACAGTCAATCGGCACGTGCAGATTCAGTAGCCTTGCGTCGTTCCCGTTCAGGAGGCGCGTCGTGATTCATCGGTGGATCGTCGCAACCTTTGCGCTCATGCTCACGGCCGCCGGCGATCCGTTGGCGCACGGGACGCAAGCGCGGCGTCATCGTCGATGACACGGCGTCGCCGTCATCGGCCGCGGTCAGCGCGTTGGCAACATACGGCAAGCTGGCGCTGATATTCGAGCGCTCCGTCGACAGCGCCGACGGTGCGACGCGCTACATCGGCCGCAGCGGCGGATACGGCGTCGCGATATCGCCACGAGGCGTCCGCTTCACCGCACGTGCGGGGCGCAATCCGAACGCCACGGCATATCTCGCGACGATCGCATTCGATTTCATCGGCGCGAACCGCGACGCATGGATCGAGGGTGTCGACGAGCAGGCAACGCGGATCCATCGGTTCAAGGCGCACGCCGGTGACGCGGACGAGACCGACATCCCGACCTATGCGCGCGTTCGCGTTGCCGGCGCTTATCCGGACGTCGACCTGGTGTTCCACGGACATGGAGGCCAGCTCGAATACGACGTCGTCGTCGCGCCCGGCGGAGATCCGTCCCGGATTGCGTTCCACACCCACGGGGCCACCGCGATGTCCGTCGACGACAGCGGTGCGCTGCTGATCGAACAGCGACGCCGGAACGTTGAAGCTGCATCCGCCCGTGGCGTACCAGGAGGTCGACGGGATTCGCGAGAGCGTCGACAGCGCCTTCGTGCTGGAAGCCGATTCCAACGTGCGCATCCAGGTCGGGTCGTACGACCGAGATCGGATGCTGGTCATCGATCCGGTGGTGACGTATGCGACTTATCTTGGCGGCAACTCCTTCGAGCAAGGCACCGCAATTGCGGTCGACGCGAACGGAAATGCCTACGTCACCGGATATACGCTGTCGACCGACTTCCCGACGGCTACGCCCTACGACCGTTCGCTCGGAAAGAGCGGCGATGTCGACGTATTCGTCGCGAAGCTGAACGCGGCCGGCACGGCGCTGGCGTGGTCGACCTATCTCGGAGGCGCAGGCAGCATCGATCGCGCCGTCGGCATCGCGGTCGATGCGTCGGGCAGCGCATACATCACGGGCCAGACCGCGAGCAACAACTTTCCGGTCAGCGCAACCGCGTGGCAAAAGGCGATCTCCGGCGGGGGCGCATTCGTCGCCAAGCTCGGACCGACCGGCAGCACGCTTGCGTACTCGACGTACGTTGCGGGTGCCACGAGCAGTGCCATCGCCGTCGATCGCAACGGCAACGCATATGTCACCGGCAGCGCGACGCCCGCGTTCGTCACGACGCCGGGCGCATTGCAACGCATGCCCGCCACCTCGTCGGGAACGGGCTTCGTGCTCAAACTGAATCCCACGGGCAGCGCGCCGGCTTATGCAACGTTTCTCGGCGGAACCGGCAACGATTACACGGCATCGGTCGCGCTCGACGGTGAGGGCAATGCTTACGTCGGCGGATGGACGACGTCGAGCGATTTTCCGCTGGTCAACGCAATCCAGTCCTTGCCGCACGGCCAGAAAGACGGGTTCGTCGCCAAACTCGATTCCACCGGCGCGCGGCTCGTTTACTCCACGCTGCTCGGTGGCGCGCTCGATGACGCGGTCAACGCGATCGCCATCGACGCAGGCGGCAATGCGTATGTCGCGGGCGAGACGTACTCGTCGGATTTCCCATCGAAGGGCGGCTTCCAGCCGTCAAGGCGGGCGCGCGGCTGATCAACTCCAGCGTGGGCAATGCGTTCGTTGCGAAAGTTGCCCCGCTGGGGAACGCGCTTGTCTATTCGTCGTTCCTCGGCGGGGAAGTATGCACGACGTTGTGCCAGGTCGTGTTTGGTCCGCTACCGCAGTATCGGGCAGACGCCGCGTACGGAATCGGCGTGGATGCGGGTGGACACGCATACGTGACGGGCATCGCACGCTCGTACACCTTCCCGCTCGTCGACTCGGCGGCGATCCGAAAGCGGGAGGACAACGAAGACTCGGCGTTCGTCGCCAAAGTCAGTGCATCGGGCGCGAGTCTTCTCTGGTCGACATTCCTGCGTACGGGCTTCAACGAAGCGGACAACGGCTGGACGCGCTTTCCGCCCGGCGCGGCGACCGGTGTCGCGATCGATCAATCGGGGGCGGCGTACGTGACCGGCGACGCGGACTCGTCCAGCAATTTCTCACCGACACCGGGCGCATTCCAGACTGCGAACAGCAATAACCAGGGTGCGATCATCGTCAAGTTCGCAGCGACGCCGTCGATGACATTGGCAAGCTCCGATGACCGCGTCGACGCGCAAACGCAGATCGCGCTGACCGCGACACTGGCGGGCCCCTCCGTCTCGGGAACTGTGACCTTCATGAACGGCGCGGCATGGATCGGAAGCGCCGCGCTGGTCGCAAACAAGGCGACGTTGACCACGACGCTGCCGGTCGGCATCCATTCGCTGAACGCGCTCCTCCAACTTCCGGGCATCGCCGTCGACACACCGATCGTGTACCAGGTCGTCGACACACCGCTCGCCTGCAACTGATCGCCCGCGCCCAGGGAGTGTCGATGCGCTCGCTTTTCGCTGCCGTCTGCTGTGCATGCCTTGCGGTTGCCGGTTCGCCTGCCCGTGCCGAGGGCATCTGGCTCACGGATGGCGAAGGCGTGTCGCAGTTGCTCTCGAATCGGTCGACGCGCGTCCTGTCCATCCCGGATGTACGAAAGCTCGCGGCGACCCACGAGGGTGGCGCCTGGGCGATGAACTCGCATCGCCTGGTTCATATTTCGCGCGACGGCGGCGTACGCGCGGATATCGACCTCACCGGCGGCGATTACGGCGAAGGCATCGGCTTGGCGGTCGACCCCTACGACGATAGCGCGTGGATCACCACCGACAAGCCGCTGCTGCTCCATTTCTCGGACGCCGGCACGCTGGCGCACGGAACGTCGCTACCCGCGACTGCGAGTGCCTTGTTCGTTGCATTGGACCAGACCCCGTGGCTCATTGCCAATGGACAACTCGCTCATTTCTCCCAGGAGGGGCAGTCGCTGCAATTCGACCGTGCGCCGGTCGCAAAGGACATCGTGGCGGGCGGCCTTGCCGTCGATGCGCTGCGCGAGCAGGCGTGGATCGCCGGCTCGCATGCGCTGTCACACGTCGAGACGACGCGCGGCAGGTCGACGACGGCGATCACGACGGCGGCCCGAGCGATCGCGCTCGATGCGCGCACCGGAGATCTATGGGTCGTTGCCGAGCAGACGTTGATCGTCATCGCTCATGATGGCGAAACGCGCCTGCAAATGGATTTGCCGGCGACGCTGCGGGACGCTTCGGTCATGCTGCACTATGACGACGCGCGCGAATCGCTTGTGCTGCAGACCCCGGCACGGTTCGCGCGAATTGCTCGCGACGGGCGGATCCTCGAGGAGTCGGATCTGCCGACGGGCTGGTTCGTCGCAACGCCGCCCCCGTTTCGACTCGATCCAGCGATCGCACTGATCCGTCCGCCGTCCGGCGGCGCCACCTCGGATGCGTCTTCGCTCCTTACGCTCCGGTTCGGCGCCGTATGCAACGGGAAACCGTGCGAGCTGCCGGATGGCTACGCCGACGGTGTGCGCGTTGTTGCGCAGATGAACGGGGCGCCCATGGCGGACGCGATCATCGACCCCTCCAGCGGACGCGCTCTTATCGCACCTCGGTTTCCAATGCGCCCTGGGGTCAATCGCCTCACGGCGCAGGCAGTGGATCGTTTCGGCCATCGCACGGAAATGGCGGCGACGCTCACGGTGTTGGCCGACGAGCCGAGTATGGATGCAGGAGCGGTGCACGAGACGTCGGGTGCGGTGGCGAAGGAACCTGCGACTTCGACGCTGAAGGCACCCAACAAGCCACCGGTCGTTGCGCTGACCTCGCCGGTGAGTGGAACGGCCTACTCGGCGGGAGCGACGGTCACGCTGGCCGCGTCGGCAAGCGACCCGGACGGCGCCATCGCGAAGGTCGAGTTTTACCGCGGCGGCTCGACGCTCATCGGAACCGCATCGAGCGAGCCGTATCGATTCGATTGGCAGAACGTCGCGGCCGGAAGCTACACACTCACTGCCAAGGCCTACGACAGGAAGAACGGAACGGCGACATCGACGCCCGTCACGATCGTCGTGACGAACAATCAGCTGCCTGTCGTGACGCTGACGTCTCCGGCGCAGGGAGCGTTCTACGCGGCGGGTGAACCGATCCCGCTCGCTGCTACGGCGAGCGATCCTGACGGCACGGTGACGAGAATCGAATACTTCGACGGCGCCGTCTTGATCGGCTCGGCCGGCAGTGCGCCGTTCACCATGACATGGATCGACGCACCGGCCGGCCTGCATGCGATTGTCGCGCGTGCGATCGACGACAAAGGCGGCGTTACCAATTCCCCGTCGATCGGCATCGTCATCGGGCAGCCTCCGGTCGTCGTCGTCAAGAGTCCGGCCGCCTGCTCAGCGGTCGACGGCCCGCTCGATCTGATCCTGGCGGCCGATGCAATCAGCAAGACCGGCGCGATTGCGCAGGTCGAGTTCTTCGACGGCGAAACCCTTGTCGGAACATCGCACGAGGCGCCGTGGCACGTGACCCTCGACCGCGGCGTCCGTGGGCGATCATTCGATCACCGCGCGGGCAACCGACGAGCGCGGGCTGGCGACCACATCCCGACCATCGACGGTAACGGTGCGAACGGCCAACCGGCCGCCGATCGTCGCGGTGACGTCACCCGGCGAAGGCGCGCATTTCGCGCCCGGATTCACCGTCAGCCTGGCCGCGATGGCATCGGATCCCGACGGCGCGGTTACGGCGGTCGAGTATCGACTCGGCGGCAGCAGCGGCACGCTGATCGGTCGCGGCACGAGCGCGCCGTATTCGGTGCCATGGACGACGACGACACCAGGCGCCTACACGCTGGTGGCTGTCGCGTTTGATGATCGCGGCGCGACGGCGACCTCCACAGCCGTACACGTGACGATCGACCCGAACAGCGCGCCGTCGGTGACATTGACCGCACCTGCTTCGAATGCGGTCTATACGGCGCCGGCGACAATCGTGCTCGCAGCAAGCGCCAGCGACGGTGATGGCTCGGTCGCGAAAGTCGATTTCTACGCGGGAACGACCCTGGTCGGTTCGTCGACCGCTGCCCCGTACGCGGCAACCTGGGGCAGCGTCGCCGCGGGCGCATATTCGCTCACCGCCAAGGCAACCGACAACCTCGGCGCCATAGCCGTCTCCGCGCCGGTTGCGGTGACTGTTTCGAACAACGCGCCGCCGACCGTCACGCTGACCGTGCCTGCAGGCGGTGGGCCGTATTTCGCCCCCGCGACGATCTCGTTGAGCGCGAGCGCCGCCGATAGCGACGGCGCGATTGCGAGGGTCGAGTTCCATGCGAACGGCGCACTGATCGGCACAGCGTCCACGGCTCCATATACCTTCCTCTGGGACGGCGTTGCCGCCGGTTCGTATTCCGTTGTCGCGAGGGCGATCGACAATGCGGGAGGGACCACGGCATCATCCCCGGTCGCAATCGGGGTCAGCGGCGGGGTCGACCTCAGCATCGCCGCAAGCCTGGAAGGAGCTACGATCGATGATGACAACGTTCTCGTGCAAGGATTCGTGTCCGCGCCACCGAATTCCGCGGTCACTGTCAATGGCGTCGTGACTCGCATCGACGACTTCGGTCATTTCCAGGCGAACGACGTACCGCTCACGCCCGGCGCGAACACCGTGACCGCAGTGGTGACGACACAGGATGGCCAAACGACGTCCCGCTCGGCCACGGTAAACAGCACCGGGCGCGGTCCGTTCGTCGTCCATGCTTCGCCGACCGATGGCTTGAATTCGCTCCAGGTGACATTCACCGTCGAGAATCCTGACAACCTCGCCTTCAAGCAGGTCAATTTCGACCTCGATAACGACGGATTGCCGAACCTGATCGCTACGCCGAACCAATTCGTCGACGGTACGCTGACCGTCACGGCGACGTACCCGGCCGGCACGTGGTTGGCCGTCATCAAGGTCTACGATGACGACGACAATGTCCTCTATTCGACCAGCAAGTCGATCGTCGTGTTGATGCCAGGCGTGCATCAGGCGAAATTGCGCGGGATTTACGACGGGATGCTTGCGCGCCTGAAGACAGGCAACATCAGCGGCGCTCTGACTGCCTTAACCGGTCCGGCGCACGAGAAGTACAACGCCATCTTCACGCTACTGCAGCCAACGCTGGCATCGGTCGTAGATCAACTCGGTGAGATCCGGGAAATCAATTTCGGCATGGATCTGGCGGAGTTGAGCATTGTCCGCAATACACCGGAGGGGCCGAAGCGATTCATGCTGTATCTGATCCGTGCCGAGGACGGCATCTGGCGCATCGACGGAATGTGAGGCATGAAGGCCATTCGATTCCTGCTCATCTGCGCGGCGATCACGTTATCCGTCGCGGCGGCTTGCGGCATGCTGCCCCAGGTCCTGTACGGAAAACGTATCGCAGGCCAGGTCATGGACGCCGACACCGGCCAGCCCGTCAGCCGGGGCGCACGTCGCATACGTGTGGGAGTCCACGATCATCCCGAGCGGCTTCACCGGACACAACTCGCGCACGATTTGCTACCACGCGGCAGCGACGACGACAGACGCGCAGGGACGATTCCAGATTGAAGCGTGGCGAAAGTGGAGCACGTACGACGTATACGTACTGGATCCGATTGCGCTGGTTTATGCGCGCAATTACACGCCTCGGCAAATCCTGCTTCACGAAGGTCCTGCCGAGCCGCCAATCGATCGGCCGAACGAACGGTATGCGCTGAAGGCTTTCTCGGGAACGACGGATGAGCGGATGGATGCGATCTTCTGGGGACTTGCAAACCGCGGGTTGCCGCTACGGTAAAGACAGTCAGAAAAGCCTTTATCCAATGCTGAAAGCGATATCATGACGAAGCTCGCCAGATTGCGAGGACGGCCGAACAATCAAAGCACGGATTCAATTCATCGCAGTAGCTTGCCGCTGACGCGGCCCTGGCAGCAGACCCGAATGGCCCGGCAAACGATCGCACAAATCGACGTACTTTCATTAAGGAGCATCTCAAGTGAACGTCCTATTGCGTCTTGTTTGTTCTTGCGCATTCTGCTCAATCGCCGTTATGCTGAGGCATACGAACAAGCCACCCATGCGCTCATAACGCGATAGCGCCTTTGCAGCATCACGATCTTCGGCGCCATGCCAGCAGCTCCGTGGCGATTCCCTTAGCACAATCGCCTTGGTCTTGAACGTGTTTTGCCCCGTTCGGGGATGGCGAACAGCTACTTTCGAATTCGTTGAAGCGTTTCGGGGGACCCGCAGCGTTCGGGCACAAAGCGCAAAAATACGAAAAGGATATCCTGGACGCCCTTCAATGTCACTGCGCGCAGATCAATTCCTGAGCTAGCCTGGCTCATGTTACGGCGCCATCCGCGAAGACGACAACCCCAGTGAGGACCCGCCAACGCCTCAGGACGTCGCTCCCGGGCTCAATCGGCCGTTGAACCACTTCTTCGATCCGATTTTCAATCGCGCGCTGGAAGTGCCGGGGCTCATTCTCGTCGAAGGAGATATCCACAAGAATCCGGATTGGGCCATCGGCACCTTCGACAGCTTTGCCGATCCCAATACGCCGGAACCCCAACGCAAGAATCACTTCACGATACTGGACGCGCGAGAGGCGATGTTTCGCGCATTGACGCTCCTGACTTACAACGGAACCGGCTACCCGGCCATTGCCGCAGGCGCCGACGCCGCTACCAAACAGCAATGGCGGCAGGCGTATTGGGCAACGGCGTTCCGTGCGCTGGGGGACGTACTGCATCTGAACCAGGATATGGCGCAGCCGCAACACACGAGGAATGAGCCTCACTCGGGCAAGCTATGTCCATCCAGCCAGATCTGTGTCCCCGGGCACACGAGCGTGTACGAGAAGTACATCAACGCCCGAGCGCTGCTTCAGACCTCCTTCAGCTCCGGTCATCCCTTCAACGCGCCGCTGACAATGCCGGCGATGCCGCTGTCGATCAGTTCGTATCCGATACCGTCATTCGAAAAATACACCGACTACTGGAGCACTGCGCCCGGAAACCAGGCGGTCCACGGGAAGGGCCTTGCCGATTACAGCAATCGGGGGTTCTTCACGGCGGCCAAGAACTTCGAATCGACGGAGTATCCATCGCCGTCCAGGAATCCGTCCAGCTACGTGATTGCGAGTCTCGTGCCCACTCGCTGGGACGGCTCGGCATCGACTGACAGCACGCCCACCCATGTGTATTACGGCGAGGTCGCCGATGCCTGGCAGCAGTCGTCGACTGCAAACGTCCCGCTCACCACTTACAGCCTTTGGGACCAGTTCGTGCGCGCGCAATCCAGCGCGCCGGCGTACTCCCTCAACCGCCTCAATTACGACGCGATGGCGAATCTCCTCCTTCCTCGCGCCGTCGCGTATTCCGCCGGGCTGATCAATTTTTTCTTTCGCGGACGCATCGACATCGAGCTCCCGGACGAAGGCGTGTTCGCGTTGGCCGACCACGCAAGCGATGAAGGCTTCACGATGCTGCGCGCGAAGGTCCGCAATACGACGGCGGCGTTCGTCGATCCGCAGGGCAGCGAGAAGCCCCAGCACATGAGCGGCGGTCAGTTTTTCGCGGTACTTCGATACCACAAGGACCGGCAATACGAATCCAGCCTCGACACCGTCGTCGGCGCGTCGCCGTGTACCGATTCCCTGACCGTCGTCAATTTCGCGAAACCGGACGCATCGACGCAATGCCGCGACGGCGTCGAGCAGATCATCGTCTCGCAGCCTGTCTATGGCGAAGCTCTCCAGGCCGACGAGGAGAAGCTCGCTTGAATTCGAGTTTCGGCGACTCGCCCATTCCCTTCGATATGACGGACGTCGTATTGCAGGTCGTGTATCGCGGCGAGCTCGGCAGCGAAGGCGACGCGGTGGCCGTTGGAACGATCGACATTTCCGAGCCGACATACTTCGCGTACCAAAACGCGAGCGACTACATCCATCTCGGCCAGCGCGTTTACACGCGTGGACAGATCGACTCCGACGTCAATCTGCTGGCCGAGGTCCAGCCGCAATTCTGCGTCGACTACGGTCAATCTCCGCCACACCTCCGTCGACGGCTGCCTCGGATCGTTCTCGCTCGACCTGACGGTCAGTTTCGGCGATCTCGCCAAGCCCGTCGCGAAGATCGTAGACCTGCCGAATCGCCGCTTCATCCGGTTCGTTTACCTGACGGTGAACGAGGAGGCGTTCGATCCGCCGGTGACCAAGAAGATGGCGCGAACGATGAACGTCACGGCCCACCGCCATGCAGCAGGCGAAAAGGCATTGCTCTTCCAGGACGGCACGTGCGTTCCCCATGACCCGTTCACCATTACGCCTCGCCGCGCGCAGCTTTCGTTTCTCCCGCCGAACCAGGTGACTTATCGACTCGGTCAGCTTTGGAAACTGCGGGGTGTCAACGGCTGGTATAGCGCCGCCTGCGTGATCAACGGCGACAACTCGACGCCGGGCACGCCCGATGATCGGGTGGACGCAATGTCACCGCTGACACCCTTGTCCGAGGAGGTCATGCCGTACGCTGTAACGATCATGCCGGACTACCTGTAAGCAATCGATGCCAGGCATCGTCAGGCGGGCACGCGGGACCTCGCGCGGTGACGCTTCAAGCGGCCCGCAACGCGTCCACGATCTTCATTCGCGCCGCCCGTGCGGCCGGCAGGAAGCCGCCGACGAAGCCCATGCCGAGCGCGAAGATCAGCGACACGATGACGATCCGCGGCGTCAGCGTGAACGAAAAAGCGATCTCGGCGAACGTCTGGAAGTTGGTCGTCGAAATGGACAGCGCCTGCATCGCCGACGCACCGGCCAGCCCGACCACGCCGCCGAGCAGGCCGAGCAGCAGCGCTTCGCCGAGAAACGCGGCGAGGATTGCGCCGCGCGAGAACCCGAGGGCGCGCAGCGTGCCGATCTCGCCGGTGCGCGACGCCACGCTCGCATACATCGTGATCGCGGCGCCGATGACGGCGCCGATCGAAAAGATGATCGAGATGCCGGTTCCGAGGTAGCTGATGAACTTGGACAGCGCTTCCGACTGCTCCGCGTAGAACCGATTCTCGCGTTTCGCTTCCAGCGTGAGGCGCGGGTCGTTTTCGATTTCGGACTTCACCGCGTCGAACCGATCCGGATCGACAAGCTTGAACAGGATCGACGAAAACCCGGTGCGCCGGAACGCCTGCAGCATCTGCTCGGCGTCGCCCCAGATTTCCGAATCGAAGCCGGTGTGACCCGCGTCGAACACGCCGACGACCGTCCAGTCGCGCGATGCGAAGCGTAACGTTTCCC
The DNA here is from genome assembly GCA_963768545.1 of uncultured Pseudomonadota bacterium. Classification (GTDB taxonomy): domain Bacteria; phylum Pseudomonadota; class Gammaproteobacteria; order Burkholderiales; family Casimicrobiaceae; genus VBCG01. The sequence continues at coordinate 257,191 of CAVYIC010000015.1, read as the reverse complement.
CGAGTCCCGCGCCCTGGAATCCATCCGCGATCGAACGACCGGCAATGATCTCTGCCGTTCCCGGCCGGAACATCCGCCCCGCGGCGAGTTTCACCTGCGGGCGCAATGCCAGGCCTGCAGAAGTCACGCCGCGGATCACGACGTTCGCCGGCTTCCCGGTCGCGCGCTTCGGCAGGTTGATCAGTACGACCGGCTCCTTTGAAATCAACCGTTGCCCATCGGCCGCCACGGCGATCTCCGGCAGGCTTTCGACGATGCCCGCCTGCAGGCGATCGACGCCGCTTTGAACCTCCGTCTGCGAGCTTCGGCGAATGACGACCACGTTGTCGGCCTGTCCCGTCGAAACGAGCGTCTGCTCGAGTCCCGCGGCCAGCATCAGCACCGTTGCGAAGACGTACACGACCAGCGCCATGCCACCGGCCGTCAGCACGGTCGTCAGCCGGCGCGCGACAAGATTGCGGGCGATGTAGTTGAGCGGAACCGCCATGTCATCCCGCGAGCCGACAGTGCCCGGAATGGGCAAGACGTGTCATGGCGCGATCCAACAAACCATGCTCCACGATGCGAAACTTGCCGCTCATCCGATCGCCCGCAGCCCGTCGACGATGCGAACGCGCGCCGCGTTCCATGCGGGAACCGCCGCCGCGACGGCGCCGATGACCAGTGCCGCCATGAACTGCATCACGACCGTCTCCTGCGACACCTTGAAGCCGGACAGAATCGACCCGACGGCGCTCGCAAACGCCTCCGCCATGGGAAACGTGAATGCGATGCCGAGCAAACCTCCAAGCAATGCAATGCCGAGCGATTCGGCGAAGATCAGCATCGCGACGAAGAGGTTGCTGAACCCGAGCGCCTTGAACGTTGCATACTCGCCGTAGCGCTCGCGCGCGGTCATCGCCATCGTGTTCGCCATCACCGCCATGATGATCACGATCACGACGTAGCTCACGGCCTGGATGGCGAGCAGGATCGCTTCGGACATCGCGACGAACCCGAGCTGGAACGCCTTCTCGGTTTCCGTCAGTGTCTCCGCCAGCGAGTTCCTGAACGTCGTGTCGATCGCCTGCGAGACCGCGGCCGCTTCTTCGGGATCGCGGAGCTGCTCCAGAAATACGCCCGCCTGGTCCCCGCGCCGGGGAAACTGGCGCTTGATCGACTCGTTCAGGTAGTCGAAATGAAAGAAGAACGTCGACGTGTCCGTGCCCTCGTCCGCACCGTCGTAGATCCCGCGCAGCGTAAACGTCCACGTGCCCGGGTAGATCGTGCCGCGAAGCGGGATCTGGTCGCCGACCTTCCATCCGTACTTGTCGGCGAGCTTGCGTCCCGCGATCGCGCCGACACGATCACCCAGGAACGCCTTGCGCTGCTCGTCCGGAAGCAGGAATTCCGGATACATGTCGAGGTAGCTGGCGCCGCTGATCGCGAACTGCGCGAAAAAGTTGCGCTCGCTGACATAGACACCGCCGAACCAGTTTGCCCAGGCGACCGACGCCACGCCGGGGACCTGGCGAATCTTCTGCGCGTAATTGAGCGGCAGCGCGAACACGAGTGACACCGAGCTTCGCGTCACGAGCCGCGCCGACGAGCTCGCGTTGGCGCCGGCGTACCAGGCGTCCACGATCGTGCGCAGCAAGCCGAAGGCGGTGATTGCGACGACGATGCCGACGACCGTCAGCGTCGTCCGCAGCTTGTGCCGGAACGCGTTGCGCAGTACGAGGAGCGGAAAGAACATGCGAAGGTGACCGTCGCCGTCAATCGACCAGGACGCCCTTTTCCAGATGAATCAGGCGATGCGCCTTCTCGGCCGCCTTGGGATCGTGCGTCACCATGATGATCGTCTTGCCGATCTCGTCGTTCAGCCGCTCGAGCAGGCCGAGGATTTCCTCCGCGGTCGTGCGATCCAGGTCGCCGGTCGGTTCGTCTGCGACGATGATGCGTCGGATCGGTGATCAGTGCGCGGGCGATCGCGACACGCTGCTGTTGGCCGCCCGACAGCTCGTTCGGCAAATGCGTGGCCCGATCCGACAAGCCCACCAGTGCGAGCGCGGTTGCGACGCGCTCGCGCCGCTCGCTGCGGGAGAGCGATGTCAGCTGCAACGGCAGCTCGACGTTGCCGAATGCCGTCAAGACCGGCATCAGGTTGTAGAACTGGAAGATGAATCCGACGTGCGTCGAGCGCCAGAGCGCGAGGTCGGCATCGGACAGTTTTGCAATGTCGACACCGGCGACGCGAACCTCGCCGGAGGACGGCTTGTCGATGCCGGCAATGAGGTTCAGCAGCGTCGACTTGCCCGAGCCCGACGGGCCCATCAGCGCGACGTAGTCACCTGCATTGACGTCGAGGTCGATGTCGACGAGCACCGGGATGATCTGGTCGCCTCGCACGTAATACTTGGAAAGATTGCGGACCGACACCAGCACCGGAGACGCCGGCGTCTCGGCCTCGCGTTGCGGCCGCTGCTCGGTTCCCGCCCCGCCTGTTGCAAGCCGCGGCGCCGACGTCATTTCGTGGCGATCTGGACCAGCGCTCCGTTCTGCAGCGATGGCGCCGGCTTGGCGACGACCTTTTCGCCCGATTTCACGTCACCGGTAATGGCGGTCGTGTCGCCGATTTTTACGCCGGGCGTTACCGGCACGGCTACGCGCATGACCCTCGCGCACGACGAACACGCACCGACGCGCCCGTCGCGTTGCGTCAGCGCGTCGGGATTGACGGCGAGCAACGGCTTCTGCTGCTCGGGCGTGACTTCCTGCGACAGAAAAGCCACCTTCGCGCTCATCTCGGGCAGGATGCGCGGATCGATCGTGTCGAACTTGACCTTGGTCATCACCGTCGCCTTCGCGCGATCGACCGTCGGAACCATGCGGCTGATGTGACCGCGGAAACGCGTGCCGGGCAGCGCATCGAGGACGATCTCCGCCGGCTGGCCGAGGTGGATCTTGGCGAGACTCGACTCCGACACGTCCGCCTCGACCTCGAGCGTGCTCATGTCGGCCATCGACACCACGGCGCCCTTCGAATCGGTCGCGTTCGAGAACGGCGTGACGAGGTCGCCGACGTTCGCACTCTTCGACAGGATCACGCCGTCGAAGGGCGCGCGGATCTTCGTGTAGTCCACCGCAACATCGGCATTGCGCGCGTTCGCAAGGGCCGCGTTGAGGTTCGCCTGCGCGCTGGCCACACCTGCTGCGGCACGATCGAGCCGCGCCTTCGCCGTGTCGAGTGCGGACCGGGAGATGAAGTTCTTCTCGACGAGATCCTCGTTGCGCCGGTATTCCACCTGCGCATTCTGCTGCTCGACCTCGCTTTGCCGGACGTTCGCGCGGGCGGCGCGCACGGCGGCCTCGGCGCTTTGCGCCTGCGCAGCGACATCACGGTCGTCGATGCGCGCGATGAGATCCCCCTCCTTGACGCGCGAGCCTTCGGCAACGCCGAGCCACTCGAGCCGCCCGGTCGCCTTCGATGAAATGGCCGCCTTGCGCTGCGCCACGACGTAGCCGGTCGCATTCAAGACGACGTACTGCTGCGACGGATAGGTCGTGACGATCGGTGTCGTCTGTACCGTCTGCGCGCGCGGCTGCAACAAATACCAGCCGCCGGCAGCCGCGATGATCAACGCGACGATGGCGAGCCAGATCCACTTGCGGCGCCGCCGCCGGCGGATCGGCGCGAGGTCGCGATCGATGCGTAATTTGGAAAGATCGGGTGCCGGCGAGGTCATGGACGCCCAAAAGAATTGCCGGCCATGACGGCCGGCTTGGCGTTCATTTTACCTCGTCGTCCGCTCGCGGCCGCCGCGCCGATGGCGTCGGCTGGCGCGCGATGGAACGCGCCGATCAGTTGCGTTCGGCTCGCGGCATCGTGTCGACAGCGGGGCGAACCGGCGCCGGCGCTGCCGACCGTGCTCCCGAGCGCTTGAGGAACATCCACACGAGGGACCAGTACAGCGCCAATGCGAGCAATGCCAGCAACGCCGGCCGCGCACGATAACCGGTGAACGACGCGATAAGGCCGCCGACCCGTCCCGAATCGTCGAGCAGGCGCGTGGTATCCCAGACCGGATCGACGAGTGCAGGAAGCACGTCGAGCGCGATCAGCTTTTCGACGCCGGAAACCAGCAACGCGCCCGCGAGCAGCAGCAGCAGGATCTCGCTGATCCGGAAGAACACGCGCCACGACAGGATTCGCGACCCCTGCTGGAGCAGCCAGAACGTCGCGAATGCGGCGCCGACGCCGAGGACGAGCACGATCGGCAGGTTGCTGATGCCGCCCTTTTCAGCGCCGAGTCCGTACAGGAACACGACGGTTTCCGCCGTTTCGCGACCCACTGCGAGCGCGACGACGATGAGCAAGCCCCACCAGTTCGCCGCGCGCGCATTGCGCGCCATGTCCGCCTCGAGATCCTTCTTGAACGTGCGGCCGCGCTTGCGCATCCAGAACACCATCTGCACGATCAGCCCGGACGCGACGAACATGATCGCAAGCTGAAAGTAGTCGAGCGCGTTGCCTGACAACGACGACGCGATGCCAAGCATCACGAGTGCAAGTGCCAGTGCCAGGCCGGCGCCTGCTGCAACGCCACCCCACAGGTAGCGCATGCCGATGGCCGCGTCGGGCCGACGCCGGAGCCACGCGTACAGGATGCCGACGACCAGCATGGCCTCGGCCGATTCCCGCCAGACGATGAAGAGCGCGTTGCCCATGGATGAGGCGCGTGACTACTTCGCGACGATCTTTCCCTGGCCGGTCTTCTCGTGAAACTCGTCGAAGAACCGGTACTCGCCCGACTTGAGCGCATTGATCGTCACCGTCGCCTTGCCGCCGGGCGGAATGATCTTCTCCTGCTTCAGGTCGCGGCTCTCGAATTCCATCGCGGTCTTGCCCTGATTGCTGACTTCGAGGCGAAACCGCTTGCCGGCCGGCACTTCGATCAAGGAGGGCTCGAACACGCCGTCGCGCGCAGCGAGCTTGAACAGCGCGACGTCCTCCGCGAACGCGGTGGAGGCGACGAGCATCGCAGCGATCACCACGAGCGCGCGCTTGCAAAGTGTCAGAGGACTCATGAATTCCAGTGGGTTGTCGTGCGGTCGGCACCGGTGCCGACCGTTCCTTGGAATCAGCATAGCAAAGGAAATCGGCTTTGTAAATAATAATAGTTCGCATTCGCAGACACTCGGCATTCAACCGCCGTCGAGCGGCGTCGGCTCTGCCGGGAGCGGTGCGCCGCGGCCTCCGCGGAGCGCCTCGATCGTGATGAGCGCCAGCCCGACGCCGATCAACGCGATGCCGATCCACTCGTTGGCGGCCAGGCGTTCACCGAAGACCGCCATCGACGAGAGGAGCGCGATGACCGGAATCGCGAACATGTTGAGCGAAGCCGTGCCGGCGGGCAGCCAGCGCAGAACTTCCATCCAGGCGAGGAACCCGCCCGCCGTGGCGACGACGCCGACGACAACGATCAGCACCGCCTGCGTGACGCTCCACTGCGTTGCGGGGACGTCGAATAGCCAGGGAAGCAACGTCAGCGGCAGCACGCCGAGCGCCATCTGCCACGTGATGAAGGTCAGCATGTCGAAGTCGCGGTCGCGCTGGAAGTACTTCACGGCAATCGTGCCCGCAGCCCAGCCGAAACCCGACAACACGGCCCACAGCTTCGGCGCGAGGTCGCCCTGCCATGCCCAAGGCTCGACGACCACGACCAGCCCAATGAACGCGAAGGCGATGGCGATGCTCTGCGCGCCTCGCACGCGCTCATGCAGGACGGGCCAGGCGATCAGCAGCGTCCAGAAGGGCATCGTGAACACAAGCACCGACGTGCGTCCGGCCCCGCCGCCGGCGACGGCCATGGTGGTGGCGCCGAAGTTGATCACCGTCTGGAACACCGCGGTGATCAGAACCGCTCGCCAACTATGCGGCCACAACCGGCCGCGCCGTGCGAGCAGCACCAGGAACAATGCAGCGACGGCAAGCCACGTGCGGTGCACATTGAATTCGAGGGGATGCGCGTGCAGCAGCGCCGCCTTCATCACGATCCAGTTGAGTCCCCAGACGAGCGTCAGGACAGCCAGTGCAAGGTACGCGGCACGCCGTGAGTGCACGGCGAACAACGGCGCGCTCAAGCGGCGAGGAACGGTTCGATCTGCGCTGCGACGGCCGCTGGCTGATCGTGGTGGAGCATGTGACCCGCGCCTGCGATCGTCACCAGTCGCCCGTTGGGAATGTGGGCGAGACGGCGGCGCACGCCATCGAAGCCATCGTGGCCGATTTCGCCTTCGGGGTGGCGTTCGAGCCAGCGCGGTATCTCCGATTCGCTGGCGACCAGCCACAGCACGGGTGCGGTGACGCTGCGCCATATCGCAAGTATTTCGTCCATCCGGTAGACGTGCGGAAACGGCAGCTTGTGGCGCGGATCGGAGGTGAGCTCGGCGCGACCGTCGGGCAATACCGCCGCCCAGCGTCGCGCGAGGAACTCCGCCTTCTCGCGCGGCAGGCGCGGATTCCCTTTCTGCAGGCGATCCGCGACGGCGCCGAGATTCTCGTACGGCCGGAATCCCGGCGAATCCGCGAGCGCGTCGAGCCATGCTGCGATCTTGCGCGGTGCGTCGTCGGGCGATTCAGCGGGTATGCCGAAACCTTCGAGCGAAACCACGCGGTGCACGCGCTCGGGCCGCACGCCTGCGTAACTCATGACGACGTTGCCGCCGAGACTGTGGCCGACGAGGCGCACCGGCTGGTCGCCTCCGAATCGATCGAGCAGCGCCTCGAGATCGGCGACGTAGTCGTAGAACCAATAGCCTTGCGCCTGCCATGCCGAGCGTCCGAAGCCGCGCATGTCCGGTGCGATCGCATACCAATCGCCTGCAAGCGCATCGACGAGGAATTGAAACGACGCGCCCACGTCCATCCAGCCGTGCAGCAGGAAGAGCGGCGGAGATTGCGGCCGACCCCACGTCACCACATGATGGCGTTGGCCGCGCACGTCGACGAAATGCGACGTCGACGGCTTGAGCACCTTCTGCACGACGGATCGAGCGAACGCTACTTCTTGCGGCAAAGCGCGAGACCGTCTTGCCAGCCGGTGCGGTAATTCGGATCGCCGGAGAAGCGTCCGTTGTCCTTGCGCTCCGTGCCCGCCGCACTCGCACAACCGTCGGCGTACCCCTGTCGGTAGGGCAGAGGAAATCCCGAAAGGTTGATGGGCGGGGGCGGGGGCTCGACGTTGCGCGGAAGCGGCGCAGTCGGCGCGGGCGGCGGTGCAGGTTGACCGATCGGCGCGATCGCGCAACCGCCGAGCAGCATCGCGAAACTGATCGCGACTGCGACGTTCCACCCGCCGACCCGCTGCTCGAATACGATTGTCGAATGCCGTGCGGTGACGATGGTCGGATCCGGTTGTCGGCGATGACGGAGTAGAATTCTAGCAGGCCGACGACGGGTGCTGTGTCAGGCTGCTACTACTCCAGCGTCTCGCGTCTCATGTCATCTCCCGGCTTCGTCCATCTGCGTCTGCATAGCGAATTTTCGATCGCGGACGGCACGCTGCGCATCGATGACGCCGTCGCCGCAGCAGCAGCGGACCGTATGCCGGCGCTCGCACTCACCGATCTCGCCAATCAGTTCGGCCTCATCAAGTTCTATACGGCTGCCCGCGCGCGTGGCATCAAGCCGATCGCCGGTTGCGATGTCTGGATCGCCAACGACAGCGAGCGCGACCAGCCTTCGCGCATGCTGCTGCTCGCGGCCACCCGCGAAGGCTACCTGCGGCTCTGCTGCTGGTTGAGCCAGGCCTATCGCGCGCATCAGCATCGCGGCCGCGCACAATTCAGCCGTGCCTGGTTCGACGAAGGTACCGATGGCCTGATCGCGCTGTCCGGTGCGCGCGACGGCGATGTCGGCCAGGCGCTGCTCCAGGGCAATGTCACGGCGGCGAAGCGGCTCGCGACCGAGTGGCTCGCGCGTTTTCCGCAGCGATACGTACTCGAAGTGCAGCGGGCCGGACACACCGACGATGAAGCGCTGGTACAGGCGACGGTTGCCCTTGCCGATCAGGTGGGAGCGCCGATCGTCGCCACGCATCCGGTCCAGTTCCTGGCCGCACAGGACTTTCGTGCGCACGAGGCGCGCGTGTGCATCGCGGAAGGACACACGCTCTCCGATGCGCGGCGCCCGCGTCGCTTCTCGCCGGAGCAGTATTTCATGACACAGGCGCAGATGGCGGCAAAGTTCGCCGACCTGCCGCAGGCACTTTCCAATGCCGTTGCCATCGCGCAACGCTGCAACCTGACCATTCCCCTCGGCAAGAATCACTTGCCGCGGTTTCCCACGCCGACCGGCGTATCGCTCGACGATCATTTGCGGCACGAGGCGGCGCGCGGGCTCGAGCAGCGGCTTGGCCAGCTCTACCCGGATCCGAGCGAGCGCGAGCGGCATCGAGCCGAATACGCCGCACGCCTCGACTTCGAAACGAAGACGATCGTGCAGATGGGCTTCTCCGGTTACTTCCTGATCGTGGCCGACTTCATCAACTGGGCGAAGAACAATGGCGTGCCCGTGGGACCCGGCCGCGGCTCAGGCGCGGGTTCGCTCGTCGCGTACTCGCTCGGCATCACCGACCTCGATCCGCTTCGGTACGCGCTGCTGTTCGAGCGATTCCTGAATCCGGAGCGCGTATCGATGCCCGACTTCGACATCGACTTCTGCCAGGACGGCCGCGACCGTGTCATCGATTACGTCAAGAACAAGTACGGCGCCGAATCGGTCTCGCAGATCGCGACGTTCGGCACGCTCGCCGCCAAAGCGGCCGTTCGCGATGTCGGCCGCGTGCTCGACCTGCCCTACTCGTTCGTCGACGGCATCGCAAAGCTCATCCCGTTCCAACCCGGCAAGACGGTGACGTTGCGCCGGCGCTCCGCCGAGGCCGAATCGAACGTCATCTACGCACGCGAGGTCGAGCCGATGCTCGACCAGCGCGAGGAAGAGGAAGAGGAAGTCCGCGAATTGCTGTCGCTCGCCTGCGAGCTCGAAGGGCTGCCGCGCAACGTGGGCATGCACGCCGGCGGCGTGCTGATCGCGCCTGGCAAGCTCACCGATTTCTGCCCGCTGTACGTCCAACCGGGTGCGCAGGCGCCCGTTTCCCAGTTCGACAAGGACGACGTCGAAGCCGTCGGCCTCGTCAAATTCGACTTCCTCGGTCTGACGACGCTGACGATCCTCGACTGGACGCTCCGTTACGTCCGGCAGCTCGATCCGCAGTCCACGATCGCGCTGGAAACGCTGCCGCTGGACGATGCGCCCACGTTCGACGTTTTCCGCAAGGGCAACACGACGGCGGTGTTCCAGTTCGAATCGCGCGGCATGCGCGACCTGATGAAGCAGGCGCCGCCGACGCGATTCGAGGATATCGTCGCGCTGGTCGCGCTGTACCGGCCCGGTCCGATGGAGCTCATCCCGGATTACATCGCCCGCAAGAGCGGCCGCGAGCGCGTCGAGTATCTCGATCCGCGGCTTGCGCCGATTCTCGAGCCGACGTACGGCGTGATGGTGTACCAGGAACAGGTGATGCAGATCGCGCAGGTGATCGGGGGCTACACGCTCGGCGCCGCGGACCTGTTGCGCCGCGCGATGGGCAAGAAGAAGCCGGAGGAGATGGCGCTGCAACGCGACATCTTCGTCGCCGGCGCCGAGAAGAACGGGCTATCGCGGCCGAAAGCGGTACAGCTATTCGACCTGATGGAAAAGTTCGCCGGCTACGGGTTCAACCGGTCGCATTCGGCTGCGTACGCACTCGTCGCCTACCAGACGGCGTATTTCAAGGCGCATCATGCCGCCGCGTTCATGGCCGCGAACCTTTCGCTTGTCATGGACGACACCGACAAGGTGAAAAGCTTCTACGACGATGCGATCGCGCAGGGCCTCACGATCGTTTCGCCGAACGTGAATGCATCGCGTTACCGCTTCGAGCCCGTCGACGCGCGCAGCATCCGCTATGGATTGGGTGGCATCAAGGGCACCGGCCAAGCGGCGATCAACGCGATCGTTGCCGCGCGCGAAGCGGACGGCCCCTTCAGCGACCTGTTCGATTTCTGCCGTCGCGTCGACAAGCGGATCGTGAACCGGCGCGTCGTCGAGGCGCTCGTGCGCGCCGGCGCGTTCGACGCGATCGATCCACGCCGCGCGTCGCTCTTTGCATCCGCCGGAGTCGCGCTCGACGCGGGCGAGCGCGCCGCGGCGACGGCGTCGCAGGTGTCGCTGTTCGGCGAGGAACCGGCGGCGCAGATGGCCGCGACCATTTCGACCCGAGAGTGGACCGAAGCCGAGCGATTGACCCAGGAAAAGCTCGCGCTCGGCTTCTACCTGAGCGGGCATCCGTTCGCGGCTTATGCGGCAGAGCTCGCGCCCATCGTGCGCACGTCGCTCGCGACGCTGCAGCCGAAGAACGACCGCGTGCTCGTCGCGGGCATCGTCACGACGTTGCGGGTCCAGGCCAGCCGCCGCGGCAAGATGGCGTTCGTCACGCTCGACGACGGCAAGGGCCGCGCGGAAGTGCTGGTCTACAACGAAACGTTCGATGCGGTGCGCCCGCTGTTGCGCGAGGACCAGCTCGTCATCATGGAAATCCGCGTGACACAGCGCGTCACCGAGGATGGCGAAGCACAGGGGTTGCGCGTCATCGCGGAGAGCGTGTTCGACCTGGCGACGCTGCGCAAGCGCTGGGGCAAGGGCATTCGCATCGCATGCAACGGCAATGCGTCCGCCGATCGCCTCGCGGAGATCCTGCAGCCGTTTCGCCCCGGCACGATGCCGATCACCGTCCGCTACGTCAATGATCGCGTCGGTGGCGAGCTGGAGCTGCCCGAGGCGTGGCGCGTGAACCCGGACGATGCGTTGATCGACCGGCTGCGCGAGTGGCTCGCGCCCGAGAACGTGCAAGTCGTCTACTGACGCGGCGTCGACTTCTCCACCGACCATGATCAATGCCGCGGTAGCGCGCTACGCGGCATTTTTCCGGCTGCCCGATGTCACGCGCCTGCTCGCGATGGCGGTGCTGGCGCGCATGCCGCTCGGCACCGTCACGCTCGCGTTGCTGCTGCATGTTCGCGAGTTGACCGGGTCGTTCGCCGCGGCCGGCGCCGCGGTCGGCTCGTACCTGGCGGCGTCCGCGCGTAACGGCGCCGATCATCGGGCGCTGGATCGATCGCCGCGGCGCGCGCGGCGCGCTGATCGTGACCGGCGTCGTGAGCCCGGCCGCGCTGCTTGTCCTGTGGATTGCCGGACCGCTTGGCCTGTCGACGCCGACGCTGTGGGTCGTGTCTGCAATCGCCGGCGCCTTTTCGCCACCGATCACCGTCCTGACGCGCACGATGTGGCGCTACCGCTTCGACGACGAAGCTGCGCGGAAGACGGCATTCGCGCTCGACGCCGTGCTGGTCGAGTTTTCATTCACGGCCGGGCCGGCGTTGATTGCGCTGTTGCTCGCGATCGGCTCGCCGGCCGTTGCGTTCAGCGCGGCGTTCGTCTTCACGACGCTCGCTGTGCCGACGTTTCTCGCCTCGCCTGCATTGCGCTACTGGCGACACGATCCGCACGCCGAGCGTCGCCTGCTCGGGCCGCTGACCGAGCCACGGCTCATCGCGGTGTTTGCGACGACCTTCCTGCTCACCTGCAGCTTCGGCCTGCTGGAAATCGGCTATCCGGGATTCGCAGCGCAGGTCGGCAATCCACCGCTTGCGGGCATGCTCATCGCCGTGAGCTCGATCGGTAGCGCGATAGGCGGGCTGATCTATGGCGGCTTGCACATCGCACTGGCGTCGGAACGCCAGTTGCGGCGCGTGCTGGCAGTGTTCGTGCTGCCTATCGCCGTGCATACGGTCATCACGTCGGCGGGCTGGCTTTCGCTGGCCGCATTCGTTGCCGGACTGTGCGTCGCGCCGGCGTTGACGGTGGTGACGATGCTCGTCTCGTCGTATGCGCAAGCGCGCTATGCGACCGAGGCGTTCACGTGGTCCGCGACCTGCATCGTCAGCGGCATCGGCGCCGGCAATGCGCTTGGCGGCGTGCTGCTCGAACGCTTCAATCCGGCGGCCGTGTTTGCCAGTTCGGCCGCCGTCGCAGCGCTGGCAGCGGGCTGCGCGCTGATGTTGAGCGTGCGGGATCGTAAAATTGCCGTTTCGGTGGAGGATGTGTCATGACGATCTCAACGACGATGCGTCACATTGCAATCGAGCAGCCCGGTGCGCCGGACGTCATGCACGTTGCGGATGGACCCGTGCCGCAACCGCGCGCGGACGAGGTGCTGATCGAAGTCGCCTATGCCGGCGTGAATCGTCCGGACTGCGCGCAGCGCGCGGGCACGTATCCACCGCCGCCGGATGCATCACCCGTGCTGGGGTTGGAAGTCGCGGGTCGCGTGGTGGCGCGCGGCGCGAACGTCACGGATTGGAAGATCGGCGAGGACGTCTGCGCGCTCACGCCGGGCGGCGGCTACGCCGAGTATTGCGTCACGCCGGCGGCCTGGTGCCTGCCGATCCCCACGGGCTGGTCGCTCGAGCAGGCGGCCGGTGTCCCGGAGAATTACTACACGGTCTGGAACAACGTATTCGAGCGCGCCGGCCTCGAGCGCGGGGAGACGTTTCTCGTGCACGGCGGCACGAGCGGCATCGGGCTTGCTGCGATTCAGCTTGCCAAGGCGTTCGGGGCGACCGTGATTACCACCGCGGGCAGCGTCGAGAAAGTCGCGTTCTGCATGAAGATGGGGGCGGACCACGCGATCGATTACAAGACCCAGGATTTCGCCGAGGAGGTGAAGCGAATCACGAAGCGCGGCGTGGACGTCATCCTCGACATGGTCGGCGGCGACTACATCGAGCGCAACCTCAAGTGCCTCGCTGTCGAAGGACGGTTATCGCAGATTGCGTTCCTCGCCGGCAGCCGCGTCGAGTGCGACTGGCGCTTCATCATGTTGAAGCGCCTGACCGTGACGGGCTCGACGTTGCGCGCGAGCCCGCCCGAACGCAAGGCGATGCTCGCGCGGGCGCTGCGCGAAAAAGTATGGCCGCTGCTGGAGCAGGGCAAAGTACGGTCGGTCATCCATGCGACGTTCGATCTTGCAGAGGCGGCCGAAGCGCATGCACTGATGGAGTCGTCGAAGCACATCGGGAAGATCATGCTGCGCGTGCGCGGGTGACGCGGCTCACTGAACCCGCTATTTCAGTCCTTGGGCGGACCGTCCCGCCACCGAAGACCTGATTTTCCGCCCGCGTACCAGCGCGGCGGAAATCGGGGCCTTCGCGCATTCCATCGCATTGGTTCAAACGCATCACGCCATTCATTGACGGCCAGGCTCGCGGCGGCCTGCGCGGTGTCAGGCACATGCGTTGCTTGATCGAAGGCGCAAAGCAGGCGGCAGCAGGGGCTTCAAGAAGCGTCGCACGACGTCGAGTCACCGCCGCCATCGACTCGTACGTAATTCTTACACGTCGTGGCAGGAAAAAGAGTTGCGCCGACACGGTCGGGACTCGATTTCCGCGCCTGACGAAACGGAGGTCGTCATGTCGATTTCGCTGATCCTGCTGATCGTCGTCATTCTCTTGGTCGTTGGGGCACTGCCAACCTGGGGGTATAGCTCCGGCTGGGGATATTGGCCAAGTGGCGGACTGGGACTCGTGCTGCTGATCCTGCTCATCCTGATGGTAATGGGACGCATCTGACGTCCCGGTCGCCGGAGCGCGCGTCGCGGTCCGGAATGACGGGCGATTCAGGCACCGGGAGTTGAGCGGCACCGGTTGCGTAGGTGTGCTCGCTGAACGTGCCGAAGCAAATCGCGCAACAGCATCGCGGGTGGAATATCCCCGATGGGCTGTGGTACGCACGCTGACCTTTCGGTCAACCGAAAGCGCGGTTCACGCCCTGTCGTTCAGGACTGATCGATCCGAATCGTGGCCGCAACGGAAACGCGCTGCGACCACTCGCACGACGCTTACGCCGCCTTCGCGATCATCGGGATGGAGCAAACCTCGCTCGCGAAATCTATTCCGAATTGCGGTGCGCCATGGGACAGCACGACAGGATCGCTGAACCCCGCATCCCGAAAATGCTGGACAAGATCATCCAAACCAAACAATCGCATTTCGAGTGTGGTGCCCGGCCCCCCGTGGAATACAAGATCGTGGAACTCCTGGAGTCGTCCGTCGACTGTCCTATTGATCAGGACGAGTTTCCCTTCACGCGATTCGATTCTGTGGTCCCACAACTCGGGGAAGTGCTCCTTGGTACTACCCGGCACATAAGGAACCGAGAAGACGAACACCCCTCCTTGACGTAGAAGGCGCCGAGCATTCCTGAAAGCCCGGCCAACCGGCGGCGTGACGTGCTCGAATACATCCGAGGCAATCAGGAAATCGAGCTCGCCAAATTCAGCCGCGTCGATGTCTGTGATGTCCAGACGCGGCGGTGAATGCAAGAATGTGTTCGTGTACGAAACCTTGTGCTGTAAGCGCTTCGAATACAGGTCTGCATCGCTCAGGCCTATTCCCTTTATATCAGGGCGCGTGGGGAAGTCGGGTAAGGCAAGGCTCTCCTTGAAGAGCCCGAGAGACAGTCCGTTCACGACGGCGCGGAATCGTAAGGTCGAACCGCAAGTTTTACAGGAGGGCACTTCTCGGCTCCTGCATAACTCCGGTGAGCATTTCGAAGCCTCACCACAGATATTGCATCGAAATCGCGTCGTGGTCTGGCCCCGCGGCATGTGAGATTGTTCGGCAATAATCGAAAGGGATGCCGCAGTGCGGTGCAATAGGAAGTCTTTTTCACAACCAGCTTTAATCATCCTTGAAGATTAACAGGAATGGAAATCCGATGGCGGCACAAGGGGTATGGTGGTTGCCAGACACAACGTGTTGCGCACCCCTACCGGCTCCTGGCTCGAGACACGGCGGATGTTCTTGGTGTGTCGGCGATTTCAAGAGCAAGGGTGCGTTACAGCTCCACGCCGGCGAGCAGCGTGAGCAGGCGTTCCTTCTGCGGAGCACTCGTCATCGGATAGGTATCGAGCCACTGGCGCACCGAGAATCCGTGGTCCAAGGAACGGATCTCGTCGGCTTCCCACCTGGCACCCGTACGATCTCCGGCCGCCACCAGCGCGGCCGCCAGATACACCCGCGTTTCGATATCCGCCGGGTTGCGCATCAGTGCCGCGCGCAGATTGATCAGCGCCTGTTCCGCGTCGTCTTCGAACAGATAGGCGCGTCCGAGCAGCAGGAAGTACAAGTATCCCCCGTCGGGATTCAGTCGCAGCGCAGTCCGCAGCAGCGGTATCGACTTCGCCGGCTGACCCGTGTAGGTCAGAATGCCGCCGAGCAAGGCGTAGGCGTCGGCAAACGATCGATCGAGCGTGATCGCCGTTTGCAGCGCATCGATCGCCTCGGCATGGCGGCGGCTCTGCGCGTGAACGAACCCGAGCGCCCAATAGACCTCGGGTATGTCGGGATCGATCAGCCGCGCGGTTTCGGCGAGCTCGAATGCGCGCTCGAGCGCCGGCCCCGGATCGGCCGACTCCCGCAAGCGGTAGTTCATCGCATGCGACATCGCGAGGCCCGCATACGCGCGCGTGAACTTCGGATCCAGCTCGAGCGCCTTGCGATAGAGCGCTTGCGCCGCCTCGTTCTCGTCGCCGCGCCGGACGAGAAACAGCGCCTGGCCGCGCAGGAAGTAGTCGTAGGCCTCCAGACTGCGCGTATAGCGTTTCGCGAGGCGCTGCCGCTCGACGTCGCTGACCCTGGCAGGCAGCAACTCCACGAGCCTGGCGGTCAGCTCGTCCTGCACCGCGAAAAGATCGCCGAACGGCCGCTCGAATGCTCGGACCAGAACTGCTCCTGCGTCGTCGTGTCGACAAGATGGATGTTGAGCCGCAGCGTCCCTGATTCTCGCTGGACACTGCCCGAGACGCGATACCGAGCGCCGGGCGCTTTCAGGGTCGCCGTCGCGTCCGGCGTCGCGGATCACGCGCAGACCGGACAGGCGCGAAAGATCGGTCACCAGATTGTCGCTGATGCCGCGCGCAAGATACGCTTGCTCATGATCCGCGCCCAGATACTCGAACGGCACGATCGTGACGCCGACCCAGCTCGGCTGGCGGAAACCGTCGGCTTCGGCGAGGTCCGGTGTGGTCGCAGTGCGCGAAATCGACTGGACTAAATAGACGCCGCCGAGCGCGATCGTCAACGCGACGACGCCCATCCAACCGGCGGCCCGCACGTAGCGGCGGACACGCGGCAGGCGTGGCGCCGGCGAAGCAGGATCGAGCACCGCGGTCGCCGGTTCGACGGTTTCGACACGAATGTCCTCCGCAGGGATCGATCCGGCGGTTTCGGCGGGAGCGGCCCCTGCGGGTGTCGATTCCGCGATTTCCGGACGAGCGGCTCCCGCACTCATCGCTTCGCGGTCCTCGCCTTGGCGCACTGTGGCAATCAGCCGGTAGCCACGCTTGGCGATCGTCTCGATGTAAGACGGCGCGCGCGAGTCGTCGCCGAGCGCCTTTCGCAGCTTGATGATCGACTGGGTGAGTGCCTCGTCGCCGACGACGACACCCGGCCACACCGCCGCAAAGAGGTCTTCACGACTGACCACGCGGCCGACGCGACCGGCGAGCACCATCAGCACATCCATTGCCTTGGGCTCGATGCGCACCGCCTCGTTACGGCGGCTCAATCTGTTCGTCAACGAGGGCAGCGAGGTCCTGGTGCTGATCGCGTTCCAGGTCATTCCGGCGGGTGCGACCAGGCGGATCGACATACCCGTCAGCCCGGGCAATTGCCCGTTTTGATGCTTCGCATGAAGGGATCGGCAGCGTGCCGATCCCGTGCGATGAGCGGTGCCGGCAGTAGGAATCGAACCCACGCAAGCGGCGGCTGTCGCTTTCTCCGCTGCTGGTGCTTTTCGATTCAACAATGATGTCGTTGATAACCGAGTCCACAAACCCTCTCGGTCATCGCGCCCAGTGGCCTGAGTGATTTGAAGAGGAGCGAAATCTCTTTTACGTGACTCCAGAATTTACGATAGTCACGCTCGAGCGGCGATCGCCAATACTCCTGAGCCAGCAGATCGAGTTGCCATTCGACCTGTTTTGCGTTTTTCTCGCTCTTTGCAGACCCATTTTCTGGAGCAGGCGCGGGGCACATGTCTAAATCCGACTGCCGAAGAAGAATGCTGCTGAACAGGTAATCAGGGTACGGAAGGCGCCAACCTGTCGGAGTTCATCGACTTCGCTTGGCGTAAAGCGTGTCGAGTTGCCGATCGAATCATCGCTTGGGGCGTGAGGCTCAAGCGTAACGGCAGGAGCAGAGGATTATCCGCCAAGCAATCTCGTTGCTACGCGTCTGAACGAGTCAGATGGTGACGGTCGTCGCGGCTCGGGCTAGTGTGGACAAAGAACCGGACTTTTAAGCGGCCACAAATGGGGCCACTGATACACCTAGTATGTTAAATACATAATGACTATGTAAAAATATAAGCGGACATGAAATCGGACATTGAACCGGCTGAAAACCGGGGCGAAACCGTCTCCGAGATGGAGCCCCTGCTGATTGGCGAGGGTTCGCGCCATCGCCCTGGTCTGACCGATTTGGCCCTTGATCTGGCCGAAGAGTGCTGGATTTCGCCGCTCCCTGCCCGAAAGCCTGCTGGCCTCGCTCGCCGATCTGGTGCGGTCGATGAACTGCTACTACAGCAACCTGATCGAAGGGCATGACACTCATCCGATCGATATCGAGCGCGCGCTCAAGGATGACTACAGCAAGGACGCGAGGAAGCGCGACCTCCAGCTCGAAGCGAAAGCGCACATCGCGGTCCAGCGATGGATCGATGAGGGCGGCCTGAAAGGCCGCGCCGCTCACGGTTGCCGCGCATCCGCGAAATTCATCGTCGCTTCTGCGAGTTGCTGCCCGACGATCTTCTGTGGGTCGAGGATCCCGACGACCGAAGAAGCGCATCAGAGTGATCCCGGGCGAGCTGCGCCATGCGCGATGTCGAGGTCGGCGATCATGTCGCGATCAGCCCGCCGCGCCGTGCCGCGCTTCCTGCAACGCTTTGAAGAGGTCTACGGCAAGCTCGGCAAGACCGAAACCATTCTCGCAGCCGCGGCCGCCCATCACCGCTCGTCTGGATTCACCCGTTTCTCGACGGCAATGGCCGCGTCGCTCGGCTGATTTCGCACGCGACGCTGCTGGAGGCGCTCGATACGGGGGCCGTCTGGTCGATCGCCCGCGGCCTCGCCCGCAATGTCGATGCTTACAAGACGCCACCTTGCGGCCTGCGACCTGCCGCGGCGCAACGATCTCGACGGACGAGGCAACCTGAGCGAAGAAAGTCTGGCGGAATTCACGCGATTCTTCCTCACCACTGCATCGATCAGGTCGACTTCATGGAACGGCTGATGCAGCCAGACCAACTGCGGGCTCGCATCCTGCTGTGGGCGGAAGAAGAAATCAGGCTCGATCATCTGCCGCCGAAATCCGGCGCGTCCTCGAAGCCGTGCTCTACCGCGGCGAACTCCCGCGCGGCGACGCTCGCCGCCATCGTCGGCACCGGCGAGCGTCAGGCCCGCCGCGTCGTCTCGGCGCTTGTTGGAACAAGGGGTACTCACCTCAGAGAGCACGCGCGCACCGCTGCGCCTTGCCTTCCCCGCGGCCCTCGCCTCGCGCTGGATGCCGGGATTGTTCCCGGAAAGGACGGTCTGACGTGCGTCCGATCTGCTGGCTTCACATATCCGACATTCATATGCGCGTGAGCGATGCCTGGTCGCAGGACGTGGTGTTGAAGGCAATGTGCGATGACATCGCCCGGCAGCGCAAAGGTGCTCAGGTGACGTAGCAATTGCACCAGCGCCGCCCGTGCCGCGCGATGTCTTCGATGTCGCCGTCGCCGCTGTCGCAGGAATTCGGTGACACAAGCTTGTGCCGGCAGTAGGAATCGAACCCACGACCAACGGTTTACAAAACCGCTGCTCTACCAACTGAGCTATGCCGGCGTGCGGGAATTGTAGCGCGCGTTCGCCTGGCCGCTGAGCCGGCGCCGAATGACAGTGAATCGCCGCGCGATGCGCGGCACGCGACGCTACTTGACGATCTGCAGATGCGACGGGCGCTTGCGCGACCGTGTTCGCCCATCCGCGGCGTGACATGTCGCCGTCGCGCGGCGCGGTGCTCGACGCGAGCGATGCGACGGGATCCTCGGGCGCGGTGAACGAGAAGCCGTAGCCCGTTTCCTTCGCGAAGATGCCGATCACCGCGCCGATCGGCACGGCGACTTCCTGCGACGACGCCGTTGAAGCGCGCGGTGAACTGGATCCACTCGATTGTCGATCGTCAGCTTGCGCGTCGCGGTCGCGCTGACGTTCAGCACGATCTCGCCGTTCTTGACGAACGCCGCGGGCACGCGCGTCTGCGGATTCACCTGCACGGCGAGATACGGCGTGAGACCGTTGTCGGCGCACCATTCGCAGATGGCGCGGACCAGATAGGGCTTGGCGGACTGCTCGGACATGGGCGAAGATATTACGCTCCGCCGGATCGCGGTCAAGACAGCGGCTTTACCGCCCGTCCGCTCGCTGCGCGAACTGTTGCGCGCCGCGCAGAAACGCGCCAGGTTGTCCGTTACAACGCCGCGGTGTCGAACTTTTTACGCTCGACGGCGCATGTACATGACAATGCGCCAACGATCCGACGGCATGCTACTTGCGCATGCCGCGCTCGGCCGACGTCAGCGCCTCCGAGAACGCGGGCCGCGCGAACAGCCGCTCCGCGTATTTCATCAGCGGCGCCGCCTGCTTCGGCATCTGCGATGCCGTAGTAGTCGAGCCGCCACAGGAGCGGCGTGATCGCGACGTCGAGCATCGAATAGTCCTCGCCCAGCATGTGCTTGTGCTTGGCGAACACCGGCGCGATCTGCATCAGCGCGTCGCGCACGAGCCCGCGCGCCTTGTCGGCCTGCTTCTGGTTGTTGCCCTCGAGCGCGTCGATGTGGCACGAACAGCTCCTTCTCGAAGCGGTGCAGGAACAGCCGCGCGCGCGCGCGCATGACCGGATCGGCCGGCATCAGCTGCGGATGCGGGAAGCGCTCGTCGATGTACTCGTTGATGATGTTCGACTCGTGCAGCACGAGGTCGCGCTCGACCAGCACCGGCACCTGGTTGTACGGGTTCATCACCGCGAGGTCCTCGGGCTTGTGGTCGAGGTCGACGTCGATGATCTGGAAATCCATGCCCTTCTCGTGCAGCACGATGCGGCAGCGCTGGCTGAAGGGGTCGGTCGTGCCGGAATAGAGGGTCATCATGTCGGATCTCCTGGTATTGCAATCGGCTCGCGGCGCGGACGTGAGCGCGGCCGCGCGCGTCTTGGAAGCAACGGGGCAGGAGACGCTCGCGGACATGCGGAGCGAATCGGGCCGAGCGCGGCAGTCGCTGCGCCGCGCCGGACGCGCGATCCGCCGCTAGTGCACGTCCTTCCAGTACTCGCGCTTCAGCGCAGTACGCGAAGACGAACAGCACGCCGAGGAACAGCAGCACGACGATGCCGAGGTGGATCCGCTTGTTCTTCGACCGGCTCGGCCATGTAATCCATGTAGTTGACGAGGTCGGCGACGAACGCCTCGTACTCGCACGCGGCGTCATCGTGCCGGGCGACGTCCGGCGCGACCGTGCAGCACGACGTACTTGTGTCCCTGCAGCGGCTCGACAGCGGACAATGCCCTTGACGGCGATCGCGGCCGCCGTCGCCTTCTCGTGATCCTCGAACTCGGTCGTCGACGAGCTTGTTGATGCCCGACAGCTCCCACAGCACGTGCGGCATGCCGACGTTCGGGAACACGAGGTTGTTCCAGCCGGTCGCCGACTGTGTCGTCCCGGTAGAAGCCGAGCAAGTAGTTGTACAGCCAGTCGCGCGCCGCGCACGCGCGACTCGACCGACAGGTCGGGCGGCGCCGCGCCGAACCACGCCTTGCCGTCGGCAGGCGTCATCGCGACCGTCATCGTCTCGCCGATCTTGTCGGTCGCGAACATCAGGTTGTCCGCGATCTGCGCCTCGGTCAGGCCGAGGTCCGTCAGCCGGTTGTAGCGCATGTACTTCGCGCGTGTGGCAGTTGAGGCAGTAGTTGACGAAGTTGCGCGCGCCGCGCTGCAGCGACTCGTCGTCGAGGCGGTTGATCGGGCGCCGGCTCCAGGCGGATGTCGGCGCCGCCCGACGGCGAGCGCAGCGCCGGCCACGCGCAGCCAGCAGCGACGAGCAGCAGGCAGGCGATGCGTTCTTCATCGTCCATCGTCACCCTTTCCGGCACCGGCTTCGTCTTGTCGCGCGCCGTGTACCAGGGCATCAGCAGGAAGAACAGGAAGTAGACGACCGTGAGCACGCGCGCGACGACCGTCGCCTTGTCGGCGCCGCGAGAACGGCAAGCTCTCGGCGAACTGTCCCCAGACCGTCACCGGCACGACGCCGAGGTAGCCGAGGATCAGGAACGAGACGACGAACGCCGCGAGCCAGGCCTTGTACAGCGTGCCGCGATAGCGGATCGACTTGACCGGCGCCGCGGTCGAGCCACGGCAGCGCGAAGAAGATCAGCACCGACGACGCCCATCACGATCACGCCCCAGAACTGCGTGTCGAGGAACGACGGCACCGCGCGCAGCATCGCGTAGTACGGCGTGAAGTACCAGACCGGCGCGATGTGCTCGGGCGTCTTCAGCGGGTCGGCCGGGATGAAGTTGTTGGCCTCGAGGAAGTAGCCGCCCATCTCCGGCACGAAGAACATGATCGATCGAGAACACGACGAGGAAGACGATGACGCCGACGATGTCCTTGACCGTGTAGTACGGATGCGAGTAGATGCCGTCGAGCGGCAGGCCGGTCGCCGGGTCCTTCGGCTGCTGCTTGATCTCGATGCCGTCCGGATTGTTCGATCCGGTCTCGTGCAGCGCCATCAGGTGCGCGGCGACGAGCCCGAGCAGCACCAGCGGCAGCGCGATCACGTGGAACGCGAAGAAGCGGTTGAGCGTGATGTCGGAGATCGTGTAGTCGCCGCGGATCCACAGCGCCGAGGTCCTCGCCGATGACCGGGATCGTCGAGAACAGGTTGACGATCACCTGCGCGCCCCAGTACGACATCTGGCCCCACGGAAGCAGGTAGCCGAAGAACGCCTCGGCCATCAGCGCGAGGTAGATCAGGCAGCCGAAGATCCACGTGAGCTCGCGCGGCTTGCGGTAGCTGCCGTACATCAGGCCGCGGAACATGTGCAGGTACACGACGACGAAGAACATCGACGCGCCGGTCGAGTGCATGTAGCGGATGAGCCAGCCCCACTGCACGTCGCGCATGATGTACTCGACCGACTCGAACGCCTTCGTCGCGTCGGGCTTGTAGTTCATCGTGAGGAAGATGCCGGTGACGATCTGCATGCACCAGCACGAACGCGGCGAGCGACCCGAAGTAGTACCAGAAGTTGAAGTTCTTCGGCGCGACGTACTTGCCCCACTGGATTCCCACAGCGCGGTCAGCGGAAAGCGGTCGTCGATCCAGGTCAGCAGCTTGCTCATGGTCAAGCTCCGACAGTTACGCGGGCTTCGCGTCTTCGCCGATGACGATCCGCGTGTCGCGACAGGTACTTGTGCGGCGGGATCGACGAGGTTCGTCGGCGCCGGCACGCCCTTGTAGACGCGGCCGGCGAGGTCGAACTTCGATTGGTGGCACGGGCAGAAAAAGCCGCCGAGCCAGTCGGGCCCCAGGTCGGCCGGCGCGACCTCCGGGCGGAACGTCGGCGAGCAGCCGAGGTGCGTGCAGATGCCGACGGCGATCCAGCAGATTCGGCCTTGATCGAGCGGTGCTCGTTCTTGCAGTACGCCGGCTGCTGCGGCACGTTCGATTTCGGGTCGGCGAGCCGCGGCGTCGAGCTTCGGCAGCGACGCGAGCATCGCCGGCGTGCGATTGACGACCCAGCACGACCTTGCCGCGCCATTCGACGTTGATCTTCTGGCCGGGCTCGATCTTGCTGATGTCGACCTCGACCGGCGCGCCCGCCGCCTTCGCGCGCTCGCTCGGCCAGAGCGACATCACGAACGGCACCGCGACCGCGACGGCGCCGATGCCGCCGACGACGCTCGTCGCGCCGATCAGGAAGCGCCGCTTGTCCTTGTTCGACTATCGCTTCGCGTCACCATCCCGTGCCTTTCGCTCGATTGCCCGATGCCGGCGTTCGGCCAACGAACCGCTTCGAATTGAAACGGTCGATTATACGGGATTTGAAGCCCGGCGCCGAAAGCCCGGACGCCTGATTGCGCAGCGCGAAACAGCGACTTGCGAATCACGCTCCGCGAGCGGGTACGATGCTTGCACTGCGTCGCTGATCAGCGCAGCGAAGCGCGCATCGCGCGCGCCTATAATGGCCAATTCCCCGGACTGAATCGCTTCGTGCTGCGAAAGTTCTGGCTGCTGTTCGCGCAGGCCTGCACGCTGTGCCTCGCGGCGCTGTTCGTCGTCGCGACGCTGCGGCCCGACCTGCTGCCGCGGCTCGCGCGGCAAGGGCAGCAGCGTCGTGCTGCTGCGCGAGGAAACCGCGACGCCGGTCGGCGTGCCCGGCGCCGGCGACGCTACGCCGATGCCGCGAAGAAGGCGATGCCGGCGGTCGTCAACATCTACACGAGCAAGGAGGTGCGCTCGCGCAACCCGCTGCTCGACGACTCGATGCTGCGCCGCTATTTCCCGGACCTCGCCGAGCGCATGCCGGCGCGCCGCGCGACGAGCCTCGGCTCCGGCGTCATCGTCTCGCCCGAAGGCTACGTGCTCACGAACCATCACGTGATCGACGGCGCCGACGACATCGCAGCTCGTGCTCGCCGACGGGCGCGAGCTGCATGCGCGCGTGCGCGGCACCGATCCCGAATCCGATCTCGCCGTGCTGAAGGCGGACGGCGACGACCTGCCGGCGATCACGTTCGGCACGCTCGACCGCGTGCAGGTCGGCGACGTCGTGCTCGCGATCGGCAATCCGTTCGGCTTCGGCAACACGGTGACGCTCGGCATCGTCAGCGCGCTCGGCCGCAATCACCTCGGCATCAACCGCTTCGAGGACTTCATCCAGACCGACGCGGCGATCAATCCGGGCAACTCCGGCGGCGCGCTCGTCGACACCGCCGGCAACCTGATCGGCATCAACAGCACGATCTTCTCGCAGTCGGGCGGCTCGATGGGCATCGGCTTCGCGATTCCGGTGTCGCTCGCGCGCACGTGCTCGAGCAGATCATCAAGGACGGCGAAGTGACGCGCGGCTGGCTCGGCGTCGAGCCGCAGGCGATCACGCGCGAAGCCGCGCAGGCGCTCGCGCTCGCGCGCACCGACGGCGTGCTGGTCCGCGGCGTTGCAGCGCGACGGTCCGGCCGACCGCGCCGGCATCCAGGTGCGCGACGTCGTCTCGAAATCGGCGGCAAGCCCACGCCGCGACGTGCCGCAGCTGCTCGCGCGGATCGCCGAGCTCCCGCCGGGCTCGAACGCGCCGGATCAAGGTCGTTCGCGACGGCAAGCCGCTCGACGTCGACGTCGTCGTCGCGAAGCGCCCGCGGCTCGAAACGCCCGTAGGCCGCCGCTACTTC
Organism: uncultured Pseudomonadota bacterium; assembly: GCA_963768545.1. GTDB lineage: Bacteria > Pseudomonadota > Gammaproteobacteria > Burkholderiales > Casimicrobiaceae > VBCG01. The sequence continues at coordinate 232,561 of CAVYIC010000015.1, read as the reverse complement.
GCTGGTTCGGTTGTCTTCGCGCCGCGTCGCATCCGCATCCGCTACGGGCACCGCGACGAACCGCGCGAGCTGCAGCCCGAGCTCGTAGAGCAGCCACAGCGGGATCGGCGAGCAGGCAGCTGCGAGATCACGTCCGGCGGCGTGAAGATCGCGCCGATGACGAACGCGCCGACGATCACGTACGGGCGCATCGACTTGCAGCTTCTCGAGCGACACGACGCGCATGCGCACGAGCACGATCACGACGACCGGCGTCTCGAACGTGAGGCCGAACGCGATGAACATCGTCAGCACGAACGACAGGTACTTGTCGATGTCGGTCATCATCTGCACGCCGGCGGGCGTGTAGCCGGCGAAGAAGCCGAACGCGACCGGGAACACGAAGAAATACGCGAACGACATGCCGATCAGCGAAGAAGACGCAGCTCGACACGAGCACCGGCAGCACCAGGCGCTTCTCGTGCTGGTAGAGGCCCGGCGCGACGAACGCCCACGCCTGCCACAGCACGTACGGCAGCGCGATCAGGAACGCCGCCATCAGCGTCACCTTGAGCGGCACGAGGAACGTGCCGGTCACGTCGGTCGCGATCATCGTCGCGCCCTGCGGCAGCACGCGCAGCAGCGGCTGCGGCGAGCAGCGCGTAGATGTCCTTCGCGAACGGAAACAGCACCAGCAGCACGACGACGACCGCGATGATCGAGCGCATCAGCCGCGTGCGCAGCTCGACCAGATGCGAGATGAAGGATTCCTGCGTCGTCGGACGTTTCGCTCATCGCGTCGAAGGACGCGCGTCAGCCGACGTTCGAAGCCAGCGGCAGCGACCCCTTGCAGCGCCGCGTGTCATGGGCATTCAGATCTTGTCGAAGCCGGGCAGCGCGCGCCTGCTGCGGCGGCGCAGGTTCGCCGGCTGGCGCACCGGCAGCGGCGGCGGTGCCGGCGTCACCGGCCTGCGATGCGCCGGCCGACGTCGTTCAGCTCCCGCTCGACGTTGCGAACGCCGGTCCTCACGTCGTTCGCCGGCGGTGGTCACCGACTGCTCGAAGTCGCGCGCCGCGCCCTGCACCTCGCGCTGCAGCTTGCGCAGCTCGTCGAGCTCCATCTCGCGGTTGATGTCGGCCTTGACGTCGTTGACGTAGCGCTGCAGCCGGCCGAACAGGTGGCCGAGCGTGCGCGCGGTCTTCGGCAGCCGCTCGGGGCCGATCACGATCGAGCGCGACGACGCGCGATGACGACGATTTCGGAGAAGCCGATGTCGAACATTGCGACTGTTGCCGAGCGGCGCGCCGCGACGATCGGCGGCGTCGCGCCGCGCGATGCCGCGCGCCGTACCGCATCGCGGCGTCGATCACACCTTCGTCGACGGCTCCTTGCGCACCTCGCCCTCGATCGTCTGTCCCGTCACCTGCGACGGCGGCTCCGTCGGCCGCCGCCGGCGCTTCGCCTTCGGCGCCCTTCATGCCTTCCTTGAAGCCCTTCACGGCGCCGCCCAGGTCCTGGCCGATGTTGCGCAGCTTCTTCGTGCCGAAGATCAGCACGACGACCAGCAAGTACGATCAGCCAGTGCCAGATGCTCAATCCACCCATCGTTTCCTCCGAATAGTTGTTCAGTCTTAGGCCCGCGCGATCATCGGGCCGAGCGGCTCGGGTCCGCCGATCACGTGCACGTGGACGTGCTTCACGTCCTGCCGCCCGACGCGGCCGGTGTTGACGATCGTCCGGAAGCCGTCGCCGGCGCCCTGCTCGCGCGCGAGGCGGCCGGCGAGCGCCAGGATCCTGCCCAGCACCGGCGCGTCCTCGTCGGTCGACGTCGTAGAGCGTCGCGATGTGCTTCTTCGGCACCAGCATGAAATGCACGGGCGCGAGCGGCTGGATGTCGTGGAACGCGAGGATGTCGTCGTCCTCGTATACCTTGCGGCTCGGCATCTCGCCGCGCACGATCTTGCAGAAGATGCAGTTCGAGTCGTTGGCCATCGGGATGGTTCGCTTGCAGGTCGTCCCGCGTCGGCATTCAGGTGCGGGACGCTTTTTCGGCATGGCCGGACATGCCTTCGCGCCGCGCGAGCTCGCGCAGCACGTCGCCGGGCCCGAGGCCGTGGCGGGCGAGCAGCACGAGGCAGTGGAACCACAGGTCGGCGACCTCGGCGATCACGCGAATTTTATCACCGTCCTTCGCGGCCATGACCGTCTCGGTCGCCTCCTCGCCGATCTTCTTCAGGACGGCGTCGTCGCCCTTCGCGAGCAGCGCCGCGACGTAGGACGCGCGCGGGTCGGCGCCCTTGCGGCGCTCGATCGTCGCGGCGAGCGCGGGCGAGCACGTCGCCGCGCCGGATCAGTCATGGCCATAGATCGTCTCCGGGTCCTTCAGCACCGGCTCGACCGTTGCCATTCGCCGTCGTCGAGCCGCCGGTAGAAGCAGCGCTCGCGCCCGGTGTGGCAGGCGATGCCGCCGACCTGCTCGACGAGCAGCAGGATCGCGTCGCGGTCGCAGTCGAGCCGGATCTCGCGCACGCGCTGCACGTGGCCCGAGCGCTCGCCCTTGCGCCACAGCTTGCGCGCGCGAGCGCGACCAGTAATGCGCTTCGCGCGTGTCGCTCGTGCGCTGCGAGCGCCTCGCGGTTCATCCACGCGAGCGTCAGCACGCGTGCGGTCGCCGCGTCCTGCGCGATCGCCGGGACGAGGCCGTCGTCGTTCCAGCGCACGGCGTCGAGCCAGTCGCTCGATTCCGGCCTCTCCGTCGCGCCTCGCGCGATCTCGATGCCGGCCGCCCGCATCGCCGCCTTCGCCTGCGCGATCGTGAACTCGCCGTAGTGGAAGATCGACGCGGCGAGCACGGCGTCGGCGCCGCCGTCGGTGATGCCGTCGACCAGGTCGCTGCAGCGAGCCGACGCCGCCCGACGCGATCACCGGCACGTCGACCGCGTCGACCACCGCGCGCGTCAGCGCGAGGTCGAAGCCCGTGCGCGCGCCGTCGCGGTCCATGCTGGTCAGCAGGATCTCGCCGGCGCCGCGCGCCGCGACCTCGCGTCGCCCATTCGACGACGTCGATGCCCGTCGGCGTGCGGCCGCCGTGGATGTAGACCTGCCACTGGTCGACGGCGCACTTCTTCGCGTCGATCGCCGCGACGATGCATTGCGCGCCGAAGCGCGCCGACGCCTCCGCGAAGAGCTCGGGATTGCGTCACGCCCGCCGTGTTGATGCTGACCTTGTCGGCGCCGGCGTTGAGCAGCGCGCGGATGTCGTCGACCGAATTGACGCCGCCGCCGACGGTCAGCGGAATGAACACCTGGTCGGCGACCGCGTCGATCATGTCGTAGAGCAGCCCGCGCGTTCTCGACGCTCGCGCGGATGTCGAGGAACGCGAGCTCGTCGGCGCCCTGCTCGTCGTAGCGGCGCGCGACCTCGACCGGATCGCCGGCGTCGCGCAGGTTGACGAAGTTGACGCCCTTGACGACGCGGCCGTCGGCGATGTCGAGGCAGGGGATGATGCGCTTGGCGAGGCCCATGCGCGCATGCGCGAGCCGTCGCGCCTGCGAGGCGCCGGCCGGGCGAAGCGCCTGCTCGCGTCAGCCCTTCGCCGCCTTGCAGCGCCTCCTTGAAGTCGAGCTTGCCTTCGTAGAGCGCGCGGCCGGCGATGGCGCCGATGATGCCTTCGTCCTCGATGCGGCACGAGCTGCGTGGATGTCGTGCGAGCGACGCGATGCCGCCGCTCGCGATCACCGGCATCTTGAGCTCGCGCGCGAGCTTGACCGTCGCCTCGACGTTGACGCCGGTCAGCATGCCGTCGCGGCCGATGTCGGTGTAGATGATCGCCTCGACGCCGTAGTCCTCGAACTTCTTCGCGAGGTCGACGACGTCGTGGCCGGTCATCTTCGACCAGCCGTCGGTCGCGACCTTGCCGTCGCGCGCGTCGAGGCCGACGATGATGTGGCCGGGAAACGCGTAGCAGGCGTCGTGCAGGAAGCCCGGGTTCTTCACCGCGGCGGTGCCGATGATGACGTAGCTGATGCCGTCGTCGAGATAGCGCTCGATCGTGTCGAGGTCGCGGATGCCGCCGCCGAGCTGCACCGGGATCTCCTCGCCGATGACGCTCACGATCTCGCGGATCGCGAGCTCGTTCTTCGGCTTGCCGGCGACCGCGCCGTTCAGGTCGACGAGGTGCAGCCGCTCGGCGCCCTGCTCGAGCCAATGCTGCGCCATCGCGGCCGGGATCCTCGGAGAAGACGGTGGCGGACTGCATGTCGCCCTGCTTCAGGCGCACGCAATGCCCGTCCTTGATGTCGATCGCGGGAATGATCTGCATGGCAGGCGGGACGGCGTGGGGAGTGCGGAGAGCGCGGCGGCGCGATCGCCGCGGCAGCGCGATGGCTTAGGCTGTGTCCGTCCCAGGCGACGAAATTGGCGAGCAGCTGCAATCCGGCGCGGTGGCTCTTTTCCGGATGGAACTGCGACGGCGAAGATATTAGCCCGCGCTATCGCGCAAGTAAACGGCGCCGGATACGTCGGCGGTCCCGGCCGTCAGCGCCGGGTCCGCCGGAACCGGGATGATAGCTGTGCGCGAAATAGAACCGCGCGCCGTCCTCGATGCCCGCCCAGAGCGGATGCGGCCGGGTCTGCCGGACCGGGCTCCAGCCCATGTGCGGGACCTTGAGCCGCTCGCCCGACGGCAGCGCCATGTCCTCGTCGCGAAAGCGCTACGACGCGCCCGCGCAGCACGCCGAGGCACCGCGTCGGCCCTTCCTCGCTCGCCTCGAACAGCATCTGCAGGCCGAGGCAGATGCCGAGGAACGGCCGGTCGCGCAGGCACTCCAGCACGACGTCGCGCAGTCCGCTCGCGTCGAGGCTCGCCATGCAGTCGGGCATCGCGCTCTGGCCCGGCAGCACGACGCGCGACGGCGCCGCGAATCACGTCCGGATCGTCGGTCACGACGATCGACGCGCTCGGGCGCGACGTGCACGAGCGCCTTCGCCACCGAGCGCAGGTTGCCCATTCCGTAGTCGACGACGGCGATGTCGGGCATCAGGGATCAGGGCAGGTCAGGGATCAGACGTCAGGGACGGAATCGCGTTGGCACGGCGCAGCGTCGATACCTGTTGCTGTACCTGATGCCTGACCTGCTGACTCACAGCGTTCCCTTCGTCGACGGAATCGTCGCCGGCCGCGCGCGGATCGCGCTCGCACGCCATCCGCAGCGCGCGCGCGAACGCCTTGAACACCGTCTCGGCCTGGTGATGCGCATTGTCGCCGCGCAGGTTGTCGACGTGCAGCGTGCACCAGCGCGTGATTGACGAAGCCCTGGAAGAATTCGTGCATCAGGTCGACGTCGAACGTCCCGATCATCGCGCGCGTGAACGGCACGTGGAATTCGAGGCCCGGACGCCCCGACAGGTCGATCACGACGCGCGACAGCGCCTCGTCGAGCGGCACGTACGCGTGGCCGTAGCGACGTATGCCCTTCTTGTCGCCCATCGCGCGCTTGAACGCCTGCCCGAGCGTGATGCCGATGTCCTCGACCGTGTGGTGCGCGTCGATGTGCAGATCGCCCTTGGCGGTGACGACGAGGTCGAACATCCCGTGGCGGCCGACCTGGTCCAGCATGTGGTCGAGGAACGGCGACGCCGGTCGCGAGCTCGGTGCGGCCGGTGCCGTCGATCGACAGCGCGAACCGCGATGTCGGTCTCGGCGGTCCGCCGCTCGACCTGCGCGCTGCGGACCGGCCACTCCAGCGGTGCATTCATCGGCATCCCTCGGTCGTCGTCGTTGCGCGGGTCCGTCTCACGCGTATTTTCCACGGAGCGCCTCGACGAGCGCGTCGTTCTCGGCGGGCGTGCCGACGGTGATCCGCAGGCAGTTCGCGAGCAGCGGATGCCAGCCGTCGAGGTTCTTGACGAGGATCCCCGCGTCGCGAAGCGTCGCGAACCAGGCGCCGGGCATCGGGCACGCGCGCCAGCACGAAATTCGTCTGCGTCGCGAATACGGCGCACGCCGGGCAGCGCCGCCAGCGTCTGCTCGAGCCGCGCGCGCTCGGCGCGGATCGCGGCCGCCTGTCGGCGCGAAGCATCGGCATGCTGCGAGCAGCACCGGCAGCGCCGCCTGCGTCAGGCTGTTGACATTGTACGGCGGCCGCATCTTCTCGAGCTCGTCGATCCAGGCGGGGTGCGCCACCGCGTAGCCGAGCCGCAGGCCCGCCATGCCGATCTTCGAGACCGTGCGCACGACGACGAGATTCGGGAAATCGAGCACGCGCGGCAGGAACGAAGCGTCGGCGAACGCGTAATACGCCTCGTCGATCGCGACGACGCCCGGCGCAGCGCGGACGATGCGCTCGACGTCGGCAGCCGGCGAACAGGTTGCCGGTCGGATTGTTCGGATAGGCGAGCCACACGAGCGCCGGGCGTTCCCGCTCGATCGCCGCCAGCATCGCGTCGACGTCGAGCGTGAAATCCGTCGCGAAGCGGCACGCCGACGAAGCGCGCGTGCGAAATGAGCGCGTTGCGCCGGTACATGACGAACGACGGCTCGGGCGCGAGCACGACGCGCCGCGGCGCCGCGACCGCCGTCGTGAGGATCTGGATCAGCTCGTCGGAGCCGTTGCCGAGCATCAGGCCGACGTCGTCGGGCAGCGCGAGTGCCTGCCGCAAGCGCCGCCTTGACGGCGTGCGCTCGCCGTCCGGATAGCGGTTGACCGGCACGCGTGCGAGCGCCGAGCCGATCGCTCCCGCAGCGCTTCGGGCAGCCCGTACGGGTTCTCCATCGCGTCGAGCTTGATCAAGCCGTCGGCGAACGCGACCGGGTACCGGGACATCGCGCGCACGTCGGCCCGCACCGTCGCCGCGATGCACGCGCGCCGCGCGCTTCGCGCCTCGGCTTCGCCCTGCTCGCATGGACGTCCTCGAGGCGGCTCTGCAGCGCTTGTATGACCCCCCACGCTTGCGGCTTCGCCGCTGCGCTGCCCCCCGCGGGGGCGGAATTCGCGCCTCGAGGCGGCTCTGCGGCGCTCATCGGTCGCTACGCTGACGGTCGTCGAGCCGGACGAGCGCCGAACGCGCGTGCGCGGCGAGGCCTTCGCCGGCGGCGAGCGTCGCCGCAACCGGCGCGAGCGCCTGCGCGGTCTCCCGCGCAATCCGCAGCATGCTCGTGCGCTTCTGGAAATCGTAGACGCCGAGCGGCGACGAGAAACGCGCCGTGCGCCCGGTCGGCAGCACGTGATTCGGACCGGCGCAGTAATCGCCGAGCGCTTCGCTCGCATAGTGGCCGATGAAGATTGCGCCGGCGTGACGGAGCTGCGGCAGCAGCGCATCCGGATCGGCGACGGCGAGCTCGAGGTGCTCCGGGGCGATGCGGTTGGCGATCGCGCACGCCTCGGCGAGGTCGCGCGTCTTGACCAGCGCGCCGCGACGCGCGAGCGACGCGGCGATGATCGGCGCGCGCGGCATCTGCGCGAACCAGCGTTGCGCGCTGTCGGCGACGCGCTCGATCAGACCGCGCGTCCGGCGTGAGCAGGATCGCCTGCGCCATCTCGTCGTGCTCGGCCTGCGAGAAGAGGTCGATCGCGACCCAGTCCGGGTTGGCCGACGCATCGGCGATGACGAGCAATCTCGGACGCGCCGGCGACCATGTCGATGCCGACCGCGCCGAACACGCGGCGCTTGGCCGCGGCGACATAGGCGTTGCCCGGTCCGCAGATCTTGTCGACCGCCGGTATCGTCTCGGTGCCGTACGCGAGCGCGGCGATCGCCTGCGCGCCGCCGATCGTGAATACGCGCGAGACGCCGGCGAGATGCGCGGCGGCGAGCACGAGCGGATTGCGCACGCCGCCGGGTGTCGGCACGACCATGACGATGTCGCCGACGCCCGCGACTTGCGCGGGTATCGCGTTCATCAGCACCGACGACGGATATGCGGCCTTGCCGCCCGGCACGTAGAGGCCCGCGCGGTCGAGCGGCGTCACGCGCTGCCCGAGCTCGGTGCCGTCCGGCGTGCGAAAGCTGAAGCCGTCCGTTTTCTGCCGCTCGTGAAAGTCGCGGATGCGCGCAGCCGCGGTCTCCAGCGCCGTGCGCTCGCTCCGGCAGCGCATCGTGTGCGCGGCGCATCTCATCGCGGCCGATCTCGAGGTCCGGCATCCGCGACGCGTGCACGCCGTCGAAGCGCGCCGTGTACTCGAGCACCGCCGCGTCGCCGCGCCGCGCACGTCGGCGACGATCGCCGCGACGGCTGCGTCGACCGCCGGGTCCTGCGCGGCCTCGAACCGGATCAGCGCTTCGAGTGCCGAGTCGAAATCCGGCGCGCTCGAATCGAGCACGCGCAGCTTCAGCGCCGGCGCGTGGGCATTCACGCTTCGGCCGTTTCGGCGGCCGCGCGCCATCGCATCGATCAGCGGCTTCGCGAGCATCGCGCTTCAGCTTGAGCGCGCCCGGATTGACGATGAGCCGCGCGCTGATCGGCATGATGTCCTCGACCGCCACGAGGTCGTTCGCCTGCAGCGTGCGCCCGGTCGATACGAGATCGACGATCGCGTCGGCCAGTCCCGACCAGCGGCGCGAGCTCCATCGAGCCGTACAGCTTGATCAGGTCGACGTGCATGCCCTTGGCCGCGAAATGCTCGCGCGCGGTGCGCACGTATTTGGTCGCGACGCGGATGCGCGCGCCGCGCTGGACCGATCGCGTCCAGTCGTAGTCGCGGCGCGCGGCGACGACGAGCCGGCAGCGGCCGATGCCGAGATCGAGCGGCTGATACAGCCCTTCGCCGCCGTGCTCGAGCAGCACGTCCTTGCCGGCGACGCCGAAATCGGCGGCGCCATATTGAACGTAGGTCGGCACGTCGGTCGCGCGCAGGACGACGAGCGAAACGCCGGGAACATTGGCTGCGACGATCAGCTTGCGCGACGTTCGTGGATCTTCGGCCGCAACGAGCCCTGCCCGCGCGAGCAGCGGCAGCGTTTCGTCGAGAATGCGCCCCTTGGAGAGCGCGAGAGTGAGCGTGGGCACGCGGCGGCGAAACGGCGGATGTCAAGTCCACCGATTCTACCGGAGCGTGCTCACATGCCTCGGGTCAGCGCTTGTGATCGTAGTAGCGTCGTCACCGGCGCGATCGGTCGAACGCAGGCTCACGTATACGACGGCGGCCGCGATTGACGCGGTTCGCGATGCGTGCGCCGGCACGCTGTGAGCATCCTCACGCGTCTCTCGGCCGCGGACCGTCGCGCGTCGCGGTCCCATGCGAGCCGGCCCGCGACATACGTGGCGCGAATGGCGCGGTCGTCGCCCAGCGCCAGCTGCACGGCGAGCGCGTCGTCGATGTTTTCGACATAACGCATGCGGAAGTCGATGAGCGGCGTCGAGCGGAGATCGATGACGACGACATCGGCGTCGCGCCCCGGCTCGATGCTGCCGATCCGCTCGCCGAGGTCGAGCGCCTCGGCCGCGCCGCGTGTGGCGAGCCACCACGCGCGCGACGGCGACAGCGGGTGGCCGGAGAGGTGCGCAACCTCGCTCGCCGCCTGCATCGTGCGCAGCATCGAGAAGCTCGTTCCACCGCCGAGATCCGTCCCGAGTGCCACGTGAACGGGGCGGCGCGTCTCGCGCGCTCGATGCAGCGAGAAAAGACCGCTGCCGAGGAAGTTGTTCGACGTCGGGCAATGCGCGAGGGCGGTCTGCGATTCATGCAGGCACTGGAGGTCGCTTTCGGACAGGTAGATTCCATGCGCGTACACCGCACGCCGGCCGAGCAGGCCGAAGTGCGCGTAGACATCGAGATAGCGCGCATGGTCCGGATAAAGCGACGCGATCCATTCGACTTCGGCGCTGTTTTCCGCGACGTGCGACTGCAGGTACGCACCGGGCGTTTCGTGCCACAGCGTCGAAGCCGCTTCGAGCTGCGCTGGCGAAGACGTGGCGGCGAACCGCGGCGTGATGGCGTAGGCCAGCCGGCCGCGATGATGCCAGCGCTCGATCAGCGCCTTGCCGTCGTCGTAGCCTTGCTGCGCCGTGTCGAGCAGATCAGCGGGCGCATTGCGGTCCATCAGCACCTTGCCGGCGATGATCCGCATCCCGCGCCGTAGTGCTTCCTCGAAAAGTGCGTCGACCGACGCGGCGTGCACGGTTCCGAACACGGCGGCCGTCGTGATGCCGTGACGCAGGTTTTCGTCGAGATAGCGGACCGCGATGGGACGCGCGTAATCGATATCGCCGAAGCGACCTTCTGCGGGAAACGTGTACGCCGTCAGCCATTCCAGCAGCGGCTTGCCGCCGGCGCCGATCACCGGCAATTGCGGGTAGTGGACGTGCGCGTCGATGAAAGCCCGCGCTGATCAGCGCGTCGGCGTAATGCGTAACCGCGGTTTCAGGCGGACAGCCGCCGCGCGACGTCGGCCGCGGGCCCGCAATCGACGATGCGGCCGTTCGCCATGACGACGATGGCGTCGCTGCTCGTAGCGACGGACGGCATCGACGTCGTCGCGAAACGGGTCGCCGGTGAATGACAGCAGCGCACCGCGAATCGCAATCGCCGCGTGCCCCTGCCCGCGCGCATGCATGGCGCGTTGCGACGGCTACTGCCGCGCGGTGCGCACGTTGTCCGGACTCGCGGCGCCGGCGTTCGTGCGGAACGGATTGATGTCGAGACCGCCCCGGCGCGTGAAGCGCGCGAGCACCGTCAGCTGCTCGCACCGGCAGCGCGACGCGACGTCGACGAAGATCCGTTCGACGCAATGCTCGTGGAAACCCGCATGGCAGCGATACGACACGAGGTAGCGCAGCAGCCCTTCGCGCTCGATGCGCGGCCCGCGGTATGCGATTGCACCGATGCGATGTCCGGCTGCGCGGTGACCGGGCACACCGAACGGAACAGTCGGTCGTCAGCGTCTCGGCGACGACGTCACCGCGCGTCCGCCAGGAAGTCTGGCGCGACGTCGTACGTGTCGCAGGCGATCGGCAAGTCGTCGAGGCTTTCGCCGGCCAGCTCGCGGATCGACTGCACGCCGAACGCCGATGGCCCGCGCAGCGCGACGCCGACCTGCGCACCGGCGGCGCGCGAGAGGTCGCGCTCGATCGCCGCCGCGACGTCCGTCATGCCCGCGTAACGCGTCTGCGCGAACGACCCGAGGTAGAGCTTCATCGACTTCGATTCGATCAGCGAAGGCGAATCGATCGGCACTTCGAGCGTCGCCAGCGCGACGTGCGGCTTGCCTTCGGCGTCGAGCCACGTCAGCTCGTACGCAGTCCACAGGTCGACGCCGGTGAACGGCAGGCGCGCGCCGACCCCGAGCGCTGCACGCTGCGGCGCGCGCGGCACGGCGAACAGCAGCGCGGGCGCATATTGGTCCGGGTGCCCCGTCGGATGACCGAGCGGCGCATCGCGCAACTCCTCGCTGCATAGATCGGCGGTGGTCATCGAACGCGCCGGATGCGCGCGCCGAGCGCGGAGAGCTTCTCCTCGATCCGCTCGTAGCCGCGATCGAGATGATAGATGCGGTCGATCGTCGTCTCGCCGTCGGCGACGAGGCCCGCGATCACGAGGCACGCGGAGGCACGCAGGTCGGTCGCCATCACGTTGGCGCCCGTCAGTCGTGCAACGCCCTTGACCACCGCGGTGTTGCCCTCGACCTCGATGTCCGCGCCCAGCCGCAGCAACTCCTGGACGTGCATCATCCGGTTCTCGAAAATCGTCTCCGTGATCACCGACGCGCCCTCGGCGCGCGTGGCGAGCGCCATGAACTGCGCCTGCATGTCGGTCGGGAACGCGGGAAACGGCGCCGTGCGCACGTTCGCGGCGCGCAGCGCGCCGTTGCCGCGGACGCGAATCGTCGAATCGGCCGCCGCGATGTCTGCGCCGGCTTCCCGCAGCTTGTCGAGCACCGCGATCAGCGAGCCTGGTTCGGCGCCGGTGATGACGACGTCGCCGTGCGTCGCCGCCGCCGCTGCGACGAACGTCCCGGTCTCGATGCGATCCGGCATGATCGCGTGCGTCGCGCCGTGCAATCGCGGCACGCCCTCGATGACGATGCGATCGGTGCCGGCGCCCTGCGATCTTCGCGCCCATCGCCGTCAGGCACGCGGCGAGATCGACGACTTCCGGCTCGCGCGCGGCGTTTTCGAGCGTCGTGACGCCGTCGGCCAGCGCCGCCGCCATCATCAGGTTTTCCGTTCCGGTTACCGTGACGACGTCGAACGTGAATCGCGCGCCCTTGAGCCGGGTCGCGCGGGCGTTGATGTAGCCGTGCGTCAGATCGATCTCCGCGCCCATCGCCTGCAGGCCCTTGACGTGCTGGTCGACCGGCCGCAGGCCGATCGCGCAGCCGCCGGGCAGCGACACGCGCGCCTCGCCGGCGCGCGCGACCAGCGGTCCGAGCGCGAGGATCGACGCGCGCATCGTCTTCACGAGCTCGTACGGCGCGAGCGGCCAGTCGATCGTCGCCGCGTCGAGCGTCACGGCGCCGGGCTCGCCGGCCTGCACGTCGACGCCCATCTGCGCGAGCAGCGACTGCATCGTCTTCACGTCGTTCAGCCGCGGCATGTTGGTGAGCGTCAGCGGCTCGGGCGTGAGCAGCGCCGCGCACAGGATCGGCAAGCGCGGCGTTCTTCGCGCCCGAGACGCGCACTTCGCCGCGGAGCGCGGCACCGCCTTCGATCAGCAGCTTGTCCATGGAGTTTCGATGCGCAACCGGGGCAGCATCGACGGCTGCGGCTTCAACGGATGCATTGCGTGGATGAGAGTGTGCCCGCCGGTGTCCCGGCCATTCGCTCAAACAAGCAATGCTACCCGATCGTCGCAAAGACCTCGCGCACGTGCGCGTGCCGGAAGCCAGACGTACCCGTCACCGGCAGCCGTTGCGAACGCGGACGGCTCTGCGACCATCTAGAACGCGGACGGCTCTACGACCATCTATCTTGGGCCGTCCAAGCCGGCCGACGCGAAGGATGGCACCTGGATACAGACGATGCCTGGCAAGGGCTGGTTCCTGCTCTTGCGCCTCTACAGCCCCCTCGAATCGTTCTTTGCAAAAACATGGCGACCCAGCGAGATCGAACTGGTCAAGTAAAGCAAACCGGCTCGGTCGAAAAACAACGCGGGCCGCTTCGCCCGGGTATGTTCGCTGTTTGGGCGTGACAATCGCCGTGTCCCGGCAGCTGTGAACACGCGGTCGTCGCTTGCTGTGCTCCTGAATCACCAGGATCCGGCCCGCCAGGTCGAGCGCGACGACGGAGTCTCGCTCATTGCCGATCTGGCTTGCAGATTCAATGAATCGCTTCTTCGCGATCCCGCGCGCGCGCCTTGATCGCAGCTCGCACCATGGCTATGTGGGAGCGAAGCGCGTAGGCCTTGCTTGCATATTCGGCAGGCACATGGATTCGCTCGGCACCCTGCCGAATTCGTTCGAGTTCGGCGAACCATTGCTCTTCGGCAACCGGAGCCGTGCTATCACGAAGCTCGGTCTCGAGCCGGCCGAGCTCCCGGTACCAGCGATGGATACGATCCTCCATGCGCCAACGGACGAAGGTCGGCAGCCAATGCGTCAGTGGCACGATAACCACCGCCAGCGGTACGATGAGGACGACAAGCCGTTCGATCAACGTAGCCACCCAGAACGGCAGAAATCGGTGGAGGAACGTCGGGCCTTCGCGGAAGTAGCGGGCCGCTTCCATCGACACCGGCACGTCTACTGGAGCGATGCTGGGAAATTCGCCCGCTGATTCGAAGAAGCCTTGGCCGCTATGGGCCTCGCGTGCGGCGTCGACGAGCAAATCGATCAAACCAGGATGCAGGTCGGCTTTCGCCACCAGCATCGCCCGGGTTCCTGCCAAGCGTACATCCTGCGGTGGGAGATCGCGCGCGAGATCCAAAACCCCCGCGGGCAGCGTGAAGGCTGCGACATGCGGGAACCGACGTTGATACGCCTCGGCGCGCGCCAGGTTCATCAATCGAAGTTCCGGATCGAGAAGCGCAGCTTGCAGCGCAGGGGCGTTCGCTGCGCTTACCGCGAATACCGCGTCCACCTCACGAGCTTTCAGGGCGTGCAAGCTGTCGCGAAACCCTTGTGTCTTGAACGTGGCATTGCCGGAGTCGATACCGTTAACGGCCAGGATCGTCGCACTGACCGCACTGGTTCCACTGCGCGCGCTTCCGGTTGCAATGGTCCGCCCCGCCAGCTGGTTGATCTGGTCGAGCGGGTCATCGCGACGAAGGAAAATCCAAAGCGGCTCGTAGAAGAGCGCAACGAGCATTCGCAGACCGGTGTTGGAAGGGGCGACGCCGCCTTGCAGCAGCGCGACGTCCACACCGGATCCAGGCGTGTCAAGCAACGAAACGTTTTCAACCGACCCTTCCGTCATGCGTTCGACGACGGTAATCCCGTTGCGAGCAAGGATGTCCTTGAATCGCTGCGCGTGCCGGTGGTACTCGCCGTCCGCCGGTCCCGATGCGATGGTCATGCGCCGGGGCGGAATGGGATTCAGCTGCACCGCGATCCAAACGAGTGCAGCGACGATGGCCACCGACACCAGCACAACGCAAATCAAGTAGGCGCGCGAGATCCCGCCCCACGGCACTATGATGGAGCGCGTCGGAGGAAGCACCATGCTTCGTTACGTCCTACCAGCATCCAGGTCATGAATCACGGCTTCTCTACGACGTATACAAGGCTGTTGCCCTGGAACGCTGCGCGGTAATAGGTTCCATTGCACAAGTTGTATCATCGCGTGCGCCCAACCCACCGCGTAGTGGTTGTAGAGACTTCGTGCCGCCAAGCTCATCGAGGCGGGCCGTGAGGAATGCCGGCGTCTCTATCGCCGACATGCCGTTGAAGTTGAGCATCTCGTTGAACGTGCCGTCAACGTACCCTCCGCTGACGCGCCGTTGTCGCCAATGATGCAAAAGACGAGCGTTTCGTCGCCACAGCGTCCGATTGCGTCTCCATGGGGTTCGCCCGCGAGTCAGTGAAACCCTGATCCATGTCTGCGATCGTCATCGCTTGCTGTGCTCCTGTACCGCCCATCCGGTCGCTTGCAAACTTTCGCGGGCTCGCGCAGAGGCAAGCCCGGTGACGAGGATCTTGCGCTGGGAGCCCTTCAGGTTTTTCCGCTCCGCAAACGCCCTCACCGGTTCGGTCCAAACGACATAGTCCACGGGTGCGGGAACCTCGATTCGACCATCACGCGTGCGAACCACCAGGATCCGACCCGCCAGGTCCAGCGCGACGACGGGGTCTCGTTCCGTGCTGATCCCGCGCGCCATGGCGACCGCATTGAGCATGAACCGCGCTTCGCCCTCGCTTGCGACCGTGCTGGCCAGCGCAACGACGGCCGCGCGGCTCTTCCCTGCTGCCGGAAGTTGTGCGAGGTGCTCGACGAATGGAACGGAGAGCGTCGGCGTGAACCAGCGATTCGTGACAAAGGCGCGGACCGTATTTGCGCCAACGCCTATCGCGGCCAGTTTCTGCTCGTGGATCGAGCGAATGTCCTCCGGCGACTTTCCCACACCAGATTGCTGACCGTCGCCGTGGCGGAAATCGCAGTCGCCACACCCGCCGTCGACACCGCCAGCGCGACATCCAGGGAGACACCGCCCGCGAACGCGGCCCGTGCGAGGTCATCGAGTTGCTTTGCGAGCACCGGGTTCGTCGTATAGGGATCTGCGCCGACCTGCTTGGCAATCCGCCGCTTCGCCGTGGTTACACCCAAGAGATCCATTGCGGTGTCACCGGTGCCGGCGCGTTGTGATGAGCCGGACCCAGCGTTGGATTCCGTGGCACGCGCGACCTTCGTGGCTGCGGATTGAAAGAAACGCCCCACGCCGGCGGGGATGCCCGCAATCGTATCGACCGGATTCATCACGGCTTGTCCGATTGCCGCGCCGGTCTTCATCGCAGATGCGGCGAGCGCATCGGCGAATACGCTGGTTTGACTTAACTGATTCAGCTGTCCTATAGCCGCCAATTCGTCCACGCGGATTGCCAGCATCTCCGTCCCGTTCGCATTGAAGGTGCCCGCTGGCGCGCGCAGCGCGAACTGGCCCATGTAACCAACCACAGGCGCATTGGCGTCGACGGTGTAACCGGCGCCGTTGAGTAATACCGCCGGGGCCAGTGTTGCCGCATCAAGCGTCGGCATCGGTTCAACGGGCGGCAGCGTGGCGGCAAGCAAGACAGGTGCGCTCAGAATCAGACCAAGCGCGAGCATTCGACGTAGCCACATCACAAGTGTTCCTTATAAGAATTGCACGAAAGGGTGCCCTCGAGGACAACGACTGGCGCTTTGAAGCCGAGCAGATGTCGGCAAGCAGCGGCGCTGCGACGGCGGCGATGAACGGCCAGAAAACCCGGATGACTAATCAGCATGATCTGGTACGAATCGCCGACTCATGGAGCGCCTGCGTCGATGGGCCACGTCTTACCAGTGGAAGGCGACGCCGATCGCGGGGCCGTTCAAGTTCACGCTCTCTATCTTCTGGCCGGATTTGAAGTCGTAGTCCAAATAGCGCCACGCTGCAATGACCTCTCCCCAGCTAAACGCATAGCCGATGCCGACGATACCCTGCCAAGTCAGATCAGAATCGCCGGTCCCGACGTCGACGTAATACGGCACGAACCACTCGTGTCGCGGGCCGAAGCCAAGTCGCCCCTTGGCGCCAACGATGCCATCCCAATTGTCGAACTTGACCTCGCTGTTCCCTTCGCGACCAGGGCCCACGACCGGACCGACGTTGGCGCTGAACTCCCAGCCCAGGCTTTGCTTGATGCTGAGCAAACGCGCCCCAGCGAAGACGTCGAAGGTTGCCTCCGGCGTCGCCAGCACTCGGTAGTTGCCGGCAAGCGTCCACACAGTGCCTTTGATGTCCAGGGACGCGTTCGCAGTAACGCCGGCTGGAAGCTGAACGCCGCCGATCGTGAGATCCCTCGTATCGGACTTCGACCCTCCGACATCGAGGTAGAGGATGTCGGTGAACGCGCCCCAACGGCCCTTTTGCGCTTCGATCGAGCCCATGAAGGTGAACTTCAAGTTGCTGATGATCGTGTCCGCGTCGACGTTGATACTGCTGCCGCCGCCGGCAGGAAACGTCGTCGTGCCCCCGATGTCCGGAAGGTAGCCGTAGATAATTGCGCGGAATTGCCAGTCGTCTGGGCGCCCTTGCGCCGTAGCGGGGCCGGACACCAGCACGCCGACAAGGAATGGCGCAGCGACGCGCGCGGCAGCGAGCCAGATGGCATTGAACATTGGTTTCATGATTCCGTCTTCTCCTGGGTCGGCTGCGAAGTAACGGCCGGACGAGAACGCCGACTATGTTTCTTGCGAGGCAAGCGACGATGGCAAGGGCAAAGTGTGGTGCGATTCCAGTGTCGGCAACGAGCGGCGGCTATCGCCGGCCACCGTGAAATCCACCGCCACCGCCGAAGCGGCCCCCGAAGCCACCGCCACCGCCGAATCCTCCGCCTCCTCCGAACCGGGCACCGCCGCCGCCTCGATCACCCCCGCCGAACCCGCCTCCGCCGCCGAAGCGTTCCGCCTCGCTGCTGGAGAATCCGCCGAAGCGATCATTGCCGGAACTGCGCGCCTGCGACTCGCGATTCGCCCACGAGTTGTCACCGCTCGCGTTCGACCATCCGCTTGATGAATGCTGTTGCCAGCCATCGCCGGTGTTCTTGTAGACGTTGCCGTTGACGTCGGCGTAGTGGTTGTTGCCGGCGCCCGCCGTGCCCCACGTGTTGGTTTTGCCTGTGTTGGCGTTGTACGTCGAGCCGCCGCCGACGTGCGCGTTCCCTTCAGGACCGGCCGTCGTTGCGCCGGCGCGGTTGTACGTGCTCCCACCGGAACCACTGAGCGATGCTGCGTTCACGGTCGACCGTTGGCCGGTGTACGTGTTGTAGTTGCTCGCACGCGCGACGTTGCCGGAGCCGCCGTTCGCGCCGTTGATCGTACGGTCGTAACCGCGTGTCGCATTGCCGGTCCACGCGTTGTATTGCCGTCCGGCATTGATGTCGCCGGTGGTTCCGCTGCGCGGTCGAGTAACTGCCGCTGAACGTGCTGCCGGCCACGCCGCCGCCGGCGTACCACGAGCGCGTACCGGAATACGTCGCGTTGCCCCAATGGCCGTACACGTTCGCGCTTGCGGTCGCGCAGCACGGATAGCCGCCCCAATACGCCGGGTGATAGTAGGCGCCGTAGTAGCCGCCGTAGTAGGGCGCGTACCACGCCGCCGTGGCGAGTCCCAGCGCGAAGCCGAACGTGAATCCGACGTAGGGGTTGTAGACCGGCGCGGCAGCGACCGTGTAGGTGCACCGGCGCGGGATACCAAACGGAGCCGATCCATGGCGAGTACGCGTATCCGGTGCCGTAGACGATGGTGCCGGACGGCTCGACGACCACGCCGAGATAGCCGGGCGTGTAGCCGGCGTAAACATACTGCGGCGTGGCTTCGTAGATGCGCGCGTACGTTACGTAGTGGAGCGGTGACGACGGCGGAATCGTATAGATCGACGGTCGGCACCGACGTCGCGACGGCCCACGGGCCCGTGATTCGCGATGCCGTGAACCAAACGCCCGCCACGACGGCGTAGTACGAATTCGGCGCGACCTGGATCACCGGCTCCGACGAATTGACGACATACGACGAGCGGCGTTCCCGGGATCGGCGCGAACTGCGGCGGACCGTCGAAGTTCGGCGTGAACGTCGGGCCCTTCTTTAGCGGAACGGTGGCGGTTTGCGGAATCGAGTTCGCGATCACCGCTTCCTGCGCCTGCGGCGTTCCCGCGACCGACGGCAGCACGGCGCCTGCGAGCGAATGCGGCGGAATGCGGGAAAAATCGGCGGGCAGCGCGTTGCTTGGAACAAAGGTCCACGGGCCGGTCAACGACGCCGACGTGAACCAGCGGCCCGCGAGCAGAACGTAATAGTTGTTGGACGCGATGTCGATCAGCGCGTCGTTCGTCGTGTTCGACGCCCACAGCAGTTGCGTGCCGACGATGGGAACGAACTCGGGCTGGCCGCTGAACACGATGAGCTCGGCGGGCGCCTTGCGCCGTGTAGATCGTCGGCGACGCCGTTGGCGAGCGACGGCTTCGGATTGGCCTTCGGCCCGCCGTCGAGCAGATCGACGGCGCCGGCTTGCGCGAGTTGCTTCGCGACCCTGTCGAGTTCGCTGCGCACGAGCGGCCCGAGCACGCGCTGCGACCACGGACCGGCGAGCGCGCTCGACGCTGAGCCAGCCGTCGTAGACGTGGATGTAGTAGCTGTCGCTCGAGACCGCCCTGAATGATCAGCGCGCGCGTGTTGATGACGCGCTGGTAGCGGCGTGATTCGGAATCGGCTTCATCACCGGCGCACCGTCGATCGGCACGAGAATCGCGGGCGAATAGCTGACGATCACCTGTGGCGGCGTGTTGTTGACCTGCACCGTCGGTGGCTTGACGCCGGCGGCAGCGAGCGAAGCCTCGAGCCGATCGAGCGAAATCGTTTTCAGATCGCTCGCGAAGTCGCGTTTGCAGCTCGGCAGCGTACGCGGCGCCGCGATTCGGCAGCGTCGGGAAGTCGCTCTTCGTGATTTTCAGATTTTCGAACACGACGGTACGCGCAACCTTGTCGACCTGTGTTCGCGCCGTCGCGAACACGACGCCGAACGTCTCTTGCTTCGCGCCGGTCGGCTTGATCGCCAGCGCGGCGCGAAACTCGATCTGGTTGCCGTCCCATTTGTCGACCTGCGGCTGATAGACGAGCACCGCCGCGTTGGAAAGACTGATGTCGCGCGGCCACGGATCGGCGGGCAGCGCCGGCGGACGCCGGCAGTTGCGCGAACGTAGGCGCGTGCATGCCGAGATAAACGACGCCGATCAGCATCGCAGATATGAACGCATTGCGCAGATCCATGGCGATCTCCCTGTGCGCGCGGTTACCAGCGGAAAGCGGCGCCGACGAGCGGCCCGTTGAAGTTCACGTTTTCGAACTTCGAGCCCGATTTGAAGTTGTAGTCCAGGTAACGCCATCCGGCGAGCACGTCGCCCCAACGGAACGAATAGCCGAGCCCCGCGAATGCCTGCCAGGTCAAATCCGAGTCACCCGTGCCGACGTCGGCGTAATAGGGAATGAACCATTCGCGCCGTTCGCCGAATGCGAACCGGCCTTTCACTCCGACGATGCCGTCCCAGATGTTTGCGTTGATTTCGGAATTGCCGGAACGGGCGGGTTGCAGGGGGCCCAGATCGGCGCTGAACTGCCAGCCCAGATTCTGCTTGAGGTCGGCAAGACGCGCACCCGCGAGCACGTCGAATGTCGCGCTCGGGTCGGCCACGATGCGATAGGTTCCCGCCAGCGTCCATATCGTGCCCTTCACGTCGAGATTCAGGTCGGCCGTCACACCGTCCGGAAGCTGTACGCGGCCTATGCTGGCGTCGCGCGACGCCGATTTCGATCCGCCGACATCGAGATACATGAGGTCGGTGAAGAATCCCCAGCGATCCTTCCTCGCCTCGAACGTTCCCATGAACACGAACTTCAGATTGTTGATGATTGTGCTCGCGTCCACGTTGATGTCGGACCCGCCCGTGCGCACCGGAAAATCGCTTTTGCCGCCGATGTCCGGAAAATAGCCGTAGATCACCGCCTGGAATTGCCACCCGTCCGACGCCTGGGCCGCCGCTGTTCCGGGCAGCCCGGACGCCGTCATGCCGAGCGCCAGAACAGCCAACGCGAGCCTGCCATTGCGACCGTTCATCGCGATCCTTTCGTGCGCTCGCAGCGTCATGAAACGCGTGCAACAAGCCGCCGTTAGCACAGGCATGAGCTGAAGCACGAGCGGATGAAGACCTGAATATAGATGAGCATACATTTTCGGCCGCCTCTGTTTCGTGACGCTTGCTGTCATCAGCGAGGCGCGTGAGCCGGGTCACGCACCACGCAGCGCCGCGAGCCTTCGCGCCGTCAACGCTGTCCATTTATCGAACGCGTCCTTCGCGTACGACCAGCTGCTGAAGGAGTTGACGTAGCCACCTACCCATGCCTGTGCCGCACCGGCGGCACCGGCATTGAGGTCCGCAGCGTATTTGCGACCAACTTCCGTGTCCTCGCATTCCGCGAGGATGGTGCCTGACGCGCCGTCCCGGAATTGCGCTTCGATCCCCGTCTCGCCCAGGTAGGGCGTGGCTCCCGCCGGCAAGCCGCTCGCCGCCCCGGTCGCCGCTTCCGCGACAAATCCGTACGGAACGGCGGTCCCGACGACGCTGTCGGCAACATTCGTCGGAACGAGATCGGTCAGCGCAATGCGCATCACGAGTACGCCAGGACCGGCCTTGTCGACGACCTGCATCTGCGGCTTCAATGCGGTGATCAGCGAGTTGTGAAAATAATCGAGAAGCATCTTGAGGTCGGTGGGGTCCACGCGTTTGTTCGCACCCGGTTTCAGCGTGACCTGCATTCGCGTGATCAAAACCTTGTCGAACGTTTTCCACGCGACGTCCGACCGCCTCCAGCACCGAACACCGTCGCCGCCGGACATCGATGCAAGCCGGCCGTAGTCGGTGAGAAAGCCGGAATGCGTGGCAAGGGCGGCGTCGCTGGCCGTGACGCCGGCTCCGGTCCCCGCGCCGCCCGCCGCGGTCGCGGTTCCCAACGTCGGAGCGGTTTGGCAACCGGCGAGCAACAACACGATCACGAACGTGATCACAGCCGCGGTTACGTTCGGGGCATCATGCAATGGCGTTTTCATCGTGCGTCCTTTCTTGTCTTTCGACGTCAACGGTCGGGGCGTCATGGGTCGAATGCAAAGATGCGCTTCCAGTCGTTCTTCATGCTGACGACGAACCAGCCATTCTTCTTCGCTTGGTCGTTCAACGCTTGCGTGAACGCGCCGACCTTGGTGGCGGGCAGTCCCGCTGCGGGTCCGTACGCATACTCGCGTTCTGCATCGTCGTGCAGCACGAGCATCATCAGGCGCGCGCCATCGCCCGCGCCCGTGTACTCCAGCATCTGACGATCGCCCGCCGAATTACCGAACGCCGCATGCGGACGGCGGCCGATGACCAGATGAATGCCCTCGGGCTTGCCGGCGGCGTTGTCGTTGAGCAGCAGCTTCGGCATCTTCGTGAGGAACGGCCTGCCGCTCTTGTCGTAGCCGAATGAAGTACCTCCTGCGGTGCCGACCACCTGCTCGGGCGGAATGCCGTACGTCTTCTGCGAGTACACGCGCACGAAGTCCTGACCCCCGCCGGTGACGATATACGTCTTGTAGCCGTTGGCGCGCAGGTATTTCATGAGATCCTGCATCGGGACGTAGGTCAGCTCCGTGTACGGCCGCTTCCAGCGCGGATGTTTCGCTTGATCGAGCCATTTCGATACGTCGGCGTTGAACTGATCCACCGGCATGCCGGTCAGCGTGGCGACGAGGATCTTCTCGAGATCCTGCTTTGGAAGTTTCGCGATCGCTTCCCGGTTGCCCGACATTACCGTCTTGAACGGCTCGACGCTGGCAAGCTCCGGTTTCGCCTTCACGACCGCCGGCACGCGTTCGAGGCAGTACATCACCTGCGAGTAGATCGGCTGCTCGACCCACAACGTTCCATCCTGGTCGAACGTCGCGATGCGCTCCTCCGGCGGCACGAATTTCGGACTGCCCGACGTCGTCGTCTGCTGCACGAACGCGACGATCGCCTGCTTCGTCGCGCCGTCGTTCCACATCGGCAAGGGATCGGCTTGCGCGTGTGCGCGCATGCTGACGACCAGCAGCACGAGCACGCAAAGAATTACCAGTCGATCATGCATGGCCATTTTCGTCATCAAAGGCTTTTTGAAGTCTCGCGTTCGCTATTTAGGAAACATGAACTGCACCTGCGCTCGAATTTGCCAATTTGCTCCGAAATCCGGCCGCACAATGTTGTAGTACGCCGACAGTTGCGTATTCACCGGCAGCTTGCCCAAGTGAAAAATCTTCCCCACGCCGCCGCCAATTGGAACGGTCCATTGTTGGCTCGATGGCGCCTTCCAATCGACGGTGAGGATCGGCGCGCTGGTGAGATAAAGGCCCCCTTCAAAGTTGTAATTGACGAACGGTTGGATGAGACCGTTGCTGTACGACCCGCCGGTCTTGTTGCTGGTCAGCGACCAGACGTTGTTCACGAGAAATCCGTAGACCCACGGACTGCCGTGCTCGAGATGCAAGACGACAAATGAGGGCCCGAGGCCCCAGTTCTTGTTGCCGAGCTCGGCGTTGCTGTTCGTCGGAATCTGAAGAACCGGCCCCGCGCCCCAAATCCAATGCCCCGGATTGGCCGGAGACAGAAAGGCGGTGAACACGGTGTCGCCGATCCCGCTCTTGCTGTCGACGCCCGGCCCGAGCGAAGGATTCCAGATCACGGGCAGTATCGTGCGCGTGATGATGTTCCACTCGCGGCTGATCGAGATCGGAACCACCGGCTGGATGTTGAGGATGTTCTGCGTCCCCTTGTCCGGTCCGAAGTTCAGATTGGTGTTGTTCTGAAACGGCAGGCTGATGAGATTTCCTACAGGGTTCTGCGCGAGCTTCGCGAGCTCCTCGGCGCTCATCTCGGCGAGCGCGGGCGACGCGCCGAGCAGCATTTCCACGAACGACGCGGCGGCGAGCGATCGGGCGATGCCTTGGATTGCGCATCGTGGATTTCCGCGATTCATGGTCGTCTCTGAAGTATGCGATGCATACAGCGGCGGCATGGAATCCCTGTGTACCGCTGACGCTGAACGCTGAGAACTACACTTTGGTTCAGCCAAGCTTTCGCCGATCCGCATTTGACTTCCGCCAATGACTCTTCCGTCCGGAATCCACTACTGCTGCGCAATCACGCGCCCGCCCTCGCCGCTCCCTTCGATGTACACGCGCGGGCCGGGTCGAAGGCCTGGGTCGATGGCTTGCGTCACCTGCACGAGGACTCCGCTCGTGACGCGGACGATGATTACTGTCCAGGTATCGGTTGATCGTAGCGTTTTTGAACGTTGTTGCCGAGCAGGCCGCCTCCCAGCGCGCCAGCCACCATCGCCACGTCGCGTCCGGTGCCGCCGCCGATCAAGCTGCCGATGCCGAGGCCGCCCAGGCCGGCGACGATCGCGCCGACACCGATGATGATTGCTCGGCAGGGGAATCTCCGTGATCTGCTCGATGACGCCCCGACGGATCTCCATCTCGCCGGGTTGCTGGCTCGCTGCGGGCCGGCTCGTCAGCGACAGAACCAGCATCACCACGAAGGCAAAGTAGGATGAATGGTTTCGCACGGGCTTGTTCCCAGATCGTTCGATGACGTCGTGCGATTCGCTGAATGGCAGCGCTTGTCACTCGGCGAACGTTACCCCGTGACCACAGCGTCGGTAACTGGCCTTTGGGTTAGTGTCGCGACGCGTTAGCTGAATTATTGACACGGCTCTGCACTGTGCGGCGCCATGTTCATACAACTGTCATCTGTGCGTTGCTGAACCAAAGTGTAGTTCCCACCAACCATCGTCGGCGGTAAAACCTATCCCGTCGTTGTGAATCCGGCCGCGGATGTTGCCCGTCTCTTGGATCGCTCTCGACTCCATTCAATGACAGGGAGTCAGAACATGAGTCTCCAAAAACGAGGTGGGGCATTTCCATGTCACGCCGAGTAAGTTCGTCGAGCACGCCAATTGAAGAAAATTCTCATCATCCTCGGCTTGCTGTTTGTCCCAGGCGTTGCTATCGCGGGCGTGCTCCACGTCACTTTCCCGGTGCAGATGCTGATGGGAGCGGACAGGACGCTGATGGCGTGGATCCGGACGTCGCTTTCGATGCCCAGTTTCGGGTTAACGCGTCCGTACTGACGACGGCGATACAGCATGACGTCCTTCGAACTGATCAGACTCGCGGTCGTCGCCAGCATCTTCCTGACCGTGTTGGGCCTTGGCATGTCCGCAACATGGCGCGACGCGACCTTCCTGCTGCGCGACCGGGGACTGTTGTTTCGATCGCTCGTTTCGATGTTCGTCGTGATGCCCGTGGTCGTCGCCGTCGTCGCGCAGGTGAGCAACCTGCCCGAGGTGGTCAAGATCGCGCTCGTCGCGCTGGCGATCGCACCGGTGCCGCCGATCCTTCCGAGGCGAGAACTCACCGCCGGCGGCCGCTCCGGTTACGCCGTGGGGCTTCTCGTGGTGGGCGCATTGATTGCAATCATCTACGTGCCGCTGGCGGTGGAAATCCTCGATCGCATCTTCGGGCGGCATGGCGTTGTCTCGCCGCTGACGATCGGGAAGATCGTGCTGATCACCATCCTGGCGCCGCTGCTCATCGGCATGGCCATCCGGCAGTGGGCGCCGAGCGCGGCGGTAAAGGGCGCAGGTCCGGTGCTCACGATCGGCATGATCGTCCTGGTCGCGGCCTGCATCCCCCTCCTGATGGCCACCTGGCGGGCCATCGTGGCATTGTTCGGCGACGGTACGGTGCTCATCATGGCGCTCATCGCGGCCGGCGGGCTCCTCCTGGGACACGCGCTGGGCGGACCACGTCCAGAGGATCGCATCGTGCTGGCGCTGTCGACCGCGTCGCGCCATCCGGCGGTCGCTCTGGCGGTCGCGACGTCGGGTGTGATGGAAACGAAGTCGGAGCTCGCCGCGGTCCTGCTCTATGTCGTCGTCTCGGTTCTCGCGTCGCTACCGTATGTGATGTGGCACCGACGTCAGGCTGCCGCAGCGCGCGGCGCGCCATAGACCACACGGGCTAACGGTCCTTCAGCGGACGACCGCGGCGTTTCGCATCGAGAACGGCTATGCGGATCTTGCAATCGCTAGATACAGTGGTGTGGACCGCAACGGCTACGAAGCGCATGCCAAATTGCCTCGATGCGCTTCGTGCGTTGTTGCATGAGAAGCAAAGTGTTGAAACCGTTGTTACGCTCTATCGCTCTTGACGCGCTCGGACATCGTTGTTTGCATGGGACTTGATCATTTTTCTTAGTGGAAGGAATACATCATGGCAGCAAAGAAACCGAATATCCTGATTCTCTGGGGCGACGACATCGGAATCTGGAACATCAGCCACTTCAGCCGTGGCATGATGGGATACAGAACCCCGAACATCGACCGCATCGCGGAAGAAGGGGTAACCTTCACCGACTACTACTCGCAGCAAAGCTGCACCGCCGGCCGCGCGTGCTTCATCTGCGGCCAAAACCCGATCCGCACCGGTCTCACCAAGGTGGGCATGCCCGGCGCGAGCGTCGGATTGCAGAAGGAAGACCCGACCATCGCCGAGCTGCTGAAACCCCTCGGTTACGCCACCGGACAGTTCGGAAAGAACCACCTCGGCGACCGCGACGAATTCCTGCCGACCGTGCATGGCTTCGACGAATTCTTCGGCAATCTCTATCACCTGAATGCGGAGGAAGAGCCGGAACTTCCCGACTATCCGAAGGACCCCAAGTTCAAGAAGCAGTTCGGCCCGCGCGGCGTGCTCCACTGCAAGGCCGACGGCAAGGGCGGGCAGACGATCGAAGACACCGGGCCCCTCACCAAGAAGCGCATGGAAACCGTCGACGAGGAGATCACCGACCGGGCGATCGCGTGGATGGAAACGCAGGCCAAGGCGGACAAGCCGTTCTTCCTCTGGTACAACGCGACGGCGATGCACTTCCGCACGCACGTCGCACGAAAAGAATCTCGGCAAGAGCGGCCAGGATCCCGTACAGCGATCGGATGGTCGTCCACGACGAGCAGATCGGCATGATGCTCGACAAGCTCGATGAGCTGGGCATCGCCGACAACACCATCGTCATGTACTCCACCGACAACGGGCCGGAGAACGACACCTGGCCCGACGGCGCCACCACCCCATTCCGCGGCCAGAAGGACACCAACTGGGAAGGCGGCTGGCGTGTGCCCTGCTTCATGCGCTGGCCGGGGAAGATCAAGCCAAACTCGGTGCTGAACGGCATCGTCTCCCACATCGACATGTTTCCGACATTGCTTGCTGCGGCCGGCAATCCGGACGTGACCAAGCAGCTCCTTGATGGCTGCACGGTGGGCGGAAAGAAATTCAATGTCCATCTCGACGGCTACAACATGATCCCCTACTTGACCGGCGAGGCGAAGGAAAGCCCGCGACCCGCCATCATGTACTTCAGCGACGATGGCGAGGTCATCGCGGTGCGGGTCGGCGACTGGAAATTCAATCTGGCGGTGCAGCGCGCCAATACGATGAGACTGTGGGCCGAGCCGTTCGTAAAACTGCGGGTGCCGTACATCATGAGCATGCGTCGTGACCCGTTCGAGCGGGCCGAATACAACTCGAACACCTATATGGGACTGGATGGTCGATCATGTGCCTCAGATGTATTTGATGCAGGCCTACGTGGCGGAGCAGATCGCGGCGTTCGCCAAGTTCCCGCCGAGGCAGAAACCCGCTTCGTTCAACCTCGACTCGGTGATGGCGCAGGTGTCCCATCACGGCTAACGGCTGAGGCGCCGAGTTCTGAGCGACAGCCAGGACGCGCGTCCGGCGGTTCGCCGCCGCGCGGCTGGATGTAACCGACCCATGCATGGTTCAATCCATGCATGGGTTCTTTTTCTTGCGATGCAGGATCATGAAAGAGCGCGAAACACGAAGCCTGGATGCGACAAGCCGTGGCGGAGGCGGTGCGCGCCTTTTACGAAGACCATCCCTATCCGCCGCCGGTCGACGACCTCGAGAAATATCGGGCCTGGCAAGACCCGCAGAAGCGCCGCGCGGAATACCACCTGCTCTGGCCTTCGCGATCCTTCAGGGAAGAACAGTCCATTCTGGTCGCCGGCTGCGGAACCTCCCAGGCGGCCAAGCACGCGATGCGCTGGCCGGCGGCGCGAGTCACCGGTATCGACTTCAGCGAAACCAGCGTGCGCTGTACCGAGGAGCTCAAACGAAAATACAAACTGGACAATCTTCAGGTGCACCAGCTTCCCATCGAGCGCGCGCATGAATTGGAGACGCGCTTCGACCATATCGTTTGCACCGGGGTCCTTCATCACATGGCGGACCCCGACGCAGGCCTGCGCGCCCTGCGCGACGTACTCGAATCGGATGGCGTGATGAACATCATGCTGTACGCGCCGTACGGTCGGACGGGCATCTACATGCTGCAGGACTTCTGCAGACGAATCGGCGTCAGCGCCGCCGATGCCGAGATTCGGGATCTCATCGAAGCGCTCAAGGCGCTGCCGCCCGGGCATCCGCTGCAAAACCTGCTGCGCGAAGCCCCGGATTTCAGGAACGAGGCGGCGCTCGCCGACGCGCTACTGCACCCCTGCGATCGTGCTTACTCGGTTCCACAGCTGCTCGACTTTCTCGACAGGGGCGGCCTGAGATTCGGTCGATGGGTGAGACAGGCAGCCTATAGCCCTCGCTGCGGCGTAATGGCGCAACTCCCCCAGGCGTCGCGAATACAGCGGCTGGCCTTGGAAGATCAGTACGCCGCCACCGAACTGTTTCGGGGCACGATGGTGCGTCACAGCGTGATCGCACACCGGTGACGACGCCCCAGACAGTGGCAAACAAATTCGGCTTGACGATAATGCCTGGTTGACCTACGTCCCAGTTCGGATGCCGGACACGGTGTGTGTTCGCGAGCGCCTGCCGCAAGGAGCAGCGGCCGTTCTGATCAGCCAGTCACATACGTACCACGACATCTATTTGCCGATCGATGCAACCGAATTGCGCCTGCTCGATTTGATCGATGGGGACCGCAGCGTTGGCGACATCGTCGACCAAGTGTTGCCGTCATTGCAGCAGGCATCAGGTCTCGACAGGGCGCGTGCCTTCTTTGAACGGCTCTGGTGGCATGACCAGGTCGTGTTCGATATATCGGGAACATGATCGACGGTGATGGGCGGCGTTTCCTCATGCCGCTCAGGTCTTACCCGTTCGCGGGAGCACTTCTCCGGCAAACGGACCTGCGTCGAAGACCATGCTCACGATTGCGCCCAACCCTATGAGCAGCAGCAGGACTGCGACGATCAGGGTCAGAGATGGGGGAAACTGGCTCTCGGCATGAATGAGCCCGTCGGCTTTCAGCTGTTCGCGCTCCTTGCGCAGTCCCAGCATGAACGACACGTGGTAGCCAATCCCGACGACGAGCATTCCGATACCGAGATACACGAGCGCTTCGCCGAAGTGACGAGCCGCGCCTGCGCTCTTCAGTACTTCGGCTTCGTGGAGCCTCTGGAAGAACTGGAAGATCGTGAAACCGAAGCCGATCAACGACAGCGACGTGCGCATGACCGACATCAGCGTGCGATCGGCGCTCATCCTCGTACGCTGGAACGACATGCCCGTGCGGCGCGACGAAAGCTCCGTCGAAATTGCGCCGTCGCTCGACGCCGACGTGATTCGTGTGTCCGGTTTGCTGTCCACGACAGTCTCCTTCGGCTATTCGTCCGCGTAATCGCCCCGCTCCGCGGCTTCCGCCGACGTCGCCGCACGTTGCAGCCTGCGCGTGCTCTCGACCTCGCGGTCGAGGAAATAGCTCAGGAACGTGCGGATTGCGGCAACGGCCGCCAGACGGCCGACTTCGTCCCAGGTCGTGGAAAACGAAGTATTGACCACGTCGGCCGCGAGCTGGAGCGTGAGACCGGCCACCAGCCAGTGGGAGTACTCGAGCCAGACCGCCCGCAACCTATCGACGTTGTCGGCGTGCGGAGAAAACACGGCTCGGACGATCCCCACGACTGCCTCGAAGGTGCCGATCGCGATGATGAGAATCGCGACCGCCTCGATCGCGAGCGCGACGTAGTGCGCTATCTCGTGCAACAGCGATTCCATCGATCGCCTCCGCGTGGCTTAACCTTCTGGTCTCGCGCGTACGATGCAGCGGAAGCCCAGGTGGCACGTCGACGTGTCGATCGCCTGCGGCATCCGCGCGGCGGGACGATACCGCCGGCAATAATTCGGCGCGCACAGGTACGACCCGCCTTTCATCACCTTGCGCGGGATGCGGATGTCCGGCGTGCGGGAATCGAAGCTCTGATCGCGCGCGCCGCCGCGCGGGTTGTCGATCGTGCAGCAGGCCTTCTCGATCTTCCCGTGGTCCTGATACCAGTCGGTCGTCCACTCCCAGACGTTGCCCGCCATCTCGTAGAGGCCGTAGCCGTTCGGCGGGAACGTGCCGACGGGCGCCGTCCACTCGTAGCCGTCTTCGAGCAGGTTCTGCCAGGGGAACGCGCCCTGCCATGTGTTGGCCATCGCCTTCCCGCCCGGCATGAACTCGTTGCCCCACGCGAACTCGGCACCGTCCAGTCCGCCGCGCGCGGCGAACTCCCACTCGGCCTCCGTCGGCAATTCCTTGCCAACCCATTTCGCGTACGCTTCAGCGTCCCCGAACGCAACGTGCACTACCGGATGATCCATCAGCTTTCGGATGTTGCTCGCGGGACCGCGCGGATGGCGCCAATCGGCGCCCGGCACGTACACCCACCAGTTGTAGTGGTCGCGCAGATCGACCGGACCTGGCGCCTTCTTGAACATCACCGACGACGGCGCGAGCATCTCGGGCTTCGCGCCCGGATAGTCGGCGGGATTCACGGGACGCTCGGCGAGCGTCACATGGCCTGTCGCATCGACAAACCGCTTGAAGTCCGCGTTGGTTACAGCGTGAGCGTCCATCCAGAAGCCGTTCACCGTTACCCTGTGCGCCGGCGCTTCCTCGGGATAGTGATGATCGGATCCCATGAGGAACGTGCCGCCCGGAATCCTGGGCATGTCCCGCGTCGGCGCAGCGGACGCCGCCGTCGTGTCGGCCTGCGCCATGTTCGTTACAGGACTTTCGCTCATGTCAGTTTCCACCGTTTCAATGTCAGACCCACGCGGAGGTCATTTGCTTCTTCCGTAGTCACGTCAACTCGGCAGAACGTTGATCGCGCGCGACAGTACGACGACCAGCGTCACCAGCGAAATCGCGCTCTCAACCGTCATCAGCATTTTGGCACGGTGCGTATACGGCAGCGCGTCCGTCGGGCTGAATGCAGTCGCCGTGTTGTAGGCGAGAAAGAGGTAATCGACGTATTGCGGTGTCCACTCGGACGGCGCGCCCTCTGGCGTTGGCGGCGTCGGAAATCCCCAGTCGGGACCGCGCTGAATGCCGCGCGCCCGGCCGTAAGGTCCGCCGCCGTCGATCTGCCAGAACAGCAACGAGAAGATCACGACGTTCTCTACCCAGATGCCAACCGCGGAGGAAAGAAGCGCATACGTACTGCCGCCCTTCGGGTGGATCGCAATGACGCCAACCATGTCGGACAGCTGCGCGCCGGTGTTGACAACGTAGACCGCGCCAAGAAGGATGATCAGCAGTCCGTTCGATGCGGAGCCAATGCGCGTTGCCGTGGGTGATCGCCGCCGCCGCCATGGCCGCGAGAACCGCGACCAGGCAGACATGGCTCGACCCACACCGGCAGAAAGACGACATGGTTCGGCAGCGTCTTCAGCACAATGACCGATAGCGACAGCGGCGATAGCCGGCGGCCAGCGGGACTCGACGCGCGGCGCAATGGGCGCTTGGTTGTTCGTCATCTCATTCCTCTTCGTGCTTCCAGCGCGGAGCAATGCGCAGGAGATCGACGAGCCAGCCGGCATGAGCGCACCCGCGCGTGCGCTGCGCTGTCCGAAGCCGGAAAGCCCGCGGTTTCGCGCCCTCGAGTGCAACAGCGTGCGACCCGACTTCGAACGCACGCTGCTCGCGGATTGGAACGGCGCGCGTCGGGACCTCGCGGCGCTCGGCATCACGCCGACGATCAGCTACACCGGCGCCTATTTCGGCAACACCAGCAATGCACCGAGGGAGGGCAGCTATGGCGGCGGTCTCCACGCCGCCGTGAACGTGGACTTCGGAAAGCTGACCGGTGCGCGCGGCCTGTCGGCCTATCTCGACGTATGGTGGATGCAGGCCTCCAACGCCGACGCGATCTTCAACACGAGTCTCTTTCCGTCCAACGACAACTTCGTCGGCAACGGATTCTGGGTCGGCCAGCTTTACGTCCAGCAGGCGTTCGCGAAGGATGAGCTCACGGTCGCCGCCGGACGACTGGGTCCGGGCGCAACGTTCGCGACGCTCCCGGCGTTCGCGAACTATCTCAACGCGGCGATCAACCCGAATCCCAGCGCGCTGCACATCAACGATGTGTCGTTCACGCTCCCTCCTCCCGGTTCCCAATGGGGCGTGCAGGCGCTCTACAACTTTGCGCCGGCGTGGCAGGCGGCGATCGGCGTCTTCAACAACAACCCCGCGTCGGCGGCGGGCAAGGACCACGGCCTCGACTGGCGACTGCGCGAGGGCAATCACGGTGTGCTCGCGATCGCGCAGCTCAACTGGCATCGCAACCAGGGCGCGCGGGACACGGGCATGCCAGGCGTGTACAGCATCGGCGCGTTGTTCGACAGCAACGACTTCGCGACCATCAGCGGCGGACGCCGGCGAGCGAGAAGAATAATTGGGGCATCTATGCGATGGGGCAACAGCAGGTCACGCCATCGTGCGGCAGCGGAAGCTCGCAGGGGGTTACGGTCTGGGCAGGCGTCACGTACGGTGGCCGAGAGAACGTCAATCCGATGCCAATCTTTGCAGCCGCGGGCGCGACTTGTCAGGGACCGTTTCGAGAGCGCCCGAACGATGTTGCATCGATCGGCTGGTATTACGGCAGACTGAGCGACAGAATCCAGCCGCCTGCAACGTACTCGCAAGCGCTGGAGCTCAATTACCAATACACGATCAGCACCGCCGTCAATGTGGTTATCGATGCGCAATATCTTTTTCGATTGAACGGATATCCGTCGCGCGGAACGACGGTCCTCGGGACGCAGCTCGCGGTGACGTTCTAGCTTAACCGCAGAAGACCGGCAGTCATGGAATGGCGCGGATCGCTGTTTCGACTGCGAACGTCGGCTTTACTGCGTGCGGATCCGGCGGGCGGCCGCAATAAGCCACCCGCCATTGCGGCCAATACGTGCTTCATTCTCACCTCTTCGCTCCAAATTCGTGATCGAAGTCCAATCGACCTGCGCTCCTCGTCATCGAGCTCGCCAAGCGATGCTTGCAATTCGCGTCTGGATCGCTTCGCCCGAAGCACGCAGCGCTTTTTACCGCCGATCGTGGATGTCGGGAACTACACTTTGGTTCAGATCGATCACGGGACGATCAAGGTCTCATGACGCGTTGCGAGGCTTGCTTCCAAGGGCGGTGGCCACCGCATTCAACAGCTCGGCACTGGAGAAGGGCTTGCGCAGCAGCGCCGCGTCATCCGCTTCGAGAACGGCGTTGTCGAGCGCCGGGTCGGCACTCGCAGTGATGAACACAGCGGGGACCTCGCCGTGCGTCACTTGCATTTGCGCGTAAACGTCGAGACCGGTGAGTCCCGGCATGTGCACGTCGAGCACGACGCAGGCGGGAAGGTGCGTGACGAGCGATGCGAGAAAGTCCTCGCCGCATCCAAATTCGGCGACTTCGTAGTCGGCCAGCCGCAGCACGCGCCGGAGCATCGTGCGAACCGGCTCCTCGTCGTCGACGACGGCGATCAGGGGAAGCGCGCTTGTCACCCTGGCGACGTTACGATGTTACTGCCGAGTCCGTAACTGATCTTTGGGTTAGCGTCCCGGATCGTCCTGGACGCGAGGTGCGCGACTATCCACTCCACTTGCCTCCCCCTGCAGACGGACTCCAGCCGCAGCAAGCTTGCGCTTGCCGCGCGAAACGTTACGGCCTCGACGGCGTGTTCGTAACTATGCTTTGGGTTAGTGCGCGGAGTCGCAGCTAGGCATCGCGCCGTTCCGCTGGAACATCGGGTGGGGAATCGGTCGACGCAGTCACGCCGATCCCAAGACGCGCGGCAATATGCATGAGCTGGGCGACCGTCTTGGCCTGCATTCGCTCCATGATGCGGGCGCGATGGAACTTGATCGTCTGTTCGACGACGCCGAAATCGGCCGCGATCTGCTTGTTGAGCCGGCCCTCCACCAGCGCAGCGAGGACCTCGCGCTCACGCGGCGTGAGTGTGTCGAACCGCTGTCGAATTTGCGCCGTAGCGGCCCGCATTTGTTGCTTCGCCGCATCGTTCTGGATCGCTGTGCGTATCGCCGACACGAGCACGTGCGCCTCCACGGGCTTCGTCAGGAAATCTGCAGCGCCGGCCTTGATCGCCTGCACGGACATCGGGATATCGCCGTGGCCCGTGACGAACACGATCGGCAGCGATTGCCCTGCCTCCGCAAGGCGACGCTGCAATTCAAGTCCGTCGAGCCCTGGCATCGTCACGTCCAGCACCACGCAACCTTGTTCATCCGGGCGGCACCGGCCGAGAAACGCCTCGGCGGAGTCGAACGTTTCGACGTTCCATCCCTCTTCGCGCAGCACACGCGATAGCGCCCGCGAGACTCCCGGGTCATCGTCGACGAGGAAAACGGTTTGCGCGGCGGCGTTCACGGTCATGCGCGTTGTGTCATGGGCAGGGTGACGCAGAACGTCGCTCCGCCGCCGGCATTGTTCTTTGCCGTGATGTGACCGCGGTGCGCAGTGACGATGGATTGGCAAATCGCGAGGCCCATGCCCATCCCTTCCGCCTTCGTACTCCAGAACGGATCGAACACTTTGTCCAGCACGTTCGCGGGGATTCCCATCCCGTTATCGATGACGCACAGTCGGATCTCGCCGCCGGATCGATCGGTGCGAACCGTAAGCGTCCTTGCGGCGGCATCGGTTGCAGTCATCGCATCGGCAGCGTTGAGGACGAGGTTGAGGACCAGTTGTTGCAATTGAATGTACGCGGCATCGATCGCCGGCAGGTCCGCGGTGAGATCGGTCACCGGCGTGACATGGCGAATCAGCAATTCGGTGTGCATCATATCGAGCGTCTCGCGGATCAGTTCATTGAGATTGATCGGCGCCATGTTCGTATCGGTGCGCTTGTACAGCTCGCTCAGCCGGCGTATCACATCCGCCGCGCGACGGTCCTCACTGACGATATCGCCGCAAATTGCGCGCAGCTCGGTCAGGTCGACGTTCTCGCGCGAAAGCATTTTTTGTGCGGCTTCGGCGTTGCCGAGTATCGCCGCAAGCGGTTGATTCAACTGATGCGCGATGGCAGCTGACAGCTGGCCGGCCATGGAGACGCGCATCATGTGGCGCAGCGCTGTGCGATCCTGGGCCGCCCGCAGATCCGCGGCCTTGCGCTCGGTCACGTCCAGCGCGACGCCCAGCAAGCGCCTGGTGTCACCTTGTTCCGCCCGCCCTCGGGCCGCAACCCAGCGCACGTCGCCCTCGCGTCCCACCACCCGATACTCGATGTCGAGCTCGTCGCCCGATGCCAGCGCCTTTTCGACGGCCTGCTCCAAGCCCCGGCGATCGGCCGGGTGAGCCGACGCAAGAACTTCGTTGAGCGGAATCGGCGGCTCGCCTAAGGGGTTTGCGTGTTGTCGTTTCGGCGCAATGCCGCGGAGCTTGTCGCGCGTCGTGTCCCAGATCCACGTGGAGAGTCTCGCCGCGTGGGCGGCGAGATGCATGTGCTTCTGGCTTTCCTCGAGCGCGAGCGTGGTTCGATGGCGTGATCGCCGCTCGATAAGGAGCGAAGCAATCAGCGCAGCCTGGAGCAGCACGACTGCGATTCCTACGCAGATCTCGCGCCAATACTTGTCCCACGCGGTCGGCTCGCGGAACCTCACGATCGTCCCCGCGGGCAACATCCGCTCATCGATGTTCCAGCGACGTAGCTGACGCCAGTCGACCATTGGAACGCGGGTGACCAGCCCCGACGCCACCTCTGACGGCATTGCGCCGTTCAGCAGGCGAACGACGGTAGCGCCGGCCTGCTTCGCCTCGTCCTCATAACGCGCCATGTAGCCACCCACGATACCGGCGCCCATCTGAGTATCGAAGGCACCATAGACCGGTACTGCGGATGCTGCCGCGATTCGTTCGATCACCTGCCGTGGCGTGGTGACCTGGCCTGCGCCGTCGACGAAGTAGCCCGGCGTGAATACGATGGTGCCTCCCGACAGCGCGCCAACGCGGCGCAGCACCTCGTCCGTGGGCAGCCCGTCGAGATACTCGACGTCGAGACCACTGTCCATTTGTTCCGCCGCGGTGCGCAATCGTTGGTCCCAAAAGCGATCCAGGTCCGACGCTCCGCGTATGAACACGAAACGCCTGGCATCCGGGTGCAGGTGCATCGCTAGACGCAATGTCGGCGTTGGATCGTTGTCCTCAAAATTTCCCAGGACGTCCATACGAAACGCGGACCTGTCCACCCGGTCCCACGCAACGGCGATGTGAACAATCGGCACGCCGGGGAGCATGCGATCTCGAAATTGCATCGCAAACCGAAGCGCGGGAAGCGCATTCGCGACGATGACTTTGACGTTGCGCCGGGCATACTTGTCGCGAAGAAAGTCGGCTTGCGCGGCACCGTAGGTCTGGAGCGATGCCCATTCGTCGTCGAGATACTCGGAAAAGAGCTGCACTGGACGTTTGAGGCCGTCGGGCACCTCAGTTCGCAACGTATCCTCGACGACGATCTGCGCCGGCGTCGGCCGCTGGTTGCTGTGAAGGATCAGCACGCCGGTAGCGGTGCTGTCTTCGGCCCGCACACCGGAAGGCTGCACGCCCGCCGCAATGGCGGCCCAGACCAGGACAGCGGCTTTGAATCCGAAGACGATGGAGGCGGCCGGCGTGCGCAACGTTGTGCGCCTTGTATTGGTGCAAACCATGGTCAGGCCGAGGCCGGCCATTCATTTGCTCTGCATCGCATTATTCCAAGCTCCCAGAGGACGCGAAGTCTGCGCCAGAATGCCTTGCTTGTGAATTACTCGAGGGTGCAATCCCTTCGATGCCGTCAAAAAAACGGGCGCTTTACTGGAGCAGGATGGGTAAGCGGGCGACGCGCCCATCAACCCCGTGAGGGACGCGGCAGACGCGCCAAGAAAGCGTCATCGATCGATGGTGGCCCCTCCCTCGGCGGTGTTGTATGCGTGGAACCTTCAGCTTCATCAGATTGATCCGCCGCAGTCAACCTGATGCAACCGGCGTCGGGTTCGACACGGCTATCTACGGCCGCTGAAGCGCACTACGGCAAATCGTGACGGGCGCTGAAACACCGAGGTGCAAGGCAACGCCGGCCCGGCATGGCGCCGCTCAGGAAGGTGCGTCGGTTTGTTGGGAGTGAGCGCGCATAAGGGCGCGCAGCCGCCACCAACGCCGCGCGCCGCTCAGGAAGGTGCGTCCCGTTCGTTGGGGGTGAGCGTGGTCATCGACAGCGCATGGATTTCCGCGCGCATCCGGTCGCCGAGCGCCGCATAGACCAGCCGGTGCCGCGCGAGTCGCGACAGGCCGCTGAACGCGTCCGAAACGACAAGTGCCTCGAAATGCTGACCGTCGCCCGCGACTTCGACAACGTCGCACGCGATACCTGCCTCGATCGAGGACTTTATTGAATCAGGGGTAACCATGGGTGACCAATCCCGCAAGATTTTGTCAATGACGCAGCTTCCACCCGCGCGCGAGCATCAGCAATGCGACGCCAGCGAGAATCAGCGCCGCGATTGCGACGAGCGCGAGGCTCAGTCCCGGCGCGCACGTCCGACAGCCCGAAAAAGCCGTAGCGGAAGCCGTCGATCATGTAGAAGAACGGATTGAAATGCGACAGCGCCTGCCAGAACGGCGGCAGCGAGTGGATCGAGTAGAACACGCCGGACAGGAACGTGAGCGGCATGATGAGGAAGTTCTGGAACGCGGCGAGCTGGTCGAACTTGTCGGCCGAAATGCCGGCGATCAGGCCCAGCGTCCCGAGGATCGCGCTGCCGAGCACGCGCGAACGCCAGCGCCCACAGCGGATGCGGCATCGCCAGCGGCGCCGGGCGCGAAGCAGCAGCGTGACGACGAACACGCCGAGCCCGACCACCAGCCCGCGAACCATCGCGCCCAGCACGTAGGCCGCGATACATGTCGAGCGGCGACAGCGGCGGCAGCAGCACGAAGATCAGGTTGCCGGTGATCTTCGACTGGATCAGCGACGACGACGCATTGGCGAACGAGTTCTGCAGCACCGACATCATCACGAGGCCGGGGACCAGGAACGCCGTGTAGCGCACCTGGCCGCCGAACACGGCGACGCGCGACTCCGAGCACGTGCGAGAAGATCAGCAGGTAGAGCAGCGCCGTCAGCACCGGCGCGGCGATCGTCTGGAAGCTCACCTTCCAGAAGCGCAGCAGCTCCTTGTGCAGCAGCGTGACCCAGCCCGTGCCTACGGCGCTGCTGCATCACGCCTCCGGCACGATGACGGCCGGCCGCGTTTCGTCGGTGGTCTCGGTTCCGGCCATGATCCGCAGGAACACCTGCTCGAGGTCGGTTTCCGCGAGCGCGAGCTCGTCGATCGCGATGCCTGCGACGCGCAACGCGGCCAGCAGCCGCTCGAGCTCGCGCATAGCTCGTCGAGGCCGAGGTAGTGCACGTTGCCCTCGCGGCGCAGCACGCGCGCCTGCCATCGCGCCGGGCACCCGCTGCGCCGACGACGCGCACGGTGACGCCCGGCGAACGCGCGACAGCAGGTTCTGCGTCGTGTCGAGCGCGACGATGCGTCCCGCCTTCATCATCGCGATGCGCCCGCACAGCGCCTCGGCTTCCTCGAGGTAGTGCGTCGTCAGGATGATCGTGTGGCCGTCGCGATTGAGCTTGCGGATGAACGCCCACAGGCTTTGCCGCAGCTCGACGTCGACGCCCGCCGTCGGCTCGTCGAGCACGATCACCGGCGGCTTGTGCACGAGCGCCTGGCCGACGAGCACGCGCCGCTTCATGCCGCCCGACAGCGAGCGCATGTTCGCGTCCGCCTTCGACGTGAGGTCGAGGTGATGCAGGAATTCGTCGATCCAGGCGTCGTTGTTGCGCAATGCCGAAGTAGCCGGACTGGATGCGCAGCGTCTCGCGCACCGAGAAGAACGGGTCGAACACCAGCTCCTGCGGCACGACGCCGAGCGCGCGGCGCGCCGCGCGGTAGTCGGAGACGACGTCGTGGCCGAGAATCGCGCGCGCGTGCCGCGATCGGCGCGCGTGAGGCCGGCGAGGATCGAGATCAGCGTCGTCTTGCCGGCGCCGTTCGGGCCGAGCAGGCCGAAGAACTCGCCCTGCGCGACGGCGAGGTCGACGCCCGCAAGCGCCTGCGACGTTGCCGAAGCGGCGGGCGACGTCGACGGCTTCGACGGCGTTCACGGAGATATTTCGGATGCGGCCGCCTCGCGTGATGCTGCGGCGACCCGGGCTCAGCCTGCCAGGAGATTGTCGACGCCGTAGACGACGGCCAGCGAACGCAGCGTCGCCGGCAAGCCGCTGAATCGTCAGCGTTCTGCCCTCGGCCGTTGCGCGGCGCTTCAGCGCAATCATGCACGGCAAGCGCGGCCGAGTCGGCGTGCGTCAACCCGCTGAAGTCGACGACGCCGTTGGCGGGCAGCGGCGAGCGCCTCCGACGCCTCCAGCACGGCGGCGGCGTCGTCGAGCGTCAGCGCGCCGTTGAACGTACCAGCCGTCGTCGGACGCGGAGAACCCTCCGCTCGACGCGCCTTCCGCGATCGCCGTCGCGGATCACTTGGCGGCGCCCCCGCCGTTCTTGGCCGCCAGCGACTTGATCAGGCCGTCGACGCCGCCGGTCCTGCACCTGCTCGTTGAACTCGTCGCGATAGTTCGTCACCAGCGACACGCCGCCGACGATGACGTCGTACGCCTTCCAGCCCGACGGCGTCTTGCCCATGCTGTAGTCGATCTGCACCGGCGTCTGGCCCGGCCGTATGACTTCGGTGCGCACGGTGACGTCGCGTCGCGTTCGCATCGGCGCGCAGCGGCTTGTAGTCGATCGTCTGGTCGCGATACTGGTTGAGCGCGCCCGAATACGTGCGGACCAGCAGCGTCCGGAACTCTTCGCCGAGCCGCTTCTGCTGCTCGGGCGTCGCCTGCCGATCCAGTCGCGGCCCATCGGCGAGCGCCGTCATCCGGTCGAAGTCGAAATGCGGCAGCGAGCTTCGTCTCGATCACTTCGCGGATGCGCGCCTGGTCGCCGGCCTGCACCTTCGGATCGGTCTTGATGATCTGCAGGGCCTCCTGCGACACGCGCTTGACCAGCGCGTCGGGCGCTTCCTGCGCGATGCGCAGGCAGCGCGACGCAGGCAAGCGCGAGTGCAGCGAGCACCGCGCGCAGCGCGGCAATGAAGGATGGCCGCGATGCGGCGAGTGGTGTTCGTCATTCGTCATCTTCCTTGCGGGCGGCGGCTTGCCGTCGTGCACCAGGTACTCGCGCCGCTGCAGGTACGCGCGGCGGATGAACGTGTACGGATCGAGCGCCGCCTGGCTCGACCAGCGACTCGGCCTCCAGCGCCTGACGCGCGGAGATCGACCAGGCCGATGCCCTACAGGATGTTGCGCGTCGGCACGTCGGGCATGTAGCCGATCGGGCGTCGCATAGCCGCGGATGATCCAGCCGGTCCCGTCGCGCACCGTCGTCGGCCCGAACAGCGGAATGAACAGGTACGGCCCCTGCGGAATGCCCCAGTACGCCGAACGTCTGCCCGAAATCCTCGTTGCCGCTTCGGAATGCCGGCCTCCGACGCGATGTCGATCAGCCCGAGCAAGCCGAATCCGGTGTTGATGATCACGCGCCCGAGGTCGTGGCCGGCCTTGTCGGGCTTGCTCTGCAGCGCGGCGTTGATGAACGAGAACAGGTCGTCGATGTTGTTGAAGAAATTCCTGATCGCCCTGCTGCATCGAGCTGCGGCACGTAATCGACGTACGCCTGCGCCATCGGCTTGACGACGTGGCCGTCGACGACCTCGTGCACGCGGTACGAGCACGCGGTTCATCGGCTCGAACGGATCGTCGCGCGAAGGCGCCGCCGCGCAACCGGCGACGAGCGTCGCCGCTGCCGCGACCGCGAGCAATCGATGCAACACGCGCGGCGTCATCGTTTCGCGCCTCCCGCGATCGCAGCACCGGGAGCGCCGCTTACCGGCCCCGCGGGTGCGGGAGACCCGGCCGCCTTGTCGAACATGAACTGGCCGATCAGCTTTTCGAGCACCATCGCCGATTGCGTCTTGCCGATGCGGCCGCCGTCGGCGAGCATCTGCGTGTCGCCGCCGGAATCGAGGCCGATGTAGACCTCGCCGAGCAGGCCCGACGTCAGGATCGACGCGATCGTGTCCTTCGTGAACTGGTAGCCCTGGTCGATCTTCATCGTCACGACGCGCCTGGTACGTCTTCGGATCGAGCCTGATCTGCTCGACGCGGCCGACGACCACGCCCGCCGCCTTGACCGGCGCGCGCAGCTTCAGGCCGCCGATGTTGTCGAAGCGCGGCCTCGAGGTGATAGCCGGGCGCGTTGCTGACGCGACGTCAGGTTGCCGACCTTGAGCGACAGGAACAGCGATCGCGCCGATGCCGATCGACGACGAAAATGCCGACCCACAGGTCGATTGCCGAGCGGTTCATATTGCGTCAGGTCCTAGACGCCATGCCGCGGAACATGAAGACGGTGAGCACGAAATCGAGCGCGAGGATCGCAAGCGAGCTCGCGACGACGGTGCGCGTCGTCGCGGTCGACACGCCCTCGGCGGTCGGCTGCGCGTTGTAGCCTTCGAACACGGCGATCAGGCTGACCGCGATGCCGAACACGATGCTCTTGATGATGCCGTTGACGATGTCGCGCCGGAAATCGACGCGCCGCCTGCATGTTGCCCCAGAACGCGCCGGTGTCGATGCCGATCAGCTTCACGCCGACGAGGTAGGCGCCGAACACGCCGAGCGTCGAGAACAGCGCGGCCAGCAGCGGCATCGAGATGACGCCGCCCCAGAACCGCGGCGCGACGACGCGCGCGAGCGGATCGACCGCCATCATTTCCATCGCCGACAGCTGCTCGGTCGTCTTCATCAGGCCGATCTCGGCGGTGATCGCGCTGCCGGCGCGGCTCGCAAACAGCAGACCCGCGACCACGGGCCCGAGTTCCCGCACGAGCGACAGCGCCGACGAGGATGCCGAGCGACTCGTCGGCGCCGTAGCGCGTCAGCACGTCGTAGCCCTGCAGCGCGAGCACCATGCCGACGAACAGCCCGACACCAGGATGATGACGAGCGACAGCACGCCGGAGAAATAGATCTCGCGCATCGTGAGCTGCAGGCGGCGCAGCGCGGCCGGCGAATGCGTCGAGGACCGCGAGCGAAGAAGCGCGCGGCGAAGCCCAGCCGCTCGATCGCGGTGATCGTGCCGCTCGCCGACGCGGCGCAACGCCCAGGTGATGGCGTCAGCCGGCACGCGCGAACTCCGTCGTCGAGCGGCTTGCGCCGGATAGTGGAACGGCACCGGACCGTCGGGCTCGCCGTCGACGAACTGGCGCACGAACGGATCGCTCGACGCGCGCACGTCGGCGGGCGTCCCTTGCGCGACGATCCGGCCCTCCGACACGAAATAGATGTAGTCGACGATCTTCAGCGATTCGTAGATGTCGTGCGTCACGACGACCGACGTGATGCCGAGCGCGTCGTTCAGCTTGCGGATCAGCTGGCCGACGACGCCGAGCGAAATCGGATCGAGGCCCGCGAACGGCTCGTCGTACATGACGAGCATCGGGTCGAGCGCGATCGCGCGCGCGAGCGCCACGCGCCGCGCCATGCCGCCGGACAGCTCGGACGGGCCGCAACTGCGCGCGCGCCGCGCAGGCCGACCGCGTTGAGCTTCATCAGCACGAGGTCGCGGATCAGCTCCTCGGGCAGATCGGTGTGCTCGCGCAACGGGAACGCGATGTTCTCGAACACCGACATGTCGGTGAACAGCGCGCCGAACTGGAACAGCATGCCGATCTTGCGGCGCAACGCGAACAGCGCGTCGCGGTCGAGGTCGGGCACCGATCTGGCCCGCCGACGATGACGCGGCCCGACTGCGGCCGCAGCTGCCCGCCGATCAGCCGCAGGATCGTCGTCTTGCCGCAGCCCGAGCCGCCCATGATCGCGACGACCTTGCCGCGCGGAATCGTCATGTCGATGCCGCTGCAGCACCGGGCGGCGGCGGTCGTAGCCGAACGTCACGTCGGTCAGCTCGACAGCGGTTTCGGTCGGGCACGTCGGCGAGACGGCGCCGCGGGTGCGACGGCATGGGCATCGGGATGGGCGAGAAATGCGGAAAGGACGGATTGTAGCCGCTGCCCGGGAACCCGGCAATGACGCCGTCGCTCAGTGGCGACAGGCGGCGCCGGCACGCCGCGCTCAGCTCGGCGCCTCAGTCGCCATCGAGCAGTCGCTTCTCGGCGCGCCCGAGGTCTCCGGGCCGCCCGAGCAGCACGACGGCGTCGCCGGCCTCGAAGCGCCAGTCGGCGCCCGGCGCTGCGAGCGCGCGCCGCGGCGGCGCACGCCGGTCACCTCCACCCAGCCCGCTGACGCCGAGCTCGTCGAGCGAGCGGCCGATCGCGTGCGCGCGCTCGTTCAGCAGCACCGTGTGCAGCCGCGGCTGCAGGTTCTCGGCCGCGTCGGCGTGCGTCGGTCGCGCCATGGAAGAAGCCGCGGAACAGGCTGTAGCGCTCCTCGCGGATCGCGCGGATCCGCTTCAGCACGCGATTGAGCGGCACGCCGAGCACGAGCAGCGAATGCGACGCGAGCATCAGGCTGCCTTCGAGCACTTCGGGGACGACTTCCGTCGCGCCGGCCGTCGAGCAGCTTGTCGAGCTCGCGAGTCGTCGACGCGTGCGCACGATCACCGGCAGTTCCGGCCGCAGCTGCTGGACGTGATGCAGGATCTTGAGCGCCGTCGGCGTGTCGGCGAACGTGATGACGACGGCGCGCGCCTTCGCGAGCCCGGCGGCGACCAGCGTCTCGCGCCGGCTCGCGTCGCCGTAGACGACGCTGCGTGCCGTCGCCGCCGCCTCGCGCACGCGCTGCGGGTCGGAGTCGAGCGCGACGTACGGGATGTCCTCGGCTTCGAGCAGCCGCGCGAGGTTCTGGCCGCTGCGGCCGAAGCCGCAGACGATCACGTGATCCTGGCGCGCCATCGTGCGCGCCGCGATCTGCGTCACCTGCGCCGCGCGCGCGAGCCAGTCGTTCGCGGTCAGCTTGCGCACGATCGGCTCGGCGTACTGGATGACAGCGGCGCGAGCAGCATCGACAGGATCATCGCCGCCAGCACGACCTGCATGAAGTCGCGGGCGCGAGCAGGTCGTGCTCGAGCGCGAGCGCCAGCATCACCAGCGCGAACTCGCCCGCCTGCGCGAGATAGAAGCCGGTGCGCAGCGCCGTCGCGAGCGGCGCGCCGAACGCGCGCGCGAGCAGCACGATCAGCACGAGCTTCGCGCCGACCGGGACGACGAGCAGCGCGAGCAGCCGCACGGCATGGATGCGCGGCGACGCGCGCGAGGTCGAGCATCATGCCGACCGTGATGAAGAAGAGGCCGAGCAGCACGTCGCGGAACGGCTTGATGTCCTCCTCGACCTGGTAGCGGAATTCCGTCTCGGCGATCAGCATGCCGGCGAGGAACGCGCCGAGCGCGAGCGACAGGCCCGCGAGCTCGGTCAGTCGCGCCGAGGCCGAGCGTCACCAGCAGCACGTTCAGCACGAAGAGCTCGGACGAGCGCTGCCGCGCGACGAGGTGGAACCACGCGCGCATCGGCCGCTGGCCCAGGAACAGGATGATGCGCGAGCGCGACCGCCGCCTTGACGCAGCGCGAGCGGCGAGCGCCCATCCGAGTTCGCCGCCCGT
The DNA here is from genome assembly GCA_963768545.1 of uncultured Pseudomonadota bacterium. Lineage (GTDB taxonomy): Bacteria > Pseudomonadota > Gammaproteobacteria > Burkholderiales > Casimicrobiaceae > VBCG01. The sequence continues at coordinate 187,879 of CAVYIC010000015.1, read as the reverse complement.
CCCCGCGAGCGACGGAATCAGGATCAGGAACGCGACGACGGCGAGATCCTGGAACAGCAGGATGCCCATCACGTCGCGCCCGTGCGGCGTGCCGAGCTCCGATCCGCTCGGCGAGCATCTTCGACACGATCGCCGTCGAGCTCATCGCGAGCGCGCCGCCGAGCACGATGCCCGCCTGCCAGCCGTAGCCCGAGGAGCTTGCACGACGACCATGCCGGCGACCGTCGTGATCGCCACCTGCGCGAAGCCCAGGCCGAACACCGCGCGCCGCATCGCGCGCAACTGCGGCAGGCTGAACTCGAGGCCGATCGAGAACATCAGGAAGACGATGCCGAATTCGGCGAGGTCGCGGGTCGCCTCGTCGTCGGGCACGACGGCCAGCGCATGCGGCCCGAGCGCGATGCCGACGATCAGGTAGCCGAGGATCGGCGGCAGCCGCGCGAGTGCGGCAGACGCCACGACGACGACCGAAGCCGCGAGCAGCACCAGGATCAGCAGCAGCGTATGCGGCATCGGATCGCGTCGCGTCGAGTGGCGCCCAACGTTAGCACGCCAGGTGCGCGCGGCCGTGCCGCGATCCACCTCGTCGCAACCGGGCTCCTCGGTAGCGCGGCGGTATACTTTGCACGATGACCGCTCAAGCGGGCCTGCGCAGCGATTCGCGCAATGCCCAATCCCGATCGTCGTCGACGCGCAGCGCGCGCTGGCGCTCGCCCGCAACGTGCTCGACACCGAGGCGCGCGCGATCGCGGCGCTTGCAGCGCGGCTCGGCGCACCGTTCGTCGCCGCAGTCGAGCTGATGCTTCGATGCAAGGGCCGCGTCGTCGTGTCCGGCATCGGCAAGTCGGGGCACGTCGCGCGCAAGCTCGCCGCCACGCTCGCATCGACCGGCACGCCGGCGTTCTTCGTGCATCCGGCCGAAGCCGGCGCACGGCGACCTCGGCATGATCACGCCGGACGACGTCGTCGTCATGCTGTCGAATTCCGGCGAAACCGACGAGCTCATGCTGCTGACGCCGCACCTCAAGCGCCAGGGCGCGAAGCTCGATCGCGCTCACCGGCAACGAGCAGAGCTCGCTCGCGCAGTCGGCCGACGTGCATCTCGACGCCGCCGTCGACGCCGAAGCGTGCCCGCTCGGCCTCGCGCCGACGGCCAGCACGACGGCCGCGCTCGCGCTCGGCGACGCGCTCGCGCTCGCGCTGCTCGACGCGCGCGGATTCTCCGTCGAGGATTTCGCGCGCTCGCATCCCGGCGGCACGCTCGGGCGCCGGTTGCTGACGCGCGTCGCCGACGTCATGCGCACCGGCGACGCGCGTGCCGCGCGTGCCGCATACGCGCGACGCTCGCCGAAGCGATCGTCGAGATGAGCAGCAAGGGCATGGGCATGACGGTCGTCGCCGACGACGACGGGCGCGTCGCGGGCATCTTCACCGACGGCGATCTGCGCCGCTGCCTGGGTCAGCGGCGGCGACCTCGATGCGACGCGGCGTCGCGGAATTGATGACGCGCACGCCGCGCACGATCGAAGCGGATCGCCTCGCCGTCGATTGCGTCGATGCTGATGGAGACGCCGCCGAAGGTCACGCAGCTCGTCGTCGTGGACGACGCCGGCGCGCTGGTCGGGCGCGTGCACCTGCACGACCTGTTTCGCGCGCGAGTCGATCTGATGCGACGCGGAGCTGCTGGCCCGCGCACGGCGCGTGCGCTTCCTCTCCTGCGACGTCGACGGCGTGCTGACCGACGGGCGCATCTACGTCGACGACCACGGCCACGAGTTCAAGGCGTTCTCCGCGCTCGACGGCGTTGCGGCTCAACCTGCTCGGCGCGCGCCGGCATCGTCGTCGCCTGGATCACCGGCAGCGCCGCGCCGGCGGTCGCGCATCGCGCGCAGCGCTGCGCATCCCGCACCTCGTGCTCGACGCGCACGACAAGCTGACGCCGTGGGAGCGGCTGCGCGGCGAGCTCGGTCTCGCGGCCGCGGCATGCGCGCACATCGGCGACGACCTGCCCGACATTCCGTTGCTTGCGCGTCTGCGGGCTCGCCGTGACCGTTCCGCACGCACCCGCTGCGGTGCGCGCGCACGCGCACTACGTGACGCAGGCGCGAAGGCGGCAGCGGCGCGGTGCGCGAGCTCGCCGACACTGATCCTCGCCGCGCAGGGGCGCGGCGACGACAGCGAATTGCGCGACGCGCAACGGCAGCCGCCGCTCGAGCTGGCGCGGGAAGAGCGCTGATGCCCTGCCAGGGAATTCATTCGCCTGATGTATCGCACGCGCGAATTCTCGATCGGCTGGTCGCCTGGTCGCCCGTGCTGCTGCTCGGGTGCGCTGGCCGCGCTCACCTACTGGCTCGATGCGCAAGTGCAGCCGCCGGCCTCGCGTCGCGACGGATCGACGCGGCATGACCCGGACCTCTTCTTCAGGACTTCAAGGCGGTGACGTTCGACGCGAAGGGCAAGCCGCGCGAAACGCTGTCGGCCGAGCGCGCCGACACTTTCCCGACGATGACAGCGCGGAGCTCACCACGCCGCGGCTGTCGCTCTCCCAACCGGGGCGGCCAACGCTGACGGTCACGGCGGACCGCGGCCGCATCGCCGGCGATCGCGACCAGGGCGATTTCACCGGCAATGTACGCGTCGAGCGCGACGCCGACCCGACGCCAGCCAAGGATGGCGAGCCGAGTGGCCCGGTCAACGCTGAGCACCGAGTCGCTGCACGTGCTCACGAAGGACCAGCGCGTGCAAACCGACCAACCGGTGACGATCGAGGAGCCGCGTGGAATAATCCGCGGCCGAGGCCTCGAGTTCGACAACAAGGCGAAGACGGTCAGGATCAAGTCGCACGTCAGCGGCACGTTCCAACCTCAGGAACTCCCAAAATGACGCAACGTGTCGCTGTCGCGCTGCGAATGAGCTTGATGGTCGTGTGCGCGATGGCCGCGATGGTCACGGCGCCCGCACGCGCCGAGAAGGCCGATCGCGAAAAGCCGATCAACTTCTCCGCCGAGCAGCCGGCCGAAGTCAACTTCGAAAAGCGCGTCGGCACGCTGCGCGGCAACGTCGTCATCACGCAGGGCACGCTGACGATCCGCGCCGACCGCATCGACTTCAAGCAGAACGCCGACAACTCGCTGTCCGCGACCGCGTTCGGCAATCCGGTCACCTTCCGCCAGAAGAAGGACGACGTCGGACGAGTACTACGAAGGCTACGCGCAGCGCGCCGAGTACGACGGCGCAGAAGCAGACTGCTCGAGCTGTTCGACCGCGCGCTCCTGAAGCACGGCAGCGACGAGATCCGCAGCAACTACGTCTCGTACAACAGCGCGACCGGAATCTTCAAGGCCGAAGGCCGGCCCGGACGCACCCGGCGTCGAGGGGCCCGGGCCGCGGGTGCGCGGCGTGTTCCAGCCGCGCTCGGACGTCGCCGCTCGTCGCCGAAGGGCGCGACGAAGGGCGACGCGAACGGAGCCGCCGAGCCTGCGGCAAGGACGCCCCCCGGCAAGGAAGCGCCGGCGCCCGCGAAGGAGCGGCCAGGGCAGCGCCTGCCGCCAAGAGCGCACCGCCGCTCAAGCTGACGCCCGACGCTTCTCTGCCCGCTAAGTGAGCAAGCTCCAGGCAGCGCACCTTCGCAAGCGCTACAAGGCACGCACCGTCGTCCACGACGTTTCGCTCGAAGTCGCGAGCGGCGAAGTGGTCGGCCTGCTCGGGCCGAACGGCGCCGGCAAGACGACGTGCTTCTACATGATCGTCGGGCTGGTCGCCGCGGACGGCGGCGAGATCGAGCTCGACGGCGAGGACCTGTCGCGGCTGCCGATCCACCGGCGCGCGCGCCGCGGCCTGTCCTACCTGCCGCAGGAAGCGTCGATCTTCCGCAAGCTCACCGTGTCGCGAGAACGTGCGCGCGATCCTCGAGTTGCAGGACCTCGATGCCGACGCGCTGGCGAACCGGCTCGACGCGCTGCTCGAGGACCTGTCGATCTCGCACCTCGCCGATGCGCCCGCCGTGTCGCTTTCCGGCGGCGAGCGCCGCCGCGTGCGAGATCGCCCGCGCGCTCGCGACCCGGCCGCGCTTCATCCTGCTCGACGAGCCGTTCGCGGGCGTCGATCCGATCGCCGTGCTCGACATCCAGAAGATCATCGGCTTCCTGAAGGAGCGCGGCATCGGCGTGCTCATCACCGACCACAACGTGCGCGAAACGCTCGGCATCTGCGACCGCGCCTACATCATCAACGAAGGCCGGGTGCTTGCTTCGGGCGCGCCGGGTGAGATTGTTTATAATGAAGACGTCCGGAAAGTCTATCTCGGCGAGCACTTCCGGCTCTGAGGCATGCGCATCCGTCGATGAAGCAGACGCTCCAGCTCAAGCTCTCGCAGCACCTCACGCTGACGCCGCAGCTGCAGCAGTCGATCCGGCTGCTGCAGCTGTCGACGCTCGAGCTGAATGCCGAGGTCGAGCGGATGCTGCAGGAGAATCCGCTGCTCGAGACGCGCGGAAGCCGAGGAAGAACGCGCCGCCGAAGTGCCGCTCGCCGGCCCGGGACGCGTCGGCGAGGAACTGGAGCGCAATACCCGCGAGGTGCCTGCGGTCGCCGACGACTCCGATGCGCGGGGAACGCGCGATGACGCCCCGGAAGTGTCCGACTTCGCCGATTACGGCAGCGGCGGCGACGGCGACTGGGGCGGCGGCAACGGTTCCGACGACGACGATTTCCTGCCGCAGCAGATCGCGACGAGCACGCTGCGCGATCACCTGAACGGCCAGCTCGCGCTGCTCGAACCTGCCGCTGCGCGACCGGCAGATCGTCGCCGCGCTGATCGACGCGCTCGACGACGACGGCTACCTGCACGACGCCGCTCGAGGAAATCGCCGAGCTGTTTCCCGCCGAGCTCGAGATCGAGCCGGAGGAGCTGTCGATCGCGCTCAAGTACCTGCAGAGCTTCGAGCCGGCCGGCGTGGGCGCGCGCGACTGCGCCGAATGCCTCGCGCTGCAGCTGAAGACGCTGCCGCGCGACCACGCCGTTTCGCGCCGAGGCGCTGAAGGTCGTCGACGGCCACCTGCCGCTGCTCGCCAATCGCGACTTCACCAAGCTCAAGCGCCTGCTGCATACCGACGACGCCGGCGTGCGCGGCGTGCGCGACGCTGATCCGCAGCCTGAACCCGCGTCCGGGCGCGTGCGTTCTCCAAGGCCGAGGCGAACTACGTCATCCCCGACGTGGTCGTACGCAAGGTGCGGAACCAGTGGGTCGCGTCGCTGAACGAGGCGGCGATGCCGAAGCTGCGGCTCAACCGCATCTACGCCGACATCCTCACGCGCAATCGCGAGAGCGTCGAACCAGCAGCTCGCCGCGCAGCTGCAGGAAGCGAAGTGGCTGATCCGCAACGTGCAGCAGCGCTTCGAGACGATCCTGCGCGTCGCGCAGGCCATCGTCGAGCGCCAGCGGCGCTTCTTCGAGCACGGCGAGGTCGCGATGCGGCCGATGGTGCTGCGCGAGATCGCCGACATGCTCGACCTGCACGAATCGACGATCTCGCGCGTGACGACGCAGAAGTACATGCTGACGCCGCGCGGCACTTTCGAGCTCAAGTACTTCTTCGGCAGCCACGTCGCCACCGACACCGGCGGCGCGGCGTCGGCGACGGCCATCCGCGCGCTGATCAAGCAGCTGATCGCCGCCGAGGACACCAAGACGCCGCTGACCGACAGCCAGATCGCCGACATGCTGGGCGAGCAGGGCATCCTCGTCGCCCGGCGCACGATCGCCAAGTACCGGGAGGCGCTGCAGATCCCTCCCGTCAACCTGCGCAAGGCGCTCTGAGGCGCGGCTTGCGACGGCGCAGACGCATCGAGACCACCGAAGGAGAGCTCGATGAATCTGAACCTCACCGGCCATCATCTCGACATCACGCCCGCGATCCGCGCCTATGTCGTCACCAAGCTCGACCGCGTCAACCGTCATTTCGACCACGTGATCGACGTCAGCGTGGTGCTGTCGGTGGACAAGCTGCGACAGAAGGTCGAAGCGAACGTGCACGTGCGCGGCAAGGACATCCACGCCGAGGCATCGAGCCGACATGTACGCGGCGATCGACGCGCTCGCCGACAAGCTCGACCGCCAGGTGCTGAAGCACAAGGAGATGCTGAAGGACCACCGCTGCGACAGCGACGCGATCGAGCGCGCGGCCGTCGGCGCCAGCGCCGAAGGCGGCGGCCAGTGACGCCTGCAGCCGCAGTCCGTATAATCGGCGGCGCCATTCCGGCGGGTAACCATTCCATGGCCGTCTCGACGCGCGGTGCGCGGGGACCGCGCGCGGGTCACGACCCGCCGGTTTGCGTTCGAGCGATCGACGCGCACCCGCCATCCATGAACCAGATCGCCGCCCTGCTGCCGGCCGCGCAACATCCTCGTCGACCTCGACGTCGCGACCAAAGCGCAGTTCTTCGACGGCCATCGGCGACGTCGTTCGAGCGCAGCGCCGGGCTTCGCGCACGCGGGCGTCGCGGCAAGCCTCGCGGCGCGCGAGAAGCTCGGCTCGACCGGCTCGGCCAGGGCATCGCCATTCCGCACGGCCGCATCCACGGGCTTGCGCGAGGCGCGTGGGCGCGTTCGTGCGCCTGCGCGCAGCCGATCGCGTTCGACGCGCCCGACGGCAAGCCGGTCGACCAGGTGTTCGTGCTGCTCGTGCCCGAGCACGCGACCGACCAGCACCTGCAGCTCCTGTCCGAGCTCGCGCAGATGTTCTCCGAGCGCGCGTTCCGCGACCAGCTCGACGCGCGCGCCCGACGCGGCGGCGCTGGCCGACGTGTTTCGCGACTGGAAATCGGCAGCCTGACCGGCCGACCATGTCGAGCGAAGCGGCCATGCGGCAGGTCAGCGTCGAGCAGTTCCTCGAGGACAACCGCGAACGGCTCGGGCTCGTCTGGCTCGCCGGCCGCGCACGGCGGCAACCGCATGCTCGACCGGCGAGAGCGGCGCTGCAAGCCGACGATCGGCCAGGTCGGCCACATGAACCTCATCCATCCGTTCCGCGTGCAGATCCTGGGCGCGGCGGAAGCTCGCCTACCTGCGCGCGCTGCCGGAGGACGAGCTCAACCGCTCGATCAACCGGCTGTTCACGCACCGAGCTCGCCGCGATCGTCGTCGCCAACGGCGAGCAGGTGCCGCGGCACCTGCTCGACATGTGCAACCAGCACCACGATCGCGCTCTTCACGTCGCCGCAGCCGTCGCCGCACATCGTCGACGTGTTCCGCCTCTACCTGTCGCGCGTGCTCGCGCGAGTCGACGACGCTGCACGGCGTGTTCCTCGACGTGCTCGAGATCGGCGTGCTGATCACCGGCGCGTCGGCGATCGGCAAGAGCGAGCTCGCGCTCGAGCTCATCTCGCGCGGCAACGGCCTCATCGCCGACGACATCGTCGAGCTCTACCGGATCTCGCCGGACACGATCGAGGGCCGCTGTCCCGGCGGTGCTGCGCGACTTCCTCGAGGTGCGCGGCATCGGCATCCTCAACATCCGCACGATCTTCGGCGAGACCGCGGTGCGGCCGCGCAAGCTGCTGCGGCTGATCGTGCATCTCGAGGACCACGGCAACGAGGCGTTCTCCGAGCTCGACCGGCTGCAGGTCAATGCGACGTTCCAGGAGGTGCTGGCCGTGCCGATCCGCAAGGTGACGATTCCCGGTTGCGGCGGGACGCAACCTCGCCGTGCTGGTCGAGGCGGCGGTGCGCAACTTCGTGCTGAACCAGCGCGGCATCGACAGCACGAAGGAATTCATCGAGCGCCAGCAGAAGCTGATGGACGAGGGATGACGAGCCTGCGCGCACGATGGACCTGCTGCTGATCGGCGGCGTTTCGGGATCGGGCAAGAGCGTCGCGCTCGCGGCGCTCGAGGACGCGGGCTATTACGCGGTCAACAACCTGCCGGTTCCGCTGGTCGTCGAAACCGCCGAGCTACCTCGCGCGCGCCGGCCAGCAACGCGTCGCGATCGCGCTCGACGTCAAGACCGGCCCCGGACTGCCGGGTCTCGCCGACTGCGATGGCGGCGCTCGCGCAGCGCGGCTGGAAGGTGCGCTTCCTCTATCTCGACGCGAAGACCGAAACGCTGGTCAAGCGCTTTTCGGAAACGCGCCGCCGGCATCCGTTCTCGAGCGACGACCGCACGCTGACCGAGGCGATCGAATACGAGCGCGAGCCTGCTCGCCGATGCGCGCCAGCTGGGCATGACGTTCGACACGTCAGCGAACTGCCGGCGGCCGGACTGCGCGCCTGGATCAAGGACTTCGTCGTCGGTCGACCCGTCGCAAGCTCACGCTGCAGCTCGAGTCGTTCGGCTTCAAGCACGGCGTGCCGCTCGACGCCGACCTCGTGTTCGACGTGCGCTGCCTGCCCAATCCGCATTACGAGCCCGCGCTGGCGCCGCTGACGGGCAAGCGACGCCGACGTCGTCGCGTTCCTCGAGACGATCCCCGAAGTCGAGCGCATGTACGGCGACATCTACCACTTCGTCGCGAGCTGGCTGCCCGACTACGCGCGCGACAACCGCAACTACCTGACGGTCGCGATCGGCTGCACCGGCGGGCAGCACCGCTCGGTCTACCTGGTCGAGCGGCTCGCGCGGCGTTCTCGCCGCGCTACCAGGTGCTCGTGCGGCACCGCGACATCTCGCCGACCGACAGGAGAAGATTCACCACGCCCGTCGCGGACGAGCGACGCGTGACCTGATGAATCGGCCGCGATGAGCTCGCTCACGCGCGGCGGCGATCCGCGAACCATGGTCGCTGCCGCTGTTTCCGCTGCGCACCGTGCTGTTTCCGGGCGGCCTGCTGCCGCTCAAGGTGTTCGAGCAGCGCTACATCGAAATGACCAAGGCCTGCCTGCGCGACGAGCGGCCGTTCGGCGTCTGCCTGATCACGCAGGGCGACGAAGTGGCGCGCGGCGACGGCGCGATCCCGCAGTTCGCCGATGTCGGCACGCTGGCGCGGATCACGAACTTCGACATGCCGCAGCTCGGCATCCTGCATCTGCAGACGCGAGGGCGTCACGCGCTTCCAGGTGCGCGCGCATGCGGTGCGATGCGATCGGGACTCGTCGTCGGCGAGGTGACGACGATCGCCGACGAGCCGCAGCATCGCGCTGCCGGACGCGCTACGCGCCGCTCGCGCGGCTCCTCGAGCTGATCGCCGCGCGCGCTCGGCCCGCAGCAATTTCCCGCGCGGATCGCATTACGACGACGCATCGTGGGTCGGCTACCGGCTCGCCGAGCTGCTGCCGCTGCCGCTGTCGATCAAGCAGAGCATGCTCGAGATCAACGACGCCGAACGTGCGGCTTGCACGCGTCTGCAAGCAGTTCCTGGAGCGGCAGGGCCTCGTCTGATCGGACGCGCATGCGGACGCCTTGCGCGTCCGCGCTTATAATTGCGCGATCCGCATGCATCGCGAATGACTCGACCATGGCCGGCCACAGCAAGTGGGCGAACATCAAGCACAAGAAGGCCGCGACCGACGCCAAGCGCGGCAAGATCTTCACGCGCCTCATCAAGGAAATCACCGTCGCCGCGCGGCTCGGCGGCGGTGATCCCGTCGACGAATCCGCGCCTGCGCCTCGCGATGGACAAGGCGATGGACCAGAACATGCCGAAGGACACGATCGAGCGCGCGATCAAGCGCGGCTCGGGCGGCCTCGAAGGCGTGCACTACGAGGAGATCCGCTACGAAGGCTACGGCATCAACGGCGCCGCGGTGATCGTCGACTGCATGACCGACAACCGCACGCGCACCGTCGCCGACGTGCGCCACGCGTTCTCCAAGTACGGCGGCAACCTCGGCACCGACGGCTCGGTCGCGTTCCTGTTCAAGCATTGCGGCCAGATCGTGTTCGCGCCCGGCACCGACGAGAACAAGCTGATGGAAGCGGCGATCGACGCGGGCGCCGAGGACGTCGTCACCAACGACGACGGCAGCGTCGAGGTCATCACCGGGCCGTACGACTTCGTCGCGCGTCAAGGACGCGCTCGCGAAGGCGGGCTTCAAGCCCGAGTTCGCCGAAGTGACGATGAAGCCGTCGACCGAGGTCGAGATGCGCGGCGAGGACGCGCAGCGAGATGCAGAAGCTGCTCGACGCGCTCGAAGTCGCTCGACGACGTGCAGGACGTCTACACGACCGCGCGTCGATCGACGGAAGCGTACGCGCCCGAGTCGCGCATGCGCGGATCCTCGGCATCGATCCCGGCCTGCGCGTCACCGGCTTCGGCATCCTGCGAGGCGCGCGGCAACAGCTCGTCTACGTCGACGAGCGGCTGCATCCGCGCGACCGGCGGCGAGCCTGCCCGTGCGGCTCGGCGTCATCGTCGCGCGACCTCGCGCACGTGATCGCCGAGGAGCGGCCGACCGAAGTCGCGGTCGAGAAGGTGTTCGTCAACGTCAATCCGCAATTCGACGCTGCTGCTCGGCCAGGCGCGCGGCGCGGCGATCGCCGCCGCGGTGCTCGCCGGGCTGCCGGTCACCGAATACACGGCGGTGCAGGTCAAGCAGGCGGTCGTCGGCGCCGGGCGCGCGCTGAAGCCGCAGGTGCAGGAGATGGTGCGGCGGCTGCTCGCGCTGCCGGGCATCCCCGCGCCGACGCCGCCGACGCGCTCGCGGCGCGATCTGCCACGCGCATGCGGCGACCGGCATCGGCGCGCTCGCGCGCAACGGCTATCGCGTGCGCGGCGGACGCCTGCTGCGTGATCTGATCCGACGCTCGGGGTGTGGTCCAGGCGATCGGCGACATCGAGCATGCGATAATCGCCGCGTGTCCATGCGCATCCCATGATCGGCCGCCTCTCCGGCATCCTGCTCGAGAAGAACCCGCCGCAGCTCCTGCTCGACGTGCAGGGCGTCGCCTACGAGGTCGACGTGCCGATGAGCACGTTCTACAACCTGCCCGCAGAACGGCGAGCGCGTCACGCTCTTCACGCATCTCGTCGTGCGCGAGGACGCGCACCTGCTGTTCGGCTTCGGCACGCGAGAACGAGCGCCGCGCGTTCCGCCAGCTGCTCAAGATCAACGGCGTCGGCGCGCAGGATCGCGCTGTCGGTGCTGTCGGGCCTGTCGGTCGCCGAGCTCGCGCAGGCGGTCACGCTGCAGGAAACCGGCCGGCTCACCCGAGATCCCGGGCATCGGCAAGAAGACCGCCGAGCGGCTGCTGCTCGAGCTGAAGGACAAGCTCGGCGCCGACGTCACGCAGGCCGTCGGCGTCAACCGCGCGCCGCCGGCCACGTCGGATATCCTGCAATGCGCTGTTGTCGCTCGGCTACAGCGAGAAGGAAGCAGTCGCCGCGGTCAAGCAGCTGCCCGACGGCGTCGCCGTCGCCGACGGCATCCGGCAGGCGCTGCAGGCTGCTCGCGAAGGCATGACCGATGATGCCGCGGACCACCGTCGCATTGCGACGCCGGCGCCGTACGAGACCGGATGCCGGATGGCGATCGAAAACGACGAACTGACGCGCATCGTCGCCGCCAAGGCCGCGGGCACGCAGGAAGAGGTCGTCGAGCGCGCGCTGCGCCCGCGCCGCCTCGACGAATACATCGGCCAGGAGAAGATCCGCGAGCAGCTCGGCATCTTCATCGAGGCGGCGAGCAAGCGCAGCGAGGCGCTCGATCACGTGCTGCTGTTCGGCCCGCCGGGCCTCGGCAAGACGACGCTGTCGCACATCATCGCGCACGAGCTCGGCGTGAACCTGCGCCAGACGTCGGGCCCGGTGCTCGAGCGCCCGGGCGATCTCGCCGCGCTGCTCACCAACCTCGAGCCGCGCGACGTGCTGTTCATCGACGAGATCCATCGGCTGTCGCCGGTCGTCGAGGAGATCCTCTATCCGGCGCTCGAGGACTTCCAGATCGACATCATGATCGGCGAAGGGCCGGCGGCGCGCAGCGTGAAGCTCGACCTGCCGCCGTTCACGCTGGTCGGCGCGACGACGCGCGCCGGCATGCTGACCAATCCGCTGCGCGACCGCTTCGGCATCGTCGCGCGGCTCGAGTTCTACATCGCCGAGGAGCTGACGCGCATCGTCGCGCGCTCGGCGCAGCTGCTGACGATCGCGATCGACGCCGACGGGCGCGCTGGAGATCGCGCGCCGCTCGCGCGGCACGCCGCGCATCGCCAACCGGCTGCTGCGGCGCGTGCGCGACTTCGCGGAAGTGCGCGCCGACGGCGACGATCACGCTGCGCAGTCGCCGACGCCGCGCTGTCGATGCTCGACGTCGATCGCGTCGGGCCTCGACGTGATGGACCGCAAGCTCCTTGCCGACGGTGCTCGACAAGTTCGGCGGCGGTCCGGTCGGCGTCGACAACCTCGCCGCCGCGATCGGCGAGGAGCGCGACACGATCGAGGACGTGCTCGAGCCGTACCTGATCCAGCAGGGATTCCTGCAGCGCACGTCGCGCGGCCGCGTCGCGACCGCGCTTGCCTACCGGCACTTCGGGCTGGCCGACGCCTGCGGCGGCGGCCCGATCTCTTCCCGGGCCCATGATCCGTTGACCCGCTTCAGCTTTCCGGTTCGCGTCTACTACGAGGACACCGATGCCGCCGGCGTCGTCTACTACGCCAACTACCTCAAGTTCATGGAGCGCGCGCGCACCGAGTGGCTCGAATCGCTCGGCTTTCCGCTTGCGGCGTTCGAGCGCGATCACGGCGTCGCGTTCGTCGTGCACCGCGCCGAGATCGACTTCCGGCAGCCCGCGCGATTGAACGATCGTCTCGATGTCACGGTCGAAGCGCTCGACCGCGGTGCCTGCCGGCTCGTCGCTCGGCCAGCAGGTCTGCGCGCAGCGACGCCGATCGCAGCCGCGCGCATGACGCTCGCGTGCCTCGACCGGATCGCTGGCGCCGCGTGCGATCGCCGCGCCGCTGGCTGCGCCGTGTCCGCATTCCGACACGCGCCTCGATGAACCGGCCGGAACGGCACGCTTGAACGTCCATACCGACCTCTCGTTCCTCACGCTGATCGTGCAAGCGTCGGTCGTCGTGCAGGCGGTCATCGCGCTGCTCGCGCTGCTGTCGCTGTGGTCGTGGTGGCAGATCTTCCTCAAGATGTTCCAGCTGCGGCGCACTGCGCGCGACACCGACGCGTTCGAGGACGAGTTCTGGAAGGCGGCGATCTGAAGACGCTCTACCAGCGCGCCGGCACAGGCGCGCGTCGGCGGCGGGCTCGAGCACATCTTCACCGCCGGCTTTCGCGAATACTCGAAGCACCGCAAGCAGGGCAGCCCGTCGGCCGTCACGCTCGACGCCGCGCGCCGCGCGATGCGCGCCGCGTACCAGCGCGAGATCGACGCGCTCGAAGCGCATCTCGCCGGCCTCGCGACCGTCGGCTCGGTGTCGCCGTACATCGGCCTCTTCGGCACGGTGTGGGGCATCATGAATGCGTTCCGCGGCCTCGCGAACGTGAGCCAGGCGACGCTCGCGAATGTCGCGCCGGGCATCGCCGAAGCGCTGATCGCGACGGCGATCGGCCTCTTCGCCGCGATTCCGGCGGTCGTCGCGTACAACCGCTTCACGCACGACGTCGACCGGCTCGCCGTCGCGCTTCGAGACGTTCATCGAGGAGTTCTCGAACATCCTGCAGCGCCAGAGCTGATGCGATGACCGCGACGCTATCGTATGACCCGTGCGATCCTGAATGCGCCGCGCCCGCAAATCGATCAACCAGATCAACGTCGTGCCGTACATCGACGTGATGCTGGTGCTGCTCGTGATCTTCATGGTCACGGCGCCGCTATCACACCCGGGCGAGATCGAGCTGCCGTCGGTCGGCAGCAAGCTCACGCGTGCCGGTCGAGCCGCTGCGAGGTGCAGGCTCGAACGGACAAGTCGATCTCGCTGACGCGACCAGGCGACGAAGTCGCCGGCCGCGACGCGTCACGCGCGATCAGCTCGTTGCAGCGGTGCTCGCCGACGCAGGCGGCACGCGACCAGCCGGTCGTCATCGAGGCGGACAAGAACGCGCGCTACGAGGACGTGCTCGACGTCCTGGATCTGCTGCAGCGCAACGGCGTCAAGAAGGTCGGGCTGCTCGCGCGACCGACGCCATCGTAGCGAACACGCATGCTCGCATTCACATCCGATCGGCCGGCAACGCGCCGCACGGCGCGCGCGGCAAATGGACGGCGCTGATGCTCGCGCTGTTCGTGAACCTGCTGTTCGTCGCCGTGCTGGTGTTCTCGGTGTCGTGGCAGAACCGCAAGCCGGAAGCCGTGACGGCGGAGCTGTATGCGCCACCCACCCCGCCTGTAAGCACGCCGAAGCCACGACCCGAGCCCCCCACGCCGAAGGCCGAACCGCCGCCGGTGCCCGACCGAAGGCCGAACCGCCGCCGGAACCCAAACCGGCGCCGAAGCCGCCGGAGCCGGTCATCGAAAAGCCCGACCAGCGGGAAGCCGAAATCGCGCTGCAGGCGAAGCGCGACGCGGAGCGGCGACAGCAGGAAGAGGCGGAGCGCCGAAAGCAGGAAGAAGTGAAGCGCCGGGAGCAGGAGCAGGTCGAGCGCCAGCGCCAGGAACGCGAAATCGCGCAGAAGGAGCAGGCGCGCAAGGAGGCGGAGGCAAAGAGGCAGGCGGAGGCGAAGCAACAGGCGGAGGCCAAGCAGCAGGCGGAATTACGCGAACGGCAGGCGCAGCAGGTCGAGGCGATGCGTGCGCAGGCCGAGCGCGAGACGCGCATGCGCGCGCAGGCCGAGCGCGAATCGCAGCTGCGCGCGCAGGCGGAACGCGAATCGCGGATGCGTGCGCAGGCGCAGCGGGAATCGCAAATGCGTGCGCAAGCCGAGCAGGAAGCCCGCGGACGCGCCGAGCAGGCGGCAGCGGGTGCGGCGCGGAACAAGGCGCAGCTCGACTGGATCGACAAGATCCGCAGCCGGATCCGCGGCTACATCAATCTTCCGCCCGACATCCCGGGCAATCCGGAAGCGATCTTCGACGTCGTGCAGTTGCCGACCGGGCGAAATCATCGACGTGAAGCTGCGCAAGTCGAGCGGCGTTCGCGCGTACGACGATGCGGTCCAGCGCGCGATCCTGAAGGCTTCACCGCTGCCCGAAGCCGGTGCCCGCCGACCTGTTCCAGCGCAAGCTCGAGCTGCACTTCCGGCCGCTCGGACCAGTAGCGGGTTCGGATTTCAGCCGCGCAGCCTGCTTTTCGACGATCTGGATCGCGGCCCAGCTCCAGTCGGCGCGCTGCTCGACCAGTTGCCGCAACGCGACCGTGTAGACCGAGCGGCCGGTCGTCAGGATCATCTTGCGGCCTTCGGCGTACTCGTGCGTCGGCACGATCAGCGTCTTGACGACGAGCGGCTTGTCCGGGCGCGACGGCGGCGGCAGGTACAGGCCATCGATCCGCGGGCCCAGCATCGACACGTCGAAGCCGTTCACGACGATGCCCATGTCCTGCTTGACTTCGCGCTTCGCGTGCAGCGTCACCGGAACGACGCGCTCGGCGATCAGCGACACGCCGGCCTCGACTTCGTCGGTCGACAGCTTGTTCAGCCGGCGCACGACGCCGAGCACCCAGCCGGACACGTCGGATCTGGCGAACCGCGACGAGCGCGCCGAGCATCAGCGCCTGGCCGACGCCGCCGCCCGCGTAGATGCGCAGGCCCGCGACGCTGCGGTCCTTTACCTGCCACATCGGATCGGAAAACGTCGAGAGGCTTGCCGACAGCGTGTCTGCTCGTCGGGCACGCGTGGCTTCGTGCGTATCGGCCCGGCGACTGCGTACACCTCGATCTGCTCGTTGCTGCCGACCGTGTCGGGCGCCGCCGTCGCTTCGCTCGCGGTCTTGCCGAGCTCCCGCTGAATCCGCGCGAGGCCGATGCGCACGCTTGCCGCGACGACGCACGGCGTGCGCGGATCGCGCCGCATGTCGGTGTTCAGATTCGGCGCGACCGCCGCGCGCGCCTTCTCGAGGATCAGCGCGCGCTGCTGGTTGATCGGACCGACCGGGCCCTGGTCGGTCTCTTCGGAATGGCGCAGCGCAGCGAGCGTCATGTCGAGCTGCTCGGCAAGCGCGCGTCGTGTCGAGATAGCGCAGCATCGCGCCGCGAATCCTGGCCGGTGCGCCGCACGAGGCCCGTGCGGCCCGCGAGATCGACGAAGAACCCTTCCATCGTCTTCGGCAATGCGACCAGCTCGAGCCGGCGGCTCCACGCGCGGATCTGCGCGCGGCCCAGTCGAGGTTGGCCGGCGACAGGTTGCCGGTGTTGAGCTGATGGATCAGCAGCACGTAGACGTATTCCTGCTCGACCGTCCACTGCGTGCCGCCGCCGTGGTTGCCGCCGAGCGACGTCGGCACGCGCTCGACGCCGAGCTCGATCGCCCGCATGAACGTCCGGTGCAGGTCGACCCACTTGGCGGGAATCCAGCGCTCGTGACGGCACACGCGGAGCTTCGCGTCGGTGCCGTAATAGTGAATGAGGCGCGCGAAGAGGATCGGGACGTGCGGCTTCCAGCGTCCGAAGGCGGACGGCGCAAGCGCGGTCTCGAGCACGTTCTGGTAGGCGTCGATGAAGCCCTGCGCGAGGTCGAGACTCGCCTGCCAGATGCGCTCGGAGACCTTGGGTGCGGATTCGAGGCTCTCGACGTACTGCTTGAACAGCTGGCGACGATCGGCGCCCAGCGCCGCGTCGGCATATTGCAGCGCCTGCGCGCGCGCGAAATCGACCGGCCGGCGCGATTGGCGCATGCCGTCGAACGCCCGCAGCACCAGCTGCTGCCTCGCGACGATGTCGAGCGACGGCAACTCGCGCAGCCAGCCGGCGGCCGATTTGGCGGACACGATGGGGTCCGTCGCGTCACGGGCAGTCGGGCTCAGAAATCCGAACATGGCTCCTCAGATAAAATGCGCGAACCGCCGCAATGCGGCGTCACGCAGCCGGCGCTCTCCGGCGTTTTTCAACAAGGTTTCGTCGATGCCCATTCAAATCCGGTTGTCGCCGCTGTCCCTGCGTACGCGCGGGCGCATGGATCGCGCTCGCAGCGAGCGCGCCGCTCGCGGCAGGGTGCGTCACCGCGCATGCGCAGGGACCGCAAACCATCATCGTGCAAGGAAACAGCAAGTTGGATGCCACACAGAACGAACTTCAGAAAATCGATGTGAAACAAGGCACTGGCGCCGAAGCAACGCGCGGCAAGGCGGTTGTAGTCCACTACACCGGCTGGCTCTACGACACATCCAAGCCCGATTCGCACGGCGCGAAATTCGACAGCTCGCGCGATCGCAACGCCCCGTTCGGCTTCGTGCTTGGGCGCCGGACGGGTGATCAAGGGCTGGGACGAAGGCGTGGCGGGCATGAAAGTGGGCGGTCAGCGAACGCTGGTGATCCCGCCGCAGATGGCGTACGGCGCGCGCGGCGCGGGCGGCGTCATTCCGCCGAATGCAACGCTGATCTTCGACGTCGAGTTGCTCGAAGTGAAGTAGACGCACGGCCGATGGCTGCACCGATGCTGCCACGCGACGCGCGCGGCGTCTCGAAGCGCCGCGTCGACTACCGGCCGCCCGCGTTCCTGATCGACGACGTCGCGCTCGAGTTCGATCTCGATCCGGATGCGACGGACGTCACGGCGACGTTCGCGTTCCGGCGCAATCCCGCGGCGGCGGTCGTCGATCGCCGACGCGCCGCTGGTGCTCGACGGCGAGCAGCCAGGACCGGCTGCGCGTCGCACTCGACGGACGCGCGCGTGTCGGCGGACAGGATCGACGTCCGCTCGTCGACGCTGACGCTGCCGAGCGCGCCGGACGCGGGAACGCTGACCATCCGCTCGACGATCGCGCCGGCGCGCAACGTGGCGCTCGAAGGGCTATACGTCTCGTCAGGCGTGTTCTGCACGCAGTGCGAGCCCGAAGGCTTCCGCCGGATCACGTACTTTCCCGATCGCCCCGACGTGCTGGCGCGCTACCGGGTGACGTTGCGCGCCGACCGCGCGCGCTATCCACTGCTGCTTGTCCAACGGCAACCTCGTCGCGTCAGGAACGCTCGCCGGACGGACGCCACTTCGCGACGTGGCACGACCCGTTTCCGAAGCCGACGTACCTGTTCGCGCTGGTCGCGGGCGATCTCGCCGCGCTCGAAGACACGTTCGTCACTGCATCGGGTCGCACGGTCGCGCTGCGGATCTATTCGACGCCGGTGAACCTGCCGCGCTGCCGGCACGCGATGGAGTCGCTCAAGCGCGTCGATGCGCTGGGACGAGGAGCGCTTCGGCCGCGAATACGACCTCGACGCGTTCATGATCTTCTGCGCCGACGACTTCAACCTGGGCGCGATGGAGAACAAGGGCCTCAACATCTTCAACAGCCGGCTGCTGCTCGCGGATCCCGCGATGGCGACCGACGACGACTTCAATGCGATCGAGGGCGTCATCGGACACGAATACTTCCACAACTGGACCGGCAACCGCGTCACGTGCCGCGACTGGTTCCAGCTGTCGCTGAAGGAAGGGCTTGACGGTCTTCCGCGACCAGGAATTCTCGAGCGATCAGGGCTCGCGCGCCGTGGAGCGGATCGGCGCGGTCGAGTACCTGCGGCGCGAGCAGTTCGCCGAGGACGCCGGCCCGATGGCGCACCCGGTGCGGCCGGACGAGTACCAGGAGATCAACAACTTCTACACGGCAACCGTCTACGAGAAAGGCGCCGAGGTGATCCGGATGCAGCACACGCTGCTCGGACCGGATCGGTTCCGCCGCGGCATGGACCTGTACTTCGAGCGTCACGACGGACAGGCCGTCACCTGCGACGACTTCGTGCAGTCGATGCAGGACGCATCCGGCGTCGACCTCTCGCAGTTCCGCGGCTGGTATTCGCAGTGCGGGCACGCCGGTCGTCGCGCGCACGCGGGCAGCTACGACGCCGCCGCGCGCACGTACGTGCTCGACGTCGAGCAGCAACGTGCCATCCGCCCACGGCAGCCGCCCGAAGCATGCCGCTGCACATTCCGTTCGCGGTCGGACTGATCGGCACCCGACGGCACCGACCTGCCGCTGCGGCTCGCCGGCGAGCCCACCGCGGGCGCCACGACACGGGTCCTCGAGTTGACCGCGACGACGCAGCGCTTCGAATTCGTCGACGTCCCGGCCGCCCCGGTACCGTCGCTGTTGCGCGGCTTCTCGGCGCCGGTCAAGCTCGGTCTGCGATTACACCGACGAGGAGCTCGCGTTGCTCGCGTCGCACGACAGCGATGCGGTCAATCGATGGGATGCCGCGCAGCGCTCGTTCGTCGACGCGATCCTGCATTTGGCGCATGCGCACCGGAAGGGCATGCACGCTCGAGCTGCCGCCGGTGCTCACGCGAATCGTCGCTGCGTTGCTGGCTGACGGCGCAAGCGACCCCGCGCTGCTCGCGCTCGCGCTGTCGATGCCCGATGCCGCCTACGTCGCGGCGCTCGAAACGACCATCGATCCGGACGGCATCGACCGCCGCAAGCTTGCATGTCGAGAAGGCGCTCGCCGTCGCGTTGCGCGACGAATTCGAGCGTGCGTACCGCCGGCATCGCCCCGCGTGTGCCCTATGCGCCGACGCCTCGACAGGCGGGCGCGCGCAGCCTGTCGAACCTGTGCCTGCGCTATCTCGGCGTGCTCGACGATGATCGCGCGCACGCGCTTGCGCGGGCGCAGTTCGACGCGGCCGACAACATGACCGACTCGATCGCCGCGCTCGCCGCGCTGCGCGATTCGGCGTTCGCCGGCGCGCGACGACCTCTATGCGCGCTTCGAGGCCCGGTGGCGCGACGAGCCGCTCGTGCTCGACAAGTGGTTCGCGCTGCAGGCGCGCAGCCTGCGTCCGGATACGCTCGCCACGCGTGCGCGCGCTGATCGCGCATCCGCGCTTCAACGCGCGCAACCCCAATCGCGTGCGCTCGCTGGTCGGCACCTTCGCGCTCGGCAACTTCGCGCGATTCAATGCACTCGACGGCTCGGGCTACGCGTTCGCCGCCGAGCAGGTGCGCGCGCTCGATCGCGACGAACCCGCAGCTCGCGTCGACGATCGCCGGCGCGTTCAACCTGTGGAAGCGCTTTGCCGAGCCGCGCCGCACGCAGATGCAGCGTTGCGCTCGAGCGGATCGCACGCTCGCGGAAGCTGTCGCCCGACGTGAGCGAGATCGTGACGCGCACGCTGGCGAGCTGACGCACGCGATTCGCCTACCGCCCAATGTGAAGTCCATTGACCGCGGTGACGCAATAGCTACCAATAGGTTTCGAGCGTGATATGCCCCGGCTCCTTGCGCCGGTGACGCCGCATGCCCCGCGTCGCGAGCACCTGCTGGACGTCGTCGACCATCGCCGGATTGCCGCACAGCATCGCATGCGCGTTTTCCGGCGTGAGCGACAGGCCCACGCGGGCTTCCAGGCGGCCGTCGTCGATCGCGTGCGGAATGCGTCCGCCGAGCGCATCGCGATGCGTTTCCCGACTGACCATCGGCACGTAGTCGAACGCGCCGGCGCGCGCGCGCGCGATGCCGGCGATTTCGTCGCGATAGGTAAGCTCGTCGGCATGGCGCACCGCATGGACGAGCACGACGCGACCGAACTTCGTCCACGGCTCGTCGGTGCGCAGCATCGACAGGAACGGCCCGATGCCGGTTCCGGTCGACAGGCACCACAACGACTCGGCCTGCGCGGTTTCTCCGATGCTGAAAAAGCCGTTGGCGCGCGGAGCAAGCCACACGCTGTCCCCGTCGGTGAGCGACGCGAGGCGGGGCGAGAGCGGTCCTTCGGGCAGGATGATGAAATAGAACTCGTGCGGTTGAATGGACGGCGGATTCACGAACGAATACGGCCGTCCGATCATCGCCTCCTTCGCTCCCGGAGGCGCGGGAAGCGCCAGGCGCGCGAACTGCCCGGCGACGAAGGCGACCTGCGGCGCATCGACCAGCAGCGAGTAAAGACTTTCGCTCCATCTTCGCCGACCGGCCACGCGGCCCTCGACCCACGCACTCATGAATTTACCGGTTGCTAAAATGGCATTATGCCAACGCGCAAGATTCCGACCACGTTGATGGGCAAACGGGTGCACCTTCGGCCGCCACAGCGCGCCGATCAAAAATCGTTCATTGCGCAAGCGCGTGCAAGCCGCACGTTGCACAGCGGCTGGGTCCAGGCGCCCGAAACGCCAGCGACATACGCAAGCTACGTCGAGCGCTACAGCGTCATCACGGCAACGGCGCGCCACGCCGGCTTCCTCGTCGTGCGCAACGGCGACGATGCGCTCGCCGGGGTCATCAATTTGACCGAAATCGTCCGCGGCGCCTTTCACAGTGCGTACGTCGGCTACTACGCGTTCGCGCCGCTCGCCGGGGGCGGCTACATGACCGAAGGGTTTGCGCTCGCGCTCGACTTCGCGTTCAGACGCCTCAAGCTGCATCGCGTCGAAGCGAACGTGCAGCCGGCCAACCGGCGCTCGCTGGCGCTCGTCGAGCGTCTCGGATTCGAGCAGCGAAGGCTATTCGCGCCGTTACGTGAAGATCGCCGGCCGCTGGCGCGATCACGTGCGGTTCGCGATGCTTGCCGAAGATTGGACGAAGCGCCGTGCGGAAGTGAAGCGCCGCGCCGCCGCGGCCAATCGGAGCTGATCCAATGCCGGCGCGGGCCGCGGCATGCGTGGCGCTGCTTGCGCTGCTGCTGGCCGGGTGCAGTAACGCTCCGATTGCGGCGGGCGTCCCGCGAGTCGTCGAACGCCTCGTCATCGCGCCATACGCACTGCACGAGGAATGCGTGCATGCCGACCGCGGGGACCGGCTCGACTACCGCTACGAGAGCAGCGAGCCGCTCGATTTCAACATCCATTACCACGAACGCGAGACGGTCCTCGCACCCGTCGTACGCGAGCAGTCGACGGCGGACAGCGGGACCTACGCAGCGCGCCTCGCGCAGGAGTACTGCCTCTTGTGGCAAGCGGGTCCGCCGGGCGCGATCATCGGCTATCGCATGCTGCTGCGGCGGGCGGTGCAATAGTCTTCGGAATTGCACGCTGCCCGAACGAACTCTGCGCGCACCCCACGACGGCGTGCCAGCGGCTCAGAGCTCGGCGTAGCTGTAGGTACGCCCGTGCTCCACCGGGCCGAGCACGAGCCGGTCCACGACCTTGTGCGCGACGACATCGGGTGCCACGAGCTGCTTCCCGGCGTGGAAGCCCTTGAAGAGGTCGACGCTCGGCATCCGGGTCTTCGGCTGCGAACGAGCGAATGCCTGCATCTGCGTATCGATGATGCCCGGGCGCAACGTGATCGCGCGAAACCGCGGTGAAGAATGCTCGGCTGCGAGCGAGCGCGTCAGCATCTCGAGTCCTGCCTTGGCGATGCAGTACAGCGACTCGCCCGGCAGCGTCGATTGCGCGGCGCCGGACGACACGTTGATGATCCGCCGCTCGGTCGCGTCGGCAGCGAACACGCGGCAGAAGAGGCTCGACAGCGTAACCGGTGCGACAAGATTCACCGCGAGCGATGACGCGATGTCGGCTGCGTCGAGCTGCCCCAGCACGCCGGCCGGCTCGATCGTCGCGGCATTGTTGACGAGGCACACGGCGTCGGGCCGTTCGGCCGCGATCGCATCGAAAGCCGGCTCGAGCAAGGCGAAAAGCTCCGCCGCCTGCGACAGATCGCAGCTGACGAACCGATAACGATCGCTCGCGAGCCGGGCCGAGGACGTGCGGCCGACACCGAGCACGCGACAGTCGCGCGCCAGCAGTTCGGCGGCCAGCGCTTCGCCGAGCCCGCGCGAGACGCCGGTGACGATGACCGCAAGCATCAGCGCTAACCCTTTCCCGCCATCGACATGACGATGACGACGATGATGAAGATCGCGAGAACGAGCAGCGCGATCTTCCACGGGCTCTTCGGATACTCGCCGCGCACGGCGCCGGTGACGCCGTTCATCACGCACTGGAAGCGCCGCGCGCCGTACGTGTAAGTCAGCAGCCAGACCGGCGCCAGCATGTGCTTGAACGTCTGCTTCGAATAATCGGCGTCGCACGACGAGGTTGCGGTACGTGTCGCCGGGTATCTGCCGCGCGCACAGCGCCTGCAGCTTCGCGTCCATCGCCGCGCGCGCGCGCTGCGCCGCGCCGACGAGGTCGATCTGGTAGCGCTCGACGACCCAGCCGGCGACGTAGCCCGGCGTCGTACGGCTTGAGCTCGTGCGTCGGAAACGGCTCGATGCCGCGCACGAGCGCGGGCTGCACGCCGACCGACGCGCAAACGAGATCGTCGTCGAAGAAATGCGATACGTGCCCGGCCGCCGGCTCCCAGCGAATGCGCTGGACCTGCCGCGTGCGCGTCTGGCCGTTGACGACGTACGTTTCCGTCTCGTAGTAGTAGTGGCCCGCCTCCGCGGTCCAGTCCGCCTCGACCTGCGCGTCGAACGTCCAGTACGGCAGGTAGACGCCGCGAACGGTGTCGGTCAGCGCACGCCGCTTCAGCGCGCGACGGCGCGAGCCACAGCCGGCCGTACCACGCGCGGATGCCGTCGCGCGCTTCGGTTTCGCGAACGCCGGAACGGCAGCACGCTTTCCGGCCGGAACGCCGGCTTCGTCTCTTCGTACGGGACGAGCTGCGCGGAGCCGCAGAATGCGCAGTTCTGCGCCTGGCGCGAGGGATCGAGCACCGAGATCGCGTTGCAGCTCTGGCAGCGCACCTGCTCGCGTATCCGCGCGCCAGCCGCGCGCCGCGTCGGGAATCGCGCGGAGCGCCGCCGCGAGATCGTGCTCGACGATCGCGCCGTCGGCGGCAAGGCGTGCCGGCGACTCGGTGCCGCAGAACGGGCAGACGAGCTTGGCTTTGGCCGGATTCCAGACCGCTTCGCCGCCGCACGCCGGGCAGGCGAACTTCGGTTGCGCGGCCTCGATCTGCCCGCTCGTCATGCGAGGACCGCTTCCCCGTCGACGTTCGGTTGCGCGCCGCGTTCGCGCGCGTTGACGCTCACGAACTCAAGAATGCGTCGACGGCCGCCCGCGGCACGCGCCATTGCGTGCCGATCTTCTTGCCCTTGAGGTCGCCGGCCTCGAGGCTCGCGATCACGTCCGATTCCGCCGACGCCGAGCATCTGCGCGACCTGCGCGGGATTCATCAAGGTCGGCGCGACGCCACCGCTGGTTGCCGGCAGGCGGCGCCGCGATGCCCGTCGTCGTCTGCGCCATCAGCCCGCCCGGCTGGTTCATCATCTGCTGCGCCATCGCCATGCCGACCGCCATCTCGGCCGCGACGCCGCCTGCGCCGGCACCGCCGCCCTTCTCCATTCCCTGCGCCATCTGGTACTTCACGTAGTCGTTCAGGTTGCCGACCGCGGCCATGCTCGACCGCTTGTCGATCGCCTGCTCGACTTCGGGCGGCACCGAGACGTTCTCGACGATGAACGTCGTCATCGCGAGGCCGTACTTGTCGCCGAGGATCGGGTTGATCAGCGGCAGCAGCGCTTCGCCCAGCTCGGAATAGCGCGCCGCGACGTCGAGCGCCGGCACCTTCGCCTGCGCGAGCGCGTCGGAGAACACGCTGACGATCCGCGAGCGCATCGTGTCGTTGAATTCGTCGAGGCGGAAATGATCGTCGGTGCCGGCGACCTCCTTCAGGAACTTCGGCACGTCGACGACGCGGAAATCGTAGGTGCCGTAGGCGCGCAGCCGGACGATGCCGAAATCCTGGTCGCGCATCATCACCGGATTGGCGGTGCCCCACTTGTTGCCGGTGAAGACGCGCGTGACGACGTAGTAGACGTCCGCCTTGAACGGGCTCTCGAGCGCCGTACTTCCAGCCCTTGAGGTCGGTGAGGATCGGGATGTTGTCGGTCGTGAGCGTGTGCTTGCCGGGACCGAACGTGTCGCCGAACTGGCCGAGGTAGACGAACTGCGCGACCTGCGATTCGCGGACGATCAGCTGCGCGCCGTTCTTGATCTCCTTGTCCTCGTCGGGGAACCGGTACGACAGCGTGTCGCGCGAGTCGTCGGTCCACTCGATGATGTCGATGAACTGTTTCTTGATGAAATCGATGATCGCCATCGCGTCGTCTCCGCGGTGGTCGTGCGTCGCGGCTCATTTCGGCGCTGCCGCCAGCTTCCTCGCCTCGGCCTCGGCCGCTCGCGATCTCCTTCTCGAGTCTGCGGCAGCGGCAGCGCGCCGGGAACCACCGTGCCGTCCGCGAAGACCAGCGTCGGCGTCGCATTGATCTTGAGCGAGTTGCCGAGCGCCTGCGTCTTCGCGACCGGATCGCCGCAGTCGCCCTTGTTGTCGGGCAACGCTTGCCGGACGCGAAGAACTCGTCCCACGCCTTCACCTTGTCGGGCGCGCACCAGATCGTGCTTCGACTTGCGCGCGGCGTCCGGATGCAGCTGGTCGATCGGGATACAGGAACGTGTAGATCGTCACGTTGTCGAGGCCCTTCAGCTCGTTCTCGAGCCGCTGGCAGAACGGGCAATCGGCGTCCGAGAAGATCACGAGCTTGCGCGAGCCGTCGCCCTTGACGCGCTTGAACGCGAGCTCGTAGCGGCAGCTTGTCGACGGCGACGCGGTTCAGCTTGCGCGGCCGCGCTCGGTCAGGTTCTGCTTCGTCGCCGTGTCGTACATCGCGCCGACGAAGACGTACGCGGCCTTCGCGTCGGTGTAGACGAGCGTGTCGTCGAGCATCACCTCGTAGAGCCCGAGGTACGGCGGTCTTCGCGATGTGCTTGATCTCGCGCGCCGGGAAACTTCTGCTCGAGCGCCTTGCGGATCGCAGCCGCCTCGCGCGCTCGCCGGCTGCGAGCCCGTTGCGAGCGCCTTGCCGGCGTCTTGCGCGAGCGCGACCGGCGCGGCGCAGACGAGCGCCGCAACGCCGAGGGCCAGCGTGCCGCGGCAGGACGCCGCGCGCCCATCGGATTCATCGATTTCATGTCGTTCTCCAAAAAACCGTCGGTTCGCGTCGTCTAGCGCAGCGCAGGCTGCGCCAGCGCGCGCTTGACCAGCGGCAGCCGGTCGACGGCGGACAGCCCGGCGTTGCGCAGTGTCTTGAGCCACGGCGTGCGCGGACCGAACAGCCGCACGAGGCCATCGGTGACCGCCTGCATCGCGAGCACCGGCTCGGCGCGCCGGCGCGCAAAGCGTTCGAGCAGGATCGGCGCGCCGGCGTCGCCGACCGGACCGCGCTCGGCGAGCACGTTCGCGAGCGCCTGCGCGTCCCCGAAGCCGAGATTAACACCCTGCCCCGCCAGCGGGTGGACGCCGTGCGCGGCGTCGCCGACGAGCGCCATCCGATGGGCGATGGACGTCGGCAGCCGCAGCGATTGCAGCGGAAACGCCGCGGGCGGCGTGATCATCCGCAGCGCACCGAGCGCGCTGCGCGCCGGCCTCGGCGACGCGCGCGGTGAACGCGTCGCGCGACAGCGCCAGGAGCTCGCGCGCCTGCGCGTCGGGCGCCGACCACACGATCGAGATGCGGCGCCC
Source organism: uncultured Pseudomonadota bacterium (assembly GCA_963768545.1). Lineage (GTDB taxonomy): Bacteria > Pseudomonadota > Gammaproteobacteria > Burkholderiales > Casimicrobiaceae > VBCG01. Next base: position 161,443 of record CAVYIC010000015.1, on the reverse strand, counting down.
GGGCAACGGCAGCCACGCGAGCACGCCGCCGTCGTCGCGGAACCACTGTCGCGCGCAGCCGTGATGCGCGAGCTCGCAGTCGAAATTCGCGACGACGCCCTGTCTGCCCGTACGGCTTCGGCTCGGCGACGATGCCGGCGGCCTGGCGCACCCACGAGCTGAGGCCGTCGGCGCCGACGACGAGCCGTGCCGCGAAGCGCCGGCCGTCGTCGAGCGTCAGCGTCGCCCTCGGTGGCCGACCACGCGAGCGACGCGAATCGCGCGCCGGTGCACGACGTCGACGCCCGGCACGTGAATCGGCGGGCAGCAGCGCCGCGCGCAACGCGCGCTCCTCGACGATCCACGCGAGCGCGCGCTCGCCGAGCTCGTACGCCGAGAAGTCGAGCGTCGCGCCGGTGTCGCCGACGATGCGCATCGATTCGATCGCCGCGATGCGCTCGCACGGACAGCGCCTGCCACGCGCCGACGCGTCGCAGGAACGACGCGCTGCCGGGGCTGATCGCATAGACGCGCGCGTCCCACGTGTCCGGGTCGGCGGACGGGCGCGCGGCGGCTGCGCGATCGAGCGAGCGCCACCGTCAAGCCGTTGCGCGCCAGCGCCGCGCGCCAGCGCCAGGCCGACAAGGCCTGCGCCGGCGATGACGACATCGCGATCGTTCGACGGCTCATTCACAGTCGAGCTCTCGATGACGAGCTGCTGATTCGTGTAGATGCAGATCTCGCCGGCGATCAGCAAGCGCGCGCTCGACGATCTCGCGCGCCGGCAGTGTCGTGTTGTCGAGCAGCGCCTTGCGCGGCGGCCTGCGCATAGGGTCCGCCCGAGCCGATCGCGACGATGCCGTGCTCCGGCTCGAGCACGTCGCCGGTGCCGGTGACGATGAGCGACGCGCGTTCGATCGGCGATCGCGAGCATCGCCTCGAGCCGCCGCAGCACGCGATCCGAGCGCCAGTCCTTCGCGAGCTCGACCGCCGCGCGCGTCAGGTGTCCCTGGTGCTTTTCGAGCTTCGCCTCGAAGCGCTCGAACAGCGTGAACGCGTCGGCGGTCGCGCCGGCGAATCCGGCCAGCACCTTGTCGTGATAGAGGCGGCGCACCTTGCGCGCGCGTCGCCTTGATGACGACCTGCCCGAGCGTCACCTGGCCGTCGCCGCCGAGCGCGACGGCGCCGTCGCGGCGGACCGACAGGATCGTCGTGCCGTGAAACGTCTCGGTCATCGGACGCTCCGGCCAAGCGTCAGTCCGCTTTCTTGACGAAATGGCGCGGCGAGATGCCGATCAGCAGCAGCAGCGCGCGGACGATCGGCGACGCGCCGACGATCTGCACCGCCTTGCGCTGGCCTTCGATCCGGCTGATCGCATTGAGCAGCGCGCCGGCGCAAGACGAAATCGATGCGCTCGACGTCGGTCATGTCGATCTGCGCGACGGCATTGCGGCTCGCGCGAATCGGCAAGGCTGCGCGAGCTGCGGTGGCGTTGCGCCCGCCAGCACGCCCTCCCAGACGAGCATCTCCTTGTCCGGCGACGCGCGCTCGCGGCGCGCCTCGGCAGCGACGGACGCCGACTCGGCGGCATCGGACGCGAGCCTTTGCGCTGCCCGCGCGCGGCGGCGGCTCCCACGACGGCGGCGACACCTCGAATGTCACCGCGAACTCGACGGCGCGCTCGTCGAACTTCGCCTGCTCGTGCTGCCATTGCAGCAACTCGAGCGACAGCAGCCATGCGCCTTCGCCGCCCGCCTTGCCCTGCGCGACGGCCGCCTCGAGCGCCGCGACGAGCTTCTCGGGCCGCTGGATCGCGAGCTCCATGCGCTGGCTGCGCGCTCGCGCGAGGTCGTCGGCGAGCATCCGCGCGCCCGCGTCGTCGAATCCGGTCACCGACGACAGGTCGACGCGGGCGCGCGGAACGCATTTCTCGAGCGCGCGCTTCAGCCCTTCGAGCTGCGCCGAGCTGTCGCTCGACAGCTTGCCGGTGATCGCGATGTAGCCGCCGCCGCCCGGCGTGTCGTCGGCGGGCGGCTTCATGCGCTCGTCCCACGACGGCGCCGAGCGCTCGAACTGCAGCACGTACTGCATCGCGAGCTGGTCGAACGCCGCGCGGTCGTCCGCGCGCTGCATGCAGGTCGAACAGCGCGAGCCAGGCGAGCGGCGACAGCTTCGTGTCCGTGGTCGGTCTGCACGCCCTGCTCGAGCAGCTCGCGCGCCGCGGCGTCCTGGCCGTTGGCGAACAGCAGCGCCGCGTTCTCGAGCACCGCGCACAAGCCCGGGATTCGCCTGCGCGACTTCGATCGCCTTCGGCGCGGTCGACCAGTCGATGACGCTCGCGCCGCGCAGGCTGGTCTCGCCGAGCGGCTCGAGCCCGAGCGGCTTCGCCGGCCGTTGCGGCTCGCCGCCTGCGCCGCGAGCTCGCGTGCCGATACGACGTGCGCCTCGCGCTTCGCGCCTCGCGGCTCGGCGGGCTTCTTGGCGGGCGGCTTGCCGAAAATCGCCATCGGGAGCGGGATTGCGTCTGGAATCGGGGGCGATTATCGTCGCCGTGCACGGCGAACAAGGCACGCTCGCGCATCGCCGTACGCGTGACGAGCACGGCGCCGTGCGCACCGGCAAGCCGCACGCGCGATCGGCTGCGTGCCGCCCGTGCGGCGATCAGGCCGCGACAGATTCTCCGCCGCGAAATCCCAGTTCAGCAGCCGGTCGATGACCGCGTTGACGTAATCGGGGCGGCGGTTCTGGTAATCGAGGTAGTACGCGTGCTCCCAGACGTCGATCGTCAGCAGCGGCGTCGGCGCCCTTGATGAACGGCGGCTCCGCGTTCGGCGTCTTCATGATCTTGAGCTTGCCGCCTTCGGCCACGAGCCAGCCCCAGCCCGAGCCGAACTGCGTGACGCACGCGTTCGCGAACTCCTTCTTGAACGTGTCGTAGCCGCCGAGATCCGATTCGATCATCTGCGCGATGCGGCCGCGTCGGCTTGCCGCCGCCGCCGCCCTTCAGGCAGTTCCAGTAGAACGTGTGGTTCCACACCTGCGCGGAGTTGTTGAAGAGGCCCACCTTGTCGGCCTTGCCGGCCGTGTCGCGAATCACCTTCTCGAGCGGGGCCGACTCGTACTCGGTGCCCTTCACGAGGTTGTTCAGGTTGTCGACGTAGGCCTTGTGATGCTTGCCGTAGTGGAAGGAGAGCGTGTTCGCCGAAATCACCGGCGCGAGCGCGTTCTCGGCGTAGGGAAGCGGCGGCAGCGTGAACATGGCTCGTGCTCCTTCAAGCGATGGAAGGGAATGGCGGATCACGGAACGCCGGCCGCCGAACGATCGACGGCCGCTGGCCGGTGAGCGCGCGACAGCCGCGCGCGGGATCGATCAGTCGCCGTACAGCTTCTGGACGCGCTCGCGTCGCTCCTGCGCTTCGATCGACAGCGTCGCCATCGGACGGGCGAGCAGGCGCGGCACGCCGATCGGCTCACCGGTTTCCTCGCAATAGCCGTACGAGCCGTCCTCGATCATCCGCAGCGACTTTTCGACCTTCTTCAGAAGCTTGCGTTCGCGGTCGCGCGTGCGCAGTTCGAGCGTGTACTCCTCCTCGAGCGTCGCGCGGTCGGAAGGGTCGGTCGTGATCTCGTTCTCGCGCAGATGCTCGCCGGTGTCGTCGGCGTTGCTGCAGGATCTGGTCGCGGATGCTCGATCAGCCGCTTCTTGAAGAACGCGAGCTGCGCCTCGTTCATGTAGTCCTTCTCCGGCGCCTTGAGGATCTCTTCCTCGGTGAGCTCGCGGGCTCTTCTTGACGGCGACTGCTGTTTTGGCGGCCATGTGTTGTTCCATCCGTGAACTTCGTACCGACGCGGCGTCAGGCATTGCAACCGCCCGAAGCGCTCGCCGCCGGCAATAAACTGCGCATTATAGCCCGCGATCGCGCCACAAGCGACTCCGTTGCTCCGTTGCCGCGCGGCGACGCCGCGATTCCGCGGGCGGCCGCTATACTCTCGTGCAAATCAACGCATTTCCGATGCCCCATCCCCACGCCTCACGCTGACGCCGTCCCGACGACTGGCACCTGCATCTGCGCGACGGCGCCGCGATGCGCGGCGGTCGTCGCCGCCACGGCGCAGGTCTTCGGCAGAGCAATCGTCATGCCGAACCTGAAGCCGCCGGTCACGACGACCGCGGCGGCGCGCGCGCTACCGGCGACCGCATCCTGGCACGCGCTGCCCGCCGGGCAGCGCGCTTCGAGCCGCTGATGACGCTCTACCTGACCGACAACACGTCGGCCGACGAGATCGCGCGCGCGAAGGCGTCGCGGATTCGTGCACGCGGTCAAGTACTACCCCGCCGGCGCGACGACCAACTCCGACTCCGGCGTCACGCGCGCTCGAGCGCGTGTACGCCGGCGCTCGCGGCGATGGAGCGGCACGGCGTCGTGCTGTCGATCCACGGCGAAGTGACCGATCCCGGACGTCGACGTGTTCGATCGCGAGCGCGTGTTCGTCGAGCGCGCAGCTCGCGCGCGATCGTGCGCGACTTTCCCGGCGCTGCGCATCGTGCTCGAGCACATCACGACGCGCGAGGCCGCCGCGTTCGTGCGCGAAGCGCCGCGCCGACGTCGCCGCGACGATCACGCCGCAGCATCTGCTCTACTCGCGCAACGCGCTGTTCGCCGGCGGCCTGCGGCCGCACCTGTACTGCCTGCCGGTGCTGAAGCGCGAGACGCACCGGCAGGCGCTGGTCGCCGCCGCGACGTCGGGCAATCCGAAGTTCTTCCTCGGCACCGATTCGGCGCCGCACGCGCGGGACACGAAGGAGAACGCGTGCGGCTGCGCCGGCTGCTATTCGGCGCCGATCGCGCTGCCGCTGTACGCCGAGGCGTTCGAGGATGCGGGCGCGCTCGACCGCCTCGAAGGATTCGCCAGCGTGCACGGCGCGGAGTTCTACGGACTGCCGCGCAACGCGCGACACGGTCACGCTCGTGCGCGAGCCGTGGCGCGTGCCGGCCGACGTATGCCGTTCGGCGACGAGCACGATCGTGCCGCTGCGCGCGGGCGAGAGCGTGCGCTGGCGCGTCGACGCGCGAGCGCCGCAGCGCGCCGCGACGGAACTCGCGCCGCGTGCTATACTAGCGGTCCGAAGCCAGCCAGACCGTCGCTGCCTCGGGAGCGATCCCGGGGGAGAGGAAAGTCCGGGCTCCACAGAGCAGGATGCCGGGTAACGCCCGGCCGCAATAAGCCGCCGCTCGCGCGGCCGGCGAAGGCGAGGAACAGGGCCACAGAGACGAGTCGCTTCCCGTCAACGGGAAGCGGGTGAAACGCGGCAACCTCCATCCGGAGCAACACCAAATAGGCGGACGACGACGCTGCTCGCCGAGTCCGCGGGTAGGTGGCTCGAGCCCGTCGGCAACGGCGGGCCTAGAGGAATGACGGTCATAGCGCGCGACTCCGCGCGCCGTAACAGAACCCGGCTTATCGGCTGGCTTCGCATCTATCTCGACGGGCCAAAGTTTCGCGCGCTCGCGCGTCGATGCTTTGCCGATGTCAGCGCGCGGCTGGAGCGGCCGCGACGCTTGCCGCGTCACTGCGGAGCGCGTCGCTGCTTCTGCGCGAACCGCTCGAGCTGCTACGGCGCGTCGACGCCGCGTGCGCTTCTGCGCGTCCTTGATGATCTCGCGCGCGGCGTTGCGCCCCGGGATCCCGGTCACGCCGCCGCCGGGATGCGCGCCCGATCCGCACAGGTACAGGCCCTTGATCGGCATCCGGTAGTCGGCGTTGCCGAGCACCGGCCGCGCGGAGAACAGCTGGTCGAGCGCGAGCGCGCCGTGGAAGATGTCGCCGCCGACCAGGCCGAATTCGCGTTCGAGATCGAGCGGCGACAGCACGCGGCGGCCGAGCACGCTCTGCCTGAAATTCGGCGCGACGGCGTCGACGGTGTCGATCATCAGGTCGGCGACCTCGTCGCGATGATCGTCCCATGTGCGGCCGGGCAGCACATCGCCGATGCGCGGGTTCGCGTGCTGGCAGAACAGGCTCGCGACGTGCATGCCGCGCGGCGCGAGCGAGTCGTCGACGACCGACGGGATCAGCATCTCGACGATCGGCGCGCGCGACCAGCCGTGCGAGCTTCGCATCGAAGTACGCGCGCTCCATGTACGCGAGCGACGGCGCGATGATGATGCCGCTCCCGTGATGCGGCTGCGCCGATGCTCCGGGCAGGCACGTGAAATCGGGCAGCGCCGACAGCGCGACGTTCATGCGGAACGTGCCCGATCCGCATCGATAGCCGTCGATGCGCGCGCGGAAGTCGGCGTCCAGATGCTCCGGCGCGACGAGCCGCTCGAACAGCAGCTTCGGATTGACGTTGGCGACGACGCGGCGCGCCGCGATCGATCTCGCCGCTTTCGAGCTCGACGCCTGCGGCACGCCCGTCGTTCGACGTTCACGCGCGCGCACCGGCGGCATGCCGTACGGATCGTCACGCCGCGCGCGACGCACTCGCGCGGCCATCGCCTGCGTGATCGCGCCCATGCCGCCGAGCGCGTGGCCCCATTGGCCGCGCTCGCCGTTCACTTCGCCGAACACGTGATGCAGCAGCACGTACGCCGAGCCGGGCGCGTAGGGACTCTGCGAAATTGCCGACGACCGCGTCGAACCCGAACGCCGCCTTGATCGGCGCCGATTCGAACCAGCGATCGAGGATCTCGCCGGCGCTCTTCGTGAAGAGATCGAGCACGTCGCGCTGGCCCGCGCGGTCGAGCGCGCGAAACGGCTTCGCGGTTTTCCAGGCGTCGATCGCCATGCCGATCGCGCCCGCCGCGATGCGCTGCCGATGTTGGGCGGCGTCGACGTGCAGCAGCTCGCGCAGCACGTCGGCCACGCGCGACGAGCATCGCGTAATACGCGGGCAGCCGTTGCGCGTCGCGGCGCAGAAAACTTCGCGACCTCGGCTTGCGTCGCCGTCGATGCCGCCGCCGACCTTCAGGAACGCGGTGTCCGACAACGGCAGGAAATTGGCGAGCGGTCGCTTGACGATCGTCAGGCCCGTGCGCGGCGAGATTGCAGCTCCTCGATGACCTGCGGCGCAAGCAGGCTGACCGTGTAGCTCGCGGTCGAATTGCGAAAGCCCGGATGGAATTCCTCGGTGACCGCCGCGCCGCCGACGACGTCGCGGCGCTCGAGGACGCATACCGACATGCCGGCGCCGGCCAGGTACGCCGCGCACGCGAGCCCGTTGTGGCCCGCCGCCGACGATGACCGCATCGAAAGCGGCGAGCGCCGTCGGTCATGCGGCGCCGCGGGTTATTCGGCGAGCCCGGCAGCGACGTTGGAGAATCCGCAATCGACGTAAGTGATCTCGCCGGTGATGGCGCTCGACAGCGACGAGAAATAGAACGCGGCGACGTTGCCCACTTCGTCGATCGTCACGTTGCGTCGCAGCGGCGCCGTCTGCTCGACGAAGCTCAGGATCTTCGAGAATCCGCCGATGCCCGCGGCCGCGAGCGTCTTGATCGGTCCGGCCGATATCGCGTTCACGCGCGTGCCTTCGGGACCGAGCGCCGCGGCGAGATAGCGAACGTTCGCCTCGAGGCTCGCCTTGGCGAGCCCCATCACGTTGTAGTTGGCCAGCGCGCGCACGGCGCCGAGATAGGTCAGCGTCAGCAGCGACGCGTTGCGGCCGGCCAGCAGCGGCCGCGCGCCCTTCGCCAGCGCGGCGAAGCTGTAGCTCGAGATGTCGTGCGCGATCGCGAACGCCTCGCGCGACACGGCGTTCAGATAATCGCCGGCCAGCGCCTCGCGCGGCGCGAACGCGATCGAATGCAGCAGCCCGTCGAGGCCGCTCCATTCCGCCGCGCAGCGTTTCGAACAGCGCCGCGATCTCGTCGTCGGATGCGACGTCGCATGGCAAGCACCGGACATGGTCCGAACTCGGCGGCGATCTTGACGACCCGCTCCTTGAGGTCGTCGTTGGCGTAAGTGAACGCGAGCGTCGCGCCCTCGCGCCGACACGCCTTCGCAACGCCGTAGGCGATCGAGCGCGTCGACAGCACGCCGGTGATCAGGATCTTCCGGTCGGCGAGAAATCCCATGCGCGATCGTCCGGTCAGTGAGCGAATGCGTTCATCAGTGACACCCCGCTCAGAAGGCGAATGGCTGCGCCGGCTCGAATACGCCGCAGGCGATTGCGGCATTCGGCACGTCGGGACGTGCTTCGGTGACGTTCTGCCCGGCATAAAGGACGACGCTGCGTCCGGCGACCCCGTTCACGCCGGTCGCATGCAACCCCGCAATGCGCAGCTCGGATTCGGCGATACCGTCCGAGGTCACGTACTGCGTCGACACGAGATCCTGCGGCGGCTTCGCGAATGAAGACGGGGCCCACGCCGGTCCTGCGGAGAACCCGTTCGGCGACGAGCAATTCGGAGTCTCGGTGAAGCGCGATGCGGTAACTGCTGGACGGAATGCCGATCACCGAGACCAGGATCGTCGCCCCGTCGCCGCGATCGATCACGCGGATCTTCCCCGAGACCGCTGAGCCGCCGATCGCTCGCAACGCCGCCTGCTGGCCGGCTTTCGCCTCGGTCGTCTTTCGATCGTCGGGCGGTGGCGCTGACGGGGTGCCGCCGCGCGATGTCGAGCAGCCTCCGATCAGCAGCGCGCCAACGCAGAATCGGCAATCGCCGCACCGTAGCGGCGCGCGACGCGCGAGTTCGCGTTGCGGAGCGCCGGTCGAACGCTCAATCGCATCGGCGAGCGTCCATCAGCCCGCGACAATCGATCCGCACGCGAGGCGCGCACCCGAATTGCCCGCCGGCTGCGTCTTGTAGTCGTCCGCATCGCTCGTGGACGACGACGCTGCGCCCGACGATGCTGTTCGCGCCGTCGCCGAAGCGTCACCGTATCGAGCGTCACGTCGAGTGTCGCGTTGCCGGATGCGTCCGCCTCGAGCATCGGCATGTCGCCGCCGTGGTGCACGCCGGACGATGGATTGCCGTGCGGCGTGTTCGTCGGATTGAAGTGCCCGCCGGCGCTCGCCGCATCGGGCGCGCTGCAGTCGCCCTTTTCGTGGATGTGGAAGCCGTGCGGGCCGGGCGCGAGTCCGCTGACTTTCGCAAGCACGCGCACCCGGTCGCCGTTGGGCGTGAACATGACCGTTCCAGCCGCCGGTTGCCTGCCGTCGGCGCCAGCGTCGCCGTCGCCCTCGGCGGCACCAATGCCATCGACGCGCATCCGGCGAGAGCGCTGCGGCAACGAGCCCAGTAGCGAGGCATGCCGCGTCATGCCGGTCTCCCGATGGTTGCCTCACGTGTCCTCCGAGCGCGCGAGGCCGTTCTGTATTGTCGCACGGGTCCGGAGACACGCGTCCACGTCCACTGTTGTTTCCGCCCGCTATCCGCTTGCACGCGGTGGTGCATTCGGCGTTCGCTGCCGCTCGTCGATTCGCGGCGATTTTCGGCTTGCGATCGATCTCACCGCGCCGCTATGATCGGCCCGCCGTTCACGTCGGATCGTCGATGTCGGCATTCGTCATGACGACCGCAACGTTGCGACCTCGATGTTTCAATCCAGCCGCGCGTCCATCCGGTCGCCGGTTGCTCCACTGCTTCAACCGGAGGAACAATGCTTCGTCAATGTTGCGGCATCGCCGCACTCGGTCTTCTTGTCCCGTTATCCGCAGCGGCCGAAACGCGCTGCGAGCACGTGCTGAAAGCGCTCGCGGCTCATCTCGCCGACGCCACCTGCGTCGAAAGTCCCGACCTCACGACCAACAATCCGGACAGACGCCGGCGAACAATTCGATCCTGCCGGATTGCTTCGCCGTTCGCGTTCACGCCGCGGACCGACCGCGACACGATTTCTCCACCCGCCGGACAGCACACGCCAATCACCAAAGTCGTTCCCGGGATGCAGATCAGGCGCGATCGCGGCGGATCCGCTCGGTCAGGGCGCTTCGTGCTACGGCTGCCGAACGACTGGAACGGCAAACTCGTCGTTGCCGGCGCCTCGGGCACGCGAAGCGAATTCAACGGCGATTTCGCATGGAGCGATTACGTGGTGCAGCAGGGCTATGCGTATGCATCGCAGAACAAGGGCATGCTGAACCTGTACTTTCCGCGGCAGGCGCAGCTGACCCGCTGGCGTGCCGCCTGAACCCGGCTTCGCCGCTCTACGTGCATTTCTACGATAACGATCCCGGCCAGGAATTCACGCGCTGGACGGACTTCATGATTGCCGCGCAGATTGCGCGCGACGGCGTGAAGGCAAGCTACGGCAAGTGGCCGCGGTACCTACGCGGTTGGAACCTCCAATGGCGGCTACCAGGTTCGCCGTGCGCTCGAGGTTGCGCCGAAGCTCTTCGACGGCGGCGTCGACTGGGAGGGCACATTCGTCGATCGCGCAGCCGCAGAACTTCCTGACGGATCTGCCGCCGGCGTGAAGAATTTCCCCGATTATGCCGCGTCGGACTTCGATCCTGACAGCACGCCGCGCAAGAACATCACTCGCAGCCGGTTTCCGCCGGACATCGTGCCACCCGTCGCGACAGGCGTCCATGACGGCTCGTTCTGGACGGAACCATTACAATCGATTTCTGGGAAGCCACGGTCTGCCAGTGGCAGCATCGGTTCGACCCGACGTACGCCACGTACGCGTCGGGCAGTGGGAACTACGACTATCTGTCAGCGCCTGTCACACCTGACATTTTCGACGCACGTCGACGCCCTCGAGACGACCGGCAAGATCAAGAGACCGCTGATCACCGTCGCCGGAACGATGGACGCGCTGCTGCCGATCAAGCATCATGCGCGCGCCTACGAGACGCCGTCAGACGCGGCGCGCAAAGGCAACGACGCGCGATCGAAATGCGCAATACCGGCTGTACGAAGTCCAGAACGGCAACCACATCGAGTCGTACGTCACGCCATTCGCCGAGCTCGTCTTGATGCAGCCGCACGCGCAGCGGCGTTCGACCTGCTGGTCGAGCACGTCGAGAAGATACCGCGCTGCCGCCGGACCAGTGCATTCCCAAGGCGAAACGATTGCATCCGCGCCGGCGCAGCCGGGCCACTGCACGCAATTCTTCGTACCGTAAGGGTCACCGCGCAAGTCGCCGAGGCCGCCAGTGCTTTCGCGGCGGTAAAATGGAGCGGCCGCCGAATTACCGGCGGCCGTTTCATTTGGTAGAGCGAACTTCCGGGAGCAGGACACCAGCATGCCGTTGCCGATGATGCCCGAGGAAATCGTGTCCGAGCTCGACAAGCACATCGTCGGGCAGGACGCGGCCAAGCGCGCCGTCGCGATCGCGCTGCGCAACCGCTGGCGCCGCCAGCAGGTTCCCGAGCCGCTGCGCCAGGAGATCACGCCGAAGAACATCCTGCTGATCGGGCCGACCGGCGTGGGCAAGACCGAGATCGCGCGCCGGCTTGCGCGGCTCGCCGATGCGCCGTTCGTGAAGGTCGAGGCGACGAAGTTCACCGAGGTCGGCTATGTCGGCCGCGACGTCGACACGATCGTGCGCGACCTGGTCGAAGTGGCGGTCAAGCAGACGCGCGAGGCCGAAACGCGCAAGGTCCGCGACCGCGCCGCCGACGCCGCCGAGGAGCGCGTGCTCGACGTGCTGCTGCCGCCGGCGCGCGAAGTGAACTTCAGCGACATGAAGCCGGCCGATTCGGCGACGCGCCAGAAATTCCGCAAGATGCTGCGCGAGGGGCAACTCGACGACAAGGACATCGAGATCGAGGTTGCCGTGCTCCGCGCCGCAGATGGAGATCATGGCGCCGCCCGGCATGGAGGACCTCACGTCGCAGATCCAGGGCATGTTCCAGCAGATCGGCGGCGGGCGGCGCAAGGTCAAGCGGATGAAGGTTCCCGAAGCGCTGAAGCAGCTGACCGACGAGGAAGCCGCGAAGCTCATCAACGACGACGACATCAAGTCCCGCGCCGCTCGCCTCCGCCGAGCAGAACGGCATCGTGTTCATCGACGAGATCGACAAGATCGCCGCGCGGACCGACACGCACGGCGCGGACGTGTCGCGCCAGGGCGTGCAGCGCGACCTGCTGCCGCTCGTCGAAGGCACGACGGTCACGACGAAGTACGGGATGATCAAGACCGACCACATCCTGTTCATCGCGTCGGGCGCGTTCCACCTGTCGAAGCCGTCGGACCTCATTCCCGAGCTGCAGGGACGCTTGCCGATCCGCGTCGAGCTGCTGCCGCTGTCGGTCGAGGACTTCGAGCAGATCCTGACCGCGACCGACGCCTGCCTCACCGTGCAGTACCAGGCGCTGCTCGGCACCGAGCAGGTCCACCTCGAGTTCGCGCCGGACGGCATCCGCCGGCTCGCGGAGATCGCATTCGCCGTCAACGAGCGCCAGGAGAACATCGGCGCGCGCCGCCTCTACACGGTGATGGAGCGGCTGCTCGAGGACGTATCGTTCCACGCCGCGCGCCGCACCGGCGAAACGATCACGATCGACGCCGCGTTCGTCGACAGCCGGCTCGCCGGCATCGCGGGCGACGACAATCTCGCCCAGTACATCCTCTAACTTCGTTCCGCTCGGACTCACGTTGGCATTGCGGCACTGAGCCCGCGATGAACCAACGGTTCGAAAGCGCGCTCAAAGAACCTGGCGTGCACCAGGTGCAGCCACGCGGGAGCCGATGATGAGGATGCAACATTGCGTGCGCGGGTTCGTCGCCGTGCTGTCGCTGTGCCTGTCACCGTTGCTCGACGCTGCCATCCAGTTGACACCGGTGGTGAGCGGCCTTTCGAGCCCGGTGTTCGTCGCGAACGCGGGTGACGGAACGAACCGGCTGTTCATCGTCGAGCAGGCCGGCGTCGTCCGCGTCCTGCAGCCGGGCGCGTCCACGCCGACGACATTCCTCGACATTCAGGCCAAGGTCGTTGCAGGCGGGGAGCAGGGGCTCCTCGGACTTGCGTTCCATCCGGAATATTCGGCGAACGGGCGGTTTTTCGTCTATTACACCCGCATCGGCGACGGAACGCTCGTCATTGCCGAATACCGGGTATCGGACGATCCGGATGTCGCCGGAACGGGCGAGATCGTGCTGTTGACGATTCCGCATCCGACGAACCGCAACCACAACGGCGGCATGCTGGCATTCGGGCCCGATCGCCATCTCTACATCGGTGTCGGCGACGGCGGCGCCGGCAACGATCCGCCGGGGAACGCGCAGAACATCGACGTGCTGCTCGGGAAGATCCTGCGCATCGACGTCGACCATGCGGATCCGGTCGCCGGCACGGTCTACTCGCCGCCGGCCGACAATCCATTCGTCAATGCGCCGGGCCGCGACGAAATATTCGCGCTCGGGATGCGCAATCCCTGGCGCTTCTCCTTCGATCGCGTGACCGGCGTGCAGTGGGTCGCCGACGTCGGACAGGGCGTGCGGGAGGAAGTCGACATGCCGATCGTGCGCGGCGGCAACTACGGATGGCGCATCTATGAAGGTTTCGGCTGCACGGGCAACGATCCGGCGCTCTGCGATCCGGCGAGCTATCGTCCGCCGATCTTCGACTACGCGCACTCGAGCGATCGCTGCTCGATCACCGGCGGCTACGTTTACCGTGGCGCAGCGGGCGCGCTGCCGGGCGGCACGTATGTCTACGGCGACTTCTGTTCCGGCGAGATCCTGGCGTGGGACGGCACCGCGCAAAGCGTCCTGCTCGACACGTCGCTCAACGTCTCGTCGTTCGGCGAGGACGAGCAGGGCGAACTGTATGTCGTCGATCTCGGCGGAACGGTGAGCAGGATCGCAGCCGCCGCACCGCCCTGCACCTACGAGATCTCCCCGGCGCGCGCAACGTTTGCGATGAACGGCGGCGGCGCGACCGTTGCGGTCATGACGGCGCCGGGATGCACGTGGACCGTGGCGAGCAATGCCTCGTGGATCACGATCAGCGGCGCAACGGGCGGACGCGGCGAGGGGACGGTCACGTATGCGGTCGCGCCGTACACCGGGGAGCCGAAAGCCCGCAACGGAACGCTTGCGATCGCGGGCAAGTCCTTCGCCGTCCAGCAAACGAAGCTGCGTCCCCTTCCCCGCCGCGATCGGAGCTCCCGCCGCTGATCGAAGCGACCTCGAGCCCGGAACGCTGCGCGAATCCGCGCCGCTTCAGCGCGCGCTTCCGCGCATCGACGCCGGGTGCCCGGGCAAGCGTCAACCGCTTGCCGGTATCGACGAGCCGCTCGCCATCCATCTTCAGGATCGAGACGTCGCTGTCCTTGTAGTTGCCGACGTACAGGTATTGCCCGTCGTCGCTCCACACGACGCCCTCGGGCAGGCCGCGCACCTCGACTGTACGTTGGACGCGCGTCACCTTCTTGCCGTCGATCTTCAGCAGCGCGATCGCTCCGTTGCGGTGGTAGAAGAACGCCTTCTTGTCGGAATTGTTGCCGCGCAGCAGCGACCGCGACGGCGAACTTGCCCGTCGGGACTGATCGCAAACCCTTCCGGCGCCTCGTCGACGACGATCTTGTCGATGACGCGCGGCGGGTTCGATTCGATGTCGATCACGCTGATCGTGTCGACGTTGCCGTCGGCGGCGCCGGCGAACGCCGTTGTCGGCGGTCAGCGCCAGCTTGCCGTCCGGCGCGATGTCGACGTTGTACGGCCACAGGCCGACCGGCACGTCCTGCTTGTTGTAGCGTCACCTTGTCGCCGTCGATGTCGAGAAGCGCGATCTTGTGGCCCGGGAAACTTCGCGGCCAGCGCCCGCTTGCCGTCCGGCGCGAATCGCCACGTGCGCGACCTGCTCGCCCATCGCCACCGTGTCGATCAGCTTCACCGAGTTGCCGGCGATCTTGCAGCACCGAGATCGAGTTGTCGGCGCGGTTGGCGATCAGGCAGAGGTCACCCGCGCGATTGATCGACAGCCCCGACGGCTGCTTGCCGACCTGCACCGTGTCGATCAGCTTCGGCGGATCGGTGGTCAGGTCGATCACGTACAGCTTGTTGTCGGGCGACGGCTTCCAGCCGGCGCCGTCGGCGACCCAATCCATCGAGTTGGCGACCAGCGCGAGCTTGCCGTCCGGCGTGATCTGCAGATTGGTCGGCGGCCCGAAGATCGTGTTCATCAGCGGCAGCCTGCGCGATGATCCTGGGTGCGAGGCGATCGCCGCCGATATCGACGACCAGCACCTGGTCCTTGCCGGCGACGCCGTTGACGACCTTGCCCGCCTCGTCCCAGCTGATCTTTCTCGTCGTTGCCGACCAGCATCAACTCGCGCGCGCGCAGCGCAGCCGGCGAAGAAGGCGGTGGACAGCAGCACCGCCGCGCAGAGCGGCCTGCGAAGCGAACTGCGCCTGGATCGTCGTCATGACGCTTCCTTACTGCCCGAAAGGAACCGGCGCGACAGCATACGCCGTATTTGCGGCTGGCGAAAGACGGACGCGGGGCTACGAAGCGGCGATGGCGTCGATCAGGTCCTGGCGCTGCAGCACTTCCGGGAACAGCAGCGGCTCGCCGCCCTTGCGGTAGAGGACGTACACCGGCACGCCGCTGCGGCCAAGCGCCGTCAGCGCCTGCGTGATCGCCGGATCCCGCCGCGTCCAGTCGGCGCGCAGCAACGCGACGTCGCCGCGCGCGAATGCGTCACGGACGCGCGCATCGGTCAGCACGAGCCGCTTGTTCACCTGGCAGGTGATGCACCATGCCGCGGTGAAATCGATGAACACGGGGCGCCCTTCGGACGTCAGCTCGGCGACGCGGCGCGCAGAATAAGGCTCCCAGCCATCGGTCGAAGATCGAGTTGCCGCCGCGGGTGCGTCGACTGCCGCGACCATGGCGCGGTCGATCGCGAACAGAGGCCATGCGACGGCAAGCCCGGCGAGCGCTCCCGCGATGGCGACAGTCGCCCACGCCGCGCGCCCGGCGCCACGCCACGCGCGCCAGGCCCATAGCGCAAATGCGATCAGCACCAGCGTCGCGCCGATGCGCATGACCGCATCGTTGCCGACCTGGGCACCGAGCACCCACACGAGCCACGCAACCGTCGCGTACAGCGGAAACGCGAGCAACTGCTTCAACCGTGCCATCCACGCCCCGGGACGCGGCAACGCGCGCCGCCAGGCGGGGAACCACGCGAGCGTGACGTACGGCAGCGCCATGCCGACGCCCAGCGCCAGGAATACGCCGAGCGTCACCGGTGCGCGCTCGCCGAGCGCATAGCCGACTGCCGCGCCCATGAAGGGCGCCGTGCAGGGCGACGCGATCGCAACGGCGAGCAGGCCGGACGCGAATGCGTTCGCATCGCGATTCGCGTGCGACCACGACGCGATCCGGGAAGGCAGCAGCGAGCCGAATTCGAAGACCCCGGACAGGTTGAGCGCCATGACGAAGAACAGCAGCGCGAGGCCGGTGACGACGGCGGGCGACTGGAGCTGGAACCCCCATCCCAATTGTTCCCCGGCGGCGCGCAGTCCGACGATCGCGCCGCCGAGCAGCGCGAACGCGATGATGACCCCCGCCCCGAATGCGATGCCCTCGCGGCGCAACGCATGCCGGTCGCCCGGCGCCGATGCGAGGCTCAGCGCCTTCAGCGACAGCACGGGAAACACGCAGGGCATCAGGTTGAGCAGCAGTCCGCCGGCGAATGCGAACGCGAGCGCGGCCGGCAGCGACAGCGAGGTCACGGCCGGCGAAGCGGTGAAATCATTCGTCAGCCGCGGCGTCGACGGGCTTCGGACCGGGTGCCGGCGTTCCCGCCACGGGGACGTCGAGCGCAATCGCGCGCACCACCCCGCTGCCGGTACGAAAGCCGTGCTCCGCGGTGAGGACACCCTGCAGGCGCTGGAAATCAGGCGCGAGGTCGTGCGCGACCGGAAGCTTCAGCGCCCATGTCCCGTCCCGTTGCGTCGCCGGCTGCGGCGCGGACGGCTCGATCAGGCGTTCGCGCTCGGCGAAGAAGTGCAGGCGCCCGGGACTGCCCGATGCACCGGGCGTCCACTGCAATTCGACCACCGGTCCCGACGCCGTTGCACTCGCACGCCATCCGGCAGGTGGGGGTTGCGGCAGCGCATCGCGAGTCGCTGCGATCGGCGCGTGCCACCGCGAATCGACGTCGGCACGATCGGCGATCGGCAAGTCGAGCGTGAGGTCGGCACCTTCGGGTATGCACGTTTCCTTGCACACGAGCCAGTCAGCGCGCGCGGCGAGCGTCGCCTGCGTACCCGGCGTGGCTTCGCGCGGAACGCTCACGCTCACCAGATGAAGCACTTCGCCTTCGTAACCGTAATTGACGAGCGGGCCGACAGGCAGCAGGCGCGGCGCGGGCCAGACGATGTCCCCCGCCGAATAGCCGGCCGGCAGCCGCCACGCGAGCGTGGTCGGCAGGCCCGATTCACCCGGATTGCGCCAGTACGTATGCCAGCCCGGTTCGATGGCGAGCCGCAGCGCCAGCGTCGTCGTGCTGCCCGGGACCAGCGCGCGCGCTTCCGAGACGAGCTCCGCGCTGACATGGCCCGTCTTCACCGGCGCGGCAACAGCGTGCCCGATCGCCGCCGCGATCAGCATCGTCGTCAACAGCGCGCGGCAATGGAGAAGAAGTGTCAAGACGCTCGTTTCAGTTGCGCGGGCGTCGCAGCGAATGCGCGCGGGTTCGGCGCTTCAAGTCGCTGCGCGCCGGAATGGATGATCGATCGGATCCGGTCCGGGAGAACATGTGATTGTGCCACTCGCCTTGCTGCCTGCAGGCGGCCCGCCGTTTTGCCTGGGCGAAGCTTGCGCCATCCGCGCCTTCGCTGGCGCTGACCACCCTTCGAACGCAATCGTGGGTCCGATGGCCGGTATAATCAAATACTTACAAGCATGAACAGCGCCCGGCCCTCGCGCATTCCGCGCCCGTCATGAAGTCCTCGTTCGACCCGACCGCCATCGAGCGCACCGCGCAGGCAGCGTGGAGGGACGGTGACGTCTATCGTGCGGTCGAGAACGATCCGCGCTTTCCCAGGGGCAAGTACTTCTGCGTGTCGATGCTGCCGTATCCGTCGGGCAAGCTGCACATGGGGCACGTGCGCAACTACACGATCAACGACATGATGTACCGCTACCTGCGGATGCGCGGCTACAACGCGCTGATGCCGATGGGCTGGGACGCGTTCGGCTTGCCGGCCGAGAACGCGGCGATCAAGAGCGGCGAGGCGCCCGCACGCTGGACCTACGACAACATCGCGTACATGAAGGCCCAGTTGCAGGCGATGGGTTTCGCAATCGACTGGTCGCGCGAATTCGCGACCTGCGACCCCGCGTATTACCGCTGGAACCAGTGGTTCTTCCTGAAGATGCTGGAAGCCGGCATCGCCTACCGCAAGAGCGGCAGCGTGAACTGGGACCCGGTCGACCAGACGGTGCTCGCAAACGAGCAGGTGATCGACGGGCGCGGCTGGCGTTCCGGCGCGCCGATCGAAAAGCGCGACATCCCGATGTACTACCTGCGGATCACGCGCTACGCCGACGAGTTGCTTGCGGAGCTCGATGCGATGCCGGGCTGGCCCGATCGCGTGAAGACGATGCAGGCGAACTGGATCGGAAAGAGCGAAGGCGTGCGCTTTGCATTTCCGCATTCGATCCGTGACGACGCCGGCGCCCTGATCGGCGACGGACGCCTCTACGTCTTCACGACGCGCGCCGACACGATCATGGGCGTGACGTTCTGCGCGGTGGCCGCCGAGCATCCGCTCGCCGCGCATGCGGCGGCGCACCAACCCGGCGCTCCAGGCGTTCATCGATGAATGCAAGCGCGGCTCGATCATTGAAGCCGATCTCGCGACGATGGAAAAGAAGGGCATGCCGACCGGACTGACCGTCAGGCATCCGCTGACCGGCGCGGACGTCGACGTGTGGGTCGGCAATTACGTGCTGATGAGCTATGGCGACGGGGCGGTGATGGGCGTTCCGGCGCACGACGAGCGCGATTTCGAGTTCGCGAAGAAGTACGGGCTGCCGATCCGCCAGGTGATCGCGCCCGCCGATGCGCGCTCGGTACCGCCGTTCACGACGGACCTCTGGCAGCCATGGTACGAGGACAAGACGATCGGCGTATGCGTCAATTCGGGCAAATACGACGGCTCGAGCTACGTCGCTGCGGTCGAATGCGATTGCCGCGGACCTCGCCGCCCTCGATCTCGGCGAAAAGAAGACGACGTTCCGGCTGCGCGACTGGGGCATTTCGCGGCAGCGCTACTGGGGCACGCCGATCCCGATCATCCATTGCGAGCGCTGCGGCGAAGTGCCGGTCCCCGAGAAGGATCTGCCGGTCATCCTGCCGGAGGATTGCATTCCCGACGGCACCGGCAATCCGCTCACCCGCCGCGAGGACTTTCTCCGGCGTCGACTGCCCGCGCTGCAAGGCGCCCGCACGGCGCGAGACCGACACGATGGACACGTTCGTCGATTCGTCGTGGTACTTCATGCGCTACACGTCGCCCGGTGCCGATGCGATGATCGACGCGCGCGACGCGTACTGGATGCCGATGGACCAGTACATCGGCGGCATCAGCCACGCGATCCTGCACCTGCTCTACGCGCGGTTCTGGACGAAGGTGATGCGCGACTTCGGCATGGTCGGCTATGACGAGCCGTTCACGCGGCTGCTGACGCAGGGCATGGTGCTCGCGCACGCGTTCTTCCGCCGCAACGACAAGGGCGGCATCGACTACGTCGCGCCCGCCGACGTCGACATCCTGCGCAACGAGCAGGGTGCGATCACCGGCGGCCGCTCGAAACGCGACGGCCTCCCGGTCGAATACGACGGCCTCGGCACGATGTCGAAGTCCAAGCTGAACGGCGTCGATCCGCAGGACATGATCGACCGCTACGGTGCCGATGCGGCGCGCCTGTTCGTGATGTTCGCGAGCCCGCCCGAGCACACGATCGAATGGTCGGACACCGGCGTCGAGGGCGCGCACCGATTCCTCAAGCGGCTGTGGCAGTACGCGCAGTCGCAGACGCGACGCGCTGCGCGACGCCGGCGGCGCTTCGACTGGCGCGACGCACCGGACGCCGATCCGGACCGCGCGCCGCGAGATTCACCTGACGCTCAAGCAGGCCGACTACGACTACGAGCGCGTCCAGTACAACACGGTCGTCTCCGCCGGGCATGAAGATGCTGAACACGCTCGAAGCGGTGGCCGGCGACGCGCCGGGCGCGGCCGCGCTGGCGCACGAAGGGCTGTCGATCCTGCTGCGCGTCGCTCTATCCGGTGGTTCCGCATACGACGTGGGTGCTGTGGAACGAGCTCGGCTACGCGCGACGATCACGGCGACCTGCTGGACGCGCCGTGGCCCGCCGTCGACGAAGCGGCGCTCGCGCGCGACGAGATCGAGCTCGTGCTCCAGGTGAACGGCAAGCTGCGCGGCAAGCTCGTCGTGCCGGCGTCGGCCGACGAAGGCGGCGATCGAAGCCGCCGCGCGCGCAGGCGCCGGAAGTCGCGCGGCACGGCGACGCGTCGGCCGGTCAAGAAAGTCGTCGTCGTGCCCGGACGGCTCGTCAATGTCGTCGTCTAGGAACTGCACGCCGCGCTGGTTTCGCCCGGTGCGCGTTTGCGCGCTGGCGGCGCTTTCCTGTCATCGTCGTCATCGCCGGCTGCGGATTCCACCTGCGCGGCGAGGCGACCTACACGTTCCAGACGATCTTCGTCAACGCGCGCCGGCGCGCCGACGCTGGCGGCCGAACTGCGGCGCGCGCTCTCCGCGACCGGCAGCGCGCGGCGTCGTCGACGACCCGAAGAACGCACAAGTCATCCTCGACATTCCGCTCGTCGCCGACGACAAGGAAGTGCTGTCGCTTTCCGGCGCCGGCAGCGTGCGCGAATACCTGCTGATCAAGCGCGTGCAGTTCCGCCTGCACGATGCCGACGGCAACGACTGGCTGCCGCCCGGCGAAATCGCGCTGCGCCGGACGCTACACGTTCAACGAAAGCGAAGTGCTCGCGCGCGACACGCAGGAGCAGCGGCTGCTGCGCGACATGCAGACCGACGCCGTCCAGCAGCTCGTGCGCCGGCTGCAGGCGGCGAAGAAGCCGGCCTGAGCCCGCGTCGGATACGATTTTCCACGTGCAAGCACGCCGTTCCGGATGGACACCGAAAGTCGTGTCCGATCCAGTGTCTGACCCCATTTCATGCAACTGCGCCTCGAGGATCTCGATACCCACCTCGCGCGCAAGCTGGCTCCGCTCTATGTGATCCACGGCGACGAGCCGCTCGCGCGCCATCGAAGCGGCGGACGCGATTCGCGCCGCCGCACGCCGCGCCGGTTGCGACGAGCGCGAAGTGTTCATCGTCGAGCAGCACTTTCGCTGGGACGCGTTCGTGGCGGCGAACGCCAACCTCGGGCTTGTTCGGCTCGCGCAAGCTGATCGACCTGCGCATTCCTTCCGGCAAGCCCGGCGTCGAAGGTGCCGCGGCGCTCGAGCGGCATGCGCAACACCTCGATCCGGACAACGTGACGCTGATCACGCTGCCGCGGCTCGACCGCGACGACGCAATCGTCGGCATGGTTCTCGGCGCTCGCCGACGCGGGCGTCACGATCGCCGTGCCGCCGCTCGAGCGTGCGGCGCTGCCGGCGTGGATCGGCGGAGCGCCTCGCGCGCAACGACCAGCGCGTCACGCGGGACACGCTCGCATTCCTCGCCGAGCGCTGCGAAGGCAACCTGCTCGCGGCGCGGCAGGAGATCGAGAAGCTCGCGCTGCTGCTGCCGAAGGGCGAGCTCGCGCATGACGACGTCGGCACGGGCCGTCGCCGACGTCGCGCGCTACGACATCCAGGAACTGTCCGAGGCATGGCTGCTGGGCGACGCCCGGACGAACGTTGCGAATCATCGACGTTCTGCGCGGCGAAGGCGAGCCGATCACGCTCGCCATCTGGCAACTCGGCGAAGACCTGCACGCACTGGCCGCCGTGCGCGACGCCATGGCGCACGGCCAGTCGTTGCAGACCGCCGTGCGCAGCGCCCGCGTATGGGGCAAGCGCCAGGGCGCGCTCGAGCGCGCGGCACGGCGCGCGACGCCCGAGCAGGTCGAGCGCCTGCTGCGCTCGCTGGCGAAACTCGACGCTATCGCGAAAGGGCTCGGCCGGCGCGATCCGTGGGATGTCCTCGTCGCGCTCGCGCTCGACTTGTGCGGGCTGCGGCTGCCCGCTGCCACCGAAGCCTGACGGCCACGTTCTTGCGCGGCTGACGCCGCCTGACGATCCACGGTGCGCGGTGCCCGTGACCGAAAACGCTATCGCTCCGCCTCGCGCGCTGGTCGTCACGACGATGATGATCGGCACGATTTCGACGATTCTCGCCGCGACGATCATCAATGTCGCGTTCCCGGCGCTGATCGCCGAGTTCCACGTCGGTCACGACACGCTGCAATGGGTCGCCGCCGGATTTCTTGCCGCGACGACCGCAACGATGCTCGCGACCGCGTGGCTGGTCGAAAGCTTCGGCGAGCGCAACACGTTCGTCGCAACGATGGCGCTGTTCCTGGCGGCGTCGTTGCTCGCGACGGTGAGCTGGAACGTGCAATGGCTGATTGCCGCGCGCGTGCTCCAGGGCGCCGCCGCCGGCATCCTGCAGCCGCTCGCGATGATCGTCCTCTTTCGCGTGTTTCCGGTCGAGGAACGAGGCCGGGCGATGGCGCTGTACGGGTTCGGCATCGTGCTCGCGCCGGCCATCGGACCGGCGATCGGCGGCGTGCTGCTGGAGGCCTTCGGATGGCGATCGATATTCCTGTTGACCGTCCCGTTCTGCATCGCGGGCCTCGCACTCGGGCCGCGAGCGCTGCCTCGCCACGAGCAGCGGACGTCACGGCGCTTCGACTGGACCGGCTGGGCGCTGCTGCTTGGCGCGCTGATCACGCTGCTGAATGTTCCGGTGGTCGGCCATCGTCACGGGTTCGCATCGGCGTCGGCGATCGGGCTCACCGCGGGCGGCATCGCGCTGGCGGCCGGGTTCATCTGGTGGGAGAGGCACGCCGATGCGCCGCTATTGCCGATCCGCCTGTTTCGGCACCGGCCCTTCGCGGGGGCCGCGATCGTCGCCTTCGCCTATGGCGTCGGGCTTTTCGGAACGACGTATCTCGTTCCCGTCTTCGCACAGGAGATCGCGCATTACGACGCTGCGCAAGCCGGTTACCTGCTGCTGCCGCCGGGCATCGGGCTCGCCGTTGCCATCGCGATCGGCGGGCGGCTTACCGACCGCATGCAACCGGCTCCGATCATCGTCGCAGGACTCGCGCTGTTCGCGGCATCGAGCCTGCTGATGGCGTTTTCCGGATCGCAGACCGGGTTCGTCCTGCTGGCGCTCTGGCTGATCATCGGCCGTGTCGGCCTCGGCATGCTGATTCCCGCGCTGAATGTCGGCGCCGTGCAGTCGCTCGACGGGCACCGAGCTCGCGTACGCATCGTCGGCGGTGAACTTCGTACGGCAGCTCGGCGGCGCGGTCGGCGTCAACCTGCTCGCCGTCATCCTCGAATGGCGGTCTGCCGCGCTCGGGGCGGCAGACGCCGCGCGGCCCTTCCATGAATGCTTCGCGATTGTTACGCTGGCGTTTGCGCTCGCGATCGTTCCCGCATGGTTTATTCGGAGGAGGTAGGCATGTACCAGAAGATCCTCGTAGCGTTCGACGGCTCGCCGGAAAGCCGGCTGGCCGTCGATGAATGCTCGCACTTGATGCAGGTGTCGGGGCGGGAGATCCATCTCGTCTGCGTGCTGCACGATCCGTCGCCGTATTTGCTCGCCGGCGAGTTCGTTCCCGAGCCCGCGTTGGCGATCGACCGGTCGCGTATGGAAGCCGATCTCGGGGAGGCAGCGGCGAAGCTCACCGAGCGCGGATTTTCGGTGATAACGCATCTGCAGGATGGCGAGCCGGTGGACGTGATCACGCGGATGGTCGAGTCATTGCGCATCGACCTCGTCATCGTCGGCCATCGGCGCAGCAAGAAGTTTGCGCTGCGCTGGTGGCGAGGCTCCGTCGACTCGATGCTGATCGAGCGTGTGCGCTGCAGCATCCTGATTGCGGGCGATCAGGCGGCACGCTGAAACCGGAAATCGGGGTCAGAGATGTATTTCCGGGCAAGTCCTTCGACCGACCGCCCAATTCCGCGGAAATACATCTCCGACCCCGATTTCCGCCATTTCACCGCGCGTCGCCGACGATCGCGTTGATCGTCGCGAGCGCCGCCAGCGCCGCGGTTTCGGCTCGCAACACGCGTCGACCGAGGTGAACGGGCAATGCACCGTGCTCCGCGGCAATGCGCAGCTCCTCGACGGTGAAACCGCCTTCCGGACCGATCGCGATCGTGCCCGGCTCGACGTCCGCCACGATGCCCGCAAGCGATCGCGTCGCGTCCGCATCCAGGATCGCGACGGCATCACGCGTGCCATGCACGGTGCCGATCCATTCCCCGAATGACGTCATCGGCATCACGTCCGGCACGCGGTTGCGGCCGCACTGCTCGCAGGCCGCGATCGCAATCTGCCGCCAATGCGCGACGCGCCGCGGCACGCGCTCGGGCGGCGTGTTCTGGCTGCGCGCGCTTCGCATCGGGAAAATGGCCGCTACGCCGAGCTCGACCGCCTTGCGAACGGTCAGGTCCATCATGTCGGCGGCGATGACCGCCTGCACGAGCGTGACGGGCCGCGGGCTTTCCCGTTCGACCGGATCGTGGCGTCCCACGCGCAGGATCACGTCGTGGCGATCGATGTGCGCGATCGTCGTCGCATATTCGCCGCCGGCGCCGGTGAAGAGCGCCACCGGTTCGCCGACACGCATCCGGAGCGCCTGCGCGAGGTGACGCGCCGCCGCTTCCGAAAGCGCGTAATCGGTGCCTGGAACCGGCGGACGTTCTGCACTGACAAAGATACGTGGCGTCATCATGACCGGTGCTACGATTCTCGCATGCGTCCCTATTCGCCTTGAACCTTCGCTGAAGCGGGGAGAGCCCATGGCCAACACGGTTTCGTCGCCGATCGCGCTCGGATGGCCGGCGCCGCAGTTCGACCTTCCCGGCATCGACGGACGCCGGCACACGCCTTCGAGCGCGCGCGGCCCGAACGGGCTGCTCGTCATGTTCATCTGCAACCACTGCCCGTACGTCAAGGCCGTCGCCGGCAAGATCGTACGCGACACCGCGGAGCTCGCAAGCGCTCGGCGTCGGCAGCATCGCGATCATGAGCAACGATGCAGCGAGGTACCCGGAGGATTCGTTCGACCACATGAAGACGTTCGCCGGCGAATCACGGCTTCCGCTTTCCGTATGTCGTCGATGAATCGCAGGACGTCGCCCGCGCCTACGATGCCGTTTGCACGCCGGACTTCTTCGGCTTCGACCGCGACCTGACGCTCGCTTACCGAGGCCGGCTCGACGCGTCCGGCCGCTCTTCCGACCCCACGGCGAAGCGGGAGCTGTTCGATGCGATGGCGCAGGTGGCTCGCACCGGCCGCGCGCCGGTGGATCAGGTGCCTTCGATCGGCTGCTCGATCAAGTGGCGCGCAGACTGACGGACCAGGACCAACGGTTCAAGCGCCCTTCAGGAAGTTGCGCAACGCGTCGAGCACTTCGCCCGGCCGCTCCGCCATCATCGCGTGGCCGGTCTCGGCCAGCGAGACGGTCTGGACGTCTGCGAGCGCGGCGATCAGCCCCTGCGCGTTGCGCGGTGGCGCCATGATGTCGCGCGCGCCGGTCACCACCAGCGCCGGGCAGCGCACGGCTTCGCCGCGCGGCAAGGCCGTTGCCATACTGATGACAGGCGAGGAGATCGGCGGAGAGCACGCCGGTGCGGCTTCGCTCCAGCAGCCGCATCGCATTGCCGAGCATCCACATGCCCGGACCTGGTTGCCACCGAGTTGACCGGCCGGCGCTGAACGACCAGCCATTGATCAGCTCGTAGGCGACGTGATCGTTGCGCGCGGCGGCCGCGAGCAAGTCGTCGCTGACCGTCATCGGAACCGCGGGCCCGAGCAACGCAAGTCGTCGAAAGCGATCCGGGTACCGCGCCGCGCTTTCGAGCGACGCGAGCGCGCCGAGCGAATGTCCGACGAGCGCTTGCTTCGCGAACGCCTGCTGCATCCATCACGCCACGCAGCCAGTCGGCGAGCGCTTCGACGCTCGGCAACGCGTCGCCGCCCGAGCGGCCGTGCGCGGGCAGGTCGACCGCCAGCACGTTCATGCCGTGCCATGCGAAATAGCGCGATTGCAGCGCGAATACGCTGTGATCGTTCGCCGCGCCGTGGACGAAGATCACCGTCGGCCGCGACGCGTCGAACGCGCGCGTGCCCGTGTACGCGTAGACCGTCTTCTCCCGCAACCTGCAGGCGCATCAGGCCTTGCCCGCCGCGTACAGCGCGCGGCTCAGGTCCTCGATCAGGTCGTCGGGTCCTCGAGCCCGATCGACAGCCGAATCGTGCCTTCGGTGATGCCGGCGCGCAGCAGGTCCTCGGCCGACATCCGGAAATGCGTCGTCGACGCCGGATGGATCACCAGCGACTTCGCGTCGCCGACGTTCGCGAGATGCGAAAAGAGCCGCAGCGCTTCGATGAACCGCCTGCCCTGCTCGCGCGTGCCGCGGAGGTTGAAGCTGAACACGGCGCCGCAACCGCGCGGCAGCAGGCGCTGCGCCAGCGCGTGATCGGGATGCTCCGGCAACTCCGGATAGCCGATCGCCTGCAACGAGCGGATGCTCGCGCAGGAACGCGACGACCGCGCGCGTGTTCTCGACGTGGCGCGCCATCCGCACCGGCAGCGTCTCGATTCCCTGCAGGATCTGGAACGCCGTCATCGGCGCCATGCACGCGCCGAAATCGCGGATGCCTTCGCGCCGCGCGCGCAGCAGGAATGCGGCCGTCGACGACTCCTCGGCGAACACCATGTCGTGAAAGCCGGCATACGGCGCGGTCAGCGTCGGGAACTTGTCGCGCGCCTTGTCGGCGCTCCAGTCGAAGCGTCCCGAATCGACGAGCACGCCGCCGATGACGACGCCGTGCCCGGAGAGGAACTTGGTCGCGGAATGGAACACGAGGTCGGCGCCGAGCTCGAACGGGCGCATCAGCCACGGCGTCGTGAACGTCGAATCGACGAGCAGCGGCAGGCCGTGCTCGTGCGCGAGCTCCGCCACGCGCGGAATGTCGAGCACGTCGAGTCCCGGATTGCCGAGCGTCTCGCCGAACAGCAGTCGCGTCTGCGGGCGGATCGCGGCGCGCCATCCGTCGAGATCGCGCGGATCGACGAACGTCGTTTCGATGCCGAAGCGCGGCAGCGTGTAGTCGAGCAGGTTGTGCGAGCCGCCGTACAGCGAGCGCGACGCGACGATGTGCGATGCCCGCCCGACAGCAGCGTCACGATCGCGAGATGCAGCGCCGCCTGGCCGCTCGCCGTCGCGATGGCGCCGATGCCGCCTTCGAGCGCCGCGATTCGCTCCTCGAGCACCGCGCAGGTCGGGATTCGAAAGGCGCGAATAGACGTGACCCGCGCGCTCCATGTTGAAGAGCGCGGCCGCGTGATCGGTGTCGGGAAAGACGAACGACGACGTCTGGTAGATCGGCGTCGCGCGCGCGCCGGTTGCCGGATCGGGTCGCGATCCGGCGTGCAGCGACAGCGTGTCGAAGCGATGCGTCTTCGGCTTGGTCGTCACGGTCCGCCGGGTTCGTCGACGATGCTCGAATCGCGCACGTACGTGCCGGCAGGCGCGAAACGCATTTCGTGCATCTACTTCGCGGCTGGCGCAATCGCCAGCGATTGATGCGGCGCAGCGGCCGCTGCCGGAAACCGCTCGGGCCGGCGGTCGGGGACGAATCCATCGCGGTTCGGCATCGCGACCTTGGCGAGGTTGTCGGCGTTCAGCACCGCGTCGTCCGGGACGATCTTCGCCTGCGCGAGGATGTACGCGGTCACCGCATACACCTGGTCGTTCGTCAGGCTGTCCGGAGCGGCGAAGGGCATTGCGCGCTTGATGTAGTCGAACAGCGTCGTCGCATACGGCCAGTAACTCTCGACCGTCTTGATCGGCGCTTTCTTCGGATCGGAATTGACGAGCGAACCGCGTCCGCCGATGAGTCGATCGCCGATTCCGCCTTGCAGGTTCTCGCCGTGGCACGCCAGGCACTGTTCCTGGTAGATCGTCTTCCCCTCCGCGACCGAACCCGAACCCTGCGGCAATCCGCGACCGTCAGGCAACGGCGAGAAGAAGCGCGCCAACTCCTGTGGCGGCGGTGCCGTGCCGAAACCGTAGCTTGCCTTCTGCACGCCCTGTGTTGCACCGGAGGACGCCAATACGGCGAGCGCGACGCCGAGCACATGCCGAGCAGCACGGTGCACGGCCGCGCCTGCGGCATCGCGCCGGCGAATCGGCCCGCTAATAGTGGTGAACATTCGAGACCTTTCCATCGCCGGCGACATGCCAGCTCTGGATCGCATTCAGGTGATAGATCGACCCGAGCGGTCCGTTCAATCCGCGCACCGCGATCAATTGTCCCAATGTCGGCTGGACATAGCCGGTCTCGTCCACGCAGCGGCTCTGCAGGATCGCCTCCTTGCCATCCCAGTTCCACGGCAGTCGAAAGCGGGTGTGACAGATCGGCAACACCGGCCCCTGCAGCGCTGCCTGGCGCCAGCGCCGGCCGCCGTCGACCGAGACGTCGACGCGCTTGATCGCGCCCCGCCCGGACCAGGCGATGCCGGTGATTTCATGAAAGCCGGGGCGCTCGAGCAGCATTGCACCCGACGGCGACGTAATCACCGATTTCGCTTCCATTTCGAACGAAAACTGCACCGCCTTGCCCGTAGGGAGCACATCGGTGTACTTCGACGTTTCCTCGCGCGTCATGAACGGCGAATCGGAGACTTCCAGGCGACGCAGCCACTTGATGTTGATGTTTCCCTCGTAACCCGGCACGATCAGCCGCAGCGGATAGCCCTGCTCGGGCCGGATCGCTTCCCCGTTCTGGCCGTACGCGAGAAAGCAGTCCTTGCGCGCCTTGGCGATCGGAATGCTGCGCGTCATCGCCGCGGCGTCACCGCCTTCGGCCAGCAGCCACTTCGCACCCGGGCGCACGCCCGCCTCGTCGAGGATCGTCGCGAGCGAAACGCCGGTCCATTCGGCCGTCGACGTCAGTCCATGCGTGCCCTGCACCGTGGTCATCGTCGGCTTCGACCACTCCGTCAATCCATTGCCCGAGCATTCGAGAAACATGATCCGTGACATGGCGGGAAAGCGCCGGACGTCCGTCATCGAAAACTTCTTCGGCTGACGCACCATGCCATGCACGTAGAGCGAATGCCTGGCCGGATCGATGACGGCCGTGCCGCCGTGACTGCGCTCGAAGTGCAGCCCGGACGGCGTGATGATCCCGCAGCCCTGCGCGAGCGGCGTCAGCGTCCAGGACGATTGCGGCGTGCTGGTCTTGAATCGCGTTCGCACTTCCGTCTCGAACTGGGAACGCGTTCCGTAACTCTCGTCGGCGAGCGGATACCCTTGCACCTTGCTCGCGTCCGGCGGCACGTCGTGCACGATTGCACCCGGCGGCGCCTGTGCAAATGCGTCGTGAACCAGCCCGCTGCCGGCGCCCATCGCCGCCACCGATCGCAGCATGAAGCGGCGTCGATCGCTACGATTCGTGTTCATCATGCGTCCTTTCGACTTGCGACTCGCAAGCTGTGCGCGAGACGAATCCCCGATTGACGAACGTGTGGATCGTTGGTCGTATAGAGCCGCGCGCGGTCCCACCCATCAGCGCTCCGGCTCACCATTGTCCGCCGATCGTCTCGCGGGAGGCAAGGCGTCGGGGTAGAGCGCTGCCAGCACCGCGAGCGAAATCTCGCCCAGTTTCGCCTGCCATGCACTGGCGAGCGTCTGCACGTTGCAGTTCTCCGTGCCGCGCAGCGCGAGAATCGGCGCAACCCCGCCCACCCGCTGGATCGCGGCCAGCACGGCGTCGCGCCAGAACGGCGGATGTTCGCTCGCGGCCCATTCACCTCGGCCGCGGCCGTAATGCGCGACGGCGAGATAGCGCAGCACAGCAGCGGGCACGAGCGTCGCGATGAATTCGTCGCTCCAGCGAATCGTCGATTCCGTCTTGCCGCGCACGAGATTGAATCCCCGTGCGAGCCCGGCGCCTCCGACGGCGCCCACGATGCCGCCGGCGAGCAATCCCGCGCCGAATGTCAACCCGCCCAGCGCCAGATCGGCGGCCAGCCCGGTCAGCGCACCGGATACAAAACCGCCGACGACGGCCGCCTTCCGTTCGTTGACCGGGCTGTCGGTGGTGAGATTTTCTACGAGCCGCGCCATCACTTCCGCGGCGGCCCGGCCGTCGAGCTGGTGTATCGCGATCAGCCGATCGGTGCTGTCGCGAAGCTCGACGTCCAGCCGTTCGGACAATGTGCGCATCGCGGACTGCTTCGCCGGATCGATGCGCTCCCCGCCAAGACCGATCGCCTTGCCGACTTCCACCAGCGACCCACGCAGTCCGGTGTCCGGCAGCGCGACGTGATCACACGCGGCACGTGCGATCGGCTCCGCGATTGCCGCCATCGCGGCGTCGAATTGCGCCTCGCGTGCCGCATGCCAGGCGGCGGCAAGCCGCGCGAATGCCGCCTGCTTCTCCGGCGGCAACACCTGCGCGACTTCGCGCAGCAGCGTGCTCTCCTGCACCCAGCAGCGCGCGAACGCGTCGAGTGAAAGAACGCTGCGAATGCGCGGGCGCGGCCCGATCGCTTCACGCCACCGGGCGACTTCGGCGTTCTCCTCGACGGCGGCGCGAGGCTGCCCGGTCTGGTTCAGCAGCACGATGACCGGCTTGCCGATCCATTCGAGTATCTGCAATTCCGGCTCGATATAGCCGGCGTCCACCGGCGACTCGGCCGCGTTGACCAGGTAAAGCACGACGTCGGCTTCATCGCGCACGTTGCGCACCGCCTGCTGGCTCGACCACAGCGCGCGGTCGCGCCATCGGTCCCACACCATCGCCAGGAAGCCGACGATCGGCTTGTCGAAGGTCGCGATGCGCCGTGCGAGCCGCGCGCTGTCGCCGAACCCTGGCGTATCCCACAGCGACAACACGTCGCCTTGCGGGCTTTCGATCATCGTGTAACGCTCGGCGATCGCGGTGACATGCGCGGCATCGCGCACCTCGCCGACATCGCGCGCAAGCAGCGTACGCGCCAGCGCGGTCTTGCCGACGTTCGTATGCGAGATCAGGCTCAATGCGATCCGTGCGGGCGTTTCGCTCGCATGATCCCCCCACGCTTGCGACTGCGCCGCTGCCCCCCGGGGGGCGGAATTCGCGTCTTGGGACGGCCCGGCGGCGCTCATTGCGTTGCGTGCTCGAAATGCGTTGCGAGCGCCTCGGCGGCTTCCGCAAGGTTCGGTTCGGCGAGCCGCACGAAGAGCGCCTCGATGCCTTGCGCTGCAAGCGTCTGCTGCCACGACGCCCGCCGCTCCGCGATCCGGCGCGGATTGCCCTGGAAACGGTTGCCGAACTCCGACGTGTCGACAATCGCAACGAGCGGCGCGCCGCCCGCGAGATGGGTCGCGAGCGCGCGGAGAAACGCAGCCTGGTTCTCGCGTTCGGGCGTCGCGCTCAGGTTGAATACGACGACGACTGCGGCGAGCGGTGTCGACGGAATAGCGGGCAGATCGTCGCCGCCGTACGGAACGGCCGGCAACCATCCGACCTCGACCGTCGACTGGAACACGCGCGTCAGGAGCTGCACGAGGCCTTCGGCATTCGCCCTCGGAACGGCGTAGCTGTACGGCAGCGCCGATCACCCGCGCCGTGCCCTCCCGCCAGGCGTGCAGCAGGCGCTGGAAATACGCGGTGTCGAGCGCGAGCGGGAATCGCAGCGCCAGGCGTCGCTCGCGAAATGCAGCGAAGGCCGCCAGCGCAAGTCGCGGAATGATGACGACCGCGAGCAGCGTGGCCGCGTACAGGTGAATCCAGGGCGCCGCGTTTTCACCGGCGCTGTCGCCGGCAATGGTCTGCAGATGGTCGGCGCCCGGAACGGCGATGCCGGTGAGCCACGAGCCCGGCGCCAGGACCACGTGCAGCAGGCGCGCGACGTCGGTCGCGTCGAGAAACGTGCTCTGCCAGCCGGCGCGAAATTCGAGCGCGATGCCGCGCAGGTAAAGCCCGGCGATCGCCCCTGCGGCCAGCGTGGCGGCGCCGACGTGCAGAAGCAGCGCCGCGCGATACTGCCACAGTGGCGACGCCAGGATCGACCAGTCGCTCGCGAAACGCGCAAGCGCCGCCGTCAGCGCGCGCGGCAGGGCCGGCTTTGCGATCGCGCGCGGCACATCGCGCAGCCATGTGACGATGCTTCGGCGCAGCGGTCCATGCGTGTCGGGCCGCGAACGGTCGCCCCGAGGGAGCACGCTCGCGGCCAGCGCCACGTATACCGCCACGTTCCACGCGAGCAGCGCAAGCACCGGAGGTGCGAGCAGATTGATCCGGCGCGCAGGGCCGATATCGACACCGGCTGCGCCGATGACGAACGCGGCGATCGCAGTGGCGGGCGCAAGCCAGCCGCGCGCCGAAGGAACCCGCGAGAGGCTCTGCACTTTCGGATGCCGCTTCGCGAGGCGTTCGACGACGAATCGCGCGCGATGGCCAAGAAACGCATCGTCCGACGCCGCTTCGCCGACGATTTCCGCCGCGGCCCGATTGGCCGAGACGCGGTCGGCGTCGCTCCAGGTTTCCCGCGCGCCGTCGGTGGTCTCGATTGCGCGCACGAGCACGACATTGCGCGCCGTACGCTCATCCATGCGGCGTCACCGGGCTTCGGATCGGTCGCGCCGCCGGATCATCCATCACGCCGACGAACCGTTTCATTCATCCGCTATCCTGTTTGCGAGGATTCGCTTACGCGCCTCGCGCCATGTGCCGCGATGGTCCATCATATCCAGTTTCATGACGTGGCCGGGTGCAGGACGACGCGCTACACTGCTTTCTCACGCCGAAATCCGCATGAAACATCACGATCCACCGGCGCCGCCGATCAAGGGGCGCGGCGCCACGTTCAATCCCGCGAACCGGTTTCGCGTCGACGCGCGGGAACCGTACGACGACGGCTGGCAGCCCGCACAGGACGAGGACGATGCCGCCTTGCCGCCGCTTCGGACGACGGTCACGATCCAGCGCGCACGCACGATCATTGCGCACAACGATTCGCCCGATGTGCCATTCACGCAATCGATCAACCCGTATCAGGGCTGCGAGCATGGCTGCATCTATTGCTATGCGCGGCCGTCGCACGCTTATCTCGACCTGTCACCGGGCATCGACTTCGAGACGCAGCCTCTACGCGAAGCCCGACGCGGCCGCGCTGCTGCGCGCGGAGCTCGCAAAAGCCGGCTACCGCTGCGATCCGATCGCGCTCGGCACGAACACCGATCCGTACCAGCCGATCGAGCGCGAATGGAAGGTCACGCGCTCGGTGCTCGAGGTGCTCGCCGAGCACGAGCATCCCTTCACGATCGTCACCAAGTCGGCGCTGGTCGAGCGCGACATCGACATCATCGCGCCCATGGCGGCCAAGCGGATGGCGCGCGTCTATCTGTCGATCACGACGCTCGACCGCGAGCTCGCGCGGAAGATGGAGCCTCGCGCCGCCGCGCCGCATCGGCGGCTGCAGGCGCTGAAGACGCTCTGCGACGCGGGCATTCCGGTTGGCGTCATGGTTGCGCCGATCATTCCGCAACTCAACGACCGCGATCTCGAAGCGATCCTCGAGGCCGCAGCCGCCCACGGCGCGCAGGGGGCCGGCTGGGTGCTCATCCGCCTGCCGCGCGAGGTCGCGCCGCTGTTTCGCGAATGGCTCGACACGCATTACCCGCAGCGTGCGGCGCACGTGATGAGCCTGATCCAGCAGATGCGGGGCGGCCGCGACTACGACTCCACGTTCGGCTCGCGGATGCGCGGCGGCGGCGCATTCGCGGCGCTGCTCGAAAAGCGCTTCACGCTTGCCTGCAGCCGGCTCGGACTCAATCGCGGGCGCGAGCACGCGGGACTCGACACGTCGCGATTTCGGCCGCCGTCGCCGCCGCGTCGCGACGACGGCCGGCAGGGCAATCTTTTCTAGAACTGGGCGCTCACGCCGACGGCGTACGACCGGTCCGCGATCAGCTGCACGCCGTTGACGCGCTGATAGATCGGCAACTGCACGAAGGCGTAGACCTGCACCGTCGGCGTCACTGCGTACGTCAATCCGGGGCTGAGCGAGAACGTCGTGCTGCCGGAGTCTTCCGGCTCCGCTTCGGCGCCGGAGTCGCGCGCCTTGTAAATGGCGTTGAGCTGCAGCATCAAGCCCAGCTTGTCCGTCGCGTCCCAGCGCCCGCCGATATCGACCAGCGATTGCCACCCCGGCCGGAATTCGTGATAGCTGTTCATCGGCACCTGGAAATTCGCCTGCACGAACCATGACGCGTCGAGGTTGCCGATCGCCTCGCGGTAATAGCCGCCGATCAACGCGTCCGTCGTTCCCGTACCGGGTTGCAGCGTCCGCTCCGCCGGCTCGCCTTCGCCGTTGGTGACCGTCGTCTTGCCGGTCGGCAGCTTCAATCCTCCGGTCACGCCGATGAACCGCAGCCGCGTCGCCTGCGGGTCTTCGGGACCCGTCGAAAACTGATAGCGGCCGATGACCCGCATGTCGCCGAAATCCGAGAATTTCCAGGTCTCGCGGATCGCCTGGCCCTCGTGGTTGTGGATGTGCTCGTGTTCCCGGTCGACCCACGGCAGGATTGCCGAAACGCCCAGCGCTTCGGAAATGCCGTAGTCGAGCGTCGCGAACAGGTTGCGATTGATCGTGCGCACTTCGTCGTGATGGCGCGGAATCTCGCCGACCGCGATGTTGGTCGTGCCCGTGCGCGGCTGGTCCTGGTCGATGTACTCGAACCGCAAGTCGCCCCGCAACCCCGGCTCGTTCCATACGCCCTGGACGCCCCAGTTCGTGTTGACCATGCAAAACGCGGAACCGCACGACGCTACGGCGGAACCCGTGACAAACAACATTGAAGATGCTGCGGCGATGGCCGCATGGCGCGATGACATCCGATCCTCCGTGGGTGCTGCCCGCACTGCCGGCGTCCTTGCCTGAAGCCGGCGTGAAATGCCGCCGTGAAAACGGCAGCTTCGGAATGCACTACACGGTTGCCGGAGGGCCCTGGGATCCCACCGACGCGACCGGGTGGGGAAAGGTGACAGCGACCTGATGGCCTGCGCCAGCCGGCCGCGCCGACGTGCACGCAGGACAGGCGATCGCATCGGGGGGCGCTGCGATCGGCCGAAGCTCGGACGAGCCGATGCAGCCATCGACCCGGCAACAGCACGGTTTCCCGTCGTTGCCGGGACATGGAGAAGAACCGATGACGAAAGCCGCCGCGCGCGAGGTCATGCTCCGGCGCCATCGCAAATGCAAGGGTCGCATCCCCGGCTGAAGCGCGTGCCGGCGCAACAGCGTGCGTCGGCGCAGCGTGCGGACCGTCATGAGCGCCGGCGGGAGATATCCATAGCGCCAACGCGGTTGCGAAGAACGCCAGCAGGACGGATGTCACTCGCGACATCGCGCTTCTATATCACATCGCGCCTTTCGAACTCGATCACATCGCGCCTTTCGTCGCCGACCACGGGCCGTTGTCCCAGCTGAGCGACGCGTAATGCTTCCACCGCGGGATGACGCCGGTATTGACGTTGCCGAAAGCCGTGCCCACGGTGCCGGTCCACGTGCCGTCGAGGTTCTGATTGTCGTAGTGCGGGTAATACGTCCCGTTGATGTTGAACGTGAGCCGGCCCAGCTCATTGCCGGCGCACGGTAACGCGCTTCGAGGTCGAGACTCTGGATGTGCACGGCGCCGATGTTGATGTACGTCTGCAGGATCGGCATCGGCCCGAGCGGAGACGCGACGCTCGCCACGCAAACGGTGGCGTCGGCGGTTCCAGGCGGCAACGTGGCAATGGCGTTCATGGCGTTCTCCCGGCGTCGCGCAACCCGGCCTGCGAGCACGCGCTCACTCGTTGCCCAAATGTAGTGCCGCGCGCCGCGGTTGCGCGCAAGAGTTGGCTTACCGGTCCGCGGCGCAGGCGAACGGGCGATGGAGTCCAGCGAACGGCACGACGCGGCGATCGGGCTCGCCCGAATCCGCGCGATGCGCCAGGCGACCGCGGAAATCACGAGACGAGCCGCAACCTGTGTTCAAATACCCCTCCCGTCTACGATGCGAAGGAGCGTCATGATGAGCGGAGCGAGGCATCTTGCCGTGTGGATTGCAGCGATCGTGTTCTTTGTCCTGGGCGCGATCTGGTACACGTTGCTGTCCGCGCCCTGGCTCGCCGCGATCGGCAAGACGATGGAGCAGATGACGAGCGACCAGGCCGGATCACCGCTGCCGTACATCATCGGCTTCGTGGCGATCCTCGTGATGTGCTACACGCTCGCCTGGCTCATCGAGCGGCTGCAGGCCACGACGTTCGCCGGCGGCATGGGCCTCGGCGCAGCGATCGCCGTGGGGTTCATTTCCGCCAATCTCGCGCTCAATTACGGATTCGAATGGCGGGCGGTGACGTTGTGGGTCATCAACGCCGTGTACGCGATCGTCGGCCTCGCGATTGCCGGCGCGATCATCGGTGGCTGGAAACGGAGCCGATGACTTCCTCCGACCGCGCCGCATCGCTTACGACGCGCCTTGGCGCGTGCTACACCGGGGCGGTCCACGACGTGCTGCGGATGATGGGGTTCGACCGCATCGCGTTGCCCCCCGCCATCAAGTCGATTGCGCCCGGCCAGCGGCTCGCGGGTCCGGCATGGACGGTGTCCGGGCACATCGATCGTACGAAGACGCGCCACGAATGCCTGCTCGGCTGGTGCACGCTGCTGTCGAAGGCGCCGCCCGATCATGTGATCGTGTGCCAGCCGCACAATCACGAGATTGCGCTGATGGGGGAGCTCTCGGCGCAGACGCTCAAGGCACGCGGCGTGCTGGGTTACGTCGTGGATGGCGGATCGCGTGACACGGACCTCGTGCTCGAGCAGCGGTTTCCGGTGTTCTGCGCGTTCCTGACACCCACCGATATCGTCGAGCGCTGGATCCCGGATCGCTTCGGCGAACCCGTGACGATCGGCGACGTCACGATCGCCACCGGCGATTTCCTGCTGGGCGATCGCGATGGCGTCGTCATCATTCCACGCGATGCTGCCGAGGAGGCGGTGACCCGCACCGAAGAGGTGATGGCCACCGAAAGCGAGATGCGCAACGCGCTGATCGCGGGCATGGATCCGGTCGAGGCGTACAACCGGTTCGGCAAGTTTTAGAAACCTTTGAACAACTCCCACGTGGAGCGCGTTGGGCACGTCATCGCGCCTCTGCGTCGGCTACCGCGCTCCCGGATCGCCGTCGAGAACCCTCGCGAGCCGCGCAATGCCGAAGGCGATGCGTCGCTCCGGCACCGCCGCGTATCCGAGCAGCCAGCCATTGACGGGATTCGCATCGGCGTAGCGTGACAGCGGCAGCACGCGTCGGCGTGCGAAGTCCGGCATCCGCCGGCTCCTCAATGGCTCAATACGCTACGCTAAAATGGCCCTTGCCGGCTAGCCACTGGCGCGAGACGATCCGTCCCGGTCCCGCATGTCCAGGGGTTGCCAGCCGTCGTGTGCATCGACTGCGTCAACCAACTCACTCCTGCACCAACCTGACCAACCGCAATCCTTGGGGTCGTCCTCATGCTCCGTTCAGCCCGGCTCCGCCTGATGGTGGCACTCGTCGCAGTGTTGCCCTGCGCGTGCGTGGACGTCGCGGCGCAGTCGGCGCCCGCTGTGGCGTCCAAGCCTCCACCGTGTGCGCCCACCGAGCATCGGCAGTTCGATTTCTGGCTGGGCGACTGGGAGGTCAAGGACCCCGCCGGCAAGGTCGTCGGGCACAACCTCATCGAGCCGGCGCACGGCGGTTGCGCGCTGATCGAGCACTGGACGAGCGTTGCGGGCGTGAGCGGAACGAGCCTCAACATCTACGATCGGGATCGTGGGAAATGGCACCAGACGTGGGTCGACAGCGGCGGCGGCCTGCTGCAGCTCGACGGTGGATTCACCGGCGGTGCGATGGTGCTTGCCGGCGATGCGTTCGACGCCGATGCGCCGTCCCGATCGGCCCGCCAGCGGGTCACCTGGACGCCGCACGCCGGCGGCCGTGTCCGTCAGCTATGGGAATCGTCGACCGACGGCGGCAAGACATGGACGGTGGTATTCGACGGCCTCTACGCCAGGAAGCCGTAAAGCATCGTACCGAGAGCGCTCGCGCTGGGGCGCGATCCGCCCTGCCGGTGAGTTCATTCGAGCGGTGACGGCCCATCGCGCGCGCGATTGAGCATGCCGACGAACCCCACGAGCACGCTTCCCGTCCAGCCGAGCGTGAAAAGCCCCGACATGGCCATGATCGGGGCGAGCATGTTCCACTCGGTGCGCAGGACGAAGCTGCCATAACCCAACGTCGTGTACGTGTTCGCGACGAAGAACGCCGCAGTGCGCCAGTCGCCGACCAGCTTCGAGTACACGAGCGCGGCGGTCCAGAACACCACTTCGGCGAGGTGCAGGGCCAGCAGCAGGAAAATCACGATGCCGAAAAGAACGTCGAATCGCACCGATGCCACCTTGCGCCGGGCAAGGGCGGCGCAGCGCCGACGAAAATGCGCGGTGACAACCCGGATGCCGATACCGTGCATCACCACCACGGCGACAAGCAGGGTCCCGCCAAAGAGCACGTCGGCAAAGGGAATGATCTCGGCGAGCGGAAGGATGCCCGAAAGGCGGTCGAACTCGGCCGGTACCGTCTGCATCGCCTGTGCGACCGTTTGCATCGTATCCACGCGTTTCGTGCGTCCGCGCGACCCCGATTCGGTCGGGCGGACACGCTGCCGCGCCTACCGCGGTATTTTCGTGAGCAGGCGCTGCGCTTCGCGCTTGCCGATCCCGCGGCGTGTCGCGATCAT
Organism: uncultured Pseudomonadota bacterium; assembly: GCA_963768545.1. Classification (GTDB taxonomy): domain Bacteria; phylum Pseudomonadota; class Gammaproteobacteria; order Burkholderiales; family Casimicrobiaceae; genus VBCG01. The sequence goes on along the minus strand of CAVYIC010000015.1, from coordinate 122,496 downwards.
CCTGAGCTGCTCCGCGCGCGGAGTGGCGTGCCCCTGCTCCCAGTTGTAGATCGACTGCGCGCTCACACCGACCAGGCGTCCGAAGTCCGCAGCCGAAAGCCCGAGGCGGGTCCGTTGCGACTTGAGCCCCTTCGCGACAAATCGGATCTTCTGCGTGGGCGCAACGGTCGCGCCTCCCGGCGGTTTACCGAGCACCCGACGCTGCAATAGTGCAACCTGGCGCTCGAGTGTTGCCACCTGGCGCCTCAACGCCGCGATGTGTCGTCGATACTGTGTCGATGCCTTCCTTGTTGCCTGCACCTGCGCGCGAATCTCCCTGCGAGCGAGCCGCGCAATTTCCTGCTTGAGTAAAGCGCCGATATTCGGCATGGATATCCTTTGCTCATGACGGGACGGGGAACGCCGGACGACGGGAAGCCATCGAGAACAGCGCCAATGGCGTCACCATTGCCGATTGTGCCGACGAGAGCATACGGCAATCGGCACGGGGCCCCCTTTCCCGCCATGCGTTGGGCGTCCGGCCGGCGGCCCGGATGAGCGAGCCCTATGACGTCGTCGTGATCGGCGCCGGCGCCGCCGGCATGATGTGCGCCGCGCAGGCCGGCCAGCGCGGCCGCCGCGTGCTGCTGATCGAGCACTATCCCATCGTCGGCGAAAAGATCCGGATCTCCGGCGGCGGACGCTGCAATTTCACGAACGTGAACGCGGGTCCGGCGAACTACCTGTCGCAGAACCCGGATTTCTGCCGTTCGGCGCTTGCGCGCTACACGCCCGCGCAATTCATCCGCCTGGTAGCGAGCTATGGGATCGGCTATCACGAAAAGACGCTCGGACAACTCTTTTGCGACGATTCGTCGCGCGACATCATCGCGATGCTCGAGGCTGAATGCGCGCGCGGCCGCGTGCAATGGCGGATGCCGTGTGCCGTCGATGCCGTAGCGGTGGAGGGAGCGCGCTTCGTCATCGCGACCGCGCACGGCCACGTCGATTGCGCGTCGCTCGTGGTCGCGACGGGCGGGCTTACCGTGCCCAGGATCGGCGCGACGCCCTTCGGCTACCGGATCGCAGAGCAGTTCGGTTTGTCCGTCGTGCCGCCGAGGCCGGCGCTGGTGCCGCTCGCATTCGCACCGGAGGCGCTCGCGCGTTACGGTGACCTGTCCGGGATATCGGTCGATGCCGAAGTCGCCTGTGGCGAAGGCCGGTTTCGCGAAAACCTGCTGTTCACGCATCGCGGCCTGTCGGGTCCGGCGATTCTCCAGGTCTCGTCGTACTGGAACGGCCGCGCGCCGCTTTCGATCGATCTGCTGCCCAGGGGTCGACGTGATCGCATGGCTGCGCGCGCACGCACGATCCGCAATGCGACTCGACAACCTGCTGGCCGAACGGCTCCCGAAGCGCCTCGCGCAGCAATGGTGTGCCGCCCACGGCGTTGCGCTGCCGATGAATGCGCTCGGCGACGAACAATTGCGCGGCATCGGCGCCCGGTTGCACCGCTGGGAGATACAGCCGTCGGGTACCCTCGGCTACAACAAGGCCGAAGTGACGTCGGGCGGCGTGGACACGCGCTGCCTGTCGTCGAGGACGATGGCTGCGACGACGATTCCCCATCTTTATTTCATCGGGGAGGTCGTCGACGTGACGGGCTGGCTGGGCGGCTACAACTTCCAGTGGGCGTGGGCCTCCGGCCACGCGGCGGGACAGGTGGCGTAGAGCGTAGCGGGGCCGGGAGGCAGGCTCATCGGCACCGGGTAAGCGCCACGCGGAAGCATGCGCCGCGTAGGGTTTGCGGCAGCAGCGTCAGCGATCCGCCGAACCGGCGCATGATCTGCCAGCTGATCGCAAGGCCGAGCCCGGCACCGGCCGCGTCTCCGCGCGTCTGCGCCGATCCACGCATGAATTTCGAGAAGATCTTTTCGCGTTCCTCGGCCCGGATGCCGGGACCGTTGTCCTCGAGCAGCACCTCGTAGAGATCGCCGTCGACCCGGCTCGTGATGCGCAGGTACGGATCGTCGCTCGTGTTGTACTTGATCGCATTGGATATCAGGTTGATGAACACCTGCGCGAGCCGGTCGCCGTTCGCCTCCACGACTACGCCGCGCGCCCGCTCGCCATCGACGAGTCTGACGCGCTTGTTCGCCGCAAGACCCGAGCACGCGCGAATGGAATTTTCGAGCGCGATCTCGGGATCGATCCTGGACGTTTGCCACGGCGCTTCACCGCGTTCGAGCAGGCTCAGGTCGAGCGTGCTGTCCAGCAGTCGCGTCAGGCGCACGCTTTCCTCGTGGATGATCCGCAGGAAGCGCGCCGACCGGTCGGGCTCGAGCTCCTTCTCCTCGAGCAGGATCTCGGAGAACGAGCGGATCGACGTCATCGGCGTGCGCACCTCGTGGCTCACCTGGGAGAGGAAGTCGTCCTTCTCGGCGTCGAGCCGCGTCAGCCGCTCGTTCGCCGCGGAGAGCTGGCGCGCGGTCGCCTCGAGCTCCCGCGATTTCTCCTCGAGCCGCCGGCTGTATTCGCGCACCTGCTGCGTCTCGTCGGCGATCTTCATCAGCTCGTCGAGGCTGATCGTCTCGCCGGTCACGACCTGCGAGATCAGCGCATGCGCCGACGCCGCGCCGACGCTGCCGGCGAGCTTGCGCTCGAGCTGCGTGATGAACGCGTTGTCGGCGACCGGCACGTTGCCCTCGAGCCCCTGCGCGCGCGCCGCTTCGCGGAACGTCTCGAGCGCCTCGCTCGCGCCGAGGATCCGCTGCGGCGAGGATGGAGAGGTCGTGCGTCGTCGCCGAGCGCCGGATCACGCCCGACGTCGCTTCGGCCGGCGTGCGGAACACGTCGACGAACAGCGTGCTCTGCAGCCGCTCGAGCGGCCGCTGGTCGCGCGCACAGCGAGACGCAGCACGAACAGCAGCGTGTTGACCGCGAGGCTCCAGAACAGCGAATGCACGAGCGGGTCGACGCCCTCGAGCCCGAACAGCGCCTGCGGACGCAGCAGCGACCATCCCGAACGGCCGTGCGGCGATCACGTCCTGCGACACGATGAAGCCCGCCGGCGAAGCTCGGCAGGAACAGCGTGTACGCCCACAGCAGCGGCGCCCGACACGAGCCCGGCCACGGCGCCGTCGGCGTTGGCCCGCCGCCAGAACAGGCCGCCGATCAGGCACGGCAGCACCTGCGCGACGCCGGCGAACGCGATCAGCCCGATCGAGGCGAGCTGCGCCGGACGCGCCGCTCAGGCGGAAATAGAGGAAACCGAGCAGCAGGATCACGCAGATGCTGATGCGCCGGCTCGTCAGCAGGAAGCGGCGGATCTCGCCGCTCGCGCGGCAGCGACACCCAGGCCGAACTTCAGCGCGACCGGCATGATGATGTGGTTCGACAGCATCGTCGACAGCGCGATGCACGCGACGATCACCATCGACGTCGCCGACGAGAAGCCGCCGAGGAACGCGAGCAGCGCGATCGCCGTCCTGCCGCGCCCACATCGGCAGCGTCAGCACGAACATGTCGGGATTCGAGCCCGCCGGCAGCAGGCTCATGCCGGCGATCGCGATCGGCAGCACGAACAGCGTGATCAGGAACAGGTACAGCGGGAACAGCCACGAGGCGGTGCGCAGGTGCTGCTCGTCGACGTTCTCGACCACCATCACCTGGAACTCGCGCGGCAGGCAGACGACCGCCGCAGCCGCAAGGAACGTCAGCGTGATCCAGCGCGGGCCGAACATGTCGCTGCGCATGCAGCAGGTCCGGCGCGGCGCGCGCGCGAAGATCGACGCCGGCCCGTCGGCGATGCCGTAGACGACCATCACGCCGACGGCGACCAGCGCGACCAGCTTGACGACCGCCTCGAGCGCGATCGCCGCGACGACGCCGTGATGACGCTCCTTGGCGTCGATGTTGCGCGTGCCGAACAGGATCGTGAACACCGCCATGCCGACCGCGATCCAGAAGCCGGTCCGGTAGTCGGGCACGACGCTCGGCAGTCCGGACAGCGGATCGGGCCCGGCGCTGTCGATCACGTCGAAGCTCGTCGTGACCGCCTTCGAGCTGCAGCGCGATGTAGGGCGTCGTGCCGATGACGGCGATCAGCGTCACGAGCGCGGCCAGCGTCGCGCTCTTGCCGTAGCGCGACGAGATCATGTCGGCGATCGACGTGATGCCGTGCGGTGCGGCCGATGCGCACCAGCTTGCGCAGCAGGACCCACCAGCCGACGAACACCAGCGTCGGACCGATGTAGATCGTCGCGAACTCGAGCCCGCTGCGCGCCGCCGAGCCGACGGCGCCGTAGAACGTCCACGACGTGCAGTAGATCGAGATCGACAGCGTGTAGACGAGCGGCGACTGCAGCCAGCCGAGCCGGCCGGTGCGCGCCCGCCGGTCGCCGGCGAATGCGACGGCGAACAGCAGCGCCACGTACGAGCAGCGCCATGACGAGAACGAAATCGGCCGAGAGCATCGGACGTCAGCCGCGCGCGTCCGCCGGCGTGCCGGCGATCGGACTCCGGCGGCGCGAGCCGGCGCGCGAGCCATGCAGCGCACGCGATCAGCGCGAGCCAGACGCCGAACAGATAGACGACGATCAGCGGCACGCCGCCGATCGTCGACGTCGCGCGAACAGCGTGATGACCGGCGGCATCAGCAGGAACACGCCGAGGATCGGCAGCAGCCGCGCGCGCATCGTGCGACGCGTGCGGGATCGGCGGAGCGCTTGTTCATCGCAACCGGCGGTGCCCGACGCGGCAGCGGCCGTTCAGCCGCGCGCGTCAGCCGCCGCACCTGCGTCGACGATCTCGCGGTTCGAGAACGGCTTGGTGATGAAGGCGTCGACGCCGATCTCCTCGGCGCGCCTGCGGTCCTGCGGCTGGCCCTTCGCCGTGAGGACGATCACCGGCACGGACCGCAGCGCCGGGTCGGCCTTGACCGCCTTCAGCACCTCGAACCGTTCAGCCGCGGCAGCATCAGGTCGAGGATCATCAGGTCGGGCGCGCGCGTGCGCAGGTGCGCGAGCGCCGCCTCGCCGTCGAGGACCGACGCGACGTCGTAGCCGGCGCGGCGCAGCAGGAAAGTCAGCGACTCGACGATGTTCGGCTCGTCCTCGGCGATCAGTACGCGCGTGGCCATCGCTGCGCTTCCCCGTTGCGGTCGAAGATGGCGCGAGTGTAGCCGCCTCCGCGGCCGCTTGCCGGGCCGTGCCGAGTCCGATCAGGCGTCGATGATCGGATCCTCCTCGCGATACGCGCATTCGCGCCGTGACGCACAGGCGGCAGTTCGACCCGACCGGCGTCGCCGGCGCCGACGACGCGACAGGTCGAGCCCGTCGGCATAGATCGTCCGGTCGGCGTGCAGCGCGTCGCAGGCGAGCATGACCGACATGAAGCGCCGCGGCATCGCGAACGCAGGCCGCTGCTTCTCCACGGTCCGCGCGAGGAACAGGAAGCGGTCGCCGGTCGGAAATTCGGCGAGCTGCCGGACGATCGCGCCCGGCGTCTGGAATGCCGCGTACAGCGCCCACATCGGACAGGCGTTGCCGTGTCGCGGCAGCAGCAGGTGCGGCAAGCGGAAAGCGCTTGGTGACGAACCCGGCGGCATCGACGCGCATCAGCCCGAACGGAATGCCCTCCGCGCCCGGCCGCCGCAGCGTCACCAGCCGATGGCAGACCTGCTCGAAGCTCGCGCCGAAGCGCCGGCCGAGATAGTCGATGTCGTAGCGCGAGATCGACGGCGGCCTCGCGAAACGCGTCGTAGGGCAGCAGCACGGCGCCCGCGACGTACGATGACAGCACGCGGCGCGCGCGACGCCGCGCCGCCGCGGTCGTCAGCAGCGGCGATGCGTCGATCTCCGCCGCCACCGGCGCTCCCCGATGGAACAGCTCGGCGGCGAGCCGCGCGAGCTCGAAGCGCCGCGTGGCCGGCGGCGACGGTATCGGCTGATCGAGCAGCGTGCGCGCGTCGGCGTCGAACGCGGCGAGCGTCGGACGCCGTCGCGCCGGCGATTGCGCGGCGCTGCTCGCGCACGCCGACCGAATGCTCGCGCTGCAGATAGTCGACCAGCGCCTGCTCGTGGCACTCGCCGCGCGATCGCGCGCGCGCGGCGCGAAAGTCTTCGGCCGCCTGCTCGAGCGCCGGGAAGTGGTTGTCGCGATCGAGCAGGAAGTCGTCGACCTCCTCGACCGGCGTGATCGAGCGCGTGCCGGTGCTGCGCCTTGTCGAAGAATGCCGCCAGCGCCTGCGCCACGTCGGCGAGCCGGTCGCTTTCGGTCGCCGATGATCGCCGCGAAGCGGCGCTGCTCTGCCGGTTCGCAGATCGTCGATCGTCGCGAGGATCTCGGACGACGAGCGGATCGCCGCCACGCGCGTCAGCATGCTGTGCACCGCGTCGCCGAGGAACGGGTCCTGGCGACAGCCGGTCGGACAGCGCGCTGACCGCCTGGTCGCGATCGCGCCACGCGCGGTGCAGCGCGACCAGCGCGTGCGCCCATCCCGGATGCCGGCTCGCGAGGTCGCTCGGCCGACGCGCCATCGAGCTGCAAGCGGCGCGAGCAGCGGCTCGCCGGCCATCTCGACCAGGTCGCCGATCAGCCGGCGCTCGGCCGCGCCGTCGAGCTCCTCGACGCGCGAGCCCGAGCTCGTCGCCGATGCGCTTGAGCAAGCGCGCCGCCGATGTTGCGCTTGTTGCTCTCGATCAGGTTCAGGTACGACGCCGAGATGCCGACCGCTCGACGCCAGGCCCGCCTGCGTGATGCCCAGCGCCTGGCGCCGGTCGCGGATCTTCGGACCGATCAGCGAGCGCGCCATCGTCGCGCGTCCGTCTGCGCCGATGCTGCGACTGCAAGGTCAATAATTGACAACATTTTCAGCGTCTCCGACTATATATTGACAAGATTTTCCATTGTGCGTCAATGAGCTATTGCGTCGTTGACGGTCGACGCTGATGATCCATGCACGGTATCCAGCGCGTGAAACCTGCCCGCGACGGCGACCGATCAATCAATTACAGGAGGAGCAGGCGAATGGACGACATCGAGGACAACGGGCGCCGCAAGGTCCTGAAGACGGGGGCTGCGCTCGGCGTGGCGCTTGCGGCGCCTTCGCTGATCTTCATGCGCAACGCCTGGGCGGCGGACTTCCGCAACGACCCCGGCAAGGCGAAGACGGTGACGCTCGGCTTCAACGTGCCGCAGACCGGCCCCTACGCCGACGAGGGCGCCGACGAGCTGCGGGCCTTCAAGCTCGCCGCCAAGCACCTGAACGGCGAGGGCGACGGCGGCATGATGAAGACGTTCAAGCCGTCGTCGCTCAAGGGCAACGGCATCCTCGGCAAGAAGGTCGACGTACGTCACCGGCGACACGCAGACCAAGGCCGATGCCGCGCGCGCCTCGGCCAAGCGGATGATCGAGAAGGACGGCGTGATCATGTTCTCGGGCGGCTCGTCGTCGGCCGTCGCGGTCGCGTGCCAGTCGCTCGCGCAGGAGATGGGCGTGCATCTTCATGGTCGGCCTCAGCCATTCCAACGACACGACGATGAAGGACCGGCGCCGCTACGGCTTCCGCCACTTCTTCAACGCCTACATGTCCGGGCCAGGCGCTCGCGCCGATCCTCGCGCAAGGAATACGGCAAGGACCGCCGGGCCTACCACCTGACCGCCGACTACACCTGGGGCTGGACGCAGGAAGAGTCGATCAAGAACGCCACCGAGAAGCTCGGCTGGAAGACCGTCGCGGCGGTGCGCACGCCGCTCGGCGCGGGCGACTTCTCGCAGTACATCACGCCGGTGCTCAACTCCGGCGCCGACGTGCTGATCCTGAACCACTACGGCAAGGACATGGTCAACTCGCTGCACGCAGGCGGTGCAGTTCGGCCTGCGCGACAAGACGGTCAACGGCAAGCAGTTCGAGATCGTCGTGCCGCTCTATTCGCGGCTGATGGTGCAGGGCGCCGGCGACGCGGCCAAGGGCATCCTCGGCACCGCCAACTGGCACTGGACGCTGAAGGACGACGGCACCAAGGCGTTCGCCAAGTCGTTCGGCAAGGAGTACGGCTTCCCGCCGTCGCAGGCCGCGCACACCTGCTACGTGCAGACGCTGCTCTACGCCAACGCGGTGCGAGACGGCCGGCACCTTCTATCCGCCGGAAGTGATCAAGGCGCTCGAAGGCTTCAAGTTCGACGGCATGGGCAACGGCCCGACCGAGTACCGCGCGGGCGACCACCAGTGCTTCAAGGACGTGCCTGGTGATGCGCGGCGCCGAGAAGCCGACCAGCCGTTCGACCTGCTCGAGGTCGTGCAGGTGGTGCCGCGCAAGCAGGTCGAGTACCCGGCGACAATGGGCGGCGGCGAGCTCGGGCCCTACAAGGTCCAGGCCTGAGCGCTGCAGCGGTCGTCGCCTGAGCCGTCACCCTGTCCGGCGTCCGGCGGCGAGCGCGTCGATGGCGCGCATCAGACGCCATGGACGCGATCCTCCTGCAACTGCTGAACGGGCTCGACAAGGGCGGCGCCTATGCGCTGATCGCGCTCGGCCTGACGCTGATCTTCGGCACGCTCGGCGTCGTCAACTTCGCGCACGGCGCGCTGTTCATGCTCGGCGCGTTCTGCGCGGTGACGCTGCACAAGCTGCTGACGATCTCGCAAGCAGGTGAAGGACGAGAGCGTCACCTTCTTCGACTCGTACAAGGAAGTGCCGTACCTGAAGATCTGGTTCGGCGACGTCGGCGAGCGGCTGATCGACTACTCGGTGCCGCTGTCGATCCTGCTCGCCATCCCGGTGATGCTGCTGATCGGCGTCGCGCTCGAGCGCGGCCTGATCCGCCACTTCTACCGGCGCCCGCATGCCGACCAGATCCTGGTCACCTTCGGGCTGGCGATCGTGCTGCAGGAGATCGTCAAGGCCTACTTCGGCGCCAACCCGATTCCGACGCCGGCGCCCGACGATCGTCTCCGGCAGCGCCAACGTCGGCGCCTGGTTCGGCCTGGGCGACGCGCATCAGCTACCCGTGGTGGCGGCTGGTCTACTTCCTGTTCTCGCTGCGCCGTGATCGGCGCGGTGTTCGCCTTCCTGCGCTTCACCACCTTCGGCATGGTGGTGCGCGCCGGCATGCGCGACCGCGAGACGGTGGGCCTGTTCGGCATCGACATCGAGCGCCGCTTCACGATCGTGTTCGGCATCGCGGTGGTCGTCGCCGGGCTCGCCGGCGCGATGTACACGCCGATCCTGTCGCCCGACTACCACATGGGCATGGAGTTCCTGGTGCTGTCGTTCGTCGTCGTGGTCGTCGGCGGCATGGGCTCGCTCGGCGGCGCGGTGGTGGCCGGGCTTCCTGCTCGGCATCCTGCAGTCGTTCGCCTCGATGAACGAGATCAAGAACCTGATCCCGGGCATCGACCAGATCATCATCTACCTGGTCGCGGTCGTGATCCTGCTGGTGCGCCCGCGCGGCCTGATGGGCCGCCAGGGCGTGATGGAAACATGACGATGCGAAGCGCCGATGATGACCACCGCCCGCAAGGACCTGCTGCTGTTCGGCGGCTTCGCGCTCGCCGTGCTGACGATGCCGCTGTGGATGGCGCCGCTCGGCGCCGGCTATCCCGACCTGCTGCAGCGGTTCGCGATCTACGGCATCTTCGCCATCGGCTTCAACATCCTGTTCGGCCTGACCGGCTACCTGTCGTTCGGCCATGCGGCGTTCCTCGGCGTCGGCTCGTACACCGCGGTCTGGTGCTTCAAGCTGCTGACGATGAACGTGCTGCCGGCGGTGCTGTTGCGGCATGCTGGTGGCCGGCCTGTTCGCGCTGCTGATCGGCTACATCAGCCTGCGCCGCTCGGGGATCTACTTCTCGATCCTGACGCTGGCGTTCGCGCAGATGTGCCTACAACCTCGCCTACTCGGTGCTCACGCCGATCACCAACGGCGAGACCGGCCTGCAGATCACGCGCACCGACCCGCGCGTCATCGACACCTGGCTGTCCGGCGCCGAGCAGCGCTGATCCCGTCGACCAACCTGTTCGGCATCCCGATGAGCGGCTACAGCGGCTTCTACTTCTGCGCCGCGCTGCTGATCGTCGCGTTCTACGTCGCGCTGCGCATCACGCGCTCGCCGTTCGGCACGATGCTGCGCGCGATCAAGTCGAACCAGAACCGCCTGAACTACACCGGCGTGCACTCGCGGCCCTACGCGCTCGCCGCGTTCGTCATCTCGGGCGCTGTTCGCGGGGCTCGCCGGCTCGCTGCTGGCGGCCACCGACCCGCTGGCGGGCGCCGAGCGCATGCAGTGGACGGCGTCGGGCGAAGTGGTGCTGATGACGATCCTGGGCGGCGTCGGCACGCTGCTCGGGCCGGTGCTCGGCGCGGTCATCATCAAGTACTTCGAGAACATCTTCTCGTCGTTCAACGCGCAGACGCTGCACGACGTCTTCGGCTTCCTGCCGGACGCCGCTCGAGAATGCCGTCGGTCACGGTCAGCGGGCCTCTTCGTCGGCGACGGCTGGCACCTGACGCTCGGCGTGCTCTTCATGCTGCTCGTGATCTTCCTGCCCGGCGGCGTCATGGAAGGGCATCCGGCGCATCGGCGCCGCTTGCGTCGCGAAGCGGCGTGCCGCCGTCGGCCGTGCCGCCACCCAGGCGCCGGCGCACGTCGCGCAGCCGTCGGCAGCGCCGCGCGCAGCGGCAGCGTGCGGCTGCGCGGCCACCGGCCGGCCGGTGCCCTGCGCACGCCGGCGCGCGCGCAGCACGGCGGGCAAGTGACCGGACGGACCACCATGGCGATCCTGCAGGTGCAGGCCGTCAACAAGAGCTTCGCGGCCTGCGGGCGCTCTGACGACGTCAACCTGAACGTCGAGGAAGGCAGCGTGCACGCGATCATCGGCCCGAACGGCGCCGGCAAGTCGACCCTGCTGAACTGCTTCGTCGGCCGCCTGACGCCCGACACCGGCGCGGTGCTCTTCGACGGCCGCTCGCTGATCGGGCTGCAGCCGCACGAGATCAACCAGGCCGGCGTGGTGCGCGTGTTCCAGACGCCCGAGATCTTCGGCGACCTCAGCCTGCTCGAGAACGTGATGATCCCGACGCTCGCCCGCCGCGACGGCGCGTTCGCGCGTGAACGCCTGGTCGCGCACCGACGCGCAGGCCGAGATCCGCGAGAAGGCCGAGCACATGCTCGAGGACGTCGGCCTCGCCGATCGAGCGCCACGTCGATCGCGGCAACGCTGTCGCGCGGCGACAAGCGCCGGCTCGAGCTGGCGATGTGCCTGGTGCAGGACCCGCAAGCTGCTGCTGCTCGACGAGCCGACCGCCGGCATGTCGCGCGCCGACACCAACAACACGATCGACCTGCTGCAGCGCATCGGCGAGCGGCGGCATCACCAAGGTCATCATCGAGCACGACATGCAGGTGGTGTTCTCGCTGGCCAGCCGCATCAGCGTGCTGGCGCAGGGCACGGTGATCGCCGAAGGCGACCCGCAGTCGATCAAGGGCGACCCGCGGGTCCAGGAAGCCTATCTCGGAGGAGCCCACCTGTGAACGGCCGCGATCCGCGCAGGCCGACGCGCGCGCGCGAGCCCGCGCACCGGTCGACGCCACCGCGGCGACGCGCGACGCCGTGACCGCGGCCCGTACTTCTCCTGCCGCGACCTGCACGCCTACTACGGCGAGAGCTACATCGTGCAGGGCGTCAGCTTCGACGTGCACGAAGGCGAGATCGTCGCGCTGCTCGGGCGCAACGGCGCCGGCAAGACGTCGACCCTGCGCACGATCGCGCGGCTCGCCGACCCGCAGCTGAAGCGCGGCGAGATCTGGCTGGACGGCAGCCGCTGCACCGGATGGCGGCGTGGCAGGCGGCGCGCGCCGGCGTCGGCCTCGTGCCCGAGGACCGGCGCATCATCGGCGGACTGACGGTCGAGGAGAACCTGCAAGCTCGCGCAGATCGAGGAGCCGCGCGGCTGGACGCATCGAGCGGCTCTACGAGCATTTCCCGCGGCTCGCCGAGCGGCGCCCGCAGGAGGCCGTCACGCTGTCGGGCGGCGAGCAGCAGATGCTGGCGGTGGCGCGCGCGCTGTCGCGCGACGTCAAGCTGCTGCTGCTCGACGAGCCCTACGAAGGGCTGGCGCCGGTCATCGTGCGCGAGATCGAGAAGATCCTGCACGAAGTCAAGAAGCTCGGCTTCACGACCATCATCGTCGAGCAGAACGCGATCGCCGCGCTGAACCTCGCCGACCGCGCGATCATCCTCGACATGGGCGAGGTCGTGTTCGACGGCACGCGCGCGCGAGGTGCATCGACAACGTCGAGCTGCGGCACGAATACCTGGCGATCTGAAGCGAACGCCCCTTGCTTGCGCGTCCGCGAGTTCATTTTTGAACCACGACGGTGCAGGCGCCGTCTCTGCGCAGCACGTTGACGCCCACATCGTCGCCATGCCTCGCGAAGGACAGGTCGACGCTCGCGTCGCCCACTCGCAGTCCCAGGATGGTCATGTCCTGCAGAAACTCTGGCAGTTTCGGGTTGGAGCACACGACTTCGCTTTGGGTGCTGCGCACTTCCAGACCGAGGCAAGCCTGGAGGAGCAGGAATACGCCGCCTGACGACCATGTTTGCGGCGAGCACGAAACCGGATAGAGCGTCGGACTTTCTCCCGGACGCCGCGGAAAGCCGCAGAAAAGCTCGGGCGGGCGGTGCAAGTCGAACGACCTGCTTGCGTCGAAGAGCGCCGCGAGCACTTTCATCGTGGCGTCCTTCAGCCGGTACCGCGCGAAGCCCGCGGCGACCAATGCATTGTCGTGCGGCCATACCGACCCGTTGTGATACGACATCGGGTTGTAGCGCGCCTCGGTCGCCGCGACCGTGCGGATGCCCCATCCCGAAAAGGAGGCGTTGCTGGTGAGCGTCGCTGCCACGCGGCGCGCGCGCTCTTCGCTCGCAATCCCGCTGAAAAGACAGTGGCCGGCATTGGACGTCACGACCCGGCACGGCTTCTTGCGGCCGTCGAGCGCAAGCGCGTACGTGGAGAGCTCTTCGCACCAGAAGCACTCTTCGAAGCGTGCCTGCAGCGCGTTCGCCGCGGCGAGCAACGCCGTCGCGCGCCGCTCCAGGCCCAATGCCGCCGCCAGCTTCGCCGCTGCGAGCTTGGCGGCGTACGCGTATCCCTGGACTTCGCACAGCGCGATCGGCGGCTCGGCGAGCGTACCGTCGCGGTGGAACACCGAATCGTTCGAGTCCTTCCAGCCCTGCTGCACGAGTCCATGCGGCGATTGCCGCGCGTATTCGACAAACCCATCGCCGTCGACGTCGCCGTACTGATCGATCCACGCGAGCGCACGCTCGACGTTCGGCCAGATGCTGCGGATGAACGGCAGGTCGCCCGTCCGCTCGTAGTACGCACCTGCAAGCACGATGAACAATGGCGTCGAATCGACCGCTCCATAGTAGCGACCGAACGGAACCTCGTGCAGGATGGCCATCTCGCCGGCACGCGTTTCGTGCAGGATCTTTCCCGGCTGCGCATCCTGCACGTCGTTCACGCTCTCCGCCTGCATCGTGGCCAGGTACTGAAGCACTCCGCGTGCGACAGCCGGCTTGAACCACAGGAATTCCAGGCCGACGATGATTCCGTCCCGTCCGAATACCGTGCTGAACCACGGAACGCCGGCATACGGATAGCGTCCGTGCGCAGTTTCCGTTTGCATCATCTGGAGATCCGACAGCGAGCGGTTCAGCCATTCGTTGAACTGCGGGTTCGATGTGAAGATTGCCGGCTCGTCGGCGCGTGCCGACGCGAGCATTTCGGCCGACGTGACGGCGGCTACCTCGTAAGAGGACGCGGAACGCGCGGCCCCCGCAATGCCGGCGCGTCTTTTCGCCGCATCGGCCGCGACTTCGACTTCGCACGACATCTCCACGTGGTAGGTCGCCTCGCCCCGCGGTTCGAGGCGCACGGCATACTGCGCTTGCGATTCCGTGAGCCGGGTCGGCGGTGGGTCGAAGACCAGCTTCGCTGCGCGAATGCGCCCGTCGAGGCCGGCATAGGACAACAGCACCGCATCGTCGGTCACTTCGGCGGGCAGCCGCTGCCCGCGCCGCTCGCGCGCCGCGCCTCGCACCTCGAAAATGTCCCTGAAGTCCGCGTCGAAGTCGATCGACAGCGACAGATCGACGGCTGCAAGTCCGTAATTGTGAATCCGCAGCCGCTCGTGGCACGCCGCATTCCACAGCACCTTCGATCGGAACACGTGCACGCTCCCCCGTGGAAACAGTACCTCGTCCCCGCGCCGGATGTCCTGATTCATCAGGTCCACGGCGAGCACGGCGTTGTCGTCCTTGATCGTGGAGCTCAGCAGCAGCGGACGCTCCCCTGCCAGTCGCAGCACGAGCGTCGACAGGAACCTCGTGTCCTGGTGATACACGCCGAGCGAGCCCGAGCCGAATGCCTCGACGTCGCCGGACCGATTGAAAATCGCGAACGTGTCACCCTGCTTGAGCACGCGCGTTCGATCGTCCACGCGGCTCGACGTCGAGAGTATGTAGAAACCGTCATGGATCCGGACAACTTCATCCGCCATCGCTTCTCAAGCCTCCTCCGATTGTGAATGTCGCGTTCGATCGATCAGGCGCTCGTACACTTGCACGTAGTCGCGTGCCATCCGGGCTGCGGTGAAGCGCTCCTCGAAGACTTCGCGACAGCGCGCACGACTCAGTTCCGGCACGCGCCGGACGGCTTCCACCGCATCTTCCAGCTCTTCGACGATGAAGCCGGTGCCGCCCTCCTCCGTGACCTCGGGAACCGAGCCGTGGCGATAGGCGATGACCGGTGTGCCACAGGCCATCGCCTCGATCATCACGAGTCCGAATGGCTCGGGCCAGTCGATCGGAAAGAGCAATGCCTGCGCGTTGCCCAGGAACTCGTCCTTCTCGCCCTCACCGATCTCGCCGACGAACTTCACCAGCGGATCGCGAAGCAGCGGCGACACGACGCTGTCGAAGTAATCCCGGTCGACCTTGTCCACCTTCGCTGCAATCCGGAGCGGGATACCCACCTCCCTGGCAATGGCAATCGCGCGGTCCACGCGCTTCTCGGGAGAAATGCGGCCGAGGAACGCGAGGTAGCTTCCCGGCCCGGCGCGAAAGCGGTACAGGTCATCGGGCAGGCCGTGGTAGACGGTCGCCTGCCAGTTCACCCAGGGAAGGGGCTCCCGCTGCGCATCGGAAATCGAAACGACGGGCATGTCATGAAACTCCGTGTACAGCGGCACCAGATCCGGGATGTCGAGGCGCCCATGCAACGTCGTCACGTGGGGGAACGACTGCCGCCGCGAAAGCGGGAAATGCAGGTAGTCGACATGGAAGTGGATCACGTCGAATTCGCCGCTTCGCTGCAGCACGCCCTCGAGCATGACCACGTGGTGCGCCAGCTGGTCGATGCAGTGCCGATCGAGGCGCAGCGAGCGGCGGCACACGGCGATGAGGCGAGCCTTCGTCTCGGAGTCGCCGCTCGCAAACAGCGTGACTTCGTGCCCCTGGCGAACCAGCTCCTCGGTGAGGTACGACACGATCCGCTCCGTGCCGCCGTAGTATTTGGGCGGCACGCTTTCGTACAGGGGTGCGACCTGCGCAATTCGCATATGGTTCGCTAGCCGGCAACGGGTCGATTCGGCCCACCACGGAGGGATGACCGGTTGCGCGGGCGGGCGGTGCTAGTCGGCATACGGGTGCATCGGCTCGCGTTCCCGCGTGGAGTCCTGCGTCGCCGCAACTGTCTCGAGCACGCGTCGCGTCATTGCGAGTGCGAGCTCGTGCTCGCCCGTGAACACGTGTCCGGCGCTGTCCCTGCGGAGCAGCGCCGCTTCCTCGTCGCTGTGAGCGCGGACAATCACCCCGATGTCCGGTTTGAGTGCGCGGGCAACCTCGATCATCTGCCTTGCCTGGAAGGCATCCGGGACGGCGATGACGAGCATCTGTGCCCGAGCGACATGACCCTGGATGAGTACGGCAGGCTCCGAAGCGTCGCCCGATACCGCAGGGATGCCGCGGGCGCGCAGTCGCTCGACGATTTCGCGGTTCGCCTCGGCGACCACAATCGGCACACCGCTCTTCATCAACGCTTCACCGATGCGCCGGCCGACGCGACCATAGCCGACGAGCAGAATATGCCCCGTCAAGCGATTGAGATCAACGGTGGTCGGAAGTTCCGCCAGCGGATCATCCGCCCGCTCCATGGCGCGGGCGAGCTTCGAGCGGGATCGGATCCAGGCTTGCACGGGCTCGATTGCATTGAACACCAGCGGATTGAGCGCGATCGAGATCAGCGCGCCTGCCAGGATGAGGCTCTGGCCTTCGACTGGCAGCAGCCCGAGCGAAACGCCAAGGCTCGCGAGGATGAACGAAAACTCCCCGATCTGCGCCAGGCTCGCCGACACCGTCAACGCCGTATTGAGCGGATAGCGGAAGGCAAGGACGATGCAGAAGGCGGCCAGCGTCTTGCCGAACATGATGATCGCGACGACGACGAGCACGCGCAACGGTTCCTGAATCAGCATGGCAGGATCGAACAGCATGCCCACCGACACGAAGAACAACACCGAGAAGGCGTCCCGCAGCGGCAACGATTCGTCGGCCGCCCGGCGGCTGAGCGCGCTTTCCCGCAGAACCATCCCCGCGAAAAACGCGCCAAGCGCGAACGAAACGCCGAAGATCGCCGCCGAGCCATACGCGATGCCGACTGCAGCCGCGACCACGCATAGCGTAAACAACTCACGCGACCCGGTGCGGGCCACCTGCCAGAGGAGCCAGGGGAATACGCGGCGACCGACAACGAGCATCAGCACGACGAAGATCGAGACTTTGCCGAACGTGACCGCAAATGCGATCAATGCATGCCGGCCTTCCGCCGCATCGGCCATGCCGTGCCCGACGCCACCGTTGAGCCATCCGGAGAGTGGCGGCAGCAAAACGAGCACCAGCACCGTCACCAGGTCTTCGACCACGAGCCAGCCGACGGCGATGCGACCGTTGATCGACTCGAGCACGCCGCGATGTTCCAGCGCTTTCAGCAAGACCACGGTGCTCGCAACCGAAAGCGCGAGACCGAATACGATGCCGGCGCCGGCGCTCCAGTCCCAGAGAACGGCGACAACGAAGCCGAGGGACGTCGCGACGGCGATTTGCGCAACGGCGCCCGGCAACGCGATTCTGCGAACCGCCAGCAGGTCGTTCAGGGAAAACTGCAATCCGACGCCGAACATCAGCAGCATGACGCCGATCTCCGCCAGTTGCCGTGAAAGTCCGACGTCTGCGACGAATCCGGGCGTGGCGGGACCGATGATCACTCCGGCGATCAGGTAACCGAGCAGCGCCGGCAACTTGAGACGTACTGCAATGACGCCCAGAACCAGGGCCAGCCCGAAAGCGGCGGTGATCGTGGTGATCAGGGTAACGCTATGCGGCACGCGTCTTTATTCCCGTTACCCGTCCTGACGTTCATTCGTGCGCAGCGAAGCTACCGGGCACCGTCGTTCTCGAGTACCGCACGAAGGTCGTCCGGAATCGGCATCCGCTTCAACGCGCTGACGTTGGCGCGACCGGTATTGCCGATCGGCACCCAAATCCTGGAGAACAGCGCGGCGGCGATGATGCGCGTGGACTGGCCGATCACCTCGCGCCAATTCGAAGTGGCACGACCGAGCTTCAGCATGCGCCAATGCACGCGTACGTGGCGAAGGGTAGACCGTTGGCTGAGGATGTGCGCCCGCGCGAGATGATGAAAGGCGAGCTCGTCGTTGCGTACTTCGACTGCGCGCGAAGCGCTGGCGAGCTCCGCCTCGAACATTGCCCGCAACTGGCGTGTCACGGTCGTGCGCGCCTGGCCGCGTCAATGTCGATGCTGGCCATGCGGTGACGATTCCCGTGGGGACGCATAGCCGCGCAACTCGATGTAGCGAGCGACCTGTTCAGGCGTAAGGATGCGAACCTGCGCAAGGTGCGCATCGAGGTGAACGCCCCGCACCTTCCCCTGCAGGGTGCCGATCCGCGCAAGCGATGCATCGAGCAGTTCCGGTGTGACCGACTTGCCGGCAAACAACTGGTCGAGCTTGCGCTCTTCTTCCACCAGCGTGCGACCCAGGCGCACAGCGCTTGCCTGCATCGCCGCGAAAAGCGCCTCGGTCCGCCGGCGCTGTTCCGTCGTAAGGCCCAGCTCCGTTGCAAGCTCCAGGACGTGGGACGGCCCGGGGTAGCCATTCAGCTCGGCAGCCTTGGCGAGCCCCATTCCCTTGCCGGACAGGTACGACTGGACGTCGTCGGTCGACAGCGCCTTGATTTCCCGTGACTGCTCACCGGCATAGTTCGAGACCGGGGCGGCGAGCGCTTCGGAGACGAAAACGGCAATGCATGCAGCGAGGAAGCAGCGCTTCATATGGGCTTTCGTGGAAATCTCGCCAACGGCGACGATGGATCAGTGGCCGCGGGGCGGCTCGTCAGGCACCCGGCGGCTGCCATGTCGGCTGCTGGAAATGCGCATTGCGCTGCGCCGAATAGCCGGCATCCAGGAAGAGATGTACATGCGGTTTGCAACGAATGGAACCCAGCTCGTCGCGCGCGAAATACCGCGTCTCCAGCGTCTCTTCGCCGTCCGGCTTCAGCGTGCCGCTGATCACATCGGCGCCGAACACCGTCGAAATCCAGGAAACCTTGTCACCATTCGAGTATGTGCTGGCACAGGGCTGCCCGCCGAATACCCCTATCACGCGGGTCAGCGCGACGAGGAGCCCGGTTTCCTCCCACATCTCCCGTACCGCGGCGTCCGATGGCGTTTCATACGGCTCGACCATGCCACCCGGGGTCGTCCAGTCATTGCCTTCGGCATGGCGCACGAGCAATACCCGCCGGCGATCGTCGAAGGTGAGGATGCTGACGGTCGGGACCTCGAGCACCGTCGTGCCGATTTTCTCCCGCAGGCTACGGATGTATTCCGACATCGGCATTCGTGGCACTCCGGATCGCGCGATCAAGGTAGCCGCGACAACGCCGACCATTTGCGCATCACGCCGGCGTTCGGGACTCGTCCGCAATACCGCCATGATAACTGCGCACTCAGGCGACGTGCCAAGCTGCACGCCGATCGGCGTCAATGGCTTTCGCGACCGACGGCTGCGCCTGAGCCGCCGACGAGAAAATCGAGGTCGACGCCCTTGTCGGCCTGCTGCACCGTGTCGCAGTAGAGCTTGACCCAGCCGCGGTCGGCGTGCGGCGCGCGGCGGCTTCCATTTCGCGCGCCGCCGCGCGAGCTCGTCGTCGGACACGTGCAGCTGCAGGCGGCGCTGCGTCGACGTCGAGCTCGATCATGTCGCCGTTTTCGACCAGCGCCAGCGGGCCGCCGGCAGCGGCCTCCGGGCGCCGTATGCAGCACGACGGTGCCGTACGCCGTGCCCGACATGCGCGCATCGGAAATGCGGATCATGTCGGTGACGCCCTGCTTCAGGATCTTCGCGGGCAGCGCGAAATTGCCGACCTCCGGAAATCCGGGATAGCCCTTCGGGTCCGCAATTCTTGAGCACGAGGATGTCATCGGCATTCACGTCGAGCGCCGGATCGTCGATGCGCCGATGCAGGTCGTCGATGTCGTCGAACACGACCGCGCGCCCGCGTGTGCCGCATCAGCGCCGGCGTCGCGGCCGACGGCTTCAGCACGGCGCCGTCGGGCGCCAGATTGCCGCGCAGCACCGCGATGCCGCCCTGCGGCTTGAACGGCCGCGCGATCGGCGTGATCACCTTCTCGTTGTAGTTGACCGCGTCCTTCGAGTTGTCCCAGATCGTGCGGCCGTTGACGGTCAGCGCATCCTTGTGGAGCCACTTGCCGATTTCGCGAATCACCACCGGCAACCCGCCCGCGTAATAGAAATCCTCCATCAGGTATTCGCCCGACGGCATCAGGTTCGACGACGCAGGGCATCGTCGCGGCCGAGCCGGTCCCAGTCGTCGAGCGACAACGGGACGCCGATGCGCCCGGCGATCGCCAGCAGATGCACGACGGCGTTCGTCGACCCGCCGATCGCGCCGTTGACCATGATCGGCGTTCTCGAACGCCTGCGCGCGTGAGGATCTGCGACATCCGCAGGTCCTCGTCGACCATCTTCGACGATGCGCCGCCCCGCCATGCGCGCGAGCACCTTGCGGCGCGAGTCGACGGCGGGAATCGCCGCATTCGTCGGCAGGCCCATGCCGAGCGCCTCGACCATCGACGCCATCGTCGACGCGGTGCCCATCGTCATGCAATGACCGGCCGAGCGCGACATGCACGACTCGGCCTCGACCATGTCGGCTTCGTTCATCTCGCCGGTCTTGAGCATCTCGGTGAACTTCCAGACGTGCGTGCCGGAGCCGATGTCCTCGCCGCGGAACTTGCCGTTCAGCATCGGCCCGCCGGATACGCCGATCGTCGGCAGGTCGCACGACGCGGCGCCCATCAGCAGCGCGGGCGTCGTCTTGTCGCAGCCCATCAGCAGCACGACGCCGTCGAACGGATTGGCGCGGATCGATTCCTCGACGTCCATCGCGCACTGGTTGCGGAACAGCATCGTCGTCGGCCGCATCAGCGTCTCGCCGAGGCTCATGACCGGAAACTCGATCGGGAAGCCGCCCGCGTCGAGCACGCCGCGGCGCACGTGCTCGGCAAGCTCGCGGAAGTGCGCGTTGCACGGCGTCGCTTCCGACCACGTGTTGCAGATGCCGATCACCGGGCGGCCGTCGAACTGGTCGTGCGGTATTCCCTGGTTCTTCATCCACGAGCGATGCACGAGCGCATCGCGATCGTGGCGGCCGAACCATTCGGCGGAGCGGAGCTTTCGCTTCTGCCCGGCACTCATCGGTGTCCCCCACGCTTGCGGCATGTCGTCGCTGCCCGCATCGGGGTCAGCGATGATCTCGCGGCATCAATCGGGACTCGACACACTCGCGCGAAGGCATCTCGACCGTTGCGGCGCCCCGGTGCGCGACTCGGTCGGAGCGCTCATGATGCGAGCCTCGCGCCGGTCGCCTGGTCGAACAGGTGCACGTTGCCGGGATCCACGGCAAAGCCGACCTTGTCGCCCGGCTGCAACGCCGGGCCGGCCGTGCGTCTCGACGATCACCTGCGCGTCGCCGATGCGCACGACGAGCTCCGTTTCCGAGCCGGTCGGCTCGACGACGATGATTTCGCCGGGTACGCCGCGCTCCCGGTCGCCGATCGAGCTCGAGATGGTCGGGCCGCACGCCGTACGTCACCGCCTGGCCATCGGCGCCCGACGCCGGTGCCGAGCGGCCAGCGGACGCCGTCCGCCGTTTCGACGTGCGCGACGCCGTTCGTCGCGGCGCAGCGTGCCCTTGACGATGTTCATCGCCGGCGAGCCGATGAACTGCGCGACGAACAGGTTGTCCGGCCGGTCGTAGAGCTCGAGCGGCGTGCCGATCTGCTCGATCACGCCGTCGTGCATGACGACGATGCGATCGGCCATCGTCATCGCCTCGATCTGGTCGTGCGTGACGTACACGGTCGTCGTCTTGAGCCGCTGGTGCAGCGCCTTGATCTCGGCGCGCATCTGCACGCGCAGCTTCGCGTCGAGATTCGACAGCGGCTCGTCGAACAGGAACACCTTGGGATCGCGGACGATCGCGCGGCCCATCGCGACGCGCTGCCGCTGGCCGCCCGAGAGCTCGCGCGGATAGCGCTGCGAGGTACGGATCGAGGTTCAGGATCTTCGCGGCACGCGCGACGCGCGCGTCGATCTCGCTCTTGTTCGCCTTGCGCAGCCGCAGGCTGAACCCCATGTTGTCGCGCGACCGTCATGTGCGGATACAGCGCGTAGCTCTGGAACACCATCGCGATGTCGCGGTCCTTCGAGTCGACGTCGTTGACCGACCGGTCGTCGATCGCGATCGTGCCGCCGGTGATCTCCTCGAGCCCCGCCAGCATCCGCAGCAGCGTCGACTTGCCGCAGCCGGACGGGCCGACCAGCACCATGAACTCGCCGTCGCTGGATGTCGAACGAGATGCCGTGGATGACCTTCGTGCTGCCGAAGGCCTTTTCGATGTTCTGGAACGATACGGAGGCCATTGTCGGTTCACCTCATCATGCTCTTCACGCGCCGGCGGTGAGGCCGCCGACCATGTAGCGCTTGAACGCGTAGTAGATCGCCGCCGGCGGCAGCGCGTAGATCAGGCCGGTCGTCATCAGGAGCTCCCACGGCGAATCGTCGGCGGACAGGAATTGCCCGAGCGCGACGGCGAGCGTGACGTCCTGGTCGCTCGACAGCAGCAGGAACGCGTACAGGTATTCGTTCCACGCGAGCAGCAGCGCGTAGGTGCCCACCGCGACCAGCGACGGCGTCATCAGCGGCAGGTAGACGAGGCGGAACAACTGCAGCGGCGACGCGCCGTCGATCCGCGCCGCCTCGTCGAGCTCGAACGGCAGCTTGTCGGACGCCTGCTTCAGCACCCAGATCGCGTACGGCGCGGCGATCGTCATCATCGCGAGGATCAGCGCCCACTGGCTGTTGAGCAGGCCGTACGCGCCCATCGCCTTGTACATCGGCACCGCGAGGAACGCCGCCGGGATGAAATAGGTGAACAGCGCGAGTTCATCACCAGGCGGCCGCCGCGCGCCTTCAGCCGGCTGATCGCGAACGCGCGCCGTCGTGGCGACGACCAGCGTGATGCACGCCGACCGCCACCGCGATGAGCAGCGAATTCCAGATCTGCCGCCAGAAGTGGCTCGAGGAAATGGTGCTGCTCGCGGAACACGATGCTCGAAATTGCGCAGCGTCGGGTGGTCGGGCCACAGCTGGCCGGCGAACGCCTCTTCCTTGGTCGAGATCGAGAACAGGAACAGGTTGTAGATCGGCAGCAGCGTCCAGATCGCGACCGGAATGCCGATCAGCAGCAGCTTCGCCTCGGTGACGACCTTTTTCATGTTCGCCATACGCTTATCGCGACAGCCGCTTCATCATGAAATACACGAGCGGCAGCACCAGCGGCATCGCGCACGACGATCGTCGCCATCGCCAGGTCGACCTGGTCGAGGCGCAGATAGCGGATGCCGAGCGTGGCGAGCACGTGCGTCAGATCGGCCGGGCCGCCGCCGGTCAGCAGGTAGACGCTGTTGAAGTCGCCGAGCGTCCAGATCATCGACAGGATCGTCGACGTCAGGTACAGCGTCTGCATCGACGGCCACGTGATGAACCTGAACTTCTGCCACGCGGACGCGCCGTCGACGCTCGCCGCCTCGTACAGCTCCTTCGGGATCGACGAGCCGCCCGGCGATCATGATCATCGTCCAGAACGGCAGGCTCTTCCAGATGTGCACCAGCATCGCCATCGACAGCGCCAGCCAGCGATCGTTGAGCCAGTTGGGGCCGTCCTCCGCCGTCAGCCTGAAGATGACCTGGTTGACGACGCCCCATTCGGGATTCAGCATGAAGCGGATCGACAGGATCGTCGGAATCGACGGCACCGCCCACGGCAGGATGAACAGCACCGACAGCCACTTGATCCACGGCCGCGCCGTGACGAAGAAGCCGGACAGGAACAGCGCCACCAGCATCTTGAGGTTGATCGCGACGACCAGGAACACCAGCGTGTTGACGACCGACCCGGCGAAGATCGGATCGTCGAACAGCTGCGACGTAGCTTTCCGGATGCCGCGCGAGCCACAGGCCGTAGCCGACCGGGTACACGACGAACACCAGGAACACGAGACGTACGGCGCGAGCAGCATCGACGCCCCACATGCTGCCAGGGCGACACGCGCCTTCTTCGGCGGCTCGGGCTGCGGGCCGACCGCTTCGGTCTGCGGCAGTGCGATCGTCGACATCGGCCCTCGGAACGTCCGATGGACACGGGGGCGGCGCGCGCCGCCCCCGTGTCCGTCAGACGTTGCGTTAGCCCGCGACCTCCTTGATGCGGGCGATCATCTCGTCGGCCGCCTTCTCGACCGGCCACTTCTCGCTCGACGACGCGGTTCATCGCCTTGGCCCAGACGTTCTCGTTGTTGAGGATCGTGAACTTGTAGTTCTTCGTGAATTCGAACGTCGTCGTGCCCGCCGCGAACTGCCGCTGCACCGACGTGCGATGCGGATCGGCGAGCCAGAACGACAGCCGCGCGGCGCCGGACTTCGTCACCGGATACCAGCGGCCGAGCGAGCCTTCGACGTACGGAATCAGGTTCTCGTCCTGCAGCAGGAACGCGATGAACTCCTTGCCGCGCTTCTTGTTCTTCGAGTCGGCGAACATCACGCCGGTCTTCACCGCCGCGCGGTACGTCATCGGCGAGCCGTCGGGCTTCTTCGGGAAGCCGGCGGTCGCGATGTTCTCGTAGTAGTTCTTCTTCGCCTGCGCGCGCTGCTCGGGCTTCAGCTTCGTCGTTGTTCATGTCGTCGAACCACTTGGCGGCGATCGAGATCGTCGCGTTGTGCGTCATGATCGTCGTCTTGTTGTGGAACGCGACGTTGTTGTCCGGATCCTTCCACGACGTCGCCGACGGCGGCGTGCAGCCCTTCGTGTAGGGCATCGTGTAGTCGCGCAGCGCGCCGATCAGCCCGGCGCGCACCTTCGGGTCGTTGACCGTCAGCTTGCCGTTGTCGTCGACGAGCTTGACGTTGTACGCGTCCATGAACGTCAGGAACGAGTAGTACGAGTCGCTCGAGTCGACGCCCATCGGGAAGCCGGTGCCGAAGATCCGCTTGCCGGTCTTCTTGCGGTAGTCGGGCTGCACCTTGTCGCACCAGAACGCCCAGTATTCCTTCCACGTCGTCGGGAATGTCGGTCTCCTTGAGCCCGCCTCGGCCAGCATGTCCTTCCAGTACTCGATGTGCATCGTCTGCTGCTTGAGCGGGAACGCGTAGTACGCGCTTCTTCTTCGTCTTGTCGTTGTAGAGGTACGTCGTCTCGATCGTGTTCGGCAGGAACTTGTCCTTGATCGGCGTGATGATGTCGGAGAGGTCCTCGAGCTTGCCTTCGAACGCCCACTTGCCGAGCGACCTGGAAGTCGTAGACGTCGACGTACGCGACGTCGGGCGGCGTTGCCCGCATCGAGCGCGGCGACGGTCTTCGGGATCATGTCCTGCACGGCGTATTGCGACAGCTCGACCTTGACGCCGGTCTTCGCCTCGAACTTCTTGATCGCCTCGAACAGCGCGTCGTCCTCGGACTTGTAGAAGCCCTTGACCCACCAGACGACGAGCTTCTCCTGCGCCGCGGCCGGCGCGGCCGCGCCCAGCATGCCGAGCGCCAACAGCGCCGCAACGCACTTCGTGACGAATTTCATTCGATTCCTCCTTGGTCGATCCCGATGTCTGTCGCCGCGCGTCGGTCTGCGACGCACCGCAACGCCGTTGCAGCGTACGGGCGGCCCCCGCGATGTGTCAACCGAGGAGCTGTCCGCACGTCACATCACCGCACCCACGTACCACGGCACGAATTCGCTCTGGCCGTAGCCATGCATCTCGCTCTTCGACTTTGCGCCCGATGCGGTGTCGAGCATCAGCCGGAACAGCCGCTCGCCGATCTCGTCGACGCGTCGCGCTGCCGTCGACGATCTCGCCGCAATTGAGGTCGATGTCCTCCTCCTGCCGCACCCACAGCGCCGTGTTCGTCGACAGCTTGAGCGACGGCGCCGGCGCGCAGCCGTAGGCCGATCCGCGCCCGGTCGTGAACACGATCATGTTGGCGCCGCCCGCCACCTGGCCGGTGGCCGACACCGGGTCGTAGCCGGGCGTGTCCATGTAGACGAAGCCCTTCGCGGTCACCGGCTCCGCATACTCGTAGACCTCGACGAGGTTCGTCGTGCCGCCCTTCGCGACGGCGCCGAGCGATTTTTCGAGGATCGTCGTGAGGCCGCCGGCCTTGTTGCCGGGCGACGGATTGTTGTTCATCTCGCCGCGTCTCGCGCGCCGTGTAGTCCTCCCACCAGCGGATGCGCGACACGAGCTTCTCGCCGACCTCGCGCGACACCGCGCGGCGCGTCAGCAGGTGCTCGGCGCCGTAGATCTCGGGCGTCTCCGACAGGATCGCCGTGCCGCCGTGGCGCACGAGCAGATCGACCGCGGCGCCGAGCGCCGGATTGGCGGTGATGCCGGAGTAGCCGTCCGAGCCGCCGCACTGCAGGCCGACGGTGATGTGCGACGCAGGCACCGGCTCGCGCGTCACGTCGTTCGCGTGCGGCAGCATCTCGTCGATCATCGCGACGCCGTGCGCGATCGTCTTCGCCGTGCCGCCGGTGTCCTGGATCTGAGACGTGCGCAGCAGCGGCCCCTCGCTCAGCGCCTGCGCGCCGAGCAGCGCGCTGATCTGGTTCGCCTCGCAGCCGAGTCCGACGATCAGCACGCCGGCGAAATTCGCGTGCTTCGCGTAGCCGCCGAGCGTGCGGCGCAGGAGCTGCATGCCCTCGCCGTGCGTGTCCATCCCGCAGCCGGAGCCGTGCGTCAGCGCGACGACGCCGTCGACGTTCGGGAAACGCGGCGAGACGCTCGCGCGTGAACTGGTCGGCGATGCCGCGCGCGACGGTCGCCGAGCAATTCACCGTCGACAGGATGCCGATGTAGTTGCGCGTCGCGACCTTGCCGGCGTTCGGTCCGTCGCGCCGCACGATGCCCATGAACGTCGCGGGGGGCTCGATGTACTGCGGTCGGCTTCGCGTCGACGCCGAACGCGTAGTCGCGATCGAACGCGCCCATCGCGAGGTTGTGCAGGTGCACGTGCTCGCCCGGCGCGATGTCGCGGCTCGCGAAGCCGATGATCTGGTTGTAGCGCCGCACCGGCGCGCCCGACGTCGATCGCGCGCGTCGCGACCTTGTGGCCCGGCGGAACGAGGCCGGCGACGGTGACGTTCTCGTCGAGCAGCTTCGTGCCGCCGACCAGCTGCTGCGCGGGCGATGACGACGTCGTCGTCCGGATGCAGGCGGATGGTCAGCGATGAGCGGGTAAGCATGGAACTTCTCCTCGATTCTTCAATGCGCAATCGTCGCGCGCGCCACGGCGTCGCGCTCGATCGCCGCGAAATCCCAGTCGATGCCGAGGCCCGGTGCCGCCGGCGGGACCGCATAGCCGTCGTCGATCGCCATCCGCGACGTCGTGATCGCATCGAGCTGCGGGATGTACTCGACCCATGCGCCGTTCGGGCACCGCCGCCGTCAGCGAGACGTGCAGCTCCATCAGGAAGTGCGGGCAGACGGCGACGTTGAAAGCCTCCGCGAGATGCGCGACCTTGAGCCACGGCGTGATGCCGCCGATGCGCGCGCAGTCGACCTGGACGATCGAGCAGGCGCCGCGCTCGAGATACTCGCGGAAGTGCGACGGGTGGTAGAGCGATTCGCCGACGGCGATCGGCATCGTCGCCGCGCGCCGCGAGCTCGACGTGGCCGCCGAGGTCCTCGGCCGGCAGCGGCTCCTCGAGCCACGCGAGCATCAGCGGCGCAAACGCATGCGCGCGCCGGCGCGCCTCGGCGACGGTGAACGCCTGGTTGGCGTCGACCATGATCTCGAACGCGTCGCCCGACCGCCTCGCGCACCGCCGTCGAGCCGCGCGACGTCCTCGGCGATCGACGGCTTGCCGACCTTGATCTTGGCGCCGCGAAAGCCCTGCGCCTTCGCCGCCAGCGCTTCGTCGACCAGCTGCTCGCGCGGATGGTGCAGCCAGCCGCCTTCGGTCGTGTAGACCGGCACGCGCGGCTGCGCGCCGCCGGCGCACTTCCACAGCGGCAGGCCGGCGCGGCGGCACTTGAGGTCCCACAGCGCCGTGTCGATCGCCGCGAGCGCGAGGCTCGTGATCGCGCCGACGGCGGTCGCGTGCGTGTGGAAGAAAAGCTCCTTCCACAGCGCGCTCGATCTCGCGCGCATCGCGACCGATCAGCCGCGGCGCCAGGTGGTCGCGCAGCAGCGCGACACCGACGAGCCGCCGGTGCCGATCGTGTACGTGTAGCCGGTGCCCTGCGCGCCGTCGGCGCAGGTGATGCGCACGATCGGCGTCTCCTGCGTGACGAACGACTGGATCGCGTCGGTGCGCACGACCTTCGGCGTCAGGTCGACCTGCAGGATTTCGATGCGCTCGATCGGCGACATGGCGGCGTCAGCTTGTAGAACTGAGTCGCGGCAGCCACAGCGAGATCTCGCGGCACGTAGGTGAGCAGCACCAGGCTCACGAGCAGCGGCACGAGCCACGGCAGGATCGCCATCGTCGTGCGCTCGAGCGACAGGTTCGCCGACGCGCGCGAGCACGAACAGCACCATGCCCATCGGCGGATGCAGCAGGCCGATCATCAGGTTCAGCACCACGACCAGTCCGAAATGCACCGGGTCGATGCCGAGCTGCTGCACGACCGGCATCAGCACCGGCACCGCGATCAGGATCGCCGCGGTCGGCTCGAGGAAGCAGCCGACGAACAGCAGCAGCAGGTTCACGAGCAGCAGGAACACCCACGGCTGTGTCGGTGAACGACAGCACCCACGTCGTCACCATGTCGGTGACGCGGGTCGCGGTCAGCAGCCAGCCGAAGATCGACGCGGCCGCGACGATGAACAGCACCGTCGCCGTCGTCTCGATCGTTTCCATCGACGACCTTGGCGAGCATCCGGAGCGTCAGCGTCCGGTACCAGACGAGGCCGAGGAACAGCGCCCAGATCGACGCGGCGACCGCGCCTTCGGTCGGCGTGAAGATGCCGGTCGCCATGCCGCCGATCAGCAGCACCGGCGTCATGATCGGCAGCACCGCCTCGAACTTGAATTTCCAGTCGGCGACGAACAGCAGCACGATCGCCACCGAGCGTCGCGACGACCGGATCGACGCCGAGCTTGACCGCGCCCCACATCGCCAGCGGAAAGCCGATGACGACCGACGAGCTCGAGCAGCGCCTTGCGCGACGCGCGCCCACTCGAACTTGATGTCGCGCGCCCCAGTTGTTCTTGTGCGCGTAATACGCGACGGTCAGCATCATCAGCACCGTCATCACGAGGCCGGGGATGATGCCGGCCAGGAACAGCTGCGCCGATCGAGACGTTCGCCACCATCGCCGTAGATGACGAACGGCAGCGACGGCGGAATGATCGGCCCGAGCGTCGCCGAGGCCGCGGTGACGCCGACCGCGAACTCCTTCGAGTAGCCGTGGTCGCGCATCGCCTTGATCTCGATCGTGCCGAGGCCCGCCGCGTCGGCGATCGCCGTGCCCGACATGCCCGGCGAAGATCACGCGAGCCGATGATGTTGACGTGGCCGAGGCCGCCCTTCATCCAGCCGACGAGCGCCGAGCGCGAAGTTGTAGATCCGGTTGGTGATGCCGGCGTTGTTCATCAGGTTGCCGGCGAAGATGAAGAACGGCACGGCGAGCAGCGGAAAGCTGTCGATGCCGCTGATCATCCGGTGCACGACGACCATCGGCGGCGTGCTCTGCCGGTCACCAGGATGTAGATCGAGCGACGAGCCCGGCCATCGCGATGGCGACCGGGATGCCGGTCACCATCAGCGCGAGGAACGACGCGAGCAGCGTGCCGGTCATTGCACGACCCCCACGCTTGCGGCTGTCGCCGCTGCGCTGCCCCCCGAGGGGGAGCTATTGCGCGGCTTGGGACGGCCCGGCGCCGCTCATCGCGTCATCTTCGATCGCGATGCTCGGGCCGCTCGAGCAGGCTGCAGCCGCGCCGCCAGTTCTCGATCGCGACCTGCACCGAGCGCAGCGCAGCAGCACGCGAAGCCGAACACGCAGACGCCGTAGACGATGTTCATCGGCAGGTCGATGATCGTCATCTGTAGGTTGCCCATCCGCGTCATCATCTGCGATCGTCAGCCCGGTCGCGACAGCAGAAGAAGGCGATGCGCAGCGACGTCCACCAGCGTCGACAGCGCGCGCCCGGCCGCGCCGGAATCAGCCGGTACAGGAAATCGACATGGATGTGCCGGTGCGCGCGCACCGCGGCGGACGATGCCGACGAACACCATGCAGATCAGCAGGTAGCGCGCGATCTCCTCGGTCCACGCGGCCGAGTCGTTCAGCACGTAGCGCGTGAAGAACTGGTAGAACACGTAAGGCCGAGCAGCCAGAAGAAGGCGAGCGCGACCCAGTCCTCGAACAGGTAGTGCGACGAGATCGATCGGCGCGTCGGTCACGTGGAAATGACCGTCGTCGTCGAGGACGTGCTCGCTGCGGGTACGACGGACAGCTCCGGCGGTCGTTGTGGGCTTGCGCGCTCATCGGCTTCGATCGCTTGCCGCTTGCGCGGCGGCGGAGTTCGACCGCGGTCCACGTCACCGTGGACCGCGGCTTCGGCACGTACGCGCTTACTTGATCGCCGACGATCTTGTCCTAGTCGGCCTTCGTGAAGCCCATCGATTCGAGCGTCACCGCCTTGAGCACCGCGTCGCTGGAAGCTCTTGCTGTCGACCGCGGTCACGATCTGCAGGCCCTTCTTCTTGAACTCGTCGGCGAGCTCGCCTTCGCGCTTCTTGATCTTCGGCGGTCGCGCGCGCCGCGGCCTCGCGCGTCACGTCGGTGAAGATCTTCTTCTCGGCGTCGGTCAGCTTGTTCCAGACGTGCGGCGCGACCTGCGTCGTCAAGCCAGTCGACGATGTGCGCCGGTCAGCATGATGGCCTTCTGCACTTCGTAGAATTTCTTCGCCTCGATCGTCGTCAGCGGATTCTCCTGCGCATCGACGGTGCCGTTCTGCAGCGCGAGGTACACCTCGGCGAACGCGATCGGCGTCGGGTTCGCGCCGCAGGCCTTCGGCGTCGCCATGTAGGCGGGCACGTCGGGCACGCGGATCTTCAGGCCCTTCATGCCGGCGCAGTCGGTGAACGGCGCGGTTGCGACGTCGTCTGGCGCGCGCCGTAGTACGTGATACGCCGTGATCTGGATGCCGGTCTTCTTGCGGAACTCCTCGACCATCTCGTCGAACGACCGGGCTCTTCGAGTAGGCGATCAGGTGATCG
This sequence comes from uncultured Pseudomonadota bacterium, assembly GCA_963768545.1. Classification (GTDB taxonomy): domain Bacteria; phylum Pseudomonadota; class Gammaproteobacteria; order Burkholderiales; family Casimicrobiaceae; genus VBCG01. Next base: position 91,566 of record CAVYIC010000015.1, on the reverse strand, counting down.
GCGTCGCGGAAGATGAACGGGTAGTAGCGCGATGCCGAGCGCGGGTAGCTGCGCGCCGCGAACGACGGCCCGCTGATGATCATGTCGACGGTGCCGAGCGTCATGCCCTGGTTGATGTCGGTTTCCTTGCCGAGCGTCGAGGCGGGAAACACCTCGATGTCGAACTTGCCGTTGGTGCGCTTCTTGATCTCGCCGGCCGCCCACACCGACCGGTGTGGTACGGCTCGCGCGTCTCGTACACGTGCGCCCACTTGAGCTTCTGTCTGCGCCAGCGGCAGGCGCGGCGACCGTCAACGCCGCGACCGCGGCGCACTGCGAATACCAGCTTCGACAGCAAACGCATGATTCCTCCTCGATGAAATCGAACGGACGTCACTCGGATGACTCCGGCTCCCGCCAGGATCGCTCATGCAACGACCTGGACCTTCGTGCTGCGATTCTTGTCCGCGGCGGCGTGAAACGCGTCGACGGCATCGGCAAGCGGATACTGGCCCGACAGCAGCGGCCGCACGTCGACCCGGCGCGACGACAGGTAATCGACCGCCCAGTCGAACTCGATGCCCCAGCGGAACGCGCCGCGCAGGTCGAGCTCCTTCGCCATCAGCTCGTTGACGACGAACGGCAGCGGCTCGTGCGGCAGCGTGCCGACCTGCACGATGACGCCGCCGCGCTTCGCCGCCGCGACGCAGGTCTTCAGCGCGGCGAAGCTGCCGGACACCTCGTAGGCGACGTCGAACTGCGGCGTCGCGCAGCGCGTCGGCGTCGCGCGCCGCGTGCAGCGTGACGTCGGCGCCGACGATCCTGCGCCTGCGCGAGCGGACGATCGAGGATGTCGCTGACGGTGATCTTGCGCCGCGCCGGCGAGCCGCGCCGCGAGCACGGTGAGGCAGCCGATCGTGCCGGCGCCGGTGACCAGCACCGACTTGCCGAGCAGATCGCCGCCGCGGTTGACCGCGTGCAACCCGACGGCGAGCGGCTCGGCGAACGCGAGCTCGCCGAGCGACACGTCGCCGGCGACCGGATAGCACTGCCGCTCGCCCATGACGAAATATTCGCGGAACATGCCCTGGACGTGCGGAAACAGGCTGGCGCTGCCGAGGAACCTCATGTTCTCGCACAGCTGCTCGCGGCCCTCGCGGCAATAGTCGCAGCGGCCGCAGGCATGCGACGGGCTGACCGCGACCTTGTCGCCGACCTTGACGCGCGTGACGCCGGCGCCGATCGCCGCGACGACGGCCGACGCCTCGTGACCGGGGATCAGCGGCTCGCGCACGACGAAGCTGCCGTTGCGTCCCTCGAAGTAGTAATGGAGGTCGGAGCCGCAGATGCCGCCCGCACCGAGCCTCAGCAGCACCTCGCCGGGCCCGACGCCGGGCATGTCCTGCGGTTCGACGCGCAGGTCTTCCTTGGCATGAATGCGGCAGGCAAGCATCGCTTCTCCTTTCGTGGGCCCGGGAACGCGGGACGGTCGCTATGACGACCGGGTGTTCCAGCCCTTGCTGAAGCGCTTGTACGCCTGGTTCAGATGACGCTGCATCGCAGCGCGCGCGCCGTCCGGCGTCGTGCGCGGCGATCGCCTTCAGCACGGCCCGATGCTCGCCCATCGCCGTGCGCCACAACTCGGGCGAATCGTAGTGGTGCTCGAGCTGCTTGTAGAGCGCGCCCGGTCCGCTCGTCCCACAACATGCTTGACGACGTGCACGAGCGCGCCGTTGCCGGTCGCCTCGGCGATCCGCAGGTGAAACAGCCGGTCGCTCGGCAACGGCTGCCGTCCCGCTTCCATCTCGCGCTCCATCTCGTCCAGCGCTTCCTCGATCGCCTGCACCTGCGCGCGCTTCGCCGATTTGGCGGCCAGCGCGGCGCATTCCGATTCGATCACGTAGCGCGCGCGCAGCAGCTCGAACGGACCCGCCGTCGCCTCCGGCGCGTCGGCCGCCGCGGCGCCGTCCGGCGCGCGCACGTAGATGCCGGAGCCGATCCGCACTTCGACCAGCCCCTCCACCTCGAGCGCGATCAGCGCTTCGCGCACCGAAGGCCGCGAGACGCCGAGCTGCCGCGCGAGATCGCGCTCGGGCGGCAGGCGCGAGCCCGCGTTGAACTCGCCGCTCCTGATCAAGCGCGCGAATCTGGTCGGCGATCTGGCGATACAGTCGGCGGGGTTCGATGCTCTGGAACGGCATGGGGCCGGACGCCACGCGCCAGCCGGCGCCGGCGTTCCGATTCTGAGCCGGCGAAGGCTACCCGCATCGGGTCAGGTGGTCAAGTGGCATGACCAATTTGCGCCCGGTGCTTGCGGTTGCACCGCAGGCGTCGCATTCTTCGCATTGCGAAACCCGCCCCGCAAACACCCAGGCGCCCGATGGCCGCACCCGTTCTCCACACGGAGTTCCTGTCGATTGCATCCGGCGTCTCCGGCTATCTCGCGAAACCGAGCGGCGTGCCGGGCATCGGCGTCGTCGTCATGATGGAAGCGTTCGGCCTGAACGCCTTCGTGAAGGCCATTTGCGACCGTTTTGCGCGGGCCGGGTACATGGCGCTCGCGCCCGACATCTACCACGGCGAGACGTTCGATTACGCCGACCGCGAGCGCGCCATCGCGCGGGTCAACGAAGTCGACGACGAGGCGGCGATGCACGAAGTTGGCGCGGCACTCGACACGCTGGTCGCACAGGGCGCGCGCGATGGACGGCTGGCAGTCATCGGGTTTTGCATGGGCGGGCGCCTCGCGTTTCTCGCGAACGCGGTTCACGGCGCGCGCCTCGCCGCCTGCGTGTCCTTCTATGGCGGCGGCATCGCGCCCGCCGTCCCGCGCGGCAAACGCAAGCCGCTGATCGACCGGGTTGGCGAACTCGCCGCGCCGCAACTGCTGCTCTACGGTGCGCGCGACACGTCGATCGCAAGCGACGAGCATGCGCGGATTGCGAAGGCGCTGTCGGATGCGAACAAGCGCTATACGATGGCCGTGCTGCCCGATGCCCCGCACGCGTTTGCGACATTCGACCGGGAGAGTTACCACCCGCCCGCAGCCGAAGCCGCGTGGCGCATCGCCTTCGCGTTCCTCGTCGACACGTTCATGCACGGGTCGGCCGCCGCGTACGCGTAACGCGACGCGCCCCGCCTTCGCGCCCGCCGGCGTCGAGCACCCGCCTGCGCACCCGATCGCGCCTGCGCATGGCGTAGAATCCGCCGTTTCGCGCGAAGGACGTGACACGGCGTGGCTCTCCGACTCCAAGGCAAGACCGCATTGATCACCGCCGCTGGCCAGGGCATCGGCCACGCGACCGCGCTGGCGATGGCGCGCGAAGGTGCGCGGGTCATCGCAACCGACGTGAACGAAGCGTCGCTCGGCGTCCATCGGCGCACGTCGAGAACGTCACGACGCGGCGGCTCGACGTGCTCGACGATGCGGCCGTCGCCGCCCTGTTCGACGAACTGCCGCCGCTGCAGATCCTGTTCAACTGCGCAGGCTACGTCCATCACGGCACGATCCTCGACTGCTCGCCCGAAGGACTGGGACATTCAGCGTCAACCTGAACGCCCGCGCGATGTACGTCGCGATCCGCGCCGCGCTGCCGAAGATGCTCGCGCACTTCGATGCGACCGGACGAGGGCGCGAGCATCGTCAACATGGCGTCGATCGCCGGCTCGATCAAAGGGCTGCCCAACCGTTTCGTGTACGGCACGTCGAAGGCCGCCGTCATCGGCCTCACCAAGAGCGTTGCCGCCGACTACGTGCAGCGCGGCATCCGCTGCAATGCGATCGCGCCCGGGACCGTCGACACGCCGTCGCTGGCGGAACGCATCAACGCGTTCCCCGATCCGGTCGAGGCGCGCAAGATGTTCATCGCGCGGCAGCCGATGGGACGGCTCGCGAAGCCCGAGGAAATCGCGCCGATGATCGTGTTCCTCGCGTCCGACGAGGCGGCGTTCGTCACGGGCAACGTGTATTCGTGCGACGGCGGCATGACGATCTGAGTCCACATCGCAAAAGGGACCAACGAATGAAGCTCGTACGCTATGGCCCGGCCGGCCGCGAAAAGCCGGGTCTCATCGACGCCGATGGCGTGCTGCGCGACCTGTCACGCAAGGTGACGGACATCGACGGCGGCGGCGCTCGCGCCCGCTTCGCTCTCCGGGTTGCGCAAGCTCGACACGCGCCGGCTGCCCGCCGTCAAGGGCCGCCCGCGCCTCGGGCCCTGCATCGCGACGCCGTCGAAGTTCGTCGCGATCGGCCTGAACTACGTCGACCACGCGAAGGAAACCGGATCGCCGATTCCCGAGCATCCGATCGTGTTCTTCAAGTCGCAGACCTCATCGTCGGCGCCGAACGACAACATCATGCTGCCGATGGATCGACGCAGCTCGACTGGGAAGTCGAGCTCGGCGTCGTCATCGGGCGCACCGCGCGCTACGTGGCCGCGAAGGATGCGCTGCGCTACGTCGCCGGCTACTGCATCGTCAACGACGTGTCGGAGCGCGAGTTCCAGCTGAAGCGCAGCGCCACTCAGTGGAGCAAGGGCAAGGGCTGCGACACGTTCGGGCCGACTCGGGCCGTGGCTCGTCACGAGCGACGAGATCAAGGATCCGCAGAACCTCGACATGTGGCTCGACGTGAACGGCGAGCGCAAGCAGACGGGCAACACGCGCACGATGATCTTCGGCGTCGCGGAGCTCGTCGCCGACGTCTCGCGCTACATGACGCTCCTGCCCGGCGACCTGATCACGACCGGCACGCCGCCCGGCGTGGGCATGGGCATGAAGCCCCCGCAATGGCTGCAGGCGGGCGACGTCGTGACGCTCGGCATCGCAGGGCTCGGCGAGCAACGCCAACGCGTCGTCGCGTTCAGAAAGCGCCGGCTCGCATCGTGAATGGGGGTCGACCGTGATATCGACGCCTATGCGCTGACCCCGATCAGGCCGCGCTTGTGCGGACCTTGCAGCTCCGACCCTCGTTTCACTGGCGGCGAAGCAAGCCGCGAGCAACCAGATTGCGCATCAGCGCGCCCGCGCCGAATGTCCACGGCGCGATCGCGTCGGCGTAGTTCACGCGGTTGACGAGCGCGCCGAGCGACGGCGTGGCGATGGTCACGATGTCGCCGACTTCGTGCGTGAATCCGAGTCCGGCGCCGTGCCGGTCCTGCGTCGGCGCGAACATCGTGCCGAGGAACAGCACCAGGCCGTCCGGATACTGGTGATTCGGGCCGATCGCCTGGCTCGCGAGATCGAGCGGATCGCGGCTGATCTGGCCGATCGAGCTCGACCCCGTCAAGTGCGAAGCCGTCCGGGCCGTCGACGCGTCAACGCGATGTCGGCGCTGCGCACGGCATCGATCGTGAAGGCGTCGTCGAATAGCCGGATGAACGGGCCGATCGCGCACGACGCGTTGTTGTCCTTGGCCTTGCCGAGCAGCAGCGCGCTGCGCCCCTCGAAGTCGCGCAGGTTGACGTCGTTGCCGAGCGTCGCGCCGACCGTCTCGCCGCGGCTGAATTGATCGCGAGCACGATCTCCGGCTCGGGATTGTTCCACGTCGACTGGCGGTGAATGCCGATGTCGGCGCCCGTGCCGACCGCCGACATCGGCTGCGACTTCGTGAAGATCTCCGCATCCGGCCCGATGCCGACCTCGAGGTACTGCGACCACAGCCCCTCGGCCAGCAGGACGTCCTTGACGCGTGCCGCCTCCGCGGAGCCCGGCCGCACGCTGCGCAGGTTGTCGCCGACGATGCCGATGATCTTGCGCCGCACGCCCTCGGCCTTCGCCGGATCGCCGCGCGCCTGCTCCTCGATGACGCGCTCGAGCATGCTCGCAACGAACGTCACGCCGGCGGCCTTGATCGCCTGCAGGTCGCAGGGCGCCAGGAGCCACGGTTGGGATGGGTCCTGCGTCTCCGCCGACGCGTTCGCCAGCGCCGCCGGCAGCGATGCAATGCGCGGCAGCGGCCGTGCCTGAATTTCCTGCACGACGCCGAGCCGATCGAAGAGCTCGCTCGACGTCGGCGCAATGGCCGACAGATCGAGCAGATCGTCGCCGGCGACGAGAACCAGCGCGGGTCCGTCGACGGACGGCATCCACAAGCGGCCAACGAGAAGCGCGCGGTCGGCGTCGGTGGGCAGGCAGGCCGGCGGCGTAAGCCGCTTCAGGTATCGGGTATCAGGCATCAGATGTCAGGGATCGGAGTCAGAGCCCGAACAGGCATGGAGGCAAACCGCGAAATGCGATCATACGGGCGATGCGCGTGCCCGTCAGCAAACGCCGCTGCGCTCTGATACCGCCACCTGATTCCTGATTCCTGATGCCCGACAGCCATTCGCCCGATGCGTCGCTCTATCCGGACTGCGCGCCCCGTGCAAGCGGGATGCTTTCCCTCGATCGCTTGCACACGATGTACTGGGAGGAATGCGGCAACGCGAGCGGCGTGCCGCTGCTGTTCATCCACGGCGGGCCGGGCGGCGGCAGCCTGCCGCATCACCGCCGCTTCTACGACCCTGCGTTCTGGCGCATCGTGCTCTACGACCAGCGCGGCGCGGGGCGCTCGACGCCGCTCGCGGAGCTGACCGATAACACGACAGCGCACCTCGTCGCCGACATCGAGCGGCTGCGCGAGCATTTGCGCATCGACCAGTGGCTGCTCTTCGGCGGGTCGTGGGGATCGACGCTGGCGCTGCTTTATGCGCAAGCGTATCCGGAGCGCGTCCTGGGGCTCGTGCTGCGCGGCATGTTCCTTGCGACGAAGGCGGAGATCGACTGGTTTTTGCACGGGATGTCGCGCGTCTTTCCCGAGGCCAGTCGCGAGTTCACGCATTTCCTGCCGCCCGAGGAGCGCGGCGACGTTCTCGCCAACTACCATCGTCGCCTCACCGATGCCGATGCGCGGATCCACCGGCCGGCGGCGCACGCGTGGGACCGCTACGAGAGCACCTGCTCGACCCTGCTGCCCAAGCCGAACGGCAACGGCCGCCTCGAAGGCGATACCGGCGCGCTGGCGATCGCTCGCATCGAGGCGCATTACTTCATGCACGCCGCGTTCATCGAGCCGGACCGGATCCTCGCGAACATGCATCGCATTCGCGGGCTGCCCGGCAGCATCGTGCAGGGCCGCTACGACATCATCTGTCCGCCCGCCGCGGCCGACGCGGTCGCGCGCGCGTGGCCCGACGCCGAGTACGTCGTCGTGCCGGACGCGGGCCACTCGGTGCGTGAGCCGGGGACGACGCGCGCGCTCGTCGCCGCCGTGCAGCGGATGCAACGGCGATGCCGGTGACAGGTGCCAATGCCGAATGGCAGGCGCGCAGCCGTGCGGCCGTCTGGCACCCGTGCACGCAGATGAAGCAGCACGAGCGCTGGCCGCTGCGTGCCGATCGCGCGCGCACAAGGGCGCGTGGCTCTACGACTTCGAGGGCCGCCGCTATCTCGACGCGATCAGCTCGTGGTGGGTGAACCTGTTCGGCCATGCGCATCCGCGCATCAACGCGGCGATCGGCGAACAGCTCGGCGAGTTCGCGCACGTGATGCTCGCCGGCTTCACGCACCGCCCGGTCGATCGAGCTGTCCGAGCGCCTGTCGGCGCTGGCGCCGCCGGGACTGTCGCATGCGTTCTACGCGTCCGACGGCGCATCGGCGACCGAGATCGCGCTGAAGATGAGCTTCCACTACTGGCAGCAGCGCGGCGAGCGGGACAAGTGCTCATTACGCGCGGCTCGCCGGCGGCTACCACGGCGAGACGGTCGGCGCGCTCGGCGTGACCGACGTCGCGCTGTTCCGCGACGCGTACGCGCCGCTGCTGCGCAGTCATCCGCTGCTGCCGTCGCCCGCACGGCGCGCCGCCGATGACGAACGATCGCCGCGCGTGCGATCGACGACGCGCTGGCGGCGCTCGAGGACTTTCTCGCAAGGGCATGGCGCGACAACCGCGGCGCTCATCGTCGAGCCGCTCGTGCAGGGCGCCGGCGGCATGGCGATGTACGACGCCCGTTACCTCGGCGCCGCGCGCGAGATGACGCAGCCGGCATCGACGTGCACCTGATCGCCGACGAGATCATGACCGGCTTCGGCCGCACCGGGACGATGTTCGCGTGCGAGCAGGCGGCGATCACGCCGGATTTCCTGTGCCTGTCGAAGGGCATCACCGGCGGCTACCTGCCGCTGTCGTGCGTGCTGACGACCGACGCGGTCTACGACGCGTTCTACGACGACGACGTGACGCGCGGGTTCCTGCACTCGCACTCGTACACGGGCAACGCGCTTGCCTGCCGCGCGGCGCTCGCGGTGCTCGACATCTTTCGCGACGACGACGTCATTGCCGCCAACCGCACGACCGCGTCGCGATGGCGCAACAGCGCCGCGGCGCTTGCCGCACACGATCGGCGTGCGGAACTTCCGGCAGTGTGGAATGATCATCGCATTCGAAGCGCAGAGCGAGCGGCCCGATTTCGCGCGCTGGTTCGCCGCGCAGGCGCTCGAGCGCGAGCTGCTGTTGCGTCCGATCGGGAACACCGTCTACTTCATGCCGCCCTATGTCATCAGCGACGACGAGTTCGCGCTGCTCGTCGAGCGCACGCTCGCGATACTGGACGACTGCTGATGGGCAACGCGTGCTGACGTCGCGCATCGCACCCGATCGTCGTCGTGATGGCGGCGGCTTGCGGCGCGCGCGATGGCTGATGGTCGCGCTGGCGCTGGTCGCGATCCCGGCGCACGCGAAGCTCCCGCGCGACATCGGTCGCGCGTTCCTCGACGCCGGCATCCCGCTCAATCACGTGGGGATCGTCGTGCAGGACACGGCGAAGCTCGCGCCCGCTCTTCGCACACGACGCGAACCGCCCGCGCAATCCTGCGTCGGTCATGAAGCTCGTCACGACGTTCGCGGCGCTCGAGCTGCTCGGACCCGAATACCGCTGGAAGACCGAGGCATATCTGGGCGGTCCGCTCGTCGACGGGGAGCTGCGCGGCGACCTCATTCTCAAAGGCAACGGCGATCCCAAGATCACCGTCGAGCAGTGGCAATCGTTCATCGCCCAATTGCGCGACGAATGGTCTCGCGCGCGGTGGAGGGCGACCTCGCGCTCGATCGCAGCCGCTTTGCGCTGCCGCCGCTACGATCCCGCCGCGTTCGATCACGAGCCGCTCAAACCCTACAACGTCGGTCCCGATGCGCTGCTCGTGAACTTCAAGTCGGTGCGGCTGACGCTCGCGCCCGATGCCGCGGGCACCGGTGTCATTGTCCATGCCGAGCCGCCGCTCGATGCCGTGACGCTCGGCCCGCCACCAGCGATCGCCGGCGAGGAATGCGACGACTGGCGACTGCGCGCAGCACCGGCGATCGAGGATCGCGGCGACCGCGGCGCGATCTCGTTCGGCGGCACGTATCCGCTCGCGTGCGGCGAGCGCGACTGGTGGATCGCGATGCTCGATCATCCGCATTACGTCCGCGCGATGTTCGACACGTATTTTCGTGCGGCTGGCGGCCGCTTCGCCGGCGGCGTGAAGGAGCGGCGCGCACCGGCGGATGCCACGCCCTTCGCCATGCTCGAGTCGCCGCCGCTCCACGACGTCGTCCGCGACGTCAACAAGCTGTCGAACAACGTGATGGCGCGGCAGATCTTCCTCACGCTCGCGACGACGTCGGGGAAAGCGCCCGCGACGACGGCAAAAGCGGCCGACGCGATCAAGCGCTGGCTCGCCGCGCGGAAGCTCGCGATGCCGGGGCTGGTCCTCGAAAACGGCTCGGGACTGTCGCGGCACGAGCGCAATACCGCCGCAGGGCTGAACCGGCTGCTGATTGCCGCAAACGCGAGCAGCGTGCGCGAAGAATTCGCGAGCTCGCTCGCCGTCGCGGCGGTCGACGGCACCGTCGAGCGGCGGTTTCGCAATGGCGCGGTCGCCGGGCAGGCGTTATTGAAGACGGGATCGCTCGAGGGCGTCCGCGCACTCGCCGGCTATGTCATCGACGCTTCGGGACGTCGCTTCACCGTCGTCGCGATCGTCAACGACCGGAATGCCGCGCGTGCCGGACCTGCGCTCGACTATCTCGTGCAGTGGGTTTATCGCAACGGCGCGGCGTGGGACCCGGCGCTGCAGCGTTAATCGGGGTCAGAGATGTATTTCGCGCGAACGACGTCTCGTATGGTGAACTGCGTCCGCGAAATGCATCTCTGACCCCGATTAACGCGTGTGGCAGCGCTACACGCCCGGAATCGGCTGATTGTCCTTGAACAGCAGGATGCCGCGGATTACCCGGTAAAGAACCCAGATCGCCGTTGCTCCCCAGATCAGCGGACCGAGCGCGAACCCGATCAGGATGATCGCGAACACGATCAGGACGACCCAGCCAATGACGGCCCACACCGTTGACCACCAGAAGGTGCGGATCAGCCACGTGATGTGCGACTCCACCCACGAGCCGCGAGCATCGCCGCGTTGCACGTACGCAATGATGACGCCGACAACGCCGACGATCGTAAGCAACGGCGCCGGCACGATCAGGCCGGAACCGGCGATCTGTGTGATCGCCGCGAGGCCGAATAGCAGATAAGCGACCAAGGTGGCCGTTACCGGCGGGTGCCGTGTCGATTCCTGCGTGGACGGGGTCGGAACAGCCTGGTAATCAGCCATCGAAGTCTCCCGGTTGCTGCGATCGAACACTTCCCGCGACGGGCGGGACGCGAGGCGCCGCGCAAGTCGATTTGCGGCGTCATCCAGTTTCAGGCGGATAGATTGGGGAAGCGATGACGCGTATCAAGGGCCAACCCTCGATCGGCATTCCTCAATATCGGCGGCCATCCTTGTGCGCGTACTCGCCATCGCCGCCTTCCGCGTACATCAGGTCGTCATCGGGATAGAACGCGGTGTCGGATGCTTCACGATTTCCCACCTCCAGGTAGCGCGCCGGCGCGCCGCTGCGGTTGATGAAGTGGTGCCCGTCGGCCTTGCCCGCCGGGTACCCGGCGCAGTCGCCCGGCCGCAACACCTGCTCGCCTTCGTCCGTTACGAGAACGACCTCTCCTTCGAGCATGTAGACGAACTCGTCCTCGAGCGTGTGCCAGTGACGCAGCGCCGACTGCCCGCCGGGCGCGAGCGTCACCAGGTTGACGCCGAAGCGCGTCAGCCCGCACGCGTCGCCCAAACGCCGCTTTACGCGATCGCCCATCCGCGACCGGTATGGTTCGGGATAACCGGACCCGCGTTTCTCTTCGACCGTGGCAGGATCGAGCGCAGGCAGGCGAAGCTTCGACATGTCAGTCGGGAAGGGCCGCCCCGACCGACTGACCAACCCCCTGGGGGGCAGCGAGCGGAGCGAGCGTGGGGGGATGTTTCATCTTGGTGATCCGGCGGTCGTCAGCGAGGCGCGATCACAGCACGGTTCCGCCGGGCGCGCAAGCGCCGGACGCCGCTATAATCACGCCGGCGATACCCCGGCGCTCGCAATTGTCTCGCCGCTCGAACCGTTCCATCAGAAGGAGTCGACCATGAACCTCTCGCGTGAAACGCTGCTCGACGATTTTTCCACGATGCTCACGGAAGCCGAAGAGCTGCTGAAGCGCGCCGGCAATGAAACCGGCGAGCGCGCGAAGGACCTGCGCGCGCAGGTCGAAGCGAAGCTGCTGTCGGCGAAGCTGCGGCTGCAGGAGCTGGAAGGCGAGGCGATGGATCGGGCGCGCGCAGCGGCGCGCGTGACCGACGATTACGTCCACGACAACCCGTGGCGCGTCGTCGGTGCGGCCGTGGCAATCGGCTTCCTGGTCGGGTTGCTGATGAATCGGCGGTGATCAGGCGATCGATTTCCAGATCGCTTCGACACGCGCGGTAACCTCGGGATCCATGGCGATCGGCCGGCCCCATTGTCGCGCCGTTTCGGCCGGGCCACTTGTTGGTCGCGTCGATGCCGATCTTGCTGCCGAGTCCCGCGACCGGCGACGCGAAATCCAGGTAGTCGATCGGCGTGCTCGGCACGATCAGCGTATCGCGCGCCGGATCGACGCGCGTCGTCAACGCCCAGATCACGTCCTTCCAGTCGCGGATGTCCACGTCGTCGTCGGTGACGATGATCATCTTGGTGTACATGAACTGGCGCAGAAAGCTCCAGATGCCGAACATCACGCGCTTTGCGTGTCCGGCGTACTGCTTCTTCATCGCAACGACGGCGAGCCGGTAGCTGCAGCCCTCCGGCGGCAGGTAGAAATCGCTGATCTCCGGATATTGCCGTTGCAGCAGCGGAACGAACACTTCGTTCAGCGCCACGCCGAGCATCGCAGGCTCGTCGGGCGGCTTGCCGGTGTACGTCGAGTGATAGATCGGATCGCGACGCAGCGTGATCCGCTCGATCGTGAACACCGGGAATCGCTCGACCTCGTTGTAGTACCCGGTATGATCGCCGAACGGGCCTTCCGGCGCGTTTCGTATCCGGTCGGATCGCTCGCGTCGGGTCGAAGAAAACCTTCGAGCACGATCTCGGCGGACGCCGGCACCTGCAGGTCGTGCGTCAGGCACTTGACGATCTCCGTGCGGCCGCCGCGCAGCATGCCCGGCGAACTGGTACTCGGACAGCGTATCGGGCACCGGTGTCACGGCGCCGAGGATCGTCGCGGGATCCGCGCCGAGCGCGACGGCAATCGGGAACGGCGTGCCGGGTGACGCCAGCGCGTGGTCGCGGAAATCGAGCGCCCCGCCGCGGTGCGCAAGCCAGCGCATGATGACCTTGTTGCGCGCGATCACCTGCTGGCGGTAGATGCCGAGGTTCTGCCGCTTCTTGTGCGGGCCGCGCGTGACCGTCAGTCCCCAGGTGATCAGCGGCCCCGCATCGCCCGGCCAGCACGTCTGGATCGGCAGCCGCGCAAGATCGACGTCGTCGCCCTCCCACACGACGTCCTGGCACGGTCCCGCGCTTCGCTCCTTCGGCGCCATGTCGAGCACCTTCATGAACAGCGGGCCGCGTGTTGCGCCACGCGTCGACGAGGCTCTTCGGCGGCTCGGGCTCCTTCAGGAACGCGAGCAGGCGGCCGACGTCGCGCAGGGACGCTCTGCCAGTTCGTCGGGTCGGCGCCCATCGCCTGCGCGACGCGCTCGGGCGTGCCGAACAGGTTGCCGAGCACGGGAATCGTCGCGCCGCCCGGCGCCCTGAAGTCGCCGACGGGACTTTCGAACAGCAGCGCAGGGCCGTGCGCACGCAACGCGCGATCGCAGAGCGCCGTCATCTCGAGGCTGCGGATCGACGCGGCGCGTGGACGCGCTTCAACTCGCCGGTCGTCTCGAGCTGGGCGATGAAGTCGCGCAGGTCGCGATAGGCCATGGGGGATGTCGGACCGGGTGGCAAAAGCGGGCGCCCGATCGCGTGCATGGGCGGGCGGCCGCTGGTGCGGACAACGGACATGACGAATAATGCATGGTCTTCAAACGGGCCAGGGCGCGTGACGTGCAAATCAAGGCCACTTCGCTGTCCGCCGCGATGACGCGACGGCCAGGATCGGCGACGCTGCGTCGATCGACGCAGCACGCCTTGAGGACCGACGCGGGTTTCATCGCCGCGCGCCGCCTGGTCTTCGGCATCGCGCTCGCGAGCTACGTGCTGTCGTTCTTCCACCGAACGGCGCCGGCGGCGATTGCGGGCGAGCTCACGCGAGCGTTCGATATCAGCGGCGCGATCCTCGGCACGCTCGCCGCGACCTATTTCTACGTCTACACGCTGCTGCAGGTCCCGGTCGGCGTGCTCGCGGACACGCTCGGACCGCGCCGCATTCTTGCTGCCGGCTCGCTGATCGCCGCCGCCGGGCTCGCTGCTGTTCGGCGTCGCACCCGCGTGGGAGATCGCAGCACTCGGCCGCACGCTCGTCGGCATCGGCGTTTCCGTCGCGTTCATCGCGATCCTCAAGATCTGCGCGCTGTGGTTCCCTGCCGATCGCTTCGCGACGGTCGTCGGCGTCACGATGTTCGCGGGAAATCTCGGCGCCGTCGTCGCCGGCGCGCCGCTCGCGTGGCTGGTCGCGCACGCGTCGTGGCGCGACGATCTTCGTCGCGCTCGGCGCGCTGTCGGCGCTGCTTGCAGTCGGCGCATGGTGGCGCGTGCGCGATCGGCCCGAGGAGCTCGGCTTTGCGCAAGTGCGCTCGGTGGCGCCGTCGACGTCGATCCACTGGACGCATGCGCTGCGCGCGGTGCTCGCGAATCCGCGCGACGTGGCCGGGCTTTTTCGTCAACGCCGGGGTCGGCGGCAGCTATCTCGCGTTCGCCGGGTTGTGGGCGGTGCCGTATCCTCGAGCAGACGTACGCGATGTCGCGGGTCACCGCCGCCCAGCATGCGAGCGTGCTGCTGCTCGGCGTCGCGGCCGGCTCGCTGGCGATCGGCGTCGTGTCCGATCGGCTGCGCAACCGTCGCGCGCTGATGCGCCTCTACACGCTCGCTCTATGCGCTGTCGTGGCTGCCGTGGATCGCGCACGTGCAGTGGCCGCTCGCTGGCGACGCTCGGCTGGTTCTTGCTGATGGGACTGCTGATTCCCGGGTTCACGCTGTCGTGGACGATCGCGAAGGAAGTGAACCGGCCCGAGCATTCGGGCATCGCGACGGCGGTCGTCAACACCGGCATCTTTCTCGGCACCGGCATCCTGCAGCCGCTCGTCGGGTGGGCGCTCGATCGCGGTCGCGCCATCGACCTCCTCGCTGCATGGGAACGGGTGATACTGATTCTCGCGGGCGCCGCCGCGTTCGGCGCGCTGATGGCGTGGCTGGTTCGCGAAACCGGCGCGCACCCGCGAGCGGATCGAGGGCCTTGAAGCGGTTGAAGCTCGTCAGATGACGGCCCCACCGCCGTCCGACCTGGGCGCGGAGTTCCCGCGGGGCAACGCTTGCAGGCTACGGCATCCCCGATTCGCGCGCGAGCTTGCGAACGAACTCCGTGAGCTCGTCGGGATTCACGTCGGACACCGCGAGCCAGTCCATTCCGGATCCGGTTGCATGCGCGACGTTGAAGCCGCGGACCGTGCGCAAATCGGACGGCGGGGTGCGCGCCGTCTCAGGACGCACGTACACGTCGATGTGGTGATTGCGGATGCGATACACGAGCGTTGCCACCGGGTGGCGGTCGAGGTAGTCGATGCGGCCGCCGACCAACGCAAATCCATCCTGCGCAAAGTCGCGCACCGGCGGCGAATAGTCGAGCCGCGCGGAAAGCCAGGGCTTCACCGTGTGCCGATCCGACGAGGCAACCTGGATCGCCTGATTGCCGAGCGTCGCGCGAACGTGCATCGTCACAGCCTCGACGGCGAGGTCCTCGTTGGCGCGCCAATCCATCACCGCGGTGCCGACGACCCATGCGAGCACCGTCGCCGCACACCCGGCGAGCGCGCCGCCACCCAACCAACGCCACCGATCATTGACCGCGCGCGGCCGCGACGGCGCCGGAGTGGACGCGCGTACCGCATCGAGCGTTGCGAGCACGCGAGCGCGAAGTTCGGGTGGCGCGGAGTAGCGCGGCGCTTCGGTACGGATGCGCGCGCGCAACGCGAGCAGCGTGTCGTATGTCGCAGCGCAACTTGGGCAGCGCTGCAGATGACGCTTGATCGAATGGCCCTGCAGCATGCTGGTCTCGCCGTCGGTGTAGGCCGAAAGAAGAGTCGACGCATCAGCGCAATTCATCGCTCGCTCCCGAGGACCTGGAAGCCGATTGCCTGCAGAATCGGCGAGCGCTGCAGCAACCCACGCGCCCGGGCGAGGCGCGACATGACCGTGCCGATCGGTATATCGGCGATCCGCGCGATTTCCTTGTACGACATCCCTTCCAGTTCGCGCAGCACCAGTACCTCGCGATATTGCAGCGGCAGGGCCGTGATCGCGTCCGCCAGTGCATGCAGGTCGGCGCGACGTGACACCTCGTGCTCCGGATCGGGGGACGAAGGATCGATGCGGGTGGCAATCACGTCATCGTCCTCGTGCACGATCTCCGCCGGGCGATTGCGACCCAGCCAGTCGTAGAACGCGTTGCGCACGATCGTGAGGAACCAGGCGCGCGCATCGTTGCCGTGCAGCGAGCCGACGTACTTGAGCGCACGGAGGCACGCGTCCTGGACCACGTCTTCGGCGTCGTGGGGATCGCGAGCGAGCCAGCGCGCCAGGTTGTACGCCGCATCCAGATGCGGCAAAACCAACTGCTCGAACGTGGTGTGATCGGACAAGCCCCCTCCGTGCTACCCGACATACCGGGAACGGGCCCGGTTTATTCCCGCGCGGGCGTGGATGCGCGCCGGCTCATCGAAGACCGATCATGCTTTTCGGCGATGCCATGAGAACGGTCCCTATTGTTTGCGCACATGCACGGCACCGGTCATGAACGGATGCACGGTGCAGATGTACCTGAAGTCGCCTTCGCTGGCAAAAACGTGCTCGAATTTGTCGTCGGTATCCAAGCCTTTCGAGCTGAACGTCTTGTCGTTGCTGGCGATGGTATGCGGCGCTTCGTCGCGATTGGTCCAGATGACCCTGGTGCCCGGTGCAATCGTGATTTCCTTCGGCGCAAACGCGAACTTCGTGATATCGAGTTCGACGCTCGGCGCCGGTGACGCCGCGGCTGCATGAATCGCGGGCATTGCGAAGGCCGCGCAAACGAGCAGCGCGGCAGCGGCGCAGGCACGAAGCGGATGGGTGGTGGCGCGAGCAAGGGGGTACCTCATGACACTCTCCTTGTAGGTTTGACAAATTTCGCAACCCTGGGCGGCGCGCCTGGTTTGCGATGCATCGAGCGCCTGCGCGCCCGGCGCGGCGGCACGCCGGTAGAACCGATGCGGTTCTACAGGGCGCTCGAATGCAAATCAGCGATCGAGCGGCGTGTCGATCAGCGCAAGTTCCTGCCGTCCGCGCACAACGCTCACCTGACGCGTGCCGAGCAGCTTGCCCAGTTCGCCCGCGGGCACCGTGACCGGACCGGGCTCGCCGATGCCCGCCTGTCCGGGTGTCGGCAGCGGGTACGCGAGCGACATCGCGGTGTGCAGCGCTACATTGCCTTCGACCTTCTGCAGCACTTGATGGATGTGTCCATTCAGCACCGTGACCGATCCGAACGGACGCAACAGCGCGATCGCCTGCGCGGAGTCGGCCGTGCCCCAGCCCCAGGGTTCCCAGATCGTCCACAGCGGAATGTGCGCGAGCATCACGATCGGCGTCGAGCGCGAGACGCGCGCGAGATCGCCTTTCAGCCAGGCGATTTGTTCGTCGCCGAGCTCCGCCAAGGTGCGCGCCTTGAAGCTCTGCACGTTGTTCAAGCCGATGAAATGCACGCCACCCTGGTCGAAGCTGTACCAGGACTTGCCATTGCCATCGTGATCGAAAAACCTGAGATAGCCGGTCGCGCCGTCATCGATCGTGTCGTGTTCACCCGGAACCGTATGCACGCGATCTACACGGATTTCCTGCAGAACCTCACGTGCCTTGCCGAATTCCTCGGGCTTCGACAAGTGACTCACGTCGCCGGTGTGCACGACGAAGGCGGGCGTCTGGGGCAGCGCGTTGATGTCGGCGATCGCGCGCCGCAGGCTGCCGACGACGTCGGGATTGGCTTCCTTGCGAAAACCGATGTGCGTATCGCTGATCTGCACGAAAGTCAGTGCATTCTTCTCGGCGACTGTTGGGGCGCCCTTGCCCGTCGCGCCGAGCGCGCGTGGCACGCCGCCGGCAACCGTCCAGACGACGGCGGCGCCGGTCCAGGTGGCGAGACAGCTCAATGCCTGGCGGCGGGTAATACGGTGGCCGGGGCCGGCGGCGTCGCGCCTGCTTGCATGTTCCCCCCACGCTTGCGGCTCGCGCCGCTGCGCTGCCTCCCGGGGGGTGGAATTCGCGTCTTGGGACGGCCGTGCGTCGCTCATGGTGGTTCCTTCCGGTGATGGCGGGGATGCCGATACCCGTCCATATCGACACGCGCAAGGATTTATTCCCAAGAAGGGGAATGATGCGCGCGTTGTCGCGTGAGAAAACCGCAAGGGTCGCCAGCGGAGGCCCGAGATTACGAACGCCCGCGGACGTGCGCGGCCGCTTCTCGAGGTTGCCGGTATTGAAAAACGGGGCCCCGATGCGCGCAGTACCGGTGGCAACCGGTAGCCCAGAATCCGCCGACTACAACGAAGCGGCGCGGGCGCCGGTGACGGCCGTGATCGCGGCAGCTATCTGGCGTTCGCCGGGGCACTCAAATGACCGCGCCTGCGCCCCCGTCCATCGGAATGATTGCGCCCGTCACGTAGCTCGCCTGCGCTGACGCGAGAAACAGCGCGACTTGCGCGATTTCTTCCGGCGTGCCGAGGCGCCGCAACGGGATGCGCGCCTGCTGCCGCTTCAGCAGCTCAGCGGCGGGGAGGCCCGTCATTTTCGCCTCCGCATCGAGGCCTTCCTGAACGCGGCCCGTCAGCGTGCTGCCCGGATTGATCGCGTTGATCCGCACGCCTTGCGGGCCATACGCCGCGGCAAGGCCCGCGGTGGCGAGCATCAGCGCGGCATTCGCGGCACCACCGGGGAGATGCACGGGACTCGCGGTCTTGCCGCCGGCGCCGATGATGTTGACGATGCACCCGCGCCCGCGCGCCGCCATCCGCTTGACGATCACGTCGAGCGGATGAATGTAGCTGAAGAACTTTGCATCCATCGCGTCGTGCCACGCCTGCGCGCTCAAGTCGTCGGGCGGATAGCGCTGCGCTGCACCGGCGGAGCTCACCAGCACGTCGATCGGACCGAGCGCCGCTTCGACGTCGTCGACCATGCGCATCGCCTGCGTGGCGTCGGTCAGGTCCGCGACGAATGCGACCGGACGGTGGACGCTCTGCGGCATGCGCTCGAGCGCCGCATCGAGGTTGGCGCGGCTGCGCGAAACGAGCGCGACGCGCGCACCTTCGCGGGTGAAGGCCTCCGCGCACGAAAAGCCGATGCCCTTGCTTGCACCGGTGACGATGACGATCTGGTCGCGCAGTCCGAGGTCCATGGGAGTATCCGGTCTACGGTTTGGCAAACCGTTTCTCGAGGCTCGCCATGACCGCGGGCCAGGCCTGCTGGAAATAAGCCTTGTTCTTCGCCCACTCGTCGCCTTGCCCGTAGCCGAAATTGCGCAACGTGAGCGACGTCCTGTTGCCGTCGAGCGGCTTGAAATCGAGGTAGACGAGTGTGCGCAGCTTGCGCACGTTCGGCAGCGTCGGCGGCGCGTTCCATTCGAACACGAGCTGCTGCATCGGCACGACGCTGTGGAACATGCATCCCTCGCTGCCGCGCGTACCCTCGGGAAAGTCGACGCCGAACCACAGCTCGAACGCGCCGCCAGGCTCCGGCACCACCTTAGCCGCCTTGGGCGCGAAGAAGCTTTCGATGCCCTCCGCGGTCGTCCACGCCTTCCATACGTCGGCCACCGGTGCGTTGATCACCTTCGTGACCTCGATGTCGGGTGCAAGGGGTTGTGCGGCGACCGGCTGCATGAACAGCACGATGAGCGCGAGCAGCGCGGCACGCAGGATCGAGGTCATAGTCGTTTCTCTCGTGGGTATGGTTTCGGATAAGGCACGAAGACTTCAACGCTCCTTCAGGAAGCGGCTCAGTTGCCGCCATGCCGCCAGCTTTTCCGCCATCGGGCGCGTGTACGCAGGGCTCGTCGACGGCAACACCAGCGTCGCATAGCCGGCCGCAGCCCATGCGCCTTTTGCGCGGCCTGCCGTATTGCCGTTGAAGCACACCGCGTGCAGCTCGCGAGCGGCGCGGCGCACGCGCGCGATCTCGCCCTGCTCCGCATTGCGGATCGCCGCATCCAGGCTGCCGGCGCGTTCGCAGGCGACGATCGTATCCCAGATCGCGACGCGGTGCGCGCGCACGCGCGACAGGCGGTCGGCGTACGGCAAATCGGCCAGCGGCTCGTCCAGCACCGCGCCGAGGATCGGCCAGAAATGGTTGCGCGGATGCGCGTAATACTGGCGTGCGGCGAGCGACGCTTCGCTCGGGAAGCTTCCGAGGATCAGCACGCGGGCATCGGGCGCGATGACGGGCGGCAAGCCGCGGCGGCGCGGGGACGCGCGTTCGGCCGCTGCGCGCGTTCACCACGCGCGCGGCCAGCGTCCCGCACGCACGGCGTAGTCGAGCGCAATGCCGGCGAACACCGCCATCCCGAGCCAGTGATTGCCGAGAAAGGCACGGAAGCACGCGGCCGGATCTCGCCGCCGGATGATCCACAGATGATCGAGTGCGATCGCGAGTGCGACGACGAGGCCGGCGAAATAGATCGCGCCAAACGCATGGATCAGTCCGATCCACGCCATGCCGGCCAGGTAGATCGCGTAGCACAGCGCAACCGCCACGACGTCGAAGCGGCCGAACGTCAATGCGGACGTCCGGATGCCGATCTTCACGTCGTCGGCGCGGTCGACCATCGCGTACTCGGTATCGTAGGCGACGACCCAGAACAGGTTGACGACGAGCAGCGCCCACGCGAGCGCGGGTACACGACCCTGCGCCGCCGCGTAGGCCATCGGGATGCCGAACGAGAACGCGATGCCGAGGAACGCCTGCGGCACCGCGAAGAAACGCTTGAAGAACGGATACGCGATCGCGATCGCAAACGCCGGCAGCGACCAGCAGCATCGTCGCGCGGTTGGTGAACAGCACGAGCAGGAACGCAATCAGAGCGCCGACCGCGGCAACGGCCAGCGCCTCCCACGGCGCGATGATGCCTGCCGCGAGCGGCCGCTGCGCAGTGCGCGCGACGTGCGCATCGAAATCGCGATCGGCCCAGTCGTTCATCGCGCAGCCGGCCGAGCGCATCACCAGCGTGCCGACGACGAAGATCAGCACCAGCGACAGCCGTGGCGCGCCGTCCGCCGCAAGCCACAGCGCCGACAGCGTCGGCCACAGCAGCAGCAGCGTGCCGATCGGCTTGTCGAGCCGCATCAGCCGCTCGTACGCGTCGAGCCGCTGGGTCATGCGTGAGTTTGCGGCGCGGCGCGGCGGCCGCGGGCGTTGCTCGTCACGGCGTCGCATCAGATCGGCGAGCGCGCAGTTGCTTGCGCGAGCTCCGCGCGGCGCGATCCGCGCGAGCATCGCATGCGGCGTCGGATGCGCGAGACGCACGCGCAGCTCGCGCTTCAGCCGTGCGTTGGACAGGCGCCGCGATTCGCTCATGAACGACAGCAGCGTCGGCGCGATCCGCCGCTCGGCGTCGTCCCAGCGCAACGCGCGGCGGACGCGGCAGGTGAAACGCATCGGCGACCGTGTCGAACCATGCGCCCATCTTCATCTCGCTGTCGTCGCTGACGTTGTAGGCGCGGTTCGGGCGGCCGTGATAGAGCGCCGCGACGACGGCGCGCGCGAGATCGTCGGCATGGATGTGATTCGGTGTAGACGTCGTCGTCGGGTGCGAGCACCGGCGTGCCCTGCTTGAGCCGCTCGAGCGGCAGGCGCGTCGGCGCGTAAATGCCCGGCACGCGGAGGATCGACAGCGCCGCACCGTGATGCGCGGCCCAGCTGCGCAGGCGATCCTCGGCCGCGACGCGGCGGCGCGCGCGCGGCGTCTGCGCCCGGCGCGGCCGCGTTTCGAGCAACCCGCGCGCCGGCGCAATCGCCATACACGCCCGACGTCGAGATGTAGACGATGTGCCGCGGTATAATCCGCGCGCTCGCAAGCGCCGCCAGCAGATGGCGCGTGCGCGGGTCGTCCTTGCCTTCGGAGGGCGGCGGCGCGAAATGCAGCACCGCGAACGGCGCGATCTTCAGGCGGGCGAGCGTGCGGCGATCGTCGAGGTCGCCGACGAGCGGGACGATGCCATGCGCGCGGAGCCTCGCGCACGTCGTCGCGATCGCGCGTAAGGCCGATGAGACGCGCGCGATGCGCGAGCCGTTGCGCGACGCGCAGCGCGACGTCGCCGCAACCCACCAGCAATACGCGCTGCATCATGCGGCCGGCGTGACGGCATGCCGGTCGAGCTCGCGAGCGTCGAGCGTCACGCGATCCGGCGCAGGAACCTTCCATGCTGAAAGTCGATCAACCGCGATGACGTTGCAGATTACCATACGGCCGAGCGAGCACGCGTTCGCCTGCGAGGCCGATGAAACGGTGCTGCAGGCGGCGATGCGCGCCGACCTGATGATCCCGTACGGATGCCGCAACGGCGCGTGCGGCACGTGCAAGGGCCGGATCCTCGAGGGCAGCGTCGACTACGGCCCGCATCAGCCGTCGACGCTGACCGACGACGAGAAGCGCAGGGGCCTCGCGCTGTTCTGCGTCGCGCGAGCCGCAGGACCGATCTCGTGATCGAGGTGCGCGAGGTTCGCCGCGCGGGCGACATCCAGATCAAGCGGCTGCCGTGCCGGATCGAGTCGATCGACAAGCCCGCGCCCGACGTCGCGATCGTGAAGCTCAAGCTGCCGGCGAACGAGCGCCTGCAATACCTCGCCGGCCAGTACATCGATTTCCTGCTGAAGGACGGCCACCGGCGCAGCTTCTCGCTCGCAACGCCGCCGCACGCCGACGAGCTGCTCGAGCTGCACATCCGGCACATGCCGGGCGGATTCTTCACCGATCCGCTGTTCACGACGTACAAGGGCCGCGAGATCCTGCGCTTCGAAGGGCCGCTCGGCACGTTCTACCTGCGCGAGGACACCGACAAGCCGATGATCTTCGTCGCCGGCGGCACCGGCTTCGCGCCGATCAAGGCGATCATCGAGCACGTGCTCCATCACCGCGATTCCGCGCGAGATGGTGCTCTACTGGGGCGCGCGCGCGCAAGCGCGATCTCTACCTGCCCGATCTTCCGCGGCAAGTGGCAGACCGAGCATCCGAACTTCACGTTCATCCCGGTGCTGTCGGAGCCCGCGGCCGACGACGCGTGGCCCGGCCGCACGGGCTTCGTGCACCAGGCGGTGCTCGACGATTTCCGGGACCTGTCGGGCTACCAGGTCTACGCGTGCGGCGCGCCGGCGATGATCGACGCGGCGAAGCGCGATTTCACGACGCTGCGCAACCTGCCCGCGGACGAGTTCTTCGCCGACAGCTTCACGTACGCCGCAGAGACCGAAGCGTCCGGGTAGGCGGAGTCGGATAATCGGGGTCAGAGATGTTGAATTACGGCTCCGACCCCATGCTCACCGTACGTTCCAGTTCGGCGAGCGCGAGCTTCAGCGCGGCGGCGAGATGCGCGTTCGCTTCATCGTGCCGATCGAGCTTCGCGAGCATTTCGCCGAGCGCGACATGCGCGCGCCAGTGATTGTCGAGCGCGAGGCTCGCCTCGAGGTACGTCTGCGCCTTGCCCCACAGCTGCTGGCGCTCGCACAGCCGGCCGAGCGCATACAGCAGCGACGCGTCCTGGTTGTGCTTGACGAGCCAGCGCTCGGCGGTTTCGAGCTGGCGCGTCGCATCGGGCGCGCGGCATTCGGCGTAGAGCAACGCCAGGCGGGAATCCCAGTTGCGTTCGAGGCTCTTCGCGAGGATGTCCGCCGCTTCGCGGTCGCCGCCGAGTTGCAGGAAGCTCTTCGCCGCCGCGCGCGCCACCTTCGGCTGCAGCCGGTCGTTCTCCGGCACGCGCGCCCAATACGCGCGCAGACCCGCCGCATCGTGCGCGAAGCTCGCGAGCGCTTCCGCGTGCGCGCTCGCGCGCAGCAGCTCGCCCTGCTCCGGAGTCGTAGACCTTGCGCTTGACGAGCTGATCGACGAGCGCCGGAATTTCGCCGGGGCGTCCCGGCGGCGTTCAGCGCGCGCAACTCGAGCCGCTGCGCAGCGGTGTGCAGACCCGCTTCCCGCCGCAACTCGGCGAGGCGCGCCAATGCGTCTACGCCGGCCTGCCGCGCTCGAGCGCGATCTCCGCCTCGAGCATCAGCCGCGGCACGGCGAGGTTCGTCGCATGGGTGTCGGGCCGATCGAGCATCGCCGCAGCGGCGGCGTAGTCGCGCGTCTCGAGCGCTGCGCGCGCGCCGACGAGCGCCGCGACCGGCGACGAGTGCGGAATCGCGAGCGCCTCCTGCGCGAACTGGCGCGCCTTGCCGTGTCGTCCTTCGAGCAGCGCGACGACAGCGGCATCCTGCTTGCCGCGAAACCGCTCGAATTGCCGCCGGCGCCGCCCTTCGCGCACTTCCTCGGGCAGCTTCGCGAGGCGCACACCGGCGCGGATCAGCGCATAGAGCGCGAGAAACGCCAGCACGCGATGATGATGAACGCGTTCTGCGACAGCTCGACGCGATACGGCGGTGCGACGAACAGCACGTAGCCGGTGTTGAGCCGGAACAGCAGCGCGAGCGTCACCGCCGCGGCGGCGATCAGCAGGAACGCGATCAGCGCACGCACGACGTCGTCGCTATCTTGCGCCGCTGCGCCGCGGCACGCTCGGGCGTTCGCTCGGCCACCGCCTTCAGCGTGCGGACGGCATCGAGGCTCGCGGCGAGGTCCGGCATCTCGCCCGGCATCGGCGACCGCCG
Organism: uncultured Pseudomonadota bacterium; assembly: GCA_963768545.1. GTDB lineage: Bacteria > Pseudomonadota > Gammaproteobacteria > Burkholderiales > Casimicrobiaceae > VBCG01. Next base: position 67,162 of record CAVYIC010000015.1, on the reverse strand, counting down.
ACTGCTGCGCGAGCGTGGCGAGCGCCGCCTGCACCGGCTTGCTCTGCAGGTCGAAGTACTGCTTCAGCCACCCGCTCGCCGCCTGCAAGTCCGCCCTGAACGCGCGCTCGTCGCGCGACAGCAGCGCGAGGCGCGCCGAAAGCAGGCGCAGCCGCAGGTTCTCGCGCAGGAAGAACGACTGCTGCGGCGTGATCAGCGGCGCCGCGGGACGATCGGACACCTCGACGCGAATCACGCTGCGCAAGTCGTTCCACAGGTCGCGCAGGAAACGCAGCCATGCGGGATCGTCGCCGGCGAAGCCGCCGTCTCGCGGCGGCGGCAGGCGTTCGTCCTTCGCGAGCGGCAGCGCGTCGATCGCGCCGATCACCTGATCGAGCTTGATCGAGATGCCGGCGACGTCGACGTACGGGACCGCCTTCAGCCGATCCATGTCGCGCGCCAGCGCGCGGCGCAGCGGCGCGAGCTGCGGGCGGTCGAGCCGCGCGAGCTTGCCGTCGGCGACCTGCAAGCCGGCGAGCGCCGCCTGCACGTTGCCGCCGAGCGAAAGCTGCTGGCTCGCGAGCACCAGGATCTGCTCGACCTCGGCCAGCGCGAGCTCGTCGCGCGACGGCGCGAGCTCGCGATACAGCGCCTCGAGCGCCGCCTGCTGCGACTGGAATTCGGCGACCCGCGCTTCGAGCAGCGCGAGCTTCGCCTGCGCGTCACGCAGCTCGTTGCCGAGATCGGATTCGCGCGCGCGCGCCTGCGCGGCCGCCGCATCGGCGGCGGTCAGCCGCTGCGCGATGTCGCTGCGCAAGCGATTGCGTGACGCGGCGCTGCTCGTACCAGGCATAGCCGCCGGCAAGGAGCGCGAGCACGACGACGAGCCACAATGCGCGTTGGCCGGCTCCGCGCGCCCGGACCGCGCACCGGCGGCGGTGACGGCGTCGCCGCGCCGCCGGCGTGCACCGGACACGTTGCGATCGGAGTCTGGGACGGTTGTCTGCATGATCGGGCGCTCGCGCGAATTTTAGCAGTCAACCGTCCAGCAGCCTGATGCTGGGCGCCTGCTGCCAGCGATTGGCCGGCATTCGCCCGTCGCATACAATGCGCGAGCCGCTGTCCCACATCCTGCCCGCCGCGCAACGTCCCGTGCCAAGTGCTCCGTGAACGGATTCGCGCTGCTCGCGTTGATTGCGCTCGCGGTCGGCATCGTCATCGCGTATCGCGCGGGCGCGACGAGCAGCGACGTACTGCGAGCGCGGTTCACCTGCTCCACCCGAACGCGGACGCATCGTCGAATCGGCACGCGCGAGCGGCTCGAGCCGCCTGCCGCTGCCGACTCCGCCGAGCCGGCGTCGCTCGCCGAGCTTCCGCAGCTGCGCGCGTTCGCGGAAGACCGGCGGCGGCTCCTCGGCGAGCTCGCCGACGCGCGCGCCGAAACCGCGCGCTATCGGCAGATCGTCATCGATATCGAGAACAATGCGCCGCCGCCGCTGCTCGATGCGCCCGGCACGCCGGACGACCTGAAGCTCATCGTCGGCGTCGGTCCCGTGATCGAACGCATGCTGTACCAGCTCGGCATCGCGACGTATCGGCAGATCGCGCGCTGGAGCGAGCGCGACATCGACGAGTTCGACGCGAAGCTGCCCGAGTTTCCCGGCCGCATCCGCCGCGACGCATGGGTCACGCAGGCGCGCGCGCTGCATCATCGGCAAGTACGGCAGTCCGCCCTAGACGCACTGCCGGCGCGAACGCGCTGTTCGAGCGGCATCGAACGACAACATCCGGCATCGCATTCCGCGGTCGTCGCATCCAATGGCGCGCGCCGCGTTGCCGATCCTCGTGCTGACGCTCGTCTGGGGCTGCAACTGGCCGATCCTGAAGATGGGCGTCACCGAGCTCGCGCCGCTCACGTTCCGCGCGCTGACGCTGCCGTTCGCCGCGATCGGCATGCTGCTCGTCGCGCGCTTCTCCGGCGATTCGATGCGCATCCCGCGCGCGTGGTGGCCGCGGCTCATCGTTCTCGCGCTCCTCAACATCGCCGGCTGGAACGGGTTCGTGCTGTTCGGCGTGCAGCAGCTGCCGGCGGGCCGCAGCGCGATCCTCGCCTACACGATGCCGATCTGGGCGACGATGATCGCCGCGGTGTTGCTGCACGAGCCGCTGTCGCGGCGCAAGCTCGCTCGGCCTCGCGCTCGGCATATCGGGCATGGCGGTGCTGATCGGCGAGCAGATCAGCGCCGTCCGCGCCGCGCCGTTCGGCGCGCTGATGATCCTCGCCGCCGCGATCGTGTGGGCGCTCGGCACGGTGCTGCTGCGCAAATGGCAGCCGCCGATGCCGCAGAACACGCTGTCGGGATGGATGATGCTGCTCGGCTGGATTCCGCTCGCGCTGCTCGCGCCGCTCTTCGATCCGCAGCCGCTGTCGACCGAGCTTGCCGGACCTGTCGGCGCGCGGCTGGTTCGCGATCCTCTACAACATCTTCCTCGCCGGAACGCTCGCGCACTGGGCGTGGTTCACGCTCGCGCGGACGCTGCCGGTCGCCGTGTCGTCGCTGTCGTCGCTGCCGGTGCCGGTCGTCGGCGTGTTCTCCGGCATCATGCTGCTGGGCGAGCGCCCGGGTCCGCAGGAATGGATCGCGCTCGCGCTGGTCGTCGCGCGCGCTGTTCACCGTGCTGTTCCAGCCAGACGACAAGCGCGTGACCGCCGCGCCGCTGGCCCCGGACGACTGATCGGCGCCTGCTCTCCCGACCAGCGCGGGCCGCTCAGCCGAGCTCGGGAATGAGCGTCAGCACCGAGCGTTCCGCGAACCAGCGATCGAGGTTCGCCTTGCACAGGTCGCCCATCGCCTGGCGCGTCTCCCGCGTCGCGCTGCCGACGTGCGGCAGCAGCACGACGTTGTCCATCGCGAGCAGCGCGTCGGGAATGTTCGGCTCGTCGTCGAACACGTCGAGCCCGGCGCCCTTGATCGTGCCATTCGCCAGCGCGCGCGCGAGCGCGGCTTCGTCGACGATCGAGCCGCGCGCGATGTTGATCAGCGTGCCCTTCTTGCCGAGCGCCGCCAGCACGCGCTGCGTTCACCAGGTGGCGCGTCGCGGGGCCGCCCGGGCAGGCAACGACCAGGAAATCGACCTGCGCTGCGAGCGACTTCAGATCCGCGACGTACTCGTATACGGCACGTCCTGCGGCTTGCGGCCGGTGTACGCGACCTGCATGTGCATCGCCTCGACGCGCTGCGCAATCGCCTTGCCGATGCGGCCGAGACCGAGGATGCCGACCGAACGCCCGCCGAGCTTCGTCGTGAGCTCCGGGCCGCGCCGCAGCCATTCGCCGGCGTGCACGAAGCGATTGGCGCGCACGAACCCGCGCCCGGTCATCAGGATCAACGCCAACGGCGACATCGGCGACGTCGTCGGTCAGCACGTCGGGCGTGTTCGTGACCTTGATGCCGCGCTTGCGGCAGTAGTCGGTCGGCACGCCGTCGTAGCCGACGCCGAACACCGAAATGATCTCGAGCTGCGGGCAGCGCATCGAGCAGCGCCGTCGGCGTCACCGTGCCGCCGCCCTGCACGAGGCCGCGAACGCGCGCGCCCACCTCGGCAAGCAGCACGGCCTTGTCGTTCGCCTGCGCATAATCGTGACAGCGATAATCGGCCTTGAGCGGATCGTAGAGGAACGGCGGCAGCGGCGCGGTGACCAGGATGTCGATGTCGTTCATGGGGCGATTACCTCGAGGTGTCGGAAAGGCGTCATGGCGAGTAATCGTGCGAATCGCGTTCACGCGCTTCGCGTTGCGCGTGGGGGCCCGGCAAACCATTCGAGCAAGCCGGCGAGCAATCCCCCGTCGCCGCCCGCGGTTTCGACGGCGCGCAATCCGTGCTCGCGCGCGCGCTCGGCGATGCGCGGATGAGCGGCGAATACCGGCAGCCGCGACAGGAGCTCGCAGCCGGCCGGACCGAGTGCGGCGATCAGGTTGTCGAGCCCTTCGCTCGACGTGAGCGTCACCGCGTGCGCCCGGCCGTCGCGCATCGCCTCGACAAGGCCGTCCGCGCCCGATTGCGGCGCGACGCGCCGGTAGCACGGCACGTGATCGACGATGCGCGCCGCGCGACCGCAACGTATTGCCGAGAAACTCGCGGCCGCCTTCGCCGCGGAAAATCACGATGCGCTTGCCCGTCACATCGGCGAGCGCAGGCAATTCGAGCAGCCCTTCGCTGTCGAGCGACGTCACGGGTACGCGCGCATCCGGAATGCCGGCGGCGGCGAGCGTTTCGGCGGTCCCCGGGCCGGGTGCGTACGTGACGATATGCGCGGGCCACCGGTTCCGGCGCCGGCGCGCCGAATTCGACGGCATTGGCCGACACGAACACCGCGATGTCGTAATCGCGAAGCGCCGCATGCGCGCGCTCGAGCGGCTCGCGATCCGGCGGCGGCAGGATCACGATCGCCGGCCAGATGATCGGCACGCCGCCGAGCGAACCGATCTTCGCCGCCAGCACCGCCGCCTGTCGCTGCGGCCGCGTGACGACGATGCCGACGCCCTCGAGCGGCCCGGGTTCGCGCTGCGGCGCCGACAGCGAGTAGACATCACCGGTCATCAGGCAATCCACGCGCTTGCGGCCATCGCATGCTTGCACCCATCCCCGTCCGTGCGGCAAGCCTCATGCGGACGCGATGGCGAGCCGATGACCGCCGCGCGCGAGGAATTCGTCCGCAAGCGCAGCGCCGAGCGCCTGCGCACCCGCTGCGTCGATGACCGCGCTATCGCGTCTCGCCGCGCAAGACATCGCGACCGTCGCGCGTGGCGAGCAGGCCGCGCAGCCACAGCCGATCCTCCTCCCACTCGGCGTACGCGGCGAGCGGCGTGCTGACAACTGCCGCTCAAGTGCGCGCGAAAACGCGCGCTCCGCCGTCGTCGCGAGCGTCGTGCCCGCGATCGGCGAGCGGCGCAAGCGCGGCCACGAGATCGAAGCGATCGGCGCGGCATTCGATCGCGAGCGCGCCCTGACCCGGGGCAGGCAGGCTTTCGTCCGGATCGAGCAGCGCACGAATGCGGGTGCCGAGCCCAAGGCGCTTCAGCCCGGCCGCCGCGAGGATGATCGCGCCGTATTGCCCTTCGTCGAGCTTGCGCAGCCGCGTGTGCACGTTGCCGCGCAACGATTCGATCGTGAGCTGCCGGATAGCGCTCGCGCAGCTGCGCCTCGCGTCGCAGGCTCGACGTGCCGACGACGGTGCCGGCCGGCAACGCCGACAGCGAATCGTAACGGTTGGAGACGAACGCATCGCGCGGATCCTCGCGCGCGGAAATCGCCGCGAGCACGAAGCCGTCGGGAAGGTCCATCGGCACGTCCTTCAGCGAATGGACGGCGAGGTCGGCGCGTCCTTCGCGCATCGCGGTTTCGAGCTCCTTGATGAACAGTCCCTTGCCGCCGATGGTGGCGAGCGGCCGGTCGATCACGCGATCGCCCTGCGTCGTGACGCCGAGCAGGTCCACGCCCGTGCCGGGATGGCGTGCGATCAATTGCGCGCGAACATGCTCCGCCTGCCACAAGCGCCAGCGCGGATTCGCGCGTGGCGATCGTCAGCCGGCGCGGCGCAAAGGGTGCCGTCATTGCGTGCGGAGATGCGCCACGCGGGAGGAATCGATCGAATTCACCAGATCGCGAATCACGGCGGAGGCGGGCATATTAGCACCCGGGCGTTTGCGTTCGCCGCCGGCGGCCCCGCGCCGGGCATGCGCGACGCAGCGAAGTTGCAGCTGGGCGCCCGCGCGAGGCGAAGCGGTCCTGCAGCTAGATGTTCTGTACTTGTCGGGCGACCTGCGGCCAGGCGCGGCGCGCGCCTGCTGGCCGGCGATGGCGACGACCGGCGGGTAGTCGGGCTTGGCGTCGTACAATTCGTTCAGCAGGTGGATTGCGCCAGGGCCCGATGTAGCGACGCAGACCCCGACCTGTGCGCACCCGGACCGAAAGTGGGTACGGGTCGCCTGACGCGATTCCGAATCCCCCGCGATGAAGCATCCGCTCCGCAAACATCTGCACGTTCGACTCCGGCCGTTTCATGAACGACGACGAGGAGCCGCTGTGGGCGGAGCTCTTCAGCCCCGAGCGACTCGAACAGCACGCGCGCTCGCTTGCAGCGCAGCAGCCGGTCGGCGCCAGGTTTCCGCGCTGGCGGTCCTTCGCGAGCCGCAATGCCGACAACGCCGACGTATTGCGCGCGGCGTACGACGCGATCAGCGAAGCGGTCAAGGCGAAGCGACTGATCACGCCCGCCGCCGACTGGCTCGTCAACAACTTCCATATCGTCGAAGATCAGCTGCGCGACATCCGCACGCTGCTGCCGAAACGATTCTTCGCCCGTTTGCCGCGGCCTGGATGCCGGTCCTCTTGCCGGCCTCCCGCGCATCTACGGCATCGCATGGGCGTTCGTCGCGCATACCGATAGCCGCTTCGACCCCGATCTCCTGCTGCGCTTCGTCGCCGCGTACCAGAAGGTGCATCCGCTCGAGCTCGCCGAGCTGTGGGCGCTGCCCACGGTGCTGCGGATCGTGATGATCGAGAACGCCCGCCGGCTCGCCGTGCGCATCGTCGCGTCGATGAAGGGGCGCGAGCAGGCCGACCGCTACGCCGATTCGCTGACCGGCCTTGCGACCGGCGTCGTGGACGACGTGTCGCTGGTCGGCCGCCGGAACCAGTACCGGATGGTCGCGCGCATTCACGGTTCAACTGTTCCAGCGGCTGCGCCACCGCGACGCGACGGCTGCGGTGGCGTTGCACGAGCTTTCGCAGCGGCTCGCCACCGAGGGGACGAGCGCGGAGGCCGTGGTCCAGATGGAGATCGCGCGCCAAGCCGCAGCCGATCTTTCGGTGCGCAACCTGATCACCAGCATGCGCCTGCTTTCGGCGTACGAATGGCCGGACTTCGTCGAAGCGGCGAGCCTCGTGCACCAGGCGCTCGCCCGCAACGCGATGTTCTCGAGGATGGACTTCATCACCCGCGACCGCTATCGGAGGGCGGTCGAGGATCTGTCGCGCCGCTCGCCGCATGACGGAGCTCGACGTCGCGAATGCGGCGGTCGCGAAGGCCGAGGCAGCGCACGCACGCGACGACCCGCGACCGGGCGATCTCGGCTACTGGCTGATCAGCGAGGGCCGCGCGCGTGCTCGAGCGCGAGCTCGGCTACCGCCGGCCATTCGCCCGCCGCCTGCTTGCACGCCACGCCGACCGCGCGCTGCCGATTTACGCCGGCACGCTCATCGTCGTCGGTGCTGCGGCATGCTCGCGTTGCTGCTGACGGCCGCGCACGATGCCGGCGTGCGCACGCTGGGCGCTGTGGCTCTACGCGGCGCTCGCATTCGTGCCGGCATCGGAAATCGCGCTCGCTGCTCGTCAACCGGCTCGTGACGGATCACGTCGTGCCGCGCCACATGCCGCGGCTGGAACTGCAGGACGGTCTCGACGCGACGACGCGCACGTTCGTCGTCGTTCCGACGATGCTCGTGAGTGCCGCGTCCATCGCGGGTCAAGCGCGGATGCTCGAGACGCACTATCTGTCGAACGGCGTCAACGCGGGCGAGATTTACTTCGCGCTGCTGACCGATTGGCTGGACGCGCCGGGCGAGCATGCCGAGGATCGACGCGCCCCTGCTGCGCGCGGCCGCGGACGTGATCCATGCGCTCAACGTACGCTACGGCGCGGCCGCTACTGGCAAGCCGGTGTTCTACCTGTTCCATCGCCGCCGGCAGTGGAATCCGGCGCAGGACACGTGGATGGGCTGGGAGCGCAAGCGCGGCAAGCTGCACGAGTTCAACCGGCTGCTGCGCGGTGCGACCGACACGTCCTTCATGACCGATGTGCCATTCCACGCGGCGGCGCCGTCCGACGTGCGCTTCGTGCTGACGCTCGACGCCGATACGATCATGCCGTTCGGCGTGGCCACGGAGCTCGTCGGCACGCTGCTGCACCCGCTCAATCGACCGCGCACCGATCCGCAAACCGGCGCGATCATCGACGGCTACGCGATCCTGCAGCCGCGCGTCACGCCGACGCTGCCGACGCGCCGCTCCAGCAGCTGGTTCCAGCAGTGGTTCTCGGGTCACTGCGGCGTCGATCCGTACACGTTCCAGGTTTCGGACGTCTATCAGGACCTGTTCGGCCGCGGCTCGTTCACCGGCAAGGGAATGTACGAAGTCGATGCGTTCGAGGCGGCGCTTCGCGGTCGCATGCCCGACGATGCGATCCTGAGCCACGATCTCCTCGAAGGCAGCTACGCACGATGCGGCTTCGTCAGCGACATCGAGCTCTTCGAGGAATTTCCGCCGCACACCGAGGTGGCCGCCGCGCGCAGCCATCGCTGGGCGCGCGGCGACTGGCAGCTTCTGCCGTGGATATTCGGGCGGCGCGGCCGCCATCTGTCGCCCGTTCGCGCAGTGGAAGATGCTCGACAACCTGCGCCGCACGCTGGTGGCGCCGAGCCTTTTCCTGCTGCTTGCGACGGCGTGGATCGTCGAAGGCGCAGATGCGCTGCGTTTCGGCGTGCTCGCCATGCTCATGTTGCTGCTGCCGACGCTGCTCGCGATCGCCGGCCGGCTGCTGCCGCGACCCAACACCGACCGCGGCAACTGGTTGCGCATGCTGCGCGACGATGCGCTCTCCGGATTCGGCCGCACGCTGTTCCAGGTCGCGATGCTGCCGCGCGATTCGGTCCTGATGCTCGATGCGATCCTGCGCACGCTGCGGTCGCCTGATGGTCCGGCAGCGCCTGCTCGAGTGGAACTCCGCGGCGCAGGTGCAGGCCAGCGCATCGCTGTCGCTCGGCAGCTTCGTGCGCAACATGCACGCCGCGCTGGCGGTCACCGCTGCCGCGCTGTTCGCCCTCGTGCTCGGCAACCCGTCTGCGGTGATCGTCGCCGCACCGTTCCTGGCGTTGTGGTTCGCGGCGCCGCTCTTCGCATGGCGCGCAAGCCTGCCGATGCTCGCCCGCGAAGTCGAGTCGCCGACCGCCGGCGGAGGCCGTGCAATTGCGGCTGATCGCGCGGCAGACGTGGCAGTTCTTCGCGGAGCTCGCAGGCCGCCGACGATCACTTCCTGCCGCCCGACAACTTGCAGGAGGACCCGGATCCGGTCATTGCGCATCGGACGTCGCCCACGAACGTCGGCATGTACCTCGTGTCGACGGTCGCCGCGCACGACTTCGGCTGGATCGGCTTGCCCGAAGTCTGCGATCGCGTCGACGCGTGCCTTGCGACGCTGAGCCGAAATTGCCGCGTCACCGCGGTCATTTCTTCAACTGGATCGAGACGACGACGTTGCGCTCGCTCGAGCCGCGCTACGTGTCGACGGTGGACAGCGGCAACCTCGCCGGCTGCCTGATCGCGCTCTCGTCGGCCGCGCGCATGGCGCTCGCGCGACCCGGCGTCGGTGCGAACGCGTTGCGCGGCGTCGCCGATGACGTCGCGCTCGCTGCGCCGCGCGATCGAGCGCGCCGACCGCAAGCGCCCGTCGACGAGCGTCAACCTCGTTGCGCTGCAGGAAGCGCTCGCGGCGATCGATGCCGCTGCTGACGGGCGCCGCCGCGCCGATGCGACGAGCTTCCGCTGGCCCGAGCTCGAGCGGCTCGCCTCCGACATGCTCGACATGTCGCGCGTGATCGCCGAGGAAGGCGCGCATCCGACGTCTCTCCGATGTGGCGACGAGCGCCAGCGTGCTGCATGAAGGCATTGCGAAGCGGCATGCGGAATTCATGCAGCTCGCCCCGTGGGCCGTCGTGCCCGATCGCGACGCCCGGCACGACGAGCAGGAGCCGATCGCCGCCGACCACCGACGTCGCCGCGCATCTCGCGCGCTCGATCCCGCACCGACGTTTCGCTTGCCGAACTGCCTGCGGAGTGCGCCGCACTGCGCGGCGAGCTCGCAACGTCGTGCGAGCGCTCCCGAGCCGCTCCGCGCCGCAATGGGCACGAGACGCTGCAGCGCGTCGAGCGCGACGCGTCCGCGCTGATCGAGCGATTGCAGCGCATCGCGCAGGAGGCGCATGCGCTGTTCACCGAAATGGATTTCCGGTTCCTCTACGACCCGGCGCGCAAGCTGTTCTCGATCGGCTACCAGGTCGACAACGCCCGCCTCGACCCGTCGTATTACGACCTGCTCGCTTCCGAGGCGCGGCTCGCGAGCTTCATCGCGATCGCGAAGCACGACGTGCCGCCCGAGCACTGGTTCCGGCTCGGCCGCACGCTGATCGCCGTTGGCGGCAAGACGGTGCTGGTCTCGTGGTCGGGCTCGATGTTCGAGTACCTGATGCCGTCGCTGCTGATGGACACGCCGTACGGCAGCCTGCTCGATCACACGTGCCGGATGGTCGTCGAGCGCCAGATCGACTACGCGACGACGCCGCGGCGTGCCGTGGGGCATTTCGGAATCGGCGTTCCACGAGCGCGACGTGCACCTGACGTTCCAGTATTCGACGTTCGGCGTGCCGGGCCTCGGGCTTGAAGCGCGGGCTTGGGCGAGGACCTCGTCATCGCGCCCTACGCGACCGGGCTTGCCGTCGATGTACGCGCCGCGCGCGGCCGCGCAGAACTTCGCGCGCATCGAAGCGCTCGGCGGCCGCGGACGCTACGGCTTCTACGAAGCGCTCGATTTCACGCGCCAGCGCGTTCCCGAAACCGGCCCGGTCGCGCTGGTGCGCGCGTACATGGCGCACCACCAGGGCATGACGCTGGTGTCGCTCGCGAACGTGCTGCTCGACGCGACGATGCGCCGGCGGTTCCACCGCGAGCCGCTGATCCGCGCGTCCGGCATCCTGCTGCAGGAAACGCGGCATCGCGACGCATCGATCGCGCTGCCGCGCGCCGACCAGGAAGCGGCGATCGTCGACGACGGCCGCCTCGCATTCGAGGAGCGCCTGCACTCGCCGCACCTGCCGCGGCCGTCGACGCAATTGCTGTCCAACGGCCGCTACGCGGTGATGGTCACGGCCGCCGGCGCCGGCTACAGTCATTGGCGCGACGTCGGCGTCACGCGCTGGCGCGAGGATCCGACCTGCGACGATCACGGCAGCTTCATCTATCTGCGCGACGCGAGCGACGGACGCGTGTGGTCGGCCGGGTACCAGCCGGTCTGCGCCGAGCCGGCGCGCTACGACGTCGCGTTCCACGAGGATCGCGTCCGCATCGTCCGGCAGGACGGCACGATCGAGACGACGCTCGAAATCATCGTATCGGCCGAGGACGACGCCGAGATCCGCCGGCTGACGCTGCGCAATCTCGGCTCGCGCCCGACGCGAGATCGAGATCACGTCGTACGCCGAGATCACGCTGACGCCGCCGGCGGCGGATCTCGCGCACCCGGCGTTCTCGAACCTGTTCGTGCGCAGCGAGTTCGTCGCCGCAGGTTGCCGGGCTGATCTTTTCGCGCCGGCCCGCGCGCCGCGACCGACCGCGCGCTCTACGCGCGCGCACGTGATCGCCACCGACGGCGCGCCGGGCATCGAGTTCGAGACCGATCGCGCGCGGTTTCTCGGCCGCGGACGTACCGTGCACGCGCCCGGTCGCCGTCGACCGACGGCCGGCCGCTCACGAACTTTACCGGTGCCGTGCTGGATCCGATCGCGAGCCTTCGCGTCCGCGTGAGGATCGCGCCGGGCGCAACGGCGCAGGTCGCGTTCGCGACGATGATCGCGACGACGCGCGAGGAGATCCTCGGGCTCGCGGACAAGTACCACGACCCCGCGGCGTACGACCGCGCGTCGTCGCTTGCCTGGACGCACGCGCAGGTGCAGCTGCATTACCTCGGCATCGACCACGGCGAGGCGCATCTGTATCAGCAGCTCGCAAACAGCCTGCTGTACCACGACGCCGCGTTGCGGCCGTCGCAGCGCACGCTGCAGTCGAACACGCTGCCGGTCTCCGCGCTGTGGCGGCTCGGCATCTCGGGCGATCGGCCGATCGTGCTCGCGCGCATCGACGACGTCGACGATCGCGGCCTGCTGCGCCAGTTGCTGACGGCGCACGAGTACTGGAACCTGAAGGGGCTTGCCGTCGACCTCGTGCTGTTGAACGACCAGGCGGTAACCTACGCACCCGGCGTGCAGGAGCATCTGCAGACGCTCGTGCGCGATGCGCAGTCGCGCGCGAGCGGCGACCCGCAGTTCGATTCGCGGCGACGTGTTCGTCGTGCGCGGCGACGGACTTGCCGCGGACGAGCGCGTGCTGCTGCACACGGCGGCGCGCGCCGTCGTCGCGAGCACGCAAGGCAATCTCGTCGAGCAGTTGTTGCGCGTCCGGCATCCGCGTCACGGCGGTGCGGGAGCCGCGCTGCGCCGCGCCGCTGCCCGCGGGCGCGAAGATCGACGTTGCCGCGGCTGCGCTTCTTCAATGGGCTCGGCGGCTTCACGCCCGACGGGCGCGAATACGTCATCGCGCTGTCCAGGGGCCAGCAGACGCCGCTGCCGTGGATCAACGTCGTCGCCAATCCGGACTTCGGCTTCCAGGCGTCCGAATCGGGCGCCGGCTTCACGTGGGCGGCGAACAGCCGCGAGAACCAGCTGACGCCATGGTCGAACGACCCGGTGTCGTCGCCGCCGGCCGAGGTGCTTCTATCTGCAGGACCTCGAGTCGGGCGCGCTATGGACGCCCACTGCGCTGCCGATCCGGATCGACGATGCGACCTACGTCGCGCGTTTCGGCGCGGGCTACGCGAGATTCGAGCAGATCGCGCAGGGCATCCGCTGCTCGCTGACGCAGTTCGTCGCCGCCGACGCACCGGTGAAGATCTCCAGCCTCGTGCTGACGAACGCCGGGGCCGAGTGCGCGCGAACTCGCGATCACGGCTTACGTCGAATGGTCCCTCGGCGCGTCGCGTGCGGCGAACGCGCCGTTCATCGTGACCGTCGCGAACGAGGACGGCGGCGCCGTCTTCGCGCGCAACCCGCGCAACCGCGAGTTCGCGCAGCGGTGTGCCTTCCTGGCGACGGATGCGGCCGTCGAGTCGCTTGACCTGCGATCGCACGCGAGTTCCTCGGCCGCAACGGGCACCTCGACGCACCGGCGGCGCTGATCGACGGCGGCACGCTCTCCGGGCGCACCGGCGCCGGCCTCGATCCGTGCGCCGCGCTGCGGCGCCTGGTCACGGTGCCGCCGGGCGCGAGCGTGCGGCTGCACTTCGTGCTCGGCGAAGCCGATGGCGAGGAAGCGGCCGCGCGCTGGCCGCACGCTACCGGCGAGCCGACGTGGCGGAGGAGTTCGAGCGCGTCACCGACGAATGGGATGCCGTGCTCGGCACGCTCGACTGTCGAGACGCCCGACGTCGCGACGAACTTCATGCTCAATCGCTGGCTGCTCTATCAGACGCGCGCCTGCCGGCTGTTCGCGCGCGCAGGCTTCTACCAGGCGGGCGGCGCCTACGGCTTTCGCGATCAGTTGCAGGACGTGATGGCGCTGATGGTCGCAGCACCCGGGGAGGCGCGCGCGCACATCGTTCGCGCATGCGCGCACCAGTTTCCGGAGGGCGACGTCCAGCATTGGTGGCATCCGCCGTCGGGACGCGGTGTCCGGACGCGTTTCTCCGACGATCGCGTGTTCCTGCCGTTCGCCGTCGCGCATTACGTCGTGACGACGGGCGATGCCGGCGTGCTCGACGAGATCGTGCCGTTCATCGAAGGACCGCCGGTGCCCGACGCAGCGGGAAGATCTCTACTTCGAGCCCGAGCGTCTCGACCGAATAGGCGCGTCGGTCTACGAGCACTGCGCGCGCGCGCTCGATGCGAGCCTCGCGGTCGGCGCGCACGGCTTGCCGCTCATGCAGGGCGGCGACTGGAACGACGGAATGAATCGCGTCGGCATCGAGGGCCGCGGCGAATCGGTCTGGCTCGGCTGGTTCCTGTACGCGACGCTGCGCGACTTCGCGCCGATCGCCGCAGCGTCGCGGCGACACGGCGCGCGCGCAAGCCTGGCTTGCGCACGCCGAGGCGCTGCGAGGGCGCGCTCGACCGCAACGCATGGGACGGCGCATGGTTCCGCCGCGCGTACTTCGACGACGGCTCGCCGCTCGGCTCGGCGTACAACCGCGAATGCCGGATCGATTCGATCGCACAAAGCTGGGTCGGCGATCTCCGGCGCCGCCGATCCCGATCGTGCGCGGCAGGCGATGGACTGCCGTCTCCGAATACCTCGTGAAGCGCGGCGACGACATGGTGCTGCTGTTCACGCCGCCGTTCGACGCGAGCGTCCCGGATCCCGGCTACATCCAGGGCTATCTGCCCGGCGTGCGCGAAAACGGCGCGCAATACACGCATGCCGCGGCGTGGTGCGTGATCGCGTACGCGATGCTGGGCGACGGCGATCGCGCGTTCGAGCTGTTCGCGATGCTGAATCCGATCAATCACGCGTCGACGCGCGGCGGCGCGCACCGCTACAAGATCGAACCGTATGTCGTGCCGGGCGACGTCTACAGCGAGCCGCCGCACGTCGGCCGCGGCGGCTGGTCGTGGTACACCGGCGCCGCGGGCTGGCTGTATCGCGCGGGGATCGAATACATGCTCGGCATACGCGTGCAGGGCGCTGCACGTACAGGTCGTGCCGTGCATTCCGCGCGAATGGCCGGGCTACACGGTGCGCTACCGCCGCGGCGACACGACGTACGTCATACGCGTCGAGAATCCGTCGCGCATTTCGACCGGTGCGGTCGACATCGACGTCGATGGCAAGCGCGTTGCAGGCGACCGATTCCCGATCGTCGACGACGGGCGCGAGCATCGCGTCGACGTGCGATTGCGCGAGCGCGACGCGGCTGCCGACGGAACCGGAGCTTCCCGAGCGCGAGGCGCAGGCGATCGGCAGCAGGCGTTGAGGGAAATCGGGGTCAGAGACTGGGTCAGAGACGAAACTCTCCGGAATCTTCCGAAAGGAGTGTCTGATCCCAATTTCCCGGGCCGACCAACCGGCGTCACTCCACCGCGCGCAACGCGTCGTCCAGCAACGACGCGTCCGCATCATGCAACCGTCGCCGCGTCGGACAGCATCTGCCGGAAGCGCCGGCCGCCGCGCACGCCGTGATACAGCCCGAGCACGTGCCGCACGATCGCGCGCAGCGACGCGCCGCGCGCGAGCTGCGCGGTCGCGTACGGCACCAGCGCCTCGCACGACCTCCGCGCGCGAGGGCGGCGGCGCTCGCCTCGCCGAACAGCCGCCGGTCGACCTGCGCGAGCAGATACGGATCGTGATACGCGGCGCGGCCGAGCATCACGCCGTCGACGAGCGCGAGCTCGCGCTCGATCGACGTCCCAGTCGGCGAGTCCGCCGTTCAGCACGATCGTCAGCGCCGGGAAATCGCGCTTCAACTGCCGCACGACGTCGTAGCGCAGCGGCGGCACTTCGCGGTTCTCCTTCGGCGACAGCCCCTTCAGCACGGCGTTGCGCGCATGCACGATGAACACGTCGCAGCCGGCGTCGGCGACGCGTGCCGACGAAGTCGCGCACGAACGCGTAGTCGTCGATCGCGTCGAGGCCGATCCGGTGCTTGACCGTCACCGGCACGCGACACGGCGTCGCGCATCGCGCGCACGCAATCGGCGACCAGCGCCGGCTCGGCCATCAGGCACGCGCCGAAGCTGCCGGTCTGCACGCGCTCCGACGGGCAGCCGCAGTTCAGGTTGATCTCGTCGTAGCCCCAGCGCTCGCCGAGGCGCGCCGCATGCGCGAGCTGCGCGGGATCGCTGCCGCCGAGCTGCAGCGCGAGCGGATGCTCGGCCGGATCGAAGTCGAGGTGGCGCGGCACGTCGCCGTGCGCGAGCGCCGGCGCGGTGATCATCTCGGTGTAGAGCCGCGCGCGCTTCGAGATCAGGCGCAGGAAGTACCGGCAATGCCGGTCGGTCCAGTCCATCATCGGCGCGACGCAGAAGCGCCACTCGGTAGGTAGGCATGAGTTCATAAGCGTTCACCCTTGGGCGGGATTTGAGCGCATCGACCGCGTCGAGTACGCGCAATCGTGGCTCGTCCGCCCCCGCTTAAGCACCATGCGCTACTGGCGCGAAGGGCAGGTGCCCGCGCAAAACGACCCAGGAGCGACGCAATCGAGGGCGATCTATCGGGACACCGCTGCGTGCACACGCGCTCTCCGAGGCGAGAGACAGCGTGTTACGACGCCACGATGATCCGATACCGCGGCGGCAATTCGCCGTGCGATCGAACGCTCGGTCATTCATCATCAGCGCCAGGTTCGTGCCCGTGCATTCAGTGCGATACGGCGCAGCCGCCTCGCCTTACATGCAGCGGAGATGCACCGTGATCGCTGGCTGCTTCCGGTCACGACGTGATTGAGGTCCTCATGGCTTGATGGTGCGACGAAAGACGCGTGCGCTCCTATCGGAGTCTGAGTCAGAGAAGAAAAACGCCCCATCTTTGCGGTACCAAAACTGGCAACGCGGCGGAAGCTGCACGCCCATAATGGGACCCGTTCCCGGTCCGCCGCCGATACGCATGCTGGTGCATATTCGCCCCTCTGTGTCTGCATTCCATTCGCCGGCAAGGGGCGACCAGCCGGCCAGCGCACTGGAGGTTCCCGCGCCCTGGATAACACCTGTGCCCGCGTACATCAGTTCAACAGTACCGCCCGTTGCGGTCGGCCCGACAATGACGCGCTGCATTACTTCCTGCCTGAATTCATCGGGAGACAACTTGGTAGCTCCCGCGTCGAGCAACTCGCCGAACGTGTTCTGCGCAATGGCACACGCCGTCCAAGACGAAAGCAGGAATGCAATAAGCACGGCTGCGAGCGACACGGCTTCTCTCCTCCGGTGACAATCGAAGCTCTTTCAGTATCGTTCTACTGAATCAAGTCGTCGGCTAGTACTAGGAGCGACGGCGGGAGCACGAGCCCTAGCGACTTAGCCGTGGCGGCGTTAACTACAAGTTCGAACAACGACGGCCGCTCCACTGGCAGGTCGGCGGGCTTCGCACCCTTCAAAATGCGGTCGACGTAGTAAGCTGCACGTCGGCGTTGGGCAGGAAGGCTGCTCCCGAAGGACAACAGTGCACCGGCCTGCGCGAATTCGCGCAGCGGTGCCACTGTCGGCACGCGGTGCTTGGATGCGAAATCGGCAATCGCCCGTGCCTGCGCAAGCATTACGCTGTCCCAGCATACCGCGACAGCGTCGGTGAATTCCTTGGGAGCCGCGTCGAACGCACGTTGCAGCGCTACAGTGTCACTCGCCGCGATGAAATTCAGCTGCAATCCAAGTTTCGCCCCCACCAAAGTGATTTCGCCGACGCAGGCCACATTGCCCGGATTAGCCGGGTTCCAGATAACGGCAAGCCGCGACGCCTTGGGTGCCACTTCCTTGAGCAGTCCGAGTCGTTTCTCCCAAAGCTCTTCACTTTGCGTGGCCAACCCCGTCACATTGCCGCCGGGACGACCCAGACTCGCAACGAGACCGGCCTTGATTGGATCGAGCGAAAATTCCGTCACAACAATTGGAATTGCGCTCGTCGCAGCCTTTGCCGCCAGGGCCGCCTGTTCGCCGGCCGTAACAATCACATCGACGCGGGAACGGACCAGCTCGGCAGCGAAGTCCGAGAGACGTTCCGTGTTTCCGCTTGCATGGCGATATTCGAGGACAATATTTTGCCCGTCGACGTATTTCAGGTCCCGTAGACCCTGCTGGAACTCACCCGCTGCGCGATTCTCGCCTGCAACCGCCGGCGCAGAACCGAGCCAGCCGATGCGGTACATCTTTGGCGCAAGCTGGGCGCCAGCATCCAGCGATGTGATGATTAAAGCAACGCCAAGGGCGGAGATGTAGTT
Organism: uncultured Pseudomonadota bacterium; assembly: GCA_963768545.1. Classification (GTDB taxonomy): domain Bacteria; phylum Pseudomonadota; class Gammaproteobacteria; order Burkholderiales; family Casimicrobiaceae; genus VBCG01. The sequence goes on along the minus strand of CAVYIC010000015.1, from coordinate 49,376 downwards.
CTTTGACCTCAGCCACATGTGGGCCACTCCCACGACCACCGATCGACTACTTATACCACTCACGCCGCGCAGTTGAGCGCCTCGTTACTTGCGCTTATGCAACCGCTAATCCCTTCACAAAGGAACAATCCACAATAGCCGCTCGGATTCCGTTGATGCTTGGGCGATCCAGCTATTTTCCAGACGCGCATCCATAAGCCCGGCAGTAGCCTGACCAGTCGTGTACATACCGCCTGCGTCTACGCTTGAATAAACGATCATGTCGTGCACACGATATCCCCTCACCCTGCGCCATTATTAGGACGTCCGCCCGATCCATCATCGGCGCGACGCAAAATCGCCACGTCGTCCCTGTTGGCTCATTCGCGCTGGCTCCGTCACCGATCTGTCTGTTTTTCATGCTGTGAAAGATCATCGTGCACGCGCAGCACGACACTTCCATTGTTGATCGCCACGACAAACTTCCTGCGGTCCGCACCACTGGACTATGATTCAAGCGAGATCCCGGCGACCGGCGTCGTCAAAGCCCGACGAATATCCAAAATAGGGTCGCGAGGGATCCCGTAGGCTCGGATGCCACCGATGCTGACGGCCGAATGAACCGTGCGCCGCGGATCCGGAATGAACAGCCGGGACAATTGGCGGTCAACGTACTGGCGGCAAGCACGGAGTCGAAACACCAGGCAGCTGATGCAACCAAGGACGACGACAGCGGACGAACAACAAGATGCAGGCGCATTTCATGAAGAGATGGAAGCGCAAATCCGGCATCGCGCATGCCCTCTTTGCGGGGCGCCGATTCGCCGCGTGCATCGACGCCTCATCGATCGGCTGATGGCGAGTGGACCACGGAAGCGTTTTCGCTGCCAGGCGCTTGATTGCCAATGGGAAGGCTTGCTCGAGTGAGCGAAGCCCCGGGTTGCCGCGGTGTCTCGACCGCCGAAGCGTACGTTGGCTGCGCCAATCCAGCACGCGCCCTCACGGCGGAAGCCCGAGCAATCCCCGCGCAGCCGCTTCATCGGTCACGAGGACGCCGGCGTTCGTTGCCTTGAGCGCTGCGCGAATGGCGGCGACCTTGCGTTGCCCTCCCGCCGCAATGACGATCGTCGGCACACGCCGGAGATCGTCGAGCCCAACTGCGATCACCCGGCGACTCACCGGATGATCGACGATGCCGCCCGCCTCATCGACGAAGTGGCACAGCACGTCGCCGACCGCGCCCGCCTTGCGCAAGCCCTTCAACTGCGACGCCGGCAGCAGGCCTTCGCGAAAGAGCGTCGCGTCTTCGCTGACGTCTCCGACGCTGACCAGCGCGAGCTCGACCCGTCGCGCGCGTTGGAGCAGTTCACGCAAACCGGGCTCCGCCCATAGCGCGCTGCGTGTCGCCTCGTCCGCGACGAAAACCGGCGCCGTCAACTGATAGCAATCGGCGCCCAGCGCATCGGCCATGCGTCGAGCGACCGCCGACGGATTGACCGCGCGCGAATGCGTCATGCCGCCGAGCAGTGAAATCACCGACAGCCGCTCGTACGACTGCCCGCCGATCGCCTTGAGGCTCATGCTGAGCGTCTGGCCCCAGCCGACGCCGATCGACATGCCGGAGCGCACTCGATCAGCGATGTACATGCCCGCCGCCTGGCCGACCACCGCCGCAGTCGGCCGAATCACCGGTCGGAGACGGCGTGACGACTGCTTCCCGCAACCCGCAGTCGCGAACCAGGCGGCGCTCGAGCGCCAATTGCTCGCTGCCCTTCGCGTCGATGCGGATGCGCACGATGCCGCTGTCGCGAGCCGCGGCCAGCAGGCGGATGACCTTGGCGCGGCTCACCTTCATGGCGCGGGCGATTTCCTCCTGCGTCAAGCCCTTCGACGTAATAGAGCCAGGCGGCGCGAACCTGAAGGTCATACGAAGCGCTCATGCTTGACGGGACCTTTAAGTGGAGATATGTTTCATCATTGTGACAAATGTTCACCCAGAAGTCGCGATGCTGCCTGACGGGCAACGTGGCCGAGGAGCGATCGATGCCCCAGAAACCTGTTGACCATTCCGGCGAGTCGATCGCCGAGGCGCTCGACCGACGGCAGCGCGAGGGCAGGCCCGTGCGCGTCGGGCTGATCGGCGCCGGCCAGATGGGCACCGACATCATCGTGCAGACCGATCTGATGACCGGCATCGAGGTCGTCGCCGCGGCGGACGCCGTTCCCGAGAACGTCTTCAGCGCCTGCGCCATCGCAGGCAACGGCGCGCGCGCGCCCGAAATCGCCGACGACGCCGCAGCGGCCGCCCGCGCCATCGCGCGCGGTCGTCTCGCGGTCAGCGCAGTCGTATCGCGACGTGTGCGACGTCCGACAGCGTCGACGTCGTCATCGACGCCACCGGCAATCCGAACGTCGGCGCGCAAGTCGCGCTGGCGACGATCGCCGCGGGCAAGCACATCGTGATGATGAATGTCGAAGCCGACGTCACGATCGGCGCCGTACCTGTCGGCGAAGGCCGCCGAAGCGGGCGTCGTCTATACGCTCGGGGCCGGCGACGAGCCGAGCTCGACGATGGAGCTCGTCAACTTCCTGCGCGGCCTCGGCTATCCGATCGTCGCCGCCGGCAAGGGCAAGAACAACGCGTTCCGCATCGATGCGACGCCCGATGCGTACGTCGAGGAAGCCACGCGCCGCAACATGAATCCGCGGATGCTGGTCGAGTTCGTCGACGGCTCGAAGACGATGGTCGAAATGGTCGCGCTCGCCAATGCGACGGGCTTGATCCCGGACATCCCGGGCATGCACGGCCCGTCGGCGCCGGTCGATTCGCTGCACAAGGTGTTCTGTCCGCGCGAAGAGGGCGGCCTGCTGTCGCGCAAGGGCGTCGTCGATTTCACCGTCGCGCGCGGTGTCGCGCCCGGCGTGTTCGCCGTCGCGGAGATGCGCCATCCGCGGCTGCGCGAACGGATGAACGACCTGCAACTGGGCGAGGGACCGTATTACACGTTCTTCCGTCCGTATCACCTGACGAGCCTCGAAGTGCCGTTGTCCGCCGCGGCCGCGGTGCTCCACGGACAGAGCCACATGCGGCCGCTGCGCGACGCCGGTTGCCGAGGTCGGCGCCCGTGCGAAGCGCGACCTCGCGCCGGGCGAGACGCTCGATGCGATCGGCGAGTACTGCTATCGCGGATTCGCGCTGTCGCGCGCCGATGCGCATCGCGCAGAACGCGCTGCCGCTCGGGCTCGCGCAGGGCGCCGACGGTGACGCGCAGGATCGCCGCGGGCGATTACCTTACCTACGCGAACTGCGCGCCGGACGAGCGCCAGCAGATCGTGCAGGTGCGGCGCGCGCAGGACGACTTCGTCCGCATGGCCGCTGCCGCCTGACCCTCGCGCGTCCTCGATGCACCGAATGAAACCGCAACTCACGCCGGCAACGCGCGCTGCACGACGATCGCCCGCCCGAGCGCCCGGAGCTCGCCGCGCTCGACGACGAGACGCTGCGCGCCGCGCTGCTGCAGGATGCACGTGATCCGCAAGTTCGAGGAAACGGCCGAGGCGAGCTACATGCGCGGCCTCGTCCACGGCACGATGCACCTGTCGATCGGGCAGGAGGCGAGCGCCGTCGGCTCGATCCTGGCGCTGCGCGCCGACGACTACATCCTGTCGACGCATCGCGGCCACGGCCATTGCATCGCCAAGGGCGCCGATCCGGCACGGATGCTCGCCGAGTTCTTCGGCAAGGAGACCGGCTATTGCCGCGGGCGCGGCGGCTCGATGCACATCGCCGACATCGAAGGCGGCAACCTCGGCGCGAACGGCATCGTCGCCGGCGGCCTGCCGATCGCGGTCGGTGTCGGCATGAGCATCCAGGCGCAACGGCAGGACCGCGTCTGCATGGTGTTCTTCGGCGACGGCGCGACCAACGAAGGCGCGTTCCACGAATCGCTCAACATGGCGTCGATCTGGAAGCTGCCGGTCGTGTTCGTCTGCGAGAACAACAAGTATGCGATGTCGATGGACATCGCGCTCGCGATGGCCGTGCCGAACGTCGCCGATCGCGCCAGCGCCTACGCAATGCCAGGCGTCGCGGTCGACGGCAACGATCTGCCGGCGGTCGTCGGCCGCGTCGCGCGGTGCCGTGTCGCGCGCGCGCGCAGGCGATGGACCGTCGCTGATCGAGTGCAAGACCTATCGGCTGCGCGGCCATTCCAAGAGCGACCGCAACCTCTACCGCACCAAGGACGAGATCGACGCGTGGCGCAAGCGCGATCCGATCACCCGCCTCGAAAGCGAGCTCGTGGCGCACGGACGGTTCGCTCCGGCCGAGCTTGCGGCGCTCGCGAAATCGGCACAGTCGACGATCGAGCAGGCGCTCGAATTCGCGAAGTCGAGCCCCGATCCCGATCCCGCCGAGCTGACGCGAGACGTCTATGCCGCTTGAGCGCCGCAGGGCGCCCAACGCGCGAATCGCGCCCGCATGGGGCAGCGCAGCGGCCGAATTGGCCAATGAGGCCGCAAGCGTGGGGGGATCATGCGAGGTTGCGTCGCCTGAGAGCGAAGTGCGCCAGCTCTCGTACGCGGAGGCGATCCGCGAGGCGCTCGCCCAGGCGATGGAAGCCGACCCGCGCGTGTTCCTGTTCGGCGAGGATGTCGGCGTGTACGGCGGCGCGTTCGGCGTTTCCGGCGATCTGCTGCAGCGCTTCGGTGCGCGAACGCGTGATCGATACGCCGATCAGCGAGCTTGCGCTCGCGGGCGCTGCGGTCGGCGCGGCACTGACCGGCATGAAGCCGGTGCTGGAAATCCAGTTCTCCGATTTCGTCACGCTCGCGATGGAGCAGCTCGTCAACCAGGCGGCGAAGATCCGCTTCATGTTCGGCGGCAAGGCGAGCGTGCCGATGGTCGTTCGGCTGCCGGGCGGCTCCGGCACGGGCGCGGCGGCGCAGCACAGCCAGAGTCTCGAAGCCTGGTTCGCGCACGTGCCGGGACTCAAGGTCGTCCAGCCGTCGACGCCGCATGACGCCAAGGGCCTGCTGCTCGCTGCGATCGACGACCCGAACCCGGTGCTGATCTTCGAGCACAAGCTGCTGTACAAGACGAAGGGCGCGGTGCCCGCCGCGGCCTATCGCGTGCCGATCGGCGTTGCCGCCGTGCGCCGCGAGGGACGCGACATCACCGATCGTCGCCTCGTCGATCATGACGCTGCGCGCCAGCTGCGGCCGCGGAGCGACTCGCCGCCGAAGGCATCGACGCCGAAGTGATCGACCTGCGCTCGCTGCGTCCGATCGACTTTCCGACGATCGCCGCAAGCGTCCGCAAGACGCATCGGCTGCTCGTCGTGCACGAAGGCGTGAAGACGATGGGCATCGGCGCCGAAATCTCCGCGATGATCGCGGAAAGCGACGTGTTCCACGTGCTCGAAGCGCCGATCATGCGTCTCGGCGGCGCGGACGTGCCCATTCCCTACAACCCGGTCCTGGAAAGGGCGGCCGTGCCGCAGGAAGACGACATCGTTACCGCGGTCGCGGCGGCTGGTATCGACGGGGCAACCGCTGATGGCGGCGATCGAGGTCATCCTGCCGAAGGTCGACATGGACATGGAATCCGGCGTCATCGTCGCGTGGAAGGTTGCCGAGGGCGACCGCGTCCAGGCAGGGCGACATCCTGTTCGAAATGGAGACCGACAAGGCGATGATGGAAGTCGAGGCGCCGGGAAGCGGCGTCATCCGCGACCTGACGCAGATCACGAACCAGCCGATCGCCGTCGGCACCCCGGTTGCGTGGATCGACCCTGACGCGTGACGCCCCGAGTTACCATCGCGCGGGTTTGGTTCACCGGGCATCACTCAAGGAGGATCGGCATGAAGTCGGGATCGCGTCGCAGTTTCGTCGTCGCAGCAGTGCTGGCGGTCGCCTTCGCGGCAAACCCGGCCGCGGCACAGGAGATCAAGGGCAAGCTCGTTCTGTACACGTCGCAGCCCGAGCGCGACGCCGCGCAAACGGTCGCCGCATTCAAGCGCGTCCAGCCCGGCGTCGACGTCGAGGTATTCCGCTCGGGAACGACCGAGGTCATGGGCAAGCTCGCCGCGGAATTCTCGGCGGGCCAGCCGAAGCCCGACGTGCTGCTGATCGCCGATGCCGCGTCGATGGAGGCGCTGAAGAACGACGGTCGGCTGCTGCCCTATCGCGAAGCGAAGGTCGACGGACTTGCGCCGGGTTCGTTCGATGCCGGACCGCACTTATTTCGGCTCGAAGCTGATCACGACCGGCATCGCGGTGAACACCGCGGCGAAATCGCGTCCCGACCTCGTGGGCCGATCTCGCGAAGCCGGAGTACAAGGGCCAGATCGCGATGCCGAGCCCGCTGTACTCGGGTGCGGCGGCGATCATGCTCGGCACGATGACCACGCGTCCGGATCTCGGCTGGAACTTCTTCGAGAAGCTCAAGGCCGACGACGCGGTCGCCGTGCGCGGCAACGGCGCGGTGCTGAACGCCGTGGCGAACGGCGAGAAGGCGTACGGCGTGCTGGTCGACTTCATGGCGTTCAATGCCAAGGCGAAGGGCTCGCCCATCGACTTCATCTTCCCTGCCGAAGGCCTGCCGGCGGTGACCGAGCCGGTCGCGATCCTGAAGACGACGCAGAATGCGGCCGCCGCACGCGCGTTCGTCGATTTCATCCTTTCCGACGAAGGACAGAAGCTCGCTGCATCGATGGGCTACATCCCCGCGAAGGCCAGCGTCGGCATGCCGTCGTGGTATCCGGCCGGAGCGAAGATCAACCTGATGCCGACCGACATCGCGAAGGTCGTGCAAACGAACAGCGCGAACCTGAAGCGCTTCGCCGAGCTGTTCGGCAAGTAATCGAAAATCCGGGTCGCGATGCATCAATTGGCGAGGCGGTTGCCTCAAGCGATAACGGCGTTCAATTAATACATCTCTGACCCGGATTTTCGAGGACTACGCGCTGCTCTGGGGGCTGGTTGCCGTCGTCGCCATCCTCTCGGTGCTGCCGCTCGCGCGCCTCGTCTTCGAGGGCATCGCACCCGGCGGGACGGTTTCCACCGAGTCGCTCACGCGCGTCCTGTCGAGCCCGACGACGTGGACCGCGACCGGGCATAGCCTCGTCACCGCGTTCGGCGGCACGTTCGTCGCCGTCCTGATCGGCAGCGTCGTCGCGCTGGTCGTGTCGCTCACCGACATCCGCGGCCGCAACGCGTTCGTGTTCTGCTTCGTGATGCCGCTGCTGATCGCGCCGCAGGTCGTTGCGCTTGCATGGCTGCAGTTGTTCGGCCCGTCGAGTCCGCTGCTGAAGATGCTCGGCGCGGCACCCGCGATGGGCAGCCGCAATCCGCTCTACTCGCCCGCCGGCATCATTCTCGTGCTGGGCGTGCAATACGCGCCGCTCGTGTTCCTCACGCTGCGCGCCGCACTGCGGTCGCTGCCGCAGGAGCTGATCGAGGCGGGGCTCGCCGGCGGCGCCGGTCCGCTGACCGTGATGCGCACCATCGTGCTGCCGCTGATGACGCCGCCGCTGCTCGCGGGCGTCGCGCTGTGCTTCGTGTCGTGCCTCGGCAACTTCGGCATTCCGGCGCTGCTCGGCATTCCGGGCAACTACCTGGTGCTGCCGACGCTGATCTACCAGCGGCTGGCCGGACTCGGTCCCGGCGTGCTGTCCGAGGTCGCCGTACTGTCCGTGCTGATCGGCGCGATCGCGGTCATCGGCATCGTCGCGCAGGACGCTGCTGCTGCGCGCGGCGCGACTTCCGCATCAGCGCGGCGACCGATCGCCGCGCGCCCGTTCGAACTGCGGCGCTGGCGCACTGCCGGTCGAAGTCGCGCTGTGGGCGCTGCTCGCTCGTCGTGCTGGTGCTGCCGCTCACCGCACTCGTGCTGACGGCGCTCGTTCCCGCGGTCGGCGTGACGCTCGACGCGACGACCGCGACGCTCGAGAACTTCCGCTTCGTGCTGTTCGAGCACGCGGCCGCGCGGCGCGCGTTCGCGCAACAGCTTCGGCCTGTCGGCGGCTGCGGCGATCACGATCGTGCTGATCGCCATCCCGCTCGCGTATTTCCTCGTCTGGCGCCGCTCGCGGCTGCTGCGCGTCGTGAATCTCGTCACCGAAGTCCCGTACGCGGTGCCCGGCGTCGTGCTCGCGATCGCGGCGATCCTGCTGTTCCTGAAGCCGCTCCCCGTCATCGGCATCTCGATCTACAACACCGTCTGGATCATCCTGTTCTGCTACCTCGCGCGCTTCCTCGTGCTCGGGCTTGCGCCCGGTCGTCAGCGGCTATCACCAGCTCGACCGCACGCTCGAGGAAGCGTCGCAGATCGCCGGCGCGCGCCTCATCCGGCGGCTTCGCACGATCATCGTTCCGCTGGTCGCGCCGACAGCCGCCGCCGGCGCGCTGCTGATCTTCCTCACGGCGTTCAACGAGCTCACGCTCTCCGCGCTGCTCTGGTCGTCGGGCTCCGAGACGCTCGGCGTCGTGTTCTTCTCGTTTCAGCAGGGCGGCGACTCGACGTACGCGGCGGCGCTCGGCGTGCTGACGGTAGTCGTCAGCGTCGCGCTGATGCTGTCGACGTTGCTGCTGGCCGGCCGGCTGCCGCAGGGCGTGCTTCCATGGCGCGACTGACGATCGACCGCCTCGGCAAGCTGTACGGCGACTTTCCGCGCGCTCGACGACGTGTCGCTCGACGTCGCGGACGGCGAGTTCATCGCCGATCCTCGGCGCATCGGGCTGCGGCAAGACGACGCTGTTGCGGCAGATCGCGGGATTCGACAAGCCGGATGCGGGCCGCATCCTGATCGGCGATACCGTCGTCTCGACGCCGGAACGCCAGGTACCGCCGGAGCGGCGCCGCATCGGCATCGTGTTCCAGTCGTACGCGCTGTGGCCGCACATGACGGTCGCGCGAGAACGTCGCGTACGGCCTCGACGTCGCCGGCGTCAAGGATCCGGAGCGCGCGCGGCGCGTCGACGCGGCACTGTCGCTGGTCGAGCTCGACGGCTTCGCGCGACCGGCGGCCGGCGCTGCTTTCGGGCGGCCAGCGCCAGCGCGTCGCGCTCGCGCGCTGCCTCGTCACCGAGCCTTCGCTGGTGCTGCTCGACGAGCCGCTCGCGAATCTCGACGTGCATCTGCGCGCGTCGATGGAGCGCGAGTTCGCGCGCTTTCACGAGCGCACCGGCACCACGATGATCTACATCACGCATGACCAGGCCGAGGCGATGGCGCTGGCCGACCGCATCGCCGTGATGGACAAGGGCCGGATCCTGCAGGTCGCGACGCCGTCGCAGCTCTATCGCGAGCCCGCCGACGAAACGGTCGCGCGCTTCATCGGCGAAGGCATGATCGTGCCGGTCGAGAATGTCGTCGGTCGACGGCGGTGGCTGCTGTCGCGCCGATCTTTTCGGCCATCGCGTGCGCGATGCGCCACGCAACCGGACAGGCACCTGCCCACGCGGCCCGCGCGTGCCTGCGGGAGAGCGCGCTGCGCATCGTCGACGTCGAAGACAGCGGGCGTGCGCGCGCGCGTCACGGGCATCATCTACCAGGGCGGCCACTTTCGGGTCGAAGCGCAACCCGAAGCGGCCGTCGACGCAGCCGCTGCATCTTGTCGTCGCCGAGCCCTGCCGGCTCGCGCCGGGCGACGCCGTCAACATCGCCGTCGACGACGGCTGGATCATCCCCGGCACCGGCACGCCGACGCGACCGCGCGTCCCGGTCTGATGTGATGCGCCTCGTCCTGTACGGCGGCTTCGGCGAAAAAGGACGCACCTGCGTCGGCGTGGAGAGCGACGGCTACCGATTGCTGCTCGATGCCGGCGTGAAGACGAGCGCCCGCGGGCAGCGACGATTATTACCCGGCGATCGACGCCCGAAGCGTTGCGCGCGATCGACGCGATGATCGTCACGCATGCGCACGAGGATCATGTCGCGGCGCTCGGCTGGTGCATCGCGCAGGGATTCGATGGACGCATCTTCATGACGCCGGAGACGCTGCGAGAAGCGCAAACGTGTCTCGCCGACTATGCCGAACCGGCGCATGCCGCACGAGTTCGCGCGGCTTCCATCGAATGCCTGCGAGTTGGCGACGGCGTCCTGCAGCTCGGGCCGCTTTCGATTTCGAGCGGCCGGTCCGGGCATGTCGCCGGTGGCGTCTGGTGTGCAATCGCGAACGGTCGCCACACGCGTCGTTTATTGCGGCGATATGGCGCCGGGCAGTCCGGTGTTTGCGATGGATCCGATCCCTTCATGTCGAGCGATCGTGATCGACGCCTCCTATGGCGACGACGCTGCGGGGGCAGGCGAGCGCGCCACGCAGATTGCGCGGTGGATTGCCGCGCATCCGCAGGGCTCTGTCCTGCCGACGCCGCTGTACGGGCGCACGGCGGAGCTGCTTGCGATCGTTCCCGGTGCGATTGCGCTCGCACCCGGCGTCCGGCATGCGCTGCGACGCGCAAATCGAATGCGCGAGCTGGCTGGTCGAGGGGATGGCCGGCAAGCTGGCCGAGCGGCTGCGCACAGCGGCCGACTGGCACATCGGCGACGCGCTGCCGCGCGCGGCGCTGCTGTGTCACGACGGCATGGGCATCAGCGGCACGTCGCCGGCCATACTGGCGCAGGCACGCGCGCAAGACCATCCCACGCTCTTCACCGGACACTTGCCGGCGCACAGTCCCGGCGAACGGATGGTCGCCGAGGGACGCGCCGCATGGATTCGCTTGCCGACGCATCCGACGTTGCCCGAAAACATCGCGCTGGTGGCGAACGCGCAGGCGGGCATGGTGCTCGGCCATTCATGCGATCAGGCGGTCCTCGCACGATTGGCGAAACACATCGCGGGACTGCGCACCGATCTCGCGACCGGCGACTCGCTCGACATCTGATCGACAAACTCGCATGCGAATCCTGATCTGCAACGACGATGGCGTTCGCGCACCGGGCTTGCGCCTGCTCGCAAGCGCCGCCAACGCGCTGACGCCCGACGTCTGGATCGTCGCACCCGAGCGCAAATGGACGGCGGCGAGCCATCAATTGACGTTCGATCGCGACCTGACGTTGACGCGCGTCGGCGAGCGCACCTATGCCTGCTCCGGCGCACCGGCCGATTGCGTCGTCGCCGCCATGACCGTTCTGCTGGCCGACGGACCGAAGCCCGACCTCGTCCTTTCCGGCATCAACGACAAGTCGAACGTCGGCGAGGACATCGCGTATTCGGGGACGACGGCCATCGCCCGGGAAGGCGGCGTTCTGGGGCGTCCCGGCGATCAGCTTTTCGCGCGCCGACCGCGCGATCGAGCGACCCGCTGATCGCGAAGCCCTGCAAAGCCTCTTGCATGCGCTCTGGGCCGGCCGCGCCGATTGGGCAATGGAGGGTCATTGGCTTGGCATCAACCTGCCGGCCGCGCTGCCGGCGCCGCTCGTGCAGCCGCGCGTCGGCCGCGACAAGATCGCGAGTGCCTGCGACATCCTTCAATCGTCGGAGCGCTCCATCACGTATCGCATTCGGCGCGGCCGACCGGGTACCACCGCCCCCGGAGACGAGAATGCCTGCCTTGCCGCGGGTACGATCGGCGTGGTCCGTTTCTGCTGGCACATGCAGTTCGCATCCCCGACGAGGTCCTCGCCGCGTGGCAGGCCGGTGGTAAAATGGTCGATTGAGCCTTGTATCGGCTTGCTTGTCTCTCGGCCTTGGCTAGCGCCTCCAGCACCGCGGCCGAGCGGGAGGCGCACCCGAGAGCCTCCGATCCGCTCCACTCCGTCGGCAAGGCTGGCCCCGAAGGACGGGCCGTCCAAGGAACGCACACGTCAGGGAATCGCATGGCTGAATCGGCAATGAGCACGCCCAACCTATCGGCGATCACGCGCCAACGAACAAGGAAGGCGCTGGTTGGCGGGGTTACGATCGGCGGCGGGTCTCCGATCGTCGTGCAATCGATGACGAACACCGACACGGCGGACGTTTCGGCAACGGTGCTTCAAGTCAAGGCGCTGGCCGACGCCGGCTCGGAACTGGTGCGCATCGCCGTCAACACCGTCGAAGCCGCGGCGGCAGTTCCCGAAATCCGCCAGCGCCTCGATGCGCTCGGCTGCCATGTCCCGCTGATCGGCGACTTTCATTTCAACGGGCACAAGCTCCTCAGCAATTTCCCGGACTGTGCGCGTACGCTCGCGAAATACCGCATCAATCCGGGCAATGTCGGAAAAGGCAGCCGGCACGATCCCGCAGTTCGCGGTGATGATCGAAAGGGCGATCGACTTCGGCAAGCCGGTGCGCATCGGCGTCAACTGGGGAAGCCTCGACCAGGACCTGCTGGCGAGCCTGATGGACGAGAACGCGAAGTCGGTGAATCCGCTCGACGCCGCGCACATGATGCGCGAGGCGCTCGTGACGTCCGCCATTCGCAGCGCGCAGTTTGCCGAGTCGCTCGGCCTCCCCGGAGACCGGATCATCCTCGCCTGCAAGGTCTCGAACGTGCAGGACCTGATCGCCGTCTACACCGAGCTCGCGCGGCGCTGCGACTATCCGCTTCATCTCGGGCTCACCGAGGCAGGCATGGGATCGAAGGGCATCGTCGCATCGACTGCCGCGCTTGCCGTGCTGCTGCAGCAGGGAATCGGCGACACGATTCGCGTGTCGCTCACGCCGGAACCGAATGGCGATCGGACGCGGGAAGTCGTCGTCGCGCAGGAAATCCTGCAGACGATGGGCTTGCGCGCGTTTTCGCCACTGGTCAGCGCGTGCCCCGGATGCGGGCGCACGACGAGCGCATTCTTCCAGGACCTCGCCGACAAGATCCAGACCTATCTGCGCGCGCAGATGCCCTCGTGGCGCAAGCGCTATCCCGGCGTGGAGAACATGACCGTCGCCGTGATGGGCTGCGTCGTGAACGGTCCCGGCGAATCGAAAATGGCCAATGTGGGCATCAGCCTGCCCGGAACCGGCGAAATACCGGTCGCGCCGGTGTACGTCGATGGCCAGAAGACCGTAACGCTGAAAGGCGATGCGATCGCCGAGGAGTTCGAGCAGATCGTCGCCGACTACGTTCGCGCGACCTACGGCGGCGAGACGCCTGCGGCTCATCTGCGGCCCGAAAGAAAGTCGATCGCAATCAGGCAGGCCCTTCCCATGTCGAACCGGCCAAGCTCGCCGGATTCGATCTCGACAGCTAAGCGAAGAATCCATCCGGACCGGCCACGACCGCGAGGTCCAGGCCATCGACGGCGTGACGAACTTCATGGATGCGCGTAGCGCCGTCGCATTCCCCGAGGGCGGCGCCGACGTGGCGGCGCGCGACAGCGAGGCGCGCCGCGGCTTCCTGCTGATGCTGTCCGACGCGCTGCGTGCCGCGCAGTCGGCCGACGCGGTTGCCGCATGTGCGGTCGAGAACCTCGGCCGCCACCTGGACGTTGCGTCAGCGGGCTATGGCGAGCTGGAATCCGACGACACGACGTTTCGGGTGATGACCGAGTGGCGCGCCGACGGCCTGGCGGTTCAAGGCGCGGGCGCACCTTTCGGCATCGAAGGCCTCGGCGAAGCGGATGCGCGCCGGGCGGGCCTGCCGGTCGTCATCGAAGACACGCGCCGGCATGATCGAGCGGAGGCGTGGTCGAAGGCCGGCGTTGGCGCGGTCATTGCCGCGCCGCTCGTGGCGAGCGGCCGCAGCGTGTCGATGATCTGGGTCAGCGTTCCCGGGCCGCGCGCATGGAGCGGCGAAGAAGTCGCGCTGGTGCGGGATTCGGCGGCACGTGCCTCGACGGAGATGTCGCGTGCACGCGCCGAGAACGCCTTGCGCGAAAGCGAGGAACGCTTCCGGACGATGGCGGACAGTTTCCCGCTTCTCGTCTGGGTGCTGGATCCGCTCGGCCGGATACAGTTCGTCAATCGGGCGTGTCACGAGTTCTTCGGCACGGCGCAGGGCGGACTCGAGCGCGACGGCTGGTTGCCGTTCCTGCATCCGGACGACGCCGAAGGTTACATGGACGAAGTGACGGCCGCATTGGCCGCACGGCGCAGCTTCAGCGTCATGGGCCGCGCACGACGCAACGACGGCGAATGGCGGTGGATCCAGTCGGTGGGCGCGCCACGCTTCTCGGCGGACCGGCAGTTCCTCGGCATCGTCGGCAGCAGCCCGGACATCACGGAGCTGATCGAGGCCTCGGACGCGCTGCGCGAGGCGGACCGCCGCAAGGACGAATTCCTCGCCACGCTGGCGCATGAATTGCGCAATCCGCTGGCGCCGATTCGCCAGGCCGCGCGATTGTCGCGATCGCCGCAGGCGACCGACGCACAGCGCCGGTGGAGCCAGGAAGTGATCGAGCGCCAGGTGCAGCACATGGCGCTGCTGCTCGACGACTTGCTCGACGTGTCGCGGATCACGCGCGGAAGGCTCGAACTGCGTCGTGAACGGGTCGCGCTGGCGAGCGTCGTCGACACGGCGCTCGAGACGGCCCGGCCGCTGCTCGACGAACACCGGCAGACGCTGACGCTGAACATGCCGGCGAATGCCGTGTGGCTGGACGCCGATCCGCTGCGCCTCGCACAGGTCGTTGCAAACCTGTTGACCAACGCGGCGAAATATTCGGAGCCGGGTGGTCACGTGACGTTGACCGCGGAGCGGCAGGACGGCGCGCTTGCGATCAGCGTCCGGGACACCGGCATCGGTATCGAGCCCGGATTGTTGCCGCGGGTCTTCGAGATGTTCTCGCAAGTCAAGAACTCGCTCGACCGCGCGCAGGCCGGGCTCGGCATCGGACTCGCGCTGGTGAAGGGCCTCGTCGAGCTGCACGAAGGCACGGTCGAGGCGACAAGCGAAGGTCTCGGCAAAGGCGCCGAATTCATCGTGCGGCTGCCGCTACCCGCGGATGCGGCAGCCGCGGATTTGCGCATCCGTGCGATGCCACGTCACGAGTCGCCCCGACAGGCGCGCATTCTCGTCGCCGACGACAATCGCGACGCGGCGGCGAGCCTCGCCACGCTGCTGCAGATCGATGGCCACGACATCACCGTCGCGAACGACGGCAAGGCTGCGCTCGCGGCCGCCGAAGCATTTCGCCCGCATGTCGCGCTGCTGGACATCGGCATGCCGAAACTCAACGGCTACCAGGTGGCGCAGCACATTCGCGCGGCGCCGTGGGGCAAGGCGATGGTGCTCGTCGCCGTGACCGGCTGGGGTCAGGCGGAGGACAAGCGGCGCGCGCACGAGGCCGGCTTCGACCATCACTTCACGAAACCGCTCGACCTCGACGTGCTCGGCGCCTTCCTTGGCGAGGCGCTCGCGCTGCGCGACCGCTGAAGCTCCCGTGATGACGCCGCGCCGCTTTGCCTTGAACGGCTAGCGGAAGAACAGCACGGTGACCAGCAGGAACGCCGGCAACAGCACGGCCGCCGACCAGGCCATGTAGCCGAAAAAGCTCGGCATCCGGATGCTGCGATGCTCGGCAATCGACTTGACCATGAAGTTCGGTGCGTTACCGATGTACGTCATCGCGCCCATGTATACCGACCCCGCCGAGATCGCGATCAACGTCGACGCAAACGTGGTCATGAGCTTCGATGCATCGCCACCCGCCATGTTGAAGAACACGAGGTACGTGGGTGCGTTGTCGAGAAACGACGAAAGGGCCCCGGACAACCAGAAATACATCGCGTCGATCGGTCGTCCATTGGCGTCGGTCACGAGGCGCACCACGGGTGCAAACACGCCGCCGGTACCTGCGCGAAGCATTGCGATCACGGGAATGATCGTAAGGAAGATCCCGATGAAGAGCTTGGCCACTTCGATGATCGGTCCCCACGTGAAGTCGTTGCCGGCTCGCGCGGACTTGGGCGTGATTCGAAGCGACACGAGCGCTGCGGCGACCATCAGCACGTCGCGGACGACGTTCTGCAGCTCGATCTCGCTGCCGAGCAGCGTCCACGTGACTCCCGGGCGCCAGAACCCGCTCAGGAGAACGGCGCCGAGGACGGCACCCAGCAGCAGGAAATTGACGGCGCCCTCGATGCGGATCGGGCTGTCCGGCGTCGGGTCCAGCGCCTTCGATCGTGCTTCGCCGTGGCGATGATAGTAGTAATGGTCGATCGCGTAGAACTCGGCGAGGAGCAGGCCGCAGAGCACGAGCGTTGGCGCCAGCAGGTGTTCGGTCGTCCAGAAGAAGTCGACGCCTTTCAGGAAGCCGAGGAAAAGCGGCGGATCGCCGAGCGGTGTCAGCGCGCCACCCGCGTTGGCGACGAGAAAAATGAAGAAAACGATCACGTGCACCTTGTGCTTGCGGTTGTCGTTGGCGCGGATGACCGGTCGAATCATCAGCATCGCCGCACCGGTGGTGCCCATCCAGCTCGCGAGAGCGGTTCCGATCGCGAGCAGCGCGGTGTTGACGGCCGGCGTCCCGTGCAGGCTGCCGCCAACGCGAATGCCACCTGCGACCGTATAGAGCGCGAACAGGACGAGGATGAACGGAACGTATTCGAGCAGCAGCGTGTGCGCGGCCTGGGTGACCGTCTCGCCGAGCCCGTACTGGAGCAGGAAGGGAATCAGGAACGCGAGCGCCCAGCCCGCCGAGACCTTGCCGAAGTGGTGATGCCAGAACGACGGAACGAGCAGCGGACACAGTGCAATCGACAGCAGGATCCCGATGAACGGCACGCTCCAGGCGATTCCGAGTTGTGCGCCCGCGAATTCCGCGGCGATTCCCGGGCACGGGACAAGCATCAGCGCGGCAACCGCGCATTTCCGTCGTGCTTCCCCGAATTTCATTGCGGGCGCTCGTATGATCCCCGCACGCTTGCGGCTGCGCCGCTGCGCTGCCCCCCGGGGGGCGGAATTCCGTGCGGCCTCGTTGCTGGAGTTCGACATTTGCTATATCGGAGTGTCGGCCGCCGTCCACGCTCGCAGCCGCGCGCTTCGCGCCTCGGCTTCGCCCTGCTCGCGTAGACGTCCTCGAGACGGCCCTGCAGCGCTCATCGGAGCGATCGAGCTTCGTCAATCGAGTGCAAATGTTCTTCATATCAGGATCTTACGCAATCGATTCCGATCGTGTCCAGCGTGCTCGCGTTGGGGGTTGCGCGCGAATCGCGCAAGGCGGCAACCCCAAATCGACCCGGCGTTCGATCATCGGGAACGCCGGCGACGTCAGCGGCATCCAATCGGCAACCCCAAAGGATCGGTCACAGTGAAAGCGCTCGACGTACCGCTCGACGGCCTGGATGACACGCGGCTCGTGCAACAAGTGCAGCGCGGCAACCCGGCCGCGTTCGCCGCGCTGATGCGACGCTACAACCGGCGCCTCTACCGGACCGCGCGCGCGATCCTCAAGGACGACAGCGGCGCCGAGGATGCGCTGCAGGAGGCGTATGTAGCCGCGTATCGCCATATCGGCGAGTTCCGCGGCGACGCGGCCATCTCGACGTGGCTCACGCGCATCGTCGTCAACCAGGCGCTGCAGGCGCTGCGCAAGACGCGGCGTGAGCGTGTCGTCGTGCCGTTCGACGAAACGCCCGACGGCGCTCGCACGATGGACATCGCGGACGCACCCAGTGGAACACCGGAGAACATGATGCTGCGTGCGGAAATGCGGCGGCTGATCGAAGGCAAGATCGACGAGCTGCCGGAAAGCTATCGCACCGTGTTCATGCTGCGGGAAGTCGAGGACATGACGGTGGACGAAACCGCGGCGGCGCTCGGGATACCGGGGGCCACGGTGCGCAGCCGGCTGTTTCGTGCCAAAGCGCGGCTCCGCGAGTCGCTCGCAGAGGAAATGGACGTCGCCACCCAGGACGTATTCGGCTTCGACGGCGAGCGCTGCGACCGGATCGTCCGCGCGGTGCTGGCGCGAATCGATGCGCAAGCACCGCATCCAACCGGCTGAAAACCGCGTATCTCAGCCTTGTAGCTTCCAACTGTCAGGAGTCACTCATGAAACGTATTCACACGGCGGTAGCGGTCGCGCTTTTTTCGGCCGCATTCGTAGCATCGGCGCAAACGGGCGGGCCGACCGATCCGCAAATCGCCGCGATCGTCGTCACCGCCAACCAGGTCGACATCGACGCGGGCAAGCTCGCGCAGACGAAATCGAAGAACAAGGAAGTGCAGGACTTCGCGAAGCTGATGGTCACCGACCACACGGGCGTCAACAAGGCTGCGACGGACCTCGTGACCAAGCTGAAGGTGAAGCCGGAAGATAACCCGACCGCGAAAAGCCTGAAGTCGGGTGGTGACCAGAACATGCAAAAACTGAAGGGGCTCTCGGGCGCCGCGTTCGACAAGGCTTATGTCGCTCACGAAGTCGATTACCACCAGGCGGTGATCGATGCGATGGACAAGACATTGATCCCGAGTGCCAGCAACGCAGAGCTGAAGGCGCTGCTCGTCAAGGTGCGACCCGCGTTCGTCGCGCATCTCGACCACGCGAAACACCTGCAGACCACGGTCGGCAAATAACGATATTGCGGTTGGCAAGCAACGATATCGCGGCCGGCCGATGCGAAGACGTACAGCCCGGGTGCTGCTGACATCGGCGGTAACGCTGATCGTCAGCGGCGCGCTGGGCGCCGCGCCCGCCACCCAAACGGTCGCGATCGAAGGCTTCATGTTTCGTCCTGCGGTCGTCACCGTGAACCAGGGCGACGTGGTCGAGTGGCAGAACAAGGACATCGTCGCCCACACGGCGACTGCGAAGGGCGCCGGTCTCGACTCCGGTGAAATTCCGGCGAATGCGACCTTCCGCTTCACGGCGACGAGGAAGGGCCGTTTCGACTACATCTGCACGCTGCATCCGACGATGAAGGGTACGTTGGTCGTCGATTGAAAGGCGCGGCAGCGCTTGTTAGATTCCCCCCACAGCTTGCGGCTGCGCCGCTGCGCTGCCCCCCGCGGAGCGGAATTCGCGCCTTGAGGCGGCTCTGCGGCGCTCATCGGAACGTCAGGGCATTGTGCGCGGTCTACCGATCACGGTCGATGCGCAGGGCACCCCGCCCCCGGGTCTGCAGTGCGCCGGCGGGCGTACACTGGACCGGTCGCGCGCCACGCGAGGCGGCTGCCCGTGACGCGCTTGGGTTCAGGAGGATTCGATGAATCGTTCCGGCGAATCGCGGCATGGTTTTCGCACCCGCAGGCATTTGCTCCGCGCGTTGGCCACCGGCGCCGTGTTCGGCGCGCCGGCGTTACGCAGCTTCGCCGCCGACACCTATGTCCTTCCCTTCGGCAACGGCGAGCGTCCGCTCGCGAAATTTCCGCAGAAGCGTCCGCTGATCGTGCTGACCAGCCGTCCGCCGCAGCTCGAAACGCCGTGGGAAATCTACAACGACGGCGTCGTCACGCCCAACGACGCGTTCTTCGTTCGTTATCACCTCGCGGGCATCCCGACGAATATCGAGCCGTCGAGCTACCGGATCACCGTCAAGGGGAAGGTCGCAACTCCGCTCACGCTGTCGCTCGCCGAGCTGCGCACGATGGACGCCATCGAGTATTACGCCGTCAACCAGTGCTCGGGCAACAGTCGCGGATTCTTCGAGCCGCGCGTGGCGGGCGGGCAGCTTGGGAATGGCGCGATGGGGAATGCGAAGTGGCGCGGCGTGCCGCTCAAGACGGTGCTCGCGAAGGCCGGCGTGCAGCAGGGCGCGCGACAGGTGAAGTTCGACGGACTCGACGCACCGACCCTTCCCGGCACACCCGATTTCGTCAAGGCGCTCGATGTCGACCACGCGATGGACGGCGAAGTGATGCTGGCCTACGCGATGAACGACGCCGACCTGCCGATGCTGAACGGTTATCCGGTCCGGCTGATCGTTCCCGGATGGTATGGCACGTACTGGGTGAAGCATCTGACCGAGATCAACGTGCTCGACGGGGTGCTGAACGATTTCTGGATGGCGACCGCGTATCGCATCCCCGACAATGCGTGCGCCTGCGTCCCGCCCGGGAGCGCGCCCGCGAAGACCGTGCCGATCACCCGCTTCGACGTTCGCTCGTTCGTCACCAGCGTGGCCAACGACGCGAAGGTGGAAGCGGGCAAGCCGTTCACGCTGCGGGGCATCGCATTCGATGCCGGCTACGGGATTCGCGACGTCGCCGTTTCGACGGATGGCGCAAGGACCTGGACGTCCGCCACGCTGGGCCGCGACCTCGGCAAGTATTCGTTCCGCGAATGGCGAATGACCGCGACGCTGCCGGCCGGCATGCACGAGATCAAGGTCCGCGCCGTCAATTCGATCGGCCAGTCGCAGCCGTCGGAACCGCTGTGGAATCCGGCCGGCTACATGCGCAACATCGTCGAAACGACCCGCGTGCGGGCCGCGTGAGCGTTGCAATGGGCTCGATACGCCGCATGGGATTCGTGCTGGTCGCCGCGACGCTTGGTTTCGCATCGAGCCTGCCCGGCGCTCGCCCTCACGATCGAGCTTCCCGCGGAAACGGGCAAGCTCAAGTCCGGACCGGGCTCCGACCTCGCGAACCGCCAATGCCTGACGTGCCACTCGGCTGATTACGTCGTCGTGCAGCCGCCGGGCAAACCGCTCGCATTCTGGAAAGCCGAAGTCGAGAAAATGAAGAAGGTCTACGGCGCGCCGATACCCGACGACCAGATCGAACCGATCGCGCAGTACCTGACGCGCGAATACGGCGACGGCAAGTAACTCACCCGCTGCGCTTGCCGAAGGATGCGTACAGCGGGGCTGAGAAACCCGGTTTGACGGTAGGAAGATCAAAGGCGATGCGTCATGTCGCCGACGGCGAGACTCGGCCAATCCGCGTCGCCGCGCGAGAGCAGCAACACCTTGAACAGCTCGCCCATTTCCGCGGGAGACACGAGTTTCTGGACTGCCGACGGCCGCACGCAGATACGTTGACGACTCGGGCGCGCCTGTCTCGTTCAGCAGGTCGAGAATTCCGCAGCCGATCAGGAACGACGCCTGCGTCGCGAAGCCGGCGACCTGCATGCCGGCTTTCTCGCCGGCTTCCGCCATCGCGGTGAAGTCGACGTGCGCGGTCAGGTCCGAGAGGCCGGGCCAGAGAAAGGGATCGGCGTGCACGCGATGGCGGTAGTGCCCGACGAGCGTGCCCTCGCTGCGTTGCGCGTGGTAGTACTCGCGACGCGGAAATCCGTAGTCGACGATCAATAGCGCACCCGCTGCGATGCGCCGCGCGATCGTCGTGACCAGCGCCTCGGCGGCGGGATTGACTTCGCTCAGGTAGTCGCCTTCGGATGGAAACCGCGCCTCCGCGAGCGCGCGCACGCCAGCGTCGTCGAGCGGACGTTCATCGAAGCGCAATGCATCGTCCTGCCACGTCACGCCGCGCTCGAACCATCCGCCCCCGCGGCGTGCGACGAGCCGTGGCGCGATCGCATCGAGCACTTCGTTCATCACGACGACGCCGTCGATCGCCGATGGAAGCCGGTCGAGCCATTCGACTCGCGCGCGCGTTCGCCTTCGCAACCGCTTCGAGCGTCGCTTGCTGCCGCGCGCGCAGGTCCGGGCTCACTTCGAGGATGCGGTAGCGCGACGGCGGCGTGCCGCGCGCGCGCCAGTTCGTTCAGCACCGACGCCGCGAGCGCGCCGCTCCCGGCGCCCAGCTCGACGATGTCGCGCGCCGGCGTCGGCCGCGAGGATCGCCTCGAGCTGCCGGGCGACCGCGGCGCCGTAGAGCGGCGTCAGCTCGGGGCCGGTGACGAAGTCGCCGGCCGCGCCGAACTTGCGCGCGCCGGCGACGTAATAGCCGAGCGACGGCGCGTAGAGCGCGAGCTCCATGTAGCGCGCGAACGATATGAAACCGCCGCTCGCGCGCGATCTCGTCGCGAACGTGCGCGACGACGCGCGCGCTGTGCGCCTGCGCGTCGGCATCGGGCGATCGGCAGCGTCGAATCGGGCGTTCTCAAGGCGGTGCCTGCGCGTGGTTCGCACGCGTGTGCCGACTGTGCTAGATTGCACGAGTCTAGTCGACCGGCAGGTTCCGAAGGGCGCGGCTTGGAAGGCAGGATCGTCCTGATCACCGGCGGCGCCAAGCGGGTCGGCGCGGCCATCTGCCGGCGGCTGCACAAGGCCGGCGCGTCCGTCATGCTCCACTTCCGCGCGTCGGCGGGCGAAGCGCGGCTGCTGCAGGCCGAGCTCAATCACCTGCGCGCCAATTCGGTCGCGCTGATCCAGGCCGACCTGCTCGACGTCGGCAAGCTGCCGTCGCTGGTCGAGCAGACGGTGCAGACGTTCGGCAGGCTCGACGCGCTCGTCAACAACGCGTCGACGTTCTATCCGACGCCGATCGGCGACATCGCCGTCGGCGACTGGAACGACCTGATCGGCACCAACCTGCAGGCGCCGCTGTTCCTGTCGCAGGCAGCGGCGCCCGCGCTGCAGAAGACGCAAGGCGCGATCGTCAACATCACCGACATCCACGCCGAGCGGCCGCTCAAGAGCTACGTCGTCTACTCGGTCGCGAAGGCGGGGCTCGTCGGGCTCACGCGCTCGCTCGCGCGCGAGCTCGCGCCCGATGTGCGCGTCAATGCGGTGGCGCCCGGCCCGATCCTGTGGCCCGACGAGGAAGTGTTCGACGAGCTCGCGCGCCAGCGGATCATTTCGCATACGCCGCTGCAAGCGCGAAGGCACGCCGGACGACATCGCCAAGGCCGTGCACTTCCTGCTCGCCGACGCGCCGTACGTCACCGGCGAGACGATCAACGTCGACGGCGGCCGCCACATCGCGCTTGTAGTCGAGCCGAGGTCGAGCGAATCTGACTCAGCGCACAGCGTCGGGTTCGTCTGCCGGAGCGTATGCGGACCGCTCGGGCACGTGCACTTCGATCGGCGTCACGTTGCCGCAGCCTTTCGCCGCGACGCGCGCGGCAAGCCGCTCGAGGTACAGGTCGACGATGCCGTGCGTCGCGAGCGACGACGCGCGTGCGCTCGAGGTAATCCGCCGACGATGCCGAACGCGCCGCACGCGTGCGCGATCACCTCGGCCTGCTCGTCGATCGTCAGCTTCCCCGTGTATTGCGAATGGTCGCGCTTGACGACGAATCCCAGCGCGACCAGCGGACGGTCCTCGCAGTCGACGTGCAGCCAGCGCGGCGCATAGGCGCCGTCACCATCTCGCGGCGCCACAGCAGGTGCAGCTCGTCGATCGCGCAGGGTGCCGGCAGCCGGTAGACGACGCCGCGGCACGAGCCGCCGCGATCGAGCGCCGAGCACGAGGCCGGGCGCAGTCGGCTTGCCGCGCGAGGCGAGCGACCACAGGCAGAAGCGCCGATGCAGTCCGTGCACCGAAGCGCGCCGCGACTCGGCGAACGGGAAGAGCGGATTCCACAGCAGCGATCCGTACGCGAACACCCACCAGCCGGCGCCCTTCGGCTTCGCGTGCAGCGTCGCGGTGAGCGACGCCGACAGCTGCTCGTCGGTCAGCGCGTGGCCTTCGGCGAGCGCTTCGACATAGACCTCGCGCATCCGCCCTTCCTCGAGATCGCGCCGGGACAGCGTCATGGCTCGTCGAACGCCTTCGGATCGCGACGCAGCTTCTGGAGCTTCGACGTTCGCCTCGCGCCGCAGCGCACCGCGTGACTTGCCGTGCGGGCCGCCCTTGCCGAGCAGCGGCGAGCGCGCGACCGGATTGCGCGGTTTGGGGACACCATGCAGCTTGGCGCGTTTCATCGATCGGCAACCGTTGCCGGTGCCGCGACGACGTCCGCAACGACCGGTCGCTGCGCTGCACGAGGCGGCGCTTCGCCATCCGGCGAGGAACAGCGCCTGCAGGTCGTTCAGGAAACGCCGCCCGAGCGCGCGTCGGCCTGAGGATCGCCGGATCGGGCTCGAGCAGGCCCTTGCGCGTCGCTTCCGCGATCGGCGCGCGCGGCGATCGACAGCGGCATGCCCGTGCGTTCGGCGAACAGCGCAGCGGGAACGCCGTCGGTCAGGCGCAGCGCGTTCAGCATGAACTCGAACGGCAGATCGTCGCGCGCGACATGCGGCAATCCTCCTGCAGCGGCGCGCCGCGCGGCGACCTGCTCGAGATACTGCCTCGGCTGCTTCCAGCGAAGCTGGCGCACGATGCGATCCGGGAACGAAAGCTTCGAATGCGCGCCGGCGCCGATGCCGAGATAATCGCCGAAGCGCCAGTAGTTGACGTTGTGCCGGCATTCGCGCCGCGGCTTCGCGTGCGCGGATGTTTCGTAATGCGCGTAGCCGGCATCCCGCAGCATGTGCATGCACCGCGTCCTCGATGTCCGCCGCCGCTTCGTCGTCCGGCAACGGCGGCGGGTAGCGATGAAACAGCGTGTTCGGCTCGAGCGTCAGGTGATAGAACGACAGGTGCGGCGGCGCGAACGCCAGCGCGGCGGCGACGTCGCGCGCGCGCATCGGCCACCGTCTGTTCGCGGCAGCGCGTACATCAGGTCGAAGTTGACGTTGCCGAAGATCATCAGCGCGGCTTCGGCGGCGCGCCGCGCTTCGTCGGCGTCGTGCACGCGGCCGAGCGCATGCAGATGCGCGTCGTCGAAGCTCTGGATGCCGAGCGACAGCCGGTTCACGCCGGCGGCGAAGAAGCCGGCGAACTTCGTCGCGCTCGAACGTCCCCGGATTCGCTTCCAGCGTGACTTCCGCGTCGGGCAGCAAGCGGAACGCGCGCGCGGACGGCGGACAGCAGCCGATCGATCGACGACGGCGGAAAACAGGCTCGGCGTGCCGCCGCCGATGAACACCGTGCCGACCTTGCGGCCCCAGATCGACGGCAGCGCGCTCTCGAGGTCGGCGACCAGCGCATCGACGTACGCGTCCTCGGGCAGCGCATCGCGGCGCCTCGTGCGAATTGAAATCGCAATACGGGCACTTGCGCACGCACCACGGAATGTGCACGTACAGCGACAAGCGGCGGCAGCGCGGTGAAATGCGGCCGCCCGATCGCGTCCGCCGCCACCGTTACCGAAGGGACGACCGTGGCTGCAGCCCGCATCGAATCGGCCGACGCCTCACCGGTCATGGCGCCGTTCGTCCGTCAGCCGCGCGATCAGCGCTGCGCATCGCCTGGCCCCGATGCGACAGCGCGTTCTTGCGCTCGAGCGGCAATTCCGCGCCGGTCATCCCGGTCGCGGCGTCCTCGAAATGCGGGTCGTAGCCGAATCCGCCGCTGCCGCGCGGCGTATCGACGACGCTGCCGTGCCAGCTGCCCTCGGCGATGATCGGCTGCGGGTCGTGCCGCGTGCCGCACGAGCACCAGCACGCAGTAGTAATGCGCGCGCCGGTCGGCGACGCCAGCGAGCGCGGCGACCAGCTCCGCATTGTTGCGCGCGTCCGACTTCGGCTCGCCGGCATAGCGCGCGCTATGCACGCCCGGCGCGCCGCCCAGCGCGTCGACGCAGATGCCGGAATCGTCGGCCAGCGCGGGCAGCGCCGGCTTGCGCGCTCGCGTGCCGCGCCTTGGCGAGCGCATTCTCGATGAACGTCACATGCGGCTCGTCGGCTTCGGCACGCCGAGCTCCGCCTGCGGAATCACGTCGAGTCCCGAGCGGCTCGAGCAGCCGGCGGAACTCGCGCAGCTTGCCGGCGTTGCCCGACGCGAGCACGAGCCGCGTGATCACGTCGGTCACGAACCCGAGCGCTGCGCGCTGCGCCTCGTGCAGGCGCGCGATGCCCTGCTCGGCGAGCGTCGAGCAGCGCGTCGATCTCGGCGCGCGTGAACGGCTTGCGCTCCGCGGTGCCCTGCAACTTCGACGAATCCGCCCGCGCCCGTCATCACGACGTTCATGTCGGTGTCGCAGCCCGAGTCCTCGGCGTAGTCGAGATCGAGCAGCGGCGTGCCGCCGACCACGCCGACCGACACCGCGGCGACGAGGTCGCGCAGCGGCTCGCCGGCGAGCGCGCGACGGGCGCGGCACCACGCGATCGCGTCGGCGAGCGCGACGCATGCGCCGGTGATCGACGCGCAGCGCGTGCCGCCGTCGGCCTGCAGCACGTCGCAATCGATCCGGATCGTGCGCTCGCCGAGCGCCGCGAGGTCGAGCACCGCGCGAAGCGATGCGGCCGATCAGCCGCTGGATTTCCTGCGTGCGGCCCGATTGCTTGCCCTCGGCCGCTTCGCGCCGCGTCCGCGTGTTGGTCGCGCGCGGCAGCATGCCGTACTCGGCGGTCAGCCAGCCCTGGCCCTTGCCCTTCAGGAAGCGGCGGCACGCCTTCCTCGACGCTCGCCGTGCACAGCACGCGCGTGTCGCCCCGCTTCGATCAGCACCGAGCCTTCGGCGTGCGTCGTGTAGTGGCGCGTGATGCGAGAGCGCGCGCAGCTCGTCGGCGCGCCGGCCGCCTGCACGCGATAGGAGATGCGAATTGCGTTCGATGGGCGCCGGACTGATCATGCGTAGACGCCGATTATAAGCCGGGGGTCGCTTCGGATCGCTGCAGCCGGCAACCGCTGCCGCATCGATCGCGAATGCGCGCGGCCGCCAGCCGGTTGCCGCGGTCAAGCGACGACGTTCGACTTCGAGCGAGCTCGTCAGTCGCGCGATCGCCTCGCGGTGGCCCGTCGACGAGCCCGGCCAGGCGAAGCAATGCGACCGGAACGGGCACGAGCCGCGGCGCGGCGTTGCAGCGCGTCGCGCGATCGCGCGCACGAGCTCCGGCGTCGACACGCTGTCGGCGTCGGCGACGAAATGCATGCCGCGCGAAGCGATCGGCGCGTCGATCGCCGCGCATCGAGCGCATCGAGCAGGTTGTCGATGCCGATGCAGCGAGCGCCGGTTGTCGATCGCGCCGAACGGCAGCCATCGCCGTGCGCGGACCGCGTCGACCAGCCGGCGGAAATTGCCGCGCGCGCCCGGGCCGTAGACGAGCGGCAGGCGCAGCACGACGATGCTCATCGCCGTGTCGCCGGCGACGCCGAGCAACGCGCTCTCCGCCGCGAGCTTGCTGCGCGCATACGCATCCTGCGGCGCCGGGGCATCGTCGGGACGAAACGGGCGCCCGCGGCGCGTCGCCTCGCCGTTGACCTTGACGGTGCTCGCGAAGACGAATCGGCGTACGCCGGCCGCGACCGCGGCCTCGGCAAGGCGCCTCGTCGCGTGCTCGTTCGCATCGCGATAGTCGGCGTCCGGGTCGGGCGACCGGTCGCGCATGACGTGCGCGCGTCCGGCGAGGTGCACGACGGTCGATGCGCCCGCCAGCGTTGCGCGTCAATTCGTCGACGCTCGCGTCGCGCGAGATCGCATCGCAACGCGTCGCGCCGCGTCGCATCCGCGACCGCGGACGAACCGGCGCAACGCGCGGCCGCTGCGCCGCGACCCGCCTGCAAAAGGCGCGTCCGATGAAGCCGTTTGCGCCGGTGACGGCGATCGACCGACCTGCAGTCACATCCACCTCCAGCCGTGCTTCGAGTAGAACTTGAGTCCGCTGCCGACGAACCAGCCGATGTGGCGCAGCCCCTTGCGCGCCGCGCCGCCGCCGTGGTGCACGATGCTGACGCTCGGCACGAACGCGTTGCGCGCCACTGCGTTCAGCCGCACGCTCCAGTCGAAGTCCTCGAAGTAGAGGAAGAACCTGCGGATCGAATCCGCCGGTGCGATCGATCGCATCGCGGCGCGCGAGCAGGAATGCGCCCGACATCACCGGCACGCCGATCGCGTCGCGCGGCGGGTCGGCGTCGACGACGTCGCGCATTTCGTAGCGCGCGAGCCGGCGCGCGAACAGACGCTGCACGAACGCGCGGCGCGAATCCGCGCAGCACCAGGTCGAACACCGCCGGATAGCGCTTGCACAGGTATTGGCGGTTGCCGGCGTCGTCGGCGACAGCGGGCGCCAGCGCACCGACGTCGGGATGCGCGTCGAGCCAGCGGACGGCGTTGACGAGCGCATCGGCCGCGAGCTCGGCGTCGGGATTGAGCACGAGATGGTAGTCGGCGCCCGTACCGTGCAGCACGAGGTTATGCGCGGCGCCGTAGCCGATGTTCGCGTGGCCGTGCAGGAACATCACGTGCACGGCCGTGTCGGCGAAGCGCGACGCGGCCGAGCTCGATCACGCGCTCGGCGATGCCGCGATCGCCGCTGTTGTCGATCAGCGCGACGTGAACGGTCCTCAGGACCCGCGCATCCTGCGCGGCCTCGATCGCAATGCCAAGCGTGTCCAGCGTGCGCTCGAGCAGCGCGCAGATCCGGCTGATAGGTGACGATGCTGATCTGGAGCGATGACGGCAGCACGACGGCAGCGGATAAAATGGTGCGACAGCATACATCGCAGACCGGCTCGGTATGCCGCAACCAGGGGACCGCAATGCCATCCAGAACGTCAGCGCCAGACGCCGCTCGACCGCATGCCGACGCGCGACCTGCTCTCGACGCGGGGAGCGATGCGCCGATTCGCTACGACGCCGCGAAGCTTCGCGCATACGCCAACGAACTGCTGCTGCGAGCGGGGGTCCGCGGAGACATCGCGCCGACGTCGCCGCGATCCTGGTCGACGGCGACCTGATGGGACATACGACGCATGGCCTCGCGCTGCTTGCCGGCTATCTCGACGAGCTCGCCCACGGAAGGATGGGCAAGTCGGGCGCACCCCGCGTCGTTCACGCATCGACCGCCGCGCAGACATGGGACGGCGAACGCCTGCCGGGCCCCTGGCTCACGTTGCGCGCGCTCGACGCGGCGATGGCGATGGCGGCCGCGCACGGCACCGGCACGGTCGTCGTCCGCCGCTCGCATCACATCGCCTGCCTGGCCGCCTACCTGAAGCGCGCGACCGATCGCGGCGCGATGGCGCTCATCCATTGCAGCGATCCGTCGGGCCACAGCGTCGCGCCGTTCGGCGCCGTCACGTCCGTGTTCACGCCGAACCCGCTCGCCGCCGGCATCCCGACGTCCGGCGATCCGATCCTGCTCGACGTATCGGCGAGCTACACGACCAACGGGCTGACGACACGGCTACACCAGGCCGGCGAATCGCTCGCGCACCCATGGGTGCAGGATGCGCAAGGCAATCCCACGCGCGATCCGGCCGTGCTGTTCAGCGAACCGAAAGGCACGCTGTTGCCGCTCGGCGGGCTCGAAGCCGGTCACAAGGGGTTCGGGCTGCGCATTGCTCGTCGAGGCGCTGACGGCGGGCTCGCGGGGCGCGGCCGCGCCGATCCACAGGAAGGCTGGGGTGCGACGGTGTTCGTGCAGGTGCTCGATCCCGCGGCGTTCGGCGGCGCCGATGCGTTCAAGACGCAGATGGACTGGCTGGTCGAGGCCTGCCACGACGCGACGCCGCGCCCCGGCGGACCGCGCGTGCGCTTGCCGGGCGAGCGCGCGCTTGCACTTCATCGCGAGCAAAGCGCGAACGGCGTCGCGCTCTACCCGACGATCATGCCGGCGCTCGAACCGTGGGCGCAAAAGCTTGCCGTCACCTTGCCCACGGAAATGGCGCCGAAGCCGCGATGAACCGGCGAAATGGCGCCGAGCCGCCCCAGGTACCTCGTTACGGCGTCGACACGATTTCTGCAGCGCCTTCTTCGGATTGACGAGCGTGCGGCGCCCGTCCGGCGTCTTGTCCGCCGTGTCGCGGATCAGCTTGATCACTTCAGGCGGCGTGAGCTTCGGATTGACCGCGAGAATCTTCGCCGCGAGGTTCGCGACCTGCGGCGACGCCATCGACGTCCCGGATTCGGCGAGCTTGTCGCCGCCGGGGATCATGCTCTCGACCTGATAGCCGTTCGCGTGCACGACCACCGTCGGCCCGTAGCTCGTGAACGACGCTTCGTCGCCGGCCCTGTCGACGGCACCCACCGTCATCAGGTTCGGCAGCACGATGCCGGCCGGAATGTCCTCGGCGAACGACGCATCCTCGTTGCTGTTGCCCGCGGCGGTGACGAACAGGATTGCCGGCGCGCTCGCGAACGCCTTGGTCAGCGCGGCCTTCTGGATCTCGAAATAGTCGCGCGCGATCTTCTTGCGCTCGTCGGGCGTCTTGCCGATGTTGCACAGCTCGAGCTGCTCCTCGATGCCCTTGACGCTGCCGCCCCAGCTCATGTTGACGACGCGCACGCCGTGGCGCTTGAAGAAGTCGACGTACGCCTGCTGGTTCCGCGCGTCGCGCTCGACCAGCTCCCTGCTCGGGCACGGATCGGGCAGCAGATGCCAGTCGAACTCGATGCGCGCCGTGACGAGCCGCGCGTAGGGATTGCCGGCCATCGCGATGCCGGCGACGTGCGTGCCATGCATCCAGTTGCCGGCAAGCCCCAACTCCTCGATCGACGCCCTTGTACTCGTCGGGCTTGAGCGCCGACAGGTATTGCTTCACTTCGCTCGCCTCGGGGCTGTCGATGTTCGATTGGAGGTCCGAGAATCCCTTGAGCCGCGACTTCATCGTTGCGGACTCGTTCCTCGAGTTCGGCGTGGAATCGGCTTGCAGCTCGCCCGTCGCGGGTTTCGCATAGCGGTCGAACGCGATCAAGCGCGGGCTTGCCGGCATCCTTGACGAGTCGGTCGGAGAAGAGCGCGCTGTCGACGCCGCTGTCCCAGACGGCGATCTTCACCGGCGCGTAAGGCTTGCCACCGGCCAACGGGGCGTCGCGCGCGGCCCAGATGTCGGGCTTGTCGACCTTGTGCGCAGCGAGATAGCGGCCGTACGTGTCGATCAGCGTCCGCTTGAGCGGCAGACGACGCGACGAGCCGGTATTTCGCGCTGACGACGATCGGCGCGAAGTCGGAGCTGAGCGCACCGGCCTTGTCGACCGTCGGCTGGATGACGCTGCGAACGATATCCGAGCGTCAGCGCTTCGCTCGCGATTTCGGCCGCCGCCTTCGCCTCCTTGACTTCGTTTTGCACGACGTCGTAACGGCATTCGAGCAAGCTCGGCGTCGATCAGCCGCCCAGTCTCCGCGCGGTACGCTGTCGGACGTGCGATCACCGGCCGTGCGTTGCGCTTCGATCATCGCGCGCAGTTGCAGTCCGGACATCAGCTTGTCGGCGGGCTTTTCCTGCAGTTGCCTGATCCGCGCCGCACGCGCGAGCGCCGCTTCGTGGCTGCCTTCGAGGAAATCCAGTTGGGCCAGCTCGCCTTCGAGCTGGCGCAGGGTCGCGCGATCGTCGATCTGGTACCCGTTCAGCACCGATTCCGCGTCGCGCCGTACGTCGGCCGCGAAGCGTCGGAATTTCGCGTCGTCGCGAAGGACGTCCTCGATATTGCCGTCGATCCGGTACGAGAACCGCGGCAGGTCGGCGGCTTTCTCGATCCGGGGTTTCGTCTGGGCGGCAGCGGTCGTCGCGACGCCAAAGGCGCACACGCAAAGAACAGCCAGCAAGCGGATCGGCACGAAACGCTCCTCGGAAGAAGCCGGCCGCGGCGCACGGAGCGGCAACGGAGCGGAATTCTAACCAGGCGCCGGCGAGGACCGACCGGCAGGCGATCAGCCGCTATCCCGGTCGATGGATTGCGCTATGCGAGGATGACGTGCAGCGCCGCTTTGGCGGGCAGGATGGCGAGGAGCGCGACGATGAGCCACGCCCAGACCACGGGGTCGCGCAGCGTTGCGTGAGCGGAGCGCCGGCGCGTGCCGGCTTCGAAGCAAGGTATGTTCATTGCTTGGTTCCTGAATTGTGGGTTGCGGCCGTTACCGCGACACTGGTGACCAGTGTTGCGCGCGTGCGCTGACCGATGGCTGACCGATCGGGTTCATGCCTCATGGCGCCCGACCACGGTGCTCCCTTTTTGATGGCGTCCGGCGGGGAGCGTTCCCCGCCCATGTCAGCGGACGCAGCCAGCCGCAACGCGCGGAATCCCGGACAGGTCGCGCGACGACTCGAGGCTGGAAAAGCCCGCGCGCTCGAAGAGCTCTCGCACCGCTGCCGCCTGATCGAACCCGTGCTCGACGATCAGCCAGCCCCCGGGAACCAGCCGCTCGCGCGCACCGCCAACGACGCAGCGCAGCGCATCGAGGCCGTCTGCGCCCGACATCAACGCCGCCACGGGCTCGAACCGGACATCGCCTTCGCGCAGATGCGGATCGTCCGCGGCGACATACGGCGGGTTGCTTGCGATCAGATCGAACGGCTCGGGCGCCGCCAGCGCACGATACCAATCGCCGCGGACGAATCGAACATTCGCAATATGGAGGCGTTTCGCATTTTCGCAAGCGATGGCGAGCGCCGATTCCGAGCGATCCGTCGCGACGACGGTCGCACGCGGGCGCTCATGCGCGATGGCGAGCGCGATGGCGCCGGTGCCGGTTCCGAGATCGAGCACGCGGAGCGTCGCGATCAAGCGGAAGCTTGCGCAACGCGCGATTCGACCAGCGTTTCGGTTTCCGGCCGCGGAATCAGCACCGATTCATCGACGGTGAGCGACAAGCCCCAGAACTCGCGCCGGCCGGTGAGGTAAGCGACCGGCTCACCGTCACGCCGGCGCCGCGCGAGCTCGAAGAATCGCTCGGCGTCGGCGCTCGCCAGCGCATCGGTCGCATGCGCGATCATCCATGCGCGATCGCGCTGCAGCACGTGGCCGAGCAGCACCTGCGCGTCGAGCGGCGCGAGGCTCGCCTGCGCGAGCGCACGGCGCACCGTTAGCGTATCGGCATTCAATGCGGTTTGCGGCCGGGGCTCTTGGAGCGGCGCACGCTTATCGCTCGCGCCACTCGGGCCGCCACGCCGCTTCGCGCACCGTCTCGAACACGCGCACGGGGCGACGATAGTAATGACCCCATCCGATATCGGTCATGCCGATCTTCAGCAGCACGCGTTGCGAGGCGCCGTTGTCGGGATGCGTGACGCCGACGATCCGGTGCAGTCCCAGGTCGTCGAAACCGTAGCGGACCAGCTCGCGCGCGCCTTCCGTTGCAAACCCCTTGCCCCAGGCGGCGTAACGGAGCCGATAGCCGACTTCCACTTCGACGGTGCCCGGGATGTACTTGAGCGCAAACCAGCCGACGAAGTCGCCGGTGTCGCGCCGCGTGGCGCGCCAGGTTCCGAGGCCGGGATAGAGCGCGTACGCGCGCGGCAACCGGCGCATCACGTCGTCGATCTGATCGCGCGTCGACGTGCGCCCGGTGCCGATGTAGCGCATCACGCGGGGATCGGCGTCGAGCTCGTACAGCTCGTTGCCGTGATGGCTCGTGACTTCATGGAGCGCGAGCCGCAGCGTCAAAAGCCAGGGCGCAGGCTCGTGCGAATCCTCGCGCAATGCCAACGCGCTTGTATGATCCCCCCACGCTTGCGGCTGCGCCGCAGCGCTGCCCCCCAGGGGGCGGAATTCGCGTCTTGAGGCGGCTCTGCGGCGCTCATTGGCCGACTTCCACGCTTGCGGCGCCTATGTCAGGTTTCCCCGGCCAGCGCCGCGAGCTGCTCCGCCTGGAACTCCTGCGCAAGCGCGCCGATCAGCTCGTCGAGATCGCCCTCCATGATCGCATCGATCTTGTAGAGCGTGAGGTTGATCCGGTGATCGGTGACGCGGCCCTGCGGAAAGTTGTAGGTGCGGATGCGCTCGCTGCGATCGCCCGAGCCGATCAGGCTCTTGCGGTGCGCCGCCTCCTTCTGCTGGCGTTCGCGGCGCTCCCTGTCGACGAGCCGCGAGGCGAGCACCGACATCGCCTGCGCGCGGTTGCGGTGCTGCGAGCGATCGTCCTGGCATTCGACGACGATGCCGGTCGGCAAGTGCGTGATGCGCACCGCCGAATCGGTCTTGTTCACGTGCTGGCCGCCGGCGCCCGATGCGCGAAACGTGTCGATGCGCAGCTCGGCGGGATTGATCGTGATGTCGGCGACCGGATCGGCTTCCGGCAGCACGGCGACCGTGCACGCGGACGTGTGGATGCGCCCCTGCGCCTCGGTTTCCGGCACGCGCTGCACGCGATGGCCGCCCGACTCGAACTTGAGCTTCGCATACGCGCCGCTGCCGACGATGCGCACGATGATCTCGTGATAGCCGCCGAGGTCCGACGGCGACTCGGACACGATCTCGACGCTCCAGCGCCGCCGCTCGGCATAGCGCGCGTACATGCGGAACAGCTCGGCCGCGAACAGCGCGGATTCGTCGCCGCCGGTGCCGGCGCGAATTTCGAGGAACACGTTGCGCTCGTCGTTCGGGTCCTTCGGCAGCAGCATCGCCTGCAGCTCGCCGGTCGAGCGCGGCGAGCCGCGCCTTCGGCCGTACGCCGCTCCTCGTCGGCGTACTCGCGCATCCGCGGATCGTGCGCGAGCTCGACCGCGGTGGCGAGATCGGCTTCCGCCTTCTCGAATTCGCCGAAGCGCGCGACGACCGGATCGATTTCCGCGCGCTCGCGCGTCAGCAGCCGATAGCGATCCATGTCGCGCGTCGCCTCCTCGGACGCAAGCAGCGCGTCGAGCTCCGCCAGGCGGGCGCTCAACTGGTCGAGCTTGGTGCGAAGCGAGAGCTTCACGGTTCGAATGTGCGGCAGAGCGATCGAATCGGGGTCGGAGCGGATCGACAATCGGGGTCCGAGGTGCATTTCGCGCTACGTGCCGAGATGCATCGCTGACGGCCGCGATACACCTCGGACCCCGATTCGAATCGCTACGGCTCTGACCCCGATTCGGCCGGGCGGCTCGGACAGTCCGTAGATCCGCGAGAACAGCGCGATCAGCTCGGCGCGCTCGGCTTCGCCGGCGGCATTGAGCGCGGCGAGCGGCGGATGCAGGAGCTTGCTCGTCAGGCCGCGCGCGAGCGCGTCCAGCACGTCGTCGGGCGGCGTGCCGGCGGCGAGCATGCGGCGCGCGCGCTCGAGCTCGGCGTCGCGCAGCGCATCGTGATGCGACGGAGAGCGCGGCGATCGTCGGCACGACGCTGCGGCCCTGCAGCCAGTGCAGGAAGTGCGTGGTCTGCTCGGCGATCATCTGCTCGGCCTGCACGACCGCCTCGCGGCGGATCTGCAGGTTGTCCTTCACGATCTCGGCAAGGTCGTCGACGCTGTAGAGGAACACGTCGTCGAGCGCCGCGGCCTCCGGCTCGACGTCGCGCGGCACGCCGAGGTCGACGATGAACACCGGCGCGTGCCGGCGCTGCTTGACGACGCGCTCGAGCGTGCCCTTGCCGATGATCGGCAGCGTGCTCGCCGTGCAGGTGACGATCGATGTCGAACTGCGCAAGCCGCTCGTGCAGCTCGGTCAGCGTGATCGCCTCGGCGCCGAACCGGTGCGGCGAGCTGGTTCGCCGCGCTCGAGCGTGCGGTTGGCGACCGTGATCGAACGCGGTCGGCGGCTCGCGAAGTGCGTCGCCGCGAGCTCGATCATCTCGCCCGCGCCGATCAGCAGCAGCCGCTGGTCGGACAATCGACGGGAAGATGCGCTCGGCGAGCTTCACCGCGGCAGCCGCCATCGAGATCGATGCGCTGCCGATGTCGGTCTGCGAGCGCACGTCCTTCGCGACGGCGAACGTGCGCTGGAACAGCCGATTCAGCACCAGTCCGAGCGATCCCGCCGCCTCCGCAGAGCGCACCGCCTGCTTCATCTGCCCGAGGATCTGCGGCTCGCCCAGCACCATCGAATCGAGGCCGCTCGCGACGCGAAACGCATGCGTCACCGCGCGATCGCCGTGCAGCGTATAGACGTACGGCGTCAGCGCGGCCGGCGGCAGCCGGTGCGCGCTTTCGAGCCAGCGCGCGACGGGGTCCGGCTCACCGCCATGGAAATACACCTCGGTGCGATTGCAGGTCGACAGGATCGCGGCTTCCTTGACCATCCGCCGCGGATGCAAGCTCGCGCAGCGCGTCGGACAGCGCGTCAGGCGCGAACGTCACCCGCTCGCGCACGTCGAGCGGCGCGGTGGTGTGGTTGAGGCCGAGCGTATAGAGAGACATTATCGGAGTGAGCCAGCAAACGGCGTGAGGCGTCGATTGAGCCGTTGCCTTGGCCGATTTTACCGCAGCCGCACTGGCGAACCGCTCGCAGCTCGTTGACCCGGGGCAATCCACGCGCTCACGCCTTGATGAACGCCTGCTTGCCGCCGAGCCAGCGGTCGAGATGCGCGTTCGGCGGCCAGCGGATCGCGTTCGCAGCAAC
Organism: uncultured Pseudomonadota bacterium; assembly: GCA_963768545.1. Classification (GTDB taxonomy): domain Bacteria; phylum Pseudomonadota; class Gammaproteobacteria; order Burkholderiales; family Casimicrobiaceae; genus VBCG01. The sequence goes on along the minus strand of CAVYIC010000015.1, from coordinate 13,441 downwards.
TCCTCCGCCGCGTCGCGCGCCTGCTCGATCAGCGCGACGTCGCGCTCGATGTCCGCGAAACGCAGCAACGGCACGCCCGACTGGCGCGCGCCCAGAAACTCGCCCGGGCCGCGGATCAGCAGGTCCTGGCGCGCGATTTCGAAGCCGTCGGTGGTCTCGTAGATCACCTTGAGCCGCTGCTTGGCGGTATCCGTCAGCGGCTCCTCGAACAGCAGCACGCACGTGCTTTCCGCGGCACCGCGCCCGACGCGCCCGCGCAGCTGATGCAATTGTGCGAGACCGAAGCGCTCGGCATGCTCGATCACCATGATCGATGCATTCGGCACGTCGACGCCGACCTCGATCACCGTTGTCGCGACGAGCACGTCGACCTCGCCGCGCACGAACGCGTCCATCGTCGCGGCCTTTCGTCCGGCTTCATCCGGCCGTGCAGAAGACCGACGTGGATTTTCGTGGAAGTCCGTTACCGGCTCCGGCAACCGCGTCGCCCCCGAACCGTCGACGCAGCAGCATCCGGCACCTCGAACGCGCGGTCAGTTCAGCGTGCAATGCGACCGCCGTCTGCAGCTCGAGCTTCTCCGATTCCTCGATCAGCGGGCACACCCAATAGACCTGCCGGCCGTTCGCGACATGCCTTGCCGATCCAGCTGAATGATCTCGGTGCGGCGCTTCTGGCTCACGAGCCGCGTCGTGACCGGCGTGCGTCCCGGCGGCATTTCGTCGAGCACCGACACGTCGAGGTCGGCGTAGAACGTCATCGCAAGCGTGCGCGGGATCGGCGTCGCGCTCATCATCAGCTGATGCGCGTCCGCGAGCCCCTTGTCGCGCAGCGCAAGCCGCTGCGCGACGCCGAAGCGATGCTGCTCGTCGACGATCGCGAGCCCGAGCTGCGGCATCGCAACGCCCTCCTGGAACAGCGCATGCGTGCCGACCGCGAATGGCGCGCTCGCCGCTCGCAAGCGCCTCCTGCGCCTTGCGTCGCTGCTTCGCCGGCAGCGAACCGGACAGCCACGCGATCTCGATGCCGATGCCGTCGAGCCAGCTCTGCAGCTTGCGGAAATGCTGCTCGGCGAGAATTTCGGTCGGCGCCATGAACGCGACCTGCCTGCCGCTTTCGATCGCCTGCAGCGCAGCAAGCGCTGCGACGATCGTCTTGCCGGAGCCGACGTCGCCCTGCAGCAGGCGCTGCATCGGCGTCGCGCGGCTGCAGATCGTGGCTGATCTCGCGCCAGACGCGCTCCTGCGCGCGCGTCAGCTTGAACGGCACGCGATCGAGCAGCGCGCGCGTCAGCGCGCCAGTGCCCGTCAGCACGGGCGCGCGGCGCGACGATCGCGCCTTGCGATGCGCCTTGAGCGACAGCTGCTGCGCGAGCAATTCGTCGAACTTGAGGCGCGTCCATGCGGGATGCGTGCGCGCGTCGAGCGCCTTCTGCGTGAGCGCGGACAAGCCGCGGCGGCGGCGCGTGCAGGAAGCGCACCGCGTCGCCGAACTTCCACAGCCGCCGCTCGACGCACGAACTCCTCGGGCAGCGATTCGGCGGTACGGGCCGCATCGGCCGCGAGCGCGCGATCGATGACCTTGCGCAGCGTGTCCTGCGACAAGGCCGGCCGTGGTCGGATAGACCGGCGTCAGGCGGTCGGGCAGCGGCGTATCGGCCGTGACGACCTTGAATTGCGGATGCACGATCTCCGGACCGAAATAGCCGTCGCGCACGTCGCCGAACACGCGCACGCGCGTGCCGGGCGTCAGCGACTTTTGATGGCTCGGATAGAACGAGAAGAAGCGCAGCACGAGCGACGCGTCGCTTCGCTCGGGATCCCGCAGCAGGCACACGAGCTGGCGGCGCGGCCGATACTGGATCTCCGCGCTGACGACGACGCCTTCCGTTTGCACCGTCGCGCCGGACTGGACGTCGGCGAGCGGCATCGACCTGCGTGTGGTCCTCGTAGCGCAGCGGCAGGTGCAGCACGAGGTCCTCTTCGCGCAGCACGCCGAGGCGAACGAGTTTTTCGGCGAGGACGTCGACCGATCGTGCGCGCGCCGTGGTTTGCGCCTTGCCGGGCTTTGCGCTTGTCGTGGCGATCGAGGTCGTACCCGGGTCGGAGCGCGCGTGCGCACGCGACGTCTTGCTCATCGTCGCGGCCGTCGGCCGCTGTCCAATAACTCCGATCCGAGGAGTCGCCTGTTGCTTCCTTGTCCGATCGACGCTCTCCCGCTAGTCGGTCTGCGGATTGAAGGCCGGCACGACGAGCGTCGCTTCGACTTCGATGCGAGCCCCGCGCGGCAATGCGGCCACCTGGTACGTCGCACGGGCCGGGTATGGGGCTTCCATGTACGACGCCATGATCTCGTTGACCTTCGCGAACTCGCCGAGGTCGATCAGCAGGATCGACAGCTTGACGATGTCGTTCAGCGTCGCGCCCGCGGCGCCGGCCACCGCGCGCAGGTTGTCGAATACCTGGCGAGCCTGCGCATCGATGCCGCCCTCGACGAGTTGGCCCGTCTTCGGATCGAGCGGAATCTGCCCCGACATGTAGAGCGTATTGCCGACAAGGATCGCCTGCGAATACGGACCGATCGCCGCTGGCGCATCGGGCGTTTGAATCACCTGCCTGGCCATGAGTCCTCCGTAGAGCAATTGGCAGTTTAGCAGCGGCGGTCGCGGTGAGTCGGAATGCGCAGTCGGCACGCCGGTCGATTTGCCTCGACGCCGGACGGCGATATAATGTGCGGCTCTGGGGACGTAGCTCAGCTGGGAGAGCGTCGCGTTCGCAATGCGAAGGTCGAGGGTTCGATCCCCTTCGTCTCCACCATCTGCTTTAATCTAGCAAACTCAATGATTTACAGAACTCCGGCGTAGTACCGGGGAACGCTGAGGGACAGTCAGACTTTGCCCTCCGCATGTTGAGCTTGGCCTACGCGGAGTAGGTCGTGGCCAAGGGTGCCGGCAGCGCACCTCCACGGGTTGCCTTCTCCGTGTCTCGCAGGTATCGTCATCGGCGCAATTGCCGATCATCGCGACCCACGAACGGTGCGCGTGCATCCTCGTGCGTTAACCGGCGACCACCGCTGCATCGAACTTGCGCCTGAACGGGGTCGCAGCGCGCTACCGCGCGTCGGCGTTAGGTGCTACTAAACGGACCGAAACGTATGATCTTATGGACGAATGTCGAGTGTTGTATTCGACGACCCGAATGCTTGACGCTTTGTTTCCCGTCAATTGGGTTCTCCACTTCTCGTTAGGCCGCACATCTGAGATCGTAGGGCCGTCCGGCATTGACGCACTACGGCACTGACGTATAATGTCGGAATGAATAGCTTCGTCGAGACCAAGCTGTTCACGCGCCTCGTGCAGGAGTACCTCAGCGACGACGAATATTCGCGGCTCCAGCAAGCGCTCATTGCTGACCCTGAAGCCGGTTCGATAATTCCCAGCTCCGGTGGAGTCCGCAAAATGCGCTGGGGAATGGCCGGGCGCGGCAAACGCGGAGGCCTCCGGGTCATTTACTATCTGCGCAGCCGGCAGGGTCAGATCTGGATGCTGACGCTCTACCCGAAAGAACGTCGCTGAAAACATCCCGGCACACGTTCTCAAACAGATCAAGGATGAAATCGATGGCTAAGACTCTGGCAAAACGAAACGTTGGGCTGGAAATTGTGGAAGGCCTGCGCCAACTGAAGCGCGGCGAGGTGGGGCGAGTGATCAATGTTCCGCCAGTGGCCACCATTCGCGAACGCACGGGGTTGTCCCAAGCAAAGTTTGCTTCGCTTCTCGGGGTGTCAGTCCGGACGCTCCAGGAGTGGGAACAAGGTCGCCGCGCCCCTTCTGGCGCTGCGCGAACTCTGCTGATGATCGCGGCCAAAAATCCGCACGCCCTACTCGAGGTCGCCTAAAGTGTGCGGCCTAACCACACGGTCAACCGGACGCGCCGATAAGCGGCTTGATCTTCGGTTCGCATCCGGGCAGCGCGCCGGTTACCTTGAACGTTAGGGCCCACGAAATGTCACTCATTGCAGAGCTCACACCGAGTCAGAAAGCGCACAAGACCGCGCGCTGGGCACGCATAATGACAGATGGCTGGTCACCTATTTTGTGCAAGACCGGCGTCAAGTGGGATTTGTCGAGTTCGGTGGTCGAACCGGCGCGGAGTCCTACGGCATCGTCGATATCGTTGCAATTCGCAAGAACCATAGGCCATCCGATCCGGACGTAAAGCGTGGTGATCTGTTTGAAATCATCCTGATCCAGGCAAAGGGAGGTTCCGCGCCTTGGCCAAGCGAATCTGATATCGATCGCCTTAACGCGACGGCAAAATTCCATCGTGCTAGGGCCGTCGTCCTTGCATCGTGGAAATTGGGAACGAAAGTGCAGCTCTATCAGCTCGTCGATCGCACTTGGCAGGAACGAGCAGCCGCTGGAGGTTTTTGCCCGAATCTTGCTTGGTGGTCTTCTTGCTCACGTCGCGGGCCCTCAGCCTTACAGTCAGCCGGACGCGCCGGTACGTGACTTCTCGTTCGCGTACTCGTCGGCGCGGCGCGCCGGTTACCTTCAACGTTGATATGGCTGATCACTACTGTCCGGTTAAATGACCTGTGCCGAGCCAGAGAACAAGCATTGGCGCGGGCTGCAGGCCGATTTCGTTTGGTGCCGACTTGAACTTCGTTTGCCAAGAATCGCGTACTTTCCTCGGGTTGACCGCCCCGAGGAGTGCGCATGTATGTCGGCAAGACCCTGTTCGCCCAAGTCATGGAGTTCGTGCCGTGGACGAGCTTCGCGCGCATCGTGCATCGCTACTCGGGCAACGCCGGTGTGCGCACGCTGTCGTGCGCCGAGCAGTTCCGCGCCATGGCCTTCGCGCAGCTGACCTGGCGCGAGAGCCTGCGCGACATCGAGGCCAGCCTGTCGGCCAATGCGACCAAGCTCTACGCGATGGGCTTTCGCTCGGCGGTCAGGCGCTCCACGCTGGCCGATGCCAACGAATTGCGCGACTGGCGCATCTGGGCCGATCTGGCCGCCGTGCTGATCCGTCGCGCGCGCAAGCTCTACGCGAACGACTCGCTCGGCGTCGAGTTGGACAACACCGTCTACGCGCTGGACTCCAGCACCATCGATCTGTGCCTGAGCCTGTTCGACTGGGCGCCGTTTCGCTCCACCAAGGCCGCCATCAAGCTGCACACGCTGCTGGACCTGCGCGGCGCGATCCCCACGTTCATCCACATCAGCGACGGCAAGCTGCACGACGTGAACGTGCTGGACATGCTGGCCTTGGAGGCCGGCGCGTTCTACGTGATGGATCGCGGCTACCTGGACTTCGCGCGCCTGTACACGCTGCATCAGGCCGGCGCCTTCTTCGTCACGCGCGCCAAGTCGCCCATGGACGCCCGGCGCGTGTACTCGGCGACCACCGACCGCACCACCGGCGTGATCTGCGATCAACGCGTCATGCTCAACGGCTACTACTCGGCCAAGAACTATCCCGAGCATCTGCGGCGCATTCGATTCAAGGACCCCGAGTCGGGCAAGACGCTGGTCTTCCTGACCAACAACACGGCGCTGCCGGCGTTGACCATCGCGCGCTGTACAAGAGCCGCTGGCAGGTCGAGCTGTTCTTCAAGTGGATCAAGCAGCACCTGCGCATCAAGCATTTCCTGGGCACCAGCGAGAACGCGGTGAAGACGCAGGTCTGGTGCGCCGTGGCCACCTACGTGCTGATCGCCATCGTCAAGAAGGAGCTTCAACTCGATGCCTCGCTCTACACATGTCTACAGATCTTGTCGGTCTCCGTCTTCGAGAAAACCCAGCTTTCATGCGCCTTGCAGCCCGATGATGCCCAAACGAACCTCCGCCAACGCTAACCAATTGAATTTGTTCGACTTTTAACCGGACAGTAGTGGTGCGATATGGCTTCAATTGTCAAGAGGGCACGAGAAGTTCTGCCTTTGCTTGGCATCATAGGTGCGAGTAAACCCGATAGGCGAGGCGACGGGCTCATCTTTGACGACGGTCGATCAGCTGATATGCGTTGATGTGAACCGCCCCGGGTTTCCCGGAGGCTCCATTTCTTGAGAGGATGGAGTCATGAACACATCGAAGAGGTATTCCCCGGAAGTCCGGGAGCGGGCGGTGCGGCTGGTGTTCGAGCACGAGGGCGAGTACGACTCGCAGTGGGCGGCGATCGGCTCGATCGCGGAGAAGATCGGCTGCACGGCGGAGACGCTGCGCAACTGGGTGCGGCAGGCCGAGCGTGACCAGGGTCGGCGCGCCGGGCTGACGACGACGGAGCGCGAGCGGCTCAAGGAGCTCGAGCGCGAGAATCGCGAGCTGAGGCGGGCGAACGAGATCCTGCGCAAGGCGTCGGCGTTTTTCGCCCAGGCGGAGCTCGACCGCCGACCGAAGTGATGGTGGCGTTCATCGACGACCACCGGGCCGAGTACGGGGTCGAGCCGATCTGCGCGGAGCTGCCGATCGCCCCGTCGACGTACTACGAGCACAAGGCGCGCGAGGCGGATCCGGACGCGCGTGCCGCCGCGGCTGCGGCGCGATCGCGCGCTGGTGCCGCGAGATCCAGCGCGTGTGCGAGGAGAATTTCCAGCGTCTACGGCGCGCGCAAGGTCTGGCGGCAGCTCGGCCGCGAGGGCATCGCCGTGGCCCGCTGCACGGTCGAGCGGCTGATGCGCGCGCTGGGCCTGCAGGGCGTCGTGCGCGGGCGCAAATGCCGGACGACGATCGCCGACGACAGCGCCGAGCGGCCGCTCGATCTGGTCAACCGGCAGTTCAAGGCGCAGCCGGCCCAACCAGCTGTGGGTGGCGGACCTGACCTACGTGGCGACCTGGGCCGGGTTCGTCTACGTCGCCTTCGTCATCGACGTGTTCGCGCGGCGGATCGTCGGCTGGCGCGTGTCGAGCTCGCTGCGCAGCCGACCTCGCGCTCGATGCGCTGGAGCAAGCGCTCTGGTCGCGCTCCGGCGATCAGAGGGCGTCGTGCATCACAGCGATCGCGGCGGGCAGTACCTGTCGATTCGCTACACCGAGCGGCTGGCCGAAGCCGGCATCGAGCCCTCGGTCGGCAGCGTCGGCGACTCCTACGACAACGCGCTGGCCGAGACGATCATCGGGCTGTACAAGACCGAGGTCATCCACCGCCGCGGGCCGTGGCGACATCTGGAAGCCGTCGAGTTCGCGACGCTCGAATGGGTCGACTGGTTCAACCACCGCCGGCTGCTCGAGCCGATCGGCAACGTGCCGCCGGCCGAGTTCGAGATGTCGTACTTCGATACCGACGCGGCTACGAAGGCGGCGTAGCGATGATGGACAGACGCGTACCGACCAGTGGTATCATCGTGATACCACCTGCGAAACGGTTCCCCTATGGCGATGACCTTGCGGCTGCCCGAAGCGCTGGCCGAGCGCGGGCGTCGGGACCCAGTCGAGTCGGGCATCTCATTGAACGGCCTTCTGGCGATCGCGCTGCGCGAGTATCTCGATGCGAGGGAATCCGCACCTCGAATGGCACCGCCACCGCGGTCGCTCGCGCAGGCGATCGCCCAGCAAGTCAAGGCAGGACCCGTGCGGCGACGCCGATGAAGCCGCCGGGCGTTGCAGTTCAACACTTAACGAACCCAAGCCACCGCTTGTACTATGAGTTAACGGGTCAGCTGCCGATCGAGCCAGCTTGACTCAAACCCGGAGGTCTCGGAAAGCCGGGGCGGTTCAGGTTAGCCGCCAGACTGTTGTTCGTCACGGAGCTGCCTCGCTCTAGGCTCTAGGCGAGGCGACGGGCTCATCTGTGACGACGGTCGATCAAGCTGATATGCGGGCGTTGGTTAGCCGCCAGACTGTTGTTCGTCACGGAGCTGCCTCGCTCTAGGCTCTAGGCGAGGCGACGGGCTCATCTATGACGACGGTCGATCAAACTGATATGCGGGCGTTGGTTAGCCGCAAGACTGTTGTTCGTCACGGAGCTGCCTCGCTCTAGGCTCTGGGGTGTCGCAGCGATCGCGATCCAATAATCCGCTCGAGGATTCTCCAACCGCGAGCGCGTCACCTCGCCTATCGAGCTGAGGCGGTCAAGGTCTGGGTGCGCTGCCTCCTTTCTGTGCGTTGGTTCGAAGTTGGCGTTGCGCTTTCAAACGCGGCTTGACCTGTTGCGCGATGGCCCACACGAAGCCGGCCAGCTCGCGGGCGATCGCCACCACGATCTTGTTGCGGTTCACGCCCGCGCGCCGCCAGTCGGCGAAAGCGCGCGCACAGCCGCACTTGCGCCTTCCAGGCGATGTCCAGCGCCGCCTTGGGCACGTCCGTTTGCCGACGCGCGATCAGCCCGCTCACCGCTCGCCGTGTATTGGTAGGCCCAGGCCGCTTCCACCAGCGCGCGTCGCGCCGAGCTGTTGCCGGCTTTGGTGATCGCTCCCTGACGACGACGTTCACCCGAGGAATCCTCACTGGGAATGAGCCCCAGATAGCCCATCAGCTGCCGCGGATGGCCAAAGCGCGACAGATCGCCCAGCTCCGCCACGATGCGCACCGCATGGATGAGCTGAATGCCGCGGCATGCCTGCAGCGCGCTCACCACCGGCCGCCAACGCCACTGCAGCACTTCCTGTTCGATGTACTGGGTCAGCCGCTGCACCCGCTCGGTCGCTTCCTCCACCGCTTGCACGTACTCTTCAAAGGCGAGCGTTGCGCCGGCTGCGGCAACTTCAAGCGCGCAATCCAGCGCCGATGCGCCGTCGGTCCACGCCGTCTTGCCCGCATAGCGCACGTCGTTGCGCAGCAGCAACGCCGCCAACCGCTGCCGCGCCTGGCGCTGCATCACCACCGCGTCCTCGCGCGCGCGCACCAGATCGCGCATCGCCTCATCGGCCACATCGGGCACATAGATCGGCGTGAGCTCGCCCGCGCGCGCCAAGCCCGCCAGCTTCACGCTGTCGCGCCGATCGGTCTTGATCCGATCGCGCACCCGCCGCGGCGTGTTCGACGGCGCCACCACCCAACACTCATGGCCACGCGCGCTCAACCCGCGATAGATCCCAAAGCCGCATGGCCCCGCCTCGTACACGAACACCAGCTGTCGCCCCGAGCGACTCGAGCTTGCGCACCGCTCGCCACAGCGCATTCATGTCGCCCGCCGATCCGACCGTGATGCCGAACCTCGCCACCTTCCTCGGCAACGGCGATGTCGATCGATTCCTTGTGCACGTCCATGCCGATGTACAGCTTGCTAGACTTGCCACCCATGGCCTGCCTCCTGTTTTCCGGTTGACGCCTTCGTGCTCAACGTGTGGCTCTGCGTGGCTCGCCACGCAATCCACGATACCGAGGAGGCAGGCCGCCTCCTACTCTACAGGAAGCCATTCTGTCTAAGCCACGCGCGGTTCCTGTTGCCTCATCTAAAAACCTGAGTGAAACGGGTTTCGTTGCCTCATGTAAGAATCTGAGTGAAATTGCCTCGGTCTCAACTCCGCCGTCTCACTGGCCCGGCCTTGACTTGCCGCGCGACTGCTTGGGCCAGCACTTGGACGCGCGACAGCGGTGCGGTGCGCGATTCGCGCGTTCTCGCGTCCAGATATTCGCGCAGTGCTACGGCCAACAGGCCGTCGAGTGAAATGCCCACTTCGGCTGCGTAGCGACGCCCGCGTTCTGCCAAGTCGTCCGGGAGCCGCAAGGTCATGGCCATCGGGTGTAAGTCTCCGCGTTGGTATCACTATGATACCGCCGGGCATCGAGATCCCGTTGCACCGACCTGCGGCCGTCGCATGCCGATCCTGAGCAGCCGACTCTGCAGGCGCACGATGTTGCGCTTGAGCCCAGCGGGGTTCAAACCTGCGTATTGCGCGCGCAGTTGTTGCTTGGCCTGCTTGCTCAGGGCGCTCGAGTCGAGCAGCCGCTGATACGGCGTGCGCGCTGCGTCGTAGGTCTTCTTGACCTTGGCGCCGTGGCGCTCCTTGCTGAGCAGTTTCATCACCGGCTGAAAGAAGTTGGTGTACAAGCGCAGGTCGGCGTAGAGCTCGTTGAGCAGGCGCAATTGGACCTCACCGTCGTAGCGCGCATAGCCCACCGCGCGGCGCACCACCGAGTAGTTCTTCTGTTCGACGAAGCAGCCGTCGTTCTTCTTCCCGGCGCGGCCGCGGGTGAAGGTAATGCGCTCCTGCCGCGTGTAGCGCAGCAAGTGGTCGTTGATGAATTCGCTGCCGTTATCCGAATCGATGCCCTTGAGCGCAAATGGCAGGCGTGCGCGGATCAGCTGCAGCGCCTCGAACACCCACACTTGCGCCTTGTTGATCACCGCCTGCGTCTCGGTCCAGCCGCTGGCCACGTCGGTCGCGTCGAGGGTCTGGCAGAAGTCGCCCTGCGCAAGGCCACCGTCGTGCCCGACCAGGTCGATCTCCACGAACCCGGGCTGCGTCTGATCCCATTCGGCAAAGGTGCGAATCGGAATCTGGTGCTTGAGCAGCGTCCCCGGCTTGGTCCCGCTGCGCCCGCGCACATTCAACCGCCGGCGCTCTGCCGCCAGCAGCCGATCAATGCTCGCCGCACTGATCGCGCTCAGCTTCTGTCGCGTGGCCGGGGCAAGCTGCAGCTCGCCGTGCCGCGCGAGCACCGCGATCATCTCCGGCAACACCGCCACCAAGCGCTTGCCGCAAATGCAATCCATGATCACCCACACCTGGCGCAAGGCGGTCAGCACCGCCGCATCGTAGCGCCGCGGACGACGCAGACGCGCCTGCGCCCGCTCGTGGTGCCCACCCGGCGGCGCGCCGTGGCCGTGCAGCAACCCGACCGCATACCAGGGTTGTAGCCGGTCAAGGCGACCAGTTCGTCGAGCAAACGTCCCTTCTGCTTCTTGCGCGCCCGCCGATAGCGCGCCCGCATCACCGCCGTTACCGCCGTGCGCTCCTTCATCGTCAGCCCCATCGCGTCCTCCCCGCTGCTGCACAGCGGAGATTTCGCTCAGATTTCTTAAATGAGGCAACGAATCGATTTCACTCAGATTTCTGATGAGGCAATGCGCGGTTTTGCCAGAGTCCGAACTCATTGGTATGCTGGCCAGATGAAAGTCGCCGAGGTGCTACGGTTGCTCCACGACGACGGTTGGTATTTGGTTACTACCCGCGGCAGTCACCGCCAGTTCAAACATCTCACGAAGGCGGGCCGCGTCACTGTTCCAGGGAAACCGAGCGACGACCTCGCGGTGGGCACTCTGGCCAGTATCCTCAAGCAGGCGGGACTCAGGAAGTGAGGTTGCAAATGCGTTATGCGGTTGTTATCGAGAAGACGGAGAACAACTACTCAGCCTACGTTCCCGACCTTCCGGGTTGCGTGGCCACGGGCACGACTGTCGCAGAGGCCGAAACGCAAATTCGAGAGGCCATCGAATTTCACTTGGAGGGTTTGCGTGAAGATGGCCTTCCGATTCCTCCTCCCTTGAGCCAAGTCGAATACATCGAAATCGTGGCCTAACCCGACTTGGCGGATTCGCGGGGTGCGAGGTTACCAAGTGATTGATTAATCATGAGGGGACCTCAAAGGTCTGCACTACACGAGCGTTGCTGTCGCGGCGTGAGCGGCGCTGATTTTCGGCGGCGATTGGGCGGGCAAGGTGAGCTTGAGTTTGTCGAGCAGCAGCTTCAGCTCGGGCTCGGGCTGGGTGTAGCGCGTGAGGCTCAGTTCGCGCCCATCGGTGGTCGGCACGTAGACGTCGATCATCTGCACGGCGGCGAACTTCTCGAGCACGCTGCGCGGGGTGAGCCCTGGCGCGAGCGCCTTCAGTTGCTGGCCGAGGGTGACGTGCAGGCAGTAGGCGAGGAAGGCGATGAAGATGTGCGCTTCGATGCGCCGCTCTTCCTGGTGGAACACCGGCCGGATGGCCAGATCGCCTTTGAGCGTTTTGAAGGCGGCTTCGACTTCGACCAGCTGCAGATAGAACTGCCAGAGCTTCGCCGGATCGGACTCGGTGAGATTGGTGCGCAGCAGATAGCGGCCTTCGCGGCGGCGCACCTGCCTGAGCTTGTCGCGATCGAGCCGGTAGGTGAAGCGTGGCACCGTGCTTGGCGACTTCGATCTCGATGAGCCGCCACGCCGCCGGGGCTTTCGCCTTCGCCGCCCCGAGCTTCATCAGCAGCGCATCGCGCGTGAGCCTCATCGTGCTCAGTTTCTTCAGCCGCGCCCACAGCCATTTCATTTGCCGGCGGCGCATCGAGCGCTCCTTGGCGACGCGATCGCGGCTCTCGGCGAACACGTAGAGCTCATCGTCCTGCGCGAGCAGCTTCACCTGCACCCCGGGGCGGGCCGCGTGCCAGGGCTGCTCCAGCAGCGCCTGCTCCAAGCGCGTGAGCCGCCCCTTCGGCGTGCCCACCAGGTACTGCACCGGCGGATCGGCTGGCGCGCATCTGCGCCAGCACCTCCTCGGTCGGAATCCCGCGATCCATGCACCACACGCGTCGCGCTTTGCCGTACTGGCGCTCGATGCGGGCGAGGAAATCCTTCAGCGTGGTCGAGTCCGCGCGTGTTGCCCGCCAGCACCTCGTAGGCGAGCGGAAAACCCTCCGGGGTCACCACCAACGCAATGACCACTTGCACGCAGTCCGGGCGATGATCGCGCGAGTAACCGTAGCGGCGCTTGTCCTCCTCGTCGGCCGGCGGATCGGACTCGAAATACGTGCTCGTGAGGTCATACAGCAGCACATCGAAGCTCGCGTTGAACAAATCCCGCCAGCGACTCACCAGATGATCGAACAGCGCCTCCTTGTGCTCGAGCAGCCGGTCGTGACAGGCGTAGAGCGTGTGAATGTCGGCCAGCGCGGCATCCGCGCCCAGCAGATCGCCCAGCGCGCTGCGCTCAAACCAGTGCCGATGCAAACGCCACTCGCTGCCCGGCGACGAGCAGCCGATACGCCACCAGCACCAACAGCACCTGATCGAAGCGCGTGCCTTTGCGCGATGGGCGCCAGTCGCTCGCCCCAGAACTCATCGAGCCCGAGCTGCTGCCACAGCTTCAACGCGAGCCAGCAGGCGCCCCACTGCCGCGGCCGCTCCAGCCGCAACTGCGCCAGCTTCAGGCGCACGATCGACGTCGTCCGCGACCACCCCTTCGCAACGATCCTCGGGAAATAGCGCCAGCGTTCGGCGGCGCGCGTCGCCCTCGTCCAACACCTCGATCGAGCGGCGCCACGCGAGCTCCTGCGAGGAGTTGATCTCCCCCAGATACAGCACGTGCCGTTGCAGCACGCGCCCACCGCTCACGCGCTTGTTCTCCACGACGCTGAAGTAGCGGTGCTCCTTGCCGTCTTTCTTGCGAGTCGTCGCGCGCAGAAACATCTTGGCGCTCGATTATCCACAGAACTTCGCCGCGCGCCAGAGGCAAGGTCTTCACTACAGCCACTTCTGCGCGATCCGCGACCCGCGTGCCGAAAAACCAAGCGGTTACACTGCGCGACAAT
>CAVYIC010000014.1:0-541518 GCA_963768545.1 uncultured Pseudomonadota bacterium | reverse complement strand
TCATGCGGAAGCGACTGGCGACAGGAGAATGCTTGCGGAGGCGGCAGTGTCGCGACCCATTCGCCGTTCGCAAGTCTCAAGACTTTGCGGGAGGGCAAGAACTCGAGAGTTGCGCGGTCTTTTCCGGGGCCGCAGGCAGCGCGACGGGAGCGATCGATTCTGTCGTTACGACGCCGTAATCGCGGCCGGCGAGCATCGCCTGGCTAGCGCAGGCGATTGATTGATGGTCGGGGTGAGAGGATTCGAACCTCCGGCCTCTACGTCCCGAACGTAGCGCTCTACCAGGCTAAGCTACACCCCGTATGCCGACAGGATTTACTGCATGCGGCGCTCGGGATATCAGTACGTGCGCTGCGCCGCGAAAGTCGATAATTGTAGCAGACTGGACGCGGCCGGCGACGCCGGCAGGCCCGGCGAGGCACGCCGCGGCGGCATCGCTTTCCGCCTGCGCGCGCTCGCGCGCGTAGGCGAGCGCGCCGGTGCGATGCGAGCGCTGCCACGACCGGCGCGAAATCGGTCAAGTCCGCCGCCTGCGATCGCGTGGCGGATGAGCTGCTGCTTCCTCGGGCGTGCCCACCGCGAGCGCGCGGATCAGCGGCAGCGTCATCTTGCCTTCGGCGAGATCGTCGCCGAGGTTCTTGCCGATCTGCGTCGCATCGCCGGAGTAGTCGAGCACGTCGTCCATGATCTGGAACGCGGTGCCGAGATGCATGCCGTAGCGCGCGAGCGCGTCCTCGCAGTCGCGCCGGCGCATCGCCGAGCACGGCGCCGAGGCGCGCCGGCGGCCTCGAACAGCTTCGCGGTCTTGCGCTGGATCACCGCGAAGTAGGCGCGCTCGTCGAGCGCCGCGTCGCCGGCATGCATCAGCTGCAGCACTTCGCCTTCGGCGATCAGGTTCGTCGCGTCGGCGATGATCGCAAGCACGCGCATGCGGTTCGACGCCGACCATCAGCTGGAACGCGCGCGAATACAGGAAATCGCCGACCAGCACCGACGCGGCGATTGCCGAATCGCGCGTTGGCCGTCGCATGGCCGCGCCGCAGCTTCGACTCGTCGACGACGTCGTCGTGCAGCAGCGTCGCCGTATGGATCATCTCGATCGCGGCCGCCAGCGTGTGGTGATCGCGTCCCGCGTAGCCGCAGGCGCTGCGCGGCAAGCAGCAGCAGCGCCGGACGCAGCCGCTTGCCGCCGCCGCCGATGATGTAGTCGGCGACCTGGCGGATCAGCACGACGTCGGAGCGCAGGCTGTCGCGCAGCACGCGGTCGACCGCGGCCATGTCGTCGCCGATGACGGGGTTCAGGAAATCGAGCGTCACGAACGGGCAGCGGGCATCGAAACCCGCAGTAATCGCTGGTGCAGGAGGCGCCGCGCGGCATGCGTCGTATCCGCCGGCGGCAAACGGCGCATTCTACCGAAGTTCGTCCGATCGCTTCTGCCGCGCCGAGTCGGGCAACGGCCAGTGCCGCTCGTGCTTGCCGGCGGACCGGAAAGACGTTATAATCCAAGGCTTTCCGCAACGAGCTTGGCACATCGATCAGGCTGGCGCGGTGTCGGCGAAGCATTGGCTCCACGGCAAACAGGGAGCGGGCATCCGCTTCCATCAAGACAGGAGTTCCACTCATGTACGCGGTCGTAAAAACCGGCGGCAAGCAATACAAGGTTGCCCCCGGCGAAAAACTCAAGGTAGAACAGATACCGGCGGACGTGGGCGCGGAAGTGATCCTCGATCAGGTGCTGATGGTCGGCGAAGGCGAAAGCGTCCGCCTCGGCCAGCCGATCGTCGCGGGTGCGACGGTCAAGGCGACCGTCGTCGCGCATGGCCGCGGCGAAAAGATCCGGATCTTCAAGATGCGCCGGCGCAAGCACTACCAGAAGCATCAGGGGCATCGGCAGAACTACACCGAGCTCCAGATCGACGCGATCGTCGGCTGAGGAGCACTACATCATGGCACACAAAAAAGCAGGCGGCAGTTCGCGCAACGGCCGCGACTCCGAATCGAAGCGGCTCGGCGTCAAGGTCTACGGCGGCGAAGCGATTCGCGCCGGCGGCATCATCGTGCGCCAGCGCGGCACGCGCATTCATCCCGGCGTCAACGTCGGGATCGGCAAGGACCACACGCTGTTCGCGCTCGTCGATGGCAAGGTGTCGTTCCGCGTCAAGGGCGAGCAGCAGCACAAGTACGCGAACGTCGAGCCGGTAGCGCGAAGCGGCATAGCGCGTTCGCACCGAGCGCAAGAAAGACCCCGCCGGCACCACCGCGCGGGGTTTTTTCATGTGCATCCGCTTGCGAAGGAGCGTCGGACGCGTCGGACTGCGTGCGCTTTGCTACCGTCGCTCGATCCACCACAGCATCGCCACCGCCATCGCCGTGAAGAACGCGAGCGGGAACGACCGCCGAGAACAGCGGCGGCCAGTCGTTCAGCACGCCGAGGTTCGAGAACAGGCGCCCGACAGGAAGAACGACGAGCCCGATCATCGTGCCGGCGAAGATCCGGAATCCGACGCCGCCCTGGCGGCGCTGGAAATGCGCGAACGGCAGCGCGAGCACCATCATCACCAGCACGGCCAGCGGGTAGAACACCTTGTTCCAGAACGCGATCTCGAAGCGCGACGTCTTCTGCGCGTTGTTGCCGAGCACGCGGATGTTGTCGTAGAGCGTGCCGAGCTCGAGCCGCTCCGGCGCCACCTGGTAGACGTTCAGGATCGACGGGCGCAGCACGGTCGTCCACATGAACACCGGCGCCGTCGTCACGCGCGTCGGCATCGCGAGCCGATCTCGGTGACTTGCACGTTCTCGAGCTTCCACTGGCCGTTGCCGGCGAAGCGTTCCGGACTGCGCGACGCGCACGACCTTCAAGCGCAGGTCGTCGCCGAACTCGTAGATCCGCACGCCGGACAGCGTCATGTCGGCGAGCACGGTGCGGATGTTGACGAACGTCAGGTCCTGCTTGAACCAGAAGCCCGAGTCGAACTGCTGCGCGACGACGCGCGTTCGACATCGCCGGACGTGCGCACGCGTCTGCGCGAGCCGCTCGGCCGGCGGCGCGACGTATTCGCCGGCGAGGAACGTCGCAGCCGCGAGCGGAATGCCGACGCGCAGCACCGACCAGCGCGACCTGCGAGCGAGCGACATGCCGGACGCGCGCATCACCGTGTATTCCGAATTTGCGACGAGCTGCGCGACCGCGAACAGCGTGCCGATCAGCGCAGCCACCGGAAACAGCTCGTAGAGTCGCGAGGGCAGGTGCAGCGTGACGAACAGCAGCGCGCGGCTGATCGTGTAGTCGCCGCGGCCGACGTCGCCCAGCTCGTGGATCAGGTCGAAGAACGCGAAGAGCGCGAGCGAGCGCGCCGAAGATCAGCAGCGTCGCGAGCAGGACGTCGCGGCCGATGTAGCGCTGCAGTGTTTTCATCGTTACCCGTGCGGCGCGCGCGCGCCGATCACCCGGCGTTCCCATGGAGCGGTCAACCTGGCGCCGGCAGCGGCGCCGCAGTCGAGCGCGCGAACAGCCCGGTCACCGACAGCTGATGGCGGAACAGCAGCACGACGACGAGCAGCGCAATCACGTGCGGGAGCAGGAGCCCTGCCCACAATTCGAGCCGTCCCTGCGCGATCAGGCTCTGCACGATGTTGAGGCAGTTGCTGTAGAGCATGTACAGGAACGCCGCCGCCACGAGGTTGAACGAGCGGCCCATGCGCGGATTGACATACGCGAGCGGCACGGCGAGCAGCGTCAGCACGAGCGCCGAGATCGGGCACCGAAATGCGCCAGAAGAGCTCGGCGCGCTCGACGCGGCCGTCGGCGGCAAGCGAGCGCCGCGGTGGGGATCGCCTTCGTGCGACGTCGGCAGCGCGCGGATCTCGGCGGGCTCGATCCGGCGTCCGAGCTTCTCGAACTCGACGACCCGGTAGTCGGCGCGTGCCGGGCTGTGCCCTCGTAGCGGCGGCCGTGCTCCAGCACGATGAAGCGGTCGCCGTTCGGCATGTCCTCGAGCCGTGCCGCGGGCGGCGACCGTGGTCGCGTCCTTGCTTGTCCTCGACCGAGTGCAGGAAAACGTTCTGCACGGTGTTGTTCAGCGGGTTGATGCTCTCGACGAACACGACGAGGTTCGCCCGGCGAGAATTCGCGAAAGAGGCCCGGCGTGACGAGGCGCGATGTCGTCGCGCGATTCGAGCTGGCGCTCGAATTCGATCTTGCGCTGTTCGGCCCACGGCGACAGGAACAGCGACAACGCGACGATCGCCACCAGAAATGGCGCGGCAAACAGGAGGATCGGCTTGCAGGCACGCGACAAGCGACTGACCTGACGTGAACCAGACAATCATCTCGCTGTCGCGATACCAGCGCGAAAGCGTCAGCAGCACGGTCAGAAACAGCGCGACCGACAGCAGGATATTGAAGTAAAACAGCGCGTTGAACCCCAGCAGCGCCAGGATGCCGTCGGGCGCCACCGCGCCGCCGGCCGCGCGGGCGAGCAGCCGCAACACGAGGTTCGTGAACAGGATGGCGAGCAGGACGAGGAAAAGCCCGACCGCGGTCGCCGTCAGCTCGCGGACCAGGCTACGCCGGAAAATCATGACGGCGGGAAAATTTTGACTTTTTTACGGCGATTTGCCGATAATGCGCAGGACTGACGACGTTGACGGCACAAAAACGTCAGGGGACGAAACCGAGGAGCCCGATGGAATTTACCATAAAAAGCGGCAGCCCCGAGAAGCAGCGCAGCGCTTGCGTCGTCGTCGGCGTTTTCGACAATCGCAAGCTGTCGCTGTCCGCGGAGCTGATCGATCGCGCGTCGCAACGGCTATATCAGCGAAATCATCCGCCGCGGCGACATGGAAGGGAAGCTCGGCGCCACGCTGCTCCTGCACAGCGTCCGCGGGACGCTCGCCGACCGCGTGCTGCTGATCGGGCTCGGCAAGGAGCGCGATTTCCGCGACAAGGAGTTCCGGCAGGCGATCCGCAGCGCCGTCAAGCTGCTGAACGAAACCGGCTCGTACGAGGCGGTGCTCTACCTGACCGAGGAAAAGGTCAAGCGGCGCGAGGTCGCGTGGCGGGTCGAGCACGCCGTCCTCGTGGCGATGGACGCGGTCTACCGGTTCGAGCAGATGAAAAGCGAGCCCACCGAAGTCCGTCGGCCGCTGCGAAAGCTCACGCTTTCGGTGCCGCAGCGCTCCGATCTGGCGGCGGGGGAGGCCGCGGCCGCGCGCGGCATGGCGATCGCGCACGGAATGGATCTCGCGAAGGACCTCGGCAATCTGCCGGGCAACGTGTGCACGCCACGCTACCTCGCCGAGCGCGCGCAGGAGCTCGGCAAGGAGTTTCCGGACATCAAGGTGACGGTGCTGGAGCGCCCGCAGATCGAGGCGCTCGGCATGGGGTCGTTCCTGTCGGTGACCAACGGCAGCGACGAGCCGCCGCGATTCATCGTGCTCGAGTACGAGCAGGCACTGAAGAAGCAAAAGCCGCTCGTGCTGGTCGGCAAGGGCATCACGTTCGACACCGGCGGCATTTCGATCAAGCCGTCCGGCGACATGGATCAGATGAAGTTCGACATGTGCGGCGCGGCGACCGTGCTGGGTGCCGTCCGGGCGATCGCCGAGCTGCGATCGAAGCTGAACGTGGTCGGCGCTGATTCCGACCTGCGAAAACATGCCGTCCGGACGCGCGACCAAGCCGGGGGACATCGTGAAATCGATGTCGGGGCAGACGATCGAAGTGCTCAACACGGACGCGGAAGGGCGCCTGATCCTCGCCGACGCGCTGACGTATGCCGAGCGCTACGACCCGCAGGCGGTCGTCGACGTCGCGACGCTGACGGGCGCGATGGTGGTCGCGCTTGGGCACGTGGCAAGCGGCGTGTTCAGCAACAGCGACCCGCTCGCGCGCGCCTTGCTCGCCGCCGGTGACGACGCCTATGACCGAAGCTGGCAAATGCCGTTGTGGGACGACTACCAGGAGGGGCTGGCGAGCAATTTTGCCGATTTCGCGAATGTCTCCGGTCGTGCCGGCGGCAGCATCACGGCGGCGTGCTTCCTGTCGCGGTTCGCGCGCAAATACGATTGGGCGCACATCGACATCGCCGGCATCGCGTGGAAGGAAGGGAAGCAAAAAGGCGCGACCGGTCGCCCGGTGCCGCTGCTCGCCACGTGGCTGCTCGCCAACGAGTCGTTGACCTGATGCGACCGCAGTAGTTTTGGAACAGCCTGCTAAATGACGCAGATCGATTTCTATACGCATGTCGCGCAGCCGCTTCGGCTTGCCGCGAAGATCATCGCCAAGGCCTACCGGATGCACGGCAGCGTACGCGTGCTGACACCGGACCCCGATACGACGCAGGCGCTCGACCGCCTGCTGTGGCTCGATCCGCCGCTGTCGTTCCTCCCGCATTGCAGGATGGATAGCGCGATTGCAGGCGAAACGCCGATCTGGATCGACGACAAGCTCGAACACCGCGGACCGGCCGCCGTGCTGCTGAACCTGCATCCGGAGCCGCCGCCGTTCTTCAGCCGCTTCGAACGATTGGCCGAACTCGTCGCGGCCGATGAAGCGCAGGTCGTCGCCGGACGCGCGCGCTTCCGCTTCTATCGGGAACGCGGGTACGAAATGCGACAGCACGACTGGTCGCAGCGCGACTGAGATCGACAATGGCCGATGCAGACGGTGATTGATGCCGACCGCCCGCGAGCTCCTTGAGCAGGCGGACGCACTGATGCGGCGCAATCGCAGGCGCGGCAGTGCCAAGCATGGCCCGCCCACGTTGACCGACGCGCTGGGCGTCGACCGCGACGCTCCGCTCGCGCCGACGATCATTCTTCCGGAGTCGGTTGTTGCGGAAGCGGATCCGATTGCGCTCGACACGCTTTCGGATCTTCCGGTGCTGACCGACGTTGTCGATGTGTGGCCGTCCGCTGCATCGGAAGTGTCGTCGCCGTCCGCGGAAGATGAGCTGTCGCCCGCCACGCTGGACGATGCCCTGGAAGCGGACGCGCTTGCCGCCGTCGATGCGCCGGAGGAGCGCACGGAAGGCGAAGCAACACCGAGCGTACCCGTCGTTTCTGCTTACGAAGCACCGGAGACGGAGGCAACGCCGAGCGAGCCCGCCGTTTCTGCTTACGAAGCACCGGAGACGGAGGCAACTTCGAGCGAGCCCGCCGTTTCTCCTTACGAAGCGCCGGAACCGGAAGCGCTGCCTTCGGCACCTTCAATTGCTATGGCCGATGAAGAACCCGCGCAACCGGCCGCGAGCGGCGCGGTGGCTGCTGTCGAGTCGCACGGCGCACCGGCGCTGCTCGACGAGGAGTTCATTCTCGATATTCCGCCGGCGCCCGCAGCGGAGCGGCCGGCGACGGCGAGCGCCGATGCGCCGCTGCCCGTCGTCGTGGAATCGCGGCCGATGCTGGTACCCGGCAGCCGCGAATGGGACGCGCTGGCCGAGGAAATCCGCATGCAGGTGCTGCAGCGCCTCGATCTCTTCACCGACACCGGCATGCGGGATCAGCTCGGTGCGCGGCTGCAGCCGATCGTCGACCGAGCGAGCGCCGCACTCGTCGAAACCATCAACCGCGAGCTGGGTGAACTGGTGCGCGGGTACGTTGCGGAAGCGATCGAGCGCGAAATCGAAAGCTGGCGCAAGCGCAGCGGATAGCGACGCCATGACGCACCACCGATTCCCCGTTACAGGCCACTGTCCAACCGTGCTAGACTGATTCGCATGAATTCGAGCAGCGGTCAAACCGCAACGCATCCGTCGCCTGCCGGCGAGGCACGGCGTGCGTACGGCTACGCTTATTTTGCGGTAAATGCCGAGGGCCGCACGCGACCGTAACAACAGCAGCAGGGTAATCGGAACGGATCGGGCGGCCAGACAAGGCCGCCCGATTTTTTTGGCCACCACCAGGAGAATGCCATGATCATCGTGATGCAACCGGACGC
The DNA here is from genome assembly GCA_963768545.1 of uncultured Pseudomonadota bacterium. Taxonomy (GTDB): domain Bacteria; phylum Pseudomonadota; class Gammaproteobacteria; order Burkholderiales; family Casimicrobiaceae; genus VBCG01. Next base: position 533,578 of record CAVYIC010000014.1, on the reverse strand, counting down.
CGGTGAAACGGAAATCGCCGCCGTCGAAGCGAAGATTCGCTCGCATGGACTTGACGTCCACATTTCGCGCGGCACCGAACGCACGCTGATCGGCGCAATCGGCGACGAGCGCAAGCTCGATCCCGAGATGTTCGATCCCATGGCGGGTGTCGAGCGCTCGCTGCATATCCTGAAACCCTACAAGCTCGTCGCCCGCGAATGGCACAAGGCGAGCACGGTCGTCGACGTACGCGGCGTGCGCATCGGCGGCGACGAGGTGCAGGTAATTGCCGGTCCATGCTCGGTCGAAACGGTGCCGCAGATGGAGGCGGCGGCCGCCGGTGTCGCTGCCGCCGGCGCGCGACTGATGCGCGGCGGCGCGTTCAAGCCGCGCACCAGCCCGTATGCGTTCCAGGGCAAGGGCGTCGAAGGGCTCACGATGCTGAAGAACGCCGCGGCGCGCCACGGCTTGCCGATCGTCACCGAATTGATGGACGTGCGCATGCTCGACACATTCCTCGCCAACGACGTCGACGTCATCCAGATCGGCACGCGCAACATGCAGAACTTCGACCTGCTGAAGGAAGTGGGAAAGGTGAACGTGCCGGTGATCCTGAAGCGTGGCATGAGCGCAACGATCGGCGAGTGGCTGATGGCGGCCGAGTACATCGCTGCGGGCGGCAACCATCGGATCATCCTCTGCGAGCGCGGTATCCGCACGTTCGAGACCGCGTATCGCAACGTGCTCGATGTCACGGCGGTCGCCGTGCTGAAGAAGGAGACGCACCTGCCGGTGATCGTGGATCCATCGCATGCAGGCGGCAAGGCGTGGATGGTGCCGGCGCTTTCGTGCGCCGCCGTGGCCGCCGGCGCCGACGCGCTGCTGATCGAGGTGCATCCGTGTCCCACCGAAGCGTGGTGCGATGCCGACCAGGCGCTGTCCATTCCCGAATTCGCGGCACTGATGCAGCGGCTCGGCGCGCTGGCCGGGGCGATCGGGCGCTCGCTGGCGGCGCCGCAAGCGTCGGAACGACTCGAACCGGCGCTTTCGGTATGACCGCGGTTACGCGCGCGTCCGAATCGACGAGCGGCTGAAGCGACGCGGGCATGGCTGATTGGTCATCTATAATTTCAGGTTTTGCCCGCAGCGGATAGCAAACGACATGGAACTCGCAAAAAGCTTCGAGCCTCACGCCATCGAAGCGAAATGGTATCCGCTGTGGGAAGCGCGCGGGTATTTCAAGCCGGGCTACGCGCCCGGCTCTGCACCGTTTTGCATCCAGCTGCCGCCGCCGAACGTCACCGGCACGCTGCACATGGGTCATGCATTCCAGCAGACGCTGATGGATGTGCTGATCCGCTATCACCGGATGCGCGGCTTCAACACGTTATGGCAGGTGGGGACCGACCACGCCGGCATCGCGACGCAGATCGTCGTCGAGCAGCAACTGAAGGCAATGGGCCAGACCAGGCACGATCTCGGTCGCGAAGCGTTCGTCGAGCGCGTGTGGAAGTGGAAAGAGGAGTCCGGTTCGACGATCACCAACCAGATGCGGCGGCTCGGAGCAGCGGCGGACTGGACGCGCGAGCGCTTCACGATGGACGAAGGCTTGTCGGCCGCGGTGCGCGAAACGTTCGTGCGGTTGTACGAAGACGGCCTTATCTACCGCGGCAAACGGCTCGTCAACTGGGATCCGAAGTTGCAGACCGCCGTGTCGGATCTCGAGGTCGACAACGAAGAGGAGCACGGCAGGATCTGGGAGATCTCCTATCCGCTTGCCGATGGTTCCGGTTCGCTGGTCGTCGCGACGACACGCCCCGAGACAATGCTGGGTGACACGGCCGTCGCCGTGAACCCGAACGACGAGCGCTACCAGGCGTTCATCGGCAGACAACTGCGGCTGCCGCTCGCCGAGCGTGACATCCCTGTCGTCGCCGATGAGCACGTGGACCGAGAATTCGGAACCGGCGCCGTGAAGATCACGCCGGCGCACGATTTCAACGACTGGCTGGTGGGACAGCGGCACCAGTTGCCGGCGATTCCGATTTTCAACCTCGATGCGACGCTCAATCACAATGCGCCGGCCAGGTATCGCGGACTCGATCGCTACGCGGCGCGGAAGGCAGTCGTCGCGGACCTGAAGGCCGCGGGTCTGGTCGTGTCGGAAAAGCCGCACCGGATGGTCGTGCCGCGCTGCGGACGCACCGGCGAGATCGTCGAGCCGATGCTGACCGACCAGTGGTACGTGGCGATGCAAACGCCTGCGCCGTCGACGCATCCGCTGTGGCCCGGCAAGTCGATTCAGCAACTGTGTCTCGATGCGGTCAGCGATGCCGGGATCGTGCATCCGCACACCGGCGAAGCGGGGCGCGTGCGCTTCGTTCCGGGCGAATGGATTTCAACGTACCTGCACTGGATCAACAACATCCAGGACTGGTGCATTTCCCGCCAACTGTGGTGGGGCCACCAGATTCCCGCGTGGTACGACGAGGCGGGGAACGTCTATGTCGCGCGTACGGAGGACGAAGCGCGTGCACAGGCGATCGCGAAGCGCGGGAATGTGCCGGCGTCGTTCCGCCGCGACGACGATGTCCTCGACACGTGGTTTTCGTCGGCGCTATGGTGTCACTCGACGCTGGGCTGGCCGGCGGATACACGGGAGTTGCGGACGTTCCTGCCGTCGTCGGTGCTCGTCACGGGATTCGACATCATCTTCTTCTGGGTCGCCAGGATGATCATGACGACGACGCTCTTCACCGGCAAGGTGCCATTTCGCGATGTCTATATCAACGCGCTGGTCCGCGACGAAGAGGGCCAGAAGATGTCCAAGTCGAAGGGCAACGTCCTCGATCCGTTGGATTTGATCGATGGTGTCGATGTCGACACGCTCGTGGCGAAGCGCACGTCCAACCTGATGGATCCGCGGCAGGCCGAGGCGATCGGCAAGCGGACGCGCAAGCAGTTTCCGAACGGCATCGCCTCGTTCGGCGCCGATGCACTGCGCTTTACGTTCGCGTCGCTCGCGACGTTCAATCGCACGCTGAACTTCGATCTGGATCGCTGCGAAGGTTATCGCAACTTCTGCAACAAGCTTTGGAATGCGACACGCTTCGTGCTGATGAACGTCGAGGGCAAGGACGTCGGCCTCGACGAATCGCTGCCGCGCACTTATGCGTTCGTCGACCGATGGCTCCTCGGGCGACTGCAGCAGGCGAAGCATGAAATCGCGACCAATCTCGACGCCTACCGGTTCGATCTCGCCGCCAAGGCGCTGTACGAGTTCGTGTGGGACGAGTACTGCGACTGGTACGTCGAGCTCGCGAAAGTCCAACTCGGCCGTGCCGATGCGGCCGGCGACGCGGCCGCCGCGCGCGGAACGCGGTCGGTGCTGGTGCGCGAGTTGGAAGCGACACTTCGGCTCGCGCATCCGTTCATGCCGTTCATCAGCGAGGAGTTGTGGCAGATCGTGGCGCCGCTCGCCGGCAAGACGGGCGACACCGTTTCGCTGCAGCCTTTCCCGAAGGCGGATTTCACCCGGCTCGATCCGCGCGCCAACGAACGGATGGCGCTGCTGAAGGACATGGTGAACGCATGCCGCACGCTGCGTGGCGAAATGGGATTGTCTCCGGCGCAGAAGGTGCCACTCGTTGCAGCAGGAGATCGTTCGATACTGACGGAATTGGTGCCGTATCTCGCGCCGCTCGTGAAGCTCTCGGAAGTGCGGATCGTCGATGAGCTGCCTGCAGGGGACTCGCCAGTGCAGATCGTCGGTGATTACCGCCTGATGCTCCACATCGAGATCGACGTGGCCGCCGAGCGCGAGCGGATCGCGAAGGACATCGCTCGCCACGAAGGCGAAATCGCGAAGGCGAGGGCCAAGCTCGCCAACGAAGGCTTCGTGGCGCGAGCGCCCGGCCCGGTGGTCGAACAGGAGCGCACCCGTCTCGCGGGATTCAGTGCGACGCTGGAAAAACTGCGCGAACAGTACAGCGCGGCTGGGCGGCTGACGGGTAGTCGACGGCCCTTTCCGGCTTGCGTTGTGCCGCCGATCACCGGCGGTGACTCTCAGGCGACACTTCGTCTGCTCGCGTCGGTTCCACTCGCCATACTCCTGGCGAGGCGAATGGCCGCCGACACGATCAAGGGCGAACGGCGAGACCGCCGGCGGCGGTCCACACGAGGGGTGCATGGACAAGTTCGACCGCATCTACCAGCTTCACAATGTGCTGCGCGAGCGTCGCACGCCCATCTCCCGCGAAGAGTTGATGCGACGGCTGGAATGCGCCGAGCCATCCGTCTATCGCCTGATTCGCCTCCTCAAGGATTTCCTTGGCGCGCCAATCGAATGGGATGAAGCACGCGGCGGCTACTATTGCCGGCGCGACGCGGATGGGGGCACCTACGAGCTTCCCGGCCTGTGGTTCAACGCCAGGGAGCTCCAGGCGCTGATCGTCTTCGATCGATTACTCGAAAGTCTCGAACCCGGGCTCCTCGGCGAATTTCTCGCCCCGCTTTCCCGGCGCGTGGCCGAGCTCCTCGAGCACAAGCGGCTCGGTCTTGCGGAGGCCGCCCACCGGATTCGCGCTTCAAGCTTCAGGGGCTGACGAACGATCCGCATCGCACGCGGGATCTCGAGGATGTCCGCGCACTGTTGCGCGCCAATCTCGCCAGGTTGGACATGGAGGAAGTGCGCGCGTATTTTCGCCTCTTCGACCGTGAACCCCTGCTCGATGAGCTCCTTCGTGAAATCTGCTGAGCCAGCCAATCGCCGTAGCATGCGGCCTGCATCCGTCCATGGTCTTAGGATTCCCCTATCGCGCGCTCGACGAGCTGATGGTAGTGATCGAGGTCTTTTGTCCAAACTGGCCAGCGCGCCCAACATTCCCGGAAGCCGCCACGATGCTGATGTAGCCGCGCACAGGACGAGATTCCGAGGGGGTAAGATGACACGCGTCGAAGCGATTGCGTCCAACTATCAATGAGCACGGTTCTGCAACATCCACAGCGACACGCGGTTAGCGCGCAGGAATACCTGCGCATGGCGGAGGCCGGTGTCTTTGCGCCTGATGCGCGCCTGGAGCTGATCGAGGGGGAGATCGTCGAAATGGCGCCGATCGGGAGCCGGCACGCCGGCGCGGTCAAGACTCTTAACCGGTTGCTCGTACAGCGCGCAGGGGACCGGGCCGTTGTTTCCGTGCAAGACCCTGTCGTCGTTGCGGATCGCTCGGTGCCGCAGCCCGATCTCGCACTTCTCAATCCACGCGATGATGACTATTCAAGCGCGCATCCGACCGCTGCCGACGTCCTTCTTGCGATCGAGGTCGCCGACACGACACTTGCCTTTGATGTTGGAACGAAGGTGCCGCTTTACGCACGCTGCGGAATCCCTGAAGTCTGGGTCATCGATCTTAACGAACGGACGATGCGGATCTATCGCGAACCGAGCGCGAAAGGCTACCAAAGTATCGTCATCCTGACGCAGGAAGAAAGCGTCCAGTGCTTCGTGCTGCCCCAAGTCTACGTTGCCGCACGGGAGCTGTTCTCAGAGTAGTGTACGCCCCCTTCATGGTGTGATGCCGTTACGCGGCGCTCGCTCCACGCAAAACGGAGACGACGTTGAGTGCGACGCAGTTTCTCCTCGGACTGCCACCCTCCCAATCCATCGAAGAAACCCGCCGGCGATCGCTGCCCCTGTAGCCGCGAATCGCGCGGCGGTCGCGCAGGGAAGCTCTGCCTCGAAGAAACCCGGCAACGATCGCTGCCCCTGTGGCAGCGGAAACGTGAGGCATGCGTGCCTCGGCCTCATTGAAGCTTGCGCGCACCTCCGGGTACTCGTCGAGATAGGCATAACCAGTTCGATCAGGCTGTGAGTCGCAGGCCGTGTAGTTAACCGCGTGGTGGAAACACACGTTTCGGTGGTATTCGAGGACCGGGGCAAGACGCTCTCGTGCGGATCCCGCAGGCGGCCGCCGTCGAAGCCCGACTCATCGTGACAGCACAGCGCTCGTCGGCGCAAAGCTCGTAACGCAGAATCGATTGATCCGTCGACACTATGTAGCTGCCCCTTTGGTGAATCGCGATCACGAGCAAGCAGCAACGCGCAACGGCGTTCGCACGACGACGGCGCTATACTCATCGTCCCGCGACGTTCAACGGAATCCCAACCGCGGCCGGGAATGAACGTGCCACGCCGGTATCCCGGTCCAGCAACTCGATGGAGGGCGACATGGCAATACGCATCGGTGACGAAGCGCCCGATTTCACCGCCGAAACGACCGAAGGGCAAATCAGGTTTCACGACTGGATCGGCGACAAGTGGGCGATCCTGTTCTCGCATCCGAAGGATTTCACGCCGGTCTGCACGACCGAGCTCGGCTACATGGCGAAACTCAAGCCGGAATTCGACAAGCGCAATACGAAGATCGTCGGCCTCAGTGTCGACCCCGTCGGCAACCACAAGAACTGGGCGAAGGATATCGAGGAGACGCAGGGGGCACGCCGTCAACTATCCGATGATCGGCGATGCGGACCTCGCGGTCGCGAAGGCGTACGACATGATCCACCCCAACGCAAGCGGAGGCGCCAATCGCACCGCCATGGACAACGCGACGGTCCGCAACGTCTTCATCATCGGCCCCGACAAGAAGGTCAAGGCCATCCTCGTCTATCCGATGAGCGCCGGCCGCAACTTCGACGAGGTCGTGCGCCTGCTCGACGCGATCCAGTTGAACGCCAAGCATACGGTGGCTACGCCGGTGAACTGGAAGCCCGGCGAGGACGTGATCATTCCGACGTCGGTTTCCGACGAAGACGCGAAGAAGAAGTATCCGCAGGGATTCAAGACGCACAAACCCTACCTGCGGACGGTGTCGCATCCCAAGTAGCGGTGCCTCAGCGCCTGTAGCCATAGTGAACAGGCCCTAGTCACGGCCGGCAGGGCGCCCCGCGGGCGCCCTGTTTTCGTTGGGCGCCACGTGCATTCGGAAGCGATCGAATCGAGTGAAAGCCGCGCCGCCCGCACCCTCCGTGCGACCCTCGCTACCGCGCACGTTCCGCGCGCTCAGGCATCGGAACTACCGGCTGTTCTTCATCGGCCAGGGTCTGTCGCTGATCGGCACGTGGCTGCAACAGGTGGCCATGGGCTGGCTGGTCTATCGGCTGACCGGATCCGCATGGCTGCTCGGCGTGGTCGCCTTCTGCGCCAATGTCGGCATTCTGCTGTTCAGTAATCTTGCCGGCGTGCTTGCCGACCGGATCGACCGCCGCCGCGGCCTGCTGACGACGCAGTCGCTGATGCTCGTGCAGGCCATCGTGCTCGCGGTTCTGGTCGCGTTCGGCTGGATACAGACATGGCACCTGATCGTGCTGGCGCTGTGGCTCGGCACATGCTCGGCGTTCGACTTGCCGCTGCGCCAGTCGATGTACGTTCACTTCATCGCCGACCGCGGCGATCTCGCGAATGCGATTGCGCTGAACTCGATGCTCGTCAACACGGCGCGCGTCGTCGGTCCCGCCATCGCCGGACTGTTGCTGGCTGTCACCAACGAAGCCATCTGCTTCGCGCTGAACGCGCTGTCGTTCCTCGCCGTGATCATGGCGATCGTCCGCATGCACTGGCCTGCGGATATTCGTCCCGGCGTCGCGTCCGGCTGGTGGGCGAGCTGGCTGGAAGGCGCTCGTTATGCGTACGGGCTGAAACCGGTGCGCGCGTTGCTCGTCGTGGTCGCAGCGCTTGCATGGACCATTTCACCGTACACGTCGTTGATGCCGGTGTACGCAAAGGACATCTTCGGTGGCGGGCCGCATACGCTGGGCTACCTGCTGTCGGCCGCGGGATTCGGTGCGTTGATCTCGACGGCCTACCTCGCGAACCGTGCCACCGTGCGCGGACTCGGGCGCGTGATCGTGGTCGCCGCCGCAACGAGCGGTTTCGCGCTTGCCGCGTTCGCCTACATGCGAATCTTTCCGGTGGCCCTGCTGCTGATGGTGCTGGTCGGCGGCGGAACTATCCTTGCAGCCGCGTCGGCGAACACGATCCTGCAGACGATCGTCGACGACCGGTTGCGCGGGCGCGTCGCGTCGTTCTACACGCTCGCGTTTCTCGGTGTCGCGCCGCTCGGCAATCTCGCCGCCGGCGCAATTGCCGGTGCGTTCGGTACGCCGTTTGCGTTCGCGCTGAACGGCGTGGTGGCGATGCTCGCCGCGCTGTGGTTCCGGCGCAGGTTACCGATGGTGCGCGACGTGCTGCGGCCGCTCTACGAGCAACTGGGTGTTCCGCGACGCACGCGATGACGTGCGAATTCAACGCAGCATGAACGACATCGCCGACAGACTGTTCAGCACGCGCACGGCGTGCCGCATCGTCGGCGACGTGAACTGGATGACTCATCGCATCGAGGCGCTGCACGATGGGCAACATCGCGAACAGGTCGGCGAGCACGGCGCTGGTCGCCTCGACGCGCACCGCAACGGGCGTTTGCGCCGGTCGCAGCTTCAATTGACTGCTGCGCAGCGTAGCTTCCTTCGCGGCGGCTTCGATGGCCGCACACGCCGCGCGAGGGGAGAGGGAGGTCGCCACACGGTTACCCTGCGCGCGCTTCACCGCGACACCGATGGCGCCGGGAAACAACGGGGTAGTCTCGGCGACGAACGCGTCATCTCCGGTGAAGAGCGCGACGGGCACACCGAATTCGCCCGCGACTGCGCCATAGAGTCCGGCTTCGCCGGTTTCAGCGCCGTTTACCCACACGCGCGCGAATGCAAAGCTGCTGATCGTATGCGCAAGGACGCCGGCCGCGCCCGCCCGCGCAATGCCAGCCCACGAGGAACACCGCCGTGCAATCCTGATCGACGCCGGCCATCATGCCGAGATCGCGGGGCTTGCCGAGCAGCGCTTCGGCGCGCGGATCGAGCTCGTCGGGCAGGAGGTTGCGAAAGGGCCCGTGGGAGTCGTTGACCAGCACCGCCGTGGCCCCACCGTCGAGCGCACCGCGTATCGCGGCATTCGCCTCGGCCGTCATCAGGCGGCGGGCGCGCTCGTACTCGGGATTGCCGGGCCGTGTCTGGTCCGGATGCACGACGCCCGCGATGCCCTCGATGTCGACGGAGACCAGGATCTTCACGGAAGCGTTGCCTGCGATGGTCAACTACGCAATGCGCGTTCGCCAATCGGGCATGGCGTCGACGATGGACCGGCGTTGGTGACCGGCATAGCCCTTCACGGTCTCGGCGGCGAACAGCGCGTTGACGATCGACTGCTCGGTGGCTTCTGCCGCCGCGTCGAACAGCGGGTCCAGCGCGTCGTCGTCGAGCGTCGTCCGTCGCGCGGCCGTTCGTGCTGCGCGGACGATCGGCTCGGCGGTCGAGAATGCGAGCGCGATGTCGCCGCTGCCATGTCCGAAATTCGAACCGGTGCGCGCGATGCCTGCCGCGGCACGCATGCCGAGGCGGCGCAATTGCCGGTGATCGAGCGGCGCATCGGTTGCGAGGATGACGATGATCGAGCCCTGGTCTCGCCGTTCGTCCTGCGGCATTCGCGGCCGCAAGGGAACGACCGATCGGTAAACCGCGCAACGTCAATTGCCGCAGCCGCCCGAAGTTCGCCAGCACGAGCGCCCCCAGGATATGCGGGACGCGCCTGCAGACCGCCACCCGGGACGCGGAACCGATGCCGCCCTTCAACTCGAAGCACGACATGCCACGGCCGGCGCCGACGGCACCCTGTGCGAAGTCGGCGCTTGCCGCATCGAACGCCTGTGCGTAATGCACGTCGCCGACGGCGAACGCCTGCAAATCATTCAACCAGCCGTCGTTGCATTCGGCGACGAGCGCGTTCAACGTCGGCGAGGTGCGGCCGATACCGGGGTTACCTGAAACCGCGTGGCGGATCATCGCGGTCGCGATCGTGCCGACGGCGAACGTATTCGTCAACGCGATCGGCGATTCGAGCGTACCCAGCTCGTTCAACTGCACGAGACCGGCCGTCTTGCCGTAGCCGTTGACGATGACGGCCGCGGCGGGCAGCAACTCGCGGAACGGGTCTCCGGCATGCGGCCGCACGACCGTCACGCCTGTTTGCACCGCCCCGTCGGCGAGCGTCAGATGGCCGACGGTGACGCCCGCGACATCGGCGATCGAATCGCGTGCGCCGGGTTCGAGCACGCCGATCCGCGGTGCGTCGATCATGTCTCGCCTATCTGCGTTCGATCTTCGGGTCGAGTGCGTCGCGCAAGCCGTCGCCGAGCAGGTTGAACGCGAGCACGGTAAGGAAGATCGCGAGCGCCGGGAATATGGCCTCGTGCGGCGCAATCAGCATGTCGGCGCGCGCGGCGTCGAGCATCGCGCCCCATTCGGGCGTCGGTGGCTGCGCACCCATGCCGAGGAACGACAGGCTCGCCGCCGTGATGATCGACGTTCCGATCCGCAGCGAAAAGTACACGACCACGGCGGAGATCGTTCCGGGAAAGATATGCCGGAACACGATCGTGCTCGCCGACGCGCCGAGGCTGCGCGCCGCTTCGATGTACGTCAGGTGCTTGAGCGCCAGCGTGTTGCCGCGAACCAGGCGCGCGAAAGTCGGAATGCTGAAGACCGCCACGGCGACGACGACATTCGCCATCCCGCCGCCGAGGATCGCGACGATGCCGATCGCAAGCAGGATGCCGGGGAATGCGAACAGCACGTCGCAGATGCGCATGATCACGCGGTCCCACCAGCCTTCCTTGTAGCCCGCGACCAGTCCGAGCAGCGTGCCGATGATTGCGCCGACGGCGACCGACAGGAATCCGGCGGTGAGCGATATGCGCGCACCCATCAGGATTCGGCTGTAGATGTCGCGTCCGAGCGCATCGACGCCGAACCAGTGTGCGGCGGACGGCCGCTGATTCAGCTTGTCGTAGTCGAAGAAGTTTTCCGCGTCGTACGGGACGATCCACGGCGCTGCGATCGCGACGACGACGAGAACGACCACGAATCCGCCTGCCACCAGTGCGACCTTCTGCCGCTTGAACTTGCGCCAGAATTCCGACCACGGCGTGCGCACGCGCTCGTCCGCGAACAGCGGCCGTGCTGCGGGCAACGTGGCAAGCGGCTCGTCACCCATCAGCGACAGGCCGGAGAATGAGGTCATGACAAGGCAATCGGCGCGTGCAGCAGGTTTGCATCAGCGATAGCGGATCGTGGGATTGATCAGGCCGTAGAGCACGTCGACGATCAGGTTGATCAGGATGAACTCGAGCGAGAACAGCAGCACCAGCGCCTGGATCACCGGATAGTCGCGCATGTCGACGGCGTCGACGAGCAGCCGGCCGAGCCCCGGCCAGTTGAAGACCTTCTCGACGACGATCGATCCGCCGAGCAGGAATCCGAATTGCAGCCCCATCATCGTCACGACGGGAATGAGCGCATTCCGCAGCCCGTGCTTGATGATGACCGTCCGCTCCTCGAGGCCCTTGGCACGGGCGGTCCGAATGAAGTCCTCGCCGAGGATCTCGACGAACGATGAGCGGGTGAAGCGCGCCATGATCGCCGCTACGGCGGCACCGAGCGTGATCGAGGGAAGGATGTAATGGCGCCACGTGTCGTCGCCGACGGTCGGCAGCCAACCAAGCTGCACGGAGAACCCCTGCATCAGCACCATGCCGAGCGCGAACGCGGGGAACGAGATACCCGATACGGCGAGCGTCATGCCGACGCGATCGGGCCACCGATTGCGCCACACCGCGGACGCGATGCCGATCGCCATGCCGATGGCCACCGACCACAGCATGCTGAAAATCGTCAGCCAGAACGTCGGCATGAAGCGATCGGCGATTTCGCTCGACACCGGCCGCTTCGTACGGATCGACGTGCCGAAGTCCCAGCGCAGCGACGCCGCGGACGAAGTTCAGGAATTGCTGCGGCAGCGGGCGATCGAGCCCGAGATCCTTGCGGACGAGTTCGACCGTCTCGGGCGTCGCGTCGGGGCCTGCGGCGAGGCGCGCCGGATCGCCCGGCAGCACGTGGACGAACAGGAAAACGAGGAAACCGACGAGCAACAGCGTCGGCAACAGGCCCAGCAGGCGCTTGAGGATGTATTGAGGCATCGCAGCCGCCCGCTCGAGCGCTCGGGCTTGCGTCGGTTTACGCGGAAAGCGAAGGGCCGCCCCGAGCTTTCCGCGCTGACTTCTACCCGCGCCCGTATCGTGCGAGCATCATTTTGGCAAATGAGGAGCGAAACCTTGCGCGGTTTATTTCAGATCGATCTCATTGAAGTTGAACGACGCATCGGGAATCACGTATACGCCGGTGAGCTTCTTGCTGTTTGCGGACAGCAGCTTCTCGACGACGAGCGGCGCCCACGGCGCGTCATTCCAGATCGTTTCCTGCGCGTCCTTGTAGAGCTTCGCCTTTTCCGTCGAGCTGGTCGTCAGTTGCGCGTTCTTGATGTCGGCGTCGACCTTTTCATTCCTGTAGTACGCGGTGTTGAAAAGCTTCGGTGGCCACGATTCTCCGTAGAGCAGGGGACGCAGCGCCCAGTCGGCCTCGCCGGTCGATGTCGACCAGCCGACGTAGTACAAGCGCACCGGCGCCGACTTCGGATCCTGCCAGCTCTCCACCTTCTCGACGCGCTGTCCGGCCTCGAGCAGCGTGATCTTCGTCCTGATGCCGATCTGCTGCAGTTGCTGCTGGATGAACTGCGTCACTTTCTGCGCCGTGGTGTGGTTGTACGCCGACCACAGCTCGGTCTCGAAGCCGTTCGGGTAGCCGGCCTCGGTCAGCAACTGCTTGGCCTTTTTGACGTCATACGGCCATGGTCCGATCTTGACGGCGTACTCGACGCCCTGCGGTGCGACGCCGACCGCCGGCGTTGCGTACCCGTTGAATGCGACCTTGGCGAGCGCGTCCTTGTTGATCGCGTACGCAATCGCCTGGCGCACCTTCGCGTTGTCGAACGGCTTCTGCTGCGTGTTCATCGACAGGTATCGCAGGACGATCGAAGGCGCCGCGACGACTTCGAGCTCCGGCTTGGCCTTGAGCACCTCGGCCACTTCATAGGGCACGGGGAACGTGAAGTGCGCCTCGCCCGTCTGCATCAGCGCGGCGCGCGAGTTGTTGTCGACGACGGGCTTCCATGTGATCGTGTCGACCTTCGGATAGCCCTTCTTCCAGTAGCCGTCGAACTTCGCCACCTTCAGATAATCGGTGGATTTCCATTCGACGAACTTGAACGGGCCGGTTCCCACCGGATGGAACGCGATGTCCTTGCTGCCCCATTGCTTCAGCGCGGCCGGGCTGATCATCACCGTGGACGGGTGCGCGAGTTGCGCGATGAACGGCGAGAACGCGGTTTTCAGCGTGATGCGCGCCGTGTAGTCGTCGACGACCTCGGTCTTCGCGATGTTGTTGTTGTAGAGGCCATAGCGCTTCAGCTTGTTGTCGGGATTGGTGACGCGATCGAGATTGACCTTCACCGCCTCGGCCTTGAAGTCGGTGCCGTCGTGGAACTTGACGCCTTTGCGCAGCTTGATCGTGTAGACGAGGCCGTCCTTGCTCGCTTCGTAGCTTTCGGCCAGGACCGGGACCATCTTCATGTCCTTGTCGAAGCCGTACAACCCTTCGTAGAACGATTTCGCCATCGCCTGCGACAGCGTATCGTTGGCGTCGTACGGGTCGGTCGTCGTGAACGTCGACGCGACGGCGAACACGACGTCCTTGGCGGCATGCGCGGGCGCTGCGACGGCAAGCGTCACGAGCGCCGCCGCCAACGTGCGAAACAGCGGTTTCATGGATGGCTCCTTCGGATGCGGCGACCCCATGGTCGCCGGATTTCAATAGGCGCCGCCGACGCGATGCGTGGCGACAAAATGCCCGGGCGCGACCTGCGCGAGCGGCGCAACGTCGGGCTCATCGCCGACGGTGCGGATCGGGCTCGGGATTTCCTCGGATGATAGCGCTCTTTCCCGCCGCCGCCGGGTCGGGTCGGCAACCGGGACCGCCGCCATCAGCTTGCGCGTGTATGGATGTTGCGGATTTTCGAAGATCGCGCGCCTTGGGCCGATCTCGACGATCTGTCCCAGGTACATCACGGCGACGCGATGGCTCACGCGCTCGACGACCGCCATGTCGTGTGAGATGAACAGGTACGAGACGCCGAATCGCTGCTGCAGATCGATGAGCAGGTTGACGATCTGGGCCTGGATCGAGACATCGAGTGCCGACACCGGTTCATCGGCGACGATGATCCGCGGCTTCAGCGCGAGCGCGCGCGCGATCGCGATCCGCTGGCGCTGTCCACCCGAGAACTCGTGCGGATAGCGGCGTGCATGGTCGCCGGCAAGCCCGACGTGCTCGAGCAGCCAGGCGACGCGATCCTCGGCGTCGCGACCGCTGACAATGCCATGGACGTAGAGTGGCTCGGCGATCGAGAACCCGACCGTGAGGCGAGGGTCGAGCGAGGCGAACGGATCCTGGAAAATCATCTGGATGTCGCGGCGCACCGTGCGCAGCGCTTCGTTCGACAGCCTGGCGATGTCATTTCCCTCGAATTCGACGCTGCCGCCCGCGATATCGACGAGCCGCAGCAGCGAGCGCCCGGTCGTCGATTTGCCGCAGCCCGATTCGCCGACCAGCGCGAGCGTCTCGCCGGCTGCGAGATCGAAGCTCACTTGCTCGACCGCGTGCACGCGGCGGCGCACGCGGCCGAACAATCCGGACTTGACGTCGAAGCGTGTCGTCAGTCGACGAACGCGCAGCAGCGGCGCAGGGTTCGACGCGCCATCGCCGGGTCGTGTCGCGAATGCTTCATGGTCATGTCGAGGTGGCGCTGCGGTCGCGTCGTTGCCTTGCCGTGGTGCGAGCGACGAATCACTCCGCTCCGGCTCGGGCGACGGTGCGGCATGCTCGATGACCGGCGCCGCGGCTTCACCGGGCGGCGGCGGCACTTCCATCGCCAGCACCGAAAATTTCCGTGGGGCATCTTCGCCCCGCAATGCGCCGAGCTTGGGCACGGCGGCAAGCAGCGCGCGCGTGTACGGGTGCGCGGGTGACTTGAAAATCGTTTCGGCGGCGCCTTGCTCGACCTTCTCGCCGCGATACATGACGACCACGCGATCGGCGACTTCCGCGACGACACCCATGTCGTGCGTGATGAACATCACCGCCATCCGCATTTCGTCCTGCAGCAGGCGGATCAGCGTCAGGATCTGCGCCTGAATCGTCACGTCGAGCGCAGTCGTCGGCTCGTCGGCGATCAGGAGCGCTGGGCGGCACGACAACGCCATCGCGATCATGACGCGTTGCCGCATGCCGCCCGACAGTTGATGCGGATATCGATCGAGGACCGAGCGGGCCTCCGGAATGCGCACCTGCTCGAGCATCCGCAGCGCCTCCGCGCGTGCAGCCGCGCGCATCCTTGCGCTGATGGAGCCGAATCGATTCGGCAATCTGCTCGCCGACCGGAAACACCGGGTTCAGCGACGTCATCGGCTCCTGGAAGATCATCGCGATCTCGGCGCCGCGAATGTCGCGCAGCGTCGCCGCGTTCAGCCTGGGCGAGATCGACGTCGCTGCCGCCCGGGCGCGCGAACTGCAGCCGGCCGTCCACAATGCGGCCGCCGCCATGCTCGACCAGCCGCATGATCGAAAGCGCGGTGACCGACTTGCCCGAGCCCGATTCGCCGACGACCGCGACGGTTTCGCCGCGGGCGATCGCCGAACGACAGATTTCGAACGGCGGTGACGACGCCGGTCGGTCGTCGCGAATTCGACGGTCAGCTGGTCGACGGCGAGGACTGACGGGGCTGGCGATGCGGGCACGGCCTCATGTTAGCAGCGCCGCGGGATCGTCGGTCCCTAACATCGGGCGTGCTCGACGTTCCTTATATAAATCCATTTCCTTCAACGAAGCTACGGCAATAACTTAATCCATAACATCCATTGCATGCCACCCGGGCGGGCGCAAGGAAGTCATCAAAACGCGCGCTTTTCGCGGTCCGGCGCCTAGACCTTCTCCGGCTCCGGCAACCGCCGCTTCTGCAGCAGCGCGGGTACCGGCTTCGCTCGTCGCGCCGCGTGGATGTGCGCATGAGGATGCGCGGCGCCGCTTCCGTCCGTGCTCGCATGCACCCGCTTGACCAGCGGCTGATCGGGATTTTTCGCGTAGGCCGCGTCACGCTCGGCGCGGCGTGCGTCGCCGTTCGTGGCCGGTTCGCGACGCACGTTCTCCGTCGGCGCGTGCTCGCGGCGCACGTTAGCCGCCGGCGCGTGTTCGCGACCATGCTCGCTGCCTGCAGACGTTCCGCGTCGGGCATTGGCGTGCGCCACGCTCCCGGCGCACGCTGTCGGGCCGTTCACGCACGACTGGCACTCGCACCGCGCGCGGGACGTTCGTGCGCGGCTGCCGTCGCATCGAAACCTTCCGGCAGGACGATCGCGATCTTCTTCTTCAGCAGCCGCTCGATCTCGGCCAGATACTTTTCTTCCTCGGGCGCGACGAACGAAATCGCCTCGCCGGTCGCGCCGGCGCGGCCGTGCGGCCGATCCGGTGGATGTAGTCCTCGGGAACGTGCGGCAGCTCGTAATTGACGACGAGCGGCATGTCGTCGATGTCGAGGCCGCGCGCGGCGACGTCGGTCGCCACCAGCACCTGCAGCTTGCCTTCCTTGAACGCCGCCAGCGCTTCGAGGCGCGCGGCCTGCGTCTTGTCGCCGTGGATCGCCGATGTCGCGAGGCCGTCCTTCTCGAGCTGGCGCGCGAGGCGCGACGCGCCGTGCTTGGTGCGCACGAAGCACAGCACCTGCCAGACCTTGCGCGACTTCACGAGGTGCACGAGCAGCGGCGCGTTTCGCGTCCTGCGGCACCTTGTACGCGCTTTGCGAAACGGTCTCGGCGGCGGTGTTGCGCCGCGCGACCTCGATCAGCTGCGGCGCATTGAGCAGCTCGTCGGCGAGCTTCTTGATCTCGTTGGAGAACGTCGCCGAGAACAGCAGGTTCTGCCGCTTCGCGTCAGGCAGCAGCGCCATGATCCGCTTGATGTCGGGGATGAAGCCCATGTCGAGCATCCGGTCGGCTTCGTCGAGCACGAAGATCTCGACCTGGCCGAGGTTGACGCTCTTCTGCTCGACGTGATCGAGCAGGCGGCCGGGCGTGGCGACGAGGATCTCGACGCCGCGCGCGAACGATCGGCAGCTGCTGGCTTGATGTCGACGCCGCCGAAGACGCACGGTCGAGCGCAGGTTCGTGTACTTGCCGTATTCCTTGATCTGCTCCTCGACCTGGATCGCGAGCTCGCGCGTCGGCGCGAGGATCAGCGCGCGCACCGGATGGCGCGCCGGCGACGGGCTCGTGTTCGCCTGCGGCGCCAGCTTCTGCAGGATCGGCAGGCCGAAACCGGCGGTCTTGCCGGTGCCGGTCTGGGCGCCGCCCATGATGTCGTGGCCGGCGAGGATGACGGGAATCGCCTGCGCCTGGATGGGCGTGGGCGTGGTGTAGCCGGACTCGGTCACGGCCCGCAAGATCTCGGGCCGCAATCCGAGCTCGGCAAAGCTCGTTGCGCTGCATGGATGCTCCTGGTACGCGGCCTACCGCTTGCGGCGGTTTCCGGTCCAGGCAGCGGAATGTCAGTTGCTGAGGAATGCGTCGGCGTCCGTGTGAATGCAGGTGCCGCGCCTCGCGGGTGGGCGGTGACCGGAACGGCCGCCCGAATACGGATTATAGCCTAAGTTGTCGGATTTTTCAAAATATTCTGGCTCGAACGACCGCCTGGCCAGCTATAATCGACTGTTTTGCCGCCGCGCCGCCGAAGCCGGCCTTCGACAAGCCGCACATGACCACGCTGCGCAACGACCTTCGCAACATCGCGATCATCGCGCACGTCGACCACGGCAAGACCACGCTCGTCGACAAGCTGCTGGTCCAGGCGGGCACGTTCGCCAAGCACTCGCATGTCGGCGAGCGGATGATGGACAACAACGACATCGAGCGCGAGCGCGGCATCACGATCCTCGCCAAGAACTGCGCGATCCGCTATCGCGCGACGACACGCACATCAACATCGTCGACACGCCGGGCCACGCCGATTTCGGCGGCGAGGTCGAGCGCGTGCTCGGCATGGTCGACGGCGTGCTGCTGCTCGTCGACGCCGTCGAAGGCCCGATGCCGCAGACGCGCTTCGTGACGCTGAAGGCGCTGAAGCAGGGCCTGCGGCCGATCGTCGTCGTCAACAAGGTCGATCGGCCCGGGCGCGCGGCCCGAATGGGTCGTCAACCAGACGTTCGAGCTGTTCGACCGGCTCGGCGCGACCGACGCGCAGCTCGACTTTCCCGGTCGTCTACGCGTCGGCGCTGAACGGCTGGGCGACGCTCGACGTCGAACGTCGCGAAGGCCGGCGCGAGCCAGCAGGCGCGACATGCGGCCGCTGTTCGAGACGATCCTCGCGTACGTGCCCGCGCCGGCCGGCGACGCCGACGCGCCGCTGCAGTTCCAGGTCAGCGCGCTCGACTACTCGAGCTACGTCGGGCGCCTCGGCATCGGCCGCATCCGCCGCGGCAGCATCGTCGCCGGGCCAGGAAGTCGCGGTCCTCGAACGGCCCGCTCGCCGAAGGCGAGGTGCCGGCGCGCGGCCGGGTCGGCCAGGTCTTCATGTTCGAGGGGCTTGAATCGCGTGCCGGTCGAGCGCGCGGCAGCCGGCGACATCGTGCTCGTCACCGGCATCGACGACCTGACGATCGGCACGACGCTCGCCGCCGTCGAGACAGCCCGAGGCGCTGCCGCCGATCTCGGTCGACGAGCCGACGCTGTCGATGTACTTCCAGGTCAACACGTCGCCGCTCGCGGGCCGCGAAGGCAAGTACGTGACGTCGCGCAACCTGCGCGATCGCCTGATGCGCGAGCTGCTGACCAACATGGCGCTGCGCGTCGAGGAGACCGGCGACACCGACGCGTTCCTCGTGTCCGGCCGCGGCGAGCTGCATCTGACGATCCTGATCGAGAACATGCGCCGCGAAGGCTACGAGCTCGCGGTGTCGCGGCCGCGCGTCGTGCTGAAGGAAATCGACGGGCGTGACCTGCGAGCCGTACGAGGCGCTGTCGGTCGACGTCGAGGAGCAGCACCAGGGCGCGGTGATGGAAGCGCTCGGCGTGCGCCGCGGCGAGCTCGACGAACATGGAATCCGACGCGCAGGGCCGCACGCGCCTCGACTACCGCATTCCCGCGCGCGGCCTCATCGGCTTCCAGGGCGAGTTCATGAACCTGACGCGCGGCACCGGGCTGATGAGCCACGTGTTCGACGGCTACGCGCCGGTCAAGGGCGACATCCCCGAGCGCCGCAACGGCGTGCTGATCTCGCAGGAAGACGGCGACGCGGTCGCCTACGCGCTGTGGAAGCTGCAGGAGCGCGGCCGCATGTTCGTGTCGCCCGGCGAGAAGCTGTACGAAGGCATGGTCATCGGCATCCACAGCCGCGACAACGACCTCGTCGTCAATCCGATCAAGGGCAAGCAGCTCACCAACGTCCGCGCGTCCGGCAAGGACGACGCGATCCTGCTGACGCCGCCGATCGAGCTGACGCTCGAGTACGCGGTCGAGTTCATCGCCGACGACGAGCTCGTCGAGGTCACGCCGAAGTCGATCCGCATCCGCAAGCGCTATCCTGAAGGAACACGAGCGCAAGCGGGCGAGCCGCGAAGCTGCTTAGCCGGGGTCAGATACCCATTTCGCACCGCAGGGCTCCCAACCGCGCGAGATGTGTCGCGAAATTGGTGTCTGATCCCAGTCAGGCGATGATGCAACTCGATGTCGCAACGGCCTCGCGCTTTGCCGCGCTCGCACTGGCTCGCGAGCTTCGCGATGCTCGCGCTCGAACCATGAAGCCTGACTGCTAAACTCGCTCATGATGAATGACGCGTGGTTGATCGCGGCGGTTGTCGGCTTCGTTTTCCTGCTCGCGCTGCTCGGCGACGACGCTGGTGCGGCTGATCGGACTTGCGCGCGAGCGCGACACCGCTGCGCGCGATGCCGCGGAACTGCGCGGCCGGCTGGAATCGATCGGTCGCGGCGTCGCGGACCACGAGCGCGACGTACGCCAGGATCTCGCAATCGCCCGCAACGAAGCGGCCGGCGCGGGAACGGCGCTGCGCCAGGAAGTCGGCGAACTCATGGCGCGCTACGCGGAGACCAACGCACAGTTGCACAGTGCGGCGTCGCACTCGCAGGCGACCGAGCTCAAGGCGTTCGGCGAACGGCTGTCGCAGCTGACGCAGACGTCGGAAGCCGCGGCTCGATGCGCTGCGCAGGACGCTCGAGGAGCGCCTCGACCTGCTGCGCGCCGAGAACGCGCAGAAGCTCGAGCAGATGCGCGCGACCGTCGACGAGAAGCTGCAGGCGACGCTCGAGCAGCGGCTCGGCGCATCGTTCAAGCAGGTGTCCGAGCGGCTCGAGCAGGTCCA
The DNA here is from genome assembly GCA_963768545.1 of uncultured Pseudomonadota bacterium. GTDB lineage: Bacteria > Pseudomonadota > Gammaproteobacteria > Burkholderiales > Casimicrobiaceae > VBCG01. Next base: position 513,174 of record CAVYIC010000014.1, on the reverse strand, counting down.
CAAGGGCTGGGCGAGATGCAGACGCTCGCCACCGGCGTCGGCGACCTGAAGCGCGTGCTGACCAACGTCAAGTCGCGCGGCACCTGGGGCGAGGTGCAGCTCGGCGCGCTGCTCGCCGACATGCTGCCCCCCGGCCAGTACGCGAAGAACGTCGTCGACGCGTCCGGGCTCCAAGGCAGCGCGTCGAGTTCGCCATCCGGTTTCCCGGGCGCAGCGACGACGGCACGCCGTGCTGGCTGCCGATCGACGCCAAGTTCCCGCTCGAGGACTGGCAGCGGCTGCAGGACGCGATCGAGCGCGCCGACGCCGATGCGGTCGAGGCGAGCCGGCGCGCGCTGGACGCAGTTCTTCAAGGTGCAGGCGCGGACGATTCGCGACAAGTACGTCGAGCCGCCGCACACGACCGACTTCGCGATCCTGTTCGTGCCGACCGAAGGCCTGTTCGCCGAGGCGATGTCGCGCGCCGGGCCTTGCCGAGACGCTGCAGCGCGAATATCCGCGTGACGCTCGCCGGGCCCACGAACGCTCGCCGCGATTGCTGAACAGCCTGCAGCTCGGCTTCCGGACGCTCGCGATCGAGAAGCGCTCGACCGAGGTCTGGCGGGTGCTCGGCGCGGTCAAGACCGAGTTCGGCCGCTTCGGCGACGCTGCTCGCGAAGACGAAGGACAAGCTCGACAGGTCGAGCAATACGCTCGACGAGGCGGGCCGCAAGAGCACGACGATCGCGCGCAAGCTGCGCGACGTCGAAGCGCTGCCGGAGGACGAGGCCGACCGGCTGCTGACGAGCGAAGGCAGCCGACGTCATCGATCTCGACGACGACGACGGATGCGCCGCGCACTGGCGCCGCCGCGCGCTCGACGTAGCGCGGGGCGTCGCGCGTGTTCGACGCGCTGCGCCGCTATCGACGGCAGCGGATCCTGCGCACCGCGGCGCTGCCCGACGCGCTGTGGCGCGACGCCTGCGACGCGCTGCCGTTCCTCGCGCCTATACGGCCGACGAGCTCGCGCGGCTGCGCGACCTCGTCGTGCTGTTCCTCGACGCGAAGAGCATCGTCGGCGCGCAGGGACACGACGTGACGCCGCTGCAGCGGACGATCATCGCGCATCCAGGCGTGCGTGCTCGGTGCTGAACCTCGATCTCGCGCTGTACGACGGCTTCGAGAACGTCGTCGTCTATCCGGGCGAATTCGTGCCCGGCTGGGAATACGAGGACGAATACGGCGTCGTGCACCGCCAGGACGACGCGCTCGCCGGGGAAGCGATGCACGGCGGCCCGGTCGTGCTGTCGTGGCCGGACGTCGAGGCGTCGGCGGACTGGGACGACGCGCAGATGAACCTCGTCATCCACGAGTTCGCGCACAAGATCGACATGCGCGACGGCGACGCGAACGGCTGCCCGCCGCTGCCCGACGATCAGTCGCGGCGACGACTGGCAGCGCGTCATGCGCGAAGCGTACGCCGATTTCTGCGCGCGGGTCGACGCCGGCGAGGACACGGCGATCGATCCCTACGCGGCGGAGAGCCCCGGCGAGTTCTTCGCGGTGCTCTCGGAAGTGTTCTTCGCCGAGCCGACGCTGCTGCGCGACGAGTACCCGGCCGTGTACCGCGAGTTCGCGCGCTTCTATCGCCAGGACCCGCGCGGCTGTCATGACGGCGGGACGCAGGACCGGATGCAGCACGTCGAGCGCGACCAGTGATACGGCGATTCTGGCGTATTCTTGCGCCCGGTCAATGCGCAAGCGGACAAGAGGCGAGCGCGAGCGAGTGTGAAGCGCATTGCGAGCCGCTCGCCGCCCGCCGCCCGCGGGGCTGCGCGCTTCTTCAAAAAAGCGAGAATTCATGAAATGCACGCTGGTCGGATCCCGCTATTTCGGCGCCATGGTGTTCGAGGCGCTTGCGAAGGACGGCGTCGAGATCGCGCAGGTCGTCGCGCCGGCCGCCGACGACCGGCTCGCCGCCGCCGCGCAGGCGGCCGGCGTGCCGGTGCATGTCCTCGACAATCCGAAGATCGTGCCGGGCGAGCGCGATTCCCGAAGGTACCGACCTGATCGTCGCCGCGCACACGCATGCGCGCGTCAGCGACGAGGCGCTTGCGCGCTCGCGCCTGCGCGGCATCGGCTACCACCCGTCGCTGCTGCCGCGGCATCGCGGCATCGCGGCGGTCGAATGGACGATCCTGGAAGGCGATCCGATCGCGGGCGGCTCCGTCTATCACCTGGCCGACGGCTGGGACGCGGGCGCGATCGCCGCGCAGGACTGGTGCTTCGTCGGCAAAGGGCGAGACGGCGCGCGAGCTGTGGGAGCGCGCGCTCGCGCCGATGGGGCTCGAGCTGCTGACGCGCGTCGTTCGCCACGCGGCCGAGCACGGCGAGTTGCCCGCGCAGCCGCAGGACGAGCGCTTCGCGACGAAGGCGCCGATGATCCGCCGCACGATCTCGCTGACCGAGGAAGGCAAGGCGGTCGGGACGTCGCTGATCGTCACCGCGATCGGCACCGACCGCCCGGGCATCGTCAGCCTGCTGTCCGACCGCGCGCAGGGGTTCGGCGCGAACTGGGCGGGCAGCCGGATGGCGAATCTCGCCGGACAGTTCGCGGGCATGGTGCACTTCGAGGTGCCCGCGCAGAACGCCGAGCCGCTCGCGCAGGCGCTGCGCGGACTCGAATCGTCGGGACTGCGCGTCGTCATCGAGAAGGTCGAGACGCCGCCGGCGCCGGCCGGCCGCCGGATGGTGAAGCTCGAACTGACGGGCTCGACCGCCCGGGCATCGTTCGCGACCTGTCGCGCAGCCTTGCCGAGCGCGGCGTCAGCATCGAGGACCTGCACACCGAGATCGTCAGACGGCGGCACGTCGGCCGAGCACCTGTTCAAGGTCAAGGCGCTGCTCGTCGTGCCCGAAGTCGCTGCCGAACGACGAGCTGCGGCGCGCGCTCGACGCGCTCGCCAACGAGATGATGGTCGACATCGCGCTCGGCGAGCACGCGAACGCCTAGCGACTCCGCAGAGCGTCACGCCATGCGCGCGCTCGACAATGCGGTGCGTCTGCGCTGCTGCTGACAGCGGCCGAACGCAGCGCCGTCGAACGCGTCGCGGCGCAAGGCGCGAGTCGCAGTACGCATCGGCAACGAAGTCGGGTGCATGCCGGATCAGTTCCGCCGCCGACACGGCGAGCGCGACGGCCTGCGCGACACGGCGGCCCTCGGCCGCGTGGTCGTCCGTGCTTCGAAGCAGCGCGTTCGAGCGCTGCGCAATGGCGGTCGAAATGCGCGTTCGCCCCTCGCACGGACGCAACGTCGGCGAGCAATGCCGTCGACCGCAGCCGGGTTCCCGCGTGCAGCGCGCGCGACGTCGAGGCAGACGATGTTGCCCGACCCTTCCCAGATCGAATTGACCGGCGCTTCGCGGTAGAAGCGCGGCAGCGGGTTCTCCTCGATGTAGCCGTTGCCGCCGAGCACTTCCATCGCTTCGGCGGTGACCGCGATCGCGCGCTTGCAGATCCAGTATTTCGCGGCGGGCGTGACGATGCGCGCGGCCGCGCGCAGCGCCGGCTTCGGCGTCGGCTTCGCACGCGCGCGCCAGGCGCAGCGCCAGCGAGCATCGCCGCTTCGCTTTCGAGCGCGAGATCGGCCAGCACGTTGGCCATCAGCGGATGCTCGACCAGGCGCCGTCCGAACGTCGTGCGATGCCGCGCGTGATGCAGCGCCCACGTGAGCGCCGCGCGCATGATGCCCGCGCTGCCGATCACGCAATCGAGCCGCGTGTACTGCACCATCTCGAGGATCGTCGCGATGCCGCGGTCGCGGCGCGCCGACCGGCCACGCCAGCGCGCGTTCGAATTCGACCTCGGCCGACGCGTTCGAGCGGTTGCCGAGCTTGTCCTTCAGCCGGTTGATGCGGATCGCATTGCGGCTGCCATCCGGGTCGATCCGCGGCATCAGGAAGCAGCCGAGGCCGGCGTCGCGTTTGCGCGAGCACCAGGTGCGCATCGCATTGCGGCGCGGAGAAGAACCATTTGTGCCCGGTGATGCGCCATGCGCCGTCGGCATCCGGTTCCGCGCGCGTGATGTTGGCGCGGACGTCGGATCCGCCCTGGCGCTCGGTCATGCCCATGCCGATCAGCGCCGAGCGCTTCTGCGCGACCGGCAGCGGCGCGCGGATCGTAGTCGTCGCGCGAGGATCCGCGGCAGCCAGACGTCGGCCGCATCCGGCAGCGTCGCCGCATGGCGCGTCAGCACCGGCACGCTCGCATACGTCATCGTCAGCGGGCATTGCGTGCCGTTCTCGACCTGCGCATGCAGGTAGTACATCGCGGCGCGCGCGACCTGCGCGCCGGTTCGCGGCGTACGCCACGGCGCGCAATGCTCGCCCGCGCGCCATCGCGAGCCGCATCAGCTCGTGCCACGCCGGATGGAACGCGACCTCGTCGATGCGCTCGCCGCGGCGATCGTAGCGTGCGCAACGCCGGCGGGTTCCGGTTGGCCGCGTCGGCGAGCGCGTACGTCTCGGCGCGCGCCGAGCGTCGCGCCCCATGCGCGCAAGCTGCAGCGCGGCGCCATCGGCACGCATCGCGCGCGACCGCCGCCTGCAGCGCGGCGTCGATCGCGAACAGGTCATGTCCTTCGAACGGCGGCGGCTGGTTGGGGAAGGGCGTTGCGCCATCGGGCTTGTCAGGTGCTGATCGACTCAGAGCGGTCAGGCTTCGGCGCGCGAATCGCCGATTTCGGCCGGAACACCTTGCACACCTCGTCGTGCGTCTCGACGTACGGACCCGCCGATCAGGTCGAGGCAATACGGCACCGCAGGAAAGACGCCGTCGAGCGTTTCCTTGATCGCCTTCGGCTGTCCGGGCAGATTGAGGATCAGCGCGCGCCCGCGCACGACGCCGACCTGGCGCGACAGGATCGCCGTCGGCACGTACCGCAGGCTGACCTGGCGCATCTGCTCGCCGAATCCCGGCAGCACCTTGTGCGCGACGGCGAGCGTCGCTTCCGGGCGTGACGTCGCGCGGCGCCGGGCCCGTGCCGCCGGTGGTCAGCACGAGATCGCAGCCCACGCGTGTCGACGAGCTCGACGAGCGTGCGCTCGATCATCGCCTGCTCGTCGGGAATGAGCCGCGTCTCGATCCGCTACGGCGTCGTCAGCGCGGCGTCGAACCAGTCGGTCAGGCCGGGCAGGCCCTTGTCGTCGTAGACGCCGGCCGACGCGCGATCCGAAATCGAGACGAGGCCGATCAGCAGCGGGCGGTCGTCGTCCATGGTCGAATCCGGATGGGGCGGGAGCGTGGCGCCGGCGGCGATCGGCTCGGGCGCACGGTCAGATATCGCCGACGATCGCTTCAATTCGCCGAAACAGCGCGCGCGACTTGTGCGGCGGCGCGCCGCGCGCCCGCTCGTCGCGCGCCTCGGCGACGAGCGCGACGAGTGCGTCGCGCGGCGCGGACGGGTACGCGTCGACGAACGCCTGCAGGCCATCCGGCTCGAGCAGCACGCGATCGCGCCAGCGCTCGAGCAGCGCGAATCGGGCGCGCTCGCGCTGCGGTCCCTGCGACCATGTCGCGAGCGCAGCGCGCAGCGGCGCCGGATCGATGTCGCGCATCAGCCGGCCGATGTACTGCATCTGACGCCGCTTCGCCTCGTGGCGCGTGATGTGCGCGCAAGCGCGATCGCGTCGACGAGGCGCTCGGGCAGGTCGAGCGCCGCGAGGCGCTTGGCGTCGAGCGCGACCAGCTGCGACGCCCAGATCCTGCAGCGCGTGCATCTCGTGCTTGCGCTGCGTCTTCGATGGCGACCGATCGGTCCTCGTCGGCGGGCGGCGGGGCGTCGTGCGGCTTCATCAGGTGGACGTCCATCGAGTCGCGCTCGGAGTCCATCGAGCGGCGAAATGCGGGTCACGAGGGCATGCTCGACATTCGCGGGTAGGCCTTTGCTATGATAGCCGACGCTTCGTTCCGCACCTGACGATGACTGTCTCCGCGAACGCCGTCACGCGCCAACGTTTCGACATCCCGCCCGCGGGACCCGGCGACGGCGAATCGCACTTTCCCGGTGTCGACCGCCGCGCTCGAGCGCGTGGCCGCGGCCGTGCTCGATGCCGCGCGCGCGGGCGGCGCGACGGCGGCCGAGACCGAAGTGTCGCAGGCGGTCGGCCAGAGCGTGACCGTGCGCAAGGGCGAGGTCGAGACGATCGCGTACAACCGCGACAAGGGCATCGGCGTCACCGTCTACGTCGGCGCAGCGGCGCGGCCACGCGAGCACCGCCGATTTCTCCGACGACGCGATTCGCGCCACGGTCGACAAGGCGCTCGCGATCGCGCGCTACACGGCGGAGGATCCGTGCGCCGGGCTCGCCGATCCGGAGCGGCTCGCGCGCGCGCTGGCCCGATCTCGATCTCTACCATCCGTGGGAGCTTGCCGGTCGACGACGGCGATCGCGCTCGGCCGCGAAACGGAAGCCGCGGCGCTGGCCGTCGACCCGCGCATCACCAACAGCGAAGGCGCGACGCGTGTCGCGCGGCGAATCGGAGTTCGTCTACGCGAACACGCACGGCTTTTCCGGCGGCTACCGCAGCTCGCGCCATCACATCGACTGCGCGGTCATCGGCGAGGCGGACGGCGCGATGCAGCGCGACTACTGGTACACGGCGGCGCGCGCGCCGCGGCGACCTGCTGCCCGCGGCCGAAGTCGGCCGCATCGCCGGCGAGCGCACGGTGCGCCGGCTCGGCGCGCGCCAGCTCGGCACGCTCGAATGCCCGGTGCTGTTCGAGGCGCCCGAGGCCGGCCGACCTGCATCGGCTCGTTCGTGCACGCGGTGTCCGGCGGCAGCCTGTACCGCAAGTCGTCGTTCCTGCTCGATTCGCTCGGCACAGCAGGTGTTCGCGCCGCACGTGAACGATCCGCGAGGAGCCGCACCTGCTGCGCGCGCGCGGCAGCGCGCCGTTCGACAACGAAGGCGTGGCGACCGACGCCGCGCGACGTCGTCGCGCGACGGCGTGCTGCAGGGCTATTTCCTCGGCAGCTACTCCGCGCGCAAGCTCGGGCATGCAGTCGACCGGCAACGCCGGCGGCAGCCACAACCTCGTCGTCGCCAGGGCACCGACGATCTGCCGGCGCTGATGCGGCGGATGGGCACGCGGCCTGCTCGTCACCGAGCAGCTGGGGCAGGGCGTCAATCCGGTGACCGGCGACTACTCGCGCGGCGCCGCCGGCTTCTGGATCGAGGACGGCGCAGATCGCGTATCCGGTCGAGGAGATCACGATCGCCGGCAACCTGAAGCAGATGTTCCGCGACATCGTCGCGCTCGGCAACGACGTCGATCGCCGCGGCTCGCGCCACATCGGCTCGATGCTGATCGCGCGCATGACGATCGCCGGCAGCTGAGCGGCACGCTGCTGACGCCGGCGCGGCCATGCGCGATTGCGCCGATGATCGAGCCGCTACTCGACTGGCTGCGTCGCCTCAACGATCCGCTGCGCAACGCGACGCAGATCGGGCGCTGGATGGCGCGCCTGCCGGCGGGCGACGTGCTCGAGATCCAGAAGGAGTCGCTCGAGCTGCTCGCGAGCTTCCCGAGCGGCGGCCGCGAGGTCGACGCCGGCGCAGGTCGAGGCGCTGCTCAAGCTCGATGCGCGGCTCGAGCCGATCGTCAGCGACCTCACGCGCCAGTACACGATCAACTACCAGAAGAGCTCGACGGTCGAATCGCGGCTGTGGCACGCGGTGTTCGACCTCGTCAAGGCGTTCATCGCCGCCTACAACGCGGCGCTGCAGGCCGGCTTCCCGCACGCCGAGAACAGGCGCTGGCGCGTGATCCTGCCGTGGGTGCTGGTGCGGCTCGCGCACTACAAGGGCCTCGACGGCAAGTTCCGGCTGTTTCGCTACAGCCACTGGATTCCCGCGCAGTGGCGCGAGTTCCACGAGCTCTACGAGCTCGCGCGCATGCGCGCTCGTGGCAGCGCGAGCAGCTCGTGTTCGGCGCCGGCGCGTTCGCGAAGCCGGGCGTCTTCGTCGAGCAGGTCTACCTGAACATGCTGCTGCTGATGCGGCTCGACTCGGGCAACTTCACGCCCGATCAGGTCGAGTGGGTCGCGAACCAGCTCGAGGACTGGGCGCCGACGCTGACGCTGACGTCGACCGCCGAGCGACGGCGCAGGTTTCTTCGTCGACCTGACCGGCGCGCAGGGACTGCGCCGGCGCGACAAGCCGATCGTCGGCGGGCGCGCGATGTACGTCGACACCGGGCCGGTGTACACGCGCATCGTCGAGCGCCTGCGCTGGCTGCCGGAAAGGACGACGAGACGCCGGCCGCGGGCGATCTGCCGTCGCGCGAGCAGCGGCTGCTGCTGATGCGGCTCGCCGCGCTGTTCGGCCCCGATGCGATCGCGCATGCGCCGCGCGCGTCGCGGCAGTCGGCCGACGAGCGACGTGCGCGTCGTCGTCGGCCTGCAGGCGCTGACGCGCGCGGTTGCCGAGATCGATCGGCTGCCCGAGGCCGCGCGCACGCCGGGCGTGATCGACGAGCTTCGACGAGGTCACGCAGATCAATCCCGGCGATCAACCCCGCATCGATCGAGCGGCGCGTTCGCGGCACGCGCTGGAAGATGGTCGATCGCAGCGAAAGCGGCTGCCGGCTGATGGCGCCGGCGAAGGAGGCGCCGGCGAAGCTCGGCGAGCTGCTCGCGATCCAGGACGGCGACAACTGGATGCTCGGCGTCGTGCGCCGGATGCAGCGGCAGCAGGTCGACGAGATGACGGTCGGCGTCGAGATCGTCGCCCGGCGCCTGGTGCGCGTGCTGTTGCGCAACTGGGCCGCGCCCGTCGAGACGACCCGCGCCGCGCGCGCCAATTACGATCGCCCGTTCTTCGGCATCTATCTGCCGGCAGCGCCGGAAAACCGGCAGGCGTCGCAGCGCAGCCTGATCGGACCCGACGACCGGTTCACGCCCGGCGGCATGATCGAGCTCGACACCGGCAGCGCGCGCTACCTGATCCGCTTCACGCAGACGCTCGAGCGGCAGACCGGCTGGACGTGGACGCTGTTCAACGCGGTGCGCAAGCTCGCGCCGTGGACCGGGACGCGGCGGGAAATCCGGGTCGGATGTTTCCGGAATTCATCCGAATGGGTGCGGAATCTTCCCGGAAATACATCTCGACAATCTCTGACCCGGATTTCCCCGCCGCATGGCATGACGGGTGGCGCACCGGCTGCTAGAATCCACGATTGACTCGCGCCTGGCCTTCGAAGAGCGGCCGGCACGATCGAGAGGCAGGCGGGCCAGCAGCCCGAAGTTCAAACCAAACGTCGGCGGGGCCGGCACAGAAAGCGAGGAGATTCGGATGGAACGTCGTTCGTTCATCAAGCACACCGGCCTGGCCGGCATCCTGGCCGCCGGTTCCGCGCCGGCGTTCGCGCAGGCCGCGCCCGAGGTCAAGTGGCGCTGCGCGTCGAGCTTTCCGAAGAGCCTCGACACGATCTTCGGCGCTGCCGAAACGATCAGCGAAGCGCGTCGCCGCGTCGACCGGACAACAAGTTCCAGATCCAGGTGTTCGCCGGCCGGCGAGATCGTGCCCGGCCTTCGGCGTCGTCGACGCCGTGCAGAACGGCACGGTCCAGTGCGGCCACACGGCGCCGTACTACTTCTTCGGCAAGGATCCGACGTTCGCGTTCGGCACCGCCATTCCGTTCGGCCTGAACCAGCGGCAGCAGAACGCGTGGTGGTACCACGGCGGCGGCATGCAGCTGATGCAACGAGTTCTTCAAGGACTACAACATCATCAACTTCCCGGCGGGCAACACCGGCGCGCAGATGGGCGGCTGGTTCCGCAAGGAGATCAAGACGCGTCGCCGACCTCAAGGGCCTGAAGATGCGCATCGGCGGCATTCGCGCGGCCAGGTGCTGCAGAAGCTCGGCGTCGTGCCGCAGCAGATCGCCGGCGGCGACATCTATCCGTCGCTCGAGAAGGGCACGATCGACGCCGCCGAGTGGGTCGGCCCGTACGACGACGAGAAGCTCGGCTTCAACAAGGTCGCCAAGTTCTACTACTACCCGGGCTGGTGGGAAGGCGGCCCGGCGCTGCGACCTCTTCGTCAACACCAAGGCGTACGACGAGCTGCCGAAGGACTACCAGGCGATCCTCGAAGCGCGCGTGCTACGAAGCGAACGTCGACATGATGGCGAAGTACGACGCGCAGAACCCGGCCGCGCTGCAAGCGGCTGGTCGGCGGCGGCGTGCAAGCTGCGGCCGTTCTCGAACGACGATCATGGACGCCTGCTACAAGGCGGCGACGGAGGTCTACGAGGAAATCGCGGCCAAGAACGCGAAGTTCAAGAAGGTCTACGAACCGTGGAAGGCGTTCCGGAACGACCAGATCTCGTGGTTCCAGCGTCACCGAGAACCGCTTCGACAACTTCATGATCGCGGCGGGCCGCATGTCGCAGCGCGGGCCGAGCAAGTAGCCGTCGCGTGCAACGCGGCATCGGAAAGGCCCCGCTTCGGCGGGGCTTTTTCATGGCGCAGCCAGGTTGCGCAGCACTCGACGCCGCGGTGCTTTGTCGGTGTCGGCGCGATGCTGCTCGCCGACGATGCGCCAGTCGCGCGCATCGCTGGCGTCCTTCGAGCCGGCTCCTTCGCCGACCGGCAACTGCTCGCGCAACGCGCGTTCGAGCGCCTTGCGTCCTCGTCCTGTTCGCTCGCGCCGGGTGCCTGGCGGATGTCCGGCGCGCCGGCCTCGTCCTGCTCGGGCGTTGGCGCCGTTCCGAACGCCCGTTCGGCCTGCTCCGCGGCTTCCTGCTGGGTGGCGCCCGACGGCGGACCCGGTGCGCCACCGGGTCCCGGCGGAAGATCGGCTGCTCTTCCGGCACGTTGATCTGGATCTTGTCGATGTCGAATTTCTTCTCGCCGGCCTTGTAGACCATCACCATCTGCGGGAACGCGATCACGAGCCCGATCATGATCACCTGGATGATCACGAACGGCACGGCGCCCCAGTAGATCTGCGCCGGTCGTGACGGCGCCTTCGTCACCTTGCCCGTGACGCTGGTCGAGGTACTCCTTCGCCGGCGCGACGCTGCGCAGGTAGAACAGCGCGAAGCCGAACGGCGGGTGCATGAACGACGTCTGCATGTTGACGCCGAGCAGCACGCCGAACCAGATCAGGTCGATGCCGAGCTTGTCGGCGACCGGGCCCGAGCAGCGGAATGATGATGAACGACAGCTCGAAGAAGTCGAGGAAGAACGCGAGCACGAAGATCAGGATGTTGACGACGATCAGGAAGCCGAGCACGCCGCCGGGCAGGCTCGTCAGCAGGTGCTCGACCCACACGTGGCCGTCGACGCCGTAGAACGTCAGGCTGAACACGCGCGCGCCGACCAGGATGAACACGACGAACGTCGACAGCTTGGCGGTCGTGTCCATCGCCTGCTTCAGCAGCTTCCAGATCAGCCGGCGGCGCGCGAGCGCCATGATCAGCGCGCCGGTCGCGCCCATCGCGCCGCCTTCGGTCGGCGTCGCGACGCCGAGGAAGATCGTGCCGAGCACGAGGAAGATCAGCGCGAGCGGCGGAATCAGCACGAAGACGACGCGCTCGGCGATCTTCGACAGCAGGCCGAACTTGAAGACGCGGTTCAGCACCGCGGCGAAGAACGCGACGGCCGATCGCCGACGCTCGTCGCGATCACGAGCGTCTCGTCGAGCGGCGTCTCGGCCATCCGCAGTTGTTGCAGTACGCGACGGCCGACAGCGACGGCGACGACCACGCAGGACGATCAGCGAGCGGCGTGCCGGCGCTGCCGTCCGGCTCGCGCATCGTGCGCGCCTCCGGCGGCAGCGCCGGCACCCAGTGCGGCTTGACGATCGACGTGCCGAGCACGTAGAGCGCGTACAGGCCCGCGAGCACGATGCCGGGGATGAACGCGCCCGCGTACATGTCGCCGACCGACCGGCCGAGCTGGTCGGCCATGATGATCAGCACGAGCGACGGCGGGATGATCTGCGCGAGCGTGCCCGATGCGGCGATCGACGCCGGACGCGAGCCGCCGGTCGTAGCCGTAGCGCAGCATGATCGGCAGCGAGATCAGGCCCATCGAGATCACGCTGGCCGCGACGACGCCGGTCGTCGCGGCGAGCAGCGCGCCGACGAAGATCGACCGCGTAGGCGAGTCCGCCGCGAATCGGTCCGAACAGCTGGCCGATCGTGTCGAGCAGGTCCTCGGCCATGCCCGATCGCTCGAGGATCAGTCCCATGAACGTGAAGAACGGCACCGCGAGCAGCGTGTCGTTCGACATGACGCCCAACATGCGCTCGGGCAGCGCCCGCAGCAGCGACGGTGTCGAGCAGGCCGAGCTCGATGCCGATCAGGCCGAACACGATGCCGATTGGCCGCCGAGCGAGAACGCGACCGGGAAAGCCGAGCAGCAGGAAGACGACCAGCGCCGCGAACATCAGCGGCGCCATGTTGGCGATGAGCCACGCGGTCATGGCTTTTCCCAGTATCGGCGCCTCGACTCCGCGCTCGCGCGCGATCTCCTCGGCAAGCTCCTCCTCGGCCGACTTGCCGTGGTGCTTCTCGAGCGGATCGCGGATCGTGCCCGCGCAGGAACGCGATCCGCTTGATCAGCTCGGAGACGCCTTGCAGCAGCAGCAGGGCGAAGCCGATCGGCACCAGCAATCGCGCCGGCCAGATGATCAGGCCGCCGGCGTTCGACGACACCTCGTTGCGAGTGAACGAATCGCACGAACAGCGGCCACGACAGCCACATGATGATGATCGACCATCGGCAACAGGAAGAACACGTGCCGACGACGTCGATCCAGTTCTGCGCGCGCGTGCGACAGCCGGCCCGGCGATGATGTCGATGCGGACGTGCTCGTTGCGCAGCAGCGTGTAGCCCGCGCCGAGCAGGAAGATCGCCGAGAACAGGTACCACTGGATCTCGAGGAACGCGTTCGAGCTGCATGTCGAACGCTTGCGGACGATCGCGTTGGCGGCGCTGATCAGGACGACGACCAGCACCAGCCAGTAGACGACGCGGCCGACGCGCTCGTTGAGCGCGTCGATCGCGCGCGACAGCGCGAGCAGGGCGTTCACGGTTCCTCCTGGCGGCGCCGATGTCGGCGCCGATCGTGTCACGTTGCCGGACGTCCTGCAGCGCCATTCGCGCGGGTCGCTTCGCCGAGGGACGCCGGAATTATAGGCGATCCCCTCGCCGGAGAAGTGGCGGCCGTCCGGCGCCGAGCGGAAGCGCCCGCGTCGCAAGGGCCCGCAATGCTAAAATTGCCGTTTTCGCGGCGCATCGTACCAATGTTCAGCCGCTCCACTCACGTTGGCGCAGTCCGATCCCGAACTGTGGCAGGCCATCAGCGCGCGAGAACCGCCGGCAGGAAGAGCACATCGAGCTGATCGCGTCGGAGAACTACGCGAGCCCGGCGGTGCATGGCGGCGCAGGGCATCGCAGCTCACCAACAAGTACGCCGAGGGCTATCCGGGCAAGCGCTATTACGGCGGCTGCGAGTTCGTCGACATCGCCGAGCAGCTCGCGATCGACCGCGTCGAAGCAGCTGTTCCACGCCGAAGCCGCGAACGTGCAGCCGCATTCGGGCGCGCAGGCCAACCAGGCGGTGTTCTTCGCGGCGCTGAAGCCGGGCGACACGATCCTCGGCATGAGCCTGCCGCACGGCGGCCACCTGACGCACGGCTCGCCCGTCAACATGTCGGGCAAGTGGTTCAACGTCGTCGCCTACGGCCTCGATCCGGAGACCGAGCTCATCGACTACGACGAGGCCGAGCGTCTCGCGCGCGAGCACAAGCCGAAGCTGATCATCGCCGGCGCGTCGGCGTACTCGCGCGTCATCGACTGGAAGCGCTTTCGCGCGATCGCCGACGAGCGTCGGCGCGCTGCTGATGGTCGACATGGCGCATTACGCGGGGCTGATCGCGGCGGGCGTCTATCCGAGCCCCGGTCGGCATCGCCGACTTCACGACCAGCACGACGCACAAGACGCTGCGCGGGCCGCGCGGCGGCTTCATCCTGATGAAGGAACGAGCACGAGAAGGCGATCAATTCCGCCGTGTTTCCCGGACTGCAGGGCGGACCGCTGATGCACGTGATCGCCGCCAAGGCCGTTGCGTTCGGCGAGGCGCTGACGCGCGACTTCAAGATCTACCAGGAGCGCGTGCTCGAGAACGCGCGCGTGCTCGCGAAGGTGCTGCAGGAGCGCGGCCTGCGCATCGTGTCGGGCGGCACCGACTGCCACATGTTCCTGGTCGACCTGCGCGCCAAGCAGATCACGGGCAAGGACGCGGAGGCGGCGCTGTCGAGCGCGCACATCACCGTCAACAAGAACGCGATCCCGAACGATCCCGAGAAGCCGTTCGTCACGTCGGGCATCCGCATCGGCAGCCCGGCGATCACGACGCGCGGCTTCGGCGAGATCGAGTGCGAGGAGCTCGGCGCACCTGATCGCCGACGTGCTCGATGCGCCGGCCGACGAGGCGCGTGATCGACGCGCACCGCGCAACGGCGTTGCCGCGCTGACGCGCAAATTTCCCGTCTATCGGCGCATGAAATGCCCTTTCTGCGGCAGCGCGGACACGCAGGTCATCGACTCGCGCGTGTCGGAGGCCGGCGATTCGATCCGCCGCCGCCGCCGCTGCGCCGCGTGCCAGAAGCGCTTCACGACGTACGAGACCGTCGAGCTGCGCCTGCCGCAGGTCGTCAAGACCAACGGCGATCGCGCCGACTTCGACACGGCGCAGTCTGCGCGTCGGCTTCGCGCGCGCGCTGCACAAGCGGCCGGTGCCCACCGAGTTCGTCGACGCCGCGATCGACCGCATCGTGCAGCAGGTGCTGTCGCTCGGCGAGCGCGAGATTCCGTCGCGCCAGCTCGGCGAGATGGTGATGGAAGAGCTCTACAAGCTCGACAAGGTCGCGCTACATCCGCTTCGCGTCGGTGTACCGGTCGTTCCAGGACGTCTCCGACTTCCGCGACGCGCTGAAAGAAGTCGAAGCGCCGTCGCAGCGCGTCCGCGCGCAAGGCGTGCGCGCCGCCGCGGCGTGAGCCGTGCATCGGCCGTTCAGCGACGACGATCGACGCTCACATGGCGCGCGCGCTGGCGCTCGCCGAGCGCGGGCTGTACACGACGACGCCCAATCCGCGCGTCGGCTGCGTGATCGTCGCGCGACGGCCGGATCGTCGGCGAAGGCTGGCATCGACGCGCCGGCGAAGCGCACGCGGAAGTCGCCGCGCTCGCAGATGCCGCGCGCCAGGGGTCACGACGTGCGGGGCGCGACGCTCTACGTCACGCTCGAGCCGTGCAACGCGCACGGCCGCACGCCGCCGTGCGTCGATGCCGTGATCGCGGCGGGCGTCGGCGCGCGTGGTGGCCGCGATGCACGATCCGAATCCGCGCAAGCGCCGCGGGTGCGGCGCGACTTGCGCGAAGCCGGCATGCAAGTGGATGTCGGATTGCTTGCGAGCGGAAGCGCGCGAGCTGAACGCCGGGCTTCGTCTCGCGGATGGAGCGCGGCTTGCCCTGGGTGCGCAGCAAGATCGCCGCGAGTCTCGACGGGCGCACGGCGCTGGCGAACGGCGAGAGCCGCTGGATCACCGGCGAGCCCGCGCGCGCGGACGGACATGCGTGGCGCGCGCGCGCGTGCGCCGATCCTGACCGGCATCGGCACCGTGCTGCATGACGATCCCGCAGCTGAACGTGCGTCACGTATCGACGACCCGGCAGCCGCTGCGCGTCGTCGTCGACCGGCACGCGGATACGCCGCCTCGCGCGCGCGTGCTGGACGGCGGCAATGCGCTGCTGGTGACGGCCGGCGCACGCAACAATGAATGGCCGGCCGGAGTGGAGACGCTCGCGCTGCCGGACGCGGAGGGCCGCGTCGACCTCGCCGCGCTCATGCGCGAGCTCGCAGGGCGCAGCCTGAACGAGTTGCACGTCGAAGCGGGAGCGAAGCTCAACGGCGCGTTGCTTCGAGCCGGCTTGATCGACGAGCTCGTCGTTTACGTCGCGCCGGCCGTGATCGGCGATCCGGCACGCGGGATGTTCGACTTTCCCGCGCCGCTTTCGTCGTTGGCCGAGCGCGTGAATCTCGAATGGACGTCGGTCGACCGCGTCGGTGACGATCTGCGCATCATTGCGCGAATACGCAAAACACCGTTCGCGCCATGAGCATGGACGCAAAGTCTTGCGTCCATCTGGTCTGGCGGCCGGCACGGACATGAGCGACTGATGTTCACGGGAATCGTGCAGGCGACAGGACGCATCGTCGTCACGCCGGCAGGCGGGAGACGGCGGCGCGCATTCGCGTGGACGTCGGTACATTGGACCTGAGCGATGTGCGCGTCGGCGACAGCCTTGCCGTCGCCGGCTGTTGCCTCACCGTCGTGTCCATCGACCGTGTGCGGCTCGACTTCGATGTGTCCGAGGAGACGCTGCGGTGCACGGCGGGATTCGACGTGGATCGGCGCGTGAACCTCGAGAAAGCGTTGCGGCTCGCCGACCGGCTGGGCGGGCACCTGATGAGCGGTCATGTCGACGGAGTCGGTACGGTCGCGGCCTTCGGGCCGGTCGACACCGATCGACAGGGAAGCTGGCATCTGCGGATCGAAGCACCGGAGGAGCTGTCGCGGTACATTGCGCCGAAGGGATCGATTGCCGTCGATGGCGTCAGCTTGACGATCAACGCGGTGGACCGCTCGCGATTTGCCGTCAACCTGATCCCGCACACGCTGAGCGTCACGACCCTTGGACAACTTGCCGTCGGCGGCAAGGTGAATCTCGAAGTGGACATGATGGCGCGGTACGTGCAGCGGATGATCGAGGTTGCGAGTAGCGGCTAGACCTTTTGCAACGCACTGCCAAAGCAATGCCGGCGCGTGAGGAGGACGGCTCGCACGCCGAGCCATCCGTTCCGGTCGCCGCATTTCTCTGGCTTTCCATCGCGGCCTTCGGAAGCGCATCCTCGCTTCGCGTCACCGACGCGCTGCTGCCCAGTCTCGCCGTCGAGTTCGAGATTCCACTGGGCGAGGCGTCGCTCGTCATCACGCTTTTTGCGATCGCCTACGGTGTGTCGCAACTCTTTTTCGGTCCGGTGGGCGATCGGTTCGGAAAATACGTCGTGATCGCGTGGGCGTGCGTCGCCTGTTCGATCGCTGCCCTGGCCTGTGGCCTGGCGCCTGCCTTTCCGCTGCTGCTCGTTGCGCGATTGTTCGCCGGCGCGACTGCAGCAGCGATCATTCCACTCTCCATGGCCTGGATCGGCGATGTGGTGCCGTATGACAAGCGCCAGCCGATCCTTGCGCGATTCCTGATCGGTCAGATCCTCGGCGTTTCGGCGGGTGTACTGATCGGGGGTCTCGCCGCAGACCACTTCAACTGGCGTATCCCGTTCTTCGTCCTCGCGGCGATTTTCATTGCGGTGAGCGCCGCGCTTTTTCGCCTGGATCGCCGGCTTCCAGCGTACGCGCGGGTGACGCGCCGTGGCGAAGGCGCCCCGGTCCGGCGCACGGTCGCCGAGTTTCGGGAAGTGCTGAGGGAGCCCTGGTCGCGCGTAGTGCTGGCCTCGGTGTTCCTCGAAGGCGCCTTTCTGTTCGGCGCATTCGCGTTCATCGCATCGCATCTACACCGCGTGTACGGCGTGTCGCTTTCGACCGCAGGTTCGCTCGTAATGACGTTCGGGCTCGGAGGGCTGGCGTTCGCGGCATTCATCGGCTTGCTCGTGCGGCATCTGGGCGAAGTTGGCTTGAGCCGGTGGGGCGGCGTGTTGCTCGGCGCATCGCTGATTGCCATCGGATGGGCGCCGGCATGGTGGTGGGCGATACCGGCGTGCCTTTGCGCGGGCCTGGGTTTCTACATGCTGCACAACACGCTGCAGACCAACGCCACTCAGATGGCGCCGGAACGCAGAGGCGCCGCGGTCGCCGCGTTTGCGTCGTGCCTTTACCTGGGGCAGGCCGTCGGCGTGGCGACGGCGGGCGCCGTCGTGGAGCGCGTGGGCACCGGTGCCGTCATCGTGCTTGGCGGCGTCGGTCTCATCGTCGTCGCCGTCTCCTTCAGCCGATTGCGCGCCAGGCGCGCTTTGACGATGTAGTCAGCTTTGCGCCGCGTGACGCCCGTCAGCGAGGGTTACTTTCGCAACGCTCCCAGATCGTGGGACAGCCGATCTGCAACGTCGCGGACCAGTGGCCCGTAGCTGCGCAGGACACGGTAATTCAGCCGCTCCGCGGGGCCCGAGATGCCGATTGCGGCCATTACGTCCCCCGTACTGTTGGTGACCGGGGCAGCCACACCGCACACGCCGGCCATACGCTCTCCGCGGTTGATGGCAAAGCCATCTCTTCGGACCTGATCCAGCTCGCCGAGCAGATCGTTCGGGCCACCGACGGTCATCGGAGTGAACTTCTCCATCGAGCGCGCGATATTCTCGACGAACTCCTTGGACTGAAACGCCAGCATCGCCTTCCCGGTCGCTGAGCAATACAAGAGCAGCGAACCGCCGATCGGTGTCTGAATGCGCATCGGGAGCTGCGTTTCGACCTGCTCGATGCAGATGCCCTGCTCGCCACTCAGAACGGTCAGTCGTGCCGTTTCGTGCGTCTTGTCTCTCAGCTCCTTCAGGTAGGGCGCGGCCGTTGCCTTGATGTCCAGGCGGGCCGTCACCTTTGAGCCGAGATGCCACATTTTCAGCGACAACTCGAATGAAGTGCCGCCGTTTACCCGGCTCACGTAGCTCGACTCGCGCAGCGTTTCGAGCAGCCGATGGACGTTGCTTTTCGAAAAGCCAAGTTCGCGAGCAAGCTCCGAAACGCCGCGAGGTCGATCGCTATGTGCGAGCGCTTCAAGAAGCCGGAGGGCTTTCACGACCGTTTTTTCCACGCTCGAGTGTTCCGATTGTCGTCCGAACCCGAATGTATATCATTTGAAACGCCATGTTACTATCTGGAACGACTGCTACCGTTGCTATCGCGTGATTTACATGGCCATGCTGCGGCGCCGGACATAACCTCGCGCCCTACGCCTGATGCGTCTGGTTCGATTCAATCGAAACGTTGAGCTGCCGACGCTGGCTCGGGCCGGCGTAGTGCTACCGGACGACGACGTCGTCCGTCTTCGCGCCGGATATGCGTCATCCCGTCGCGTCGATGACGTGGCACATCGAACGCCTGATCGCCTTTCTCTCTCGCATGGCGCTCCAGACGGGATATGTCGTCTGGACGGGTTGGCGGAAGCCCCGGTACGGCCGAGACCACGGCGAACATGCGCGCAGCAGCCCATCGATTTGAAACGGCGGAAAGGATCAGGGTCATGACGTCGCGGCGAATGATGTGTCTCCTCGTAACACTCCTGTCGATTCTCCTGCTTGATCGTGCAGCGATTGCCCAGCCCGCGCCCCGCGACAATGCAAGCGTCTGGCAGTCGCTGCAACGATTGGCGCCGGCGGATCGCAAGGCCGTTCTCGAACGCGAGGCACGCCGCGAGGGCAGCCTCGTCCTTTACGGGGCAACGGGACTGGATCGGGCCCAATTCTGGATCGGCGAATTCAACAAGCGCTTTCCGGACATCAAGGTCGAGTTCGTTCGGCTGCAGGCCGCCGAGCTCTATCAGAAGATCGCCACGGAGCGGCGCACCGGGCAAGCGCGTGCCGATCTGATCATCACCACGATCACGTACCTCGACCTCCTGAAGGAAGCCGGGGCATTCGCGCCGTACGAAACAAGCCACTGGGCCGATTTCGATCCACGCTTCCGAATGGGTGGCTACGACAAGGGGTGGACCGCGGTGGTATACGAAATATTTCCGCATGCAATCGCTTGGCGAACCGACCGCGTGCGCGATGCCGACGCGCCAAGGAGCACGGCGCAGCTGGCGGATCCAAAATGGCAAGGCCGCATGGGAACGACCACCCATATGGAAGACTTCCTGAACGGCCTGCTTGCCAAAGTGGGTCAGGAGAAGGGCCTGGCGCTGATCAAGAGCCTTGCCGCACAGCGCAACCGCCTCTACCAAAGCCACGCAGCATTGGCCGATGGCCTCGCGGCGGGAGAGGTTGACATTGCGTGGGGCCTGATCGCAGCGCGGCCCGATCGAGCTCGCTCGAAAGGGAGCCCCGGTCGCCTACGCGCTCAGCGATCCGCAGATGGCGGAAGGGAACACCATTTCGATCGGGCACGACACGACGAAGCCGTACGCGGCTGCGCTGTTTCTGGACGTCATGCTGTCGCCCGAGGTGCTCGAGGCATCGGACAAGTGGCAGCCGGGCCGGATCTTTGGCAACACCCAGGGAAAGTTCTCGATATCGCGGGAGCGCTCTGCCGAACTTTTCATTTTTCCGGCGCTGTCGCAGCAGCATTACAAGGAGCTCAATCGTCTCGCGGAAGAACTCTTCGTGCGTTAGGAGGAATTCGCATGGATGAAGCACTTCCCCGATGTCAGGGTCCTCTCGCCGGCCATCGGCGCGGAAATCCGCGGTATCGACGTGGCGAGAGCGATGGACGACCCGACGTTTGAGCGCATCCATGCCGCCTGGCTCGCCCACCTCGTGCTCCTCGTGCGCGACCAGCGACTCGCCGACGAAGCGCTGGTGCGCTTCACGTCCCGCTTCGGCGAGCTCGAGGAAGCGCCGCTGTTCCAGGGCCGCCGCTTCGTCGAGGAACACCCGGAAGTGATGATCATCTCGAATGTCTCCGTCGAAGGGCGCGAGATCGGCAGCCTCGGAAATTCAGAAGCGTTCTGGCACACCGATCTCAATTTCGTCGAGCAGCCGCCCGCTGCAAGCTGCCTTTACGCTCACGAAGTGCCTGCGGCGGGTGGCGATACGGGTTTTGCGAACATGTATCTGGCGTTCGAAACGCTTCCGGAAGACCTTGCTGCGCGAGTCATGGGCCGTTGCATCCGCCACGACGCGCGCTTCAACAGCGCGGGCTATCTGCGCGAGGTGCGCGTCCCCGACACATTGCACCCGATCGTGCGCACGCATCCGGAGACCGGACGCAAGGCGCTGTACCTCGGCCGCCGCGCGAACGCGAGGATCGGGGATATGCCCGTCGACGAGTCGGACGCGCTGCTCGACGCGCTGTGGGATCACGCGACCGGCGATGCCCTGACGTGGCATCACCGCTGGCGTGCCGGCGATTTGCTGATCTGGGACAATCGCTGCACGCTGCATCGGCGCGATTCGTTCGACGGGTCCGCAGCGACGGATCATGCACCGAACGCAAACGCGCGGCACCCGACCGATTTGAGCAACAGGAGTGATGATGAGTCCCGTATCGTCGATTCGAAAGCTTGCGTTCATCGCTTGGCGCGCTGTTGATCGGCGCCCCTGCGCTCGGCACAGGTGGCACCGCCGGAAGAACCCGCTGCAATGCAGTACCTGGCGAGCCTGCCCCCGGATCAACGTCTCGCCGTGCTGGAACGCGAGGCAAAGCGCGAAGGCGGTTTCACGATCTATGGCGCGCTCGGCATCGATCGCGCGCAGATCCTGAACAGGCTGTTCAACGACCGCTACCCCGATGTGAAGGTGAATTTCGTACGCCTCACCGAGGCCGAGCTGGCCGACAAGGTGCTGCTCGAGAGCCGCACCGGACGCGTCAACTCCGACCTCGCGCTGTCCACCGTCGCCTGGATGGGACTGTTGGCGCCGGCCCTTGCCCCCTACGAAACGACGACGTGGACGGATTTCGATCCGCGCTTCCGCCTCGGCAGCGTCAAGGATGGCTGGACGGCGATCGTCTACGAGTCGTTGCCCACGACGATTGCCTGGCGGACGGATCGCGTGAAGCGCGAAGAAGCGCCCAGGACGCTGCAGCAGGTCGCCGACCCGAAATGGGCAGGGCGCATCGGCACGACGAGCCACCTCGAAAACATGATGAACGGGCTGATCGGCGCGCTGGGCGAAGCCGCAGGCGATGGACTCTGCTGAAGAAGCTGTCGGCGAACCGGCCGCGTCTCTACAGCTCGACGGCGGCGCTGTCGCAGGGCATTGCGTCCGGCGAGTTCGACGTCGCGTTCGATTTCAGCGCGCATCGTCCAACGCTGCTCAAGAAGCAGGGGGCGCCGGTCGATTTCGTGTTCCAGGATCCGCTGTTCGCGACCGGCATCACGTTCTCGGTCGTGAAGGGTGCGAAGAATCCGTACGGCGCGGCGCTTTACATGGACTACCTGACCGCAGGCGCGACAGCAGGAGCAGCTCGACAAGGCCGAAGGCGGCCGGCTTTTCGGCAATACCAAAGGCAACTACAGCAACAAGCTTACCGACTATCCGCATCTGCGCGCCTACACACCGATCTCCCCCGAGCGATTCAAGGAGCTGAACCGGATCGCCGAAGATCTCTTCATCCGGAAGTGACATGAACCTCGCCACATACCTGATGGACGGCCCGCGAATCGGCGTGGTCGAGGGCGGGCAGATGTGGGACCTGCGCCGCGTCATGACGTCGTGGCTCTTGGCGATCGAGCGCAATGTCCGCGCGCGCAAGATCGCCGAAGCGCTGGTGCCGGACGACATGGCGCTGTTCGTGCGGCTCAATCACGGTGGTCTCGCGCAGTTCCGCGATGCGCTCGCGTGGGCGCGTGAAAACCGTGAGACGTGCGAAAGCGGGGCGGCGGGGGCGGCGCCGGTCGCCGTTCCGCTCGGGCAGGTTCGCCTGTTGCCGCCGATCGTGCAGCCGAGCAAGGTCATCTGCGTAGGCAACTCGTATGCCGACTACCTGGTCGACCAGAAGCTCCCGAAGGACGAATGGCCGAAGGACGTCAAGATCTCGTTTCTGAAGTCGCCGACGGCGCTGATCGGACATCAGCGAGCCGATCTGCTTTCCCCCGGACTCGGAGGAATGGGACTACGAAAACGAGCTCACCATCGTCGTCGGCCGAACGTGCCGGGACGTCTCGCAGTCGGACGCCGACCGTTACATCTTCGGCTACACGATCCTGAACGACGCATGCGTGCGCGACGTACCCAAGTGGTCGGGTCGTTACGACAGTCCGCGCGGCAAGGCGTGTGACACCTTCGCGCCGTGCGGACCCTGGATCGTGCCGCGCGAGGACCTCGATGCCGATCCGAACGACCTGGCGCTGAAGACGTGGGTGGATGAGGAGTTGCGACAGGATGTCCGGACGTCCGGGCTGATGTGGCCCGTGCAGCGAATACTCGCGTTCGTGTCGAGGTACATCACGCTGGCGCCGGGCGACGTGATATCGACCGGGAGCGGCGGCGGCAACGCATTGACGGGACCGGGCGACTGGATGAAGCCGGGGCAGGTGGTGCGTTGCGAGGCGGAGGGCATCGGCACGCTCGCCAATCCCGTTGCCCGGCGTCAATGGCGATCGGAAATCCCGCCGCTGCCACCGTTGTGACGCGCATGCCGCGCAAGATTCCGCCAGCGAGCGGACAGCAATCCGTATGACGCCGCCGATACCGAAGTCGCTGCATTGATGGCGACGCACGATCTCGCCGCTGGCGACGGGACGCCGGCGATTGTCGCTGCATCTGTCGACGAACGCCTGGCTGCTCGCCGCACTCGTGTTGTCCGTCGGGCTGGCTGATCGTGCCTCCGCTGGCGATCCTGGTATACGGAAGCGTCACCGACACGCCGCCCGCCGTCGCTCCGCATTTCACGTTCGACACCCTTCACTTTGCCTATGCGCGGTCGCGCATCTGGTCGGCGCTGTGGCGCTCGGTGCTGTACGCGGCGTCCACCGCGAGCCTGGTGCTGGTCGTCGGCGGCTTTCTGGCATGGCTGATCGAGCGTACGGATTCGCGCGTGAGGACCTTCGCGGACATGTTCGCACTGGCGCCGATACTGATGCCGTCCGTGCTGCTGATCAGCGGCTGGATCCTGCTGCTCGGACCGAAGAGCGGCATGCTGAACCTGATCGCGCGCGACTGGTTCGGCGCTGCCGAACCCGTGTTCGACATCTATTCGTTCTGGGGCATGGTGTGGGTCGGAACGCTCCAGGAATTGCCGCTGGCGTTCCTGTGGCTATGGCCGGCATTCCGCGCGATGAATCCCGACCTCGAGGAAGCGGCCCACGTGGCAGGCGCGGGCTTCTTCACGACGATGCGCCGCATTACGTTGCCCATGCTGCGCCCGACGATCGTCGGCGCCTGGATCATCTTCTTCATCTATTCGCTGGGCGCACTGTCCGTGCCGCTGCTGATCGGCCTTCCGGCGAAGATATTCCTGTATTCGACCGAGATCTACCTCGCATACCGGCGCGTGCCATCCGATCTCAACATCGCCAGCGCGTACAGCCTGATGTTCCTGCTGGTTACCGTCGTCAGCATCTGGGCCTATCGCCGGGCCACGGGCGATTCGTCGCGGTTCGTGACCGTGACGGGGAAGGCGTACCGTCCGCGGCTCATCCGTCTCGGACGCTGGCAGAGCGCGAGCACGGCGCTCGGCGTCGTACTGCTGCTGCTCGTCGCCGGGCTGCCGCTCTTCGTCCTCGTGTGGAATGCCTTCCTGCCGTATCCGCAGGCGCCGTCGATCGCCAGCATCAAGCTGCTGACCGGCAAGAACTTTGCCGCCGCGCTGGATTACGAGCCGGCCAAGCGAGCGGTGCTGAACAGCCTGCTGCTTGGCATCGGCGCCGGCGTCATCGCCACGGTGCTGGGCGCGCTGATTGCGTGGCTCAGCTTGCGGATGAAAACCGCTCGCGGCTGGATTGCGTTGCTGGACCAGCTCGCGACGGCGCCGCTCGCCATCCCGGGGATGATCTTCGGCGTCGGACTCGCGTGGCTATATCTCGTGCTCCCCGTTCCCGTTTACGGCACGCAGTGGATCCTGCTGCTCGCCTACGTTGCCATTCACCTGCCGTTTGCCGTGCGAATCTGCATGTCGGGGCTATCGCAATTGCACCCTGAACTTGACGAAGCCGCCGCCGTGGCCGGCGCAGGATGGTTGACGCGCATCACGCGAATCATCCTCCGCTTGGCCGCGCCGAGTCTCGTCGCGTCGGCGCTCTACGTTGCATTGCGCGCGTTTCGCGAGTACGCGGCGTCAATCTTCCTGACGGCGCCGGGCACCGAGGTGTTTGCCGTCCTCGTGCTCGACATGTGGGAGGGCGGCAACTCCAACATCCTGTCGGCGTACGTCACGATGGTGATGGCGCTTATTTCGGTCGCTGGCGGTCGTGTTCAGCAAGGTAGGGCGGCGGCTCGGGCGCTTACGCATGATCAGCGTGCAGCAGCTCACCAAGCGATTCGAAGCGGGAACCGAGCGAGTCCATGCGCTCGACGGCGTCGGGTTTGTCGTCGAAAGCCATTCGTTCTTCACGCTGCTCGGCCCGAGCGGTTGCGGCAAAAGCACGATCCTGCGCTGCGTGGCGGGACTCGAGACGCCGGACGCCGGCGACATCGACATCGGCGGCCAATCGCGTGTTCTCGTCGTCGCAGGGAATCAACCTGCCGCCCAACCGGCGGCGTATCGGCATGGTCTTCCAGTCCTACGCGATCTGGCCGCACATGACGGTATTCAAGAACGTCGCGTTTCCGCTCGAGGTGCAGCGCGCGGACCGAACGTGCGGGCGCGCACGATGGCGGCGCTGGAGGTCGTCGGCCTGGCCGCGCTCGCCGATCGCTACGCGTCGCGCTCTCAGCGGCGGCCAGCAGCAGCGCGTGGCGCTTCGCCCGCGCGATCGTGGCCGAGCCGGAGGTGCTGCTGCTCGACGAGCCGCTCTCCAACCTGGACGCCGCGTTACGCGAGCAGATGTGCGCGGAGTTGCGCAAGCTGCATGAACGGTTGCGCCTGACGACGCTGTACGTCACGCATGACCAGGGCGAGGCGCTGTCGCTGTCGGACCGCATCGCGGTGATGCGCGAAGGCCGCTTCGTCGAAGTCGCGACACCCGAAGCGTTGTGGAACACTCCGCGCACCGTTTTTGCCGCGCAATTCCTGGGCGGCGCCAATATCCTGACCGGCGACGCGCGACTCGAACCGGACGGCGCGGTCGTGCGGTCGAAATTCGGCGTCCTGCACACGACGCACGTCCGCGCAACGGTCCGGTATCGATTTTCGTACGGCCCGGAGAACGTCGCGCTGGCGGCGCCGGGCGAGGGCGTCAATCGATTCGACTGCGCGGTCGTCGGCCAGCGATTCCAGGGCGACACGCGCGACCTCGAGCTGCAACTGCCCAATGGCGGCCCCATCCTGCGCTGCAAGGACGAGAACGGGCGCGCTGCCGGCCGACCGCGTCGGTCACGATCGAGATCCTCCCCGAGCATGTCGAAGTCCTGAGCGCGGACAGCCGCTGATGTTCGCGTCCGGCGTCTCCACCTTGTTGCAAGCCTGACGACGAAAGCGTTGCCGATGCGCCTGCTGACTTCGTCCGAGCTCGCCCAATGGCAGGTCATTCCAGCCGCCGTCGTCAGTGACGAGCGGCAGCATCAGGGCGTCCTTTCCGGCGATACGGCCGCTGTTCACGGGCCGACCGTTTGCAGCGCAGGCTTTCACCATCGAAGTGGATACCGTGCGACAGCGCGGCGCCACGCGACGGCGCTCGCAGAGACCTGGCCCGGCGCTTGCATCGTCATCGACGCGCGCGCAACCCCCGATGCTGCCGTATGGGGCGGCAACCTGATCCGCATTGCCCGCGAGCGCAATATCGCGGCCGTCGTGGTCGACGGCAACGTGCGCGACGTCGCCGATCTGCGCGACAGCGGGATCGCCGTATGCAGTCGCGGCGTGACACCACGCGGTCCCCGCTGGGGCGGACGTATCGGCGGCCCGATCCACTGCGGTGGCGTGGAGATCCGGGCCGGGCGACCTGATCATCGGCGACGACGACGGCGTCGTCGCCGTGCCACTCGACGACGTCAATGACGAACTGCTGGCGCGCTGTCGCGCGCGCCTGGTGCGCGAAGGGGAAGGAAGGATGCGCATGACCAAGACGGATACCACCGCGGCATGGTGCAGCGATGCGTGTCGCCGAGCCTGTTGCGCGAGTTGCGACATCGCATACGTGGCGCTCAGCCCCGGTTCGAGCTTTCGCGGACTGCACGAAAGCCTCGTCAATCTGCTCGGCAACCGCCAGCCCGAAATGCTGTTATGCCTGCACGAGGAGCACGCAGTGGCCATCGCTCACGGCTGGGCGAAGGTGACCGGAACGCCGATGGGCGTGCTCGTGCACGCCAACGTCGGCCTGATGCACGCCACGATGGCCGTCTACAACGCGTTCTGCGACCGTGTCCCGATGCTGATCATGGGCGGTGTCGCGCCGATGGATGCCGGGCCGGCGCATTTCTCCCGCACATTGGTATCACAGCGTGCTCGATCAGGGCGCCCTCGTGCGGGACTACGTCAAATGGGATGACCAGCCGTTTTCGTTGCACGCCACGCTCGAGGCGTTGTTGCGGGCGAACCAGTTGACGCGCACCGCTCCCATGGCGCCGTGCTACGTTTCCATCGATCAGCGGATGCAGGAAGACCCGCTGCCGGACCGTTTGGTGGCACGCGACGTCGCGCGCTACGCGCCGCCGGTACCCTTTCGACCGGATGCGCGACGCGGTCAGCCGCGCAGCCGCGCTGCTCGTTGGAGCGCGAGCATCCGGTCATCCTCGCGGGGCGGGTGTCGCGTGACGAGACAGGCATGGGCCGCGCGCATTGCGCTCGCCGAGGCGCTCGGCGCAGATGTCGTGACGGACCTGAAAGTGGCGGCGGCCTTTCCGACGGATCATCCGCTGCATCCCGGCGACCCGATGCTGGTGTTCGCCGACGAGCGCAGCCTGGCATCGATCCGTGACGCGGACGTGATCATGAGTCTCGATTGGGTCGACATGGTCAACCTGTTCGCCCGCGTGTGGCCCGATGGCGCCGTGCCGCCGAAGGTCGTCCAGATCTCGGCCGACCGCCTGGTGCACAAGGCATGGACACGCGACCACATGGGCTTGCCTGCCGCCGACCTCGATATCCTCGCCGAGCCATGCGCGACGGTGCCGTTGCTGCTCGAGGAGGTCCGAAGGCTCCAGCGACGACGGTCAGAAGCGGCCGCGCGGCGGATCGCGTTTCACGCCGGCAATCGGAAACCCGAGCACGGCAGCCGATAGCGCGCCGCGCATGCCGGATCCGACGACATCGCGCTGTGGGACATGGGCATGTGTCTCGATGCCGCGCGCGGCACGCGCGCCGATCAGCGCTCATCCGCGCGCCGCTCGGATGGCACGCGGGCGCCTTTCCCTTTCGTCATCCGCTCGACTATCTCGGCTATGACGGGTCGGGCGGCATCGGTTCCGGTCCCGGGCACGCCGTCGGCGCGGCACTGGCCACTGCGGGGGACCGAGCGCATGCCGGTGGCGCTGGTGGGCGATGGCGATTTCCTGATGGGCGTGACTGCGCTGTGGACCGCCGTGCATCATCGGATTCCGGTGCTGGTGATGGTCGCCAACAACAGCTCCTATTTCGTCGACGAGGAGCACCAGCGCACCGTTTCACGCCAGCGCAAGCGGAGCCTCGATAACGCGTGGATCGGCCAGCGGCTCGAGGATCCGATGATCGATCTCGAAGCGATGGCGCGCGCGCAAGGTTGTACGGCGGAGCGGGTCGAGCGGCGCTCGGAGCTCACGGCCGCAATCGCAGCGCGGCATGGCGGCTGTCGATGCGGGCAAGTGCCATGTCATCGATGTGCGGATCTTGCCCGACTACACGGGACTCCTTGGATGATGGAGGATGCCATGCCCTCGCATGTGTCGTCGCATCAACACCCGAGGCATCGAGCTGCGACCGATCAACGCCGCACATCGGCGTCGAGCTCGGGGGAGTCGATCTCGCGGAGCCGATCGACGATCACGAGTTCGCCGCAATTCGTGCGGCCTGGGTGAGGCACACGATTCTGCTCGTGCGTGATCAGCCGCACCTGCGGCCCGCGTGACTTGATCGCGTTCGCGCGCCGATTCGGCGAGCTGGACGAGCATGACCAGCCGCAGTACTGCCTCGCGGGATATCCCGAGATTGCGCTGGTATCGAACGTCAAGGAAGGCGACCGCTATGTCGGCGCACCGAAGGCCGGGCGGCAATGGCACAGCGATGCGCAGTATTTGCGCACGTCCTCCGTCAGCCTCGCTGCTGTGGGCCCGGGAAGTGCCGCCCAGCGAGGGTAATACGTGTTTTGCCAACATGGTTGCGGCGTACCGCGCGCTCGAGCCGGCGAAAAGGCAACGGATCGCGCAATTGCGCATCAACTTCAGCCGGGTTCGCGCGTACTCGCTCTATCATCCCGGAGCGACCGCCGCTATCCGATGAGGAAAAGGCGCGCTTGCCCGACGTGCAGCATCCGATCGTGCGCACCCATCCTGAAACAGGCGAAAAAGCGCTGTACGTCGGCGGTGACCAGCACGGCGGCACCGTCATCGGCATTCCCGAGGAAGAAGGGAAGGGACTGATGCGCGAACTGCGCGATTTCGCCACACAGACGCGCTTTGTCTACGAGCATCGCTGGCACGTGGGCGATCTCATCGTCTGGGATAACCGCAGCACGATGCATTGCGCATTGCCGTTCGACGAAGAGCGGCACCGGCGCATGATGTATCGCGTGCAGGTCGCCGGCAACGAACCCTATTGAGACGGATGTGATGAAGATCAAGAAAGCCAGCCCCGGTCTCGACCAGCGAAACCGTCTCGGACGCGTTCTCGGCGAGGGCTTCGGCGTCGAAGACTACGATGCTGCGCGCCCGCTGGCGGCGCAAGTCGCTGATGCCGACGTGCTGCTGGTGCGCGACCTTTCGATCACGCGCGAGGTGATCGATGCGGCGTCGCGAGCTCCAGCTTATCCAGCGGCCCGGGCGACCACCTGCCGCGGGTCATCGATCTCGCACACGCACGATCGCAAGGGCATTCCCGTGTCCCGTTTTCCGTCACAAGGTTCAGGGCTCGCCGGCGCGCGATGTTGCCGAGCACGCTTTCTACCTCTTGCTTGCGCTGGCCAAGCAGCAATGGCTGGCGCGCGACAGTGTGAAGGCGCGCCGGGCCGGATTGCCGAAGACGGTGTCGGTGCACGGCAAAACGCTCGGGCTCGTCGGGCTGGGAAATACCGGCGAAGCGCTGGCGCAGGCTGGCAGTACCGTTCGGCCTGCGGGTCGTGGCCGTGAAACGATCGGCCGACGATGCGCTTGCACGCGAACTGGGGCTTGACATGGCTCGGCACGATGGATCGCTTGCCCGAACTTCTCGCGGAGTCGGATTTCGTCTCATTGCACCTGCCGCAGACACCCGAGACGGTCGACTTCATCGGTCGCGATCGAATTGTCGACGGATGAAGGAGCGGCGCGTTCCTGATCAACATCTCGCGCGCGCCGATGGTGAACCGACGCGGCGCTGGCTAGAGGCGCTGCATTCGGGGCATCTGGGCGGCGCAGGTCTCGATGTCTGGTGGGAGGAGCCCGCCGACCCGGCCGACCCGCTTGCTTGCGTTGCGTAATGTCGATCCTGACGCCGCACATCGCGGCTGATACGACGGAATCAGAAACGAGCGACTCGCCGAATTGACGGCGGAGAACGTGCGGCTGCATCGCGCGTGGGGAAGCAGCCGCGTTATGTCGTTGGCGTCGACGTCGACGCAGGGAAGTGACACGATGACCATCTCCGGCGGCGGCGCGCACCGGCGGCGAAGTGCTCGCCGATGCGCTGCTCCTGCACGGCGTGGACATGGCATTCGCGGTTTGCGGCGAAAGCTTCCTGCCGTTGCTCGATGCGCTGCATCGACCGCCCCGCGACTGCGCCTGATCAGCTGCCGGCACGAAGCGGGCGCCGCCGTGATGGCGGAGGCGAGCGCGCAAGTTGACCGGCCAGCCCGGCGTGTGCCTCGTGTCGCGGGGCCCGGGCGCATGCCACGCGACAATCGGCCTGCACACGGCCTTCCAGGATGCGACGCCGCTCTTGGTCATGCTGGTCGGCCAGGTGCCGCGGACGCTATCTGGAGCGGGAAGCGCAGCAGGAGATCGAGTATCGGCGAATGCTCGGCCCGCTCGCCAAATGGGTCGCGGAGATCAACCAGGTCGAACGCATTCCGGAGCTCGTGCACCGCGCTTTCAGCGTCGCTTGCATCGGGGCGGCCCGGACCCGTCGTGCTCGTGCTGCCGGAAGACATGCTCGAGGACTGCACCACCGCGACCGATTGCCCGCCGGCGCCACTCGCGCACGCTTACCCGGGACCGCTCCGAGCTCGCGACGATGCGCGAGCTTCTGTCGGCGGCGGAACGCCCCATCCTGATCGTCGGTGGTGCGCCGTGGACCGATGCGGCGTGCGAGGCAATCGCGCAATTCGCCTCGAACGAATGACCTCCCGGTCTGCTGCAGCTACCGGCGGCTCGATCTCATCGCGTCGAATCACGATTGCTTCGTGGGCGAGCTCGCCGTTTCGTCGAATCACGCGCTCCTGCGACGGCTGCGCGAGGCGGACCTGGTCCTCGCCCTCGGAACGCGGCTGTCCGAGCCGACGACCCAGGATTACACGCTGCTCGAGGTGCCCATTCCGCGCGCCCGACTCGTTCACGTCTATCCGGCGGCGGAGGAGATCGGGCAGCGTCTACCGGCCCGACGCTTGCAATCCAGTCGGGTCCCATCGAGTTCTCGCAAGCGGTGGCGGGGATGTCGATCGCCGGATCCGTTGTCGCGATCGGCGTGGCGCGCGGAGCTTCGATCGCTTTATCGCGAGGACAGCACGCCGCCTTCATCGACGCAAGGCATTCAATCCCGCCGAAGCGATGAGCTGGCTTGCAGGACCACTTGCCGGACGATGCGATCGTCACGTTCGACGCTGGCGCTTTCACTGGTTGGCCGCAGCGATTCCTGTCCTTCGGGCGGCCTGGTCGCGTCCTTGCTCCCATCAGTGGCGCGATGAATTACGGCTTGCACGCGGGCATTGCCGCGAGCCTCGTCCATCCCGACCGCGTCGTTGTCGTATGCGTCGGCGACGGCGGCTTCACGATGGGTGAGTGCCGAGCTGGCAACGGCACGGCGTTACGGCGCGCGTCTCGTCATCCTTCTGTTCAACAACGGGCAGTTCGGCAGCGTGCGCGTCCATCAGGAGCGTCGCTATCCTGGCAGGAGCATCGGCATGGACCTGACCAATCCCGATTTCGTGATGCTTGCGCAAAGCTTCGGCGCGCATGCCGAGACCGCGTTCATCGAACCGAGGAGTTCGGGCCGGCGTGGGCGCGTGCCACTGCGAGCGGCACTACGGCGGTGATCGAGTTACGGCTCGATCCCGAGCAATTGAGTTCGCGCGTAAGCGTGTCCGAGCTTGCGCGTCGCGCGCGGCAGCGAAGGCCAAGCCGCACACTCGACGGTGCACCAGCGCAGTCCAACGCCTGATCCCGAGCCGTGGTGACGCACCCATCTGGAGCACCGGGAATCTGCGGCAACCGCATAAGCGTGCCCGGTGTGAATATAATCGCTCATCAGGCACAAGTTGGCTGCGGCGTCGGCGATACCTTGTTGCCGCCGCGAAACGGTGCAACCACGGGCATTGCGACCAGCCCGATGACGGGCAGCTGCCGTTTGCAAACGGCTGCGTTGAAGAAGGAGTGACGATGGACCTGACCACGCTCGAACGCCTGCCGTTGTGGATCGGTGGACGCGCCTATTCGCCCACGACCACCCGCTACGGCGAAGTGACCAATCCGGCAACCGGCGAAGTGATCCGCCACGTGCCGTTCGCGAACGCCGCGGATGTCGATGCGGCGGTTGCGGCTGCGGCGCGACGCGTTTCCGGCATGGTCGACCACGCCTGCGTTGCGACGTGCGCGCGTGCTGATGAAATTCCGCGACCTGCTCGACCGCCACCGCAAGGACCTGGCGCGGATCGTCACGCAGGAACATGGCAAGACGCTCGCCGATGCCGAAGGCTCGGTGACGCGCGGGATGGAAGTGGTCGAGTTCGCAACCGGCATTCCGCACCTGCTGAAGGGCGAGCACAGCGACAGCGTCGGCACCGACGTCGACAGCTGGTCGCGTTCGCGCGCCGGTCGGCGTGTGCGTGGGCATCACGCCGTTCAATTTTCCGGCGATGGTGCCGATGTGGATGTTCCCGATCGCGATCGGCTGCGGCAACACGTTCGTGCTGAAGCCGTCGGAACGCGATCCGACGCTGTCGCTGCGGCTCGCGGAGCTGCTGCAGGAAGCGGGTCTTCCCGATGGCGTGTTCAACGTCGTCCACGGCGACAAGGAGGCCGTCGACGCGCTGCTTGCGCATCCGACGGTGCGCGCCGTGTCGTTCGTCGGATCGACGCCGATCGCGAAGTACATCTACGAAACGGGCGCGCGGCACGGCAAGCGCGTGCAGGCGCTGGGCGGCGCGAAGAACCACGCGATCGTCATGCCGGATGCCGACCTCGACTTTGCCACCGAAGCGATCATCGGCGCGGGCTACGGCTCGGCCGGCGAGCGCTGCATGGCGATCTCGGCCGTCGTCGCGGTCGGCGACGTCGCCGACGCGCTGGTCGAGCGGCTCGCGTCGCGCGCCAGCGCAGTCACCACCGGCCCGGGCGACGCGCCGGACATCGAAATGGGGCCGGTCATCACCTGCGCCGCGCGCGACCGGATCACCGGGTCTCATCGATCGCGGCGTCACCGAAGGCGCGACGCTGGTGGTCGACGGCCGCCGGCCGACGCTTGCCGGGCAATCCGAGGCGGTTTCTTCGTCGGCCCGACGCTGTTCGATCGCGTAACGCCCGGCATGGCGATCTATCGCGAAGAGATCTTCGGCCCGGTGCTCACTGTCGTGCGCGCCGAATCGCTGACCGACGCGATCGCGATGATCAACGCCAATCCGTATGCGAATGGCGCGGCGCTGTTCACGCGCTCGGGCCACGCGGCGCGCCGTTTCCAGCAGGACGTGGAAGTCGGCATGGCGGGCATCAACGTTCCGATCCCGGTGCCGATGGCGTTCTATTCGTTCGGCGGCTGGCGCAATTCGCTGTTCGGCGACCTGAACGTGCATGGCGTCGACGGCGTGCGCTTCTACACCCGGCTGAAGACCGTGACGTCGCGCTGGCCGGATGACGGCAGCGCGGCGCCGGGCTTTCATATGCCGCTGATGGGGTGACTCGCGGCCCCAGATTCGGCGCGCTATTCGTCCAGGACGCGCCA
Source organism: uncultured Pseudomonadota bacterium (assembly GCA_963768545.1). GTDB lineage: Bacteria > Pseudomonadota > Gammaproteobacteria > Burkholderiales > Casimicrobiaceae > VBCG01. The sequence goes on along the minus strand of CAVYIC010000014.1, from coordinate 479,083 downwards.
TGACAATCGGTGGTGCGACGGGTTTTCGCTCAGCGTCGCCTGCACGAACGCGGCCGCACCCGCGGGACCATCGACGCGAACGGTGACTCGGTAATAGGGGATTCGTGGCGGCTCCGAAGCGGACGGCGTGCCCGATGCCGCGGCCACGCTTGGCGGCGACAGCGTGCAGTTCTCCGCCACCGCGCTGCCGGGCAGCAGGCACCGCCGCTCGATGACGTGGCGCAGGATCAAGCCGTCGCCCGCATCGATCGTCGGTGCGCCGGCCGGGTAATTCGCCGGGGACTGCAGCGCGCGTGGAACGCCGCGGATATCTTCGCCCGCCTGGCGCGCCGCAAAATAATTTTGCTCGGGATGATCGGTGGTCGTGTCGGCGATCGCGCCGTTCTCGAAGAGCGCCGCCAGATCGTGTTCGATGGCGGCCGACGCGGCAAGCGTTGCGCGCTGTCGCATTGCAAGGTTTCCTCCGATTGCGACTTCCGTTGCAACGGCGCGAACGAGCGCGATGCCACCCAGGGTCATCGCCAGGGTCGCCATCAGCGCGACCAGCAGGATGACGCCTCGCTCGGCAGGCGGCGACCAGGGAAGCGACCGGCTCATGAGCCGCTGTTCCAGATGCCGTTACGTAACGGCACGACCGTTTCGAATGCGCGGTAGCGATAGCCGCCGCCTGCGGACGCGACGACCGTTCCTTCGAGCCTTCCGGGACATGCGCTCTTGTCCGCAAGCTCGCAGTCGAAGAGTACCCAGTGATATCCGCGGGTTTGCGTGCGGTCGATCCGCTCGCTGTGTGCGATGACTCCGATCCTTATCGCCTTGATCCGCTCGAGGGTCGTCCGGGGCGCGGCAAGGAGGTCGGTCGGACTCCAGCCGCCGGATGGGCTGGCAGTGACCCACGTGTCGAGCGCGCCGTCGCCGTCGTTGTCGATTCCGTACTGGAATTTCACATTGACAAGGTTCGACACGAGCGGATTCGGTGCATCGCCGTTGGCGACGTCGGTACTACGAAGCGTCCCTGATACGACGTCGTACCGGGAGATCCATGCGCGGCCCGCGGGGCCGAGATTCAACAGCAGCGAAGTGGCCGGGAAATCGACGGCCGCGCCCGAATGCGCGATGTCGAGAATGCCGGATCCGCTGCTGCGACGACTGCGGTGATCTCGGCCATCGCGCAACTGCCGGTGCGGCTGATTGCGATGACGCGATCGGCGATCGAAAAGCCGTCGGCACTTTCGACTCGAAAATCCGCACCCGGTGGCGCGGCGGCGGCGAATGCGGCCGGCGCCGCGCCGTTCGATGCACGCGACTGACGAATGACGAGGCTGTCGGGCCGATCGGCGCCGCCGCCATCGGTGATCAGCACATCGATCGGGCGTAGCGTCGTGGCGATGTCGGCCGTGGGCGGGCACGTATCGAGCCAGCGCGCCGCGGACGCGAGCCCGGCCCCCGCGTTTTCCGTCTGGACCGCCAGCGCGAACAGCGCGAACGCGCCGCTTCCCTGCGTATCGGCCGGCGGCAGCGGCGCTGCGCCGGATCGATTCCACGACCACGAACGTCTGGTACACGACGACCACCGTCAGCATCGCGACGGCGAGCCCGACCAGCACATCGACGAGCGTGACGCCGCGATCAGATGCCGCGCCGACTGACGATGGCTCGTGCGAGCGCTCGCGCCCGATTCGGCGACGGCAATTGGTCCGAGTTGCGATTCCGACAATGTTCCATCGAGGCGCCACGACGCTGGTCATCGAAGCCTGATGCCGTTCCGACTCTCCCGGGCAGTTGCCAGTAGATCGTTACCGACACGCGTTGGCTACGGGCCGACGGCCCGGGCGCGAACGTGACCACCGGAACATTCGCGGTATCCGTCACGCCAGGCAATCGTCGCGCGCTCGCGAGCGAGCGTACGAAAACCCGATCCGCCGCCGAGTGCGTCATAGCGATCGGCCAGTGTCACGATGTCTTCGGTCGACATGCGGGCGAGCGTCGCCGCCGCGACATCGCTTGCTTCGGTGCGCGAACGCGCGTTGTCGCTTGCGCGGAGGCCGTTTGCCAACAGGCTGAATACCCCTGCGGCGGCGACCGAAAAAACCAGGACGGCGACCAGGGCCTCGATGAGAAACGCGCCGCAGGACGTCGTTCGGCGTGGCCGGCAGCGCCGCGCCCCGGGCATGCACGCTTGCCGCCTCATGCGCACAGGCCGTCGTGGCGAATGGTCCAGCAATCGGCTGTTCGCGACCAGCCCGCCGGCACCGAAAGCGTCGCCTTCGCGCCCGTCTGGTCGATCGAATACTTGAACGACGCCATGCCCTTGGCGGCAAGTCCGCTCGCCGTATAGGTGAACGTGGTTCCGGTTGCCCGGCATTCGACCGCGAAGAAATCCGTAGCGCGGCTGACCGGTGCGAAACCGCATTGGCCGGCGCCGTCGACGTAGCTGCGCTGGTCCAGAAAGTAATCCTCCATCCGCGCCCCGGCGTCGGCAAGGCGCGTGACCGCATCCATGATCCGGCTCCGCTTGATGTAGCCGGCATACGACGGCAACGCGATGGCAGCAAGCGTGGCAACGATTGCGACGACGATCATCAACTCGAGCAACGTGAAACCTCGCCGGGTGCGCGCAGTCACGGGCATGCGTCCGACGTTTGTTCCATCCGGGCACGCCCGCTGTTGGCGAGAATGACCTTGCGCGCCTTGTGGCCCGGATGGCACAGGGTGAATGTGCCCATCTGCAGCGCGCCATCGACTCGCCGGGCGTATCCGAGACTGGTATAGGAGACGTAATCCGCGACCGGGCGGTTGCCGCGGATGGTGATGCCCGCGGCGGCCGCCCGCTCGCGCGCGATCATAGCGGGTGATGCGTCACTTCCCGGCTGGGCCGCGTGCACGATCGTCCAGCCGCTTTCCCACGCCTCGGCGCTCCCTGGACAGCTGCCGGCCGCGTTTGGGCAGACATGCACGCGAGCGCCGCGCTTGATGGCCTCGCTGCGTGCGCGATCGAGCGCGTGCAGCAGTGCATCTGCGCGCTCCTGCAGTTGCCGCTCGGCCATCCAGGCGCCCCAGCCAGGGACGCCCATGAACAGCAGGATGCTGGTGATCGCAAGCGCCACCAGCAGCTCGAGAAGCGTCAGGCCGGCGGCTCGGTGGGGCATGGTGGCGTAGTGGCGTGGACTGCGAATCGGTGCGCCAAGTGTAGGAAGCCGCGCCATGGCGCTGAAATCGGCGAGACGGCTTAGGCCGGATGGCGCATTGAACCGGCCGTGCAAAGTTACGCGGCCGTCTGCCGGGTGACCGCGCGACGCCCGCTTGACATGCAATATTTGAGGTCTAAACTATTTTGCCGGAGGAGCACCCGTCTTGCGGACGGGCGGCGAGCGTGTACATGCGGATCCTGTGCATCGGCGGCGGCCCGGCCGGGCTTTACCTGGCGCTGCTGCTGAAGCAGGCGGACGCGCGCCACGCGGTCCGCGTCGTCGAGCGCAACCGGCCGTACGACACGTTCGGCTGGGGCGTCGTCTTCTCCGACCAGACGCTCGGCAACCTCGCCGAAGCCGATCGCGGAAACGGCGCGCGAGATCGCCGGCGCGTTCAACCGCTGGGACGACATCGACGTCCATTTCAAGGGCCGCACGATCACGTCCGGCGGCCACGGCTTCTGCGGCATCGGCCGCAAGCGCCTGCTCAACATCCTGCAGCACCGCTGCGAGGCGCTCGGCGTCGAGCTCGTCTTCGAGACCAGCGTCGACGACGAGCGCGCGCTGGCACGCGGAATTCGATGCCGACATCATCGTCGCCGCGGACGGCATCAACAGCCGGCTACGCGAACGCTACGCCGCGTCGTACGCGCCCGACATCGACTTGCGGCGCTGCCGCTTCGTGTGGCTCGGAACGAAAAAGCGGTTCGACGCGTTCACGTTCGCGTTCGAGCAGACGCCGCACGGCTGGTTCCAGGCGCACGCGTACCAATACGACGGCGACACGTCGACGTTCATCGTCGAGACGCCCGAAGACGGTGTGGCGGGCCGCCGGCATCGACCGCATGTCGCAGCAGGAAGGCATCGAGTTCTGCGAGCGGCTGTTCGCGCGTTATCTCGACGGCCAACGGCTGCTGTCCAACGCCGGCGCATCTGCGCGGGTCGGCGATCTGGATCCGCTTTCCGCGCGTCATCTGCCGCTCGTGGACGCACTGGACGAGCATCGGCGAGCGACGCGTTCCGATCGTGCTGATCGGCGATGCCGCGCACACGGCGCATTTCTCGGTCGGCTCGGGCACCAAGCTCGCGCTCGAGGACGCGCATCGGCCTGTCGCGCGCGCTGCAGGCCGAGCCGGACATGCACGCCGCGCTCGCCGCCTACGAGGCCGAGCGCAGCGTCGAAGTGCTGAAGCTGCAGAACGCCGCGCGCAACTCCACCGAATGGTTCGAGAACGTCGATCGCTACACGTCGTTCGACGCGATGCAGTTCGCGTACAGCCTGCTGACGCGCAGCCAGCGCATCTCGCACGAGAACCTGCGCTTGCGCGATGCCGGCTTCGTCGCGCGCGCCGAGGGCTGGTTCGCCGAGCGCGCGCATGCGGGGGCCGAAGCCGATCGTGCGCCGCCGCCGATGTTCACGCCGTTCACGCTGCGCGGCGTGACGCTGGCGAATCGCGTCGTCGTCTCGCCGATGGCGCAATACTCGTGCGTCGACGGACTGCCCGGACGACTATTACCTCGTGCATCTCGGCAGCCGCGCGCACGGCGGCGCCGGGCTCGTGTTCACCGAAATGACCTGCGTCGCGGCGGATGCGCGGATCAGCCCGGGCTGCGCCGGCTTGTACGACGATGCGCACGTCGCGGCGTGGCGGCGCATCGTCGACTACGTGCACGCGCGCACGAACGCAAGCATCGCGCTGCAGCTCGGACACGCGGGCCCGAAGGGCTCGACGCAGCTCGGCTGGGAGGATGCCGACGAGCCGCTCGCGCAGGGCAACTGGCCGCTGATCGCGCCATCGGCCATCGCGTACGGCCCGCGCAACCAGGTGCCGCGCGCGATGTCGGCGGACGACATGGCGCGCGTGCGGACGGAGTTCGTTACGGCGACGCGTCGCGCGATCGAGTGCGGCTTCGACTGGCTCGAGCTCCATTGCGCGCACGGCTACCTGCTGTCGGCCTTCCTGTGTCCGCTGACGAACCATCGCGACGACGAGTACGGCGGAACGCTCGAGAACCGCTGCCGCTATCCGCTCGAGGTCTTTCGCGCGATGCGCGACGCATGGCCTGCGGAGCGGCCGATGTCGGTTCGCATTTCCGCGCACGATTGGGCGCCGGGCGGCAACACGCCGGACGACGCGGTCGCGATCGCGCGGCTCTTCAAGGAGGCCGGCGCCGACCTGATCGACGTCAGCTCCGGCCAGACGACGCGCGAGGCGCAGCCCGTCTACGGCACGCATGTACCAGACGCCGTTCGCCGACCGCATCCGCAACGAAGTCGGCATCGCGACGATGGCGGTCGGCGCGATCTTCGAGCCGGACCACGTGAACAGCATCCTCATGGCGGGTCGCGCCGACCTGTGCGCGCTCGGCCGGCCGCATCTGGCCGATCCGTACTGGACGCTGCACGCCGCCGCGCAGCTCGGCTATCAGGACGTCGAATGGCCGGTGCAGTACCTGCCAGGGCAAGGCGCAGCTCGAACGCAATCTCGCGCGCGCGGCAGCGCTGGCCAACGAGCGACCCGAGGCGAACGGATGAGCGCGCGACGAGACGAGGCGACGGCCGCAGCGCGCCATTGCGCAGGGCATGCATGCGCGCACTGATCACCGGCGGCGGCAGCGGCATCGGGCTTGCGATCGCGCGTCGCTTCGATGCGATGGGCGTGACGCTGACGCTGATCGGCCGCGATCGCGGAGCGTCTCGAGCGCGCACTCGGCGAGCTGACGAATCCGCGCGTCCACGCCGCGATCGCGTGCGATGTCGGCGACGACGAAGCGGTGGCAGATGCGTTTCGACGCTGGCCGCGCAGGGCCGTTCACCGCACCATCCTCGTCAACAATGCGGGCAGCGCGACGCAGCGCCAAATTCGCGGAGACATCGACCAGCGTGTGGGACGACATGCTGCGCGTCAACCTGACCGGCGTCGTTCCACTGCACGCGCGCCGCGCTTCCCGGGCTGATGGACGTTGCCGTTCGCACGGATCGTCAACATCGCGAGCACGGCCGGCTTGATCGGCTATCCGTACGTGGCCGCGTATTGCGCGGCGAAGCACGGCGTCGTCGGCCTGACGCGCGCGCCGCGCTGGAGCTCGCACATACGCACATCACGGTCAACGCCGTATGCCCCGGATACACGGACACGGCCATCGTCGACGACGCGATCGCGAACATCGTCGCGCCGACCGGGACGCTCGCGCGCGGATGCACGGGATGCGCTGCTGCGGCGCAATCCGCAGAAGCGGCTGGTCGCGCCGGAGGAAGTGGCGGCGACCGTCGCATGGCTGTGCCTGCCGGAGTCGCAGTCGATCAATGGACAGGCGATTTCGCTGTCCGGCGGCGAGGTGATGGCAGGATGAGCACCGTGTGCGAAGTGTCGGGTGTCGGACGCCGAATCGCGGATCTCGGAGCAGCGATCACGTCTCGCTGCGGCTGTGGCTGCGCCTGTTGACGTGCACGATGATGATCGAGCGCCACGTACGCGAGAAGCTGCGCGACCGCTTCGACATCACGCTGCCGCGCTTCGACCTGATGGCGCAGCTCGAGCGCGAGCCCGAAGGGCCTCAAGATGAGCGAGCTGTCGCGCCGGCTGATGGTGACCGGCGGCAATGTCACCGGGTATCACCGACCAGCTGGTCGCCGAGGGGCTCGTCGTCAGGCGCGGCGATTCCGCGGCGACCGGCGGGCGCATAACGTGCGGCTGACGCCGAAGGGCAAGCGCCAGTTCGACGCGATGGCCGGCGAGCACGAGCGCTGGATCGTGGAGCTGCTGGGCGATGTCCCGGCCAGCGAGCGCGAGGCGCTGTACGCATCGCTCGGGCATCTGAATCGGCATTACCGCGACATGCGATCGCCGGCGACGCGATTGCAGAGCCGCGCGACGCGGATTCCGCCCCGGGGAGCAGCGCACGGCGAGCCGCAAGCTGGATCAAATGAGCGGTGCAGAGCCGCTCGAAGCCGCGACTCGCCGGTTACCGCGCGACGCATTTCCGCTAGGAAGCCAGCGAGGACGGCAAGGTCGCGACGATCACGCTCGATCGCCCGGAACGGCGAATCCGCTGACGTTCGACGCCTACGCGGAGCTGCGCGACCTCTTCCGCGCGCTCGCGCTCGCGAGCGACGTCAAGGCCGTCGTGGTCACCGGCAGCGGCGGCAACTTCTGCTCCGGCGGCGACGTGCACGAGATCATCGGCCCGCTGACCGCGATGACGATGCCCGAGCTGCTCGCGTTCACGCGGATGACGGGCGACCTCGTGCTCGCGATGCGCGCCTGCCCGCAGCCGATCGTCGCGGCCGTCGACGGCGTCTGCGCGGGCGCGGGCGCGATGATCGCGCTCGCGTCCGACATGCGGATCGGCACGCCGAACGCGAAGACCGCGTTCCTGTTCGTGCGCGTCGGGCTCGCCGGCTGCGACATGGGCGCGTGCACGCTGCTGCCGCGCATGATCGGCCAGGGTCGCGCGGCGGAGCTGCTCTACACCGGCCGCGCCATGACGGCCGACGAGGCGCGCGACTGGGGATTCTTCAATCGGATCGTCGAGCCGGCCGACGTGCTCGCGCGAGGCGCAGGCGCTCGCGCGCTCGCTGGCCGACGGGCCGACGTTCGCGCACGCGATGACGAAGAAGCTGCTGCATCAGGAATGGGCGATGGACCTCGACGACCGCGATCGAGGCCGAAGCGCAGGCGCAGGCGATCTGCATGCAGACGGCGGACTTCCGGCGCGCGTACGACGCGTTCGTGGCGAAGACGCCGCCGAAGTTCGAAGGGAACTGAGCTTGGATCGCGCGCACTTCGACTGGCCGTTCTTCGACGCGATGCATCGCGCGCTCGCCGCGGAAGCTGACCGTTGGGCGATCGGCGCAGTGCAGCGCCTGAAGGTCGAGGCCGAGTTGCGCCGGTCGAATGACGACGCTACGTCCGATCGCCTATCCGGAAGCCAACGTCGACGCGGCCTGCCGGCGCCACGTCGCTTCGCTCGGCGCCGCCGGCCTGCTGCGGCATTGCGTTCCGGCGCGCTTCGGCGGCGCTTCGCCGCGCTCGATTCGCGCGCGCTGTGCGTGGTGCGCGAGACGCTCGCCTGGCACGACGGCCTTGCCGATTTCGCGTTCGCGATGCAGGGGCTCGGCAGCCGGGCCGATCGCGCTGGCAGTCGAAGCGGGCGACCATCCCGCCGCCGCACTGGCTCACCGAAGTGGCGCACGGCCGGGCGATCGCGGCGTTCGCGCTGTCCGAGCCCGACGCGGGCTCCGATGTCGCGGCGATGACGTCGCGCGCCGTGCGCGACGGCGACCGACTGGATCATCGACGGATGCAAGACGTGGATCTCGCAACGGCGGCATCGCCGATTTCTACTGCGTGTTCGCGCGCACGAGCGACGAGCCGGGCGCGCGGGGCATCTCGGCGTTCGTCGTGCCGGCCGACACGCCGGGCTTGACGGTGGCGCAGCGGATCGAAGTCATCGCGCCGCATCCGCTGGCGCGACTCGAGTTCGACGGCTGCCGCGTTCCCGGCGACGCGCTGCTCGGCAATCGCGGGCGAAGGATTCAAGCTCGCGATGCGCACGCTCGACATCTTTCGCGCGTCGGTCGGCGCCGCGGCCGTCGGATTCGCGCGGCGGGCGCTCGACGAGACGGTCGCGCACGCACGCTCGCGCAGGATGCTCGGCGGAACGCTCGGCGAGCGCGACGTCGCGCGCGCGATGCTCGGCGAGATGGCCGCCGACGTCGACGCCGCGGCGCTGCTCGTCTATCGCGCCGCATGGACGCGCGACGTGCAAGCACGGGCGCACGACCGTCGGAGGCGGCGATGGCGAAGATGGTCGCGACCGAGTCGGCGCAGCGCGTCATCGACGCGGCGGTGCAACTGCACGGCGCGCGCGGCGTGACGCGCGGCGAGATCGTCGAGCGGCTGTACCGCGAGATTCGCGCGCTGCGCATCTACGAAGGCGCGACCGAAGTGCAGAAGCTGCATCATCGGCCGCGAGCTGCTGCGACCGCCGTCAGCGGGTGCGGCATGAACGCTGCCGGCCGCCCCTGGACATCCGCGTGAGCCGGAGGTCGTTCGATGGCCGACTGCGCATCGACACGTTCGCGCGCGACAACCTGCCGCCGCGCGACACATGGCCGGACCTCCTGTTCGAGTTGCCGGAGCTTCAATATCCCGACCGGATGAACTGCGCGACGGAGCTGCTCGACCGCGCCGTCGAGCGCGGCTGGGGAGCAACGCATCGCCATCGTCGCGCCGGGCGGCGTGCGCTGGACCTATGCGGAGCTCCTGGCGCGACGCCAACCGCATCGCGCACGTGCTCGTCGACGACATGCGGCTCGTTCCGGGCAATCGCGTGCTGTTGCGCGGCGCCAATTCGCCGGCGATGGCGGCCTGCTGGTTCGCCGTGATCAAGGCCGGCGGCATCGCGGTTGCGACGATGTCGCTGTTGCGGGCGCGGGAACTGACCGACGTCATCACGAAGGCGCAGATCTCGCATGCGCTGTGCGACGCGCGCCTCGCCGACGAGCTGAACGCTGCGCGGGCCGCCTGTCCGACGCTGCGGGAAGTCGCGTACTTCGCTTCGCGATCGCCGACGACGGCGTCGAGGCGCGCGCACGCCGCAAGCCGGCCGACGTTCGCGAACGTCGATACCGCGGCCGACGACACGGCGCTGATCGCGTTCACCTCCGGCACGACCGGGCAAGCCGAAGGGCACGATGCATTTCCATCGCGACGTGATGGCGGCGTGCGACTGCTGGCCGCGGACGACGCTGCGGGCCACCGCGCGACGACATCTTCACCGGCAGCCCGCCGCTCGCGTTCACTTTCGGGCTCGGGCGGCTTGCTGCTGTTCCCGCTGCGCATCGGCGCGGCGACGCTGCTCGTCGAGAAGCCGGCGCCCGACGCAGTTGCTTGCCGCGATCGCCGAACACCGCGCGACCGTGCTGTTCACCGCGCCGACGTCGTATCGCGCGATGGCGCCGAGCGTGCCGAAGCACGACCTCTCGTCGCTGCGCAAATGCGTCTCGGCCGGCGAGGCGCTGCCGGCCGCGACGCGGCAGTTGTGGAAGGACGCGACGGGCATCGAGATCATCGACGGCATCGGCTCGACGGAGCTGTTGCACATCTTCATTTCGCACGACGAGGCGCATGCCCGGCCGGGCGCGACCGGCAAGCCGGTTCCCGGGTACCAGGCGTGCGTGATGGACGACGCGGGCAGGCCGCTGCCGGCCGGGCAGGTCGGCCAGCTCGCGGTCAAGGGACCGACCGGCTGCCGCTATCTCGCCGATCCGCGCCAGGCCAACTACGTGAAGAACGGCTGGAACTACACCGGCGACGCCTACCTCGTCGACGACGACGGCTATTTCGTCTACCAGGCGCGCACCGACGACATGATCGTCAGCGCGGGCTACAACATCGCCGGACCCGAAGTCGAGAGCGCGCTGCTGCTGCATCCGGCCGTTGCCGAATGCGGCGTCGTCGGCGTCGACGATCCGGAGCGCGGCCAGATCGTCAAGGCGTTCGTCGTGCTGAAGCCCGGGCACCAGGGCGATGCCGCGATGACCGGGGCGCTCCAGGACTTCGTCAAGCAGACGATCGCGCCGTACAAGTATCCGCGCGCGATCGAGTACCTGCAGGCGCTGCCGCGCACCGAAACGGGCAAGCTGCAGCGGTTCCGGCTGCGAACGCTGTCCCAGTCCGAAGGCGCTTCGCCGGCTCGCGGACGCCGTCGACGCCGTCGCGGGGTCAACCATCGTGAAGACGCTTCAACCGCCGGATTGGAAGCCGCCGAAGGGATACGCGAACGGCATCGCCGCGCGCGGCACGCTGGTGTTCGTCGGCGGCCAGGTCGGCTGGAACGCGCAGCAGGAATTCGAATCCGACGACTTCGTCGCGCAGTCGAGGCGCGCGCTCCAGAACGTCGTCGCCGTGCTCGCCGAAGCGGGTGCCGCGCCGGAGCACGTCGTGCGGATGACGTGGTATGTCGTCGACCGGCGCGAATACCTGGCCAATGTGCGCGCACTGGGCAGCGCGTATCGCGACATCATGGGGCGCCACTATCCGGCAATGACGGCCGTCCAGGTCGCGGCGCTCATCGAAGAGCGCGCTCGTGTCGAAATCGAGGCAACGGCGGTGATCCCGGACGTGCCGGAAACGGGCTGAGCCAACCAGTCGCGTAACGGTCTCCGCCGATTGCGCGCGCGTCCAAGCCGACCGTCTGCTAAAGCCGACCGTCTTGTAAAAATTGCAACCCCTCCAGATTGCTGTTGCATACGCGAAAACCGCGTGACAACATCCTCACCGCAACCACTCACTTCGGAGATTGACGATGAACGCGATCCGCGCCCTGCTGATGATCATGCTTGCGATCGTTTCGATCGAACGCGCCGCGGCGCAAGTCGACGGAGCGGCGTCGCAGATCCTGATTCCCGTCGCGTCATCATCGTCGTCGTTCGTCAGCGAGATCATTCTGAAGGACCAGTCCGGAACCTCGCGGTCGGTCACCATGCAGTTCTACGAGGCGCAGACGTCGGTCGACGCCGGGATCGAAAGCCTGCGCGGCGGTGTCGCTCGCAGCCGTTCGAGACGAAGACCGTGACGCTGGCCGCCCAATGCGCGCTCGCGCCCGGCAGACCATCACGGGTTCGTCATCCTGACCGACGCCACGCGCCAATCGGACAAGCTCTTCTACGCGTACTCGCGCGTCGCGAACCCGGCAGGGCATCGGCTTTTCCGTCGAGGGTTATCCGATCGGCCACATCGGCGGCGGCGAGTCGTATTCGGAAGTGGCGGGCGTCAAGCGCAAGGCGGCAGCGGCCGGCACGCCTGCGTTCCAGACGAATTGCTTCGTCGCGACGCTCGAACGATCCGGTCGACTACGCGATTTCGATCGACGCCGCCGGAGCGCAGCCGATCACCGACAGCCTGGCGGGCGTTCCAGATGCGGCGCTATCTCGATATCTACGCGTCGGCCGGCGCGGCGGCCGGGCGACCATGAGAACACGACCGTCACGTTCCAGAAGATCGATCCGGGCCAGTTCCCGAATACGCTGCTCGCCGTTCTGCACCGTGCAGGACAACACGTCGTTCGGCGCCGATTTCCGGATCGGCAAGAACTGGAACGCCGCGGATCCGTCGCGCTTCCGGCTGAACTGCTTTGCCGCCGTCTACGGCGACGCTCCGGGCGAGTGCACGGGCACGCTGCAACCGTCTGCGCCGGAGGTTCCCGACGCCGGCAACGAAGGTTCGCCTGCTGACGCGCGTGTATGCGCCGGATACGGTGAACTGCTCGATCATCAGCACCCGGGCCAGCTGAGCTCGAGTTGCGGCTGGTCCGCGACTTTCCGGCGAGCGTGGTCGCCGGTGGCAACGACGTGAGCTGCTTTCACCTACGCGACCGGGCCGCGCTCGACATTCGGCAGCGGCTTTCATCAGTACTTCTTCCTCGAGGTCGGCCCCCGCGCCGGTGTCACCGGGTATTCCCGATTCCCTTCGGGATCCGCTGCATGTCGGGCAACGGGATGATGGATCCGCGCTTCTTCGGCACCGCCGCTCACGACTTCTGACCGGCGACACCGCCGGCATTGCCCGGGCGGTCGCATTGTGCGGCCGCCCTTGCTGCTCTGTTCGCGCTCGCCACAATCGGAAGCGCGATTCCGACAGCCTCGCGCAAGGCCCGCACGCGAAGGTTTATCATCGGCATCCGTGCCTCAGTTGCCGAGCCCGCCATGAACGCCCCCGAACGCCTGCATCCGACGAAGCCCTCGTTCAAGTGGGACGATCCGCTGCTGCTCGACGAGCAGTTGACCGAGGAAGAGCGGATGGTGCGCGACACCGCGCACGCGTACGCGCAGGAAAAGCTGCTGCCGCGCGTGCGCGACGCGTTTCGCAACGAAACGACCGATCCGTCGATCTTCCGCGAGATGGGCGCGCTCGGGCTTGCTCGGCGCGACGCTGCCCGCCGAGTACGGCGGCGCCGGGCTCAACTACGTCTGCTACGGCCTCGATCGCGCGCGAGATCGAGCGCGTCGACTCCGGCTATCGCTCGATGATGAGCGTGCAGAGCTCGCTCGTGATGTTCCCGATCTACACGTACGGCAGCGAGGCGCAGCGCACGCAATACCTGCCGACGCTCGCGACGCGGCGAGTGGATCGGCTGCTTCGGCCTGACCGAGCCCAACCACGGCTCGGATCCCGGCTCGATGGAAACGCGCGCCGCGCAGCGTCGACGGCGGCTACCGGCTGACCGGCGCCAAGATGTGGATCTCGAACTCGCCGATCGCCGACGTGTTCGTCGTCTGGGCGAAGCTCGACGGCGTCGTCCGCGGCTTCATCCTCGAAAAGGGCATGAAGGGACTGTCCGCGCCGAAGATCGAAGGCAAGTTCTCGCTGCGCGCGTCGATCACCGGCGAGATCGTGATGGACGACGTGTTCGTGCCCGGACGACAACCTGCTGCCGAACGTGCAGGGGCTCGAAGGGGCCGTTGGGCTGCCTCAACAGCGCGCGCTACGGCATCGCGTGGGGCGCGCTCGGCGCGGCGGAATTCTGCTGGCAGGCCGCGCGCCAGTACGTGCTCGACCGCAAGCAGTTCGGCCGCCCGCTCGCCGCGAACCAGCTCGATCCAGAAGAAGCTCGCCGACATGCAGACCGAGATCACGCTCGGGCTGCAGGGCTGCCTGCGCCTCGGCCGCATGAAGGACGAAGGCACGGGCGGCGCCCGAGATCACGTCGATCATGAAGCGCAACTCCTGCGGCAAGGCGCTCGAGATCGCGCGCATGGCGCGCGACATGCACGGCGGCAACGGCATCGTCGACGAGTTCCACGTGATCCGCCACGTGCTGAACCTCGAGACGGTCAACACCTACGAAGGCACGCACGACATCCACGCGCTGATCCTCGGACGCGCGCAGACCGGCATCTCGGCGTTCTGAGCTGCGACTGCACGACCGATGAAGCTCTACGACTATTTCCGCTCGTCGGCGGCGTATCGCGTGCGCATCGCGCTCAACCTGAAGGGCTCGCGCCCGAGAGCGCACGTTCGTCCATCTGCGGATGGGCGAGCCAGCGCGCGCAGGACTACCTCGCGCTCAATCCGCAGGGACTCGTGCCGGCGCTCGCGCTCGACGACGGCCATGTGCTGACGCAGTCGCTCGCGATCATCGAGTACCTGGACGAGACGCTACCCGCGAGCCGCCGCTGCTGCCGGCCGAGCCGGCGGCGCGTGCGCGCGTGCGCGCGATCGCGCTGCAGATCGCCTGCGACATCCATCCGCTCAACAACCTGCGCGTGCTGAACTACCTGATCGGCACGCTGGGCGTCGACCGAGGAGCAGAAGGACGGCTGGTACCGCTACTGGATCGACGTCGGCTTCGAGGCGCTCGAGACGCAGCTTTCGCGCGATCGGCGACACCGGCCGCTTCTGCCATGGCGACCGCGCCCACGCTCGCCGACATCTGCCTCGTGCCGCAGCTCGCGAACGCGCGGCGCGTTCGACATCGACCTGTCGCCGTATCCGACGCTGACGCGCATCGAAGCGGCGTGCAACGCGCTGCCCGCGTTCGCCGACGCGGCGCCGGCGCGCCAGCCCGACGCCGAATGAAGGAGCACGACACGATGCAATACGCGATACCCGCCTGGGAGCTGCCGTCGGTCCCCGTCGCCGGCACGGGCCAGCGCTTTCCGGTCCGCCACATCTACTGCGTCGGGCGCAACTACGCCGAGCATGCGAAGGAGATGGGCGGCGACGCGACGAAGGAGCCGCCGTTCTTCTTCACCAAGCCGGCCGATTCCATCGTGCCGGTCGTGCCGCCCGCGGTCGGCAGGATTCCGTATCCGATGGCGACGAAGAACTTCCATCACGAGATCGAGCTCGTCGTCGCGATCGGCGCGAGCGGCGTGCAAGATCGCGCCGGAGCAGGCGCAACGCGCTGATCTACGGCTACGCGGTCGGGCTCGACATGACGCGCCGCGACCTGCAGAACGACATGCGCGAGAAGAAGCGGCCGTGGGACATCGGCAAGTCGTTCGCGCAACGCGGCGCCGATCGCGCCGATCCATCCGGCGTCGAGCACGCGGCCCGCTGACGCGGGCGAAATCGCGCTCGACGTGAACGGCCAGCGCCGGCAGCAGCGGCGATCTCGCGCGACATGGTCTGGGACGTCCCGCACATGCTCGCGTTCCTGTCGCAGTATGTACGGCTGCTGCCGGGCGACCTCGTCTTCACGGGAACGCCGGCCGGCGTGGGCGCCGTCGTCGTGGGCGACCGGCTCGACGGCCGCATCGACGGCCTGACGCCGCTCGTCGATCGAGATCGTCGCTGCGGCCGACTGAGCATGGCGTCGGCGCACGGCTTGACGCCCGAAGAAGTCGAGCGCGGCTACAACAATCGCGCGGCGGTCCCCGATCATCCGCACTGGCTCGACGCAGTTCGCCGCGCGCTCGGCAGCCGCGCGTCGAGGCGCTGCGTCCGGCGCGCGACCTCCGCTACGGCAGCGGACCGACAGGAGACGCTCGACCTCTTCGTGCCCGGCAAGCCCGCGCGCGGAACGTTGATGTTCATTCACGGCGGCTACTGGCGCGCGCTCGACAAGGCGGATCACGCGTTCGTCGCGCCGGTCGTTCGTCGCCGCCGGATTCGCGGTCGCCGTCGTCAACTACGACCTGTGCCCGCGGCGTGACGATCGCGACGATCGTCGATGCAATGCCGGCGCGCGGTGACGTGGCTCGTGCGCGAAGGCGCCGCGACGGGGCGCACCCGGCGCCGCTGGTCGTCGCCGGGCATTCGGCAGGCGGCCATCTGGCCGCGATGATGTACGCCACGGATTGGCGGCGCGGACGGGCTTCGCGCAGGCGCCGTTCGCCGGCGGCGTCTCGCTGTCGGGCGTGCACGACCTCGCGCCGCTGGTGCTGTTTTCGCACAACGCCGACTTTCGCCTCGACGACGCCGAAGCGCGACGCATGTCGCCGGTCAATCGCGCGGCCGCGCACCGACGCGCCGCTCGTGTCGCGGTCGGCGCCGACGAGACGCCGGAATTCGTGCGGCAGTCGCAGTCTGCTGTGGGATGCGTGGCCGCGCAATCGTCCTGCGGCATGCAGGCGCCGCTCGCGATTCGCGGGCCGGCATCACTTCAACGTCGTGCTCGATTACACCGATCCGGCCAGTGCGCTGACGCAGGCGACCGCTCGCGCTGTTTCCTTCGAATCGTTAGCCGGCGCACGGTGGCGCGCTCGCCGCGCGAGTCGTCTGCCGAGCACGGCGACCGCGGCTCGCGCCGATGCGATGGCCGCGCGATTCCGGACGTGCGGCGCTGCGGTAAAATGCAGTCGGCCGCATTGCAACGGAACGCGCATGCAGCGATGCCGATCGCACCGATTGTCGAGATCATCGCCGAGATCAAGGCCGGGCGGATGGTCGTCCTGGTCGACGAGGAGGATCGCGAGAACGAGGGCGATCTCGTGTTCGCCGCCGATTGCGTGACCGCCGAAGCGATCAACTTCATGGCGCGGTTCGGCCGCGGCCTGGTCTGCATGCCGATCACCGAAGAGCGCGCACGGCAGCTTGAACCTCGCGCCGATGACGCCGGTCAACCGCTCGGTGCACGGCACCAACTTCACCGTGTCGATCGAAGCGGCGCACGGTGTCACGACGGGCATTTCGGCCGCCGATCGCGCGCACACGATTCGCGTCGCCGCCGCCGCGAACGCGACGCCCGACGACATCGTGCAGCCCGGCCACGTGTTTCCGCTGATGGCGCAGCCCGGCGGCGTGCTCGCGCGCGCCGGGCACACCGAGGCGTGCTGCGATCTCGCGCGTCTTGCCGGTCACTCGTCGTCGGCCGTGCTGTGCGAGATCATGAACGACGACGGCACGATGGCGCGGCTGCCCGACCTCGAGGTCTTCGCGCAGCGAGCACGGGCTGAAGATCGGCTCGATCGTCGATCTGATCCATCATCGCAGCCGCACCGAGCGGCTGATCGAGCGCGTCGCCGAGCGCCCGCTGACGACGCCGGCCGGCGCGTTCCGCCTCGTCGTCTACCGCGACAAGCTGTCCGACGCGACGCATCTCGCGCTGACGCGCGGACCGATCTCGCCCGACACCGAAACGCTGGTGCGCGTGCACGAGCCGCTGTCGGTGATCGACCTGCTCGATGCGGAGAGCGAATCGCATTCGTGGAGCATTCTCGAGGCGCAGCGCGCGATCGCCGCGGCGGGCCGCGGCGTCATCGTGCTCCTGCATCGCGCCGAAAGCGCGCAGGAGCTGCGCCGGCGCGCGATCGCCGGCGAGTCGCCCGCCTCGGTCGAAGATGGACCTGCGCAACTACGGCATCGGCGCGCAGATCCTGCGCGACCTGAACGTCGGCAGGATGCGACTGCTCGCGCGGCAGCGCAAGATGCCGAGCATGGCGGGATTCGACCTCGAAGTGACGGGCTACGACGAAGCGCCGCCGCGCGCGCAGCATCGTGACCGCGCGCGCGCCGGCGCTCGCGACGCTCATCGCGAGCGTGGCCGGCCTCGGCGCACCCGCGTCGCCGCTGACGATGCCGATCCGGCGTATCGAGCCCAATCTCGACGGCGCCGCGCGGCGCGTCGCGATCGTCCAGTCGCGCTTCAATCCGCGGATCGGCGACGGCCTGCTCGCCGGCGCGTTGCGTGCGCTCGAAGGAAGCGCGGTGTCGCCGACGAACGGATCACCGTCGTCACCGTGCCGGGCGCGCTCGAGGCGCCGCTCGCGCTGCAGCGCCTCGCGCAAAGCGGCGATTACGACGCGCTGGTCGCGCTCGGCGCCGTGATCCGCGGCGACACCTACCACTTCGAGATCGTCGCCAACGAGTCGGCCGCGGGCGTTGCGAGCGTCCAGCTCGAGTTCGGCATCCCGATCGGCAACGGCATCCTCACCTGCGACACCGATGCGCAGGCGCTGGCGCGGATGGACGCGAAGGGCTACGAGGCGGCGCATGGCGTCGCTCGAGCTCGCCAACCTGCTCGATGCGATCGACGATCGGTGAGCGCCGCAGCGGTAAATCCGGATCAGAGATGTATTTCGCGGCATCTGCATCCGCGAGCGGGAAAGCCTCGCGCGCGAAATGCATCTCTGACCCGGATTTACCGGACTCCGATTCACCGCGCAGCGGCGACAGCCGCAAGCGTGGGGGTACACCGATGAGCGCCACGCCGCGCCGGCGCGCGCGCGAGCTGGTGCTGCAGGGCCTGTACGAGCGACAACTCGCCGGTAACGCCGACGACGCGATCGCCGCTGCGCTGTTCGAGCACCCGGAGATCACGCGGGGTGACACGCCGGTCGACCGCCGGATGAGATGCCGATCGATGACGCTTACTTCCGCGAGTTGTGGCGCGGCGTGAGCGGAGAATACGATGCGCTGCTGCACACGGTCGAACCGAGCTCGACCGCAAGCTCGAAGGCGCTCGCGCCGATCGAGCGCGCGCTGCTCGTGATCGGCACGTGGGAGCTCAAGCATCGCCTCGACATTCCCTATCGCGTCGTCATCGACGAGGCGGTCGAGCTCGCAAAGTCCTACGGCGGCACCGACGGGCACAGTTCGTGAACGGCGTGCTCGACAAGCTCGCGCCGCGAGTTGCGCGCCGGCGAGATCCGCGCGCACCACGCACGATGAATGAATTCGAGCTGATCGAGCGCTATTTCCACCGCGCGCCGCGCAACGCCGACGTCCGCATCGGCATCGGCGACGACGGCGCCGTCTTCGCACCGTCGCCGGGCATGGAATACGTGCGTGACGGTCGACATGCTCGTCGAGGGCCGGCATTTCGTCGCGGGCGCGAATCCGCAGTCGCCTCGGCCACAAGACGCTCGCCGTCAACCTGTCCGACCTGGCCGCAATGGGCGCGCTGCCGCGCTTCGTGCTGCTCGCCGGCGCGCTGCCAGCGCCCGATCCCGCGTGGCTTGCCGCATTCATGCGCGGGTTCGACGCGCTCGCGCGCGCAATACGACGTCGAGCTGATCGGCGGCGACACGACGCGCGGGCCGCGCACGCTGTGCGTCACCGCGATCGGCGAATTGCCGGCCGGCACGGCGCTGACGCGCAGCGGCGCGAGTCCGGGCGATGTCATCTACGTCTCGGGGCGGCTCGGCGATGCGGCGCTGGCGCTCGCCGTCGCGCGAGGACGCACCGATGTCGATGCCGCTGCGGCTGCCGGCGCTGGAGCAGAGGCTCGACTGCCCGCAGCCGCGCGTCGCGCTCGGCGTTGCGTTGCGCGGCGTCGCCTCCGCCGCGCTCGATGTGTCCGATGGATTGACCGGCGATCTCGGCCACATCCTGACCGCTTCGCGCGTCGGCGCGACGCTCGATTTGGCGGCGATTCCGTGCTGCGACGCATTGCGGACGAAGCTTGCGGGCCGGGAACGCGACTTGGCGCTCGGCGTGCGTGCTCGCCGGCGGCGACGACTACGAGCTCTGTTTCACCGCGCCGCCGGCGATGCGCGAACGCGTCGACGCGATTGCGCTCGCGCTCGGGCTTCCGCTGACGCCGATCGGCACGATCACCGTCGATCCGGTGCTCGCGATCCGCGACGAGCAGGGTCGACCCGCTGCCGCGCGCTGCCGCGTGCGTTCGATCATTTCGGGTAGCGGCAATGCGGATGACGATCGGCGCACCGTCGTTCGCATTCCTGGTCGGCCCATCCCGCGCATTTCATCGCGCTCGGGTTCGGCGCCGGACTCGCGCCGATAGGTGCCCGGGACGTTCGGCACGCTCGTCGCGTTTCCGATCGCCTGGGCGCTGCACGCGTACGCGGGCAATGTCGGCTGGCTCGCTCGCCATCGCCGGGTTCACGGTGATCGGCGTCTGGGCCGCGCAGGTCACCGGCCGCGACCTCGGCGTTTCCGATCACGGCAGCATCGTCATCGACGAGATCGCCGCGTTCCTGCTGGTGCTGTTTTTCGCGGGCAGCGACGGACTGCGCCAGGCGATCGCGTTCGTCCTGTTTCGCATTATTCGACATCGTCAAGCCGCCGCCGATCCGGCAAGTCGACGCCGGGCTGAAAGATGGCGCGGGCGTCATGGCCGACGATTTTCTGGCCGCCGGCTACACGCTGCTCGTGCTGGCGATCGGACAGCGTGTGTTCGGGTCATGACGAAGGTGGAGCGGGCACACTCGGCTCGCCGCCGATCTCGGACGCCGGTTGCTCGATCGGCGGCTGGCGGGTCGCGACCGCGGAGTCGTGCACCGGCGGACTTGTCGCGGGCGCCATCACGGCCGATTGCCGGAAGCTCCGACTGGTTCGAGCGCGGATTCGTCACGTATTCGAACGAGGCCAAGCAGGAGATGCTCGGCGTCCCGTCCGAGCTGATCGACGAGCACGGCGCGGTCTCGGAAGCGGTCGCCATCGCGATGGCCGAGGGCGCCGTTGCGCGAAGCCATGCCGATTGCGCGCTGTCGGTGACCGGTGTGGCGGGTCCGGGCGGCGGTACGCCGGCCAAGCCGGTCGGGATGGTGTGCTTCGGCTGGATCGTGCCGGGGCACGCCGCACGGGCCGGCACGCTTCACCTCGCCGGCGATCGTCGTGCGGTCCGCGAGGCGTCGGTGGAAGCGGCGCTGGCCGGGCTGATCGACCTGATCGCCGCCTCGGATCCGCAGCGGCGGTAAACGCCGATCACGCGACCCGGTCAACGAACGCCGTGCGGCCTAAGCCCTTCGATGGCTTCCATCGAACGATCGTTCGTGCCATAATCGCCGCCACTTCCGCATCACTTACCAGGATCACTCGAATGCTGAACATGGACGACAACAAGGGCAAGGCGCTCGCCGCCGCGCTGGCGCAGATCGAGAAGCAGTTCGGCAAGGGCTCGATCATGAAAATGGGCGAGGCCCAGATCCAGAACGATCTGCAGGTCGTGTCGACCGGATCGCTCGGGCTCGACATCGCGCTCGGCGTCGGCGGCCTGCCGCGCGGCCGCGTCGTCGAAATCTACGGTCCCGAATCGTCGGGCAAGACGACGCTGTGCCTGCAGGTCGTCGCGCAGGTGCAGAAGGCCGGCGGCACCGCCGCCTACATCGATGCCGAGAACGCGCTCGATCCCGTCTACGCGGGCAAGCTCGGCGTCAACGTCGGCGAGCTGCTGATCTCGCAGCCGGACACCGGCGAGCAGGGGCTCGAGATCGCCGACATGCTGGTGCGCTCGGGCGGCGTCGACATCATCGTCATCGATTCGGTCGCGGCGCTCGTGCCCAAGGCGGAGATCGAAGGCGAGATGGGCGACCAGCTGCCGGGCCTGCAGGCGCGGCTGATGAGCCAGGCGCTGCGCAAGCTCACCGTCGAACATCAAGCGCGCGAACATGCTCGTCATCTTCATCAACCAGATCCGGATGAAGATCGGCGTGATGTTCGGCAATCCCGAGACCACCACCGGCGGCAACGCGCTCAAGTTCTATGCGTCGGTGCGGCTCGACATCCGCCGCATCGGCTCGATCAAGCGGGGCGACGAAGTCGTCGGCAACGAAACGCGCGTCAAGGTGGTGAAGAACAAGGTCGTCGCCGCCGTTTCGCGAGGCGCTGTTCGACATCCTCTACGGCGAAGGCATCTGCCGCGAAGGCGAGATCATCGAGCTCGGCGTCAATCACCGACATCATCGAGAAATCGGGCGCGTGGTACGCGTACGACGGCGACAAGATCGGCCAGGGCAAGGACAACGCGCGCGAGTTCCTGCGCGAGCATCCGGAGATGGCGGACGAGATCGAGGCGAAGATCCGCGAAGCGGTCGGCGTGCCCGTTCCGACCACGCATCAAGGGCGACGGCAACGGCGCCGACTGCGTGACGCGATGGATCGGAAATGCGCGCGGCTCGCGGTAACGCAACCGCTTCCGCGCGTGCAGTAGCAATGCGCCTGCTCGCGCGGCGCGATTACAGCCGCGCCGAGCTTGCGCAGCGGCTTGCGCGCGCGAGGCTTTCCGCCGATCGAAATCGACGCTGCGCTCGACGACTTCGAGCGCCTCGGGTACCTGTCCGATGCGCGTTATGCGCAGGCGCTCGTCGCGCAGCGGGTCGGCCGCCTCGGCAAGCGCGCGATCGCGCGCGACCTGCAGCGACAAGGGCATAGCGCTCCGACACGGCGAAGGACGCACTGGCCGCACTGGCCGAACGCGACGAGCTGGCTGACGCGACCGCGCTGTGGCAGCGGCGCTTCGGACAAGCGCCCGTCGACGAGCGCGACAAGGCCCGCCAGGTGCGCTTTCTCGTCTCCCGCGGCTTTGGCGTCGCCGTCGCCTTCAAGGTCCTGCGCGCGGCTGGCGCGGGCGGCGAGGACGACTCGGCGTAGCAGTCTGATGCAGGACCGCTCGTGAGCCATCGCGTGAATGCCGATCGGGGACGCGCTCGCTCGCGATACAATCAACAGCTTTGATTCGAAAGGTCGAACGCGCGCCGTACGCGCTCGACCGATTGCGCATGAAAGTCGCCGACATCCGCCGCCAGTTCATCGACTACTTCGTCTCGAAGGGGCATACGCACGTCCCGAGCTCGTCGCTCGTGCCGGCCAACGATCCGACGCTGCTGTTCACGAACTCCGGCATGGTGCAGTTCAAGGACGTGTTCACGGGCGCCGAGAAGCGCCCCTACACGCGCGCGACGACGTCGCAGCGCTGCGTGCGCGCGGGCGGCAAGCACAACGACCTCGAGAACGTCGGCTACACGGCGCGCCATCACACGTTCTTCGAGATGCTCGGCAACTTCAGCTTCGGCGACTATTTCAAGCGCGACGCGATCCGCTACGCGTGGGAGCTGCTGACGACGCACTACAAGCTGCCGCCGGATCGGCTGTGGGCCACCGTCTACATCGACGACGACGAGGCCTACGACATCTGGACGCGCGACATCGGCGTTCCGGCCGAGCGCTGCATCCGCATCGGCGACAACAAGGGCGCGAAGTACGCGAGCGACAACTTCTGGCAGATGGCCGACACCGGTCCGTGCGGCCCGTGCTCGGAGATCTTCTACGACCACGGGCCCGACGTGTTCGGCGGCCCGCCGGGATCGCCCGACGCCGAAGGCGACCGCTACATCGAGATCTGGAATCTCGTGTTCATGCAGTTCGACCGGCAGAAGGGCGCGACGGATTCACGATGACGCCGCTGCCGAAGCCCTGCGTCGACACCGGCATGGGCCTCGAGCGGCTCGCCGCCGTGCTGCAGCGCGTGCATTCGAACTACGAGATCGATCTTTTCGTCGCGCTGATCCATGCGGCGGCGCGCGAGACGCAGTACGTCCGACCTCGACAGCCCGTCGCTCAAGGTCATCGCCGATCACATCCGCGCGTGCGCGTTCCTGATCGTCGACGGCGTCATGCCCGGCAGCGAAGGCCGCGGCTACGTGCTGCGGCGGATCATCCGCCGCGCGATCCGGCACGGCTACCAGCTCGGCCAGAAGCAGCCGTTCTTCCACCGGCTGGTCGAGGATCTCGATCGGCAGATGGGCGAGGCGTATCCCGAGCTCACGCGCGACAAGGCGCGCGTCGCGCAGGTGCTGAAGGCGGAGGAGGAGCGCTTCGGCGAAACGCTCGAGAACGGCATGAGGATGCTCGAGCAGGCGCTGCGCGGCGGCCAGCGCGTGCTCGACGGCGAGACGGCGTTCACGCTCTACGACACGTTCGGCTTCCCGCTCGACCTGACGGCCGACGTCGCGCGCGAGCGCGGCGTCGCGGTCGACGAGGCCGGGTTCGATCGCGCGATGAACGCGCAGCGCGAGCGTGCGCGCGCCGCGTCGCCAGTTCAAGATCGGGCGAGGCGCTCGCCTACGCGGGACCGAAGACGCGTTTTCCGCGGCTACGAGACGCTGTCCGAGGAAGGCCGCGTCGTCGCGCTCTACAAGGACGGCGCGCGCGTCGAATCGCTCACGACCGGCGAGCGCGGCGTCGTCGTGCTCGACCGCACGCCGTTCTACGCCGAATCGGGCGGACAGGTCGGCGATCGCGGCGAGCTGTCGAAGGGCGGCGCGTGCCTGACGCTCTTCGCCGTCGAGGACACGCAGAAGATCCAGCCCGACGTCGTCGGCCACGTCGGCGAGGTGAAGACGGGCGAGCTCCGCGACGGCGATCACGGTGGCGGCCGCCGTCGACCACGACGCGCGCGCGCGCACGATGCGCAACCACTCGGCGACGCACCTGATGCACAAGGCGCTGCGCGAGGTGCTCGGCGCGCACGTGCAGCAGAAGGGCTCGCTCGTCGATCCGGACAAGACGCGCTTCGACTTCGCGCACAACGCGCCGATGACCGACGACGAGATCCGCCGCGTCGAGGCGATCGTCAACGCGGAGATCCTCGACAACGCGGCGTCGCGGCGCGCATGATGCCGATCGACGAAGCGCAGAAGCCGGCGCGATGATGCTGTTCGGCGAGAAGTACGGCGACGAAGTGCGCGTGCTCGACATCGGCACGTCGCGCGAGCTTTGCGGCGGCACGCACGTTGCGCGCACCGGCGACATCGGCTTGTTCAAGATCGTCGGCGAAAGCGGCGTCGCGGCCGGCATCCGCCGCGATCGAGGCGGTCACCGGCAAGGGCGCGCTCGCGTACGTGCAGGAGCAGGAAGCGAAGCTCGCCGGCGCCGCGCAGCTGCTGAAGGCGCCGGTCGCGGAGCTCGAAGCGCGCATCGCGCAGCTGCAGGAAAGCGCGCGCGCGGCCGAGCGCGAGCTCGCGCGGCTGAAGGCGAAGGCGGCAGCGAGCGCCGGCGACGATCTCGCCGGCAGCGCGGTCGACGTCAAGGGCGCGAAGGTCCTCGCCGCCGCGCTCGACGGCGCCGACGTCAAGGCGCTGCGCGAGACGATGGACAAGCTGAAGGACAAGCTGAAGAGCGCGGCGATCGTGCTGGCCAGCGTCGACCGACGGCAAGGTCACGCTGATCGCCGGCGTGACGAGCGATCTCACGGCCAAGGTGAAGGCGGGCGAGCTCGTCAACCATGTCGCGCAGCAGGTCGGCGGCAAGGGCGGCGGGCGCGCCGACATGGCGCAGGCCGGCGGCACGAATCCCGCGGCGCTGCCGCAGGCGCTGCAATCGGTGCAAGGCTGGGTCGGCGAGCGGCTGTAAGGGGTCAGAGATGTATTTCGCATGACGCTTTGGTCGACCGCGATGCTGATGCCGCGAAATGCATCTCTGACCCCGATTTGCAGCGCAGCGGCGAACGAGGCAAGCGTGAGGGTCGGTGAATGAACGGGCTGCCGCCGCAATTCGCGAGCGACAACTACGCCGGCATCTGCCCCGAAGCGTGGCGTGCGCTCGAGCGCGCCAACACCGGGCACGCGCCGGGCTACGGCGCCGACGACTGGACGCGCGCGGCGCACGACCGCGATCCAGCAGGTGTTCGAGACGCGATGCGACGTCTTCTTCGTCTTCAACGGCACGGCGGCCAATTCGCTGGCGCTTGCCGCGATCTGCCGCAACACCGACGCGATCGTCTGCCACGCGATGGCGCACATCAACGTCGACGAATGCGGTGCGCCCGGATTCATGAGCGGCGGCGCGAAGCTGCTGACGATCGATGCCGCCGCACGCGAAGCTGACGCCCGATGCAGTCGTCGCGGCGCGCGGTGACGCCGCACGACGAGCATTCGTCGCGTCCGCGCGCGCTCGCGCTGACGCAGGCGACCGAGCTCGGCACCGTTTACTCGCCCGGCGAGATCGCCGCGCTGTGCGACGTCGCGCATGCGCGGAAGATGAAGGTGCAGATGGATGGCGCGCGCTTCGCGAATGCCGTCGCGGCGCTCGGTTGCGCGCCCGCCGATCTCACCTGGCGCGCGGGCGTGGACGTGCTGTGCCTCGGCGGCACGAAGAACGGCCTGCCGGCCGGCGAGGCGATCGTGTTCTTCGATCGCGAGCTCGCCGAAGAGTTTGCGCGCCGGCGCAAGCAGGCCGGTCAGCTCGCGTCGAAGATGCGCTTTCTCGCCGCGCCGTGGCTCGGCGTGCTCGAAGACGGCGCGTGGCTTCGCCACGCCGCGCATGCCAACGCGATGGCGCAGCGGCTCGCGCGGGCGCTCGCGTCGATTGCCCGAAGCGCGACTGCTCGCGCCGGTGCAAGCGAACGGCGTCTTCGTCGATTTGCCGACGCGCGCGATCGAGGCGCTGCACGCGAATGGGCTGGCGGTTCTACGCATTCGTCGGCGAAACCGGCGTTCGCCTCATGTGCTCGTGGGACACGCCCGCCGAAGCCGTCGACCGCCTGGTCGATGACTTGCGCACGACCCTCGCGCGGTTGCCGCGCGGCTCGCGCGCTTCAGCTGACGCGCCGCGCGTTGCGTGCGCATCGATCGAATCGAGGGAAAAAGACGATGGCGCTCCGACCCGAATTCACGCTCGAGTCCGCAAACCGCCGCGGCCGCGGCTTCCTGCCCGGCTCTTCGGATTCCGCGTGACGGCGATCGAAGAAGATCAGCCTCGACGCCGAGCTCGATGTCCGGCCCGCAGATCCTGCGCGCCGAACGGCTACCTGCACGCCGCGACGGTGGTCGCGCTGGCCGACACGGCGTGCGGCTATGGCTGCCTCGCGCACTCTGCCGGCCGACGCGACGAACTTCACGACGATCGAGCTCAAGACGAATTTCCTCGGCACGGCGCGCGAGGGAACGATCGCCTGCACGGCACGCCCCGTGCATCTCGGCCGCACGACGCACGTGTGGGACGCAACGGTGTTCCGCAAGGACGACCGGCGAACGATCGCGCTCTTTCGCTGTACGCAGATGATCCTCTACGCGGCGCGCTGAACCGCTGCGGGAACGACCGTCGACGCGCACCGCTGCAGCCGGATCCGCTCGGCATCGGCATCGGCATCGCGCATCGGCCAAACGATCTATCGCAGTCGTCGCGCGCGTGGCCGACAATCGTCGAACTCCATGACGATGGCTGCGCCCGCCGGTGAAGCTTCTGATCGCCGCGCTGCTTGCGGCGTTCGCGGCCGGTGCGACGCTGTTGCAGGTTTGCCCGCGCTTGCCGCCGGCGCCCGGCGCGCTGGTCGTCGTGGCCGTCTGCCTGCCGCGGCCGCGTTGTTCGTGGCGCGCGGGCGACGGGCGGGCCGCGTGGCCGCGGGTAGGCGGGCCGCAGCCGATTCGGCGCTGATCGGCGCCGTTGCCGCGGGCGCGGCTGTCGTCGCGTTCGGCCTGTCCGGTTTCTCGTACGCGGCCTGGCGCGCGCAGGTCCGGCTCGCCGATGAACTGCCACCCGCGTGGGAGGAGCGCGACGTCCGCGTCACCGGCATTGTCGACGACCTGCCGCATGAAGCACCCGGCACGGTTCGTTTCGCGTTCGCCGTCGAGCGCGTCGACACTGCGGGCGCCATCGTCCCGCAGCGTATTTCGCTCGCCTGGTTCGCGCAGCGCGCCCGCGACGACAGCCGGCATCGGGCATCGCACCGGTCGTGCATGCGGGCGAACGCTGGTCGCTGACGGTCCGATTGAAACGGCCGCACGGCAACGTCAATCCGGACGGCTTCGATCTCGAGGCATGGCTGCTCGAGCGCAACTTGCGCGCGACCGGATATGTTCGCGACCTGCCTGCCAATGTCCGGCTGACGGCGTTTGCGGGCCGCTTCGGCGATCACGTGCAGCGCGCGCGAGAGACGATTCGGACCCGGATCGCCCGCGCACTGCCGAATGAACGCTATGCCGGTGTAGTGACGGCGCTCGCAATCGGGGACCAGCGCGCCATTCCGGAGTCGCAATGGAGTGTCTTCAATCGCACCGGCGTCACGCATCTGGTGTCCATCTCCGGCTTGCACGTCACCGTGTTCGCCACGCTCGCAGGCGCGTTTGCGCTGATCGGGGTTCGGCGCAGCACCGCGCTGACGTCGCGGATGCCAGCGCGCAAGGTGGCGGCGATCGTCGGCGCGCTCTTCGCGTTCGGTTACGTGCTGCTCGCCGGGGCCGAGGTCCCGGCGGTGCGAACGCTGCTGATGCTGCTCGTTGCCGCAGCCGGTTTATGGCTCGCACGTCCCGGGCACGGCGATGCTGGTGTGGCTGTGGTCGCTTGTCGGTCGTGCTGCTGTGGGATCCCTGGGCGAGCCTCGCCCCCGGCTTCTGGCTGTCGTTCGGCGCGGTCGGCCTGCTGCTCTATGCAGGCAGCGGCCGTCTGGCGGCGCCAAGGCCGCTCCGGCATGCCGCGCACGACTTCGCGAAGCGGTTCGCGAATCGGCACGCGCGCAATGGATCGTGACGCTCGGCCTCGTCCCGGGCACGCTCGCACTGTTCCAGCAGGTCTCGGTCGTATCGGCGCTGGCGAACGCCGTCGCCATTCCCGTCGTGACGCTCGGTGTGGTGCCGCTCGCACTGCTGCGCAATCGTGGTGCCGCTCGATGCGCCGTGGCGCATCGCGCACGACGTGCTCGCGCTGCTGATGCGGTATCTGGAATGGATTGCGGCGCTGCCGTCGGCGGCGTGGGCATCGCATGCGCCGCGCGGGTGGACCGTCGCCGTCGGCGGTCGCGGGCGTCCTGTGGTTGCTCGCGCCGCGAGGTATACCGGGACGCCTGCTCGGCGGAGCGTGGATGCTGCCCATGGCGTTGCTGCAGCCCCCTTCGGTGCCGTTTGGCGGCGTGCGCCTCACCGTGCTCGACGTCGGCCAGGGACTCGCGGTCTTCGTCACCACCGCCCACCACGCGCTCGTCTACGACACCGGTCCGCGTTTCAACGACACGGTGAATGCCGGCGCACGCATCGTCGTGCCGTTTCTGCGCGCGGCCGGGATTGCGCGCCTCGATGCGCTCGTCGTCAGCCATGCCGACAACGATCATTCGGGGGGCGCGCTGTCGATCATCGATGCGATGCCGGTCGCCTGGCTGATGTCATCGCTGCCGGCCGCGCATCCGATCGTCGCGCGCATCCGCGACCACGCGACGGCAACCGCCTGCATCTCAGGCGCGCGATGGGAATGGGACGGCGTCGTCTTCACGATCCTGCACCCCGATCGCATCGCCTATGGCGAGCCGACGCGCCGCAGCAACGACCTCTCGTGCGTGCTGCGGATCGAATCCGCGGACGGCAGCGCGCTCCTCACCGGCGACATCGAGGCGGCGGCGGAGACCGAATTGTTGCAAAGGGATTTCCATACGCTCGAGTCGGACGTGCTGGTCGTGCCGCATCACGGGTCCCGTACGTCGTCGACGAGCGCGTTCGTTGCGGCAGTGTCTCCGCGCATTGCGATCATCGCGGCCGGCTATCGCAACCGGTTCGGGCATCCGCGAAGTGAAATTCTCGTGCGATATCTGCGGGCTGGTGCCGAGCGACCGCGCACCGACCTTCAAGGCGCGATTACCGTGGCGCTGGGAACCGGCAAGCCGCTGACGGCGGAAGCCGAGCGCGACCGGCACCGGCGCTACTGGTTCGACGCGACGATACTAGCCACGCGCTTGTAGCCAGATGTGAACAGACCGCAATCCGTCGGTACCGGGTTCAATCCACGAAGCGCCCCAGCCGCACGGCCGTCTCGCCCTTGCGCGGACGGCGCGTCGGCATGATGAGCACGCAATCGCTGTACGGGGTGCGGATTTCACGATCGCCATCGCGACGCGATCAGCGTGCCGGCGTCGGGCGATGCTCGTCATGCCGGCGACGGGCCCTGCGAAGGCGAACGCGTCGCTTTCAATCGTCACGACATCGGTGATCGCGATCGTGCGCTGCGGCGGAAGTTGCCCCGTATCGAGATGCGCGTCGATGAAGGCGGTATCGACCATGCCGAAGTGGCGCAGGAAGCGCAGCATTACCTGCTGCGCGACGATCGGCGCCGCCGGTTCCCAATGCTGGCCGCATTCGATGAGGAGCGCGTTGCGCGCGTCGCCGGGATCGTCGAACTGCGCATAGTCGCGCAGACGCCGGCCGGCCTGGTGGCCGGTGTCGATGACCACGTACTGCGGCATCCCGAGCGCGAGCGCCAGGTCGCGTCCCTTGCGTTGCCGCCCGGAAAGCGCAAGCGCCGGACACGGGTCGGTCATCGAATGCAGATCGAGCAGGAAGTCGGTGGCGTCGTAGCACGGACGCAGCTGGCGCGCACGCGAAAGCTCCCGTGAGCGACGCGCGCTGTCCAGCACCTGCGCATCCCAGATCCGGTTGAAGTCCTCGTCGAGGCAGCGCGCCGCGAAGGGTCGCTTGCGTCGAACGTCTGGTAAGCGGCGGCATTCGCGAAGATCAGCGTCAGCGTACCGAGGCCTGGCCGGAAGCCCGACCGCAGCAGCCAGTCGAGCGCGATCGCGCCACACACTTCGTTGCCGTGCGTGAGCGCCTGCACGGTGACACGCGGTTCGGCGCTCCCGCCGCCGAAGCGCCAGACGTACGGAATGCCCGTATTACCGGGCGCCCACTGCGTAAGGTCGGGGAGCGCGACGTCGACCGCCGGCAGCCCTTGCAACACCGAATTCACGCAACGCAGAGATGCTGCGCAAGCCGTGCCATGAACGCTTCGCAGCGCGCGAGTTGCTCGAGGCTCACCCATTCGTTCGGCTGGTGCGCCTGCTCGATGTGGCCGGGGCCGCAGATGACGGCGGGCATCGAGGCGTTGTGGAAAAGCGCGGCCTCGCTGCCGAACGACACCTTGTGCGTCGTCGTGCGGAGTCGTTGCACGCGCGCCCGATGTCGGCGATGGCGTTGCGTCCGTCGTCGTCGAATCCCGGCAGCGTCGACAGGTGATCGAACTCGATGTAGGTTTGCGGGTCCACTGCCTGCATCGCGGGCAGCAGCGTTGCCGCGTGGCGTTCGCACGTCCGCGAAGAACGCGTCCGGATCGTCGAACGGCAGATGCCGGATCTCGAACTCGAACATGCAGTCGCGCGGCACGATGTTGAGCGCGGTACCGCCACGAATCACGCCGACGTGCGGAGTCGTGAACGGCACGTCGTACGCGGGATCCTGGCGATGCGCGCTGCGGTAGGCGCGCCCGCGCTCGGCGATCCACGCGACGATGTCGCACGCGATCTGCACGGCGTTGACGCCCTGCGGCGTCAGCGACGAATGCGCTTCGTGTCCGCGCACGCGACAGCGCCAGCTCTTCTTCCCCTTGTGCGCGACGACGAGTTGCATGCCGGTCGGCTCGCCGATGATGCAGCCGGTCGGCGCCACGCCCTTTGCGACGACGTCGGCGATCAGCCGGCGCACGCCGATGCAGCCGATCTCCTCGTCGTAGGACAGCGCGAAATGCAGCGGCCGCGCTGAGGCCGCGGCGCAGGAACTCCGGCACGAACGCGAGGCCGATCGCCGAGAAGCTCTTCATGTCGGTGACGCCGCGACCGTGCAGCCGGTGCCCGATGACGCGTCGCCTCGAACGGGTTCGTATCCCATGGCTGGCCGTCGACGGGAACGACATCGGTATGTCCGGAGAGCACGATGCCGCCGCGTGTCGCATTGCCGTCCTGCGCCGGCAGCGTCGCGAACAGGTTCGCCTTGCGTCGCTCGTCGTCGAACGTCAGCGCGGTGGTCGCACCGAGGTCTTCGAGGTAACCGCGCACCCATTCGATCAGCTCGAGATTGGAATCCCGGCTCACTGTCGGAAACGCGACGAGGCGTCGGATCATGTCGAAGCCGACCAGGTCTTCGGGGCGGTTCGCCGAACTCGGGAGGTTGCGTACGCGATCCGGGGCGTTCATGGGGCGGTGTCCGGCGTTGCAAAATGGCAGGATAGCACCGGCCGCGCACGGCGTACGACTCCGCTTTGGACCGGCGCCTTGAACGCCGGGCGCGCATTCACGGGACCCACACCGACAGAGAGCTGTCGCGCACGGTCCAACATGCAGCTCCAGCGGGCCTGGTGGCGTGGATACGGGCGACGACCGGCGCGTTCGCCTGTTGCGGCTCACCACCAAGGGACGTCGGCAATTCGCCCGGGCGATGCCCTTCTGGGATGCCGCGCAACGCGACGTGAGCCGCCGCCTGTCGCTTGCCGGGCTGCAGGACCTCGCCCGGCAGGCGCGCCGCCTGGCGCGGGATCAATACCCGTAATAGACCGGACTCTGCACGACGACCGGCCGCCTTACCACGTAAGGTGCGCGGTAGACGACGCGCGGCGCGCGATAGACGACGGGGGCGCCGGTAAACGACGGCCGGCGCATAGACGACCGGTGGCGGGACGTAAACCGGCCGGTAGTGCGGCCGGTAATGGTGGTGTCCGCGCCAGTACGGTCCGTTGCCGAACGCAACCCCGTAACCGGGGCCTGCGATCGACACATTGAAGCCGACCCGATCGGCATGTGCAGCGGGCGCGAACATGGCGGCCGCGGCCACCAGGGCCGTTCCGAGGGCGATGTGCGTTGTACGGTGAAGCATGTCGAATCTCCTGGATCGTGTTAAATGTGACCGCCGCGCCAACCGCCCGGTTCCGCTTCGCGTGGCGTCATGTCCTAGAACGCAGCCCCGCGGCGGGACGTTGACGGAAGCCCGCGCCGCGTAGCGATTTGTTACAGTGTTCGCTTCGCCTGCCGGAGTCCTCCGATGCGTCTTGTTCACCTGTCCATCGTCGCGCTGCTCGCCTTCTTCGCAACGAGCGCGCAGGCCGCCGACCTCGCGATCGGCCTTGCGACCGACGTCACGTCGCTCGATCCGCACTATCACAACCTGACGCCCAACAACAACGTCGCGCAGCACGTGTACGGGTTACCTGGTCCAGCGCAACGAGAAGGAGCAGCTCGAGCCGGGACTCGCGACGCAGTGGAAGACCGTCGCGCCGACGACGTGGGAATTCACGCTGCGCAAGGGCGTGAAGTTCCACGACGGCAGCGATTTCACCGCCGCCGACGTCGTCGCGTCGATCAATCGGATCCCGAAGGTTGCCGAACAGCCCGTCGCCGTTCACCGCGTACACGAAGCAGATCACGCAGATCGAGGTCGTCGATCCGCACACGATCCGCTTCCAGACGGCGACGCCGTATCCGCTGATGCCGTCTGACCTGACGCAGGTCGCGATCATCTCCAAGGCCGCGCGAAAGCGCGTCGACCGACGACTTCAATTCGCGGCAAGGCCGCCATCGGCACCGGTCCCGTACAAGCTCGTGCGCTTCGCGAAGGGCGATCGGATCGAGCTTGCGCGCATTCGACGGCTGGTGGGGCGGCAAGACGCCGTGGGAGCAGCGTGACGATGCGGCTGCTGCCGCAGAATGCGTCGCGCGTCGCGGCGCTGCTGGCCGGCGACGTCAAGGTCATCGAGATCGTGCCGACGGCCGACATCGCGCGGCTGAAGCAGGACAAGCGGCTCGGCTTGTATCCGCCAGGTCGCCGACCGGCTGATCTATCTTCACCTCGACAGCAATCGCGACGTATCGCCGTTCGTGACCGACAAGGACGGCCGGCCGCTCGACCGCAATCCGCTGAAGGACGCGCGCGTGCGCAAGGCGCTGTCGAAGGCGATCGACCGCAAGGCGATCGTCGAGCGGGTGATGGAAGGCGAGGCGGTCCCCGCGGGTCAGCTCGTTCCCGACTTCCTGTTCGGCGCGATCGCCGAATCTCAAGGTCGAGAGCTTCGATCCGGAGGGCGCGAAGAAGCTGCTGGCCGAGGCCGGGCTAGCCGAACGGCTTCGGCGTGACGCTGCATTCGCCGAACGACCGCTATGTCAACGACGCGAAGATCGCGCAGGCGATCGCGCAGATGTGGACGCGCGCGGGGATCGCGACGAAGGTGACGGCGATGCCGTCGGCGACGTACTTTCCGCAGGCGACCGAGCTCAAGTTCAGCACGATGCTGCTCGGCTGGAGCACCGGCACCGGCGAAGCGTCGTCGTCGCTGAAGGCGCTGCTGATGACGTTCAACAAGGACAAGGGCTTCGGCGGCACGAACCGCGGCCGCTACTCGAACACCAAGGTCGACGCGTTCACCGAGGATGCGCTGCAGACCGTCGACGACGTCAAGCGCGAGGCGTACCTGCAGCGCGCGACCGAGATCGTCATCAACGACACCGGCATCATTCCGCTGCACTTCCAGGTGAACATGTGGGCGGCGCGCGACGGCATCACGTACGTGCCGCGCGTCGACGAGACGACGCTCGCCTGGAAATTCAAGCCGAAAGGCGGTTGAGCATCGCCGCAACCGTTGTCACCATGAATGCACCCGACCTCCGCTGGCCCGCCGTCACCGTTCCGGCGCAGCACTTCATCGGCAACCGCTTCGTCGCGCCGCGCGACGGCCGGACGCTGCCGATGATCGATCCGTCGGACGGCAACGCGTTCGCGTCGATCGCGCGCGGCAGCGCCGCCGACGTCGACGCCGCCGTGCAGGCGGCGCAGCGGGCACGCGACGGCGCGTGGGGCACGCTCGCGCCGGCCGCGCGCGGGCCGCTGCCTCGCGCGGCATCAGCGCGCGCGATCGCCGATCACGCCGACGAGCTCGCGCTGCTCGAAGCGCGCGATTGCGGCAAGCCGCTTGCGCAGGCGCGCGCCGACGCGGCCGCGTGCGCGCGCTATTTCGAGTTCTACGCGCGGCGCACCGCGACAAGCTGCACGGCACGACGATTCCCTATGCCGACGGCTACACGGTGCTGACGTGGCGCGAGCCGCACGGCGTCACCGGTCACGTCATCCCGTGGAACTATCCGCTGCAGATCTTCGGCCGCTCGGTCGGCGGCGCGCTCGCCGCGGGCAATGCGTGTGTCGTGAAGCCCGCCGAGGACGCATGCCTGTCGCTGTTGCGCGTCGCTGAGCTTGCGGCCGAAACCGGCTTGCCCGACGGCGCGCTCAACATCGTCACCGGACTCGGGCCGGAAGCGGGCGCGGCGCTCGTCGAGCATCGCGGGCATCGCAGCACCTGTCGTTCACCGGATCGCCTGCGACCGGCGCCGCGGTCGCCGGCAGCGGCCGCGCAGCGGCATTGCCCGGTGACGCTGGAGCTCGGCGGCAAGTCGCCGCAGATCGTCTTCGCCGATGCCGATCTCGACGCGGCGCTGCCGGCGCTCGTCAACGCGATCGTCCAGAACGCCGGCCAGACGTGCAGCGCGGGCTCGCGGCTGCTCGTCGAGCGATCGCATCTACGAGCGGCTGCTCGGCGCTGCTCGGCGAGCGCTTCGCAGCGCTCGTGACGGGCCCCGCGCTGGCCGATCTCGATTGCGGTCCGCTGATTCGCGCGTCGCAGCGCGACCGCGTGCGCGGTTTCCTCGAACGCGCGGCAGCGCGACGGCATCGCGACGGTTGCGGCGGGACGCATCGCGAGCGACGCGCCCGCCGGCGGCTATTACGTCGCGCCGACGCTGCTGCGCGACGTTCCGCCGACGCGCCGGATCGCGTGCGACGAAGTGTTCGGCCCGGTGCTCGCGGCGATGCCGTTCGACGACGAGGCCGCATGCGATCGCGCTCGCGAACGCGACCGACTTCGGGCTCGTCGCCGGCGTCTGGACGCGCGACGGCGGACGCCAGCTCCGGATGGCGCGCGCGCGTGCGAAGCGGGCAGGTGTTCGTCAACAACTACGGCGCGGGCGGCGGCGTCGAGTTGCCGTTCGGCGGCGTCAAGCATTCGGGGCACGGGCGCGAGAAGGGTTTCGAGGCGCTGTACGGATTCACGACGCTGAAGACCGTGGTGCTGCGGCATGGCTGACGCGATGTCGAACGCGCAGCCGCTGTCGCGCGAGGCAAGCGAGCGCGATGCGTCTCGTGCCGATGCGAAGCAGGCGGCGGACGGCCCGCTGACCGCCGGTCGACTGGCTCGCAAGCTGATGGGCCGGTTGGTCGTCTATGCATTGTTCCCGGTCGTGTTTTCCGCAGGCGTTTGCGCTGCGGCGGCATGCGTTGCAGCTGGTTCCCGCCGGCAGGTTCGCCGCAGGGGCGCGTAGGGCGCGGCGAACCGCTGCATTTCCTCGCGATCGGCGACTCGATCATCACCGGCGTAGGCGCGCGGCGGATCCAGCAGTCGACCGTCGGCCACGTCGCGCGCTTCATGTCGGGGCGGCTCGCGCGCGAGATCAACTGGCGCGCCGCGGGGATGATCGGCGCCAGGCGCACGGCGTGTCCGGCGCGACGTCGTACCGGCGTTGCCAGGAGCAGCAGTTCGACGCGATCCTGCTTTCGGTGGGCGTGAACGACGTGCTGAAGCTGGAGCGCAGCGGCCGCTTCCGCCGCCAACTGCTGAAGCTGCTGCGAGACCTGCAGAAGCATTCGCCGCAAGCCGTGATCGGATACCTCGGCCTGCCGCCGCTCGACGAATTTCCCAGGCTGCGGCGGCCGTTGCGATGGATCGTCGGATACCGCGTGCGTCGCTTCGATGCCGTCGCACGCGATGCACTCTCCCGCATGCCGAATGTCGTGCATATTCCGATGACGTTCTCGCCGCGCCCGGACATGTTCTCCGACGGATGGCCTCCATCCGTCGGAAACCAGTCAACGCAGGCTTGCCAAAGTCATCGCCGGCGCGCTGACGCCGCGGCTCGCAGGCATCGTCGCTGCGGCGGCGCGCGCGAAAACCTGATGGATCGGACCGACATCGCCCGCAGCGACTGCGTGTATTTCAGCGGATGCCGCACGCTGCTCGCGCCCGATTCCGAACGAACCGCATGAGACTGCACGACAAGATCGCCATCGTCACCGGCGCCGCGTCGGGCTTCGGCGCCGGCATCGCGCGTCGATTCGCTGCCGAGGGCGCGCTCGTCGTCGTCAACGACCTGCACGAGGGAGGCGCGCAGCGCGTGGCCAGCGAAATCAACGACAATGGCGGCCGGGCCTTCGCCTGCGCCGGTGACGTTTCGAAAGACGCCGATGTCGCGCGCCTGGTGCGATTCGCCATCGTCGAATGCGGCGGGCTGGACGTCGGTCGTGAACAACGCGGGCACGACGCATCGCAACCAGCCGATGCTCGACGTGTCGGAAGAGGCGTTCGACCGGATCTACCAGGTGAACGTCAAGAGCCTGTACCTGACGGCGAAGCACGCGGTGCCGCACTTTCGCGCGCAGCGCAACGGCGTGTTCATCACGATCGCGTCGACGGCCGGCGTGCGGCCGCGCCCGGGCCTCACCTGGTACAACGGCAGCAAGGGCGCGGCGATCGTCACGTCGCGCTCGATGGCCGCGGAGCTCGCGCCCGACAACATCCGCGTCAACATCATCAACCCGGTCGCCGGCGAAACGGCGATGCTCGCCGACTTCATGGGCGAGGATACGCCGGAAAAACGGGCGCAGTTCGTCGCGACGATTCCGCTCGGACGGTTGTCGCAACCGACCGACGTCGCGACGGCGGCGGTGTTCTTCGCCTCCGACGAGGCGGCGTTCATCACCGGCGCGTGTCTGGAAGTCGACGGCGGACGCTGCATCTGACAGGGCTCGTAAAGCTGCTGCGCGGGCCGCCTGCTTCGTTGACGTCCTCGCTACGCTTGTCCGAATCGACCGGCCTCGTGCGCCTCGCCGACGCTCAAGCCGCACGATTGAAGCCCGAGTCGGCGGCGATGACGGTGCTGCTCGGCGCGCTGATCGCGGTCGCGCCGTTTGCGATGGACATCTACCTGGCGTCGATGCCGTCGATGACGCGCGCGCTCGCGGCGACGCCGGAAGAGGTGCAGCTCACGCTGTCGGTCTACATGTACGGCTGGGGGATCGCGCAACTGTTTGCCGGACCGATTTCCGACCGGTTCGGACGCCGGCCGGCGTTGCTGGGCGGACTTGCGGTCTTCGTCATCGCCTCGGCTGCATGCGCACTGTCGCGCAACGTGTACATGCTGATTGGCGCACGGCTGGTGCAGGCGGTGTCGATGGCGTCGATCGCCGTCGTGCCGCGGGCGGTCGTGCGCGACCTCTACAGCGGCGACAAGGCGGCGCACATCCTGTCGCTGATGGGCGTCGTGCTCGGCATCGCGCCCGTCGCGGCGCCGATCATCGGCAGCCATGTGCACGTCTGGTTCGGATGGCAGGCGAACTTCGTGCTCGTTGCGCTGTATGGCGCGCTGCTGTGGGCCTTCGTTCACCGGCTGCTGCCGGAGACACTCGGGCGTCGCGATGCGCGCGCGACGCGACCGGAGGTCATCGTGGCGAACTACCGCCGCTTGCTCGGCTCGCGCGCGTATACCGGCTACATGCTCATTGCCGCATTCGGCTTCAGCGGATTGTTCGCGTTCCTCGCCGGCAGCGCGTTCGTGTTCGTGTCGGTGATGGGGAAAACCGAGCAGGGATTCGGCCTGCTGTTCGGCACGGTGATGCTCGGCAACATCACCGGCGCGACGATCGGCAGCCGGCTCGTCCGGCATGTCGGCATCGAGAAAATGGTGCGGGCGGGAACGCTGCTGATGCTGCTTGCGGGTCTGACGCTTGGCGCGTTCGCGCTGCTCGCGACGACGCACCCGGCGGCGGTCGTCGTGCCGATGTTCGTGTTCATGGTGGCGTTCATGCTGACGATGCCGCCGGCGACTGCCGGAGCACTGACCCCGTTTCCCGACATCGCGGGGAGCGCATCGTCGCTGCTGTCGTTCTGCCAGTTCGTCGTTGCATCGACGGCGGCGCTGCTCGTCGGATTGACGTTCGACGGAACGTCACGTCCGATGGCGATCACCATTGCGATCGCGTCGGTATGTGCGTTCGTGAGCTGCCGGGTCGCGTACCGGCGGGGTCCGCGCGCCACGTCGTGATGGGGGTCCGCGCCCCGCGAGCGAACAGCCCTGGCAGCTCGCCTACGCGACGACGCCGCGCGCACGCAGCGCTGCGATCGTCGCTGCGTCGTAGTCGATTTCCCGCAGCACTTCATCGGTGTGCTCGCCGAGTGCGGGTCCGCCGCCATCGAATTCGCCCGGCGTTGCCGAAAGCTTCGGCACGATTCCCGGCACCTTGAGGCCGCTGCCGTCGGCGAGGCGTATCTCGCGGATCATGTCCCGGGCCGCGTACTGCGCGTCGGCGACGATGTCGCGAATCGTGTAGATTTTCGACGCGGGCACGTCGGCAGCCGCCATCGCCGCCACGACATCTTCGGGGGAGCGCATTCGCGTCCATTCCTCGATCTGCTCGTCGAGCCACTGCTGGCGCGCGGCGCGGCCGTCGTTGTGCGCAAGCGTCGCGTCGGCTGCAAGATCGTCGCGGCCGATCGCGCGGCAAAGCCGCTGGAAGATCGAATCGCCGTTCGCGGCGATCAGCACGAAGTTCCCGTCCGCACACCGGTATGCCGACGTCGGCGCAATGCCGGGGAGGATCGAACCGGTGCGCTCGCGGACGACGTCGAATCGATCGAATTCCGGCAACATCGATTCCATCACCGAAAACACCGCCTCGTACAACGCGACGTCGACGATTTGTCCGCGGCCGGTCGTGCGCCGCGATTCGAGCGCCACGAGCGCGCCGATGACGCCGTATAGCGCCGACAGCGTATCGCCGATCGACACGCCGACGCGCGACGGCGGGCGATCAGGCGTCCCGGTTACGTGGCGCAGGCCGCCGACCGCTTCGCCGATCACGCCGAAGCCGGGTCGCTCGCGGTACGGCCCGGTTTGGCCGTAACCCGAGATGCGCACCATGACCAATCCCGGATTGACCGCGGCCAACGACTCGTACGACAGGTTCCAGCCTTCGAGCGTGCCCGGACGAAAATTCTCGACGACGATGTCGGCGCGCGTGGCGAGCGCGCGCGCGATCGCCTGGCCGTCGGACGTGCGCAAATCGACCGCCGCGGATCGCTTGCCGCGAGACTGGACGTGCCACCACAGCGACGTCCCGCCTTCGACGTAGCGCCATTTGCGCAGCGGATCGCCCAACCCCGGCGGTTCGAGCTTGACGACATCCGCACCGAATTCGGCGAGGATTTTCGCGCAGAACGGACCTGCGATCAGCGCGCCCAGTTCGAGCACGCGAATGCCCGGCAAGCGGGCCGCGGTTGACCGCCGGCGTCACGAGCCGGTGATCAGGCGTTCGATCGACGACACGATCGGCGTGGCGGGTTCGATGCCGAGGCGCTTGACGAGCGCCTTCGCGAAATCCGGCAGCAGGTCGTGCAGATCGCGCACGTTCGCCGTTTTCTGCAGCCGCATCATCAGTCCGTAGCCCCGGAAGCCGAGATGCGCATTGATCGCGTCGCTGATCATCTGCTGTGCCTGCGTGTAGCGTTCGATCTCGTCCGCCGATCGTTGATCGGGTGCCGTCGCTGCGTCGGCTCGAGCGACCGAAGGCGCCGAAAACCGCTTGGCGATCATCCCGCCACGCTCGAGCGCCCTCATGGCGCGTTCATCGAGCTTCAATGCACGGGCCTTGACCAGCACGTCGCCGACCGTGCGATTCCCGTCGATCAGGATCAGCAAACCGCGCAACGTGATCGGCAGGTTGAGCGTGCGCTCGCGGAGCTCCTGCAGGCCGAGGTCGGTCTTCGCGTAGATTTCGGAAGGATCCATCGGTGCCGCCTCGGTGTGCCGCAGGTCCATCATGCGCGAAGTCGAGCAATTATAGTGCCAGTTGGCGGGAATTCCAGTTGTCCAGCGCCTCATCGGCTCGCGCAAGCCGCATTGCATGAAGCGGCCATGCGAGAATCCGCCGCCCATCGAAGGTTCGATACACGATGCCCGGGAAATTCGACCGCGTCCTGCTCGCCACCAACCGCTGGCTCGTCATCGGCCTGCTGGCGGCGATGGCCGTGATGGTTTTTGCCAACGTCGCCCTTCGCTTCCTGACCGACTACTCGATCCTCTGGGTCGAGGAGGTGTCGCGCTACACGATGATCTGGCTGACGTTCATCGGCGCGGGTCCGGTGCTGCGCTACGGCGGCGCACATCGGCATCGACACGCTGCAGCAAGCGCATGCCGCGCTTCGCGCCCGCGATCCGCGCGATCGTGTCTTCGCTGCTCGCCGTTTTCTTCTGCGCGATGATCGTCATCGGCGTCCGGTACGCGAATCTCACATGGGCGCAAACGACGCCGGTGCTGCGAGATTCCGATCGGTGCGGTCTACCTCGCGATGCCGGTCGGGTTCGGCCTGATGCTCATTCACCTCGCGATGATGGCGCGCGGATTCGTCGCGCGCCGCGAATTGCTCGGTGATGGCGAATTCGATGCCGACGCGGTGAAGCTCTGATGGTGACCGTTCTTTTCATCGCCTGCATCGCGCTGCTCGCGCTCGGCGTTCCGGTCGCCTTCGCGCTGGGCGGGGCGACGCTGGTCGCCATGTGGTCGGGGCAGCGTGCCGCTGGTCGCGCTGCCGAAGTACCTGTTCTCCGGCATCGATCTGTTCGCGCTGGAGGCGGTGCCGTTTTTCATCCTGACCGCCGAACTGATGACGGGCGGCGAGCTGTCGGCGGTGCTGCTGCGCTTCGCCTCGCAGTTCGTCGGACGGTTTCGCGGCGGGCTCGGCCACACGAACATCCTGACGCTGACGTTCTTCTCCGGCATTTCGGGCTCGGCGCTCGCCGACGCGGCCGGGCCCGGGCGCGATCATGATCCGGATGATGCGCGACGACGGTTACGAGCCCGAATACGCGGCTGCACTGACCGCAGCGACGTCGATTCTCGGCCCGATCATTCCGCCGTCGATCAGCGTGATCATCTACGCGCTCGCGTATCCGGAGGTGAATCTCGTCGGCCTGCTGATCGCCGGTGCCGTGCCCGGAATCGTCATCGCGCGTCGCGATGGCCGTCGATCAACCACGCGATCTCGGTGCGGCGAAATTACCGCGGCTCGCGGCAACGCCTGCAATGGCGCGATTACGTGCGCAACACCTGGCGGGCGTTGCCCGCGCTGGTGTTGCCGGTGCTGATCCTCGGCGGCA
The DNA here is from genome assembly GCA_963768545.1 of uncultured Pseudomonadota bacterium. Classification (GTDB taxonomy): domain Bacteria; phylum Pseudomonadota; class Gammaproteobacteria; order Burkholderiales; family Casimicrobiaceae; genus VBCG01. The sequence continues at coordinate 437,273 of CAVYIC010000014.1, read as the reverse complement.
TCGCGTCGGGTGCGTTCACGCCCACCGAGGCTTCGGTCGTCGCCGTGTTCTACGCGCTCTTCGCCGGTCGCGTCGTGTACCGGACGCTCGAATGGCGGATGCTGCCCGGCATCCTGGCGCGCTCGGCGCTGATGACCGCGTCGGTACTGATCATCGTCGGCATGTCGGCCGCGTTCGCGTGGGTGCTGACGGTGTCGCGCGTGCCGCAGGAGCTGACCGAGTGGATCGTCGCGATGCAGCTGTCGCCGCTCGCGTTCCTGTTCGCCGTGAACCTGCTGCTGCTCGTGTTCGGCATTTTCATCGAGCCGCTGCCGGGGATCGTCGTGCTCGTGCCGATCCTCGCGCCGATCGCGCACGCGCTCGGCATCAACGACCTGCAGTTCGGCATCGTCATGATCGTCAACCTGACGATGGGGATGATCACGCCGCCGGTCGGCGGGCTGCTGTTCGTGACGTCGATCGTCGCAAGAGTGCCGCTCGCGCGTCTCGTGCGCGAGCTGTGGCCGTTCCTCTGGGCGCAGCTCGGCGTGCTGGCGCTGCTGTCGCTCTTTCCGGCGCTGTCGGCGTGGCTGCCGGGCGTGTTCGGCTACCGCTGAAATGGGGTCGGAGTTGTTTTTCCCGAGGAGTCGGGAGGGAAACAACTCCGACCCCGATTTCGCCTGAGCGGTCTCTGATCCTGCTGACGGGATTTACTTGTAGTTCCGGATCCGGTCGATGTTTTCCTGCCCGAACTTCTTGCCGAACTCGGCGAACGTCGGCGCGAGCGCCGCCTGGAACTTCGTCTTGTCGACGATTCTCGACGATCTGCATGCCCTTGGCGCGCAGGTCGGCCACCGCCTTCCTCTCGTCGTCGTCGATGCGCGCGCGGTTGGCCTTCACCGCTTCCTTCGCCGCCTCGCTGAACGCCTGCTTGTCGGCGGCCGAGAGCTTGTCCCATTGCGCCTTGCTCATCAGGATCAGCGCCGGCGAATAGACGTGGCCGGTGAGCGTCAGGTACTTCTGCACCTGGTCGAGCTTCGCCGACGTGATCACCGACAGCGGGTTCTCCTGGCCGTCGACCGTGCCCTGCTGCAAGCGCGGTGAAGACCTCGGTGAACGCCATCGGCGTCGGAATGATGCCGAACGCGCGATACGCCTGGATGTGCACCGGATTCTCCATCGTGCGCATCTTGAGGCCCTTCAGGTCCTCCGGCACGTTGACCGGATGCTTGCTGTTCGTCATGTTGCGAAAGCCGTTCTCGCCCCATGCGAGCGCATGAATGCCCTTCGGCTCGAACTTCTGCAGCATCTCCTGGCCGATCGGACCGTCGAGCACCGCGCGCGCATGCGCGTAGTCGCGAAACAGGAACGGGATGTCGAGGATCGCGATGTCCGGCACGAAATTGGGCACCGGGCCCGTCGACGTCATCGTCAGGTCGAGCGTGCCGAGCTGCAGCGCCTCGATCGACTCGCGCTCGGCGCCGAGCGCGCCGGAATAGAAGTTCTGGACCTTGTAGCGGCCGTTGGTCCGCTTCTCGACCTCGCGCGCGAACGTGTCGATCGCCACGCCGTAGTGCGAATTCTGCGCGACCGAGATGTTCATCTTGCAGCGCCGTCTGCGCCGCGGCAGGCGTCGCGACAAGCGGACGCACATGCGGCGAGCAACCGCGAACAGCCATCGGACATGACGCATCGTCGATCCTCCGGGAGCCGGCCGCATGCCGGCGAAGTGGGGCGGGATTCTAGCAGGCCAATTTCGCCCTGCGGGGTCATTGCTCGCGCGGATCGCAGATCCGCCGTCGTGCAACGCGCGATGAGCGGCGGTGCCGACGGCGCTTTGTGAAATAATCATCGACCGGCTTCCTGCGCCGTTCGCAGGCAGCCCGGCATTCGATGCTCGATCCCGCCTTCACGTCGGCGCTCGCCAAGCTCGTTCCTCCCGCTTCGCGCTGCTGACCGCAGCGGAAGACACGCGCCCGTACGAGTGCGACGGGCTCACGCTGTACCGCGAGCAGCCGGCGCGCCGTCGCTGCTGCCGGACAACGAAGCGCAGGTCGTCGAGATCCTGCAGGCTTTGCCATGCGGCGCGCGTGCCCGTCGTCGCGCGCGGCGCGGGCACGAGCCTTTCGGGCGGCGCGCTGCCGGTCGGCGCAGGGCGTCGTGCTGTCGCTCGCCAAGTTCCGGCGCATCCTCGCGATCGATCCGCTCGCGCGCACGGCGGTCGTCCAGCCCGGCGTTCGCAATCTCGCGATCTCCGAGGCCGCCGCGCCGCACGGGCTGTTCTACGCGCCCGATCCGTCGTCGCAGATCGCCTGCTCGATCGGCGGCAACGTCGCGGAGAACGCCGGCGGCGTGCATTGCCTGAAGTACGGGCTCACCGTGCACAACGTGCGCAAGCGTGCGCGGCGTGCTCGATCACCGGCGAGATCGTCGAGTTCGGCGGCGATGCGCTCGACTGCGCCCGGCTACGACCTGCTCGCGCTCATCACCGGCAGCGAGGGCCTGCTCGCCGTGATCACGCGAGATCACGGTGAAGCTGCTGCCGAAGCCGCAGCTCGCGCAGGTCGCGCTCGCGGCATTCGACGACCTCGAGAAGGCGGGCGCGGCGGTCGGCGCGATCATCGGCGCCGGCATCATTCCCGGCGGGCTCGAGATGATGGACCAGGCAGCGACGCGCGCGGTCGAGCAGTTCGTGCACGCCGACTATCCGCTCGACGCCGCGGCGGTGCTGCTGGTCGAAGCCGACGGCACGCCCGTCGAAGTGGCCGCGGAAATGGCGGAGATCATCGCGCGTGCTGAAGGCGAGCGGCGCCACCGAGATTCGCGTGTCGCAGGACGAGGCGCAGCGCCTGCTGTTCTGGTCGGGCCGCAAGGCGGCGTTTCCCGCGGTCGGCCGCATCTCGCCCGATTACTACTGCATCGACGGCACGATCCCGCGCGCGGCACTGCCGCGCGTGCTGCGCGCAGATCGAGACGTGGTCGCAGCGAATTCGGCTTGCCGTGCGCGAACGTCTTCCACGCCGGCGACGGCAACCTGCATCCGCTGATCCTGTTCGACGCGAACAAGCCGGGCGACACGCGAGCGCACGATCGAGTTCGGCGACCGCATCCTCGAGCTGTGCATCGACGTCGGCGGCACGATCACCGGCGAGCATGGCGTCGGCGTCGAGAAGCTCGGCGGCATGTGCGCGCAGTTCCCGCCGCCGGCGCTCGAGCGCTTCCTCGGCATCAAGCGCGCGTTCGACGCCGACGCGCTGCTCAATCCCGGCAAGGCGGTGCCGACGCTCGCACGCTGCGCCGAGTTCGGGCAAGATGCACGTGCATCACGGCGAGCTGCGGCATCCGGAGCTGCCGCGTTTCTGAAGAGAACGGCCGATGAATTGCCCCGACCGTCCTGCGCACCCGGCCCGCGCCCGATCAAGTGGCCGCGTTGACCGAGCAGCTTTGCAGCGACTACGGCGACCGCGCGATGACGACGCGCGCGATCCGCGAGCAGCATTCGCACGGCGAAGGGCTGGCCGATGCGGCGCTGCCCGACATCGTCGTGTTTCCGCACACGAACGAGGAAGTCGCCGCGATCGTCCGCGCTGTGCCACGCCGCGCGCATTCCCGTGATCGCCTTCGGCGTCGGCACGTCGCTCGAAGGCCACGTCGCGGCGCTCTACGGCGGCGTGTGCCTCGACCTGTCGCAGATGAACCGCGTGCTCGCAGGTCAACGACGGCGGACCTCGATTGCCGCGTGCAGGCGGGCGTCACGCGCGAGCAGCTCAACGCCGAGCTCAAGGGCACCGGGCCTCTTCTTTCCGATCGATCCGGGCGCCAATGCGACGATCGGCGGCATGGCGTCGACGCGCGCGTCGGGCACCAACGCGGTTCGCTACGGCACGATGCGCGAGAACGTGCTCGGCCTCACCGTCGTCACGGCCGACGGCCGGATCATCCGCACCGGCAGCCGCGCGCGCAAGTCGAGCGCGGGCTACGACCTCACGCGGCTGTTCGTCGGCTCGGAAGGCACGCTCGGCATCATCACCGAGGTCCAGCTGCGGCTGTACGGCATTCCGGAAGCGATCTCCGCGGCCGTGTGCCAGTTTCCCGATCTCGAAGAGCGCCGTCGACACGGTGATCGTCGCGATGCAGCTCGGCATTCCGGTCGCGCGCATCGAGCTCCTCGACGACGTGCAGATGGACGCGTGCATCCGGTACTCGAAGCTCGAGGGCTTCGCAGCCGAAGCCGACGCTGTTCTTCGAGTTCCACGGCACCGACGCGCGGCGTGCGCGAGCAGGCGGAGCTGATGCGAGTCGATCGCCGACGATCACGGCGGCAGCGCAGTTCCAGTGGGCGACGCAAGCCGGAGGACCGCTCGCGCCTGTGGAAGGCGCGCCACAACGCGTATTACGCGGCGCTCGCGCTGGCGCCGGGCAAGCAGGCGTTCGCGACCGACGCGTGCGTGCCGATCTCGCGCCTGGCCGATTGCGTGCTCGAGACGCAGGCCGACGTCGACGGCGACGGGGCTCGTCGCGCCGATCGTCGGCCACGTCGGCGACGGCAACTTCCACCTGCTCGTGCTGTTCGATCCGGCCGAGCCGGACGAGCGCGCGAAGGCGGAAGCGCTCGCCAGCGCGCGTCAGCATGCGCGCGATCGCGATGGGCGGCACGTGCACCGGCGAGCACGGCATCGGCGTGCACAAGCTCGACGCGCTGGTCGCCGAGCACGGCGAGGCGGTCGAGCTGATGCAGACGATCAAGCGCGCGCTCGATCCGCGCGACATCCTGAATCCCGGCAAGACCGTTCCCGATGCGCCTGAACCGAGCTGACCGACCAGCCGATGTACAAGCTCTACATCGGCAACAAGAACTACTCGTCGTGGTCGCTGCGCGGCTGGCTCGTCGACGAAGCTCTCCGGCGCGCCGTTCGAGGAAGTGCCGGTCCCGCTGGTCGGCGGCACGCCGCAACCCGGCCAACCTGTCGTTCTCGCCGACCGGCCTCGTGCCGTGCCTGCACGACGGCGACGATCGTCGTCTGGGATTCGCTCGCGATCGCCGAGTACCTCGCGGAGCGGCATCCCGGCATGTGGCCGGCGGACGCCCGCGCGCGCGCGCGTGGGCGCGCTCGATCAGCGCGCGAGATGCATTCGGGCTTCTCGCGCGCTGCGCAACGAGATGACGATGTGCATCCGCGAGCGCGTCGACGTGCGCCCGTGGTCGGAGGCGCTCGAAGCGCGACATCGCGCGCGTCGATCCGAGATCTGGAACGAATCGCGCCGGCGCTTCGGCACCGGCGGCGCCTTATCTGTGCGGCGCGTTCTCGATCGCCGACTGCTTCTATGCGCCGGTCGCGTTCCGCTTCCAGACGTACGGCGTGGACGCCGGACGGCGTCGCGCGGCGCCTATCTCGACGCGCTGCTCGCGCATCCGTTCCTGCGCGAGTGGGAGAACGGCGGCGCTCGCGGAGACGACGATCGTCGATGCCGACGAGCCGCGCAATCCTCTATCGCGACAAGATCGCGCGCCGGTCGACAGCCCGTGAAGCGATGCCGGCGACCGCGCCGTCTGCAGGACCGCATCCGCGCTGCGGCGGCCGACGGCCAGCCGCTGCGCATCCGCGGCGGCGGCACCAAGGACTTCTACGGCGAGCCGCTCGCAGGCGAACCGCTCGACGCGCGGCGTACTGACCGGCATCGTCGACTACGAGCCGAGCGAGCTCGTCATCACCGCGCGCGCCGGCACGCCGCTCGCGGACATCGAGGACGCGATGCGCGCGAAGCGGCCAGATGCTCGCCTTCGAGCCGCCGCATCTTCGGACCCGGCGCGACGCTCGGCGGCGTCGTCGCGGCGGGCTTCTCCGGGCCGCGCCGGCCGTATGCCGGCGCGGTGCGCGATTTCGTGCTCGGCGTGCGCATCATCGACGGCACCGGCGAAGCGCTTGCGTTCGGCGGCCGGGTGATGAAGAACGTCGCCGGCTTCGACGTGTCGCGGCTCATGACCGGCGCGCTCGGCACGCTCGGCGTGCTGACCGAAGTCTCGCTCAAGTGCCTGCCGCTGCCGAAGGCCGAGGCGACGCGCGTCTTCGATTGCAGCGGCGCGACGATGCGATCCGGCTGGTCAACGAATGGGGCGGCAAGCCGCTGCCGGTTTCGGCGACGTGCTTTCACGACGGGACGGCTCTGCGGTGCGCCTGTCCGGCGCGCCGCCCGCGGTCGCGAGCGCGTCGCGCGATCATCGGCGGCGAGGAAGCCGACGGCGACGCGTTCTGGCGCGGCGTTGCGCGACCAGACGCTCGATTCTTCGCGCCGGCGCTGCGCGGGCGACGCGACGCTGTGGCGGCTGTCGGTGCGATCCACGGCGCCGTACACGGACCTTGGCGGCGAGCAGCTGATCGAATGGGGCGGGGCGCTGCGCTGGCTGATCGCGCAGCGACGCGTCCGCCGCGGCCGCGAAGTCCGCGCCTGGGCGTCGGCGCACGGCGGTCATGCGACGCTGTTCCGCGGTCCCGACAAATCGGCCGGCGCGTTCCAGCCGCTGTCCGCGCCCGTGTTCGCGCTGCATCAGCGGCTGAAGGCGGTGTTCGATCCGCACGGCATCCTGAATCGCGGCCGGCTGTATCGCGGAGTTCTGATGGAGACGCGACCTCGCTCGCCGTCGATCCTCGACACGCCGGAGGGCCGCGAGGCCGACGCGATCCTGCGCGCGTGCGTGCACTGCGGCTTCTGCACGGCGACGTGCCCGACGTATCAGCTGCTCGGCGACGAGCTCGACGGCCCGCGCGGGCGCATCTACCTGATCAAGCAGGTGCTCGAAGGCGGCGAGGTCACCGCGAAGACGCAGCTGCATCTCGATCGCTGCCTGACGTGCCGCAGCTGCGAGACGACGTGCCCTTCGGGCGTGCGTTACGGGCGGCTGGTCGACATCGGCCGCAAGTTCGTCGACGATCGCGTCGGCCGCGCGCCGGTCGATGCGGCGAAGCGCGCCGCGCTGCGGCGCGGGCTGCTGTCGAAATCGCTGTTCGGCGCGGCGCTGGCGGTTGGCCGCCTGGCGAAGCCGTTTCTGCCGCGCGCGCTCGCATCGTCGATTCCCGAGGCGCGGCAGCGCGGGCATCTGGCCGGCGCCGCGGCATGCGCGACGCGTGCTGATCGCGCTGGGCTGCGTGCAGCCGTCACTCGCGCCGAACATCGACGCGGCCATCGCGCGCGTGCTCGACCGGCATCGGCATTTCAGCGATTCGCGTCGAAGGCGGCGGCTGCTGCGGCGCGCTGTCGTATCACCTGTCCGAGCATGACGAGGCGCGCGCGCTCGCGCGCCGCAACATCGATGCCTGGTGGCCGCACGTCGAGCGCGGCGCCGAGGCGATCGTCGTCACGGCGAGCGGATGCGGCGTCATGGTGAAGGACTACGGCCACCTCCTGGCGCAGGATCCGGCCTATGCGGACAAGGCCGCGCGGATCGCGGCGCTCGCGCGCGATCCGGTCGAGCTCGTCGCGCGCGGAATGGACCGACGCTGCGCCGCGAGCTCGATAGCCGAGCGCCGCAGCGAAAGCTCGCGTTCCATCCGCCGTGCACGCTGCAGCACGGCATGCAGATTCGCGGCGAGGTCGAGGAGCTGCTGCGCGACGCCGGCTACACGCTCGTGCCGGTCGCCGACGCGCACCTGTGCTGCGGCTCGGCGGGAACGTATTCGATCCTGCAGCCGGAGCTCGCCGGCGCAGTTGAAAGCGAACAAGCTGCGCGCGCTCGAAGCGCATCGGCCCGAGATCATCGCGACGGCGAACATCGGCTGCATGACGCACCTGCAATCGGGCACGCGCATCCGGTTCGCCACTGGATCGAGTTGCTCGACAGCGCAACGGCCGGTTCGCCGCGCGAGGCCACGGCGGATGATCGGGGCGCCGCGAAATTGGCCGAGGCGAGATGACGGCGCCGCTCGCACCCGCGTTTCGCAGCGCGTATCCGTCGTTCCTCGCGATCCCGACGCGATGGATGGACAACGACGCGTACGGTCACGTCAACAACGTCACGTACTACTCGTATTTCGACACCGTCGTGAACGAGCACCTGATTCGCGCGGGCGGCCTCGACATTCGCGACGCGCGAATCGCATCGGCGTCGTCGTCGAAACCGCGTGCCGGTTCCACAAGCCGCTGTCGTTTCCCGAGACCATCGACGCGGGCATGCGCGTGGCGCACGCTCGGCACGCTCGTCGGTCGCCTACGAGATCGCGCTGTTTCGACAGGGCGACGACGACGCCGCGGCGACGGGCCGGTTCGTGCACGTCTGGGTCGATCGCGAACGCCGGCGGCCGATCGCCGTACCCGATCACGATTCGCGCAGCGCTCGCAGCTTTGCGGCTCGCCGGCCACGGCAACGCCGTGATGTCCGGGCAGGTCGAGATTCGCCGATCTGGAGTGCGCGCGGATGACGGCGGCGACGCGTGCCGCAGGCGCGCGCGGCTGCTCGGCCTCGTTCCTCGCCGAGGACCCGCACTATCGCGCCTCTGCGACCACGTACGGCGACGGCGGCGCCGCAAGCGCTCGATCGCGCGCTGGAGCTGTTCCTCGCGCGGCCGGAACTCGGCTTCGTCTGGCTCGCCAGCGACGGCCGACGCAGCGGTCGGCGCGTGTGTCGTCTGCTACGCGATCTCGACGTCGCGCGGGGGACTCGTCGCGAAGCTCGACGACGTGACGATCGATCCGCGCTTGGCAGCGGGCAGGGCGTCGGTACGGCGATGCTCATGGCGCTCGTTGCGCACTTGCGCGAGCGTCCGGCATTGGGCGCATCGACACCGCGTGCCATCGCGCCAACGCCGGGCGCGTGGCGTTTCTACGAGCGGCAAGGCTTTCGGCCGCTCGACGAGGAACGGATCGCGCTCGTGCTGTAGGGCGTGTTGTGCTGCGCAGGGAATTGGGCGTTTGCGGCGCCACTTGCGAAGCCGCACCCATTACCCGACAATGGCTCGCGCAACACGACGCGGTCATCGCCGCGCCAGCGTTGCCTGATGCAACGAAGCGAGTCAGCGAATCCAAGGGGATGTCGGTTCACTGGTTCGGTTGCCGTGTCGGTTGCCATCGACCGGCGCCCGTCCGTTCAGCAGTTTTCGCGCAAGGGAGAGCTCGAATGCGAATCGGAACGTTGTTGCTGGCAGCGGTTGTCTCTGCCACGCTGGTCGGTTGCGCCCCAATGGATCCACGCGATACTACTGCCCAATCCCGCCCGGACGCAGAACTGCAACACCCGGGATTGCCCGCCACTGGTCGTGACCGTCAAGGAGAATCCCGCTCAGCATACGTGCGAGGCCGCGGTCGACGATCTGAACGTGAGCAGTGGCCCCGAAGGGGAGCGCAGCGTGGAATGGAAAATCGCGACGCCAGGATATGAATTTTCAAAGGAACCGTACAAGTTCGCCATCTTTGTCAAAAGCAACCCGGATGGGAAGTTCAAGGGCGCAAATACATCGACGTCGGGCCAAGTGCTCTCGCTCAAGTTCGTTCACAACACGCACGTCGACATTGAAGCCTTACGAGTATGTGCTGGCAATCCGGAGATCGGACGGGACCTTCTGCGAAACGCTCGATCCCTGGCTGATCAGCTAGCGTCGCCATCTGACAGCCAGGCGCGCACCTCGGCAATCGCCTCTTCGAACGGCAGCGCGCGGCCCGCCGCTTCGGCGATCGCAAAGCCCGAGTCTCGGAGCGCCTCGCGTGTCTTCGCCAGCAGCGGCTGGAGGAACGCCTCATCGGCGGGATCCCGCCGGATGCCCGTACGCAGCGTTTGAGCCTCCGCCGCGCCATAAAGGCGTGCCGAGCGCTCCCATTCCTGCTGCAGGGCGGCAAGGCCCGCCGCGATTTCGAGCGCGCTTCGCCCCGCCGGCGCCGAGCCGGTTTCTTCGGCGATCGCCAGAACGTCGCGCAGGCAATCACCCGCGCGCCGGGCCGCGCCGCGCTCGATCGCAACCATCGCGAGCCCGAGAATTCCGATCGCCGCAAATTCCCGATCGTGCAATTCGCGCGCGAGCGCTACGACCTCCCCGTAAAGCGGTTCGGCGCGATCGAGGTTTCCATCCAGTCGGTGCAGCTGCGCCAACGCGTTCGATGCGACGGCGATCTCGCGCTGGTTCCCGAGCTCGCGTGCGAGCCGGAGTGCCTCCTCGCTGTGCCGCTCGGCGGCCGCGCGATCTCCCTGCCCGAGTGCGGCCAGCGCGAGATAATTCTGGACGGCAGCGATCATGCGGCGGTCGTCGTGATATCGCGCGATCGCCAGGCTCTCGTTCAAGTGGCGCTGCGCCTCCTCATAGCGACCCGTGTAGCTGCAGATCTGTCCGGCAACCCAGAGCGCCTTGCATCGCGCCTGGCTCTGCGGTTGTTGCGACGGGACCGAGATCGCCTCCACGGTCACGCGGTGACCCAGGTTGAGCAGGCCGCGCATGAACCAGTACAGCTTGATCGCGTGCACCAGGCGGTAGCCGCGTTCGGCGCCATCCGACGTGCGCAGGCACCACGCATGCGCCGAGAGCAGATTCTCCCGGTCGACATCCAGCCGCCCCAGCCAAGCCGGCTGCTCCGATCCTGCAAGCCCGGTTCCCGCCTTTTCGGCGAACGCCAGGTAGACATCGAGATGTCTCCGCCGAACCTCTTCGCCTTCGCCAAAGTCCTTCAGCCGCTCGTCCGCGTACTGACGTACGGTTTCGAGCAGCCCATAGCGCCCACCTTCCGCAGGCACCATGACCAGTGACTTGTCGACGAGGCCGGCAAGAAGGTCGAGCACGTCCGACTCGTCGACACCGCCGCCTGAAGCGACAACCTCGGCCGCCTCCAGCGTCCAGCCGCCGGCGAACACCGCGAGGCGGCGAAAGACCGTCTGCTCCCGGTCCGTCAGCAGATCGTAGCTCCAGTCGATCAGCGCGCGCAGCGTCTGCTGGCGCGGCAGCGCCGTGCGGTCGCCGCCGGTCAGCAGCCGGAAGCGGTCGTCGAGGCGCGCCGCGATCTCGCTCGACCGACAGCGCACGCGCACGCGCCGCCGCCAGCTCGAGCGCCAGCGGGATGCCGTCGAGCCGCTGGCAGATCTCGGCGACCGCCGACGCGTTCTGCTCGGTCACGCCGAAACGCCGGCTGCGCCGCCATCGCGCGTTCGACGAACAGGCGCACCGCTTCGCATTGCAGCAATCGACTCGGCGGTGATGCGGTCGCGTCGCGTCGGGAATCGAAAGCGACGGCACGCGGATAGGTCGTCTCGCCGGCGACATCGCAGCGGCTCGCGGCTCGTCGCCAGGATCTTGACCCGCGGGCCCGCCTGCAGCAGCGCTTCGCCAGCTCGCGCGCAGGCCTGCGACGCAGGTGCTCGCAGTTGTCGAGCACGAGCAGCAGTTGCGCGTCGCGCACGTGCTTGAGCCAGCGCCTCGCTGATCGGCCGGCCGGCCTCTTCCTTGACGCCGAGCACCGACGCGACCGCCTGCGGCACCAGTCGCGCATCGGCGAGCGGCGCGAGCTCGACGAACCAGACGCCGTCGGGAAAGTCGTCGATGACGTCGGCGGCGACCTGCAGCGACAGGCGCGTCTTGCCGAGCCCGCCGACGCCGGTCAGCGTCAGCAGTCGAGTCGTCCTCAGCAGCCGCTTCGACCTCCGCTGCTCGCGCTCGCGGCCGATGAAGCTCGTGACCTGCTGCGGCAGGTTGTTCGGCATCGGCTTCCAGCGAGCGCAGCGCCGGGAAGTCGCGGCGCAGACCGCGCATGCAGCGACCTGGTACAAGCGCTCGGCGCTCGCGAGATCGCGCAGGCGCACCGCGCCGAGGTCGCGCAGTGTCGACGCCCTCGCGGCAAGCGACTCGCGCACCAGATCGGCGACCGTCTGCGAGAGCAGCACCTGGCCGCCGTGAGCCGCGCTCATGATGCGTGCGGCACGGTTGACGGCGCTGCCGAAGTAGTCGCCGTCGGTGCGATCGGTGACGCCGGCGTGCATGCCGCAACGCACGCGCAGCGCGAGCCCGCGGTCAGCGCCGTCGTCCGCGAGCGCCATCTGCGCCGCGAGCGTCGCGGCGACCGCATCGCGCGGGTCGGCGAACGCCGCGTGCACGCCATCGCCGGTCGTCTTGACGACGACGCCATGGTGGCGCTCGATCGACTCGCGCAGGATCGCGTCGTGGCGCGGCAAGCGCCGGCTGCATCCGCTCCGGCTGCGTTTCCCACAGGCGGCGTGCTGCCTTCGATGTCGGTGAAAAGGAAGGTCGTGACGGCGGGTTGTTCGATCATGGCGGGCCCCTGGCGCCGTTCGCACACGCCGACAAGGATAGGCCAACGCGCGGGCCCCGGCGTTCAGCGTTGTGAAACTCCGGACGTCACGCCCCGTGCGGTACCGCCGCGGGCAGCACGACGCGCGCGATCGTTCCGCCGCCGTCGCGCGGCAGGAGATCGAACGTGCCGCCGTGCAGCCGCGCGATGCGGTCGACGATCGCGAGCCCGAGGCCGGCGCCCGCCGCGCCGTCGTCGCGCGTGCGCGCCTCGCCGTGCGCGCGTGAACGGCTGCTTCAACCGCTCGACGTCGGCGCGCGCGATGCCCGGTGCCGCGATCGGCGACGTCGAGCGACGACGTCGCCGTCGCGCACCGTCGGTCGTGACCTCGACCGGCGGCGCGCCGTAGGCGAGCGCGTTGTCGATCAGGTTGCTCGACGAGGCGCGAGATCGCGGTCGGCTTGATGCGCACCAGCGCGGAGCGGCCCGGGCTGCAAGCGCACATCGCGTCCCGCGCGCGCGTAGCGCTCGACGCAGAGCGCGAGCTCGCGGTTGATGTCGATCGGCTCGCGTCGCGGTCGCGGCGTCGTCGCGCGCGAAGTCGAGGAACTGGCCGATGATCCGGTCCATCTCCTCGATGTCGGCGACCATGCCGGCGCGCGTCGCCTCGTCGCGCGTGCTGCATCTCGATGCCGAGGCGCAGTCGCGCGAGCGGCGTGCGCAGGTCGTGCGAGACGCCGGCGAGCAGCATCGCGCGGTCGTGCTCGATCTGCCGCAGGTTGGCGATCATCGCGTTGAAGCCGCGATTGACCGCGGCGATCTCCGACGGGCCCGATCTCCGGCAGCGGCGGCGGCGTCTCGCCGCGGCCGACGCGCTCGACGGCGAGCGTCGAGCTCGCGCAGCGGACGCGCGAGATAGCGCGCGAACGCGAACGCCGCGAGCAGCACGCAGCGCGATGATCGCCGTCGCCAGCACGACGCGCGCGTCGGAATGTCCTCGGCCTGCTGGCGCGGCGGCAGCGGAAAGCCGACCCAGTAGCCGTCGTCGCCCGCCTGCACGCGCACGAAGAGCTGGCGCGACCGCGGCGCGATGCGCACCTCGGTGCCTTCGCCCAGTCGCTCGCGCAGCCGCTCCTGCAGTCCCTGCAGCATCGGCGCCGACCGGCGCGCACGCCGATCGTCGGGCCGCTCGCTCTCCGGGACGATGCGCACGCCGTACTCGCGCCCGAGCCGTCCGAGCGGTCTCGCGCGCGCGGACGGTCCGTCGGCGCCTTCGAGCGCCGCGCGCATCGCCTTCATCTGCACGATCTTCGTGTCGCTGAACTGGCGCGCGAGCAGCGCGGCGCGGTCGTGGCGGAACAGCAGGAACGTCGTCGAGCGCGACCAGCGCCACGACCGCGACGAGCAGCAGGATCGAGGCGCCCGAACAGCGAGCGCGGCAGCAGCGTCACGCGGCGTCGCTCCGCTCGTCGGCGACGGCGGCACGCCGTCGTCCGGATCGCGTCCGTCCGGCACGTAGACGTAGCCGAATCCCCACACCGTCTGGATGTAGCGCGGGTTCGGCGGGATCGGGCTCGACCAGCTTGCGCAGCCGCGACACCTGCACGTCGATCGCGCGGTCGAACACCTCGTGGTCGCGGCCGCGCGCGAGCAGCATCAGCTTCTCGCGCGCGAGCGGCTGGCGCGGATGCTGCGACGAACACCTTGACCAGCGAGAACTCGCCGGTCGTGAGCGTCTGCACGTCGCCGTCGCGCTCGAGCGTGCGCGCGGCGAGGTCGAGCGTGTGACGGCCGAACGGGACGCGTGCCTTCGGTCGGTCGGCGCGCCGGGCGCGGCGCGCTCGCCGTGGCGGCGCAGCACCGCGTGGATGCGCGCGACGAGCTCGCGCGGATTGAACGGCTTCGGCAGGTAGTCGTCGGCGCCCATCTCGAGCCCGACGATGCGGTCGACGTCCTCGCCCTTCGCCGTCAGCATGATGATCGGCACCGTTTCGCCGGCGCCGCGCAAGCCGCCGGCAGACCGCAAGCCCGTCCTCGCCCGGCAGCATCAGGTCGAGCACCACGCAGATGCGGCGGATCGCGCTGCAGCTTGCGGTCGAGTTCGCGCGCATCCGGCAAGCGCGGCGACCTGGAACCCCTGCTCGGTGAGATAGCGGGACAGGAGGTCGCGCAGGCGCACGTCGTCGTCGACGACGAGGATCTTCGGGTGAGGTCGCTTTGTTCATGGCGAGTGATTAGAGCCGTCTGCTGCGCGCAATCGGCGGCGCGGCGTTGTAACCAATTGTATCGCCGGTGCGCAGCATGCAATGTCCGGTTGCAAATGGCGCGCCCGGGAGCCGCGAACGAACGCCGGACAATCGAGCCTCAAGCATCAAGTTCGCGCTCCGGCATGGGTCGGGTCCGCGTGGACCGATCACACTCACCGACAAGGAAACCTGATCATGGCAAATCGATTTGCTTCCCGCGTTGCAGCCGTTGCGGCCGCCGCGCTCATCGGCATCAGCGGCGCGGCGCTCGCGGAGCCTCATCACGGACACCGCGGCCACCACGGCAGCGGCGATTTCGTGTCGGGCATCGCGGCGCTCAAGTCGGAGCTCAACCTCAACACGTCGCAACAGGCGATGTGGGACAACGCGGTGGCCGCAGGCAAGGCCGCGCGCGAAAGCGCGCGCGCGAACATGCAGAAGGTGCATGACGCGCTGACCGCCGAGCTCGCGAAGCCGGAGCCGGATCTCGCCGCGGTTGCCGCTGCGTCGGATGATGCGCGGAACGCGAACGCGGCCGTCGCAACGCCAGGTGCGCGACGCGTGGCTCAATCTCTACGGCACGTTCACGCCTGAGCAGAAGTCGGTCGTCAAGACGGCGTTCCAGAAGCGGCTGGCGCGGATGAACGAGTTGCGCGAGAAGATGCAGCAACGGCATTCGCAAGGCGGGTGATCGCAGAAGCGTGACCGAACCCGGCGGCACAACAGCGGGCCAGGAACGCGACGCGGGCGCAGCCTCGATCGAGGCCGCGCCCGCGTCGCCATGGAAGGGTGTCAGGCGGAAGCGGCGAGCGCGCAATCGCGCTTGTCCATCGATGCGATTGCCGTTCAGGCGGCCGCTTGCTTGAAAGCGCGGAGTTCCGAAAGCCGGCGGCCTCTTACGCGTCGATCAGCCCGTTGCGAAAAGCGATCAGCGTCAGCTCCGCAGCATTGGATGCGCCAAGCTTCTGTTTGACGTTGTAGAGGTGCGTGCCTACGGTGCTGGGCGACAGCGACATGGTCTCGGCGATCTTGTTCGTGGACTGCCCCTTGGCAACGGCAAGGAAGACCTGAAACTCACGCGGCGTCAGTACGTCGACGGGGCTCTGGCAGCCGGTTGCCCGCTGCACCGCCATTTGCTGCGCGATGCCGGGCTCCACGAAGGTCTTGCCCTTGGCGACGTGGCGAATTGCACCAATGAGCTCTTCGGGTGCGCCACGCTTCGTGAGATATCCGAGCGCACCCGCCCGAATCGCGCGAGTGGGATGGATCGTATCCTCGTGTGCGGACAAGACGAGAATCCTCGCGCTTGCGTCCTCGGCGAGTATTCGCGTGAGCGCGTACATCCCGCCGATCCCCGGCATGGAAACGTCCAGCACGACGACATCGGGTTTGACATCCGGATATCGTCGGAATGCTTCCTCGCCGCTTCCCATTTCGGCGACCACTTCGATATCGTCGGTAGCTTGCAGGAGCAAGCAGAATCCCATGCGCACAACCGCATGATCGTCCACCAGCATGACCTTGATCTTGGCCAAGTTGCCCAATGCCACGTCAAGCGTTCGCGATCGGGATCACTGCGCGCAATTCCGTGCCGCTTCCGGGTCGACCCTCGACGGCAAAAACGCCGCCGAGCGATTCCACGCGCTCGCGCATGCCGATGAGACCGAGCCCGACCGCTGACGTCGCCATGCTCACGTGGCCGTGACCATTATCCTGAATGGACACAACCAGCGAATGGTCACTCTCGCGCGTGACACGAACTGTGGTGCACGAGGCATCGGCGTGGCGCACGATGTTGGTCAGCGCTTCGTGGATCAGCCGGTAGACCGTGATGTTGACGGCTTCGCCCAGCTTATCCAGATCGCCCGCCAGCTCCAGGCTGAATTCGATATCGGAATTGCGCGCCGCCCATGCGGCAACGGTCTCCTTGAGCGTCTCGCTCAAGCCGAGGACGTCGAGCTCGGTGGGCCGCAATCGCCGCGAGATCGCGTGCATGCCGTCGTAGATGCGTGCGGCAATATCCTTGATGTTCTGTGCCCGCGCACTGACTTCGGACGTGTTATCACCGGTCCGTTGCACGATGGATTCGGCAATCGTACGAATCGCGGTAATGCACTGGCCCAGCTCGTCGTGCAGTTCCTGTGCGATCCCGCGACGCTCGTCCTCGATCTTGGTGCGGACGATCTGGGCGAGCTCACGGTTCTGCCTGAGCTCGCTTTCAGCCGCCTGAGCGCGAATCTGCGCCGCAATGTCGCGGTGGCTCACGATGCCGCCGACCACGCAGTCGATGTCGGGATCCACGATCGGCGCCGCCGAGAGGGCCACGTCGATTTCGCCGCCGCGCTTGGTCAGCCGGCGCGCCAGCAGATTGTCGATCGGCTCCCGCCGCGAAAGCGCCTCCAGTTGCCGGTCGATTTGGGCGCGCTGTGCCTGGGGTGCCAGAGTGGAGAGCGGCTTGCCGACGATCTCCTCCGTGCCGTATCCAAACATACGCTCCGCAGCGGGATTCCAGAAGGAGATCCGGCCGTCCGGCTCGTGGATCAGGATCGCGTCGGAAGATTGACGCACCGCCAACGCGAGGCGGCGATTGTCGGCCATGACGTCTTTCAAGGCCTTCGTCATTCGATTGAAGGCCACGCTGATGCGGCGAAATTCGGGTAGCCCGAACTCGGGCAGACGTACGTCGAGCCTGCCGGCTTCGGTCTCTGAAAGGCCTTGCTGGATGACTTCCATCGGCTTCATCGAGCGGCTGACGAACCAGAACACGAGCACGTTGACAACCACGAAAAACAGGCCGCCGAGCATGAGCAGGTGCTCGAGGTCATCCCAGGCGTCCAGCGTCGCGCGCGAGGCGTCGGGCACGACTTCGATTCGCGCGCCAGGCAAGTCGAGATTGATCGGCCGGACACCCGGCACGACAAGGCTTGCGTACCAGTCCGGCGCATAGCGCCCCGCCTTGTACGTCGACGGCGGCGATTCGTAGACGACGGAGTTCGTCACCTTGTCCCAAAGCCGGATTTGGTTGGCGCGGACCCTGCCGAGCTGCTCGAGAAAGCTCAGGAGGAACCGCTTTGGCGTTCCGGAGATCTGGCTTGCGAACACCACCGTCGAAAGCATCTGCACCGTGACCTTCGTGCCGGCCTCGATTTCTTCGTTGATCGAGCTGCGGGCGGTATCCACGATCATGCGGCCGATCGCAACGGCGAAAAGAAACATCAGGAGGGTGATCAGAAGATTCATCCGCAGACGCAGGCTCATGGGACCTCCGAGCGAACGTCTGCCGTATCCGATCCTGAACGATCGGCTGAATGCCGTAGAACGCGTACCATCGATCTCATGAAAATCATGAGGGTAACTTCCAAGTCTGATGGAGGAATTCCGAGAGCATCCGGCGCAAAGTATGAACCGGAGCCGGAAAACCGGCATCCGCGACGATCAACCCACTGGAGTAGACGATGGCTTGGACGACACCTGAGTTCTGCGACATCCGCTTCGGCTTTGAAATCACGATGTACATCGCGAATCGCTAGCGAGAATACGTTACCGGAACCACATCGGTCGCGTCTCGGCTGTCGATCGGCGTTTCACCCGTTGCCGGGTGGAGGGGTTTCGGTTGCCGGCTCGTGCACCGGTGAGAGTACACGTTCTCGGCTCCGCCGCGGGCGGAGGCTTCCCGCAGTGGAACTGCAACTGCCGCAATTGCGACGGGGTGCGCAAGGGACGATCAATGCCCGGCCGCGCACCCAGTCGTCAATCGCCGTAACGAGCGACGGCGCAAGCTGGGTCCTGTTCAACGCCTCGCCGGACATCCTCGCGCAGATTCGGAGCTTTCCCGCGTTGCAGCCCGCCCGGGCCATTCGCGACACGGCCGTCGTCGGCATCGTGCTGATCGACGGTCAGATCGACCACACGACGGGACTGCTGATGCTGCGGGAAGGCAACCCGCTTCGAGATCTATTGCACGCCCAGCGTCAGGGAGGATCTCGTCACCGGCAATCCATTGTTCAACGTCCTCGGCCACTATTGCGGCGTCGACTGGCAGCAGCGTAAATACCGATGCGCAAGCGACTTTCGGCGTCCGCGGTGCCGAGGGGCTCGCGTTTCGCGTCGTCGCGCTCGTCAGCAAGGCGCCTCCGTATTCTCCGCATCGCGACAAACCGCAGCGAGGGCGACAATGTCGGGATGCTGGTCACCGATGAGGCAAACGGGAAGACGCTTTTCTACGCGCCGGGCCTGGGCGAGCATCGAGCCGCATCTCGAGCCCATTTTCGACGGCGTCGATTGCCTTGCTGGTCGACGGCACGTTCTGGACCGGACGATGAAATGATCCGGCTCGGAATCTCGAACAAACGCGCACGGGACATCGGCCATCTGCCGCAGTCGGGGCCGGGCGGCATGATCGAGGTGCTCTGCGTCTTACCGCCGGACCGCGCAAGATCCTCATCCACATCAACAACACCAACCCCATCCTGGACGAGGACTCCCCCGAGCGGGCCCGCCTTCGACGGCTGGGATCGAGGTCGCCTATGATGGCATGGAAATCGCTCTGTAGCCTTCGCTCGAGCGCGCATGGGTGCAGCTGAGCAGTCACCGTGGAGCAAGCGAGGAATTCGAGCGGGAGCTGCGCGCCAAGGGCGACCGCTATCACATCCATCACCCCTTTCAAGTGCGCGATGAACAGCGGCGCGTTGCACCCGCGAGCAGGTGCAGGGCTGGGTCTGCAACCGCTTCTACTACCAGATCAGCATCCCGCTGAAGGACGCCGCCATCCTTTCCAACTGCCCGGACCGCGAAGTGCGCCGCGAGTGGATTCAACGCATCCTCGACCACGACGGCACGCAGGGCGACGAAGGCGGCATCGAGGCGTGGCTTCGGCTTGGCGAGGCCGCGGGCTTGAGCGCGAAGAGATCACCTCGCTCGATCACGTGCTGCCCGGCGTGCGCTTCGCGGTGGATGCCTATGTCAACTTCGCGCGGCGCGCGCCGTGGCAGGAAGCGGTGTGCTCGTCGCTGACCGAGTTGTTCGCGCCCGAGATTCACAAGAAGCGCCTGGCGAACTGGCCGCAGCACTATCCATGGATCGAGCCCGACGGGTACTGCAGTACTTCCGCAAGCGCCTGTCGGAAGCGCGGCGCGACGTCGAGCATGGGCTCGCGCGTCACGCTCGATCACTTCCGCACGCGCGAGCAGCAGCAGCGCGCGCTCGAGATCCTGCAGTTCAAGCTCGACGTGCTGTGGGCGATGCTCGATGCGATGCAGCTCGCCTACGGATCGGTCCCGGAGGTGACAATGTCCGATGAAGCACCGATCCGATTCGACGCGGTGCCCGCGATCGCGCGGCACTTCCGCTTTCAGTGGGAGCCGGCCCAGACGGCCTATGTCCTGCTCTATCCGGAGGGCATGGTGAAGCTGTCGCAGCAGCGCCGGCGAGATCATGAAACGCGTCGACGGCAAGACGCAGCGTCGATGCGATCATCGCACGATCTGGAAGCAGGCATTTCCCGGTGCCGGACCTGCGCGCAGGACGTGATCGAATTTCCTGGAGGAGGCCCATGGAAAAGGCTGGATCAGCGTCGGCAATGACGCGACGCGTCCGTCGCCGCCGCTCTGGCTGCTGGCCGAGCTCACCTATAGGTGCCCGTTGCACTGCGTGTTCTGCTACAACCCGGTGGATTACACGCGCCTACGGCGACGAGCTCACGCACCGACGACTGGCTGCGCGTGCTGCGCCAGGCGCGCGAGCTGGGCGCCATCCAGCTCGGGCTTCTCGGGCGGCGAGCCGCTGATGCGCGACGACCTGGAGATCCTCGTCGCCGAAGCGCGCAAGCTCGGCTACTACTCGAACCTGCATCACCTCCGGCGTCGGACTCAACGAGAAGCGCATCGCGGCATTCAAGGAAGGCGGGCTCGACCACATCCAGCTTTCGTTCCAGGATTCGACGCGCGAGATGAACGACTTCCTGTCGAGCACGCGCACCTTCGAGCTCAAATCGAAGGTCGCGAAGCTCATCAAGCAGTACGACTACCCGATGGTGCTGAACGTCGTGCTCCATCGGCTCAACATCGACCACGTCCAGCAGATCCTGGAGATGGCGGAGCGCTGGACGCCGAGTACGTCGAGCTCGCCAACACCCAGTACTACGGCTGGGCGCTATCTCAACCGCGACCAGCTGCTGCCCAGCCGCGAGCAGCTGCAGCGCGCCGAAGAAATCACCAACAAGTTCCGCGAGCGCGTCGGCAACGGATGCGGATCTACTTCGTCGTGCCCGACTACTACGAAAGCCGGCCCGAAGGCCTGCATGAACGGCTGGGGCTCGGTGTTTCTCAACGTCACGGCCGACGGCATCGCGCTGCCCTGTCACGAGGCGCGCATGCTGCCGGGGCTCGACTTTCCCGAACGTGCGCGACCACGACCTGCGCTGGATCTGGTACGACTCGCCCGGCTTCAACGCGCTACCGCGGCGACGCGTGGATGAAGGAGCCCTGCCGCACCTGCCCGGAAAAGGTGAAGGACTTCGGCGGCTGCCGCTGCCAGGCCTACATGCTCACGGGCGATGCCGCCAATGCCGATCCGGTATGCGACCTGTCGCCCGCACCATCACCTCGTGACCCAAGCCGTGGCGCGGGCGCGCGACGCGCATGCGCAGGCAAAGCCCATCATCTTTCGCGATGACAAGAACTCGCGAGCGCTCGTCAAGCGCCCGCCGCTGAGCCTCTGAGCAATGAGCAGCAGGGAAGGCAACGATCGCGAGGCGAGCGCCATTCGCGCGCTCGGCCTGACCAAGCGCTACGGTGACCAGCTCGCTGTGGACCGCCTTGAACTCGACATTCCTTGCGGCCAGTTCTTCGGGCTTCTCGGTCCGAACGGCGCTGGCAAGACGACCACGATGCACATGCTTTCCACGCTCATCAGGCCGACGAGCGGGGAGGGGTGGGTTGCCGGTCATTCCGTGCTGAACGCGCCGGTGAGCGTGCGCGGCGCGATTGGCGTCGTGTTCCAGGATTCGGCGCTCGACCGGAACTTGACCGTCGCCGAAAATTTGCGTTTCGCCGGCATGCTCAACCATATGCCCCGATCGCTGATTCGAGCCCGTAGCGCAGGGCTGCTCGAACTGTTCGGACTGGCGGACAAGCGCGACCATCCGGTGGCTTCGCTCTCCGGCGGCATGTGCCGAGCCATCGATATCGCCCGCGGCCTCATACACCATCCGCAGGTGCTCTTCCTGGATGAACCGACAATCGGCCTCGATTTGCCCAACCGGCGCAAGATCTGGCGGCACATCGCGATGCTGCGCGCCGAGTTGCGCACGACCGTCGTCCTGACGACCCATTACCTCGAGGAAGCGGTCGAATGCGATCGCGTGGGCTTCATCGATGCGGGCCGCCTTGTTCGGGAAGGCGTCCCTCGGGAACTGATCGGAGCGCTTGGCGAATACGTCGTCGAGATCGAAGCGCTGCAGCCGCAACTCCTGGCACGGGCGCTCTTCACGCGGCTGGGAAGCTCGACCATCGAAGGGAACGTCGTGTCCTTCCGCTTCGATGGCAATGCGAGGTTCCTCGCGGAGCTGCACGCCGACCTGGGCCCGCAGGTGTGCGCGATGCGGTGGCGCCGCCCCAACCTGAACGACGTCTTCCTCGGGGTGGTGCGCGGCGAACACGGGCGACCGCGCCCCGCATCCCAGGCGACGTACATGGACAGATAGTGACGCTTGCCAATGGGGACGACTCTGCCATCACAGCACCGGAAGGCCTCGTGATGACGTCGCGTCCGATCTGGGCCGTCGTCGAGCGTGAGCTTTTGAAGATGCTGCGGCAGCGCGGGCGACTGATCGCACAGATGGTGCGGCCGATGATCTGGCTCTTCGTCATCGGCGCCGGATTCGGTGCGGTGATGGCGCGGCAGGGAATCGCCGACTACCAGAGATTCCTGGTACCCGGCGTGCTCGGCATGACGATGCTCTTCGGCGCCATGCTGGGGGCGCTGTCGACGGTCTACGACAAGGAATCGGGGATCATGCGACTTCTGGTGATTGCTCCCATCCACCATGCGTGGGTCGTGATCGCCAAGATCGTCAGCGCAGCGGTGGCGGCCCTCGTGCAAGGGGTGCTGCTGCTCCTATTGCTGTGGGCGCTTGGCTACATGAGCAGCGACGTTTCGTTCGTGCTCCTGGCCGCGGGGATGATTGGCACCTCAGTCGTCTGCGCGGCTCTCGGCATGACCGTGGCCACGTTCAGTGGAACGCTCGAGAACTACGCGGTGATGATGAACCTCGTCATTTTCCCCGCGTTCTTCGTGTCCGGCTCGCTCTACCCGGTCGACATGCTCCCGGACTACCTGCGCGTTGCCGCACTCGCGAACCCTTTCACCTACGGCGTCGACTTCGTGAAGCACGCCACGCTCGCGGCCGATAGCGTGAGCTTCGGCCGGCCGGAGTTTGGCTTGGCCGTGGACGCCGCAGCGATCGCGGGATTCACGCTCGTTGCTGGCGTGGTGGCATGCTTGCGCTTTTCGCGTGACGCGGCCTGCGAGCCGCTCATTCACCAGCCAGCCAGGCGCGCGCGAAGGTAGTCTTCGGCGCAGGAGGCATCGAGGCCGCGCCCGCGTCGCCATGGAAGGGGTGTCAGGCGGAAGCGGCGAGCGCGCAATCGCGCTTGTCCATCGATGCGATTGCCGCGGTGCGCAGCGTCGCCCCGACGACCGGCTTCGGCAACAGGATCAGGCCAGCCGCGCGCGCTTCCCGATCGGCGCGCGTACCAGTGTCCCCGGAGACAATGATGGCCGGGATCGCGAATCCGAGCTCGTCGCGCAGTCTGCGTACCGCCTCGATGCCCGAACGGTTGTCTGCCAGCCGCAAGTCCGCGACGATGAGGTCCGGATATCGCTCGAGCGTGCCGATGTTGGCAAGCAGTGCGTCGGGCGTATCGCCTCCGACCACGGTTGCGCCCCACGTTTCGAACAGCGTGCGCATTGCGTCGACCGTCGCCGGATCGTCGTCGACGACCGCCACCAGCCGCCTCGCGAATGAACCGATGTCGTGCATGTCTCGTGACAAGGTTCCTGCGCGCGCCTGGCGCGGCCGCGCGGCCGACAGCGCGACGCGCGGCATCAGCACGCGGAAGCGCGAACCGGCGCCTTGTCGCGAGTCGAGCGCAATCTCGTGTCCGAGCAGGTCGGCGAAGCGACGTACGATCGCAAGCCCGAGGCCCATGCCGCGACGCGCCGGCGATGTAGCAGCGCCGTTCTTCACCTGGAAGAACTCCTCGAAGACGCGCTGGCGGTCCGCGTGCGCGATCCCGATGCCGGTATCGACGACGTCGATCGCCACACGATTGCCGCAACGGCGTGCGCCAATGACCACGCCGCCCCGATTGGTGTACCGAATGGCATTCGCGACCAGGTTGCCGATGATTCGTTCGAGCAGGGATGCGTCGCTTTGCGCGACGAGCCTGGTCGCGACCGTCGTGAACGAAAGACCGCGCTCCGCCGCCTGCGCTGCGAACTCCGCGCGCGATCCGCTCGAACAGCGGCGCCAGCGGCACGTCGCGCGCGCTCCGGCGTCAGCACGCCGGCGTCGAGGCGCGACAGGTCGATCAGCTGGGCGAACTGGAGCTCGAGCGCGTTGGCCGCGGATTCGACATGCTGCGACGAGCGGCCGCCATTCCGCCTCGCGCGCGCGCGGCGGACAGCGCCGCGACATACAGGCCCAGCGCGTGCAGTGGCTGGCGCAGATCGTGGCTTGCCGCGGCAAGCAGCTGGCTCTTGGCGCGATTCGCCGTTTCCGCTGCGGCACGCGCTTCGAGTGCGGTGCGGGTGCGCTCCTTCAGTTCACCAATCAGGTCGATGTTCTCGTAGCGGATGACGAGCGAGCGCGTCAGTACGTCGTTCAACCGGTGACCGAACCCGACAACGAACACCAGCACGACACTCATCACGCCGGCGATGAAGAAATGCACCTGGTCGCCGACCAGCGCGACGCGCACGATCAGCGGGACGAGGGCGGGCAGCACGAAGCCATAGAACGACGGCTTGTAGACTGCCGTCAGGTTCAGTCCGCCGAGCACGGCGCCGAACAGGCAGACGATCAGCAGTGCCTGGTACGCCGACGATTGCGGGAAACATCGTCACCGCCGCGAGTCCCCACAGCGACCCGGCCAGCGTCGAGCCCGTCGCCCAGTAGCGTCCCCAGCGCGGCGCCGCCTCGGCGCCCGGGCGCATGCGCTCGAACGCCCGCATGAGCGCCGCCCGCCACGCCTGATTGAGCGCGATCAGCACGCCCCACACGATCATCGAGATCGCGGGCACCTCGGTCCACATGACGGCGCACAGGATTGCGGCGCCCAGGCCCATCGACAGCGAAGTCAGGTGCCCGTGCGCATAGAGCGTCGCCACCTGGTCGGCGCGCGCGCGAGCGAGAAGCGGAGGCGCAATCGTCGCGAGCGGACCCATGCGTCGCCCGAGAGATGCGTGGATCGGTCAGTGAGTTTCGGATCGGAAACCGGCGTCGATGACGACGCCGCGGCGACTCGAGCTCGGCGATCGCCTGCGCGCGCGAGCGAACGTTGAGCGCCTTCAGGATCGCGCTCACGTGCACCTTCACCGTGCCCTCCGACAACCGCAGGTCGCGGCAGATCAGCTTGTTGGGCTTGCCCTGGATCAGCAGTTTCAGCACGTCCGCCTGGCGGTGCGTCAGACCCAGCATTTCACCGGGCACGCCGCCGATGCTGGGGGCGAGCGGCGTGATGTCGGTCGTCACGCTGCAGCCGCCGTTGAGGACAGTGCGCACGGCGTCGAGCAATTCGCCGGGCGTCGACGTTTTCGCGATGTAGCCTCGAGCGCCGGCCGCCATGGCGGAACTGACGGTGGCCCGATCGTGGGTCGCCGACAGCACTACGATCGGCAGACGGGGATAATCGCGGCGCAGTTGCGCGAGGAGATCGAGACCATGCGCCCCCGGCAACGTCAGATCGAGCAACACGAGCGCGCAATCCGGATGCCGTGCAAGCGCGGTCAGCGTCTGCTCGCGATCGACCGCTGCCAGCACATCGAGCGGGCCATGGAGATGCGGAAGCGAATGTGCGAGCGCCTGCTGGATCAGCGGGTGATCGTCGACGACCAGTATCTTCAAGGTGGCTCCCCGTTTCGTGGTGTCGTGCGCTTCTGTGGCGCACGACGCGAAATCTACGGGGAGGTCGAGCTCGCCAAAGCTGTCAATTCTGGCAGCGGTGGGAGCGAAATTCCATGACGTGCGCCGCCGAGCGCACGCTGCTCGTCAACCGGCGCTGATCTCCGCGTCGTGGACCTTGCTGAGCTTGCCGGCCTTCGTGCCCTTGCCGTCGTCCCAGCCGAATTCGGACTGACCGCGCAGGCGGGCGCCGGCTGCAACCGTCAGCGAGCCGGCCTTCAGGTCGCCGATGACCACGCCGGTCTGCTGCAAATCGACGAGTGAGGCCTGCTCGACGTTGCCCTCGAGTTCGCCGGCGATCGTGACCTTGTCGGCGCGCACGCCGCCGGTCAGCTTGGCGCCGGCTTCGATCGTGAGATCACCCTGCACGTTGACGTCGCCCTTGAACTTGCCAGCGATGCGCACGCTGCCGCCGCCTTCGATCTTGCCTTCGATGGTGATGTCAGCGGCAATGAGCGATTCCTTGCGGGACACCGCGGTGTCGCTTCGTGTCGATGGAGCCACGGCGGGGCTTGCAACGAGCTCAGGCTTCGACGGAGGCTCAAACCGGACCGGTTCCCTGGTTTCGGGGGCGGCAGGCATGGGGGTTTGGCGCGGAGCGGTATTGTCTTTCCAGATGGACATGGCGTAGGCCTATCAGGAGGATGGATGGAGGGGGTGAACGAACGGCGTGAGTGATATGCCAGTGTCATACATTGATATGACGTTGTCAAGTGGTCTGTTCAACGCCCGCAACGGCTGATTGGACGCGGTATTTCATGTCATCATGAAATTTGAGCGGTGTGGTTCATTGACGCGCCTTGTGCGGCCGGCTCGTCTTCCGGCGCTCGTGAGCCGCGCCTCGCGCCGACCCTACCGACAAAACTTGCTTTCGCTCAAGCAGTTGCCCACCCACCAATGGTTGACGTTTCCACGTCTGTCACCCCTGCACCCATGGAAGGGCATGGCGGCTACAACCGCAGCTCGCGCGTGCAGGCGGCCGGTTCGTCACCGGCGTTGCCCCTGCTCGAGCAGGCGGCGAGGATCGTCACATTGGCGGAGGCGCCCGCGCCGATTGTCATCGCGGACTACGGCGCTTCCGAGGGACGCAATTCGCTCGCCCCGATGGCGGTGGCGATTGGTGCGCTCCGGGATCGTGTCGGGCCCGAGCGGGCAATTTCGGTGATCCACACCGATCTGCCGGACAGCGACTTCGCGGCGCTCTTTCAACTGCTCACGTCCAATCCGGACAGCTATGTGCGCGTCGATCCGGCCGCGTTCGCTTCCGCGGTCGGCCGGTCGTTCTACCAGCAGATCCTGCCGTCCGACAGTGTGACGCTGGGCTGGAGTTCGTGGGCCGTTCAATGGTTGAGCCGCGTACCCACGACGATTCCCGATCAGGTCCAGGTGGCGTACAGCAGCGACTCTGCGGCCCGCGCCGCATTCGCGCGGCAGGCGGACGAGGACTGGCGGTCGTTCCTCTCGCATCGAGGCCGTGAGATGCGCGCCGGTGCACGGCTGGTCGTGCTGACGATGGCGCGAGACGACGCGGGCGACTTCGGATACCGACCGCTGCTGCAAGCAATGTACGCGACGCTGCTGGAGCTGGTCGACCAGCGCCTGATCCGTGCCGACGAAGCGCATCGGATGGTCATTCCGACGGTCGGACGTACGCGCAAGGAATTCGAGGCGCCGTTTGCAACGGGCGGTCAGTTCGCCGGGCTCGTGCTCGAGCGCCTCGACGTCTTCAATGGAGAAGACCGGATTTGGTTGGAATTCGAAAGTAGCCGCGATGCGCAGGCGTTCGGCGCGCAATGGGCGGCGTTCTCGCGGGCGTCGGTGTTTCCGACGCTGGCCGCTGAGCTCGAGGGCGGCCGTAGCGATCAGCGCGCCGATGCATTCGTCCAGCGCATGGAGGCCGGCATGGCCAGGCGGCTGGCGATTGCCCCCGAGCGGATGCAGATCCCACTCGGAAAAATGGTGCTTGCGAAAGGGCGCAGCTAGTCGCGCCGCTTGCGCAGCCGCGCGTTTTGTCGAAGCAGCCGTTCGCCGCCCGGCCGCGGAATGCCCCCGTATCGAGCAGACGCTCCCCGTTCATGCCGTCACGGGGTGCGCGTCACCTTACTGGTTCGTATAGAAGAAGTAGTCGGCCGTGTAAGGCACGAATGCCTGATTACCGACGTCTGTTGACGAGGCACAGCCCGTCGACGGTGCAACCCCTCCAGAGGTGTTCAGCCGCTGGATGTAGGTGGTCGCCGTCAGCGTGTCGCCACCGGTGGGTCCGTCTTTGGCGCCAACCACCGTGCACCAGGAGCCAGGCAATGGCGCCCGGCGCGACGAAATCGGGGTCGGAGGAGGAATTGATCCGGACCCACCTTGCCCCAGACGGTGCTCGTGTCCCGGGAGTGCTGCCACGTGGCGCGAATCGTGCCACCCTCAAACGGGTTGGGGCTGAAATAGTGGGTCGTGACTTCCTTATCGTTGTCGCTGAACAGGGTGGCCTGCGGCGTGAAGAGTATGAACTTGAAGCCAGTGCCGGAGGGCAGGCAGACGTAGTTCTGCGTGCCGACGGCGTGACCCACGAGGAACGCCTTGTTCCCCGCTGGCACCTGAATGTTGGAGGGCACGGGTGGCGGTGTGACTCGCCTGGCGTGGGCGGGTTGCGGCAGCGAGACCGTGAAAGCCGCGGCGAGAGCAGTGGCGCACGCGATGGGCAGGATGCGACGCGTGGTCCGATTCTCCGGTGCATTGCAGTTCTTCATGCCATTCTCCTTTCGCGCCTCGTGCGCCGGACTGTGTGGGGCCGACATTTGAATTCCGTGAAGCCGGGATTGCCGTGCAGTCTATTGGGCAGGTGCGTTACGGGAACTGCACCGGTAGGCCATTCTTGTTTCGTTTGTTTCACGCGCCTCGGGCACCCATCGAATCGTTCGAGACGCGGCCCGGCGTATTCACGCGATTGCATGCCTGGCGCAACAGGGGGTAGCCTTACCGCATCCGACAGCATCATTCTGTCAGCGGGAGAGCGATCAGATGACCACCATGACGAGGACTTGGTCAACTTTCCTGGGTACGCTAGCGTTAGCCGCGTGTGCTTCCGCTCCGGATGAACCGGCGAACAACCCGGAAGCCGCCGCGCCTGTAGCTTGCATCGACAAGGCGCAGTGCGATCTCTATTGGCAACGGGCGCAGGCCTGGATTGCTGCCAACAGCAGGTACCGTGTGCAGCTCGTTACGGATACGGTTATTCAGACCTATGGCCCGATCACAGGCACATTCGATCTTGCCTATACGGTGGTCAAGACGCCCAGTTCCGATGGATCAGGAAGAATCGCGGTCGCCTGCGCCTGCGGGAACCTGTTCCACTGCGAACCGACCAGGACCGAAGCGACGATTGCATTCAAGCGGTTTGTCAGGGGCTAGTGCGCTTTTTCTTGCGCTCGGATGTGCATGGGCCGACGCCGCCATGTCTGCCATCGAGGTAAGCGCAAAGCAATGACGAGCCAGCGACTGATCGCGATCCTTGCCGCCGTCGGTTTTTTCGGCACTTGGGGCTCCGGCACCCTGGCGGCCGAGGCCGCGTCACCCCGCCTCTACGAAATGACGACCCAAACCAGCATGCCGCACCTCGACGAAAACCTTCGTTATGCCGTCGTCACGGAGCAGCGGTGTCTGAATACGCACGACCTGTCGGGCGCGTTCTGGATGCTCGAGGACGTATCGCTGCAGGACTGCAAGCTGGTCAAGGCCACCGAAGAAGAGAATGCAGCCTCGTACAAGCTGAAGTGCCACGGTGGACATGGGACCACTGGCGACGCGAGATGGCAGCTCGGGCCGGACGCCATCGCCGGCACGCTCAATGTACGGCTCGGTGGCAAGAACATGACGTTCTACCAGCGGATCACGGCCAAGCCGCTCGGGGCATGCCGCTGAATGGTCGCGACAGGCATGAGTTCCGGCAGCCGTGGGCTCAGAAGTCCACCCGAGGCCCTTGCCACGATTGCGTTCGCGGTGTCGCACGCGCGATCGCGTCCGCGGCGTCACACCAGCCATCGCATGCGTTGCGTCCCGGGCGACGTCGCCAAAGGTTCAACAGCCCCTTGCCCCGCGCATACAGGCGGAAGAACTGCAGCACACGCATTCGCTCCGCTTCGTTTCAGCGGACGCTCGCTGCAGACGAGTTTGTCGTCCGACATGCCGCGATCGGTCAAGGTCACCGCTCCCCACGCCTGGGTCCACAGCGTCGTGCCGAGCGGTCGGCGCGGACCGAGCACCAGCGCATCGAGCAAGTCACCTTCGAGGCCGACGTACCGTGCGGCCGCGCCGTAGTTGAACGGGCAGGGCAGTGGCGATATGAAGTCGACGTGTCCCGACGACCCGCGCTTGACGAAGCTCCAGCGCGGAATCTCGATCGTCACCTCGATGTCGACCGGAGCCGGATGTCAGCGTCGACGCAGTGGCGCGTCCTTCAGGGCTCGTGAACAGATCGCTAACCGGAGCCGCCGAACGCCGACTTGTCCTGCTCCGCGATCTCGCGCTTCAGCGTGCGCAGCCGCGTATCGACGACGGACGCCTGATAGAAGTCGCCGTCCTTCGCCTTCGACGCGATCTCGAGCTGATCGATCGCGCCCTTGAGATTGCCCTGCCACGCGTAGTACTCGCCCTGGTGACGGTGCGCGAGCATCTGCTTGTTCTGCGCGGCGTACGCGCGCGCGGCGAGCAGCTGCAACGGTCCGTCGTCGGGAAACCGCGCGAGCTGCCGCTCGACGAACTGCGAAGCCTCCGCATTGCGTCCCGCCTGCAGCAGCGCTTCCGGATAGTCGTAGACGAGCTGCATCTTGTTCGGGTACCGGTCCACGCCCGCCTCGAAGCGCTTGATCGCGCCGTCGACGTCGCCGGAGTCGAGCAGCACGTGTCCGGCCATCGCGTCGATCATCGGATGCTGCGGCGCGATCTTTTCGAGCTTGGCGAGCTCCTTCTTGGCGCGCGCGTAGTCCTTCTGCCGCAGCAGCGATGCGACGAGGCCGTACTGCACTGGCGATCTCGCTGTTGTACTTGTGCTCGGCGAGCGCGTCGTCGAAGAATGCGACGGCCTCCTTCGCATCGCCCTGGTAGCTCCGCAGCAGCGCGCGCACGAGGTGGAAATCGAGCGACGACGCCACCTGGCGATACGGATGGCCATAGGCGCGCGACTGCGCTTCGGCGATCCGCTCGTAGGTGATCGGGTGCGTGCGCAGGTACGACGGCGCGTTGCCTTCGACGAACCGGAACGCGCGCTGCATCCGTTCCATGAACGTTCGCCATCGCCGTGACGTCGAAGCCCGCGGCATCGAGGCGCTGGAAGCCGATGCGATCCGCCTCGTATTCGTTCTCGCGCGTGAAATTGAGCTGGTTCTGGATCGTCAGCGCCTGCGTCGCGGCGATCGCGGCCGATGCGGCCTCGCCGCTCGACGCGCCGCTGCCGCGCGCGGCGAGGATCGCGAGCGCCAGGCCGGCGAGCGACATCAGCATCGAGTCCTTCTGCGCATTCAGCGCCCGCGCCATGTGGTGCTGCGTCACGTGCGTGATTTCGTGCGCGAGCACGCTCGCGAGCTCGGATTCGGATTGCGTGAGCAGGATCAGTCCGGTGTGGACGCCGATGTAGCCGCCCGGCAGCGCGAATGCGTTGACTTGCGGGTCGGGAACGCCGAAGAACTCGAAGTCCTGCTTGACGTCCTTCGACGCAGGCGACGAGCCGGTGCCCGAGCTCGTTCAGGTAGTCGTTGACCTCGGGATCGTTGATGTAGGCGCCGTTCGCCCGCAGCTGGCGGATGATCGTCTCGCCGAGCTTGCGCTCCTGCATCGGCGAGAAATTCGTTTGCGACACGTCGCCCAGGTCGGGCAGCGACTGCGCGAGCGGCGCTCGGATCGCCGCCGGCCAGGCAGCGCCCGCAAGCGGTGCGATGGCCAGCGCGACCGCGACGCCGGCGGCGATCGCACTTGCGGCGAGCGTGTATGCGCAGGCGATGACGTGTCACGACGAGAAGAAACCGGATGCGATGGTGCTAAGATGCCGCCCTCGCGGCGGAGTTCACCGCGACGCCGACACCGAATGCCGCGTTCACGCGATCGATCCGCAGCTCGCAAACAGGTTCGCCGAAGCGCCGGTCGAGCGCGCGGCGACGATCGCGAATCCGATCGGCATTTTACCCACTTCGACGCGGCCGGGCAGGCGCACATGGTCGACGTGGGCGACAAGGATGTCACGCAAGCGCGTCGCGCGTGCCGGCGGCCGAATCGCCATGGCGGCGGCGACGCTTGCGATGATTCGCGACGGATCGGCGAAAAAGGGCGACGTGCTGGGCGTTGCCCGCATCGCGGCGATCCAGGCGGCGAAGCGCACGTCCGACCTGATTCCGCTTGCGCACCCGCTGATGCTGACGCGCGTGCAGCGTCGACTTCGGCTACGATGACGCCGCGGTCGTCGATCGAGGTCACGGTCGAGACGCACGATCGAACCGGCGTCGAGATGGAGGCGCTCACGGCCGTCGCCGCGGGACTGCTGACGATCTACGACATGTGCAAGGCCGTCGATCGCGCGATGCGCATCGAAGGCGTGCGCCTGATCGAAAAGCGCGGCGGCCGCTCGGGCCACTATCGCGCCGATCGAGCGATCTGAGGATCACGGAGGGCCGATGCACGACGCACTTCTTTGGATGGGTCGTCTTGCTCGGCGTCGATTGGCGCGGTGGTTTGCGCGCTGGCGGTGCTCGTGCGCCTGGTCGGCAACTACACGCTCGGCGGCTTCGAGATCGGCACGCTGTTTCTGGGGGGCATCGCGGCGATGGTCGCGGGCTGTTTCTGCCTGCTGCTGCACATCGCGCCCTGAACGTGGGCCCGGCGACGTGACGCCGATTCACCAGTTCCACAGCGTGCCGTCTTCCAGCCGATTGACCGGCAAAGCGCTCGGCCGATACGGGTAGCGCGCCGCGAGCGCTTCGTCGATGTCGACGCCGTGCCCCGGCGCCGTTCCGGGATGCAGATATCCGTCGTCGAACCAGTAGGCATGCGGAAACACCGCGTCGGTCTCCGGCGTGTGGCGCATGTATTCCTGGATGCCGAAGTTGTGCACCCACGTGTCGAAGTGCAGCGCCGCGCCCATGCATACCGGCGACAGGTCGGTCGCGCCGTGCGATCCCGTTCGCACCTGGTAGAGCTCGGCCAGGTGCGCGATGCGGCGCAGGTGCGTGATGCCACCCGCGTGGACGACCGTCGTGCGAATGTAGTCGATCAGCTGCTCGCTGATCAGCGACTGGCAATCGAAGATCGTGTTGAAAATCTTCGCCGACCGCGAGCGGGTGTGACCGTGTGCTGGCGGATCAGGCGGAACGCCTGCTGATTTTCCGCCGGCGTCGGATCCTCCATCCAGAACAGCCGGTACGGCTCGAGCGAGCGGCCGAGTCGTCCGGCCTCGATCGGCGTCAGGCGATGGTGGACGTCGTGCAGCAAATGGTGCTCGAAGCCGAAGCGCGCGCGGAGCGCGTCGAAGAGCTTCGGCACGTGATCGAGATAGCGCGCCGTCGACCAGACGTTTTCCGTCGGAATCGCGGCATCGGCGGGCTCGTAGTACAGCTTGTCCTTCGCGACGCCGTACGTGGACGGCAATCCGGGAATCCCGCATTGCGCCCGGATCGCCTTGTAGCCGAGGTCGGCATAGCGCGCGACCTCGTCGACGGTTTCCGCGATGTCGTTGCCGTTCGCGTGGCCGTACACCATGACGCCGTTGCGGCTCGCGCCGCCGAGCAGCTCGTAGATCGGCAGGCCCGCGACCTTGCCCTTGATGTCCCACAGCGCGGTGTCGACGGCGGCGATGGCGCTCATCGTGACCGGGCCGCGACGCCAGTACGCGCCGCGATAGAGGTATTGCCACGTGTCCTCGATGCGCGCCGGGTCGCGGCCGATCAGCAGCGGCACGACGTGCTCGGTCAGGTAGGCCGCGACGGCGAGCTCGCGGCCGTTCAGCGTTGCGTCGCCAATGCCGGTGACGCCTTCGTCGGTCTCGATCTTCAGCGTGACGAAGTTGCGGCCGGGGCAGGTGACGATCACGCGCGCGGCGGTTATTTTCATGATGGCTCGACGTTGGCGAACGGGAATCGGGCGCTTGCGCGCGCGAGGATTCGAGCACGGCGTCGATCAGATCGTGGACGAGCAGCGCTGCGCGCCCATTGTTGACGGGTGCGCGGCGCTCGTCGAGCGCATCCAGGAATTCGGCCAGCACCGCGCGATGCGCGTCGTTGGAGAACGCCATCGGATCGGCGCCGCCGCCGAGCGTCGCTTCCTCGCCCAGCGATTCGCGGCGTCCATCGCTGCCAATGCAGCTCGACCTTGCCGGCCGTCAGCAGCGCCGTGCCGCGCGTGCCGACGATCTCGATGCGCTCCGCAAAACCGGGGTAGCTCGCCGTCGTTGCGCTCGAGCGTGCCGAGGGCGCCGTTGACGAAGCGAAGCGCCGCACACGCGATGTCTTCGGTTTCCATCCTGTGCAGCGGCGTCGTCGCCGCAAACGCGGCCGACTTCCGACACGCGCGGCGCCAGTGAAAGAAAGAGATCGAGCGTATGGATCGCCTGCGTGATCAGGACGCCGCCGCCGTCCCGTGCCAGCGTGCCGCGCCCGGGCTCGTCGTAATACGTCTGCGGCCGCCACCACGGTACGTGGACCGATGCGACTGCCGACTTCGCCCAGTTCATTGTCGCGCAGCCGTTGCGCAAGCGCGCGCGCGGCGGGGCGAAAACGATGCTGCAGCACGACCGCCAGCGTGACGCCGGCGCGCTCGCAGGCGGCAACGACTGCATCGGCGCGCGCGGTGTCCGCTTCGAGCGGCTTCTCGAGCAGCACGTGCTTGCCGGCGGCGGCAAAGCGTTCGACCAGCGGCAGATGCGTGCGCGGAGGCGTCAGGATCAGCGCCGCACCGATCGACGGATCGTCGGCCAGCGCATCGAGATCGCCGGTCACCGGAAAATCGAAGCGCGCTGCGAAATCGGTCGCGGCGCCCGGGTGTCGGGCTATAGGCGCCGGCTACTTCGACTCGATCGGACAGGTCGCGAAGGCTTTGCGCATGGGGCGTGACGGCCATGCCAAGCCCGACCAGGGCGACGCGGTGACGCGGGGTGGAGGGCATTGCGGATGTCGATCGTTTGTGGACGCGGTTGGGTGGCCCGACCACTTGACCACAGTATACCGGCGAGGCTACCATGCGTCGAGCCGTCGCCGACCGCAGGCAGCGCGCACCCGACGCGCACCGGTCGCGGCGCATCCCGGAGTGTTCCCCTTGCCATTGCAGGCCGTCGAACCGAGGCGTCTGTATCGCCAGATCGCCGATCAGCTCGCGCAGCTGATCGCCAATGGCGAATTTCCGTCGGGCTCGCGGCTGCCTGCCGAGCGCGAGCTCGCGGTTTCGCTGGGGGTGAGTCGCACCTCGGTCCGCGAGGCCATCATATCGCTGGAAATGAGCGGGCTGGTCGAAGTGCGTGTCGGTACCGGCATTTTCGTGACATCGCCGCCGGAGGGCGTCGAATCGCGCGAGCCGCGATGCGGGTCCGGGCCCGTTCGAATTGCTCGCCGCGCGCAAGCTCGTCGAAGGCGAGATCGCCGCGCTGGCGGCGACGGTTGCAACACGGGAAGATGCGGACGCCTTGCGCAAGAGCGTCGAGCGCCTCGAGACGAGCGTCGACGACTTCGCGGCGCGCGAATCCGAAGACCGCGATTTCCACCTGCGCCTCGCGAAGGCGACCGGCAACAGCTCGCTGGAGCTCGTTGTCGAAGGGCTGTGGGACCAGCGCGCCGAGTTGTGGGGACGCATGCAGCAGCACTTCCATACGACCGATCTTGCCGTGCGAACCATTCGCGATCACGCGGCCATCGTCGCTGCGATCGCGGCGCGCAATCCGGACAGCGGCGCGTGCCGCCATGCACCGGCATCTTGCACGTGTCGCACGCGAGTTCCAGCGGGGCGTGGACAATACGGCGCAGCCAGGTCGCGCGGGGCGCGAACTCCGCACGGCTTCGACGGCTGCCGGGAAGCGCAAGGCGGCGCGCGGATGAATTCAGTGTTCAAATGCGCGACGCACGGGCGCAGCATGCGTCGCGCATGCCGCATTCGAATCGAGTCGACGGGCATCCATGCCCAACACAGGAGGAAGTTCATGAAGCAAGGCAGCGTGCATTCGAAGGAACGGCGCCGGGTGGCGCGCAAGCTCACGGCGGTGGCGCTCGCCACGGCGGCGATGTTCGCGATCGGCGCCGGCAGCGCGGTCGCGCAGGCGCCGAAGAGTCCGGTGACGATCAACGTCGTCGACGTCGCGGGCAATCTCGCGCTGACGCAGGATGCGATGCAGAACTTCGCAACGAAGAACCCGAACCTGATCGCAAAGATCAACTTCACGAAGGCGCCCGCGCCGGAGCTGCCCGGCAAGCTCA
The DNA here is from genome assembly GCA_963768545.1 of uncultured Pseudomonadota bacterium. Classification (GTDB taxonomy): domain Bacteria; phylum Pseudomonadota; class Gammaproteobacteria; order Burkholderiales; family Casimicrobiaceae; genus VBCG01. The sequence continues at coordinate 401,217 of CAVYIC010000014.1, read as the reverse complement.
AGGCGATGCAGGGTGCGAATCGCAGCGACATCGACCTGGTGCTGACCGGCACCGACTTTCTCGCCGCCGGCATCGAGCAGGGGCTTGCTCGAAAAGATTCTTCCCGCGCACGCGGCGAAATTTCCCGAACCTGATCGGCAACTATCAGCCGGCCGCTGCAAAGATGCAGGAGCTTGCCGGGACTACGGCATCGAAGTGGCGTTCATGCCGGCCGGCCCGCTGCTCGAATACAACCCGGACAAGGTCAAGCAGGTGCCGACGACGCCGCAGGAGCTGCTCGCATGGTGCAAGGCGAACCCGAATCGGCTGATCTACGCGCGGCCCGCGAACTCGGGTCCGGGACGCACGTTCGTCATGGGCCTGCCGTACCTGCTCGGCGACAAGGATCCGAAGAACCCCGCAAGCTGGGACAAGACGTGGGCGTACCTGAAGGAGCTGAATAGCTGCATCGAGTACTACCCGACCGGTACGGGCGCGGTGATGAAGGAGCTCGGCGAGGGCTCGCGCGACATGACCGTCACGATGACCGGATGGGACCTGAATCCGCGCATTCTCGGCATCGTCCCGAAGGCGTACAAGGTCGCGCCGTTCAAGGGCATGACGTGGGTCAACGACGCGCACTACATGGTGATTCCGAAGGGCGTTTCCGCCGAGAAGATGAGCGTCGTGCTCGACCTGATGGCGTACATGCTGAAGCCCGAAGCGCAGGCGCTTACCTACGACAAGGGTTATTTCTATCCGGGACCGGCGGTGAAGGGCGTCACGCTCGCCATGGCGCCGAAGGAGAGCCAGGACGCGATCAAGGAGTTCGGGCGTCCCGAGTACGAGCAATGGCTGAAGGAGTTTCCGCATACGCAATCGCTCGAAGCGAAGTCGCAGGTCGAAATGTTCCGGCTTTGGGACCAGCAGGTCGGCGCGCAGAAGACCAAGTAGGTTATCCCGTCGCGTTGCTACGTCCTGCTCCTTTGCAGCGGCCGTCGCGACGGGATAACTCGTCGCGTTGGACCGTCGGCGCTGCCGACGTTCAACGCGACGTCCCGGGATTGTCCGGAGTGCGGTGGCTATGCTTCACATTTGCGTCGTGGGCGCGTGCGCGAAATCAACCAGGGGATTTACACAATGAATGCTTCGCTGCCGCACCGCCATGGGTCATGTCGGTCGACGCATCGAGAACGGCCCGCCGACGCACGCCTGTCAGGCTTGGTCGCGGCCGTTGCAATCGCAGCGTTGCTGTTTGTGTCGCCGCTCGCGAGCGCGCAGGTGCCGGCGCCAAGCGCGCCATTGACGCTCAACGTCGTCGACGTCGCGGGTGATCTCGCGCTCACGCAGGCCGCGATCGAAGCGTATCAGCAACGAAAAATCCGAAGCTTGTCGCCAAGGTCAATTTCACGAAGGCGCCGGCGCCCGAGCTGCCCGCCAAGCTGAAGGCGATGCAGGACGCGGGACGCAGCGACATCGACCTCGTGCTGACCGGCGCCGTTTCGCTCGCGGCGGCATCGAGCAGGGCCTGCTGGATCAAGGTGCTGCCCGAGCACGCCGCCAAGTTTCCGGACGCTGCTCGACAACTACCAGCCCGCCGCGCGCAAAGATGCAGGAGCTCGCGCAAGGCTAGGCGCTCGTCGTCACGTTCATGCCGGCCGGTCCGCTGCTCGAGTACAACCCCGACAAGGTCAAGCAGCTGCCGACGACGCCGCAGGAGCTGCTCGCGTGGTGCAAGGCCAATCCGAACCGGTTCGATCTACGCGCGGCCCGCCAATTCGGGACCGGGACTCACGTTCCTCATGGGCCTGCCGTACCTCCTCGGCGACAAGAATCCGAAGGATCCGGTCAACGGCTGGGACAAGACGTGGGCGTTCCTGAAGGAGCTCGAACAGCTGCATCGAGTATTACCCGACGGGCACCGGCGCGATGATGAAGGAGCTCGGCGAAGGCTCGCGCGACATGACGGTGACGATGACGGGATGGGACCTGAATCCGCGCATTCTCGGCATCGTGCCCGAAGGACGTTCAAGGTCACGCCGTTCAAGGGCATGACGTGGGTGAACGATGCGCACTACATGGTCGATCCCGAAGGGCGTGCCGCCGGAGAAGCTGGCCGTCGTGCTCGACCTGATGGCGTACCTGCTGAAGCCCGAGGCGCAGGCGCTACACGTACGACAAGGGTTATTTCTATCCCGGCCCGGCGGTGAAGAACGTGCCGCTGTCGATGGCGCCGAAGGAAAGCCAGGATGCGATCAAGGAATTCGGGCGGCCCGAGTACGACCAGTGGCTCACGCGAGTTCCCGCACATGCAGTCGCTCGAAGCCAAGGCGCAGGTCGAAGCGTTCCGCCTCTGGGACCAGCGAGATCGGCGCGCAGAAGACGAAGTAGACGGCGCGTTCGAGTTCGCGGAACGTCGCGACGGATACGCCGCGTTGGACGTCGGCATGCCGACGTCAACGCGCGTTTGAAGTGCGGCGCATCCGAGACGCTGCGATCGTCGAGTGATCGCGGATCGATGAACGCCGATGAAACACGATTTCAACGAACTGCGTCTCGATCGCGTGACGCGGCGCTTCGCCGGCAGCGGCGGCAACGTCTTCAACGCGCTGAACGAGTTGACGCTGACGATCCGTCGCGGCGAGTTCATCGCGCTTGCTCGGCCCGTCGGGATGCGGCAAATCGACGGCGCTGAACTGCATCGCCGGCTTGCTGCCGCTGTCCGGCGGCACGATCCAGCTCGACGACGAGCGGATCGATACGCTGCCGCCGGAGCGGCGCGGATTCGGCATGGTGTTCCAGAACTACGCGCTCTTCCCGCACATGAGCGTGTGAAGAACATCGGCTTCGGACTGCGGATGCAGGGCGTGCCGGCGTCGCAGATCGCCCCGCGGGTCGAAAAGGCGATGCGCCTCGTGCAGCTCACGGGGCAGGAGCACAAGCTGCCCGGTCAGCTCTCCGGCGGCCAGCAGCAGCGCGTCGCGATTGCGCGCGCGATCGTCATCGAGCCGCCGCTGATCCTGATGGACGAGCCGCTGTCGAACCTCGACGCCAAGCTGCGCCTCGAGACGCGATCCGAAATCCGCCGCATCCATCGCGAGCTCGGCCGCGCGACGATCTACGTCACGCACGACCAGGACGAGGCGCTGTCGCTCGCCGACCGCATCGTCGTGATGAAGGATGGCGTCGTGCAGCAGATCGCCACTCCGCAGGAAGTCTATGCGCAGCCGGCGAACCTGCACGTCGCGCGTTTCATGGGCTATCGCAACGTGCTCACCTCGACGTGCGCCGAAGAGCGCGGCGACCGCGTCACGCTGACGGCACCGGACATCAAGCTCACCGGCGTGCGCAAGCTGCCGCTCGAGGGCAAGCGCGCGTCGGTGGCCATCCGGCCCGAGGAAATGACGATCGCCACCGGCGCCCGCGGCCGAGAACATCATCGCGGGGCGCGTGGACAACGTCGAGTACGGTGGCCGCGATTCGCTGGTCGACGTCGTGACGCCCGGCGGCACGCGGCTGCACGTGCGCGCGCCCGGTGACGTCGCGCTGGGCGCGCAGGTGCACGTGCACGTGCCGCGCCGAGCGCGTGCTCGTGTATCCCCGACGGCGAGCAGCGACGCCGCACATGACGCGCGCATGCCGCTCGGCCGCGCCGCGCGCGCGCCGTTCGACCGCGCGCTGCTGCTGGTCGTGCCGGCGGCGCTGTTCATGGTGCTGCTGTTCATCTACCCGTTCCTCTACGGCCTCGTGCTGTCGTTCGAGCCGCCAGCAGGGCGGCTGCGCTCGCGAACTACCGCAAGTTCTTCACGACCGACAATCTGTGGCCGACGATCGGCAAGACGCTGAAGCTCGCGCTGCCGGCGACGCTCGTCAACGTCGGCATCGCGCTGCCGATCGCCTACAAGATGCGCGTCAAGTCGCGCTGGCAGCGCTGGATCACGACGCTGCTCGTCGTGCCGATCACGCTCGGCACCGTGCTGATCGCCGAAGGGCATGCTGACGTATTTCGGCCCGAAGGGCTGGCTCGCGCAGTTCCTGCAGTTCACGCACCTGTACGACGGCTCGATCCGCCTCACGCACAACTACTGGGGCGTGCTGATCTCGCTCGATCATCTCCGGCTTTCCGTTCGCGTTCCTGCTGATCCTGTCGTACATCACCGGCATCGATCCGGTGCTGGCGCGCGCGGCGGCGACGCTCGGCGCCGATCCGAAGGCGCAATTCCGGCACATCTACCTGCCGCTGCTCGCGCCCGGGCTCGCGATGTGCTTCTGCCTCGCGTTCGTGCAGGCGTTCTCGGTGTTCCCGTCCGCCGTGCTGCTCGGCGCGCCCGCCGGACCGACGCGCGTGATCTCGATCGCGGCGTACGAGGCGGCGTTCGAGCAGTACGACTATTCGCTGGCGTCCGCGATCGCGATGATCATGGGCTTCGTGCAGCTGGTCATCGTCGCGTTCGTGCTGTCGCTGCGCAACTGGTTCTACAAGGGCCGGTCACCGGCGGCAAGGGCTGAGGCGTGCCGAGAGGACCGCATGATGACGCGCCGACGGCCGCCGTGCGGCCACGACGTCTCCGGCGCGATCCGCGGCCGTGGAGCGAGCGCGCGTGGACGGCTGCTGTGGGGCGTGATGACGCTCTTCGTCGTCAACATCGGCGCTGATGATCGCGGCGGTCGCGACGAACTCGTTCGCGCGGCGCTGGCTCGGCACGTGGCTGCCGCAAGGCTGGACGACGCACGTGGTACCTCGACGCGTGGAAGGAATTCCAGCTCGGCGCCGTGCTGTGGGTCACCGTCGAAGTCGTGTTCGCCGTCGTGTTCCTCTCGCTGCTGATCGGCGTTCCCGCGGCGTACACGCTCGCGCGGCGCAACTTTCGCCGGCAAGCGCGCGCTGATGCTGCTGTTCCTGCTGCCGCTGATGGTGCCGCCGATCACCTACGGCATTCCGCTCGCGACGGTGCTCTATCAGACGCATCTCGGCGGCACGATGGCGGGCGTGATCCTCGCGAACCTGATTCCGGCGGCGCCGTTCGTGATCCTCGTGATGACGCCGTTCATCGAGCAGATCGATCCGAACCTCGAATCGGCGGCGCGCGTGTTCGGCGCCAACACCGCCCGCATGTTCGTGCACGTGCTCGTTCCGCTGCTGGCGCCCGGCATCCTCGCCGCGTCGCTGCTCGTGCTGGTACGCACGATCGCGCTGTTCGAGCTGACGTTCCTGACGGCGGGGCCCGATTCGCAGACGCTCGTCGTCGCGCTCTACTACGCGGTGTTCGCCGCGGGCGTGCGCGCGCCGCAATCGGTGGACGCGATGGCGATGATCTACATGATGGTCACGCTGGTGTGGCTGCTGATCGCGCTGCGGTTCGTCAATCCGACGCAGCTCGTCTCGCGCGTCAAGGAAAATCCGCAGGCGCGCGCTGACTACGTGTCATGCCGTGACGCGAAGCCTCGATCCGGCAACGCGATCGCGCGAGCCGACACGCGTTCGGCAATCCCGTGACGCCGTCTCGATGCACGCGTCGCTCGATCGCCTGCCGGCCGATATCGCCCGGCCGGCGTACGCGTTCGACCAGGTCGGCATCGGCATCGTCCATCTCGGCATCGGCGCGTTTCATCGCGCGCACCAGGCGATCTACACCGATGACGCGCTCGCGCACGCGGGCGGCGCATGGGGCATCTGCGGCGTCAGCCTGCGCTCGCCCGATGTCCGCGACCGGCTGGCGCCGCAGGATGGCCTGTACACCGCGATCGAGAAGAGTCCCGACAGGCGTGCGCCGCCGCGTCGTCGGCAGCGTGCGCGAGGTGCTGTTCCAGGGCGATCAGCGCGACGCAGGTCGACGCGCCGGCTCGACGGCCCGCGAGACGCGCATCGTCTCGCTGACCGTGACGGAGAAAGGCTACTGCCACGAGCCGGCGACGGGCCGGCTCGACTTCAGTCATCCGGACATCGTTCACGACTTGCGCACCCCGATGCGCCGCGCAGCGTTCCCGGGCTGCTCGTCGCCGCGCTCGACGCGCGCCGGCGCGCGCACGGCGCGCCGCTGACGGTCGTCTGCTGCGACAACCTGCCGCAGAACGGCGCGCTCGTCTGCGGGCTCGTCGTCGCGTTCGCCAACATGCGCGAGCCGTCGCTCGCCGACTGGATCAGCCGCGAAGTCGCGTTTCCGTCGACGATGGTGGATCGCATCGTGCCGGCGACCACCGCGGACGACATCGCGCGAGAACGATGCGGCGCTCGGCGTTGACGATGCCGCGCCGGTGGTCCACGAGCCGTTCGTCGCAATGGGTGATCGAGGACCGCTTCGCCGCCGGCCGGCCGGCATGGGACGCCGCCGGCGCGACGCTGGTGCACGACGTCGAGCCGTACGAGTCGATGAAGCTGCGCCTGCTGAACGCCAGCCACTCGGCGTTCGCGTACCTCGGATTCCTGGCGGGCCACGAGTTCATCTACCAGGTCGCAGCGCAGCCCGACTTCGTCGCCTGGATGCGCCGCTTCATGGCGGACGAAGTGTCGCCCGCGCTCGTCACGCCGCCCGGCATCGATCTCGCCGCGTACCGCGAAGCCCTGGTGCGCCGGTTCGCGAACCCGGCGCTGCCGCATCGCACGCAGCAGATCGCGATGGACGGCTCGCAGAAGCTGCCGCAGCGGATGCTCGCGACGATCCGCGACAACCTCGCGGCGAACCGCTCGGTCGAGCTCGCGACGCTCGCCGTCGCCGGCTGGATGCGCTACGTGTACGGCGAGGACGAGCAGGGCAGGCCCGATCGAGGTGGCCGACCCGCTGGCGCCGCAATTCGCGGCGCTCGCGGCGCGCGCATCGCGGCGATCCGGCGGCGTTTCGCGCAAGGCCTCCTCGGCTTGCGCGCGATCTTCGACGAGGACCTGCACAACGAGCCGCGCTTCACGCGCCCGGTGACGCGATGGCTCACGCAGCTGTTTGCCGACGGCGCGGCGAAGACGGTCGCGCGCGCGCAGATCGCGACTCGAGCGCTCTCGAGACCCTGCATGATTCCGCTCGACCTCCATCCCGACCGGCTGTTCCCGGCCGATCCGTCCACGCGCGCAGCTCGCACGCGCGCTGTACGCGACGGTGCGCGACCTGCCGATCGTCAGCCCGCACGGCCACACCGATCCGCAGTGGTATCGCCGACAACGCGCCGTTCGCGGACGCCATCGGCGCTTTTCATCGTGCCGGATCATTACGTGTTCCGGATGCTCTACAGCCAGGGCGTGGCGCTCGAAGCGCTCGGCGTTCCGACAAGGCCGGGCGCAGCATCGGGCACGGAGCGGCCGTACGACCCGCGCGCGATCTGGCGCGCTGTTCGCGCAGCACTATCAGCTGTTCCGCGGCACGCCGACGCGGATGTGGCTCGACCACGCGTTCCACACGGTGTTCGGCATCGACGAGCGCCTGACGTCCGAGAGCGCCGACCGCTACTTCGACCGCATCAACGCATGCCTTGCCGACGCCGCGTTCCGTCCGCGCGCGCTGTTCGAGCGCTTCAACATCGAAGTGATCGCCACGACCGAATCGCCGCTCGATCCGCTGTCGCATCACCAGGCAGATCCGCGCGAGCGGCTGGACGCGGACGCGTCGTCACCGCCTATCGACCCGATCCGGTCGTCGACCCGGAGTTCGAGGATTTCGCGGCCAATGTCGCGCAGTTCGGCGAGCTCACCGGCGAGGACACGGCGACCTGGCGCGGCTACCTGGCCGCGCATCGCACGCGGCGCGCGTTCTTCAAGTCGATGGGCGCGACGTCGACCGACCACGGCCATCCGACGGCGCGCACGCTCGATCTCGACGGGGCCGAATGCCAGCGGCTGCTCGATCGCGCGCTGCAGGGAACGATCACCGCGGACGAGGCCGAAGCGTTCCGCGCGCAGATGCTGACCGAGATGGCGCGCATGAGCGTCGACGACGGGCTCGTCATGCAGATCCATCCGGGCAGCTTCCGCAACCACAATCCGGCGATCTTCCGCGCGTTCGGCCGCGACAAGGGCGCCGACATCCCGATGCGCACCGACTACGTGCATGCGCTGAAGCCGCTGCTCGATCGCGTCGGCAACGAGCGCGACCTGACGATCATCCTGTTCACGCTCGACGAGACGAGCTACGCGCGCGAGCTGGCGCCGCTCGCCGGACACTATCCGGCGCTGAAGCTCGGCCCGCCGTGGTGGTTCCACGACAGCTTCCGAGGGCATGCTGCGCTTCCGCGAGCAGACGACCGAGACGGCGGGGTTCTACAACACCGTCGGCTTCAACGACGACACGCGCGCCTTCATGTCGATTCCGGCGCGGCACGACGTCGGCGCGCGGATCGACTGCCGGTTTCTCGCGACGCTGCGTCGTCGAGCACCGGTTCGGCGAGGACGAGGCGTTGGAGCTCGCGCCCGCACTCGCGTACGGGCTCGCGAAGCAATCCTATCGACTGTAGCGCCGTCTGCGGACGCCAGCGTCGTTCGCGACGATCCCTCAGCACGAGCATTCCGACGCCAATGCGATTCAGAGCGTAGCGTCGATCGCGACGCTCGCTTCGCGCACGCGCTGCGCAAGGGCTCTCATCGACTTGCGGCGACAAGCGTCACGGGATCCTGACGACCTTGCGCTCGACCTGGACGAGGCGTCCGAGTTCGAACGTCAGCGTCGTGATCGTACCGCGGGTCCTCCGGCGCCGGCAGGTACGTCCATCGCACTGTCTTGCGCCCGGCGCCGGTCGACATGTCGGGGCGCCCGATACGCGCGACCACTTCACCTTCGCCGATGCCGGGAACCAGGAACTTGCGTTCGGCCGGGTTGCCCTGGCGCTCCGCGGCCTTGCGCGTCGGCTTGCTGTCCGATTTCGATCGGCTTGGACGCGGGGCCGGACGTTCGGACGACCGGCTATCGGGACTTGGCACGAGCCTGAACGGGACGACCGAGACGCGTCGCCGGATCCTGCTCGAAATCGCGCAGCTCCTTGCCGGGCGGGCATGGGTCCTCCTGATACATCACCGAGCCGTCGTTGCGCGCACATTTGTACAAGCCGGCCATTGCCGGTATTGGCAACGCGAGCAGCACCAGGCACGCGATGCGGATCACGAGCGCGCGGGAACGAGGACCGGAACGGGTGGATGGCAAGATGGCGTTACGATAGCGCCTTCGAGCACGATCACGCACTAAGACCTTCGATGGATTTCCGTGCCAGGCTCGCCGCGCGCGTGGCCGAAATCGAGCCGTTTCACGTGATGGAAGTGCAGACGGCCGCGCGAGCGCTCGAAGCGGCAGGCCGCAGCGTCATTCACATGGAGATCGGCGAGCCCGATTTCCCGACGCCGCAGCCGGTGCTGGACGCCGCGCAGCGCGCGATCGCGGCGGGCGACATCTACTACACGTCGGCGCTCGGCCTGCCCGCATTGCGCGACGCGATCGCGCGCCACTACGCCGAGCACTACGGCGTCGACGTGGCGCCCGAGCGCATCATCGTCACCGCCGGATCGTCGGCGGCGCTGCTGCTGGTGATGGCGCTGCTCGTCAACCGCGACGAGCGAATCCTGCTCGCCGATCCCGGGCTATCCCTGCAACCGCACTTTCGTCCGCGCTGCTCGAAGGCGAGCCGGTCGGCATCCCCGTCGGTCCCGAAACACGTTACCAGCTGACCGCGGAACTCGTCGAACGGCACTGGACGTCCACGACGCGCGGCGTGCTGATCGCCTCGCCGTCCAATCCGACCGGCACGACGGTGCCCCATGACGAAATGCGGCGCATCGCGGCCGCCGTGCGAGCGCCTGGGCGGTCGCCTGATCGTCGACGAGATCTACCTCGGCCTGACCTACGGCGAGCCGCCCGCGAAGCGTGCTCGATTACGCCGACGACGCGTTCGTCATCTCGAGCTTCTCGAAATACTTCAACATGACCGGCTGGCGGCTGGGCTGGCTCGTCGCGCCGGAGCGTCACGTGCGCGACCTTGAAAAGCTCGCGCAGAACCTCTACATTTCGCCCGCCACGCCGTCGCAGCGCGCGGCGCTCGCCTGCTTTGAACCCGCGACTGCTGAAATCGTCGAAGAAAGGCGGCGGGCATTCGAGGCGCGGCGCGATTTCCTCGTGCCGGCGCTTCGCGCGCTGGGTTTCGGCATACCGGTGATGCCGACCGGCGGCTTCTTCGTCTACGCCGACTGCTCGCGCTTTACCGACGACAGCGAGCGGTTCTGTCGCGACGTGCTCGAAGGCGCGGGTGTTGCTTTCACGCCCGGGCATCGACTTCGGTGTCCATCGCGCCCGGCACCATGTTCGATTCGCGTACACGATCGACCAACGCAAGCTGGAAGAGGGCGTAGCCCGCTTGCGTGATTTCCTGTCTCGAGGATGATTGCGAAGCCTGTTCTGAATTCGATATGGCGGCAAGCGCTGGTCCGGGTGCGCCGCAATTCGTCGACAACTGACGTGCCGCGGCGCGTGCGTCGCCGTCGCTGGCCGATCGTCCTCGCCGTGCTGGCCGGCGCCGTGACGCTCGCGGCCTGCGCGGCGTTCGAGACCGTCGACTATTACTGGCAGGGCGCCGCCGGCCAGTGGGACCTGATCGCGCGTTCGCAGCCGATCCCCGACGTGATCGGCAAGAGCGACGCGGCGCTCGCCGCGCGCCTGCAGCGCATCCGCGAGATCCGCGCGTTCGCCAGCCGCGAGCTCGGGTCTCCCGGACAACGGCAGCTATACGCGCTACACCGATCTCGGCCGGCCGTTCGTCACGTGGAACGTGTTCGCCACGCCGGAGCTTTCGATGACGCCGCGGCAGTGGTGCTTTCCCGATCGCCGGCTGCGTCAATTACCGCGGCTATTTCCGCGAGGACGAGGCGGAGGGCGAGCGCACGCGACTGAAGGCGGCCGGCGACGACGTCTACGTCGGCGGCGTGCCCGCCTATTCGACGCTGGGCTGGTTCGACGATCCGGTGCTGTCGTCGTTCGTCCGCTGGCCCGAAACCGAGGTCGCGCGGCTCATCTTCCACGAGCTCGCGCACCAGTTGCTGTACGTGAAGAGCGATTCGGCGTTCAACGAGTCGTTCGCGACCGCCGTCGAGGAGGCGGGGCTCGCGCGCTGGCTCGCCGCGACGCAAGGATCCGCAACTCGCGACGCAAGCCGCGCGAACCGACCGGCTGCGCGCCAAGTTCCGGGAACTGGTCCGTACGACGCGCGCGAAGCTCTACGAGCTCTACGCCAGCCCGCTTTCCGACGACGACAAGCGTCGCGGCAAGGCGGAAACGATCGCCGCGATGAAGGCGGCGTACGAGAACGCGAAGGCGGGCGAGCCGGGCCTGGGCGGTTACGACCGCTGGTTCGCACAGCAGCCGAACAACGCCGCGCTCGCGGCGATCGGCATCTACACCGACCGCGTGCCGGCGTTCCGCGAGCTGCTGCGCGAGGACGAACGGCGACCTGCCGGCGTTCTACGAGCGCGTGCGCGAGATGGCCGCCTGGCCGAAGCGATGCGCGCGACGCGCAGCTCGACGCGCTCTCGCGCGCGCGCCGCAGCCGCGTCGATGTCGGCGCAGCGCAGGCGCCGCCGGATCCTCGCAGCGGATTGATCCGCAACGGGATTTCGCTGCTATAATCGCAGGCTTCCTTGCCTCACCCGCCGGCAGAAGGGGAGGCCGCTGGGCGCACCCGGAATTCGTCCGGAATCGCGACGCCTCAAACGACCGAAAGGAGTGTTCTGCTCATGCGTCATTACGAAATCGTATTCATCGTGCATCCCGATCAGAGCGAGCAGGTGCCCGCGATGATCGAGCGGTACCGCACGATGGTGACCGGCCCGGGCGGCCGGATTCACCGGCTGGAGGACTGGGGACGGCGCCAGCTCGCCTACCCGATCCAGAAGGTCCACAAGGCCCACTACGTGCTGATGAACATCGAGTGCGGCGCGGAGACGCTGACCGAGCTCGAGCACGCGTTCAAGTTCAACGACGCGGTGCTGCGCCACCTCATCGTCGCGATGAACGAAGCGGTCGCTACGCCGTCGCCGATGATGAAGGAAGAGAAGGCGCGATCGCTCACCGGCAAGGATGGCGAGCGCAGCGAACGCACGACCGGCCGGAAAAGCGCGGAAACCGAGGCGCCGGCGCAACCCGCGTCCGCGCAGCCCGCGCCGGCACAGGCCTGACGCGCGACAACGGCGTGCCGGCGATCAACCGGTTCGTGCTCGACGCCGCTCTTGCGCAGCGCAGCGACCTTCGGCATACGCCCGCCGGCATTCCGGCGATCGAATGCACTGCTTAGCCACCAGTCGCTGCAGCAGGAAGCCGGCGGCGAACGGCGAGTCGAATGCGAGCTGCATGCCGTGGCGTTCGGAGACATCGCGCAGGGCGCTCGGCGCACTCGCGGTCGGATCGGCGCTGCGCTGCGAAGGATTCCTCGCGCGCCGCTACCGGACCGGATCGAGCATCGCGCTGCATGTAACGCGATTCGAGCAGACCTAGACAGCACATGACGAGAGGAAACTGACATGCCACGTCCCCTGGGAAGAGGCAAGGGCAAAGGGAAGTTCAAGAAGGACGGCAAGCGCCGCGAGCGCGGCAACAACCTGTTCAAGCGCAAGAAGTTCTGCCGCTTCACCGCCGAAAACGTCAAGCAGATCGACTACAAGGACATCGACGTCCTGAAGGACTTCGTGCAGGAGAACGGCAAGATCATGCCGGCGCGCATCACGGGCACGAAGGCGCGCTACCAGCGGCAGCTCGGCACGGCGATCAAGCGCGCGCGGTTCCTGGCGCTGCTGCCGTACACCGACCTGCACTGACGGAGCAGCCGATCATGCAAATCATCCTGCTCGAAAAGATCGCCAACGTCGGCAACCTGGGCGACGTCGTCAAGGTGAAGGACGGCTACGCGCGCAATTTCCTGATCCCGCACGGCAAGGCGAAGCGCGCGACGCCCGAGAACCTGCAGGCGATCGAGGCGCGCCGCGCCGAGCTCGAGAAGGCGGCCGGCGAAAAGCTCGCGGCCGCGCAGGCGCTCGCCGAAAAGCTCGAAGGCATCGACGCTGCAGATCGCGCAAAAGGCGGGCGTCGACGGCCGCCTGTTCGGATCGGTCACCAACGTCGACATCGTCGAGGCGCTCAAGGCGCAGGGCGTCGACGTCGAAAAGGTCCATGGTCCGCATGCCGTCGGGACCGCTGAAGCAGGTCGGCGAGCATCCGGTGTCCGTCGCGCTGCATACCGACGTCACTGCGCACATCACGGTCAACGTCGTCGGCGAAACCGTCGGGACCTGATACGGCAGGCCGGCGGAGCGCAATCAGGCAAGGGGCCACGCGATGGCCCCTTCGTCGTTATGGGCGGCAATGCGTAGCGCGCGGGTAAAATCACGCGTCCTCGCAGCATCACGATTTCAACGTGCCCGACGATCTCCCGCTCGATCAACTGAAGCTTCCTCCGCATTCGCTCGAGGCGGAGCAATCGGTGCTCGGCGGGCTGATGCTCGACAACGACGCCGCCGACAAGATCGGCGACGTCGTCAACGCCGGACGACTTCTACAGCGATGCGCATCGCATCGTCTACCGTCACATCCTGCAGCTGATCGCCGACGGCAAGCCGGCCGACGTCGTCACCGTCTCGGAAGCGCTTGCGTCGACGCAGAAGCTCGACTACGTCGGCGGCCTCGCCTACCTCGGCGCGCTCGCGCAGAACGTGCCGACGGCCGCGAACATCCGCCATTACGCGAACATCGTTCGCGAGCGCTCGATCCTGCGGCAGCTCGCCGCAACGGCGACCGAGATCGCCGAATCGGCGTTCAACCCGCTCGGCCGCAACGCGAAGATGGTGCTCGACGAGGCCGAGGCGAAGGTGCTGCACATCGCCGAGCAGGGCTCGCGCGGCGCGCAGAACTTCCAGATCATCGGCAAGCTGCTCGCCAACGTCGTCGAGCGGATCGAGACGCTCTACAACCGCGACGACCCGTCGGACGTCACCGGCGTGCCGACCGGCTTCGCGGATCTCGACCGGATGACGTCCGGTTTCCAGCCGGGCGACCTGGTCATCGTCGCCGGAAGACCGAGCATGGGCAAGACCGCGCTGGCGCTCAACATCGGCGAGCACGTCGCGCTCAACACCGAAGCATGCCGGTCGCCGTGTTCTCGATGGAAATGGGCGCGTCGCAGCTCGCGATGCGGCTGATCGGCTCGGTCGGGCAAGCTCGACCAGCACAAGCTGCGCACCGGCCGGCTCGGCCCGGACGACTGGGACAAGCTGTCGACGGCGCTCGGCCGGCTCAACGAAGCGCCGATCCTGATCGACGAGACGCCGGCGCTCAACGCGATCGAGGTGCGCTCGCGCGCGCGGCGGCTGATGAAGCAGTACGGCAAGCTCGGCCTCGTCATCGTCGACTACCTGCAGCTGATGCAGGCGTCGACGCAGGGCGAGAACCGCGCGACCGAGATCTCGGAGATCTCGCGCGCGATGAAGTCGCTGGCGAAGGAGCTGAAGGTGCCGGTGGTCGCGCTGTCGCAGCTCAACCGCTCGCTCGAGCAGCGGCCGAACAAGCGGCCGGTGATGTCGGACCTGCGCGAATCGGGGGCGATCGAGCAGGACGCGGACGTCATCCTGTTCATCTACCGCGACGAGGTCTACAACCCGGACACGCAGGACAAGGGCGTCGCCGAAATCATCATCGGCAAGCAGCGCAACGGCCCGATCGGCACCGTGCGGCTCACGTTCCTCGGCGAGTACACGCGCTTCGAAAGCTTTGCGGCGCCCGGCAGCTATTGACGAGGAAACGGGGAATTCGAAATGGGGCAAGCCGGTCGCTGAAGCCGGGACGCCGTCCGGACGCGAATGAGCGGCGCGCTCAGCGCGAAAGCCAGTGCGTGACGTTCTTCCATGCGAACGACAGCGGATCGGATCCCCAGAACAGCGTGCCGTCGTAGTAATATCCGTTGTAGCTTTTGCCCGCGACCAATTCCGGGCTGCCCTCGTTCAGGCGGTCGGCGAATCGCTGTTCGGCGGTGCGGGGCGGCTCGCGTCGCGCGTCGGGGTCGCGCACGCCTTCGACTTCGATGCGTTCGATCAGCACCGGATACCGCTCGACAAGCTCCTTGTCGTGCGCCGCCTGCTTCTGCAATGGCGCCGCCGCCAATGGCGAGTGCTTGCCTTTGGGCACCGGCTGCTCGATCGACCATTTGGGCGCTGCCGCCGCTTGCGGCGCGCCGACGGCGAGCGCGATCGACAGCACGCTCGCCGTCAGCGCGCAATCCCCGAACGGCAGGCGCGTCGAAGCGGACATCCGCGCATTTTAGCCGTCACGCCGTCAGAGCGCTTCGGCCGCGTGATCGGCGAGCCGCGAGCGCTCGCCGCGCTGCAGCGTGACGTGCCCGGAGTGCGCCCAGCCCTTGAAGCGGTCGACGACGTAGGTGAGGCCGGAGCTGCCTTCGGTGAGGTACGGCGTGTCGATCTGCGCGATGTTGCCGAGGCACACGACCTTCGTGCCGGGGCCGGCGCGCGTGATCAGCGTCTTCATCTGCTTCGGCGTCAGGTTCTGCGCCTCGTCGATGATCAGGAACTTGTTGATGAACGTGCGGCCGCGCATGAAGTTGAGGCTCTTCACCTTGATGCGCGAGCGGATCAGGTCGCGCGTCGCCGCGCGGCCCCAGTCGCCGCCTTCGTCGTCGGTCTTGTTCAGCACGTCGAGGTTGTCCTCGAGCGCGCCCATCCACGGGATTCATCTTCTCTTCCTCGGTGCCGGGCAGGAAGCCGATGTCCTCGCCGACCGGCACGGTGACGCGCGTCATGATGATCTCCGAATAGACCTTGAACTCGAGCGTCAGCATCAGGCCCGCGGCGAGCGTCAGCAGCGTCTTGCCGGTGCCGGCCTGGCCCGAGCAGCGTGACGAAGTCGATCTCGGGATTCATCAGCAGGTTGAGCGCGAAGTTCTGCTCGCGATTGCGCGCGACGATGCCCCAGACGTTGTTCTTCTGGTGCGAGTAGTCCTTGAGCGTCGGCAGGAGCGCGGTCTTGCCCTGGATCTCCTTGACGATCGCGTGGAACGGCGCCTCGCCCTGCTTCTCCTGGTAGCACGAACTCGTTGACGTGCAGCGACGGCACGAGCGGGCCGGTCAGCCGGTAGTAGCGTGTGGCCGCCCTGCTGCCACGACTCCATGCCCTTGCCGTGGCGGTCCCAGAAATCGGCGGGCAGCTCGCGCACGCCGGTGTAGAGGAGCTCGGTGTCCTCGAGCACCTTGTCGTTGAAGTAGTCCTCGGCGGCGATGCCGAGCGCGCGCGCCTTGATGCGCATGTTGATGTCCTTCGACACCAGGATCACGTTGCGCTTCGGCGATGTGACGCGTCAGGTGCATCACGACGGCGATGATCTGGTTGTCCGCCTTGCCGTTCGCGAGCGACGGCGGCAGCGCCGTCGAGATCGTCTCGGTCTGCAGGAACAGGCGTCCGGTCGCCGCGCCGCTGGATTTCTCGTCGAGCGGGATGCCGCTCGCGATGCCTTCGGTTCCCGGACCGGCATGCGACGGTGACGAGCTCGTCGAGGAAGCGCGACGCCTGCCGCGCGTTGCGCGCCACTTCGGTCATGCCCTTCTTGTGCGCGTCGAGCTCCTCGAGCGTCAGGATCGGCAGGTAGATGTCGTGCTCCTCGAAGCGGAACAGGCTCGTCGGATCGTGCATCAGCACGTTGGTGTCGAGGACGAACAGCTTCGTCGAGGGGGACGGTCCGGTTCGGGCCGGCTTGCGGGAGGGGAGCAGATGGAGCGTGGAGGGAGCGGGGCGCAGCTTGCGTTCGACCATGGGCCTCCTGGAGTTTCAGTGAGCGCGGCGGCGCGGCCGCCGTTTCGAGCTTAATGTAGGCCCGTTCGCGGCCGGGACACAAGCGCGTTGCGTCGGGTCGGCTGCCGTTCATCGAACATTTTGTGGTGCAAACGGCACAGCGCGTCAGCAGCGTCCTCGACGAAATCCAGCACCTCCTGCGCGTGCCCCGGCACCTTCACCTTGCGCCATTCGCGCGCCAGCTTGCCGTCCTTGTCGATCACGAACGTGCTGCGCTCGATGCCGCGCACCTGCTTGCCGTACATGTTCTTCATCCGGATGACGTCGAACTGCTTGCACAGCGCTTCGTCGGGGTCCGACAGCAGCGGAAACGGAAACTCCATCTTGTCCCTGAAGCTCGCGTGCGACTTCAGCGAATCGCGCGACACGCCAGCGACGACGCGCGCCGAGCTTCCGGAACTTGGCGTGCAGGTCGCGAAACTGCGCGCCCTCCGTCGTGCAGCCCGGCGTGTTGTCCTTCGGATAGAAATACAGCACGACCGGATGGCCTGCGTGATCGGACAGGCGGAACGTGCCCGTTGCGTGGATTCGACCTCAAAGTCCTCGACCGTGCGTGTGCGACATCGACGTCTCCCAGGAATTCGTCACCTTGCATCAACAGCGTGCCGGTGCGGCCGGGAATCGCGGCCGAGCGCCGGCTTCGCAGCGCGGCAGCGCCAGCGGCTCGACCGCGCTCGTGCAGCTCGCGCACCGGCCCGAGCGACCAGCCCTGCGCTTTCCAGCCGATCAGCAGCTGCTCGAAGACGCCGCGCGAGCCGCATGCCCTCGAGTTCCGCGTGCAGCGTGAACACGTGGCCGGCGGCCGACGGCTCGCCGCGTGCGCTCGAGCAGATGGCGCCGCGACGTTGTCTTCGGTGATCCGTCCGGTGCCGATCAGCTCGTCGAGCGTCGGCAGCGTCGTCGGGAGCTGCGGGCAGCGGATCAGCTCGGCGTGCCACACCGGCAGGTGCGGATGCGTGCCGCGGCCGTCCGAGCAGTACGTCGAAGCCCAGCCGCTGCGTGAGGCGCAGCGCGTGGACGTTCATCTGCCAGCCGGCCGCGCCGTGCGTCAGCGGCGGCTCCCGGAAGATCTCGGTGTAGCGCTCGCACGCGCGCTGCATCTCGCGCGCGCGTCCATTGCGGCGTCGGCGCGCGCCGACGCCGTCCTGCCAGCGGACGTGGTCCCAGCAGTGGATGCCGGTCTCGAAGCCCGCGTCGCGCGACGCGCGCATGCACGTCGCCGGCGCGCCGGCCGATGTCCGGGCCCGGGCAGCAGCGTGCCGTACAGCAGCGTGCGCACGCCGTAGTGCCGCACGACCGACGTGCGCCGCACCTTGCCGACGAAGCCTGGCCGGAACACGCGCCGGATCGCGCGCCCGGTGTGGTCGGGCCCGAGCGAGAACAGGAACGTCGCGCCGCGCCGTGCCTGCTGCAGCAGCTCGACGAGCGTCGGGCACGCCCTCGCGCGTGCCGCGCAGCGTGTCGACGTCGACCTTGAGCGCGAGGCAGCACGGTCCGACGTCGACGCCATTCCACCAGCGCGCGCGCCTCGGCGACCTGGCCGCGGTACGCGTCGAAGATGCGCGCGCAGCGCGTCGTCCATCGCCGACGCGTCGGCTCCCAGTCGAGGTCGGCGCACGTGTTGTCGATCTTCGGCACGCGGTTCTGCACGTCCTGGTAGCCGCTTGCCGTAGTAGTCGTCCGCCGTCGTGTCGACGATCCGCACCGCGCGCGGCGCTTTCGCGGTATTCGGGATACTCGCGCGCGAGCGTCGAGCATCATCTGCGCGAGCTCGCGCACCGAGAAGTTGTTCGCCGGGATTGCCGATGTTGTAGATCTTGCCGGTCGCGATGCCGTCGCGGTTCTCGATGATCTTCATCAGCGCGGCGATGCCGTCGTCGATGTAGGTGAACGCGCGCTTCTGCGTGCCGCCGTCGACGAGCTTGATCGGCTCGCCGCGCACGATGTGGCCGAGGAACTGCGTGATGACGCGCGAGCTGCCTTCCTTGGCCGTGTTGATCGAGTCGAGGCCCGGCGCCGATCCAGTTGAACGGGCGGAACAGCGTGTAGTCGAGGCCCTCCTGCATGCCGTAGGCGTAGATCACGCGGTCCATCAGCTGCTTCGCGCACGCGTAGATCCAGCGCGGCTTGTTGATCGGGCCCGAGCACGAGCTCCGAGCGCTCCGGGATCGAACTCGGCGTCGCGCGCACATGCCGTAGACCTCGGAGGTCGACGGAAAGATCGATGCGCTTGCGGTAGCGCACGCAGGCGCGGACGATCGGCAGGTTGGCCTCGAAGTCGAGCTCGAACACCCGCAGCGGCTCGCGCACGTAGGTCGCCGGCGTGGCGATCGCGACCAGCGGCAGCACCACGTCGCACTTCTTGACGTGGTACTCGATCCACTCGCTGTTGATCGTGATGTCGCCTTCGAAGAAGTGGAAGCGCGGCTCGGCCGAGCAGGTCGGCGATGCGGTCGGTCTGCATGTCCATCCCGTAGACCTCCCAGTCGGTGTCGGCGATGATGCGCTTGCGACAGGTGGTGGCCGATGAAGCCGTTGACGCCGAGGATGAGGATGCGTTTCATGCGGATTGGAGGTGCCGGGCGAGGCGCGCGCATTGTACCGTGCGCGCCGCGCGCAAATGGATCAGCCGAGCGGCAACGCGGCGTTGCCGAAGCGCTCGCGCAGCATCGCGGCCGAATGGCGTTGTCCGTCGATCTCGAGTGCTTCGATGCGAAGCGTTCCGCCGCCGCGCGCACTGCGCGACGAGCATGTCTGCCTTTCCGCGCGAGGCCGAGCGCGGTGACGGGATCGATCGTCCGTTCGGATCGCGAGCATCGCCGTGCCCGCCGGCGTGTCCGCGTCCAGCAGGCGCGTGCGCAGGACGCGCGCCGATGCGCCGGCGACGTCGGTGAAGGCGCCGGGATACGGCGGCGCGACGGCGCGCACGAGGTTGTGGATCGCCGCGCGCGTCCTGCGACCAGTCGATGCGCCCGTCCTCCGGCGTGCGGCCGCCGAAATACGAGCCGCGCGCGATGTCGTTCGGCAGGCGCGGCGCGCGTGCCGGCGAGGAGCGCGGGCAGCACGCGCGTCGAGCGCGATCTCCGCGGCGACGGTCACCTTGTCGAACACCTCGCGCGCGGTGTCGTCCGGAAGGATCGGCACCGCCTGTTGCGCGACGATGTCGCCGGCGTCGGGCTTGGCGGCCATGTAGTGCAGCGTCGCGCCGGTCTCGCGCTCGCCGTGCAGCACCGCCCAGTTGACCGGCGCGCGGCCGCGATAGTGCGGCAGCAGCGAGCCGTGCATGTTGAGCGCGCCGCGTCGCGCCAGCGCGAGCAGCGGCGGCTTCAGCATGCGCCGGTAGTAGAAGCTGAACAGGAAGTCCGGCGCGAGCGCGCGCAACGCGCGCGACCACGTCGGCGTGCGTTCGCATCGGGCGGCGCGATCCACGGCAGCCCGAGTCGCCGGCGACGTCCGCAACGCGCTCGAACCACTGCGCTTCCGCCGGGTCGTCGGCGTGCGTGACGACGAGCGGCACCTCGACGCCGTGCGCGAGCAGCACGCGCAGGCAGCGCGCGCCGACGTCGTGATAGGCGAAGACGACGGCGCGGGCCGGCGACGGCGTTGCTTCGTGTCCGAGCGTCGAGCGGGATCAGCGGCGGCGTCAGCGAATCAGCCGTACGCCCTCGACGGTGATGCAAGGCTCGGCGACATCGGACTCGCTCGAGCACGGCGCGGATCACGTAGCGCGGCCGCTCGCGCACCTGCTGGTAGATGCGCCCGACGTACTCGCCGAGCGAGCCCCAGGCCGAACAGGATCATGCCGATCAGGAAGAACTCGAGGATGTCGCGATCCCAGAGCAGCCTTGATGCCTTCGACGAAGCCGCCGACGAGCGCGCGCTGGACGATGACGACGACGTACAGCACGACGGACGTCAGCGCGACGATCATGCCCGACCACCGAGAAGAGCTGCAGCGGCACCAGCGAGAAGCCGGTGATGAGGTCGAAGTTGAGCCGGACCAGCCTGTACAGCGAATACTTCGACTCGCCGGCGGCGCGCTCCTCGTGCGCGACCTCGACCTCGGTCGGGCTGCTGCGCGAACGTGTAGGCGAGCGCCGGGATGAAGGTGCTGACCTCGCGCGCTGGCGGCCACGGCGTCGACGATGTCGCGGCTGTAGGCGCGCAGCATGCAGCCCTGGTCGGTCATGCGGATGCGGGTGATGCGCTCGCGCAGCCGGTTCATCGCCGCGACGCGATGCGGCGCCACCACGCGTCCTCGCGCGTGCGCCGCACGCCGCCGACGTAGTCGGCGCCGGCGTCCATCGCCGCGAGCAGCTTGCCGATCTCCTCCGGCGGGTTCTGCAGGTCGGCGTCGAGCGTGACGATGCGCTCGCCGCGCACGCGCTCGAAGCCGGCCAGGATCGCCAGGTGCTGGCCGTAGTTGGCGTTGAAGAGGACGACGCGCGTCACGTCCGGGCGGCGCTGCGAACTGCTCGCTCAGCAGCGCGGCCGAGCGGTCGCGGCTGCCGTCGTTGACGAAGATCACTTCGTAGCGGCATGCCGCAGCGCGTCGAGCGCCGGATAGAGGCGCGCGAACAGCGCCGGCAAGCCCGGCTTCCTCGTTGTAGACGGGGATGACGACGGACAGGATCGGCGCGCTCACGTGGCGTTCCCGCGGGTTCGCCTGCCGTCACCGGCGAGCGGTGCTCGGCCATGACATCCGCGCATGCTGCGCACACGCGGTCGACGTCGTCGATCGTCATCGCGGCATGCAGCGGCAGCGTCACGGTGCGCGTCGGCGATGCGCTCGGTGTTCGGCAAGTCGCCGCGATGGTAGCCGAAGCGCCGGCCCAGCGTGGACAGGTGCAGCGCCTCGTACGAGATGCCGGTGCCGATGCCGCGCGTCGCCAGCGCATCGCGGAACGCCTGCGCGGGTGATCGTCATGCGGTCGAGCGGCAGCAGCATCGCGAACATGTTCCACGCTTGGCCGTCGTCCGTCGACCGGGCGCGGCGGCAGCACGCACGCGGGGTCGGTGACGAAGCGCTCGAAATAGCGCTCGACCAGCGCGCGCCGCTGGGCGAGAAACGCAGGCAGCCGCTCGAGCTGCGCGACGCCGATGCGCGCATTGACGTCGGGCAGGTTGAACTTGCCGCCCGGAAACGCGACGTCGCGCGTGCCGTCGGCCTGTCGCTCGATGCCGTGAAAGCGCAGCGACTTCGATGCGCCGCGCCTCGTCCGCGTCGTTGCAGACGAGCGCGCCGCCTTCGATCGTCGTCATGTTCTTGTTCGGATGGAAGCTGAACGTCACGAGATCGCCGATCGCGCCGACGGGGCGTCCGCGCCACCGCGATCCGATCACGAGCGCGGCATCCTCGATGACGCGCAGCTTGTGTGCCGCGCGAGCGCGTAGAGCGCGTCCATGTCGACCAGCGAGCCCGGCCAGTGCGTCGGCATGATCGCGCGCGTGCGCGGCCCGATGCGCGCCGCGACCGCGGCCGAGCTCGATGTTGCGCGTGACGAGATCGCAGTCGACGAACACCGGCGTCGCGCCGACTGCTTGACGATCATGTTGAGCGACGGTGAAGAAGCTCTGCGCCGCAGGTGATCACCTCGTCGCCGGGGCCGATGCCGCAGAGCTGCAGCGCGACCTCGATCGCGGCCGTCGCCGACGTCAGCACGCGCACCGGCCGGCCGCCGCAGAACGCCGACAGCGCGGCCTCGAAGCGCTCGACCCACGGCGCCGCTCGTGATCTAGCCCGAGCGCAGCACGTCGGCGACGGCGGCGATCGTCGCCTCGTCGAGCACCGGGCTCGCGAACTTGAGCGGCGTGGCCATCGCCATCGATCAGCTGCGCGCCACCAGACAGACGCCGACGATGATGAAGCCGATGCCGAGCCAGCGCTGCACGCGTGACCGCTTCGCCGAACAGGTAATGCGCCGCGATCGCGTTGACGACGTAGCCGAGCGACAGCATCGGGTAGGCGATCGACACCGGCACGCGCGACAGCCCGAGGATCCAGACGACGAGGCTCACGACATAGAACGCGACGCCGGCGATGAAATAACCCTTCGCGACGCCATCCGCCACAGCGTGTCGGTCCAGTTGTCGGCGCGTCAGCGTGATGCACGCCGAGCCGGTTGGTGCCGGCCTTCAGCAGCAGTTGCGCCGCCGCATTGAGCAGCACGCCGGTCATGAGGAAGACGAATGCCGAAGCGGTCATCGGCGAGAGGTCAACGGCGGGCGACGAGCACGCGGCGCGCGTCGGACGCGATCACGCGCATCGGAACGCCGGCCGCGGCGAATTCGGCGTGCGTGTCGGGCGCCATCAGCGCGTATGCCTGCGGCAGCGATCGCCAGCGCGCGATCCAGTCGGCTTCGCGGGCGATGCCGCGGTCGGGCTCGGCGTCGAGGCCGGGCCCGAGCTCGTCGCGATACTCGACCAGCGTCGTCGTGCGCTCGAGATAGAACGGCAGTGTCTGATCGTACATGCGAACCTGGAAGAACGGTGCGCTGCGATCGTACGGAGGATTGTTCGGCGTTTTCCAGCACGGTGACGAGATCCGCTGCCGAGCGCGTGGCGCGAAAGACGTCCGACCCCGATAAACGGCCTGCATCGCCAGCATCGTCGCCACGCGACAAGCGCGACGATGCCCGTCGTCTTGCCGCGCTCGTTGTTCGCGTCGGAACAGCGATCCAGGCGATCACGTAACCGACGGCGGCGATGCCGAGCGCCAGCCTGACCCATCGTCCGAGCGCCTCGTACAACACACGCGGGCGTGCGTGCGTCGGAAAATGCGGCGGCAAGTTGCGCCCATCCGAGGATGCTCGCGCCCCACAGGACAATCGTCGTCGATGCGATCAGCGCCGCCAGCCGTCGCGAGCGTGCGTGGCGACATCCGATCGAGCTGCGAGCCGAGCACCAGCGCGACCGCCGGAAAGATCGGCAGGATGTACGACGGCAGCTTCGAGCCCGAGACGCTGAAGAACACGAAGACGAACGCCGCACCAGATCAGGCAGAAGCGCGTCCAGGCGAACGCGTTCGGCGCGGCGGCGGCGTCGCGCCAGCTGCGCGCGAAGCCGCCACAGGAAAACGCCGGTCCACGGCAGCAGGCCGAGGGCGAGCATCGGCACGAAGTACCACCACGCGCCGGTGCGCCGGTGCTCGGTCGTCAGGAAGCGCTCGAAGTGCTCGTGAATGAAGAAGAAGCGCGCGAATTCCGGATTGCGCGCCGACACGATGACGAACCAGGGCGCGGCGAGCAGCAGGAACAGCAGCGATGCCGCGGCTGGATGTAGCCGCGTCCACGGCGTGCGGTCGCGCGTGACGAGCGTATGGAGGACGAGCGTCGCGAACGGGAATGACGAGCGCGACCAGTCCCTTGGTCATCATGCCGCCGGCCGTTGCCGCCCACGCAACGAGCATCCAGCGCCGCGCCGCGCGCGGCGACTCGCTCGCCAGTGCTGCGCGAGCAGGAACGCGCCCGAGCGCCAGCGTCAGCCAGAACGTCAGCAGCGCATCGAGCGTCACCATGTGCGCGATGCCGAACGGCCAGACGCAGCCCGGCGAGCGCGACGGCCGCGTAGGCGCCGACCGCGGGCGACGCGATGATCGTGCCGACGTAGCCGACGATGACCAAGCGTCAGGAATCCCGCGAGCGCGCCCGGCAGGCGCGCCGTCCATTCGTCGAGCTCGAACGCCTCGAAGCTCGGCAGCCGTCAGCCAGTACTGGAGCGGCGGCTTCTCGAAATACTTGAGACCGTTGAGGCGCGGCGTCACCCAGTCGCCGCTCGCCGACCATCTCGCGCGCGATCTCCGCATAGCGACCTTCGTCGGGATGCTGCAGCTTGCGCACGTCGAGGTTCGCGAACCACGCGATCGCGATCGACGATCCCGAGCACGATCCAGGAACGGCGGGAGAATCCAGCGACGATCGGCGGTTGGGCATCGACGAAGCGACGTGACGCCTGGCGGCAAAGGGCCGCATTCTACCGTGCGCGCAGTGCGAGCATGCCAGCGGCAGACGACGGTCGCCGCGAGCAGGATGCGCGTCGCATGCCTTGCAAGCGACGCGTCGAGCCGTGCGGCCTCGCGTGCTACAGTCGCCGGCTCGATCAACGCCACACGCGTAGCTGGATGGAGTCCGCCGTCACCATCGCCGCCGCACGCGCTGCGCACATTCCGCTGGTGCAGCGACTCGCGCACGAAATCTGGCATCGCCACTACCCGGGCATCCTGAGCGCCGCGCAGATCGACTACATGCTCGAGCGCGGCTACGCGCACGAGTGCGCTGCTGCGCGTTCGTCAGCGAGCGCTGACGCGGGCCTGGCGCTTGCGCACGTTGACGACGAGCCGGCCGGCTTCGCCGCCTGGTATCGGCCCGAGCTGCCGACGATGAAGCTCGACAAGCTCTACGTGCTGCCGCCGGCACCACGGCGCCGGCATCGGGCGCGCGCTGATCGAGCACGTCGTGCGAACAAGCGCGGGCGGCGGGTGCCGCGCGTCACGCTCAACGTCAATCGCCAGAACGCGTCCGCGATTGCGCGCGTACGAGCGGTGCGGATTCGCGATCCGCGATCGCGGCGACTTTCCGATCGGCGACGGCTTCGTCATGGAAGACTTCATCATGGTGCGCGATCTGTGAGCGACGCGGGCCGTCCAGGAGTCACGCGCGCAGGCGAAGCCGCTGCGGCTCTACGACAACTACACGCGCAGCCTGCGCGAGTTCGCGCCGCTGTCGCCGGATGGCGCCGTCGGCCTCTACACGTGCGGCCCGACGGTCTACGACTACCAGCACATCGGCAACTACCGGACGTTCCTGTTCGAGGACACGCTGAAGCGCGTGCTGCGCTGGAACGGCTATCGCGTCCGCCACGTGATGAACATCACCGACGTCGGCCACCTGACGTCCGACGCCGACACCGGCGAAGACAAGATGGAGAAGGGCGCGCGCCGCACGGGCAAGCCGCCTGGGAGATCGCGGCGCTCTACACGCAGGCGTTCCAGGACGACATCGCGGCGCTGAACATCGAGCCGCCGGACGTGCTGCCGCGCGCGACCGACCACATTCCCGAGCAGATCGCGTTCATCGCCGATCTCGAGCGACGCGGCTACACGTACCGCACGGCGGACGGCATCTACTTCGACACGAGCCGGCAGGCGGACTACGGCTACCTCGCGCGGCTCGACAAGGCGGGCCTCGAGGCCGGCAAGCGCGTCGACGTCGGCGAGAAGCGCAACGTCGACCGACTTCGCGCTGTGGAAGTTCTCGCCGCCGGACGAGCACGCGGCAGATGGAATGGGACAGCCCGTGGGGCAAGGGCTTCCCGGGCTGGCACATCGAGTGCTCGGCGATGGCGCAGAAGTACCTCGGCGACTACTTCGACATCCATTGCGGCGGCGAGGACCACATCCCCGTCCATCACACGAACGAGATCGCGCAGACCGAAGCGCGCGTCGGCACGCGGCTCGCGAATTTCTGGATGCACGGCTACTTCCTGCTGCAGAACGACGCGAAGATGGCGAAGTCGGCCGGCGAGTTCCTGCGCGTCGGCGGCGCTGGTCGAGCGCGGCTACGATCCGCTCGCCTTCCGCTACCTGTGCCTGACCGGCCACTACCGGACGCAGCTCAACTTCACGTGGGAGGCGCTCGATGCCGCGGCGACCGGGCTCGCCCGGATGCGCACGGGATTCCACGCGCTGCGCGGCCGACGCCGACGCGATGGCCGACCCGGACGCTGCTCGCGCAGTTCACCGACGTACGTCAACGACGACCTCAACACGCCGCGCGCGCTCGCGCTCGCGTGGGACGTGCTGCGCGGCGACCTGCCCGCCGCGGTCAAGCGCGCGACGCTTGCCCGCTTCGACGAGGTGTTCGGCCTGGGCCTGATCGCCTGGCAGCCGCCGCAGGAAGCACGTGCCGCCGGAAGTCGGCGCGCTGGCGCAAGCGCGAGCCGACGCGCGCAAGGCGAAGAACTGGGCCGAGGCCGATCGCCTGCGCGCCGAACTGCACGCGGCCGGCTGGGAGATGGAAGACAAGCCCGACGGTTATACGCGTCAAGCGGCGATAGTGGCGCGTCTGCGCTCAATACATCCGCTCGATCGCGCCGGAATAGAGCACCGGCCCGGTCGGCTGGCCGGTCGGCGAGCCGCCGGGCGGCTCGAGACTGACCGCCAGCGCCGGGATGTTGGTCAGTGATTCGTCGGCCGGCGCGGGAAGCGGTACGCGGACGATTGCGCCGGACGGAATGACGCCGAGCGACTTCGGTGTGCCGCCTTGCGGCAGCGCCCACAGCTCGAATACGCGGCCGGCCGCGGGTGCTGCGTTGGCGACGGACTTCAGCGTCAGGTAGCGATCATCGCGCGAGGCGGTGCGCGATCAGCGCCGGCTTCGCGTCCGAACCGGCGAGCACGACGACGATCGGCGCCGTAGCAGGCGCAGGCGGCCGCGCGAACTCGGCGACCCCGAGCGCAACCGCGACGACGAAACCCGTCGCCGCCAGCGCGCGCCAGACGCCGAGCCGGCCCCACCAGGGTGTGGGCGGCGGTTCCGCAACCGGCCTGATGTCGAGTCCGAGCCGCGACGCGATCCGTGCCCACACGCGCGGCGGCGGCGTGACCCCCGGCACGCGATCGGCCAGAACCGCCAGGCGCCGCTCCCACTCGCTCAGGGCCTCGGCGACGACGCGGTCGTACTGCGCGATGCGCGACAGGCGCCGGCGCACGCGAGCGGGCGACGTGCCGAGCGCGAATTCGGCAGCCAGCCGGTCGAGCCGCTCACGCCGGTCGGGGCGCGACAGGTTCACTTCATTCCGCTGCGCCGGCGGCGTCCAGGCAGCGGCGCAGCTTCTCGAGTCCGCGGCGGACCCACGATTTCACGGTTCCGAGCGGCTCGCGCAAATGCGCGGCCAGCTCACCGTGCGAAAGGCCGTGGAAGAACGCCAGCGCGATCGCCTGCTTGGGTCCGCCCTCGAGCGTGTCGACGCAATCGCGGACCGATTGCGCGTCGGCGCCGGAGACGAGCATTTCCATCGGCGTGGGTCCGCCCGCCGGGAACTCGATCGCGGGCGAATCGTCGTCGCCGCTGTCGAGCGCGATCGTGTCGATCTCCCGGCGGCGCTTCAGGTCGAGCGCACGATTGCGCACGATCGACGTGAGCCAGGTGAGCGGCTGGCTCCGGGCCGCATCGTACGTGCCCGCGTGATGCCAGACGTTGACGTACGCCTCCTGCAGGATTTCCTCCGCGATCGACCTGTCCCTCACGATACGCAGCGCGACCGCGTACAGATGCGCGCCGGTCTGCCGGTAGAGCTCCTCGAATGCGCGCTGGTCGGCGAGCGCCACCTGCGCGAGCAACGCGGCAAGCCGCGCGTTGCGATCGCTGATCGACGTCGCCGAAGCGCCTGGGCTCATCGACCGGGTTCGCCGCGCGCACGGCCTTTTTGCCACAGCACGTCGGGCGCATCGCCGGCGCGGTTCAGCGCGCGCGCAAGCACGAACAGCAGGTCCGACAGCCGGTTCAGGTAGACGCGGCTCGGTTGCGAAACCGGCGTCATGCGGCTGCCAGCGCCACGACCGCGCGCTCGGCGCGCCGGCAGACGGTTCGCGCGACGTGCGCGAGCGCCGCCGCGTCGCGTGCCGCCGGGCAGGATGAATTCCTTGAGCGGCGGCAAATCGGCGTTGTAGCGTTCGACGGCGTCTCCGAGGCGCTCGATGTGCGCCGGCGTGATCGCCGTGTGCCCGGGAATCGACAATTCGCCGCCCAGGTCGAACAGGTCGTGCTGGACGTCGGTCAGAAGCGACTCGGATCGGCGCCGGCAGCGTCTCGGCGAGCACGACGCCGACGCTCGAATTGAGCTCGTCGACGCCGCCGATCGCGTCGATGCGTGCGCTGTCCTTGGGCACGCGCGAGCCGTCGCCCAGGCCGGTGGTGCCGGCATCGCCGGTGCGGGTGACGATCTTGACAGGCGATGGCCCATGGTCGGTGAGCTTGCGATAGTGTAGGAGGGCGCCCGACACCGTGCTGCGAGGCGCGGTTCGGCCGCGCACTGACACTATCGAAAGTTACGCCTGCCGGCAAGCGACGCGGTGCGCGGCGGCGTTGCCCCGAGGCGGTTTGCTACGATGCCGTCGGGAACCGTGTAGCGTCAGGGGTCGCCATGCCAGGCATCTACGAGCAGCACCTCGATCGTCGCGCCGCCAACTACGCGCCGCTGACGCCGCTGTCGTTCATTGCGCGCACGGCGTCACACGTGGCCGCAGCGCACGGCGGTCGTCCACGGCGCGCGCCGCTACACGTGGGCGGAGACCTATGCGCGCTCGCGCCGGCTCGCATCCGCGCTCGCGCACCGCGGCATCGGCGTCGGCGACACGGTGGCGGCGATGCTCGCCAACACGCCCGAGATGATCGAGTGCCATTTCGGCGTGCCGATGACCGGCGGCGTGCTCAACACGCTCAACACGCGGCTCGACGCCGAGGCGATCGCGTTCATGCTC
Organism: uncultured Pseudomonadota bacterium; assembly: GCA_963768545.1. Classification (GTDB taxonomy): domain Bacteria; phylum Pseudomonadota; class Gammaproteobacteria; order Burkholderiales; family Casimicrobiaceae; genus VBCG01. The sequence continues at coordinate 371,957 of CAVYIC010000014.1, read as the reverse complement.
GAGCACGGCGAGGCGAAGGTGCTGATCACCGACACCGAGTTCGCGCCGACGATCGGGCCGGCGCTCGCGCGCGCGCGAGTCGAAGCCGCTCGTCATCGACGTCGTCGATGTGCTGGGACCCGGCGGCGATCTGCTGGGCGAATCGGATTACGAGACGTTCATCGCCAAGGGCGATGCCGGATTTCGCGTGGCAGCCGCCCGCCGGACGAGTGGGATGCGATCGCGCTGAACTACACGTCGGGCACGACGGGCAATCCGAAGGGCGTCGTCTATCACCATCGCGGCGCGTACCTGAATGCGCTGTCGAACATCGTCGACTGGGGCATGCCGCGGCATTCGGTGTACCTGTGGACGCTGCCGATGTTCCACTGCAACGGCTGGTGCTTCCCGTGGACGATGGCCGCGAACGCCGGCACGAACGTCTGCCTGCGCAAGGTCGAGGCGGCGGCGATCCTCGATGCGATCCGCGAGCAACGGGTCACGCACTATTGCGGTGCGCCGATCGTCCACGCGATGCTGATCAACGCGCCCGACGAATGGAAGGCAGGGCATCACGCATCGGGTCAACTGCCTGGTCGCAGCCGCCGCGCCGCCCGGCGGCGGTCATCGAAGGCATGGAGCGGATGGGCTTCGACATCACGCATGTCTACGGCCTGACCGAGACGTACGGGCCGGCCGCGGTCTGCGCGAAGCAGCGACGAGTGGGACGCGCTCGACATCGGCGCGCGCACCGAGCGCAACGGCCGGCAGGGCGTGCGCTACACGTGCCAGGAAGGCATGACGGTGATGGATCCGGAGACGATGCTGCGCGGTGCCGCTCGACGGCGAGACGATGGGCGAGATCATGTTCCGCGGCAACATCACGATGAAGGGCTACCTGAAGAATCCGGCCGCGACCGACGAAGCGTTCGCGCGGCGGCTGGTTCCATTCCGGCGACCTCGCGGTGATGCAGCCGGATGGCTACGTGAAGATCAAGGACCGCTCGAAGGACGTCATCATCTCGGGCGGCGAGAACATCAGCTCGCTCGAAGTCGAGGACGTGCTGTACCGGCATCCCGCGATCCTCGCGGCCGCCGTCGTCGCGCAGCCGGATCCGCGATGGGGCGAGACGCCGTGCGCGTTCGTCGAGCTGAAGCCGGGCGCCGCGGTCGCCGAGCAGGAGCTGATCGAGCATTGCCGGCAGCATCTCGCGCGGTTCAAGGTGCCGAAGAGCGTCGTGTTCGGCGAGCTGCCGAAGACGTCGACCGGCAAGATCCAGAAGTTCCTGCTGCGCGAGCGCGCCGGATCGGCCGCGGCCATCGAATGAGCGCGGCGCAGAGCCATCGAATGCACCGCCGATCGACGCGCCGCGCGTCGATGCCGGCCTGCGTGCTCGTCGCGAACGACGCGGGACGGCGTCGTGCGGACGCTGACGATGAATCGCGGCGAGCGCTTCAACGCATTGTCGCGCGACATGCTCGGCGGCGCTCGAACGCGAGCTCGACGCGGTCGGCGGCGGATCCCGAGGTCCGCGCCGTCGTGATCGCGGGCGCGGGGAAGGGCTTTTGCGCGGGACACGACCTGAAGGAGATGCGCGCGCATCCCGATCGAGGCATGGCAGCGCGAGCTCTTCGACGCCTGCAGCCGCATGATGGTCAAGCTGACGCGGTTGCCGCAGCCGGTGATCGCGCGCGTGCACGGCATCGCGACGGCGGCCGGCTGCCAGCTCGTCTCGATGTGCGATCTCGCCGTTGCGGCGGACACTGCGAGTTTCGCGTTGCCCGGCATCAACGTCGGCGTCTTCTGCTCGACGCCGGCGGTCGGCGTCGTGCGCAATGTGGCGCGCAAGCGAGTGATGGAGATGCTCCTGACCGGCGATCCGATCGACGCCGCGACCGCCCTCGACTGGGGACTCGTCAACCGCGTCGTGCCCGCCGCCGAGCTCGACGCCGCCGTCAGGGCGTTCACCGACCGGATCCTGGCACGGAGCGCATCGGTGATCGCGCTCGGCAAGCAGGCGTTCTACGCACAGGTCGAGCGCCCGCTTGACGACGCGTACGCGGTAACCTCCGAGGCCATGGCCTGCAACCTGCTGGACCCCGATGCCGCCGAGGGCATCGACGCTTTCGTCGAAAAGCGCGGTGCAAAGTGGAAGAAGCGATGAAGCGCCTCCGAAACGCATTGCCAATCGATCGGTCGATCCGGATAATCCGCGCCTGACCAGGGAGACGACCGCACGCTGCGCCGATCACGGCGCGCCTGCCCGCGGACGCTGATGGCCAACGACACCATTCTCGAAACGCGCGGGCTCACGAAGGAGTTCAAGGGCTTCGTCGCCGTCAACGACGTCAACCTCGCGGTGACGCGGGGGACGATCCACGCGCTGATCGGGCCCAATGGCGCCGGCAAGACGACCTGCTTCAACCTGCTCACGCATTTCCTGACGCCGACGCGCGGCCAGATCTTCTTCAACGGCCGCGAGATCACCGGATCGCGCCCGGCGGCGATCGCGCGCATGGGGCTCGTGCGCTCGTTCCAGATCTCCGCCGTGTTCCCGCACCTGACGGTGCTCGAGAACGTGCGCATCGCGCTGCAGCGCAAGCGCGGCCATTCGCTCGACTTCTGGCGCTCGGAGCGCGTGCTGGACGAGCTCGACGCGCGTGCGCGGGAATTGATCGATGCCGTCGGGCTTTCCGGCCTTCGAGAAGCACCACGGCGGTCGAGCTTCCCTATGGGCGCAAGCGCGCGCTCGAGATCGCGACGACGCTCGCGCTCGAGCCCGAGATGATGCTGCTCGACGAGCCCACGGCCGGCATGACGCACGAGGACGTCGAGCGGATCGCCGCGCTGATCAAGCGCGTTTCCGCGAATCGGACGGTGCTGATGGTCGAGCACAACCTGTCGGTGGTCTCGACGCTGTCCGATCACATCACCGTGCTCGCGCGCGGCGAGGTGCTCGCGCAGGGCGACTACGCGTCCGTGTCGACGAATCCCGCCGTCGTCGAGGCGTACATGGGCGGCGGACATGGCTAGCGCGCTGCCGAAGGACGCGCCGCATGCCGCCGCGGACGCGCCGCTGCTCGCCGTGCGCGACCTGCAGGCGTGGTACGGCGAGTCGCACGTCCTGCACGGCGTCGCGTTCGACGTGGCGCCGGGCGAAGTCGTCACGCTGCTCGGACGCAACGGCGCCGGCAAGACGACGACGCTGAAGTCGATCATGGGCATCGTGCCGCGGCGCGAGGGCTCGATCGTCTTCGAGAAGCAGGAGACCGTCGCGCCTGCCGTCGAACCGCATCGCGCAGGCTGGGCATCGCGTAGTGCCCGGAGGAGCGCGGCATCTTCTCGAGCCTGAACGTCGAGGAGAACCTGCTGCTGCCGCCGAAAGTGCGCGACGGCGGGCTTTCCGTCGAGCAGATCTACGAGCTGTTCCCGAACCTGGCCGAGCGGCGCAAGAGCCAGGGAACGAAGCTGTCCGGCGGCGAGCAGCAGATGCTCGCGATCGGCCGCATCCTGCGCACCGGCGCGCGGCTCCTGCTGCTCGACGAGCCGACCGAAGGCCTCGCGCCGGTGATCGTCCAGCAGATCGGGCGCACGATCGCGCAAGTTGAAGGAGCAGGGTTTCACGATCCTGCTGGTCGAGCAGAATTTCCGCTTCGCGGCGACCGTCGCGGACCGGCATTACGTGATGGAGCACGGCCGCATCATCGACATGATCCCGAATGCCGAGCTCGATCGCGAACATGGCGCAAGCTGCACGAGTATCTCGGGCGTGTGACGCGCTGCATCCGCATCGTTTTCCAACGGAGGAGGACTACTGATGAAGGCGTTGAAACGCAGTCTGCTCGCGCTCGCGATCGCCGGGGCGTTCGCCGCCGGCGCCGCGCAGGCGCAGGTCTCCGACAACGTCATCAAGATCGGCGTGCTGTCCGACATGTCGAGCCTCTACACCGACCTCGCGGGCGCGGGCTCGGTCGCTCGCGGCGACGGATGGCCGTCGAGGATTCCGGCATCGAGAAGCGCGGCATCAAGGTCGAGTTCGTCTCCGCCGACCACCAGAACAAGCCCGACGTCGGCTCGGCCATCGCGCGCCAGTGGTACGACACCGACAAGGTCGACGTGATCGTCGACGTGCCGAACTCGGGCGTCGCGCTCGCCGTCAACCAGATCACCAAGGACAAGGACAAGGCGTTCCTCGTCGTCGGGCGCCGGCTCGTCGGACCTGACCGGCAAGGCGTGCTCGCCGAACACGGTCCACTGGACCTACGACACGTGGATGCTCGCCAACGGCACCGGCAGCGCGATCGTGAAGACGCGGCGGCGACACGTGGTTCTTCATCACCGCCGACTACGCGTTCGGCCACGCGCTCGAGCGCGACACCGAGGCGGTCGTGCTGAAGAACGGCGGCAAGGTGCTGGGCAAGGTGCAGCGTGCCGCTCAACACGCAGGACTTCAGCTCGTTCCTGCTGCAGGCGCAGGCGTCGAAGGCGAAGATCGTCGGCCTCGCCAACGCCGGCGGCGACACGACGAACTCGATCAAGCAGGCGGCCGAGTTCGGCATCGTCAAGGGCGGCCAGAACCTGGCCGGCCTGCTCGTGTTCATCACCGACGTGCACTGCGCTCGGGCTGCAGACCGCGCAGGGCCTGATCTTCACCAAGACGTTCTACTGGGACACGAACGACCAGACGCGCGCGTTCGCGAAGCGCTTCGCCGCGCGCGACAAGGGCATCCATCCGACGATGGTCCACGCCGGCGTCTACTCGGCCGTGCTGCACTACCTGAAGGCGGTCGAAGCGCTGAAGAGCGACGACGGCACGAAGGTCGTCGCCAAGATGAAGGAAATGCCGACCGACGATCCGCTGTTCGGCAAGGGCACGATCCGCGTCGACGGCCGCAAGATCCACCCGGCGTACCTGGTCGAAGTGAAGAAGCCGTCGGAATCGAAGGGGCCGTGGGACTACTACAAGGTCCGCGCGACGATTCCGGCCGACCAGGCGTTCCGGCCGCTCGAAGGACGGCGGCTGCCCGCTCGTCAAGTAACGCCTCGTTATCCGTCGCGCCGATGATGCTGATTGCCTTGTCGTCACTGCGACGCGGCGCGGCGGATAACTGCTCGCGTTCGAGCGGGCGCCTGACGTCGCCGCTCAACGCTTCGCTTTCCGATGCCGAGCGCATTCGTGAATCGAAGCATCGCAGATTCGGACGTCTGAATGCAGGCGCTGTTCGGCCAGCTGCTGATCGGCCTCATCAACGGCGCGTTCTACGCGATGCTGTCGCTCGGGCTCGCCGTGATCTTCGGCCTGCTCAACATCATCAACTTCACGCACGGCGCGCAGTACATGATGGGCGCGTTCTTCGCGTGGTTCCTGCTGCACCAAGGCCGGCATCGGCTACTGGTGGGCGCTGCTGTCGCGCCGATCGTCGTCGGCGCGTTCGGCGTCTTGATCGAGCGCACGATGCTCGCGCGGCTGTACAAGCTCGACCACCTCTACGGGCTGCTGCTGACGTTCGGCCTCGCGCTGATCATCCAGGGCCTGTTCCGCAACGAGTTCGGCTCGTCCGGACTGCCCTACCAGATTCCCGGCGTGCTGACCGGCGGCGTCAACCTCGGCTTCATGTTCCTGCCGAAGTACCGCGCGTGGGTCATCGTCGCGTCGCTGATCGTGTGCCTCTCGACCTGGTACGTGATCGAGCGCACGAAGCTCGGCAGCTATCTGCGCGCGGCGACCGAGAATCCCGCGCTGGTGCAGGCGTTCGGCATCAACGTGCCGCGCATGATCACGCTGACCTTCGGCTTCGGCGTCGGGCTCGCCGCGCTCGCCGGCGTGATGGCGGCGCCGATCTACCAGGTCAACCCGCTGATGGGCGCCGACCTCATCATCGTCGTGTTCGCGGTGGTCGTGATCGGCGGCATGGGCTCGATCCTGGGCGCGATCCTGACCGGGTTCGGCCTCGGCGTCGTCGAAGGCCTCACCAAGTTTTTCTATCCGGAGGCGTCGAACACGGTGATCTTCGTGATCATGGTCATCGTGCTGATGATCAAGCCGGCGGGACTGTTCGGGAGGGAGCGCTAGCGATGGCGACCACGCGTCCCGGCACGGCCGCCGCCGCGCGCCGCGCGCGAATGCGGCATCGCTGCTCGGCACCGCCGTCATGGCGGCTGCTGCTCGCGATCGCGCCGTTCGTCGGCGTCTATCCGGTGTTCCTGATGAAGGCGCTGTGCTTCGCGCTGTTCGCGTGCGCGTTCAACCTGCTGCTCGGCTTCGGCGGGCTGCTGTCGTTCGGCCACGCGATGTTCCTCGGCACGGCCGGATACGTGTGCGCGCATGCGGCCAAGGCCTGGGGATTCCCGCCCGAGCTCGCGATCCTCGCGGGAACCGCTGCCTCCGCGGCGCTCGGCGCGGTCGTCGGCGCGCTGGCGATCCGCCGGCAGGGCATCTACTTCGCGATGATCACGCTCGCCGTCGCGCAGATGATGTACTTCTTCTACCTGCAGACGCCGTTCACGCACGGCGAGGACGGCATCCAGGCGGTGCCGCGCGGCACGCTGTTCGGCTTCCTCGACCTGTCGAACATCCTGACGATGTATTACGTCGTGCTCGCGATCTTCCTCGCCGGCGTTCCTGTTCATCTACCGGGTGATCCACTCGCCGTTCGGCCAGGTGCTGAAGGCGATCCGCGAGAACGAGCCGCGCGCGATTTCGCTCGGCTACGACGCCGATCGCTACAAGCTGATCGCGTTCGTCCTGTCGGCGACGCTGTCCGGCCTCGCCGGCGCGGTGAAGGCGATCGTGTTCCAGCTCGCATCGCTGACCGACGTGCACTGGACGATGTCGGGCGAAGTCGTGCTGATGACGCTGCTCGGCGGCATGGGCACGATCTTCGGCCCGGTCGTCGGCGCGTTCGTCATCATCGCGCTCGAAAGCTACCTCGCCGGCTTCGGCGAATGGGTGACGGTCATCACCGGCGCGATCTTCGTCGTCTGCGTGCTCGCGTTCCGCCGCGGCATCGTCGGCGAGCTGGCCGCATGGTGGGCGCAGGGCGCGCGGCTGATTCGACTTCTGTCCGCGGCGCTGTGCGTGGCGGCAGGCGTCGCGTCCGCGCAACCGCCTGCCTGGATCGTCGACGGCAGCTGCCGCGACGGCCAGCCGCACGGACGCTACGAGTTGCGCACCGGCGACGGCGAGCTTCGCGTCGTCGGCGCGTTCAACCACGGCAGGCGCACCGGCTCGTTCATCTTCTGGACGGCATCCGGCATCGCGTGCCGCGCACATCCCCTACGACGAGGATCGTGCGCAACGGAACGCTCGCGACCTGGTACGCGACGCCGGCACGCGGCTCGGAGCCGCCGCGCGAGCTCGAGTCGGTCTGGCGGCGAGGCGCAGCGCGACGGCATCACGCGCTCCTGGTATCCCGACGGCCATCGCCGCGCGGAGTACCGATACGAGCGCGGAGCGCAGGTCGCGAGCGTCGGCTGGACGGATGCCGGGACACGCCTCACCGAACGCGCGGCGCGCGAGCTCGCCGAGCGCGACGCCGCCGTGGCGGACGCGTATCTACGCAGAGCTCGAAGCGCTGGTCCGCAGTCATCTGCCGCATTGCGATTGACCGGCGTCTGCCGCGCTCGCACGCGGCCGAATCCACGCATAGCGCTTTGACGCCCCGCGGCGTTTCGGCTAGATTGCGCGGTCGTCTGTGCGCCTCGAAGCGGCGCGCGCCGTTTCCTGCCCACTCATCGAGGTCTCCCATGCGCAGCTCATTCATGCACCGCTTCCTGTCGCGCTGATCGATCGCCGCGCGTCGCCGCTGGCTCGCCGTTCGCCGCCGTCGGCGCAGGATCTGAAGATCGCGGTCGCCGCCGACGTCACGTCGATCGATCCGCACTTCTTCAACCTCTTCCCGAACAACAACATCGCCGAGCACATCTTCGACAAGCTCGTGCAGATGGATCCCGACTCGCGGATGATCCCGGGGCTCGCGACGTCGTGGAAGACGATCGACGACAAGACGTGGGAGTTCAAGCTGCGCAAGGGCGTCAAGTTCCACGACGGCAGCGAGCTCACCGCCGAGGACGTCGCGTTCTCGATCGACCGCGTGCCGCAGGTCCCGAACAGCCCCGGGCCGTTCACCGCGTACACGAAGGCGATCATCGGCAAGGAGATCGTCGATCCGTACACGATCCGCTTCAAGTACGCGGCGCCGTATCCGCTGGCGCCCAACGACCTGTCGACGATCTACATCGTGTCGAAGAAGGTCGCGACCGGCGCGTCGACCGAGGACTTCAACTCCGGCAAGGCCGCGATCGGCAGCGGCCGCTACAAGTTCGTCCGCTACGCGAACGGCGACCGCGTCGAGCTCGTGCGCAACGACGCCTACTGGGGCGACAAGCCGCACTGGCGAGAAGGTCACGTTCCGGATCATCAAGAACGAGCCGGCGCGCGTCGCCGCGCTGCTGTCGGGCGACGTCGACGCGATCGAGCAGCCGCCGACCGCCGACCTCGCGCGGATCAAGTCGCGACCCGCGGTTCACGGTGACGTCGAAGATCTCGCACCGCGTCATCTACTTCAACTTCGATCACCTGGAGCGCTCGAGCCCGTTCATCACCGCCAAGGACGGCAAGCCGCTCGACGAAGAATCCGCTGCTCGACGTGCGCGTGCGCCGCGCGATCTCCAAGGCGATCAACCGGCCAGGCGATCGCCGACCGCGTGATGGAAGGGCAGGCGATTCCGTCCGGCCAGCTCGTGTCCGAGAAGCTGTTCGGCAACGTACCCGGCGCTCAAGGCCGACGCCTACGACCCCGAAGGCGCGAAGAAGCTGCTCGCCGAGGCGGGCTATCCGAACGGCTTCAACCTGACGATCCACGGCCCGTCCGGCCGCTACGTCAACGACGAGAAGATCGTGCAGGCGGTCGCGCAGATGCTGACGCGCGTCGGCATCGTCGTCCAAGGTCGAGACCGCGCCGATGGGTCCGTACTCGGGCCGCGCGTGCGAAGCAGGAGTTCAGCTTCCACATGGTCGGCTGGGGCGCGTCCACCGGCGAGGCGTCAGTCGCCGCTGCGCTCGCTGCTCGCGACGTTCAACCGCGACAAGGGCCTCGGCGCCGTCAACTGGGGCCGCTACAGCAATGCCGAAGGTCGACTACCTGATCGAGCAGGCGCTGCAGCAGGTCGACGACGAGAACCGCACGGACGATGCTGCAGCGGGCGACCGAGCTCGCGATGGAGGATCTCGGCATCATGCCGATCCACTTCCAGTTCACGATCTGGGCGACGAAGAAGAACGTCAGCTACACGCCGCGCACCGACGAGTACACGCTCGCGTTCCAGTTCAAGCCGGCAGGCGAAGCAGCCGTGAAACAGACGGACGACAGGTAGAACGCCGTACTTTCGGCCGGCGTAGATCGCCGCCGAATCGCCGGCAGAGCCGGTCGATTCGGCGCACCCACTGCGCATCTTCGGACCGTGTTCGTCTTCATCATCCGCCGCAGCCTGCAGAGCGTCGTCGTGCTGCTCGTGATGTCGCTGCTGGTGTTCGTCGGCGTCTACGCGATCGGCAATCCGATCGACATCCTGATCAACCCGCAGGCCGACCAGCAGGACCGCGAGCGCGCGATCGCGGCGCTCGGCCTCGACAAGCCGCTGCTCGGAGCAGTACCTGGCTTCCTCAAGGGCGCGCTTCACGGCGATCTCGGCCGCTCGTTCGTGCACGCGACGTCGGCGCTCGGACTGATCCTCGAGCGCATGCCGGCGACGCTGGAGCTCGCGATGGCGGCGATGCTGATCGCGATCGTCCTCGGCATCCCGCTCGGGTTGTGGGCGGGGCTGCGGCCGAACGGCGTCGCCGGACGCACGATCATGGCCGGATCGATCCTCGGGCTTCTCGCTTGCCGACGTTCTGGGTCGGCCTGATGCTGATCATGGTGTTCTCGGTGATGCTCGGCTGGCTGCCGTCCAACGGCCGCGGGCCGACCGTCGACGTTGCTCGGCGTGCCCGTTTCGTTCCTGTCGCGTCGACGGCTGGCGGCACCTGATCACTGCCGGCGACGAACCTCGCGCTGTTCAAGCTCGCGCTGCTGATCCGGCTGACGCGCGCGGGCGCGCACGAGGCGCTGCTGCAGGACTACGTGAAGTTCGCGCGGGCGAAGGGCCTGACGAACCGGCGCGTGATCGGCGTGCACGTGCTGCGCAACATCCTGATTCCGATCGTCACCGTGATCGGCCTGCAGTTCGGCGCGCTGATCGCGTTCGCGATCGTCACCGAAAGCGTCTTCGCGTGGCCGGGCATGGGCAAGCTGCTGATCGATTCGATCAACCTGCTCGACCGGCCGGTGATCGTCGCCTACCTGCTGGTCATCGTGACGTTCTTCATCGTGATCAACCTGCTCGTCGACATCCTGTATTCGGCGCTCGATCCGCGCGTGCGGCTGACGCGAGGCCGAAGGGCATGAGCACGCCGATGCGTACGACGCCGCACGCTGGTCGACGCCGCGTGGCCGCGCGCGTCGCAGAGCGCCGTTCCGGCGCATCGCAAGCGACTTCCTCGCGAATCCCGTCGCGGTCGTTCGGGCTCGCGCTGCTGGCGCTGATCGTGGCCGCCGCGATCTTCGCGCCGCTGATCTCGCCGCAGAATCCCTACGACCTCGCGCAGCTCGACGTCGATGGACAGCAAGCTGCCGCCGGGATCGCCGGCGCCGCACCGGCGGCACGTTCTGGCTCGGCACCGACGACCAGGGCCGCGACATGCTGTCGGCGATCTTCTACGGCCTGCGCATCTCGCTCGCCGTCGGCGCGATCAGCACGGTGCTCGCGCTCGTCATCGGCCTGGCGGTGGGGCTGACCGCCGCCTATTTCGGCGGACGCCTCGAGACGCTGATCATGCGCATCGTCGACATCCAGCTGTCGTTTCCGGCGATCCTGATCGCGCTGATCCTGATCGCGGTGCTGGGGCAGGGCACGGGCAAGGTGATCACCGCGCTGGTCACGGTCCAATGGGCGTATTACGCGCGCACCGTGCGCAGCGCGGCGCTGGTCGAGAAGCGCAAGGAATACATCGAGGCCGCGCGCTGCCTCGCGCTGTCGCCGGCGCGCATCGTGTTCCGCCATCTGCTGCCGAACTGCCTGCCGCCGATGATCGTCGTGGCGACCGTGCAGGTGGCGGCGGCGATCGCGCTGGAGGCGACGCTGTCGTTCCTCGGCCTCGGCCTGCCGATCACCGAGCCGTCGCTCGGCCTGCTGATCGCGAACGGCTACCAGTACCTGCTGTCCGGCAAGTACTGGATCAGCTTCTTCCCGGGCCTCGCGCTGCTGCTGCACGATCGTCAGCATCAATCTCGTCGCCGACCAGTTGCGCGACGTGCTCAATCCGCGGCTGCAGCGATGAGCGACGCTGGTCGCTCGAGCCGTCGAGGGGCTGCGCACGCATTTCTTCACCAAGGCGGGCGTCGTCAAGGCGGTCGACGACGTCTCGTTCACGGTCGGCCGCGGCGAAGTGCTCGGCCTCGTCGGCGAATCGGGCTCGGGCAAGTCGATGACCGGCTATTCGATCATGGGCCTGATCGATCCGCCGGGCCGCATCGTCGACGGGCAGCATCCGTGCTGAACGGCGTCGACCTGCGGGCGCTGCCGGCGGAGGGCCTGCGCCGCATTCGCGGCAACCGCATCGCGATGATCTTCCAGGATCCGATGATGACGCTGAATCCGGTGCTGCGCATCGACGTGCAGATGATCGAGGCGATCCTCGCGCACGAGAAGGTGAGTCCACGCCGCGGCGCGCGCGCGCGCGCGCGACGCGCTGGCGCGGGTCGGCATTCCGTCGCCCGACGAGCGGCTCGCCGCCTATCCGCACCAGTTCTCCGGCGGCATGCGCCAGCGCGTCGCGATCGCGATCGCGCTGCTGAACCGGCCCGACCTCATCATCGCCGACGAGCCGACGACGGCGCTCGACGTGACGATCCAGGGCCAGATCCTCTACGAGATGCAGAAGCTGACGCGCGAAACCGGCACGGCGCTGATCTGGATCACGCACGACCTCTCGGTCGATCGCCGGGCTCGCCGATCGCGTCTGCGTGATGTACGCGGGACGCATCGTCGAGCAGGGCAGCGCGCGAGCGGTCCTCGGATCGCCGCGCGCATCCGTATACGCGCGGACTGCTCGATTCGGTGCCGTCGAACAACGTGCGCGGCGGACGGCTCGCAGCAGATTCCCGGGCATGACGCCGTCGCTGCTCGAGCTGCCGCCCGGCTGCCCGTTTCGCGAGCGCTGCGCGCGTACGCGACCGGATTGCGCGATCGCGCCGGAGTCGCCGCACGATGCGCGCCGACCGGCGGCGCGACGCAGACCGTGCGCTGCTATCCATCCGCTGATCAGCCGTCCGCTGATGGCGCACGCCGCGTCGCCGATGCGCATCGGACGCCGCTCGTCGAGCTGCGCGGCGTGTCGAAGCGCTTCGTGAAGTCGCTCGATCTCGCCGCGAAGATCGGCAATCGCGCTCGGCGCGAACGTGCGCGAGGAGGTCGTGCATGCGGTGGACAACGTCGACCTCGCGGTCCCTCCCGGCGAAGTCGTCGGGCTGGTCGGCGAATCGGGGTGCGGCAAGTCGACGCTCGGCCGCCTCGCCGTCGGACTGCTGCCGCTGTCCGCCGGCGAGCGCTTCTGGCGCGGGCAACCGCTCGCGAGCCTCGCCCGCGTCCGACGCGCGCCGGCAGCAGCTCAAGATGCAGATGATCTTCCAGGATCCGTACGCGTCGCTCAATCCGCGCATGCGCGTCGTCGACATCGTCGGCGAGGCGCCGGTCGCGCATCGGCTTGATCGGCGCCGGAGCAGCAGGGCGAGTACGTCGCGACTGCATGCTCAATCGCGTCGGCCTCGATCCGACGCTGATGCGCCGCTATCCGCACCAGTTCTCCGGCGGCCAGCGCGCGCGCATCGGCATCGCGCGCGCGCTCGCGGTGAAGCCCGAGTTCCTGGTCTGCGACGAATCGGTCGCCGCGCTCGACGTGTCGATCCAGGCGCAGGTGCTGAACCTGTTCATGGATCTGCAAGACGGCGCTGAACCTCACGTACCTCTTCATCAGCCACGATCTCGGCGTCGTGCGCTACCTGTCCGACCGCGTCGTCGTCATGTATCTCGGCCGCGTCGTCGAGACCGCGCCCGACGGCCGAGCTCTTCGCGGCGCCCGAACCATCCGTACACGCAGGCGCTGCTCGCCGAGGTCGGCACGGTCGAGCCGAAGAAGCGCACGTTACGTGCCGATCAAGGGCGAAATTCCGTCGCCGCTCGATCCGCCGTCCGGCTGCCATTTCCATCCGCGCTGCCCGTTCGTCATGCCGCGCTGCCGCGAAAGCGCGCCGCCGCTTTTCGACTGTCGGCCCGGGGCGCACGAGCGCGTGCTGGCTGTCGGATATCAGAAGTCGGAGCAGAAGTCAGAAGTCAGAAATCAGAAGTCAGCAATCAGCTGCAAGAACCTGGAGGACGGGCTGGATAAGCCCGACGCCAGACGGTAGACTCGCGGCGACCCGGGACTCTGTCCTCTGTCTTCTGACTTCTGACTACTGACTTCTGCCAAGGAGGAATCATGCATCGCATCGCTCGTGTTTTTGCCGCCGGGATGTTCGCACTGTTCGCGGGAACGGCGCTTGGCGCGTACCCGGAACGTCCGATCACGCTGATCGTGCCGTGGGGCGCGGGCGGCGGCACCGATGCCGTCGCGCGATTCTTCGGCACCTATCTCGAGAAGGACCTCGGGCAGCCGGTCAACGTCGTCAACCGCACCGGCGGCAATGGCGTCGTCGGCCACAGCGCGATCGCGCAGGCGGCGCCGGACGGCTATACGATCGGCCTCATCACCGTCGAGATCTCGATGATGCATTGGCAGGGGCTGACCGAGCTCACGCCGGCGTCGTACCAGCCGCTTGCGCTCGTCAATGCGGATCCGGCCGGCTTCCAGGTGCGCGCCGATTCGCCGTACAAGACGGTCAAGGATGTCATCGATGCGATCAAGGCCAACCCGGGCAAGTTGAAGGCGTCGGGCACGGGGCAGGGCGGCATCTGGCATCTTGCGATCGCGGGATTGCTGAGCGATCTGAAGGTCGATCCCGGCGTCCGTGCCGTGGGTGCCGTCGAACGGCGCAGCGCCGGGGTTGCAGGATCTCGTCGCCGGCGGCGTCGACATCGTTCCGTGCTCGATCCCCGAAGCGCGTGCGCTGATCGATGCGGGCAAGGTCAAGTCGCTGGCGATCTTCGCCGACAAGGCGCCGGCGCTCTATCCGAACCTGCCGACGATCAAGCAGGCGACCGGCAGCAACTGGCAGACCGCGGCGTGGCGCGGCTTCGCGATGCCGAAGGGCACGCCGAAGGACGTCGTCGACAAGCTGGCCAATGCGATCCAGAAGGCCTACGAAAGCAAGGAGTACAAGGACTTCCTCACGCAGCGCGGATACGGCGCCGAATGGGCGAAGCAGGACGACTTCGCCAAGTACATGGCGAAGGGCGACGCCGACATGGGCAAGGTGATGAAAGCGGTCGGCATCGCGAAGTGAAAATCAACGACGCGGTGTTCGGCGCGCTGCTGCTGGTGCTCGGGCTCGCCGTGCTGCTGCACGTGCAGTCGTTTCCGAAGATTCCGGGGCAGAACGTCGGGCCCGCGCTCTTCCCCGGAAGCGTCGCCGGCGCACTGGTCGTTTGTGCGCTGCTGCTGATCGTAAGCGGCGTGCGCAGCCGCCCGCAAAGCGCGTGGTTCGAGGGGCCGCCGTGGATGCGCTCGCCGCGGCATGCGTGGCGCGTTCGTGGCGGTCGTCGGCTCGACGATCGCCTACATCGTGCTGGCCAACGCCGTCGGCTTCCTGATCATCGCGCCGCTCGCGCTGTTCGCGATGTTCATCGCGTTCGGCGTGCGGCCGGCGTACCGCCGTGATCGTCGCGATCGTCGGCACCCTCGTCATCTGGTACGCGTTCTACAAGCTGCTGCGCGTGCCGCTTCCCTGGGGCGTGCTCGAGCGCTTCGCGTTTTGACACCGCTGTCGGCGCACGCGCGTGGCGGCGCGCCGTCCGCGCGCGGGAACCACGCTCGCGCTTGCGGCCCGTTCCCTGAGAGCTCGCGAATGCACGAGATCGGCGTTGCATTCCAGATGGTGTTCGACCCATACAACCTGTGGGTCATGCTCGGGGCGTCGCTGTTCGGCCTGTTCGTCGGCGCGGTGCCGGGACTGACGGCGACGATGGCGACCGCGCTGCTCGTGCCCGTCACGTTCTTCATGCCGCCGATCCCGGCCATCGCCGCGATCGTCTCGGCGACCGCGATGGCGATCTTCGCCGGCGACATTCCCGGGTGCCTGCTGCGAATGCCGGGCACGCCGGCGTCCGCCGCGTACACCGACGAGGCCTACGCGATGACGCGCAAGGGCCAGACCGAACTCGCGCTCGGCGCGGGCCTCGTGTTCAGCGCCATCGGCGGCCTGTTCGGCACGGCGGTGCTGATCGTGTCCGCGCCCACACTCGCCGAGTTCGCGCTGCGCTTCAGCTCGTTCGAATATTTCTGGCTGGTGCTGCTCGGCCTTTCGTGCGCGATCGTCATCACGGCGGAGCGGCCGCTGAAGGGCATGGTCTCGCTGCTGCTCGGCCTGCTCGTCGCGTGCGTGGGCCTCGGCAACCCGGCCGGCTTTCCGCGCTTCACGTTCGGCAGCATCGAGTTGATGGGCGGCATCGGCCTCATCCCGATGATGATCGGCATGTTCGCGGTCTCGGAGATCATCCGCTACGCCGTCGACACGAACCCGCCAGCTGCAGATCGTCGACCAGCCGATCGGCAACGTGTTCAAGGGCATGTGGGCGCTGACGAAGCGCTATCCGATGCAGATCCTGCGCGGCAACGTCGCTCGGCACGCTGGTCGGCGCGCTGCCGGGCGCGGGCGCCGACATCGCGGCGTGGATGAGCTACGCGATCAGCAAGAAGTTCTCGAAGGAGCCGGAGAAGTTCGGCACCGGCCACGTCGAGGGCATCGTCGAGTCGGGATCGGCGAACAACAGCGCGCTGGCGGGCGCGTGGATTCCGGCGCTGGTGTTCGGCATCCCCGGGCGACTCGATCACCGCGATCGTCATCGGCGTGCTGTACATGAAGAACATGAATCCGGGCCCGACGCTCTTCACGCAGAACCCGCAGAACATCTACGCGGTGTACCTGCTGTTCATCGTCGCGAACCTGATCGATGATTCCGCTCGGCTGGCTGTGCATCAAGGCCGCGAAGCAGATCCTGCGCGTGCCGCGCAACGTGCTGATGCCGCTGATCATGCTGTTCTGCATCGTCGGCACGTTCGCGATCAACAACACGGCGTTCGACGTCGGCGTGATGCTGGTCGCCGGCGTCGTCGCGTACGTGCTCGAGGAGAACGGCTTTCCGAGCGCGCCGGCGATCCTCGGCGTCGTGCTGGGCGGGATGCTCGAGGAGAACTTCGTCACGTCGATGATCAAGTCCGACGGCAACCTGCTCGGCTTCTTCAGCCGCCCGATCGCCGCCAGCGCTCGGCGCGCTGACGCTTTGCGCGTGGTTCCTGCCGCCGGTGATCCGGCGGCTGCGGCGGCTTGCCGGCGCGTGAGGTCCATCATTAACGTGCGGCGGGACGTGGCCGATTGGCAACGCGGGAGTGCGCTTGGTTGCACCGCGTTGACCCCCTCTGCTGCGACGCGGTAAAATCGCATGTTTTGATCGGCGCATCCGGGTCGGAGACCCAGGCGTGCGCGTGCGTCGGACAACAAGGAACCAGCGGACGCGGCGCGGATCCGGCGCGCGTCGAACGACACCCTATGCGTCGCAAGCTCGTCGCCGGCAACTGGAAGATGAACGGCGGGCTCGCGGCGAACGCGCGCCTGCTCGGATCGCCTGGCGTCCGAGTGGACGCGATGCGGATCGCGCGAACGCTGGCGGTTTGCGTGCCGTCGCCGTATCTGGCGCAGGCGCAGGCGGCGCTGACGGGCACGCCGGTGCGCGTGGGGCGCGCAGGACGTGAGCGAGCACCGCGCCGGCGCCTATACCGGCGAAGTGGCGGCGGCGATGGTCGCCGAGTTCGGATGCCGCTACGCGATCGTCGGGCATTCCGAGCGGCGCCAGTTGCACGGCGAAACCGACGCCGTGGTGGCGGCCAAGGCGCGCGCGGCGCTGGATGCAGGGCTGACGCCGATCGCGTGCGTCGGCGAGACGCTCGCGGAGCGCGAGCGCGGCGCGACCGACGCGGTGGTCGGGCGGCAGGTCGCGGCGCTGATCGCCGCGCTCGGCGCGGATGTCGCGCGAATCGTCGTGGCCTACGAGCCGGTCTGGGCGATCGGCACGGGCCGGACGGCGTCGCCGGCAGAGGCGCAGGAGGTGCACGCGGTCGCTGCGGGCGCAGCTGGCGGCGGCGGGCGCCGCAGACGTAAGCGCTGCTGTACGGCGGCAGCGTCAAGGCGGCAATGCGGCGGCGCTGTTCGCGATGCCGGACATCGATGGCGGGCTGGTCGGCGGCGCATCGCTCGATGCCGATGAATTTTTGGCGATCGGACGTGCCTAATTCGGGCGCGCCGATGGAGAAGGAACGAATGAACCTGGTTGAATCGGCAATTCTTGTCCTGCACGTGCTGGCGGCGATGGCCGTCTGCGGGTTCGTCCTGCTCCAGCACGGCAAGGGCGCGGACATGGGCGCGGCGTTCGGCAGCGGCTCGTCGGGCAGCCTGTTCGGCGCGGCGGGCTCGGCCAATTTCCTGTCGCGCACGACGGCGGTCCTCGCGACGGTGTTTTTCGTCTCGAGCGTCGGGCTGACGTATTTCGGCTCGCAGCATGGCGTGCCGCAAGGAGTCATGGAAAAGGGCGTCATGGAGCGTATCGTGCCGGCGAAGCCGTCCGATGTGCCGCAACCGGTTCCGGGAACCGGATCGGCGCCGGCGCCTGCACCGGTGGCGCTGCGCCGGCCGATGTACCGAAGTGATTCAGGTGTCAGCTATCAGGATTCAGCAGACAGTCATCGGCGGGCCGCACCGGCTGCTATGCTGATCAGCTGACTCCTGACATCTGATTCCTGAAAAGCCGACGTGGTGAAATTGGTAGACACGCTGTCTTGAGGGGGCAGTGGCGAAAGCCGTGGGAGTTCGAGTCTCCCCGTCGGCACCAGGTTTGTTGAATCTTGTTGAAGTGACGCGCCGGATTCACCGCCGGCGCATGCAATGCGGAAGCAAACGCCCATAAGGCTATCCACGCCGACCCATGCTCGAACAATACTTCCCCATCCTGCTGTTCATCCTGTTCGGCCTCGGCCTCGGCGCGCTGATGCTCGGCGTCGGCCGGTTCGTCTCGCCCAACCGGCCCGATCCGGAGAAGCTCTCGCCGTACGAATGCGGCTTCGAGGCGTTCGAGGACGCGCGGATGAAGTTCGACGTGCGCTATTACCTCGTCGCGATCCTGTTCATCCTGTTCGATCTCGAGATCGCGTTCCTCTTTCCGTGGGCCGTCGTGCTGCCGGACATCGGCTTCTTCGGGTTCGCGGCGATGATGGTGTTCCTGCTGATCCTGGTCGTCGGCTTCGTCTACGAGTGGAAGAAGGGCGCGCTGGAGTGGGAATGAACGCAGCGAAGGGCCCGACGTGGGAGTTCCGCAAGGCCGACGCGGGACGTCGCGCATCACGCAGAGATTGCAATGAGGCCGAGGGAATGAGCGATGGCGATTGAAGGCGTACTTGAAAAAGGCTTCGTCACGACGTCGCTCGACAGCGTCATCAACTGGGCGCGCAACGGCTCGATGTGGCCGATGACGTTCGGCCTCGCGTGCTGCGCGGTCGAAATGATGCACGCGGGCGCCGCGCGCTACGACCTCGACCGCTTCGGCGTCGTGTTCCGGCCGAGCCCGCGTCAATCCGACGTGATGATCGTCGCCGGCACGCTGTGCAACAAGATGGCGCCCGCGCTGCGCAAGGTCTACGACCAGATGGCCGAGCCGCGCTGGGTGATCTCGATGGGCTCGTGCGCGAACGGCGGCGGCTACTACCACTATTCGTACTCGGTCGTGCGCGGCTGCGACCGGATCGTTCCCGTCGACATCTATGTTCCGGGCTGTCCGCCGACGTCCGAGGCGCTGCTGTACGGAATCCTGCAGCTGCAGAACAAGATCTGGCGCACCAACACGATCGCCCGCTGATGGCCACGAATCGACAAGCTCGCCGCGGCGCTCGCCGCGGCATTCGAGGACGGCGTGCTGAAAAGCGTGACGACGGCGTTCGGCGAAGTGACGATCGTCGTCGCAGCCGATCGCCACCTCGACGTGATGCGCACGCTGCGCGATCGTCCCGAGCTGCGCTTCGAGATGCTGATCGACCTCTGCGGCGTCGACTACTCGAGTTACGGCGGCGGCGCCTGGGAAGGTCCGCGCTTCGCCGCCGTGTGCCACCTGCTGTCGCTCGCGCACAACTGGCGGCTTCGCGTGCGGACGTTTGCGCCCGACGACGATTTTCCGGTCGTGCCGAGCCTGGTCGACGTCTGGCCGGCGGTCAACTGGTTCGAGCGCGAGGCATTCGACCTCTACGGGATCATGTTCCCCGGGCATCCGGACCTGCGCCGGCTGCTCACCGACTACGGCTTCGTCGGGCATCCGTTCCGCAAGGACTTTCCGCTTTCCGGCTACGTCGAGATGCGCTACGACCCCGAGCAGGGGCGCGTCATCTACCAGCCGGTGACGATCGAGCCGCGGGAGATCACGCCGCGCGTGGTGCGCGAAGAGAACTACGCGGAAAACGAATAGCGGCATGGCCGAAATCCGCAACTACACCATGAACTTCGGGCCGCAGCATCCGGCGGCCCATGGCGTGCTGCGCCTCGTGCTCGAGCTCGACGGCGAGGTGATCGAGCGCGCCGACCCGCACATCGGCCTTCTGCACCGCGCGACCGAGAAGCTCGCCGAGCACAAGACCTGGATCCAGTCGCTGCCGTACATGGACCGGCTCGATTATGTGTCGATGATGTGCAACGAGCACGCCTACTGCCTTGCGATCGAGCGGCTGCTCGGGCATCGAAGTGCCGATTCGCGCGCTCTACATCCGCACGATGTTCGACGAGATCACGCGGATCATGAATCACCTGATGTGGCTCGGCGCGCACTCGCTCGACATCGGCGCGATGACGACGTTCCTCTACTGCTTCCGCGAGCGCGAGGACCTGTTCGACATGTACGAGGCGGTATCCGGCGCGCGCATGCATGCCGCGTACTACCGGCCTGGCGGCGTCTACCGCGACCTGCCCGACCGGATGCCGCAGTACATGGCGATGAAGTCGCGCAACGCGCGCGAGATGAAGACGCTGAACGAGAACCGGCAGGGCTCGCTGCTCGACTTCATCGAGGATTTCACGCGTCGTTTTCCGGCGTACGTCGACGATTACGAGACGCTCCTCACCGAGAACCGCATCTGGAAGCAGCGGACCGTCGGCATCGGCGTCGTCACCGCCGAACGCGCGCAGGCGCTGGGCTTCACCGGCGCGATGCTGCGCGGCTCGGGCGTGCCATGGGACCTGCGACGCAAGCAGCCGTACGCCGTGTACGACCGGATGGAGTTCGAAATTCCGGTCGGCATCAACGGCGACTGCTACGACCGCTACCTCGTCCGCGTCGAGGAGATGCGCCAGTCGAACCGCATCGTCAAGCAGTGCATCGACTGGCTGCGGGACGAATCCCGGCCCGGTGATCATCGACAACCACAAGATCGCGCCGCCGTCGCGCGAGGCGATGAAGGAGAACATGGAAGAGCTGATCCACCATTTCAAGCTCTTCACCGAGGGCATTCACGTGCCGGCGGGCGAGGTCTACGCGGCGATCGAGCATCCGAAGGGCGAGTTCGGCGTGTATGCCATTTCCGACGGCGCGAACAAGCCGTACCGGATCAAGCTGCGCCCGCCGGATTACGTGCACCTGGCTGCGCTCGACGAAATGTCGCGCGGGCACATGATCGCCGACGTCGTCGCGATCATCGGCACGCAGGACATCGTGTTCGGGTCGGTCGACCGATGAGCGCCGCCGGGTCGTCACACGGACGTCCACGCGAGCGGGGCGAAGCAAGGCTCGAAGAGGGCGTCGCGAGCGTGGACGGAGGCCGACGCCAATGCGTTTCGCGCCACGCACCGGTGCAATGAGGCCGATGCGAATCGCATCCCCTTCGGGGGCAGCGCAGCGGCGACAGCCGCCAGCGTGGGGGTCGTTTAGCCGTGCTGTCGAGCGACGCCCTCCGCCGGATCGATCGCGAAGTCGCGAAATATCCGCCCGACCAGAAGCAGTCGGCGGTGATCGCGGCGCTCGCTATCGCGCAGGACGAGCACGGCTGGCTGCCCGCGGAAGCGATGGACGACGTCGCGCGCCATCTCGGCATGCCGCCGGTCGCCGTCTACGAGGTCGCGTCGTTCTACGCGATGTACAACCTGAAGCCGACCGGACGCTTCAAGCTGACGCATCTGCACGAACCTGCCGTGCGCGCTGCAGGGCGCTGACAGCGGCGGCACAGCATCTCGAAGCAGAAGCTCGGCATCGGCTTCGGCGAGACGACCGGAGACGGCAAGTTCACGCTGAAGGAAGGCGAGTGCATGGGCGCGTGCGGCGATGCGCCGGTGGTGCTCGTCAACAACAAGCGCATGGCAAGCTTCATGAACCCGCCGCAGCTCGACGCGCTGCTCGACGAGCTGTCGGCCGCCGCCGATCATCGCGAAGGCGCGACCAAGGCTGCCGCGATGAACGCGCCTTCGGAATTCCTCGATTACGGTCCGGACGCCGTCCTGCTCGCCGGACTCACCGGCCGCAACTGGCGGCTCGCCGACTACGTGCAGCGCGGCGGCTACGAGGCGCTGAAGAAGATCCTCGCCGAGAAGATTCCGCCCGAGCAGGTCATCGCCGAGGTCAAGAAATCCGCGCTGCGCGGACGCGGCGGCGCGGGATTTCCGACCGGCCTCAAGTGGAGCTTCATGCCGAAGCAGTATCCCGGCGAGAAGTACCTCGTCTGCAACTCCGACGAAGGCGAGCCCGGCACGTTCAAGGACCGCGACATCATGCGGTACAACCCGCACTCGCTGTTCGAGGGCATGGCGATCGCGGCGTACGCGATGGGTTGCGCGCGCGGCTACAACTACGTCCACGGCGAGATCTGGGACGTCTACGAGCGCTGCGAGGAAGCGATCGAGGAGGCGTACGCGGCGGGCTTCCTCGGCGACAACATCCTCGGCAGCGGCTTCAGCTTCCACCTCTTCAATTATCACGGCTACGGCGCGTACATCTGCGGCGAGGAGACGGCGCTGCTCGAGTCGCTCGAAGGCAAGAAAGGGCATGCCGCGGTTCAAGCCGCCGTTCCCCGCGAGCTTCGGCCTGTACGGCAAGCCGACGACGATCAACAACACCGAGACGTTCGCCGCCGTGCCGTGGATCATCCGCAACGGCGGCGAATGGTTCCTGAACCTCGGGCTGCCCGAACAACGGCGGCACGAAGATCTTCTCGGTGTCCGGCGACGTCGAGCGGCCGGGCAATTACGAGATCAGGCTCGGCACGCCGTTTCCGGCGCTGCTCGAGATGGCGGGCGGCATTCGCGGCGGACGTGCGCTGAAGGCGGTGATTCCCGGCGGATCGTCGGCGCCGGTGCTGCCGGCCGACGTGATGATGGACGTCGACGATGGATTACGACGCGATCGCCAAGGCCGGCTCGATGCTCGGCTCCGGCGCCGTCATCGTCCTCGACGAGACGCGCTGCATGGTGAAAAGCCTGCTGCGCCTGTCGTACTTCTACTTCGAGGAATCGTGCGGCCAGTGCACGCCGTGCCGCGAAGGCACCGGCTGGCTGTGGCGGATGGTCGATCGCATCGAGCACGGCACCGGACGTCCCGAGGACCTCGACGTGCTGACGTCGGTCGCCGACAACATCCAGGGCCGCACGATCTGCGCGCTCGGCGACGCGGCCGCGCTGCCGGTGAAGAGCTTCATCAAGCATTTCCGCAGCGAGTTCGAGCACCACATCGAGCACAAGCGCTGCCTTGTCGCTGACTATCCATGACGCTGCTCAACATCGAGGTCGACGGCCGCGCGGTGCAGGTGCCGCACGGCAGCACGGTGATGGATGCCGCGAACAAGCTCGGCATCTACGTCCCGCACTTCTGCTATCACAAGAAGCTGTCGATCGCCGCCAACTGCCGGATGTGCCTCGTGCAGGTCGAGAAGGCGCCCAAGCCGCTGCCCGCGTGCGCGACGCCGGTCACCGAGGGCATGAAGGCATGGACGCACTCGGAGCAGGCGATCAAGGCGCAGCAGGGCGTGATGGAGTTCCTGCTGATCAACCATCCGCTCGATTGCCCGATCTGCGACCAGGGCGGCGAGTGCCAGCTGCAGGACCTCGCCGTCGGCTACGGCGGATCGGCTTCGCGCTACCGCGAGAAGAAGCGCGTCGTGTTCCACAAGTACCTGGGTCCGCTGATCTCCGCCGAGGAGATGACGCGCTGCATCCACTGCACGCGCTGCGTGCGCTTCGGCCAGGAGATCGCGCGGCGTCATGGAGCTCGGCATGTCCGGCCGCGGCGAGCACGCGGAGATCGAGTCGTTCGTCGGACGCACCGTCGACTCCGAGTTGTCGGGCAACATGATCGACCTCTGCCCGGTCGGCGCGCTTACGTCGAAGCCGTTCCGCTACGCGGCGCGCACCTGGGAGCTGTCGCGGCGCAAGAGCGTGTCGCCGCACGACGCGCTCGGCAGCAACCTGGTCGTGCAGGTGAAGAACGATCGCGTGATGCGCGTGCTGCCGCTCGAGAACGAGGCGGTCAACGAGTGCTGGCTTTCCGACAAGGACCGCTTCTCGTACGAGGCGCTGAACGCCGACGAGCGCCTCACGTCGCCGATGGTCAAGCAGGGCGGCGAATGGAAGGCGGTCGACTGGCCGACCGCGCTCGAGTTCGTCGCGAACGGGCTCGCCGACGTCGTCGCGAAGCACGGTC
This sequence comes from uncultured Pseudomonadota bacterium, assembly GCA_963768545.1. GTDB lineage: Bacteria > Pseudomonadota > Gammaproteobacteria > Burkholderiales > Casimicrobiaceae > VBCG01. The sequence continues at coordinate 348,010 of CAVYIC010000014.1, read as the reverse complement.
CGGCTGCGGTGGGCGCGCTCGTGTCGCCGCATTCGACGCTCGAGGAGATGGCGCTCGCCGCGCGACTCATGCGCGGCCTCGGCAGCGACAACGTCGATTTCCGGCTGCGCCAGACCGATTTCCGCGATGACGGCCTGCGCGGAGGCGCACCGTGGCTCGGCATGCCGATCGCCGATGTCGGCAAGCTCGATCGCGCGCTCGTGGTCGGCAGCTTCCTGCGCAAGGACCATCCGCTGCTCGCGCACCGGCTGCGGCAGGCCGCGAAGAAGGGCGCGCAGATCTCGTCGCTGCATTCGGTCGACGACGACTGGCTGATGCCGATCGCGCACCGCGCCGATCGTCGTGCCGTCGCTCATGGCCGGCGATGCTCGCGCAGATCGTCGTCGCGGCGGCGCAGGGCGCCGGCAAGGACGTGCCCGCGGCGCTGCAGGGAATCGAGCCGTCGGCCGCCGCCGACGTGATCGCCGCGAGCCTGCTGTCGGGCGAGCGGCGCGCGATCCTCCTCGGCAACTACGCCATGCAGCATCCGGACGCATCGCAGATCGTCGCGCTGGCGCAGGCGCTCGCGGCGATCACCGGCGCGACGCTCGGCGTCTGCACCGAAGCGGCGAACACCGTCGGCGGCTATCTTGCGGGCGCGCTGCCGCAGAAGGACGGCTTGAACGCGCAGGCGATGCTCGGCGCCGACGGCGCGGAATCGCGGCGCGCCTATGTCGTGCTCCATGCCGAGCCGGAGTTCGATTGCGCCAATCCGGTCGCCGCGCGCGCTGCGCTCGAGAAGGCGGATCTCGTCGTGGTGTTGAGCCCGTTCCGCACGCGCCACGCGCTACGCCGACGTGCTGCTGCCGATCGCGCCGTTCACCGAGACGTCCGGCACGTTCGTCAATTGCGAGGGACGCGTGCAGCGGTTCCACGGCGTCGTGCAGCCGCTGGGCGAAACGCGCCCGGGATGGAAGGTGCTGCGCGTGCTCGGCACGATGCTGAAGCTTTCCGGATTCGCGTTCGACAGCTCGGAGCAGATCCGCGATGCCGTGCTGGGCAATGCCGGCGATGCTGCCGGGCAAGCTCTCGAACGCGACGCGCGTCGACATCGCCGCGCCGGCGAAGCCGTCCGGCGGCGTCGAACGTGTCGCCGACGTGCCGATCTACTTCGCCGATCCGCTCGTGCGGCGCGCGCCGTCGTTGCAGGCGACCGCGGACGCGAAGCCGCCGAAGGCGCGCCTGCATCAGACATTGCTCGATCAGCTCGGGCTCGACGAGGGCGCGCAGATCAAGATTCGCCAGGGGCGCGGCGAAGCGGTGCTCGCGACGCAGGTCGATGCCGGCGTGCCGCCCGGCGTCGTGCGCATCGCCGCGGCGCATCCGTCGACGTGCGGCCTCGAGGGCCTGTCCGGGCCCGTCACCGTCGAGCGCGCGTGAGCGATGCGACTTCCTCGCCCCGGTGCAGAACGCGATGGGCGCGTGGTGGATTCCCGTCTGGACGCTCGTCAAGATCGTCGTGATCGCGGTGCCGCTGATTCTCGCCGTCGCGTACCTCACGTATCGCCGAGCGCAAGGTGATCGGCTGGATGCAGGTGCGCATCGGCCCCAATCGCGTCGGCCCGTTCGGACTGCTGCAGCCGTTCGCCGACGTGCTGAAGCTGCTGTTCAAGGAAATCATCGTGCCGTCGGGCGCGAGCCGCGCGCTGTTCTTCATCGCGCCGATGCTGTCGCTCGCGCCGGCGCTCGCGGCGTGGGCGGTGATCCCGTTCACCGACACGCTGGTGCTCGCCGACATCAACGCCGGGCTGCTCTACATCCTCGCGATGACCTCGATGGGCGTGTACGGCATCATCCTCGCCGGCTGGGCATCGAACTCGAAGTACGCGTTCCTCGGCTGCCTGCGCTCCGCCGCGCAGATCGTCTCGTACGAAATCGCGATGGGCTTCGCGCTCGTCGGCGTGCTGATGGCGGCGAACAGCCTCAACCTCGGCGAGATCGTCAGCGGGCCAGGAGGGCGGCGCCGCGTACTGGTACATCTGGCCGCTCTTCCCGCTGTTCATCGTCTACCTCGTGTCGGGCATCGCCGAGACGAACCGGCATCCGTTCGACGTCGCGGAAGGCGAGTCGGAGATCGTCGCGGGATTCCACGTCGAGTATTCGGGCGATCACGTTCGCGCTGTTCTTCCTCGCCGAATACATGAACATGATCCTGATCGCCGCGCTGACGTCGATCATGTTCCTCGGCGGCTGGCTTTCGCCGTTGCCGATCCTGAACGACGCCGAGATCTTCGGCGTGCATCCGTTCGGCGACGGCATGCTGTGGTTCGCGCTCAAGGTGTCGTTCGTGCTGTTGATCTTCCTGTGGATCCGCGCGACGTTCCCGCGCTACCGCTACGACCAGATCATGCGGCTCGGCTGGAAGGTGTTCATTCCGGTCACGCTCGTGTGGATCGTGTTCCTCGGCGCGATGATGCAGACGCGCTGGCCGACCTTTTCCACTGATCGATCGATGAAGATCGTCGAGCGCATCCGGGATTTCTTCGGCACCTGGCTCCTCCTCGAGCTGATGCAGGGGCTCGCGCTCACCGGCCGCCACATGTTCTCGCGCAAGGTCACCGTCCAGTTCCCCGAGGAAAAGACGCCGATGAGCCCGCGCTTCCGCGGCCTGCACGCGCTGCGCCGCTATCCGAACGGCGAGGAGCGCTGCATCGCCTGCAAGCTGTGCGAGGCGGTGTGCCCGGCGCTCGCGATCACGATCGAGTCCGAGCAGCGCGAGGACGGCACGCGGCGCACGACGCGCTACGACATCGACCTGACCAAGTGCATCTTCTGCGGCTTCTGCGAGGAGAGCTGCCCGGTCGACTCGATCGTCGAGACGCGGATCCTCGAGTACCACGGCGAGAAGCGCGGCGACCTGTACTACACGAAGGAAATGCTGCTCGCGGTCGGCGACCGCTACGAGGCGCAGATCGCCGCGGATCGCGCAGAGGACGCGAAGTACCGCTAGACCGTCGCGATGACCTTCGCAGACCTTCACTCTTCTACGTCGTTCGCCGCGATCCTCGATCTTCGCCGCGCTGCGCGTCATCACGACGCGCAATCCGGTGCACGCGGCGCTGTGGCTCGTGCTCTGCGTTCTTCACGGCGGCGGGCATCTGGCTGCTGCTGCGCGCCGAATTCCTCGCGATCGCGCTGGTGCTCGTCTACGTCGGCGCGGTCATGGTGCTGTTCCTGTTCGTCGTGATGATGCTCGACGTCAACTTCGACACGCTGCGCCAGCACTTCCGCAGCTACCTGCCGGTCGGCGCCGCCGTCGGCGCGCTCGTGCTGTTCGAGATGGCGCTGGTCATCATCGAGAGCGCGATCGGACGCACGGCGACCGAGCCGGCGGCGCCGACGGGAAGCAACACCAAGGCGCTCGGCCAGCTGCTCTACGTCGACTACGTCTATCCGTTCGAGATCGCCGCCGTGATCCTGCTGGTGGCGATCATCGCGGCGATCGCGCTGACGCATCGCGAGCGCAGGGAAACGAAGCACCAGGATCCGGGCGAGCAGGTCAAGGTGCGCCGCGAGGACCGCGTGCGGCTCGTCGACCTGCCGTCGGAAAACCGCCGGCCTGAGAACCGGCAGCTGCACGGGCTCGGCGCGGAAGCGGCCTCGCAAACGGCCGCCGCGCGCAGCCCGCGTCGTACAGGGAGCGACGACGTGTCATTGCTGAACGCACCGACGCTGGCGCACTACCTCGTGCTGGGGGCGATCCTGTTCGCGATCAGCATGGCCGGCATCTTCCTCAACCGCAAGAACGTCATCATCATGCTGATGGCGATCGAGCTGATGCTGCTCGCCGTCAACCTGAACTTCATCGCGTTCTCGCGCTACCTCGGCGACATGGCGGGCCAGGTGTTCGTGTTCTTCATCCTGACCGTCGCCGCCGCCGAGTCGGCGATCGGCCTCGCGATCCTCGTGCTGCTGTTCCGCAACGTCGGCTCGATCGACGTCGAGGACCTGGGCAAGCTCAAGGGCTGACGCGGGTCGATGACGATGCAGCGACGCTCTACCTGCTCGTCCCGCTCGCGCCGCTCGCTGGCGTCGATCGTCGTCGGCCTGTGGGGGCCGAAGCTCGGCCGCAGCGGTCTCGCACTGGCTGTGCATCCTCGGCGTCGCCGTCGTCGTTCGTCGCGTCGATCGTCATCTGCGCGCGACGTGCAGGCCGGCCACGTGTTCAACGGCGACGTCTACGCGTGGCTGCGTCTCGGGCGACTTCAAGCTCGCGATCGGCTTCCTGATCGATCCGCTGACCGCGACGATGATGCTCGTCGTCACGTTCGTGTCGCTGATGGTGCACGTCTACACGATCGGCTACATGGCCGACGACCCCGGCTACACGCGCTTCTTCTCGCTACATCTCGCTCTTCACGTTCTCGATGCTGATGCTCGTGATGAGCAACAACTTCCTGCAGCTCTTCTTCGGCTGGGAGGCGGTCGGGCTCGTCTCCTACCTGCTGATCGGCTTCTGGTACACGCGGCCGACGGCGATCTACGCGAACCTCAAGGCGTTCCTCGCCAACCGCGTCGGCGACTTCGGCTTCGTGCTCGGCATCGGCCTCGTGCTCGCGTACTTCGGCACGCTCGACTACGCGCCGGTGTTCGCGCAAGCGCCGAGGCGATCGCCGGCGACGACGCTCACACCTGTGGGGCGGCGCGCAGTGGTCGCTGATGACGGCGATCTGCATCTGCCTCTTCATCGGCGCGATGGGCAAGAGCGCGCAGGTGCCGCTGCACGTCTGGCTGCCCGACTCGATGGAAGGCCCGACGCCGATCTCCGCGCTGATCCACGCGGCGACGATGGTGACGGCCGGCATCTTCATGGTCGCGCGGATGAGCCCGCTGTTCGAGCGGTCGGAGACCGCGCTGTCGTTCGTCACGGTCATCGGCGCGATCGACGGCGCTGTTCATGGCGTTCCTCGGCATCGTCCAGAACGACATCAAGCGCGTCGTCGCGTACTCGACGCTGTCGCAGCTCGGCTACATGACCGTCGCGCTCGGCGTGTCGGCGTACTCGGCGGCGATCTTCCACCTGATGACGCACGCGTTCTTCAAGGCGCTGCTGTTCCTCGGCGCCGGGTCGGTGATCATCGCGCTGCACCACGAGCAGGACCTGCGCAGGATGGGCGGGCTGCGCAAGTACATGCCGATCACCTACGTCACCGCGGTGATCGGCTCGCTCGCGCTGGCCGGCATCCCGCCGTTCGCGGGCTTCTTCTCGAAGGACGCGATCATCGAGGCGACGCACCTGTCGAAGGTCGCCGGGCCACGGCTTTGCCTACTTCGCCGTGCTGACCGGCGTGTTCGTCACGGCGTTCTACTCGTTCCGGCTGCTGTTCCTCGCGTTCCACGGCGACGAGCGCTTCCGCCACGCCGATGCGGCGCACGCGGCGACACGGCGAGCACGCGCACGACGCGTCGTCGTCGGCCGGCGCGGAGCCCGACCCGCACGGCCACGCAGGCGGCCCGCCGCGCGAATCGCCGTGGGTCGTCACGGTGCCGCTGATCCTGCTCGCGATCCCGTCGGTCTACGCCGGCTGGATGTACATCGAGCCGATGCTGTTCGGCGACTAGTTCGGCGACTCGATCTTCGTGCGCGAGCCGCACGCGGTGCTCGCCGAGCTCAAGGGCGAATGGCACGGCGCCGTGCGCGTTCATCCTGCACGGCCTGACTGCGCCGCCGTTCTGGCTCGCGATCGCCGGCATCGCGGCGGCGGTCTACCTGTACCTGGTCAACCCGGCGCTGCCGGCGCGCATCGCGGCGCGCTGCCGGCGCGATCTACACGCTGCTCGACAACAAGTACTACTTCGACCGCTTCAACGACTGGTTCTTCGCCGGCGGCGCGCGCGCGCTCGGCAGCTTCGCTGTCGAACGTCGGCGACCGCGACGATCATCGACGGCTTCTTCGTCAACGGCTCGGCGAAGCTCGTCGGCTGGTCGTCGCGCGCTGTTGCGGCACATCCAGTCGGGCTACGTCTACCACTACGCGTTCACGATGATCGTCGGCGTCTTCGCGCTGCTCGACCTGGTGGGCGTCCGGTGAGCGCACCGCGATGACGCCGTATCTTTCGCTCGCCATCTGGGTGCCGATCGTCGCGGGTCTCGCCGTGCTCGGCGTCGGCCGCGACCGCGATGCGGCGTCCGCGCGCTGGATCGCGCTGCTCGGCGCGGTCGCCGGCTTCCTCGTCACGCTGCCGCTCTACGCGCACTTCGACACGACGACGTCCGCGATGCAGTTCGTCGAGTGCGCCGAGTGGATCCCGCGCTTCGACATCCACTACCACCTCGGCGTCGACGGCATCTCGGTGCTGTTCATCCTGCTCAACAGCTTCATGACGCGTGCTCGTCGTCTGGGCGGGCTGGGAGGTGATCACAGGTGCGCGTCGCGCAGTACATGGCGGCGTTCCTGATCATGTCGGGGCTCATCAACGGCGTGTTCTGCGCGCTCGACGGCATCCTGTTCTACGTCGTTCTTCGAGGCGATGCTGATCCCGATGTACCTGATCATCGGCGTCTGGGGCGGCCCGAACCGCGTCTACGCGGCGGTCAAGTTCTTCCTCTACACGCTGCTCGGCTCGCTGCTGATGCTGGTGGCGCTCATCTACCTGTACAGCGTGTCGGAGAGCTTCGCGATCCTCGACTGGTACGACGTGCCGCTGTCGCTCAAGCGTCGCAGATCCTGCTGTTCGTCGCGTTCTTCCTCGCGTTCGCGGTCAAGGTGCCGATGTGGCCGGTGCACACGTGGCTGCCCGACGCGCACGTCGAGGCGCCGACCGGCGGCTCGGTCGTCCTCGCGGCGATCACGCTGAAGATCGGCGCGTACGGCTTCGTGCGCTTCATCCTGCCGATCGTGCCGGACGCATCGCGCTACCTGTCCGGATTCGTCATCACGCTGTCGCTGATCGCCGTCGTCTACATCGGCTTCGTCGCGCTGGTGCAGGCGGACATGAAGAAGCTGATCGCGTACTCGTCGATCTCGCACATGGGGTTCGTGACGCTCGGCTTCTTCCTGTTCAGCCAGCTCGGCATCGAGGGCGGCGCTCGCGCAGATGATCTCGCACGGCTTCGTGTCCGCGGCGATGTTCCTGTGCGTCGGCGTGCATGTACGACCGCATGCACACGCCGGCTGATCGCCGACTATGGCGGCGTCGTCAACACGATGCCGAAGTTCGCCGCGTTCATGATGCTGTTCGCGATGGCCAATGCCGGGCTTGCCGGCGACGTCGGGCTTCGTCGGCGAGTTCCTGGTGATCCTCGCCGCGGTCAAGGTGAACTTCTGGCTCGGCTTCCGCGGCCGCGATCACGCTGATCCTCGGCGCCGCCTACACGCTGTGGATGTACAAGCGCGTGATCTTCGGCGAGGTCGCCAACGCGCAACGTCGCCGACGCTGACCGACATCGAGCCGCCGCGAGTTCTGGCTGCTCGGCGCGCGTCGCGGCGCCGGTGCTGTGCATGGGCGTCTGGCCCAAGCCCTTCATCGACGTGATGCACGTCGTCGGTCGCCGACCTGCTCGCACGTCGTCGCGCGCAGCAAGCTGTGAACGGCCGATGCTCGCCATGAACGTCAACTACTTGGCCGCGTCTGCCGGAGATCGTCGTCCTGGCGGCCGCGTGCGCTGATCCTGCTGGTCGACCTGTTCGTGCCGGACGACGCGGCGCCACGTGAGCTACTGGCTGACGCAGCTCGCGCTGCTGCGTCGCGACCTGCGTCGACGCTGACGACGCTGCGCGCTCGACGTCGATCAAGGCGTTATCACGGCATGGTCGTCGACGACATGCTGGCCGACTTCCTGCGCATTCGCGTGCTTCGTCGCCGTGTCGCTGATGCTGTTCTATTCGCGCAGCTACCTCGCGGCGCGCGGCCTGTTCCGCGGCGAGACGTTCGTGCTGACGCTGTTCGCGCTGCTCGGCATGCATGGTGATGATCACCGGCGACAACTTCCTGACGCTCTACCTCGGCCTCGAGCTGATGTCGCTGTCGCTGTACGCGCTGGTCGCGATGCACCGCGACGATCGACCCGCGCTCGTCCGAGGCGGCGATGAAGTACTTCGTGCTCGGGCGCGCTGGCGTCGGGCATGCTGCTCTACGGGCATGTCGATGATCTACGGCGCGACCGGCTCGCTCGACCTCGACACGGTCGCGCGAGGCGATGCTACGGCGCGGCAGGGCAACCGGACTGCTGCTGATGTTCGGGCTGGTGTTCGTCGTCTCCGGCATCGCGTTCAAGCTCGGCGTCGTGCCGTACCACATGTGGGTGCCCGACGTGTACGACGGCGCGCCGACGGCGATCACGCTGCTGATCGGCACGGCGCCGAAGCTCGCCGCGTTCGCGATGACGCTGCGCCTCCTCGCCGGCGCGCTGCAGGGCCTGCGAGTTCGACTGGCAGGGCATGCTGATCGTGCTGTGCGTGCTGTCGATGGTGCTCGGCAACCTGATCGCGATCGCGCAGACGAACATCAAGCGGATGCTCGCCTATTCGACGATCGCGAACATGGGCTTCATGCTGCATGGGCTTCCTGGCCGGCGAACCGCAACGGCTACTCGGCCGCGATGTTCTACACGGTCGCCTACGTGCTGACGAGCCTCGCGTCGTTCGGCATGTCCTGCTGCTGTCGCGCGAGGGCTTCGAGAGCCGACCAGCTCGACGACTTCAAGGGCCTGAACCAGCGCTCGCCGTGGTGGGCGTTCATCATGCTGCTCGTCATGTTCTCGCTGGCCGGCATGCCGCCGACGATCGGCTTCTACGCGAAGTTCATGGTGATCGAGGCGGCCGTCAACGACGGCTTCGTCTGGCTCGCCGTCGTCGCCGTGCTGACGTCGCTGATCGGCGCGTTCTACTACCTGCGCATCGTCAAGCTGATGTACTTCGACGATCCGGTGGAGACGCTGCCGATCGTCGCGCGCGGCGACACCCGGGTCGCTGCTGTCGGCGAACGGCCTGCGCTGCTGGTCCTCGGCATCCTGCCGCAGCAGCTGATCGGTCTGTGCGCGATCGCGCTGACGCAATCGAACTTTCCCTGAAGCGTCGGCGCGGAATGCTCGCCGTGCCCGCCGCGCGCATGCTACCATCGTCGATCCTGATTCGATCTCCATGCGCGTCGGCCTCTTCGTCACCTGCCTCGTCGACCTGATGCGGCCGTCGATCGGATTCGCGGCGATCAAGCTGCTCGAAGCCGGCGGCGCCGACGTCTTCGTGCCGCCGACGCAGACCTGCTGCGGCCAGCCGGCCTACAACTCCGGCGACCGCGCCGACGCGATCGCGCTCGCGCGCAAGGTCGTCGACGAATTCGAGGACTGCGACTACCTCGTCGCGCCGTCCGGCTCGTGCAGCGGCATGATCCGGACGCATTACGCGCGAGCTCTTCGCCGACGATCCCGCGATGGTCGGCGCGCGTCGCGGCGCTTGCCGCGCAAGACGTACGAGCTCACCGACTTCCTCGTCAACGTGCTGAAGCTCGACCGGCGTGCCGGGCACGTTTCGCGGCACGGTCACCTATCACGACTCGCTGCGCGGGCCTGCGCGAGATGGGCGTCAAGGCGCAGCCGCGCGCGCTGCTCGCGAAGATGGCCGGCGTGCGGCTCGCGGAGATGGCCGAGTGCGAGATGTGCTGCGGCTTCGGCGGCACGTTCGCGGTCAAGTTCGGCGAGATCTCGGCGCGCCTCGCCGACAACAAGTGCCAGCACATCGTCGACCAGCGGCGCCGACGCGGTCGTGCTCGGCGACCTCGGCTGCATGCTGAACATCGAAGGGCGGCTGCGCCGGCGCGGCGACACGACGACGCGGGTGCTGCACGTCGCCGAAGTGCTCGCCGGCGAGCTGCCGCAGCCATGACCGAGTTCCAGGGAAGCCATGCAAGTCGCGTCGATGCATTTCAAGGAGCGCGCGCACGTCAAGCTGCACGACGCGCAGCTGCAGCACAACCTGCAGCAAGATCAAGGGCAAGTTCGTCGAGAAGCGCAAGGTCGCGCTCGACCGAGCTCGACGACTTCGAGGGCACGCGCGAGGCGGCGCGGGCGATCCGCCAGCGCGCGCTCGACGACCTCGACGTCTGGCTCGACGATCTTCGAGCGCGAACGCCACGGCGCGCGGCGCGACGGTGCTGTGCGCGGAGACGCCGGCCGAGATCAACGCGCTCGTGCTCGAGATCGCGCGCGCGGCACGGCGTGCGCAAGATCATCAAGTCGAAGTCGATGGTGTCCGAGGAGTCGGCGCTCGACCACGCGATCGAGGCCGCCGGGCTGACGGTCGTCGAGACCGACCTCGGCGAATACATCCTGCAGATCAACGACTACGAGCCGCCGTCGCACATCATCGGCCCGGCGCTGCACAAGTCGCAAGCGAGGAGGTCGCCGAGCTCTTCCACAAGCGCCACGGCACGCCGAGGAAGGACGGGCATCGACGAGCTGTGCCTCGAGGCGCGCGAGGTGCTGCGCACGCACTACCTGACCGCCGACATGGGCATCTCCGGCGGCAATTTCTTCGTCGCCGAGACGGGCTCGGTCGTCGTCGTCACCAACGAAGGCAACGCGACGCTGACGACGACGCTGCCGAAGGTGCACGTCGCGATCTCGGGCATCGAGAAGATCGTGCCCACGCTCGAGGACGTCGCGACGCTGATGCGCCTGCTGCCGCGCTCGGCGACCGGCCAGTCGATCTCGAACTACGTCGACGTCCTGACCGGCGTCAAGGGCGCGGGCGAGTTCCACGGCGCCGAGCACATGTACTTCATCGTCGTCGACGCGGGCCGCAGCGCGGTGCTCGGCGAGCGACGTGCAAGCGAGGCGCTGCGCTGCATCCGCTGCGGCGCGTGCATGAATCACTGCCCGGTCTACCAGAACGTCGGCGGGCACTCGTACGGCTGGGTCTATCCGGGGCCGATCGGCTCGATCCTGACGCCGATGTACGTCGGCCTCGAGAACGCGCTCGACCTGCCGCAGGCGTCGACGATGTGCAACCAGTGCGGCGTCGTGTGCCCGGTGAAGATTCCGCTGCCCGACCTGCAGCGCAAGCTGCGCGAGCAGGAGTTCGAGCGGCGATCTGCGGCCGTGGTACGAGCGCGCTCGGCCTCGAGCCGTGGGCGTGGTTCGCGCGGCGGCCGGCGCTCTACGGCGCTCGCGACCGGAATCGGCGTTCGCGCGCTGCGCATGCTCGCGCGATCGCAACGGCATGATCCGCAAGCTGCCGCTCGGCGGCGGCTGGACCGACGAGCGCGACATGCCGGCGCCCGCGGGACGCACGTTCCGCGAGCTCTATGCGGCGCGCCAGCGCGCCACCGCGCAACCCGAGCCTACCGGAGCCACGCGATGAATGCTCCGCATGCGCCCTTGACGACGGTGCCGCGGCTGTCGCGCCGCGGCGAATCGCTCGGCACCGAGAACGCGTTCGTCGTGCTCGCCGAAGTCAACGCGCTTGCGCGAAGCGGCAAGGACATCGTCTCGTTCTGCATCGGCCAGCCGGATTTCCCGACGCCGCGCAACATCCAGGACGCCGCGATCGCGGCGATCCGCGACGGCAAGCACGGCTACACGCCGTCGGCGGGCATCGACGAGCTGCGCGCCGCCGCGGCGCGCGACCTCGGCGCGCGGCGCGGCCTCGACATCCGCCCGACGACGTCGTCGTCGGCGCGGGCGCGAAGCCGTTCATTGCGTACACGATCGCGTCGGTCACCGATTACGGCGCCGGCGACGAAGTGATCTATCCGGTGCCGGGATTTCCGATCTACGAGTCGCAGATCGTCGCCAACGGCGCGGTGCCGGTGCCGATCTTCCTGCGCGAAGCGCGCGATTTCGCGTTCGATCCGGCGGAGCTCGAAGCGAAGATCACGCCGAAGACGCGGCTGCTGATCCTCAACTCGCCGCAGAATCCGACCGGCGGCATGCTGTCAGCGCAGCCGATCTCGACGCGATCGCCGAGATCCTCGCGCGGCATCCGCAGGTCTGGGTGTTCGCCGACGAGATCTATTCGCGGCTGATCTACGACGGGCGCGTTCGACTCGCTCGCCACGCGCGCCGGGCATGCTCGAGCGCACGATCATCTCCGACGGCGCGTCGAAGACCTGGGCGATGACCGGCTGGCGGCATCGGCTACGTGGCCAATCGCGCGCTGGCGCCGACGTTCACGCGCTGGATCACCAACACCGAGTCGTGCGCATCGCAGATCTCGCAATGGGCCGGCGTCGAAGCGATCAACGGCCCGCAGGACGTCGGTCGCCGAAATGCATGCGCGCTTCCTCGAGCGGCGCGACCTGATCGTGCGTCTGCTGAACGAGGTGCCCGGCGTCACGTGCAAGACGCCCGGCGGCGCGTTCTACGCGTGGCCCAACGTCACCGAAGCGTGCCGGCGCGTCGGCTGCGCGGATTCCGAGGCGTTCCGCAAGCGCCTGCTGCACGAGGCGGGCATCGCGGTGCTCGCCGACATCCATTTCGGCCGCCGCGTGCCGGGCGACGGCCAGCACATCCGCTTTTCGTACGCCGCGTCGAACGCGGCGATCGAGAACGGCATCGCGCGGCTCGATGCGTTCGTGCGCACGAATACCGTCTAGATCGCGATCGTCGATCGACGACAACGCGTCGTCGCGCGACGCCGTGCTCGCTCGCGTGCGCGCGGCGCTCGGCCGCCGCGGACCGGACGACGGCGGCGCGCGCGGATGCGCATGCCTACATCGCGCGCACGGCGCCAGGGACCGCGGCCCGCGCTGCCGGCGGATCTCGTGCAACGGTTTCTCGATCGCGCGAACGACATGGCGAGCACGGTCGAGCGCGTCGACGATCGCTCGAGGATGTCGCCGCCGGCGATCGCGTCGCTACGTCGACGCGCTCGACTGCCGCGTGCTCGGACGCGTCGCAGGATCCGCGCGGCGGGCGTCTGCTGGCCGGAGTTCGCGATCGCTCGACTGGACAGCGGGCGGGGCTGTCGATCGAAGCGCGGCCGACGGTCGGGCACGATGCGCTCGGCATCACCGGCTGCTTCTGCGCGATCGCCGAGACGGGAACGCTGGTGTTCGTGACCGGCGCCGAGACGCCGACGGCGACGTTCCTGCTGCCGGAGACGCACGTCGCGATCGTGCGCGCGGACCAGATCGTCTCCGGCATGGAAGAGGCGTTCGCGCGCATCCGCGCGCGAGCGCGGCGACTTGCCGCGCGCGGTCAACCTCGTCTCCGGTCCTTCGCGCACCGGCGACATCGAGCAGACGATCGTGCTCGGCGCGCACGGTCCGCGCCGGATGCACATCGTGCTCGTGGGCTGACGCAGCCCGGTCGCGGTCAGTCGCTGAATTCGCGAAGAATGGTTTCGACAGCGCCGCGATCCGACAGGAACGCATCGATGCAGGTCGGATCGAAATGCTTGCCGCGCTGGCTCTTCAGGAACTCGATGCCCTCGTCGAGCGGCCACGCGCGCTTGTACGGGCGCTCCGACACGAGCGCGTCGAACACGTCGGCGACGGCGACGATCGCGCGCGACCAGCGGAATGTCCTCGCCATGCAGGCCGTTCGGATATCCGGAGCCGTCGAACTTCTCGTGATGGCCGAGCGCGATGATCGCGCCCATCGACAGGTACTTCGACGGGCTGCCCTTCAGGATGTCGTAGCCCATTCGCGGGTGCGTCGCGCATCACGTCGATCTCCGGCGGCGTCAGCGGTCCTTCCTTCAGCAGCACCGCATCGGGAATGCCGATCTTGCCGATGTCGTGCATCGGCGCGGCGACTTCGAGCACGTGCACGGTCTCCGCGCCGAGTCCGAGGTGCTGGCCGATCAGCGCCGAATACTTCGCCATCCGCATCAGGTGATTGCCGGTCGTCTTGTCGCGGAACTCGCCGGCCTTGGCGAGCTTGCGCGAGCGTTTCGAGCTCGCGCTCGTGGATCTCGGCGACCGACTTGTCGACCTGGTACTGCAGCACGCGCGCCTGGTCGGACAGCACGATCTTGTGCCGGCGCAGCTCGAGCAGGTTCGCGCAGCGGGCGCGCGTCTCGTGATCGTCGAGCGGCTTGATCAGGAAGTCGGTCGCGCCGGCTTCGAGCGCGTCGTAGCGGATCTTGCGGTCGTCGACGACGGTGATCACGACGATCGGCACGTCGACGCAATGCGGCAGCGCGCGCAGCTGCTTGACGAGCTCGATGCCGTCGAACTCGGGCAGCTTGTAATCGGTGAGGATGATGTCGACGCGGTTGTTGCGCGCGAACTCCAGCGCGCGCGACGGCGTGTCGAAGAGCTCGAGGTTCAGCTTGCCGTCGATCTGCCGCACGATCTCGGCGAGCAGCAGGCGGCTGCGAGAACAGGTCGTCGACGATCAGGACGGTATTGCGCTGCGCGCGCGCGAACGCGAGCTCGGAAACGACGCCGGTCGCCGCGAATGGACGTGCCTGAACTGCCGACATGGAGCTTCCTCGTTGATGCGCCTTGCGCGCTGCACGTGGTCACAAGGCGGCTGCCCCGTCAAAAGCAAAAACGGTGCCTTGATTCTTTTTCTATGTGTAGCTTACAACATCCTGCGACCGGTGGACAAATTCGTTTTCCTCGATGGAGTGCAAGTTCGGCCGGCGGCGATCGATGGCCAGCCCCTTCACCTCGAGAGCGAGGAAAGCGGCATCTGCCTTTGGGAGTGCCGACGCGCGCCGCAAGCATATCCCTACCGGCATCGGGTGGGGCTGGACTTGCCGCATCGCGTCCGACAGTGACTCTCCCCGCTCGGGTGTCGGCCGGACTTCGCGTTTCACCCGGACGTCAGCGACGCACCGGTTCATGCGCATGATCGGACAGGTCAAAGGACATGCGGGCGGGCGAACTGCCGCAGCACGGCCGTACCGAAAAACACCACCATGGAATCAACCGGGACCGTGCGGACGGCGAATGACCGCCGGTACGCGGCTCTTGGGCGTCACGTGGTGTCGGTCCGCGTGTCGCTGATGGCCGGGCCGATTCGATTCGATCCTTCACAAAGGATCCAGGGAAGCCGTACGCCGGGCCGTAGATCAGGTCGGGCGGATTGGCCGCAAGCTCGGCTGACTGCGCGGCTTCTGCCTCGAGGCGCCGCTGGTACAGCTCTTCGCGGCGAATCGCCGCGAAGTCCTCGTTTGCTTGACGCCTGGCCGCGGCGCGGTCCAGCTCGGCCCGGATACGCTCGAGACGCTGGGTTGCGTCGGGATCCGGCGCACCGGGTCGGATGTCGACGGCGACACCGCCCTTGCACGGGTAATCCGCATACAGCACCGCCCCGTTCGCTTGCGTGCATCTGTAAACGGTGGTGTCACCGGTTGCGCCTGCAACGCTCACGGAAACGAGCGCCAGCGACGCGACCACGGTGCGCAGTGCGAACACAGTCGGTGCTTCGATCCACGTCGTCATGGCTAGCATGAGAGCGCCTATGGACATCGGTTCTCCGCCATCATAAGCGAAACGAACCACCGACACTTGCCTCGCTAATCGTTGGCGATGCGCAACAGTATGGCGGCGTGGCAGGTGTCCGGTTCGCCGCGCTTCGGTAGCGCACACCAGCACGCGAGGTTCTTGCCGCGCAATTCGGCGCGTGCCGTTTCGACCGGGTTGCTCCCGATGCGGCGCAACCATCTGCAGTGAGCCTCGTGGATTGCCGACGCCGCCGGGTCATCAAGGCCTTTGATATTGGCCAGCGACCAGCAGCCGCGCGCGGTGTCCTCGAATACATGCATGGCCAGCTCGTGCCCGAACTCGCGCACGTCGAATGGATTGCCCCACCTTGTCGTGCGATCGACTTTCACGGTATCGGGCGGCATGCGCCAGCCGGGCTCACGACTTAGCTGAATGCGGATTGGCATGGAATGAACCCTTTCCGGTTGCAACGCAGCGCGACGGCGACAATGGGGAGCTTGTATGTTGTCCACTCAAGCACCAGAGTCCATCTACACTTTGCTTTATGTGAATCGGTCATCGACGTGGTTGGCAGCGTGGGTTGCTTGCCCGCGCAGCAAGTCCAGGCGCCAGTCGTCGAAGCCTCGTTATTCTGCAAGACACCTGTCGAGCGTGCGAGATGGTTGACTGGATCACCGCAGTCATTACTTCGACCGGATACATCGGTATCGCGTTGCTGATGTTCGCGGAGAATGTGTTTCCGCCCATGCCGTCGGAACTCATCATGCCGTTTGCGGGCTTCGTGGCCGCACGAGGCGATTTGCATCCCGCGGGCGTGCTCGCGGCCGGAGTGGCCGGCTCCTTGCTCGGCGCGATGCCTTGGTACTTCGCCGGCCGCTGGATCGGGAACGAGCGCCTGATGCGCCTGGCCGATCGTCACGGCCGGTGGTTGACGGTCTCGAGAGAGGACTTGGAGCACGCCACGCAGTGGTTCAGGCATTACGGCTGGGTTGCAGTGTTTTTCGGGCGCTTGATTCCTGCTCTGCGAACGCTCATTTCCGTTCCGGCAGGACTCACCGGCATGCGATTTGTTCCATTCGTCGCCTGGTCTGCTCTCGGCACACTCTTGTGGACAGGTCTTTTGACGATCGCCGGTTACGTGCTGGAGGCGCATTACGAAAGCGTTGGCACCTGGATCGACATGGCCACGAAAGTGATCGTTGGACTCATCGTGCTTGGCTATGTGTACCGGCTGGTGCGACACCGCGGAGCAGAAGCTGACCGGTAAGGGTAGAGTTCGAATCGGAGAGTGGTGCTTGCATTCAAAATCGGGAGGCAGGATGTTTCTGGAGACGGCTCCGACCAGCGAGGCAACTGCAGCGCACTACGCAAGCGATCTCGCCGAGGACGGCTATGTGGCGAACCATACGCGCCTTTGGGCATGGCGACCGAGCGTTTCCGACGCATTCGTGAGCGTACGCAAGCTTCTGAACGAGCAGTCTTCGCTTTCACTGCGCGAGCGCTCGATTCTCGTCTGCGCGGCAGCGAGCAATCTTCACGATTCCTATTGTGCGCTCGCCTGGGGGAAGACCCTTGCCTCTGAAACCGACCCCGTTACCGCTGCCGCAGTCCTGCAATGCAAGGAGGCCGCAGAGCTGACCGCTCGTGAAAAAACGCTCGCGACATGGGCCGGGCAGGTCGTTCGTGCGCCGAATGCAATCACGGTCGAGGACGTGGATGGCCTTCGCGCGGTCGGCCTGACGGATCAGGAAATCTTCGATGCGACAGCGTTCATCGCATTCCGCGTTGCGTTCTCGACGGTAAACGACGCGCTTGGCGCACGTCCGGATTGGCAACTCGCCGACGGCGCTCCTGCAGCGGTCCGCGAGGCCGTGACTTATGGACGAAACGTTTCCGAGCGTACGGACTAGAGAATGCGCATCGCGATGATGGCCGGATCATCGCAAGGGACCCACGTAACGGCGAGGCGAGCGTGATGAGATCAGCGAAGAATTGCGTCGTGCTCGCCGCGGTGTGCCTGGTGGCCGCATGCGCGACGACGCAATCGAGGAGCCCGTCGAGCGGGTCCACCGGCGCGGCGTCGTACCAGACGACGCCGTGTCCCCAACCGAACATCGCGGGCTTCCCCGACCTCGACTTCCCGTCAGGTGTTCAGTGTGGCTACCTCACTGTGCTCGAGAATCGGGCCAAGCCCGACGGGCGCCGTATTCGCATCTTCGTGATGCGCGCACCCGCTGTCTCGGCGACGCCCAGGCGCGATCCGATCGTGTACCTGTCGGGCGGGCCCGGCGGGGCCGGGTCGTTCGAGGTGGCGTTCATGGTCAAGCACGGACTCAACGCCGACCGCGAAGTCATCTTCGTCGACCAGCGCGGCACGCACCGCGCCGACCCCCGCCTCGGATGTCCCGGGTGGGAGCAGTTCGTGTTCGACGCGGTCAGCCTTCCGTTCGCGGCGGAATCGACCACCGCCGCAGACGCCGCAGCGCTTAAGGAGTGCCGCGACCAATTGGCCGCCACCGGCGTCGACCTCGCTGCCTACAACAGCACGGAGAACGCTGCCGACATCGCCGACCTCCGGGTGGCACTGGGCATCGACCGCTGGAACGTCTACGGGGTCTCCTACGGATCGAGGCTCGCGTTGATCGTCCTGCGAGATCACCCACAGGGCATCCGCAGCGTGGTCCTCGATTCGGTGTCGCCCCCCACGGTCAACATCGTCGAGACTTGGTGGTCGGCTCCGGCCAGTTCGTTCAGGGCAATCTTTGCCGCATGCGCAGCGGAGCCCGCCTGCGCCACCGCCTATCCGAATCTGGACGCGGATTTCACGGCCACCGTGAACCGCCTCGACACGACGCCCGTCGTCGTGCAAGTGAAAGACGAGTCCGGCACGCCGGTGACGGTGAACATCGACGGATTCACCTTCGCCTATACGTTGATCATGACGAGCGAGCGCGGCGATGGCTCTGGCATCCCCAAGATGATCGCGGACATGGCGCGAGGCGATTCCGCCGCGGTCGCCGCCGCGTATCTCGCGTTGCGGGGTCCGCCGGAGTTCGTCGGACTGGGCGGCGTTGGTCTGGCCATCACCGTGTTCTGCGCGGAGAGCGCCAATCTCACCACCGAGGCAGCCACGCTGGCGAGAGCGAAGGCGGCGCTCCCCGGGTTCCCGGACCGAGTGCTGAAGGTGCAGCCTAAACAGGGACGACTCTTCACCGAGTGTCCGATCTGGAACGTCGGAAGGGCGGACCCGGCGGTGAGCGCCCGAATCGTGAGCGACGTGCCGGTGCTGATCCTCGAGGGCACGTTCGATGCCGCCACCGCGCCCGAGTGGGTCGACGTGATCACCCCGGACCTCAAGAACGCCCAGGTCGTGTCATTCCCGTTCACGGGTCACTCGGTCCTCGGCAAGTCGAAGTGCGCGCTGTCGATAATGTCTGCGTTCCTCGCCAACCCGACCCAGCCGGTCGACCCGTCCTGCGCCGCACGAATCGACGCTGACATTCACGACGGGTTGATGTCACGGCGTCCCGAACGTCGGCGGTCCCGCGGGGCGCAGCCCAGTCATTGGCGCTTTCCAAGGGGTCAGCCGCTTTTGGGGCGGATGTACGTCATCCGAACCGGCGCCTTGACGACCGGTCTGCATGAGCAGTTGACGGCTTCACCATCGCAGCAGAGACTCTTCGTCCGTTGCGTCAGCACGAATCAATGTCTCGAAACGATGCAGCGAGACATGGTGCGACGTAACAAGGTGAGGGCCGAGCACACCCAACTGCTACTACATGGCGAAACGGCATGGACATGAACAAGATCTATCGCGGAACGATCATGGTCGCGACATGGCGATGTTGGTATCGTCGGCGTACGCAGCGATAACGATACAAGTTGCGGAAGAAGTGCAAAACGGGATGGTCGTCATCAAGGGCAAGGGTGCAGCGAGAGGCGCCCGATAACCTGGGAAGGTGGTTTGGTGACCACGGCGAATCACGGGAACGGAAGTTTTTCATTTCTTGGTGAGCTACCCGACGATTGCACCGGAGTACTGAGCGACGGCAACGAAACCATAAGCATTGAGGTTTCCGACTGCATCTCTGTAACAGCGGGACTTGCGCCGGCGCCGTTAGCGAAAACCGGCCAGACGGTGAGTATCGCCGCTGGACGACGACGGCGCTCTTCAAAAGGGCGTGGCCTGGCCGAATCCGCGATTCACCGACAACGCCAACGGGACGGTCACGGACAATCTGACCGGGTTGATCTGGTTGAAGGATGCAAACTGCCTCCGGGGAATACGGGGGTGGTTCGCCGCACTATCCGATGCGAACAATTTGGCGAATGGCGTTTGCGGCCTTTCCGATGGGAGCAGAGCTGGCGACTGGCGGTTGCCGAATCGTAACGAGCTGACGAGCCTGCTGGATCTGAACAAACGTAATCCGGCCTTGCCAAGCGGCCATCCTTTCACGGATTTCCAGGCGGCCAAGTACTGGACGTCAACTGCCAATTCCCCGGGCAGTGTGTGGCGTGTGGATTTCCTCGACGCGGCCGTGACCGACGGCACTACGGCCAACTTCTGGTTTGTCACTTTCGTGCGCGACGGCCGCTAGGCTTCCCCAGCTTGCCGAGCCGAACTCCGATCGACATTTCCTCCGCCAGGATACCCATCAGGGCATCGTCAACGCCTTCTCGCTGCGGTAGTGCTTGTGGAGCTCCTGCTGCGACACCTTTGCTGCTAGCTTCCGTGAATGCGCGACATTCGCGACAGCGACCGCGCCGTACACATGCTGCACAGTCTCGCGGACCTCGTCAGCGTAGATGTCGGAATATTAGGTCTTGATTGGTATTTGATCGCCTCGAGAAGCACCGGCGCGTCCTTATTAACGAAGACAGTCGGTCCACCTTGCTCGTTAGCAGCGGATGGGAAAGCGTGTCGGACTTGGCTGCAATGATTCCAATCGCCAACTCGTCATCGGCAACAGCCGCGTTCTCCGTCAGCGGTCGTGAACTCGCTCAGTCTACGCAAAGCAGGCGCATCTTGCGTTCGGCTCGGTCGAACGCCTCGTCGGTCTGCGCCTTCAACACTTCGTCCTTTGCTGCGGTACAGGCATTGGCCTCCCGGGCAGCGGTAGGAAGTGGCTTGGCCTTCGGTGCGCATTGGGAATCCGCCACGAGTCGCAGGTTTGTATAAGCCCCGCGTTCGACTGCAACGCAGTCACCGACGCGCATGCCCGCCTCGTCGGTAACAACCGTGGTCGTTGCTCCGCCCACGAGGATCGTGTACTCGAAGGCTTGCTTGGAGCTTGCAAGTTTGCCCACTTGCTGGCCCGCTACGCCACCGCCAATGGCGCGCAGCGCCTTGTTGCTGCCCGAGTGGCCCCTTCCCGAAACAAGGCCGATAACCCCACCCACGAGCGCGCCTGCAGCTTGCGCGGATGAGTTCTCGACCTTGACGGCCTTGACCGCAGTGATCTTGCCGTAACTGACAGTCGTGTTTGCCGACAACGGAAAACTTGCGATGAGCGCTGCGGCCATGACGATCGGGCGTAAACGGCTAGGACGGGCTCTTGCCATGACGTCTCCCAGATTCATCCGCGTTGCGGCGATTTTCGCCTCACCCGGTCGCGTCCGCAATGGGCCCGATTAACGTTCCGAGGTGCGGGTAGGGCGGGCGGAGCACCGCTTTGGAACTGGGGTCGGGCCGGATCGTCTGCAAGCTTCCAAGCGGGTTCGTCTGCGCGGTTGTTGATCCATATGCCGTCGGCATATGGATTGCATGGTGTGGGGTTATCCCGCCTAGAAGCCCGAGCATGGCACGGCAGAACACTGTCACACGGCCCACCGAAGGGCGCTTAAGCGTCGTACTCAATGGAGAGCGCTATGAAGGTACGTTCACGGTCGATGGCCCAATAGTCCTCGTGGAAACCGTGCTCCTGGGTAGCCGACGCGCGCAGCTACACGGCACGCCGGAAGTGCTCGCAACGCGTCTACTCGTTGAACTGGTGTACGAGGCTCGCAGGGGCAAGCGGAGTTGAGCACCATGGCGCAAATTTTCGTCAGATTGCCTGGTTCACCCTACACGGGGTCCTCCCCGCCGCGCCTTGTGTCGGCCGCCGTTCCAGCGCACGATGGGGACGAAATGAGGGACTTTTCCCACCGCGGATTCCCGGTATCAATATTCAGTCGCCGCGCGGCCGCGCGGCGGACGACGAACTAGTAGCGCGGTATTTGCTGCACACCGGCAGCCAACACTTGCGCGCGGTCCCAAGACTGGCCGAACCACTCGATTTGGCCGCTGATCGGCCAAGCCGAGGAAAGGAGTTTCTAGCCGATGAACCGCCTATACAACAGTCGCGGCAATCACATCGCTAACGAAGTAAACGGCGAATTGCACGAGCCGGCGGGAAAGAACATTGGTCACTTCCTAACAAGGGAAGGCATATTCATCGATATGCGCGGTTGCTACCTGGGCGAGATCGTTTTGAACGATCGGCTCATGCGAAATCGAAACTCGCGGCACAATTCCGTGAACTTCGGCAGCCGCGGGTACCTACGGAACGGTAGGGAACTACGGCACCCCCGGCAACCAACGAAGCATGCGTCAACCAAGCGGATACGAAGACATCTCCGAAGCGCTTCTGGATTGAAGGCATGAGCGAAAAGAAGATGGACTCGACGACGGCTTCCGCCGAAGTTGCAACGCGCCTGCGAGTGAAGTGCGCAAGCTTGCCGCTGCTGACGATGACGAGTTTACGAGGCGCTCAATTCTTTGACTCGCACACGCACGAATTCGAACGCGGGACGCTAGGGCGCGCCCGGGTTGGCGCAAGCCACGGACTTGAGGCAGCCTGCAGCGCGATCGGTGTTGAGATGCAAGGGCGCGCGTTCCGCTAACTGGCCGGCGCGCAAAATTGGTGGTGCGCAGCCGTGCGGCGAACCTACACTGTTTCCTGCGATGTAATTACGGGGCTTGTTACCCCCTACATGTAATTTGGAACGATCATGCCAAGCAAACAGCACGAACGAAAGCTCGCAGCGGCCATCAAGAAGATGGGCACCTCGCTGGCGACGCACACGCGGTCAACGTTCAAACCCTCGGGTGCCGGCTCCAGGACGCTGGAGGAGTTCAA
Organism: uncultured Pseudomonadota bacterium; assembly: GCA_963768545.1. Classification (GTDB taxonomy): domain Bacteria; phylum Pseudomonadota; class Gammaproteobacteria; order Burkholderiales; family Casimicrobiaceae; genus VBCG01. The sequence continues at coordinate 325,514 of CAVYIC010000014.1, read as the reverse complement.
GGGTCGTCGCGCGGCCGAAAAACTGGGCCTGCTGGCGAAGCCTAAGCCGAAGCTCGCCGAGCGCCACGAAATGGATACGAAGACCGCGCAGGTGACGAACTTTCCGGTGCGCAAGGCGGGCTAAAAGACTGAGGAGCGTCTTGTCAGTCCATGAAGATGTACCGACGAGCACAGCCGCGGAAATGATCCGCGTCGCATCAAGGGTTGAATCGCGTAGTATTGAATTTGGTCGGGGCGAGAAGATTCGAACTTCCGACCCCCTGCACCCCATGCAGGTGCGCTACCAGGCTGCGCTACGCCCCGACCGAACCGTGATTATACCGTTCGAGGTCACCCACCCGGCGTGAGCAGCCGGCGAATTTCTTCGAGCTCCTGCCGCAACGCGGCGGCATCGAGCTCGCGCGTCGCGGACGGCGGCGTGGCGACGGTCGTCGACGGAGCCTGGCGCGCGTGCTGCCGCGCGGGGTTCCGCCGCCTTCGGAATCGAGCCGATGCCGTGCGCCGTTGATCGTAAAGCCCTGCTCGTAGAGCAGGTCGCGGATGCGCCGGATCAGCAGCACTTCGTGATGCTGGTAGTAGCGGCGGTTGCCGCGCCGCTTGACCGGCTTCAGCTGCGCGAACTCCTGCTCCCAGTAGCGCAGCACGTGCGGCTTGACCGCGCACAGGTCGCTCACCTCGCCAATCGTGAAATAGCGCTTGGCGGGTATCGGGGGTAGCAGTGCCTTAGCTCGGCTGGCTTCGGGCATGGTTCGCCGCTTCGACCATGGCCTTCAACTTCTGGCTTGCGTGAAACGTCACGACGCGGCGCGCGGTGATCGGGATCTCCTCGCCCGGTCTTCGGATTGCGGCCGGGGCGCTGCGGCTTCTCGCGCAGCTGGAAATTGCCGAAGCCCGAGAGCTTCACGCTCCGGCCCTCTTCGAGCGCCGTTCGGATTTCCTCGAAGAAGCGCTCGACCATGTCCTTCGCCTCGCGCTTGTTGAGGCCGAGTTGCTCGAAGAGGAGGTCGGCCAGTTCGGCTTTGGTAAGCGTCATCGGGAAGCCTGCGATCTGAGGGTGGCGCCGAAGCGTGAATGCAGCACGGCGAGGAGGTCAGCCACGACGCGCTCGCCGTCGGCGTCGGTCAAAGTACGTTCAGTATCCCGCATAAGCACAAGAATCGCAACGCTTTTCCTGCCGCTTGGCAGTTCAGGCCCGCGGTAGATGTCGAAGACGTCGAGCGACTCGATTTCCGGTCGCTTTACATCATCCAAAGCTTCAAGTATTTCGCCTACCGCGATGTTTTCATTGACGACTATCGCCAGATCGCGGCGAATCGACGGCAATCGGGAGACCGATTCCGCGACGGGTAGTGGAACAGCCGTCAATGCCCCCAGATCGAGCTCGAACACGGTGGGCGCGGCGGGCAGCTCGAAGTGCCGCACGAGGCGCGGATGCAGCTCGCCCAGCCAGCCGGCGACGCGTCCCTCGCACGCGCACTTGCGCGCTGCGGCCCGGATGCAGCCACGGAAGTGGGTGCGCCACCGTCGACAACGTCAGCGGTGCGGCCAACGCCTCGAGATCGCCCTTGACGTCGAAGAGGTCGACCGCGCGCGCGGGCGCTCCCCATTGCTCCGGTTCGCTGGTGCCGAACGCAAGGCCGCCAATGCGTACCGGCTGTGCGAAGTCGTCGCGCGCGAAACGTGCGGCCCACCTCGAAGATGCGTACGCGCGAATGCTTGCGCTTGAGGTTGGTCTGCAGCGTCGCGATGAGCCCGGGCAGGAGCGTCGTGCGCATGACGTCGAGATGCGCTGCGATCGGATTCAACACCGCGATCGGCGTTGCGCGCCGGGTCGAGCGCGCGCTCATCGTCGGAGGCGACGAAGCTGAACGTGATCACTTCCTGCCAGTCGCGCGCGACGAGCCGTCGCATGAGCGTGAACGCGCTGCGCTGCGATTCGGGCGCTGGCAGCATCGTCTGCACGTGCGCGCGCGGCGCGGCCGGTATCGCGTCGTAGCCGTGGATGCGCGCGACCTCCTCGACGAGGTCCTCCTCGATCGCGAGATCGAAGCGGTAGGACGGCGGCGTCACGATGAAGTCGTCGCCCTCGCGCGTGAACGGCAGCGCGAGCCGCGTGAACACGTCGGCGATCGCCGCCGGCGACAACGCGACGCCGAGCAGCCGCGTCGACGCGCGCAGTGCGCAACGGAACCGGCGTACGCGACGGCAGCAGCCCCTTCACATCGGACAGCGGACCCGCGCGTCCGCCGCAGATATCGAGGATCAGCTGCGTCGCGCGCTCGACGGCGCGCGGCACCGAGCTCGAAATCGACGCCGCGCTCGAAACGATAGCCGGCGTCGCTCTGGAATCCGAGGCGGCGCATCTTGCCCTGGATCACGGCGGGATTCCAGAACGCGCCTTCGAGAAAGACGGTCGACGTGTCGTTCGGCGATGCCGGAATGCTCGCCGCCCATGATGCCGGCGAGGCCGAGCGGCTTCTCGCTGTCGCAGACAAGCAGCAGGTCGGGCTCGAGCGTCGAGCGCCTGGCCGTTCAGCAGCGTCAGCGTTCTCGCCGGCGACGCGCGAAGCGCACGACGATGTCGCCGTCGAGCAGCCGGTTGTCGTACGCGTGCAGCGGCTGGCCGAGCTCGAGCATCACGTAATTCGTGATGTCGACGATCGCGGAGATCGACGCGGATGCCCGAGCGCTCGATCCGCTCGCGCATCCACGCGGGCGTCGGCGCGCGGGCGTCGATGCCTTCGATGATGCGCGGCGGCGAAGCGCGGACAGGCTTCGGCGTCCTCGATCGCGCACGCCGCGCGTCGCGGTGCTCGCCATCGGCGCGTCCGCGATCGGCGGCAATTCGAGCGGCGCACCGGTGATCGCCGCAACTTCGCGCGCGATGCCGACGAGCGACAGGCAATCGGCGCGGTTCGGCGTCAGCTTGATCGTGATCAGCGCGTCGTCGAGCGCGAGCGCCGTCGCGCACATCCTGTCCCGGCACCGCGTCGGCCGGAAGCGCGAGCAATCCCGCCGCATCGTCGGACAATCCGAGCTCGCGCGCCGAGCACAGCATGCCCTGCGATTCGACGCCGCGCATCGTCGTGCGGCGAATCGGCTGGCCGCCGGGCAGCGCTCGCGCCTTCGAGTGCGCAGGGCGCGCGCATGCCGACGGCGGCGTTCGGCGCGCCGCAGACGATCTGCAGCGCTTCGGCGCGGCCGACGTCGACCGTGCATACGCGCAGGCGATCCGCATCCGGATGCGGCGCGACGTCGGTCGATCTCGCCGACGACGACGTTGGTGAACGGCGGCGCGGCGGGCGCGACGTCCTCGACTTCGAATCCCGCCATCGTCAGCTTGTCGCACAGCGCCGCCGTGTCGATCGGCGGATCGACGCAGCGTGCGCAGCCAGTGTTCGGAGAACTTCATGCGCATGCATTATGCGAACTGGCGCAGGAAGCGCAGATCGTTCTCGTAGAACAGGCGCAGGTCGTCGACGCCGTAGCGCAGCATCGCGAGCCGGTCGGGGCCCATGCCGAACGCGAAGCCCTGCCAGCGTTCCGGATCGATGTTCGACCGCGCGCAGCACGTTCGGATGCACCTGCCCGGCGCCGGCGATCTCGAGCCAGCCGCCGTCGCCGAAGCTCATGTCGATCTCGGCCGACGGCTCGGTGAACGGGAAGAACGACGGGCGAAAGCGCACCTTCGAGTCGTCGCGCTCGAAGAAGTTGCGCAGGAACTCGCTGAACACGCCCTTCAGATCGGCGAACGACACGTCGTCGTCGATCCACAGGCCCTCGACCTGGTGGAACATCGGCGAGTGCGTCGCGTCGCTGTCGACGCGATAGACGCGGCCCGGCGCGATGATCTTGATCGGCGGCGCGTGCGTTTCCATGTAGCGGATCTGGATCGGCGACGTGTGCGTGCGCAGCACCATGCCGCCTTCGACGTAGAACGTGTCGTGCATCGAGCGCGCCGGATGGTTCTCCGGCGTGTTGAGCGCGGTGAAATTGTGGAAGTCGTCCTCGATCTCCGGACCGTCGGCGACGGCGAAGCCGAGCGAGCGGAACAGCGTCTCGATGCGCTCCAGCGTGCGCGTCAGCGGATGCAGTCCGCCGACGCCGCGACCGCGTCCCGGCAGCGACACGTCGAGCGCGTCGGCGGCGAGTTGCGCCGCGAGCTTCGCGTCCGCGAGCGCTGCGCGGCGAGCCGTCGAGCGCGTCTTCGAGCGCGCGCCTTGGCGGCGTTGATCCGCGCGCCCGCTGCCGGCCGCTCCGCGGGCGGCAGCTTGCCGAGCGCCTTCAGCTGCTCGGTCAGCGCGCCGGACTTGCCGAGATATCGCGCCTTCGCGTTCTCGAGCGCGGCGGGATCGGCGCATGCCGCGAAGTCGGCGAGCGCCGCATCGACGATGCGTGCGAGATCGTCGTCTTCGTGCATGAGCTGAGCGGTCAGGAGATCCGAGCGGAAACAAAAAAGGGAGGCGGATCGCGCCTCCCTCGTGTTTCAGCGGAGTCGATCAGGCCAGAGAGGCTTTGGCCTGCTCCGCGATCTTCGTAAACGCCGCCTTGTCGTGCACGGCGAGGTCGGCCAGCACCTTGCGGTCGATGTCGATCGACGCCTTCTTCAGGCCGTTCATGAACGCGCTGTACGTCATGCCGAGCTCGCGCACGGCCGCATTGATCCGCGCGATCCACAGTGCGCGGAACTCGCGCTTCTTCTGCCGGCGGTCGCGGTACTGGTACTGGCCGGCCTTCATCACCGCTTCCTTGGCGATGCGGTAGACGTTGTTGCGGCGGCCGCGGTAACCCTTCGCCTGCTCGAGGACCTTCTTGTGCCGCGCGCGGGCGGTCACACCACGTTTGACTCTTGGCATGGTCGGCTCCCTTACGCGTACGGCAGCATCGCTGCGACGGAATCCGCGTTCGTCGCGTGGACGCCGGTCGAGCCGCGCAGCTGCCGCTTGTTCTTGGTCGTCTTCTTGGTGAGGATGTGGCGCTTGAACGCCTGCGAGCGCTTGACGCGAACCGCTTCCGCGCACGCGGAAGCGCTTCTTCGCGCCCGACTTGGTCTTCATCTTCGGCATGATGCCGTTCCTTTATTTGCTGCCCACGGCGGTGCTCTCCGGTTTCGGAGAGGCTTTGGCGCCTTGCGGCTGACCGTCCTCGGGCTTGTCCGGGTGATGCGGCTTCGGCAACGTCTTCTTCGGGGCCAGCAGCATCACCATTTGCCGGCCCTCGAGTCTCGGAAACTGACTCGACGATCGCCATGCGGCTCCAGATCGCCCCGGATCCGCTCGAGCAGGCGCACCCCGAACTCCTGGTGCGCCATCTCGCGACCGCGGAAGCGCAGCGTGACCTTCGCCTTGTCGCCTTCGCGCCAGGAACCGGATCAGGTTGCGCAGCTTGATCTTGTAATCGCCTTCGTCAGTGCCGGGCCGGAACTTGACTTCCTTGACCTGGATCTGCTTCAGCTTGAGCTTCGCCTCGTGCTGCTTCTTGGCCTCCCGGTACTTGAACTTGCCGTAATCCATGATCCGGCAAACCGGGGGCTTGGCCGTCGGGGCGATCTCGACCAGGTCGAGCTCGGCGGCTTCCGCCTTGGCGAGCGCTTCGGCCAGCGAAACGATGCCGAGCTGCTCGCCTTCCACGCCGACCAAGTCGAATTTCGGGGGCGTTGATTTCGCCGTTGAGTCGCTGTTGCTGCTTGTCCAGAGCTATTGTGCAATCTCCATTAAAGACAAAAAACGGCCGTGCACCCCGGGAACACCGCCGGCGCCTTCGGCTAAGGAAGGCTAACGGCGGGTCGCGACCTCCTCGTGGAGGCGCGCCAGCAAGGAATCCAAGGGCATCGCCCCCAGATCCTCGCCGCCGCGGGTACGCACGGCCACCGTGTGCAGCCTGCCTGCTCCTTGTCGCCGACGATCAGCTGATAAGGCAGCTTTTGCAGGCTATGTTCTCGAATTTTATAGGTTATTTTCTCATTGCGCAAATCGGCCGCGACGCGCAAACCGGCGCGCCTGAGCGCCGCAGCCACGCCGCTCGGCGTAGTCGCGGCTGGCGGTCGGTGATGGTCAGCACGACCGCCTGCACGGGCGCGAGCCACAGCGGCAGCGCGCCGGCATGAGTGCTCGATCAGGATGCCGATGAAGCGCTCGAGCGAGCCGACGATCGCCCGGTGCAGCATGACGGGCACCTTGCGCGTGTCGTCGGCCGCCACGTATTCGGCGCCGAGGCGCCCCGGCATCTGGAAATCGACCTGCATCGTGCCGCATTGCCACGAGCGGCCGATCGAGTCCTTCAGGTGGTATTCGATCTTCGGGCCGTAGAACGCGCCTTCGCCGGGCAGCTCGGTCCATTCGACGCCGCAGGCGCGCAAGCGCGTCGCGCAGCGCGTCCTCGGCGCGATCCCAGGTCGCGTCGTCGCCGAGGCGCTGGTCGGGGCGCAGCGCGAGCTTGATCGTGATCGTCGTCGAAGCCGAAGATCCCGATAGACGTCGAGCGCCAGCTTGTTGAACGCGGTGCACCTCGGGCTGGATCTGCTCCTCGGTGCAGAAGATGTGGCCGTCGTCCTGCGTGAAGCCGCGCACGCGCATGATGCCGTGCAGCGCGCCGGAGGGCTCGTTGCGATGGCACGCGCCGAACTCGCCGTAGCGCAGCGGCAGGTCGCGGTAGCTGCGCAGATCCGAGTTGAAGATCTGCACGTGGCCGGGACAGTTCATCGGCTTGATCGCGTAGTCGCGCTTCTCCGACTCCGTCGTGAACATGTTCTCCTTGAAGTTCTCCCAGTGGCCGGACTTCTCCCACAGCGAGCGATCGAGGATCTGCGGGCAGCGCACTTCCTGGTAGCCGTTGTCGCGGTAGACGCCGCGCATGTACTGCTCGACCTGCTGCCAGATCGACCAGCCCTTCGGGTGCCAGAACACCATGCCCGGGCGCCTCGTCCTGCAGGTGGAAGAGGTCGAGCTGCCGGCCGAGCTTGCGGTGGTCGCGCTTCTCCGCTTCCTCGATCCGATGCAGGTAGGCGTCGAGGTCTTCCTTCTTCGTCCACGCGGTGCCGTAGATCCGCTGCAGCATCTCGTTGCGCGAATCGCCGCGCCAGTACGCGCCGGCGAGCTTCATCAGCTTGAAGACCTTGAGCTTGCCGGTCGACGGCACGTGCGGCCCGCGGCACAGGTCGATGAACTTGCCTTCGGCGTAGAGCGAGATCGGCTCGTCGGACGGGATCGACGCGATGATCTCGGCCTTGTAGTGCTCGCCGATGCGACTCGAAGTAGCGCACCGCCTCGTCGCGCGGCATCAGCGAGCGCGTGACCGGCTCGTCCTTCTTCGCGAGCTCGGCCATCTTGCTTCTCGATCGCCTCGAGATCCTCGGGCGTGAACGGCCGCTTGAACGAGAAGTCGTAGTAGAAGCCGTCCTCGATCACCGGGCCGATCGTCACCTGCGCGTCGGGGAACAGCTCCTTCACCGCGTAGGCGAGCAGGTGCGCCGTCGAGTGGCGGATGACGTCGAGGCCTTCGGGGTCCTGTCGGTGACGATCGCGACGGTGGCGTCGCGGTCGATGCACATGCGACGTGTCGACGACCTTGCCGTCGACCTTGCCGGCGAGCGCGGCCTTGGCGAGGCCGGGGCCGATCGACGCGGCGACTTCGGCAACGGTGACCGGCGCGTCGAAATGCTTGACGGTGCCGTCGGGCAATCGGATGTCGGGCATGGCTTCGTCAGAACCAATTCGGGCGATGGGGAATGGTGTCTGATCCGCATGAAATCGAAAAAGTGCGGCGGAGCCGCACTTTTCTCGTGGACGGACGAAGGCCGTCCGCGCGAGCGGCACCGCGTCGTGATTACGCCGGTCCTCCACGCGTTCGCGGTGTCATAACCATGCCTTTCCATTCGCATCGATTGCAGGTACTGGTAGGCGCGATTGGACTCGAACCAACGACCCCCACCATGTCAAGGTGGTGCTCTAACCAGCTGAGCTACGCGCCTCCTGAGCAACGAATTATAGCGAATTCTGCGCGCACACCAAATCGCGGATAGCGCGCGGCGCACTTTCTGACGTGCGCGCGGTCGCGCGCATGTCATCGATTCAGGACGAGCCAGAGCACGCCGATCAGAAGCGGTTGATGGACGAGATAAAGCACGAGGCTGTGCCTGCCCATCCATCGCAAGGCCGACGGTGCACGCGCAAGCGGCGCCAGGATCGCGAAGTCGCGTGCGCACAAGCCAGTGGCCCGCAGCCAATCCGATCAGCAGCACGCCCGTCCACGGAAAGAGCGGTACGTAGTCCTCGGTGACCGGCTTTTGCGTCATGAAGCCGATCCATCCGAGCGCGCGGCCGTCGAACGCCGGGTGCGCGAACGTGACGCCCGCAACGATCATGGCAGCGCCTGCGATCGCGGCCACTCCGGGTCGGGCGACCAGCGGTCGCGCAATGAGCAACGACACGGCGATCGCGTGCAGCACGCCGAACCAGATGAACGATCGCGGAAACATCAGCGCGCTGGCGGCGGTGACCAGCAATGCCGCGCCGCCGATCACCGCGACATGCCGAAGCCAGCGCGCATCCGCGCCGGCGCCACGACGCGCGAGCACCAGGCTGATGCCTGCAATCAGCATGAACGAGGAAAGAATCACGCTGCGTGCCGCCAGCCAGCGAAGGTCGTGCTCGAAATCGGAGCGCGTTACGCCGAAATAGCGCAAGTCGAAACAGAAGTGATAGATCACCATCGCGACGATCGCAAGGCCGCGGAGTGCGTCGAGACCGGCGACGCGCGTTCGCCGTTGCGGCTCGACGGGCGGGCTGGTATTCGTCGTCGCGGCGTTCCCGCCGGGGATCCGCTTGCCGGACTTGCGCGACCTCGCGCGAGCCAACCGCGTCGCTGCTGCGCTTCCCGAGCTCACCGGTCGCTCCGCCACGTCACGCGGACCCCGCCCGACCCGTCAGGCGCGCCGAGCAACGGCAGCAGGCGCCGGATCGCCTCCGGAGCGGTCGCAGTGGGCTCCAGCGTCGAGCGCGGCGTCGACCACGCCGCCGCGATCGGCGAACGTTCCGTCGATCGTCAGATCGCCGCCGGCATTGCGGATCGTACCGGCGAGCCGGTCGCCGGCAGGGGCGGTCGCCAGCGAAATCGTTCCGAGCGACAGCACGGCGTCGCCCGTCGCAATACGCGCGTCGTCCCATGTCGCATCCACGCTACCGGCATATCCCGTGCGGCTCCAGGCGAACGACGGCGCGTCGATGATCACGCCACCGCCCAACGCGATCGCTTTCAATCGAGCATCCAGCGAACCGAAAATCGCGGCGGGCGCCTGCAGATGGAGATCGCGGATATTCACGCGTCCGTCGCGCAGTGCGATCGTGCCGGTTGGCCCAACGCCGTCATTGCCGTCCAGGCGGATTGAAAGCACGCCCTGGAGGAGCGGCGCCGGGTCGACACGCCACGCGATCGGCAGGCGTGCGGAGCCGTCCGCGGTTGCGATGGCGCCGCGCCCTTTCCACCAGAACGCCGGTCGCGTCGACGAACCGCAGCCTGTCCTGCGTGCGCATCGCGAGCGCGCGGTCGAGCAACGCCGCGGGCGCGAACGCGAATGCAGCCGCAGCAAGTACGACGACGCCGACCAACCGCCCGAAGCCACCCGCGCATTCAGCGACCCGCGACCAACGGAGCGGCCCGTTTGCGTCAACGCCTGAACGTCAGCTCGGCGCGCACGGCGCCCGGGTCGACCAGTGCGGTCAACGTCGCCTCCACGAGCTCGGCGCCTTCCTCGCGCGCAAGTGTGTCGAGGGCACCGACCAGCGCGTCGAAGCGCGCCTGTGCGACGAGTACCGCGAAGCGTCCGGCCGAGGTCGGCGCAGCGGCCGGCCTCGCTTGCACGCCGTAACGCGACAGCACGCGCTCGACGGCGTCGCGGAGATCTCCGGCGCGAGGAGGCGTCGATGTGTGCGCCATGCCCTGACTGTCCGCAACGCGCTCGCTCGCGATTGCGAGCATCAGCCGCCCGCGTGCCACATCGGACGCCGTCCGTGCGATCGCCGATGTCAGCGGCGCCGCGCCGAACAGCAACGCGACCGCAAGCACGGCCACCAGCGCAACGGTTCCGAGCAGCACCCGCCGGGACGAGTTGGCGGCATCCCAGGTGCTGAAGATCGAACGTGGCCAGCGCACGAGTTTCAACGCGCCGTCGCGTCCAGCGTCAGGCGCATTCGTGTACCGCCGGCAATCGGCGCGGACACTGCGTCGACACCGACGAGGCCCAGTGCGCGCGTGACACGCGAAACCGCTTGCGCGTCGAGCTTGACGAGCTCGATTGTCCACGCATCATTCGCGTACGTTGCCGACTTGAGCGATCCGCCCGGCAATCGGGCAATCGAAGGGGCTGCCCGTGCGAGCAGAGGCAACGCATCGGTGGGCGCGCTTCGCGAAGCGCGATGCCGCAGATCCGCGTTCTGCCGTGCGATCGCTGCGGACGCAGCCAGCGGCGTGGTTGCGCTCGTCATTCCGGCTGCCGTGGCTCGCGCGACGAGGGCTTGCGACAATCGCCAGTCGACCAGATTCAGCCAGCCCCATTGCACGAGCAGCGCGCCGAAATGAATGCCGAGTGCGAGCGCTGCGAGCACCAGTGCGGGCCGGAACCATCGGACGGCCCGCGAACCGCTCGCCATCGTCGCCGCAGGCGGATCGCCCTCCAGGAAATCGGGCGCCGCAGCGAACGCCGCGGCCGTTGCGCGCTCCCAGTGCCAGGCCGGCGTCGACACGAATGGCAGCCCGGCCGCCTGCGACCACGATGCAAGCTGCTCCCGCAGTGCCCGGCAAGGCCGCATGGACGACGGCCGGTGCAACGCCCGCGCGTTTGGCCTGTGCCAGTGCAGCGCGGAGTTCGGCTGGAAGCTCGCCGTCGTTACCGCTGCCGACGGCGAAGGCGCTACCGTCATCCCGGCGCACGAAGCCGCCGCCGCCAGCCGATGCGCACCAGACCCATCCCTCGGCGGGAGGCGCGAGCGCTGACTCCGGGATCACCCGCACGATGCGCCGCGAGTACGCGGCAATCGCGCGAATCAGCGCGTCGGCCGCAATGGCGGCGATCACGCCTTTGCGCGGCTCCGTTTGCGCGACCGCAATCGCGGAATCCTCGGCCGCCGTCGCCATTTGATCCTCGAGCGCGTATTGCGCGGCCGAGCGCAGGCGATTGCGCGGCATCGGCGGAAGGTCGAGCGCCGCGAGACGCAACTGGTCGGCTGCGAGCACGACCTCCACGGTCGCATCGGTGGGCCATCGGCTCGGCACGTCGCGCCCACGCGCCACCGGGCGGCCGTCCGCCGCATAACGCACCCATGAATCGGCGCGGTCGGCGTTGGGCGGGGCGGAAAGGAAGACGCGAAGCATCGGCAGAGTGTACGAGAAGCGAGGGATGGGCGGCGTCGCCGTTACTCGATCGTCTGCCACACCACGCGCGGCCACGCGTTGCCGCCCCGGTCGATCACCGCGTGTGCCTGCGCAACGGTGTCGCCTTGACGCGCGCGAACCCAGACCAGGAAATAGCGGCTCTTCACCGTGTACATCGCTTCGTCGCCGATCGACGCGCCGCTCGGCAGCCGCTCCCGAAAATCGGCAATCGATGCAAACGGGCGCTGCGCCCGGCTTTCGACGAGCGCGGCGAGCGGGCCCGGTTCGATGTTCGCGATCGAAGCGGCGAGCAATTCGGAGGGCGCCGTGTTGACGTTGAGCGGGGTATCCGCGGGCAGCGTCGTCACGTACCGGGCCAGCCCCGCAAGCGTCGCAGCCGTCATCCCGCGCACGCTGCCCAGTTCCTGCACGCGCATGGCCGCCATGTTCGGCGCGAGACCCGGCTGCGGCGTCCGCTCGTACCACGCGTCTTCGGCGCCACCGGGTTGTTGCACGCTGTCCGGATCGATCCAGTCGACGATCGTCGCGAGGACCGGCGGCGGAACATGGAGCAGCTCGAACAGGCGCTCGAAACGCAGGCGCTCGAACGACGCATGCGAGCCGCTCGCAAGGTTGTTGACGTTCAGCAGGCTTTGCGCATCGACGATGCGTCCCTCGACGGAACCGTTCTCGACCGGCGTCGCAGGCAATGGCAGCGCCCACGGTTCGCCCGAGGTGATCGATCCTCGTCGTACGCGCATCGGCCTCGAGAACCTGCCGTGCCCACTGGACGCCGGCCAAGGCGATCGATTGCGCCTGCACCTGGTCGCGGCGGTGCGCCACGTGCGCGGACCACTGCGACTGGGAGCTCGCAAGCGAGATCGCCACGGCGGACGCCAACGCGGCAACGAGCATTGCGATGATCAGCGCAAGGCCTCGCTCGCGAGGCACGCGACGGGCCTTGCTCGATCCGGACCTTCGTGCGAAGGCGCTTGTGTGATCCCCCCACGCTTGCGGCTGCGCGCGCCGACATCCGGGGCGGAAGTCACCACTTGACAAAGGTCACGGTCTCTCATTGCAAGGCGAGCCAGCGCTCGACGACATTGCCATCCGCCAGCACGAGCTCGATGCGAACGCCACGCGGAATGTCGCCGCTGCCCAGGTATGGCCATCGATCGGACCAGCGATTGTCGGACGTGAGCGCGCTGACGCGAAAGCGGGCCACGTCGACGCCGAGCGGATAGCTCGTCGGCAACGCGGTGACGGCATTGTCGATATGCGGCCAATAGAGCACTTCGACGCGACCGTCGCGCCACCGGTAGCCCACGCGCTGGCCGCCGGTACCCGGCTCATCGATCGCATTCGGTCCTGCGCGCGTGAAGATCAGCAGCGTGTTCCCGGCAGCGTCCTCGGTCGCGAGCGACCAGGGCGCGTCCACGATCGGGCCGTGACGCGCCGGACGCGGGACCGCCGCACGCAAGTCGGCTTCCACGCGCGTCAGCAATGCGTCCAATTGCTGCCAGTGCGCTGTTTCGGCAGCGAGGCGGACTTCGTTGTCGGTCATCGCAGCGGTCGCTCGCCACGCGAGCACGGCCACCAGGGCGAGAATCGCGATGGCGACGAGCGCCTCGACGAGCGTGAAACCGCGTGGCGGGCGGGTACCGCGTGGCGAACGCGTCATCCGCGCCAGCGCGCTGACGCAAACGCGGTGCCGATCGCGTCGATCAGCGTTGTCCATTGCCGAGATAACCGACAAGTTGCGCAAGCGCGTAATCCGGTTGGTCGGGTTGCGTGACGACGATGTCGACCTTGCGAAACGCCGGGTTCGGCGTGGCGGTCACCGTTTGTCGCCATGCGAACGTGACCCCCGCCTGCACTTCTGCCCCCTGCGTCATCGCCGCCGGCGCCGGATCGGCGAGCTGTGCGCGCGCGAGCCGGTTCTCGGCGACCCACAGCGCGAGCGTGCGGGCCTTGAGCAGCGTCGCGCCGTCGGCGCTTTGCGCGAGCGCGCGCATGCCGGCGGAAAGCGCAACGGCCACGATGGCCAATGCGACGAGCACCTCGATCAACGTGAAGCCACGTCGCCGATCGCGGTTCATGGACCCGTTTCGCTCGGCCCGCTGATCGAGACGCGATTGAGCGGATCGATGGCGATCACCGTGCGCCATCGCGGTGTGGCGAGCGCGAACGAGAACGGCTCGTTGCGCCCCGATGCGCGCAGGGGAACGATCACGTCGGAGGCGACGGCGCGGCCGGCGAACGCAAGCGCCATGCCGTCGAGTGGCTCGGGGAGCGTGCGTGCGCGCAGCACGTCGTCATCGTCGATGAGTTGCCAGCGATCGCCGGCGACATCGCGTCGCCAATAGCGCAGCACGCGCTGGCCCGCGGAAACGCCGAGCATTTCGTTTCGCCATTGCGCGCGCTGTGCCGCGTATTCCAGGGCGCCCGCGAAGCGGCGCGCTTCACGCGCCGACAGGTCCCGCTCGCCCGGGTCGACCAACGCGATCGCGAGTCCGGCCGCGATACCGAGGATCACGATGACGACGAGGATCTCGACCAGCGTGAAGCCGGCGTGTCGAAGGGTCGCGGCTACAGATCCCACGATCCGATGTCGGCATCCGCCCCCGTACCGCCGGGCTGGCCGTCGGCGCCGTAGGTCAGTACGTCGACGTCGCTCTTGAGGCCCGGATTGATGTACTGGTACGAGTGTCCCCACGGATCGCGCGGCAGTTTCTCGAGATATCCGCCGGGTTTCCAGTTGGGGGGAAGCGGCGGATCGGTCGGCTTGCTGACGAGCGCGGTCAGTCCCTGCTCGGTGCTCGGGTAGCGTTGATTGTCGAGCCGGTACAGCTTCAACGCCTGGCGGATCGCCGCGAGATCGCTCCGGGCAGCCACGTTGCGTGCATCGTCGGTGCGCGAGAGCACGCTCGGCACGACCAGCGCCGCCAGCACGCCGAGAATCACGATCACCACCATGATCTCGATCAACGTGAAACCGCGACCGCCGCGCGGCCGTCGTTCGGACAAGTCCTGTCGGATCACGATGCTCATCGTCATGGATTCGCGTCCGTGACGCGATCGTCGGACCATTATAATCGCCGCATCACCGCCACCGCCCGCTTCGAACCACCGGAAGAACGGAGAACGAGGCGCCGTGGGGCAGGAACCGCATGCGCAAATCCCGCGTCGCCGTCGTCGTTGTCCTGCTGCTGGCGCTCGCGCTGGCGGGCGCCGCGCTGGTCGGGGATTCGTGGTACCGCAAGCCGCTGCCGCTTCCGCGCAGTCCGTTCGATTTCGAGGTTCGCTCCGGTGCGTCGCTTTCGTCGGTCGCGCGGTCGCTGAAGGACGCCGGCGTGCTTCCCCACGCGGCTGCATTGACGCTGCTGGCGCGCGTGCGCGGCGCCGATCGCACGATCAAGGCCGGAAGCTACGAAATCGAAACCGGCATCACGCTGCCCCAACTGCTCGCGAAGCTGACGCAAGGCGACGTCACGCAGGTAGCCGTGACGATCGTCGAGGGGACGACGTTCGCCGAACTGCGAGCGAGCGCTGCGCGATAGCCCGCACATCGGGCATGACGCGGCTCGACCTTCCCGACGCGGAGCTGCTCGCGCGGCTCGGCGCCGTCGAAACACATCCGGAAGGCCTGTTTTTCCCGGACACGTATTTCCTGGCGAAGGGCAGCAGCGATCTCGCGCTGCTGAAGCGCGCCTATCGTTCGTTGCACGATCGGCTCGACGCGGCCTGGGCGCGGCGCGCACCCGACCTTCCGCTCGCGACACCCTACGACGCGCTGATCCTGGCCTCGATCGTCGAGAAGGAAACCGGCCATTCGAACGACCGGCCGCTGATCGCATCGGTATTCGTCAATCGACTGAAGCGCGGGATGCGACTGCAGACCGATCCGACGGTCATCTACGGGATGGGTGCGCGTTTCGACGGCAACCTGCGCAAGCGCGATCTCGAGACCGATACGCCGTACAACACCTACGTACGCGACGGGCTGCCGCCGACGCCGATCGCGCTGCCGTCGCAGGCGTCGATCGACGTCGTGATGAATCCGCCGCAAACGCCGTACCTCTACTTCGTATCGCGCGGCGACGGCACATCGGAATTCTCCGCGAACCTGATCGAACATAATCGGGCCGTGTCAAAATATCAGAAGAGCGGGCGCCAGTGACCTGCCGGAATTCACGCGACGACGCGCCGAAGCGCGCGCGCATCGCGCTCCGCGGCCTTCCAAAAACCATCCTTACGTGACCGTCCAGGCGACCCGCGGCCGTTTCATCACGCTCGAAGGCATCGACGGCGCGGGCAAGAGCACGCATGGCGCCTGGCTTGTCGAGGCGCTGACGGCGCGAGGCCTGCGCGTCGTCGCCACGCGCGAACCCGGAGGCACGTCGCTTGGCGAGGCGCTGCGCGAGCTGCTGCTGCGCCAATCGATGGCGCACGAAAGCGAAGCGCTGCTGATGTTCGCGGCGCGGCGCGAGCATGTCGTGCAGGTAATCGAGCCGGCGCTCGCGCGCGGCGACTGCGTGCTGTGCGATCGGTACACCGATGCAACCTACGCCTACCAGGGCGGCGGCCACGGCGTGTCGCTGGAGCTGATCGGCACGCTCGAGCGGTTGCTCCACCCGACTGCCATCCCGACCTCACGCTGCTCTTCGATGTTCCGGGCGACCGTGTCGCGCGAGCGGCTCGACCGGATGGGCGCACGCGGACGCGAGCTCGACAAGTTCGAGCGCGAGGCGCTCGCATTCTTCGAACGCGTGCGCAACGCGTACCTCGACCGCGCGGCCGCGGATCCGCGACGGTTTCGCATCATCGACGCGACACGCCCGCTCACCGACGTGCGCGCCGACCTGCAACGAATCGTCGACGCGCTATGAGCGTGGGGGTACACCCATGAGCCGCGACCCGGACGACGACGGGTCCGACCCGATGCCGCAGGACGCGGCACCGCTCGCTCCGTTGCCCTGGCAGAGGCGGACAGCAGCGGAACTGCTGGCACGGCGCGAGCGCTGGCCCCATGCGCTGCTTTTGACGGGCCCGGTCGGGATCGGCAAGCGCATCGCTTGCGCATTGGCTTGCGCGCGGCGCTCCTCTGCGAATCACCGATCGAGGGCGGCACGCCTTGCGGCGCCTGCGCGAGCTGCCGGTATGCCGCCGCCGGACAGCATCCGGACCTGCGCATCGTCGAACCGGTCGACGTCGAGGATGGCGAGGCGAAACCGGTCGAGTGGATCGCCGTCGATCGCATTCGTGCGCTGACGCGCTGGGCGGAACTGACGAGCCACCGCGGCGGCGCCAAGGTCGCGTTGATCGCCCCGGCCGAACGAATGAACGCGGCAGCGGCGAATGCACTGCTGAAGACGCTCGAAGAGCCGCCTGCCAACACGTTCTTCATCCTGGTATCCCATCAGGCGGGCCGCTTGCCGGCGACGATCGTAAGCCGTTGCCAGCGAATCGCCGCGCCGCGGCCCACCCCCGCCGAAGGGCGCGCATGGCTCGCCGAGCAGGGCCTGCCGCAGGCGGACCGCCTGCTCGCGCAGGCAAGCTACGCGCCACTGGCCGCACACGCGCTCGCCGATGCCGGCTATCAAGGCGAGCGCACCGCGTGGATGACCGCGCTGTCCGTGCCGCAATCGCTGTCCGTCACGGCATTGGGAGCGCGCGTCGACGTCGGGCCGCGCGACGCGCGCAAGGATCGCCTCGCCGCGGCGATCGACTGGCTTGCTCGCCTGGTGCGCCGACCTGGCGCGTGTCCACGCCGGCGGTACACCCGTCCAGAACCCGGATTTCAGTGCGCAGCTCTCGGCGCTGGCCCGATCGGTGGCGGCGGTACCGCTCTTTCGTTATCATCGCAGCCTGCTGCAGCAACGCGCGCTCCTCGCGCACCCGCTGCAACCGCGTCTCGTCGCCGAGGCGCTCCTGATCGATTACCGGGCCCTGTTTGGATAAGACGATGGCGGAAAAACTACCTGCAGCAACCGGCACAGTCGCCCGCCCCGGCGTACTGTCGCTCAACATTCGCGAGAAAGCGGCGCTCTATGCCGCCTACATGCCGTTCCTCAAGGGCGGCGGCATCTTCATTCCGACGTCGCGCCCTTACGCGCTTGGCGAGGAAGTCTTCATGCTGCTGTCGCTGATGGACGACCCGAACCGGATCGCCGTCCAGGGCAAGGTGGTATGGATTACGCCGGACGGCGGGCAGGGCAACCGCACGCAGGGCATCGGCGTGCAGTTCACGCTCGACGAAACCGGCGCCGCGGCGAAGGCAACGATCGAGCGGATCCTGGGCGAGCATCTGGGGTCGACGCGCTCGACGCACACGATGTAACGCTGTGTTCGTCGACTCGCATTGCCATCTCGATTTTCCCGAGCTGCGGGACGAACTGCCGCAGGTGCTCGACGCAATGCGCGACAACGCGCGTCACGCATGCGCTCTGCATCGCCGTCGAAATGCAGGGATGGCCCGCGGTGCACGCGATTGCGCGCGCGCATGCCAACCTGTACGCGAGCGTCGGCGTGCATCCCGATTACGCCGACATCGAAGAGCCGACCGTAGACACGCTCGTCGCTCGCTCGCGGGACGAGAAGGTCGTCGCGATCGGCGAAACGGGGCTCGACTATTACCGGCTCACCGGCGATCTCGGCTGGCAGCGCGACCGCTTTCGCACGCACATCAGCGCAGCGCGCACGGCCGGCAAGCCACTCGTGATCCACACGCGGGCGGCGGCCGACGACACGCTCGCGATCATGCGCGAGGAACGCGCGAACGAGGCGGGCGGCGTCATGCATTGCTTCACGGAGACGTGGGAGGTCGCGCAGCGCGCGCTCGATCTTGGCTTCCACATCTCGTTCTCCGGCATCGTCACGTTCAAGAACGCCGTCGAACTGAAGGACGTCGCGCGCCGCGTGCCGCTCGACCGGATGCTGATCGAGACCGACAGTCCCTATCTCGCGCCGGTCCCGTACCGTGGCAAACGCAATCAGCCCGCCTGGGTGCGGCACGTTGCCGAGGAGATCGCACGCCTGCGCGAGGTGCCGGTCGAAACGATCGCTGCGGCCAGCTCGGACAATTTCTTTCGGCTCTTCGGAATCGATCGCAATGCGCATTGAACGAATGCTTCGCCTCCCGCTCGCCGGCGCGCTGCTGCTTGCCCTGTCGTTCACCGCGCTCGGACAGGCGCGGCTGCTCGACGACCTCTTCATCGCCGTTGCGAATGATCGCGCCGACGACGTGAAGACGTTGCTCGCGCGCGGCATGGATCCGAACTCCGTCGACGCGAACGGGGGGACGCTGCTTTGCATCGCTGCGCGTAACGGCAGTGCGCGCACGGTCGCGGTGCTCATCGCTGCAAAGGCCAATCCGAACAAGCCGAATCGCTTCGGGGATACGCCGCTGATGCTCGCTTCGCTCGCCGGCCACATCGACACGGTCCGCGCGCTGGCCGCCGGGGGCGCGGCGATAAACCAGCGCGGCTGGACCCCGCTGATCTACGCGGCGACGGGCGGACACGACGACATCATCACGTTCCTGCTGGCGCGCGGCGCCGACATCGATGCGGTCGCCCCGAACGGGACGACGGCGCTGATGATGGCCGTTCACGAGCATCATCCGGAAACCGCGCGCCTGCTGATCGCGCGCGGCGCGAACGTCAATCACCGCAATCAGGACGGCGCTACGGCCCTGGCGTGGGCGCAGCGCGGCAACGAGACGGATCTCGAAAAGGAGCTGCGCCGCGCCGGGGCGAAGAACTGACGGGCAGCCAGTGCCATTGCAGGTGCGCGCGCGGCCCTTGCAATCGCGATTCGGGCGACCTTGCAGCGTCCGGATCGGCCGGCGTGCCTGGTCAGCGCCGGTTGCCCGGCGGCTTCGCGGGATTGGCGGCTGCGTCTCCGGCGCTGCGAGCAGCCCGGTTACGCCGCGCGAGCTTCGGGTCGCATGCGAGCGGGCGTGTAATTTCGACGCGGTCCCCCTCGCAAAGCGGCGTATCACCCGCGACGCGTCGCCCGAAAATCGCGCAGGCCCCTGCGGCGGGCGTTACGCCGATACGTTCGGTGATGCGCGATGCGCGAACGGCGTCATCGACAGTCGCACCCTCCGCGAGGTCGAGCGCCACGTAAAGCTCGGTGTCCGGCGCAACGTAGGCGACGTGTACACGCATCCGACCCGACGCTCAGTGGCTGACGGCGTGCACCGTTTCGGCACGCTTGACGAATGCATCGATGAACGTGCCGGCGATGTGGTTGAACACCGGCCCGATCACCTTGTCGAGCAGCGGCGTCGCGAATTCGTAGGCGAGGTCGAACTCGACCTTGCAGCCGTGCTCGCCCAGCGCCCGAAAGCGCCATTCGCCATGCAAGTGGCGGAACGGTCCATCCTTCAGCGTGATGACGATCGATTCGGGCGGACGGTTCACGTTGTCGGTCGTGAAATGCGCGCGCACGCCGTGATAGTCGATGTCGATGCGCGCCGTCTTCCGGTTCTCGGCCTGCTCGAGGACCTGCGCGCCGCCGCACCACGGCAGGAACCGAGGATACAGCTCCACGCGATCGACGAGCTCGAACATCTGCGCGGCCGCATAGGGGACAAGCACGCTCTTCTTCACGCAGCGCATGTCGAGGCCATCAGGACGAGCGGCGAACCGCGCGACCGGCGTCGGTGCCCGCGCGTAGAATGCGTGCACGAACGAATGCATCGATCATCAGGCGCTCCGTGAGCATTGTCGAAAACCGCAAGGCCTCGCACGACTATTTTATCGAGGAACGATTCGAAGGCGGAATCGCGCTCGAAGGATGGGAAGTGAAAGCGATCCGCGGCGGCCGCGCGAATCTGAAGGAAGCCTACGTCGTCGTGAAGAACGGCGACCTGATGCTGATCGGCGCGCACATCTCGCCGCTCACGACGGCGTCGACGCACGTGAGTCCCGATCCGACGCGGACACGGCGGCTCCTGTTGCACCGCGAGGAAATCAACCGGCTGATCGGCAAGGTCGAGCGCGCGGGCTATACGCTGATACCGCTCGACCTGCATTACAGCAAGGGCCGCGTCAAGCTGGCCATCGGCCTCGCGAAGGGCAAGAAGCAGCACGACAAGCGCGCGTCGATCAAGGAGCGCGAATGGAACCGCGAGCAGCAGCGCCTGTTGCGAAGTCGCGGCACGCCGTCCAGGTCGCGGGAGCTTGCGTAGCGGCGCGCCGTTCATGCCGGGACGTCGCGCATCAATGCGCGAGCCGCGGTGAAGCCGCTGCGTACGGCGGCTTCCAGCGTCGCGGGAAACGCCGCGTAGGTGTAATCGCCGGCCAGATAGACCTGCCCGGACAGCGGGCCGCACGCGGGTCGCGCGAGCGCAGGCACGCAGGCATACGTGGCGCGCTTCTCCTCGATGACCTGCGACCAGCCGAGCGGCGGCATGCGCCGATTCGACCGACGCAATTGCGCATCGATCGCCGCCACCAGCTCGGGATGCTGCAGCGATTCGTGTGGTCCGTGCGCGCTGATCACGACGGATAGCAGGGCGCGCAGGTCGGCAGTCGTCGACGAAGTCGGCGCGCGCGCGAGGATGTCGCGCGCGATCGAACAACCATTGGCCGGGGTTGTCGTCGAGCCGTACGAGTCCGGCCGGCACCGCAACGCCCGCGCCGTAACCGAGATAGACGGTCGTGATCGGTTCCCACGCGAATTGCTGCACGTCGCGCACCGCGGCCGCGATGCGGCCGTCGCGCACGCGCAAGGCCGGTTCGAACGCGGCGGCGAGCTGATGCGGTCCCACCGCGACGATCGCCGCGTCCGCGCGAGACATGCCGCTCGAACCGGTGACGCGTACGCCGTCGTCGATGTCCGCGATCCGCGTCCGCGACGACGTTCGGACGGAATGTCCGCGCGCGACCAGCCATTGCGCCGCACGCTCGGGAATCGCCGCGGCGAGCCCGTTGTTCGGAACCAGCATCTCCGTCGCGCCTGTCGCGGCGCCCAACGATTCGCGGAGCACGTTCAGGAACACCTGCGCGGATGCGCGCGGCGGCGGCGTGTTCAGCGCAGCGAGGCACAGCGGCGTCCAGAGGTCGTCCCGCACGCGCGGCGGCAAATCCCGCAGCAACTCCGCAACCGTCGCGCTCGTCATCCGTTCGAAAGCCGGCGTGCCGCTGACGCGCGAACCAGCGGATCGTCGCGACCCGCTCGCGCCACGACAGCCCGGCGGCGCCCAGCACGCCGGCGAGCAGTCCGAACGGAGCGGGCAGGTTGCGTGCGCGAAGCGACAGCGCGTTGGCCTGGTCGGCCGCGAACGGCCGGATCGCACAGCGGCGACCGGGTCCAGGGCGATGCGTTGTCGTGAACGATCGCCGACAATGCGAGCGTATCGGCATAGGCGCCGAGCAGCAGATGCTCGCCGTTGTCGAGCGGCAATCCGTCCCGATTCACCGCGCGCGCGCGGCCGCCGAGCGCGGGCGCGGCTTCGTGCAGCTCGACGCGGTACCCGCGGCGCGCGAGCTCGACGGCAGCGGCGCATCCCGCCCAGCCGCCGCCGATGACCGCGATCACGCGCGCCAGGCCGCCCGTGTCGCGATCCACAGCTTGCGCAGCGGCGTCAGCGCGATCCGGCGATCGAGCACGCGGATACCCGTCGCGCGCGATCTCGTCGAGCAGCGTCCGGTAGATCGCCGCCATGGCGAGCCCCGCGCGCTGCGCCCGGCGATCGCGTGCCGGCAGCTTCGCGAGCGCACGGTCGTACCACGGCGCGCGCGCGGTCGACCTCGAACGCCATCAGCTCGACGAACGCCCGCCGAGCCGTGGCCGCGCAGCACGTCCGACGACGTGACGCCGAAGCGCGCGAGGTCCTCCTGCGGCAGGTAGATGCGGCCGCGGCGCGCGTCCTCGCCGACGTCGCGAATGATGTTCGTCAGCTGGAACGCGATGCCGAGGTCGCGCGCGTAGTCGCGCGTCGCGCGGATCCTCGTAGCCGAAGATCTCCGCGGACATCAGGCCGACGACGCCGGCGACGCGGTGGCAGTAGCGTTCGAGCTCGGCGAAGTCCAGGTAGCGCACCTGGTCGAGATCCATCTGCATGCCGTCGATCACCGTCTGCAGGTGCGCCTGCGGCAGCGCGTAGCGGCGGACGACGGGCACGAGCGCCAGCGCGACCGGATGCTGCGGCGTGCCCGCGTAGACCGCTGTCGATCTCGGTTCGCCACCATGCGAGCTTCACGCGCGCGACGTCCGGGATCGGACACCTCGTCGACGACGTCGTCGACTTCGCGGCAGAACGCGTAGAGCGCCGTGATCGCGCGCGCGCCGTTCGGCGGTCGAGCAGGCGAAAGCTGTAGTAGAAGCTCGAGCCGCTTTGCGCGGCCTTGTCTGCGCAGTACTCGTCGGGCGTCATGCAGGATGCGCGGGCGGCGCGACGGGGCATCAGCATCCGGCACGCGAGCACGCACCCAGTCGCGCCGGCGTGAGCGCCGGGCGCCGCGTGAAGACGTCGCCGCCCACGGCGTCGATGCGCTCGAGAATGCGCGGCCCGCCCGCGATGACCGCCCGAAGCTCGAGGCCGGCGCGGAGGGCAAGCCGCCGCGTCAGCGGACGGCCCGCGTCGAACAGCGCGCGCGTGCGCGACGTTTCGAACGCCATCAGCCGCGCCAGCGCGCGTCGCACGCGCCGTCGGCGATATGCGTCAGGCCGACGCCGAATCGCGTCGAGGTCCTCGAGCGGCAGGTAGACGCGTCCCTTGCGCCAGTCGACCGCGACGTCCTGCCAGAAATTGGCGAGTTGCAGCGCCGTGCAGATCGCGTCGCTTTCGACGCGGCTTTGCGCGTCGTCGGTCTCGTACAGCGCGAGCAGCAGGCGCCCGACCGGATTCGCCGAGCGGCGGCAATAGTCGACGAGCGTCGGCGAACGTCGGATAGCGCGCGACGTCGACGTCCTGCGCGAACGCGGACAGCAGGTCGCGAAACGGCGCGAGCGGCAGCGCGTGCGCGCGGATCGCGGCGGCGAGCGCGGGGAACGGCGCGTCCGGCGGCGTTTCGCCGCGCTCGATCGCGTCGAGCGCGCGCGCGAAACGCGCCGAGCGCGGCGTGCCGCTCGGCGGGCGTGGCGTCGCCCTCGTCGGCGATGTCGTCGGCGGCGCGCGCGAAGCGGTAGATCGCGACGACCGCGCTGCGATATCGCGCGGGCAGCAAGCGCGGAGGCGACCGGAAAATTCTCGTAGTGACCGACGGACAAGGGATTCGCGCTCGCGAGGTAGCAATGCGCTGCGGCGCTGCGCGCGTCGTACGCTTGCAGCGCGACGTGCGAATCTGGCGAGCGTAACCGCGGTCGGATATACTAGCCGATTCGGCACGGGGACCCGGCCGGTATCGATCCGGCGCGATGCCCCGCGCACGCGAGCGTCACGCGACGCCGCCGAACCTGCGCCGGATCGCCGCCAACGCGCCGCGCCGCATTCGCGAAAGTGGCGGAATTGGTAGACGCACCAGCCTTAGGAGCTGGCGGGGCAGCCCGTGGGGGTTCGAGTCCCCCCTTTCGCACCATCTTCAGCGCCGCGATGGAACGCGCGGCATTACCTGGACCTCGCAAGGATTCCGTCTCGCATGCAAACCACACTCGAAACGCTCGGCGCAGCTCGAGCGCCGGCTGAACGTCGCCGTGCCGGTCGCCGAGATCGAAGGCGAAGTGCAGAAGCGGCTGACGCGGCTCGCGAAGACCGTCAAGGTCGCCGGGTTCCGGCCCGGCAAGGTGCCGCTGCGAGATGCTCGCGCAGCAGTACGGCCCGCAGGTGCGCTCGGACGTCATCACCGAGCGCGGTGCAGTCGACCTTCAACGACGCGATGCGCGCGCAGAACCTGCGCGTCGCCGGCACGCCGCGCATCGAGCCGCAGCGGCGGCGAGCAGCCGGCCGCCGACGCGCTCGAGTTCTCGGCGGTGTTCGAGGTTTATCCGGACGTTCAAATCGGCGACGTCGGCGAGATCGCGATCGAGCGGCCGCATGGTCGAAGTGACGCCGCAGGACGTCGACCGCACGCTCGACGTGCTGCGCCGGCAGCGCACGACGTATCGCGCCGGTCGATCGCGCGGCGCGCAGGCAGGCGATCGCGTGCGCGTCGACTTCACCGGCACGATCGACGGCGTCGAGTTCCCGGGCGGGCAGGCGCAGGATTTCCCGATCGTGCTCGGCGAAGGCGCGGATGCTGCCGGAGTTCGAGGCGGCGGTCGCCGGCATGCAGGCCGGCGAGACGAAGTCGTTCCCGCTCACGTTCCCGGCCGACTACCACGGCAAGGAAGTCGCCGGCAAGGAAGCGCAGTTCGCGCTGACGGCGAAAGAGGTCGAGCGCGCCCGACGTGCCGGCGCTCGACGGCGATTTCGCGCACGGCGTTCGGCATCGCGAGCGGCAGCGTCGACGACCTGCGCAAGCGAAGTCGAGGCGAACCTCAGGCTCGAGCTGAAGCGCAAGGTCGAGGCGACGGTCAAGGCACCAGGCGCTCACGGGCTTGCGCGCAGCGCGCAACGTTCGCGGTGCCGAAGTCGCTGGTCGAGAGCGAAGCGCAGCGCTTGCGCCAGCGCGCGATCGCGAACCTGCGCGAGCAGCAGAACGTCAAGCCGGAAGACCTCGAGCTCTCGCTCGACGTGTTCCGGCCGCAGGCGGAGGAGCGCGTCGCGCTCGGACTCATCATCGCGGAGCTCGTGCGCACCGAAGACCTGCAGGCGAAGCCGGAGCAGGTCAAGGCGCTGGTGGCGGAGACGGCGCAGACCTACGAGCAGCCGGACGCCGTCGTGCGCTGGCACTACGAAAAGCCCGAGCGGCTGCGCGATTTCGAAGCGCTGGTGCTCGAGCAGAACGTCGTCGACTGGATCCTCGCGCGCGCGAAGGTGACCGACGAGCCGGCGACGTTCGAAGCAGCTGATGGGCCAGCGCGCCGGCGCGTGAGATCCGACGCGCATCGGCGTCGATGCCGGTCGGTCGAAGCAAGCGTACGGCGCAGCGCGTCGCCAGTCGATGCGCCGTCGGTCCCGTTTGCCGGAAGGCGCTTGACGATCGATGGTCGAAGTCCCATGTTGCAGACGACATGAGCGGCGCGGTCGACGGAACCAATGCTCGCGCGCGGCTATTCACATCAAATCCGAGGATCGACGATCACATGGAAGAACCGAGAGGCCTGGGCCTGATCCCGATGGTGATCGAGCAGAGCGGACGCGGCGAGCGCGCGTACGACATCTACTCGCGCCTGCTGAAGGAACGCGTCGTGTTCCTGGTCGGGCCCGGTCAACGAGGCGACCGCCAACCTGGTCGTCGCGCAGATGCTGTTCCTGGAATCCGAGAATCCGGACAAGGACATCCATTTCTACATCAACTCGCCGGGCGGCTCGATCGCGGCCGGGTATGGCGGTCTACGACACGATGCAGTTCATCAAGCCGGATGTGTCGACGCTGTGCGTCGGCATGGCGGCGTCGATGGGCGCGTTCCTGCTCGCCGCGGGCGCGAAGGGCAAGCGCTTCGCGCTGCCCAATTCGGACGTGATGATCCACCAGCCGCTCGGCGGCTTCCAGGGCCAGGCGTCGGACGTCGAAATCCATGCCAAGTACATCCTGAGCCTGCGCGAGCGGCTCAACGTGCTGATGGCGAAGCACACCGGCAAGCCGGTCGAGCAGATCGCGCGGGACCACCGACCGCGACAATTTCCTCACCGCCGAGCAGGCGCGCGAGTACGGAATCGTCGACAAAGTCTTGCAAAAGCGGCTGTTACCCGAGTAAAGTCGATCGAAAGCACAGGTGGGCAGGCGCTTCTAATGGCCGACAAATCTTCGTCGGCGACAAGCTTCTTTATTGCTCGTTCTGCGGCAAGAGCCAGCACGAGGTCCGCAAGCTCATCGCGGGCCCGTCGGTGTTCATTTGCGACGAATGCATCGAGCTTTGCAACGACATCATCCGCGAGGAAGGCACCGGCAGCGAGACGGCGCGCGCCGATCGCAGCAAGCTGCCCACGCCGCACGAGATCCGGCAGATCCTCGACCAGTACGTGATCGGCCAGGAGCCGGCGAAGAAGATCCTGTCGGTCGCCGTGTACAACCACTACAAGCGGCTCGAGTCCGGCGCCAAGGACGACGAGGTCGAGCTCGCGAAGTCGAACATCCTGCTGATCGGCCCGACCGGCTCGGGCAAGACGCTGCTCGCGCAGACGCTCGCGCGGCTGCTCGACGTGCCGTTCGTCATCGCCGACGCGACGACGCTGACCGAAGCGGGCTACGTCGGCGAGGACGTCGAGAACATCATCCAGAAGCTGCTGCAGAAGTGCGACTACGACATCGAGAAGGCGCAGCGCGGCATCGTCTACATCGACGAGATCGACAAGATCTCGCGCAAGAGCGACAACCCGTCGATCACGCGCGACGTGTCCGGCGAGGGCGTGCAGCAGGCGCTGCTCAAGCTGATCGAAGGCACGATCGCGAGCGTTCCGCCGCAGGGCGGCCGCAAGCATCCGAACCAGGAGTTCGTCCAGGTCGACACGACCAACATCCTGTTCGTCTGCGGCGGCGCGTTCGACGGCCTCGAGAAGATCATCCGCCAGCGCACGGCGAAGACCGGCATCGGCTTCGGCGCGGAAGTCGCGTCGCCGGACGACCGGCGCAGCATGACGATCCTGCTGCGCGAGCACCGAGCCCGAGGACCTGATCAAGTTCGGCCTGATTCCCGAATTCGTCGGCCGGCTGCCGGTCGTCGCGACGCTCGACGAGCTCGACGAGGCGGCGCTGATCCAGATCCTGGTCGAGCCGAAGAACGCGCTGATCAAGCAGTACCAGAAGATGTTCCGGATGGAAGGCGTCGAGCTCGAGATCCGCGAGCTCGCGCTGCGCGCGATCGCCCGCAAGGCGCTGGCGCGCAAGACCGGCGCCCGCGGCCTGCGCTCGATCCTCGAGCAGGTGCTGCTCGACGTCATGTACGACCTGCCGTCGATGTCGAACCTCGCGCGGGTCGTCGTCGACGAATCGACGATCACCAACGACGGCAAGCCGCTGCTGATGTTCGCGGACCCGCCCAAGGTCGCCGCCGCGCGCAGCCAAGTCGTTGACTGGCGTCACGGCTGGCGTCCCGGCGCTGCCGCCGGATCCGCGATCGTGCAGGGCGGCGGATCTGCCGGCGGACCGGGTGCCTAAGCTCGACGCCGCTCGCGGCACGCCGATCCTGCACGGCGCTTTGTAACACCCTTGCGCGCAGCAGGTTTTCCCTGCCGCGGTACCCTGTTTGCTTGACAGCGACCGGTCGGCTGGCCCCATTTTGACCGATGACACTCCTACCCGAGGCACGCATGCCCAACGACACTTCCCTCCCGACCGACGTCACGACGCTGCCGCTGCTGCCGCTGCGCGACGTCGTCGTGTTCCCGCACATGGTGATCCCGCTGTTCGTCGGGCGCCCGAAATCGATCAAGGCGCTCGACGTGGCGATGGACGCCGGCAAGCACATCCTGCTCGTCGCGCAGAAGCAGGCCGCGAAGGACGATCCCGACGGCCGAGGACCTCTACGACATCGGCAGCGTCGCGACGGTGCTGCAGATGCTGAAGCTGCCCGACGGCACGGTGAAGGTGCTGGTCGAAGGCACGCAGCGCGCGCAGATCCAGCAGCATCGAGGAGCATGGCGAGTACCTGGCCGCGCAGGCGCAGCCGATCGCCGGGCGAGCCGGGCACGGCGCACGAAGTCGAGGCGATGCGCCGCGCGCTGCTCACGCAGTTCGACCAGTACGTCAAGCTCAACAAGAAGATTCCGCCCGAGATCCTGACGTCGATGTCGGGCATCGACGACGGCGGCCGCCTCGCGGACGCGATCGCCGCGCACCTGCCGCTCAAGCTCGAGCAGAAGCAGCAGATCCTCGAGATGAGCGACGTCGGCAAGCGCCTCGAGCACCTGCTCGGCGTGCTCGAA
Source organism: uncultured Pseudomonadota bacterium (assembly GCA_963768545.1). Taxonomy (GTDB): domain Bacteria; phylum Pseudomonadota; class Gammaproteobacteria; order Burkholderiales; family Casimicrobiaceae; genus VBCG01. The sequence continues at coordinate 297,229 of CAVYIC010000014.1, read as the reverse complement.
GGCGAGGTCGACATCCTGCAGGTCGAGAAGCGCATCCGCGGCCGCGTGAAGCGCCAGATGGAGAAGAGCCAGCGCGAGTACTACCTGAACGAGCAGGTCAAGGCGATCCAGAAGGAGCTCGGCGAGGGCGACGAGAACGCCGACCTCGAGGAGATGGAAAAGAAGATCAAGGCCGCGAAGATGTCGCGCGAGGCCGAGGCCAAGGCGATGGCCGAGCTGAAGAAGCTGCGGATGATGTCGCCGATGTCGGCCGAAGCGACCGTCGTGCGCAACTACATCGACACGCTGCTCGGCCTGCCGTGGCGCAAGAAGAGCAAGATCAGCAAGGACCTCGCGCACGCGGTCAAGGTGCTCGACGCCGACCACTACGGCCTCGAGAAGGTCAAGGAGCGCATCGTCGAGTACCTCGCGGTGCAGCAGCGCGTCGACCGGCTGAAGGCGCCGATCCTGTGCCTCGTCGGGCCGCCCGGCGTCGGCAAGACCTCGCTCGGCCAGTCGGTCGCCAGGGCGACGGGCCGCAAGTTCGTGCGGATGAGCCTCGGCGGCGTGCGCGACGAAGCCGAGATCCGCGGCCATCGCCGCACGTACATCGGCTCGATGCCCGGCAAGATCCTGCAGAACATGACGAAGGTCGCCGTGCGCAATCCGCTGTTCCTGCTCGACGAAGTCGACAAGATGGGGCAGGACTTCCGCGGCGATCCGTCGTCGGCGCTGCTCGAGGTGCTCGATCCCGAGCAGAACAACACGTTCGTCGACCACTACGTCGAGGTCGAATACGACCTGTCCGACGTGATGTTCGTCGCGACGGCGAACACGATGAACATCCCGGCGCCGCTGCTCGACCGGATGGAAGTGATCCGCCTGTCCGGCTACACCGAGGACGAGAAGATCGCGATCGCCAAGCAATACCTGCTGCCGAAGCAGATCAAGAACAACGGCCTGAAGCCCGAGGAGCTGCACGTCGCCGAAAGCGCGCTGCGCGACATCGTCCGCTACTACACGCGCGAAGCCGGCGTGCGCAGCCTCGAGCGCGACATCAGCAAGATCTGCCGCAAGGTCGTCAAGGGGCTGCTGCTGAAGCAAAGCGAAGGCAAGGCGCGCAAGGCGCGCGGTCCGGTCGACGTCAACTCGAAGAACCTCGACAAGTACCTCGGCGTGCGCCGCTTCACGCTACGGCATCGCCGAGAGGAAGAACCAGGTCGGCCAGGTCACCGGACTCGCGTGGACCGAGGTCGGCGGCGACCTGCTGACGATCGAGGCGGTCGCGCTGCCGGGCAAAGGCAAGACGACGACGACCGGCAAGCTCGGCGACGTGATGAACGAGTCGATCGCGGCGGCGCTGTCGGTCGTGCGCCACCGCTCGAAGCAGCTCGGCATCGCGCCGGACTTCTACACGAAGACCGACCTGCACATCCACCTGCCCGAAGGCGCGACGCCGAAGGACGGGCCGTCGGCGGGCACGGCGATCGCCACGGCGATGGTGTCGATCCTGACCGGCATTCCGGTGCGCTGCGACGTCGCGATGACCGGCGAGATCACGCTGCGCGGCGAAGTGCTGCCGATCGGCGGCCTGAAGGAGAAGCTGCTGGCAGCCGGCCGCGGCGGCATCAAGACGGTGCTGATTCCCGAAGAGAACGTGAAGGACCTGGTCGAGATTCCGGACGAGATCAAGAATCGTCTCGACATCCATCCGGTGCGCTGGATCGAGCAGGTGCTGGAGCGCGCGCTCGAGCGCCAGCCGACGCCGATCGTCGACGACGCGCGAGAAGACCGAAGCATCGGTGCCGCCGACGCCGGCAGCCGACGACAAGAGCGCGGTGATCAAGCACTGACGTTCGCAACGCGACGCGACATGAACGGCGGGCGCGGTAACGCCCGCCGTTTTTTGCGTGCGGGACGGCTGATCGTGCGCGATCGTCGCGCGGAATGGCCAGTCGTGCGCTTCGCGCAATCGATCGGCACGAATTTCGCGCACGATGCGCATGCACGTATGTCGCGTAAGTCTTGACACCCGGAAAACGCGGGCGCTATAAAGTCACCATACTTCTGCGCGTCGATCGCAAACGCGCCTTCCGGCTTACCCGATTCCGCGGTCGTCGTCGCGGCATCGCATGCATGTCTTCCTGAAAGGATGCTCCGTGAACAAATCCGAAATGATCGACGCGATCGCCAGCATGCCGACATCTCGAAGGCGGCGGCCGGGCGCGCGCTCGACGCGACGGTCGGCGCGATCAAGACGTCGCTGCGCAAGGGCGACATCGTGACGCTCGTCGGCTTCGGCTCGTTCTACGTCGGCAAGCGCAGCCCGCGCGCGGGCCGCAATCCGCGCACCGGCGACGCGATCAAGATCAAGGGCGGCAAGGTGCCCAAGTTCCGCGCTGGAAAAGCGCTGAAGGATGCGCTAAACTAGCGTGCTTCGCCGGCGTGGCGCGGCCTTGGGATTCGCCACGGTTCGCGCGATTTACGCGAAGATCGCTCGCATCGCGTGTCCGGCGCACTGCAGGTCGCTCTCGTGCAAGAAGGGTGCTTAGCTCAGCTGGTAGAGCGTCGCCCTTACAAGGCGAATGTCGGCGGTTCGATCCCGTCAGCACCCACCAGCATGCGCATTCGCGAGCTGCGACGCACGATTCCGGCGATGCCGCGCGAGGCTGAACCGAATAACGCAGCATCGGGAGTGGTAGTTCAGTTGGTTAGAATACCGGCCTGTCACGCCGGGGGTCGCGGGTTCGAGTCCCGTCCACTCCGCCAACACTGTCGAGGGGCGAACGCGAGTTCGCCCTTTTTCGCGATCGCCGGGATCGCGACAACCTCGCTTACCAAGCGCGCCATGTTCGATCTCGTCCACAAGCACAAGCACGTCGCGCAGGGCATTCTGGCGCTGATCACGCTGCCGTTCGCGTTCTTCGGCGTCGACTATTACTTTCGCCGGGGCGACAGCCGACGCAGACGGTGGCGACCGTCGCGGGCAACAAGATCACGCAGGCGGAATTCGACGATGTGCTGCGCGAGCAGCAGCAGCGGATGCGCCAGGCGCTCGGCGGGAACTTCGATCCGGCGATGTTCGACAACCCCGAGGTGCGCTATGCGCTGCTCGACCAGCTCGTGAACCAGCGGCTGCTCGAGAACCGCGCCCGCGCCGACCGCTTTCGCGTGAGCGACACGCAGCTTGCAGCAGTTCATCGCCGGGTTGCCGCCGTTCCAGGAAGACGGCAAGTTTTCGCGCGGACAAGTATCGACAGGTGCTTGCGGCGCAGAACATGTCGCCGGCTCATGTTCGAGCAGCGCGTGCGCGGCGAACTGGTGCTCTCGCCGCTGCAGGATCCGATCGTGAACGGCGGCATCGCCGCGCAGACGTCGGTGCAGCGCTATCTCGCACTGCTCGAGCAGAAGCGCGAGGTCGCTGTCGCGCCGATCGCCGCCGAGCCGTTCGAGAAGATCGGTCAAGGTCGACGACGCCGACGTCAAGGCGTTCTACGACAAGAACCCGACGGCGTTCCAGACGCCCGAAGCCGCGAAGATCGAGTACGTGCTGCTCAACCAGGACGCGATTGCGGCGCAGGTGAAGGTCGATCCGGCGGAGGTGAAGCAGGCGTACGACGCGAACGCCAAGCAGTACACGACGAACGAGGAGCGCCAGGCGTCGCACATCCTGATCGCGGTCAAGCCCGACGCGAGCGATGCGGACAAGGCGGCCGCGAAGAAGAAAGCCGACGGCGCTGCTCGAAAAGGCGCGAGCCAAGCCGGACGCGTTCGCCGATCTCGCCAAGGCGAATTCGCAGGACCCCGGCTCCGCGGCGCAGGGCGGCGACCTCGGTTCGTTCGCGCGCGGCGCGATGGTGAAGCCGTTCGAGGACGCCGTGTTCGCCGCGAAGGTCGGCGACATCGTCGGGCCCGTGCAGACGCGATTTCGGCTATCACGTGATCAAGGTGACCGGCATCACGCCGTCGCACGTGCAGACGTTCGACGAGGTGAAGGCCAGATCGAAGCCGATCTGAAGCGGCAGAAGGCGGCGCAGAAGTTCGCGGCGGCGGCCGACCAGTTCCAGAACCTCGTCTACGAGCAGGCGGATTCGCTGGCGCCGGTGCCGCGAAGGCGCTCGATCTCAAGGTGAAGACGACGCCGTTCGTCACGCGCCCGCAGGTCCAGGCGCTGGCGCTCGGCAACCCGAAGTTCGTGCAGGCGCTGTTCTCGCCCGAATCGGTGCAGAGCAAGCGCAACACCGAAGCGATCGAGGTCGCGCCCAATGCGCTGATGGCCGGACGCATCATCGAGTACAAGCCGGCCGCGCCGCGCCCGTTCGCCGAAGTGAAGGACGAGATCCGCCAGCAGCTCGCGCACAAGGCGGCGAGCGAGCTCGCGCAGAAGGCGGGACGCGAGAAGCTCGCGCTGCTCGAGCAGGGCAAGGAGCGCGAAGCCGGCGTGTCGTTCGGCAAGCCGGTCACGCTGACGCGCAATCAGGCGCAGCCCGGGTTTCGCGCCGGACGCGCTGAAGGCGATCTTCGAGGCGGACGCGCGCAAGCTGCCGGCGTATTCAGGCGCGACGAACGAGCGCGGCGGTTATTCGATCTACAAGGTGGAGAAGGTGATCGATGCGCCCGCACCGGATGCCGCGAAGCTGCAGGCAGCCTCTGCGCGTGTCGGAAGCGAGATCGGACGCGAGCTGATGACCGCGTATCTCGCAAGCCTCAAGGCCGACGCCGACGTCAAGATCAACCAGGCGGCGCTCGAGAAGAAGTAACGCCGGCCGGGAGCCGCATCGCTGCCGGCAAGTCCGGCCGTGGCCGGATGCGTGCGCGCTTGCGCGGCACGTGCAACCTTGCATCACGCGTTGACCGCGGTGCGCCTTACGCAGGACACTTGTTGTCGCGAATCCACGCGTTGAGCTTCGCGCGCTCCCGCCCGCGCGCGTCCTCGTCCATCACCTCGCGCTCGCCCTTTTCATTGTAGCGGTAGATCGCGAGCTGGCTCTCGGCCAGTTGCTTCAGCTGACCTTTCGCCTGCGCGCAGCCTTCGGCGCGCTTCGCGGTGTCGGTTCGCTCCTTGTCCGCCTTCGTCGCCGCTTCGGCGCCTTCGGTCTGGCGCTTGCGAAAGTCCGCTTCGCGCTGCGCGAGCTCCTTCGCCGCATTGGGATTGGCGGGCGGCGGCGGTGCGCGCAATTGCTCGGTCTTCACGTTGGCCGATGGCGGCTGGTCCGAATAGACGATGCGGCCCTGCGCGTCGGTCCACTTGTACAGCGCCGCCGAAGCGGATCGCGGCACACGTCGCCGCCAGCAGGCAGGCGGCGAGCAACAGCGAGGAACGGGGCATCGTCACGCCTTGGCGTCCGATTATGACGTTGGCAAGTTACTCCGCCGGACGAGCAGCCGTCAATCGACCGGGCGATTCATCGCTGATTGGGCACCTTTGGTGTCGCGCAACGGGTACGGTCACGGCCGGGGACCCATGTCCGCGCGGGTATAATCGATTTTTGCGCATAGGAGAGTTTGATGCGTGTCGTCCGCAAGGCGCTGACGTTCGACGACGTCCTGCTCGTTCCCGCCCACTCCCTCGTCGTTCCCCGCGACGTCTCCCTCACGACCCGCCTCACCCGCTCGATCACGCTCAACATCCCGCTGCTCTCCGCGGCGATGGATACCGTCACCGAAGCCCGCCTTGCGATCGGCATCGCGCAGGAAGGCGGGCTCGGCATCGTGCACAAGAACATGCCGCCGGCGCGGCAGGCGGCGGAAGTCGCGAAGGTCAAGCGGTTCGAAAGCGGCGTCGTCAAGGACCCGATCACGATCCCGCCGTCGATGTCGGTGCGGAGGTGCTCGCGCTGACGCAGCAATACCGGATCTCGGGACTGCCGGTCGTCGAAGGCAAGCGCGTCGTCGGCATCGTCACCAACCGCGACCTGCGCTTCGAGACGAACCTCGACCAGCCGGTGTCGGACATCATGACGCCAGGGCGAGCAGCTCGTGACCGTGCCCGAAGGCACCGATCTCGAGCACGGCGAAGGCGCTGATGCACCGCCACCGGCTCGAGCGCGTGCTCGTGATCAACGAGCGACACGAGCTGCGCGGGCTCATCACCGTCAAGGACATCCTGAAGTCCACCGAGCATCCGAGCGCCTGCAAGGACGAGCTCGGGCGCCTGCGCGTCGGCGCCGCGGTCGGCACCGGCGACGACACCGAGGAGCGCGTCGAAGCGCTGGTCGCGGCCGGCGTCGATGTCATCGTCGTCGATACGTCGCATGGCCATTCGCAGGGCGTGCTCGACCGCGTGCAATGGGTGAAGAAGCGCTATCCGCAGGTGCAGGTGATCGGCGGCAACGTCGCGACCGCGGCGGGTGCCAAGGCGCTCGTCGACCATGGCGCCGACGGCGTGAAGGTCGGCATCGGGCCCGGGTCGATCTGCACGACGCGCATCGTCGCCGGCGTCGGCGTGCCGCAGATCTCGCGCGATCCAGGATGCGCTCGCCGGCGTGGCCGCGCAGGACGTTCCGGTGATCGCCGACGGCGGCATCCGCTATTCCGGCGACATCGCGAAGGCGATCGCCGCCGGCGCCTCGGCGGTCATGCTCGGCAGCCTCTTCGCCGGCACCGAGGAGTCGCCCGGCGACATCGAGCTCTACCAGGGCCGCTCGTACAAGAGCTATCGCGGCATGGGCTCGCTCGGCGCGATGCAGCACGGCAGCTCCGACCGCTATTTCCAGGACGCCGAAGGCGAGGGCGCTGCGGAGAAGCTCGTGCCCGAAGGCATCGAAGGGCGCGTGCCGTACAAGGGATCGCTCGCGAACGTCATCCAGCAGTTGATGGGCGGCCTGCGCGCGGCGATGGGCTACTGCGGCTGCCCGACGATTCGCGACCTGTCGACGCGCGCGGAGTTCGTCGAGATCACGTCGGCGGGCGTGCGCGAGTCGCACGTGCACGACGTGCAGATCGTCAAGGAAGCGCCGAACTACCGGGTCGAGTAGCTCGCCGAGTGCCGACTGGCCGCCGCTCAGCGATGGCCGCACCGTCGCATTCGAAGATCCTGATCCTCGATTTCGGCGCGCAGTACACGCAGCTGATCGCGCGCCGCCTGCGCGAAACGAACGTCTATTGCGAGATCCATCCGTACGACGTCGGCGACGCGTTCGTGCGCGCGTTCGGCGCCGCGCGGCATCGTGCTGTCGGGCGGGCCCGAGAGCGTCACCGACAGGCGACACGCCGCGCGCGCCCGACGCAGTCTGGGACGCTGGGCGTTCCGGTGCTCGGCATCTGCTACGGCATGCAGACGATGGCGGCGCAGCTGGGCGGCACGGTCGAGCCGTCGGCGCATGCGCGAGTTCGGTTACGCGGAGGTGCGCGCGCGCGGACATTCGGCGCTGTTTCGCGACATCGAGGACCGGCGCAACGCCGAAGGCCACGGCCTGCTCGACGTGTGGATGAGCCATGGCGACAAGGTGACCGCGCTGCCGCCGGGCTTCGCGCTCGCCGGCTCGTCCGGCGCGTGCGCGATCGCGGCGATGGCCGACGAATCGCGGCGGCTTCTACGGCGTGCAGTTCCATCCGGAGGTCACGCACACGAAGCAGGGCGCGGCGATCCTCGCCCGCTTCGCGCACGACATCTGCGGCTGCGGCTACGACTGGAACATGCACGACTACGCCGACGAGGCGGTCGCGGCGATCCGCAGGCAGGTCGGGCGAGCGACGAGGTGCTGCTCGGACTGTCGGGCGGCGTCGATTCGTCGGTCGCGGCGGCGCTGATGCATCGCGCGATCGGCGACCGGCTCACGTGCGTGTTCGTCGATCACGGCCTGCTGCGCCAGAACGAGGCCGAGCAGGTGATGGACACGTTCGCGCACGCATCTCGGCGTGCGTGTCATCCACGTCGATGCGAGCGACGAATTCCTCGGCGGCGCTCGCCGGCGTCGACGATCCCGAGCAGAAGCGCAAGATCATCGGCCGCCTGTTCGTCGACGTCTTCCAGCGCGAGGCGGCGAAGCTCACCGGCGTCAAATGGCTCGCGCAGGGCACGATCTATCCGGACGTCATCGAATCGGCGTCGGCGCAAAGACAAGAAGGCGCACACGATCAAGTCGCATCACAACGTCGGCGGCCTGCCCGAGACGCTGCACCTGAAGCTGCTCGAGCCGCTGCGCGAGCTCTTCAAGGACGAAGTGCGCAAGCTCGGCCTCGAGCTCGGCCTGCCGCGCGAGATGGTGTTCCGCCATCCGTTCCCCGGCCCGGGTCTCGGCGTGCGCATCCTCGGCGAAGTGCACGCGCGAGTGGGCCGACCTGCTGCGCAGCGCCGACGCGATCTTCATCGACGAGCTGCGCGCCGCGCGCGACGCCGACGGACAATCGTGGTACGACAAGATCGCGCAGGCGTTCGCGGTGTTCCTGCCGGTCCGCTCGGTCGGCGTGATGGGCGACGGCCGCACGTACGAGCATGCGGTCGCGCTGCGCGCGGTGCAGACGACCGATTTCATGACGGCGCACTGGGCGCCGCTGCCGCACGAGCTGCTCGCGCGGATCAGCAACCGGATCACCAACGAGGTGCGCGGCATCAATCGCGTCGTCTACGACATGTCGAGCAAGCCGCCGGCGACGATCGAGTGGGAGTAGGGCCTGCCTCGTCGAACCCGTATCCCGCAGCGGGCACGCGCGTGACCGATGACGAATGGATGGCCGAAGCGCTCGCGCTCGCCCGGGGCGCGGCCACGCGCGGCGAGGTGCCGGTCGGCGCGATCGTCGTGTGCGCCGACGCGATCGTCGGGCGCGGCGGCAACTCGCCGATCTCGGCCAACGACCCGACCGCGCATGCCGAGATCGCTGCGCTGCGCGAAGCCGGCGCGACGCTCGGCAACTATCGCCTTCCCGGCTGCGCGCTGTACGTGACGCTCGAGCCCTGTGCGATGTGTGCCGGCGCGATCCTGCATGCGCGGCTCGCGCGCCTCGTCTTTGGTGCGCGCGACCCGAAGACCGGCGCGTGCGGCTCGGTCATCGATGTCACCGGCGAACCGCGGCTCAATCATCACACGCGTGTCACGCGCGGCGTCGCCGCCGAGGCCTGCGGCGCGCTGTTGACGCAGTTCTTCGCGTCTCGCCGTTAGCGCAGACGACGCATGGCGCATCCCGGTCTGCATTTCACGATCGTCGCACCGGCGGGCTTCGCCACCGACCCGCAGGCGGTCGACCGCGCAATGGCACGCCTTGCGGGCCTCGGGCATCGCGTCGACTGCGATCGCGCCGCTCGCGGACGCTTGCAGCGGTTCGCAGCACCCGACGACGAGCGGCTCGCCGCCATCGAGCGCGTCGCGGCCGATGCCGATGTCGACGTCGCGTTGATGCTGCGCGGCGGCTACGGGTTCTCGCGCCTCATCGACCGCATCGATTTTGCAGCGCTGAAAGCGCGCGCGCAAACGCTGGATGGGTCACTCCGATTTCACTGCATTCCAGCTCGCCGCGCTCGCTACCGCCGGCATGGTGACGTTCGCAGGCCCGATGGCCGCCTACGACTTCGGCGCCGAAGCGCCGTCCGCGTTCACGCTCGACCAGTGCTTCGGCGTGCTGCAGAACGACGCGTGGGAGGTCGAATGCGCGCTCGACGGCCCGGACTCAGGCACCGTGCGCGGCGTCCTGTGGGGCGGTAACCTCGCGATGGTCGCGCACCTTGCGGGAACGCGCGTACCTGCCCGACGTCGCGGGCGGCATCCTGTTCCTCGAGGATGTCGGCGAGCATCCTTACCGCATCGAGCGAATGCTCTACCAGCTGCTGCATGCCGGCATACTGTCGCGCCAGCGCGCCGTGTTGCTCGGCGCTTTCACCGAGTACCAGCTCAACGCCAACGACGCCGGCTACGACCTCCCGGCGGCGATTGCGCACGTGCGCGATCGCATCTCGGTTCCGGTGTTCACCGGCTTGCCGTTCGGGCACGTGCCGGACAAGCTGACGTTGCCCGTGGGCGGCAGATGCGAATTCGAGGCACGCGACGGGCGCGCGATGCTGCGCCTGACGGAGTATTCCGTATGAACCGGGACGACGCGAGGGGTCGTGCGCCGCCGTGCATGAACGGCGATGTACGGTTCGCCGTCCGGATCTGCGACTGGTCCGACGCCGCGACGGCGCTGCGCCGCGTCCGCTACGATGTCTTCGTGGTCGAGCAGGGCGTGCCGGAAGTGCTCGAATGGGACGCGGCCGACGCGCTATCGATCCATGCGCTGGCCGAGGATGCTGCCGGCTCGCCGATCGGATGCGCGCGATTGCTGCCCGACGGCCACATCGGACGCGTCGCTGTCGTGCGGCAATGGCGCGGCCGCGGCGTGGGCACGTCGCTGATGCTTCGGTTGATCGAGCGGGCTCGAAAGCGCGGGGACGCGCGTGCGATCGTGAATGCACAAGTTGCGGCGATTCCATTCTACGAGCGGCACGGATTCATCGTCACCGGGGACGAATTCGACGAAGCGGGGATCGCGCATCGCGTGATGCAACGGGCGCTGCCTTAGCTGGAAAGCGTGATGCGTGATGAACGCGCGCTGCTTGTCCGGATAAGCTGGCGATCACGGCAGGGTCGCGCCCTTGCAGGTCAAGCCACCGGCGCGGGTACTTCTTCCGTGCGAAACCGGTACTCGACGTCGCCCGTAACGAAGCCGGCAGCGTCGAAGCTGCGCTCGGCGAAATACGCCTCGCCGCTACGCGCCAACGCGAGCACCGTCGAACAGCGCGTGCCGTAGTCCGGGCTCACGATGAACGGCGACGACAGCAGCCGTTCGCGTTCGCGCGCAAGCCCGGTGTCGGGCAATTCGTCGTCGTGCGCCAGCGCGCGGTCGGCGAGCACGTCGAACAGTGAAGCGAGGTCGTCCGCTCCCGCCGCCGCCCACGCCGCAACGCCCGCCTTCGCACGCGCGAGCTTCGGCCACGGCGTGTCGAGTTGCGCATTCGAGACGCCGTGGATGCCGGCGGCGAGCGCCCGCACGCGTGGCGCGCGATTCGAGCCGAACGCGGCATCCGTGCGCTCGCCGGCGACCAGATTGAAACCGTTGCACGCGGCCGACTGCAAGACCACCGATTCGACGGCCTTCGATGCGACGCGCGCGAATCGCGCAGCACGGCGGGCACGAGCGCTCCGCGCGACGGCGCGCGCGGATCGTGGCGGCCGGGTTCGCGCACGTTGGTCACGAACGCCCAGCGGCCGCATCTGTTCACGCCGAGCCACGTGCCACCCTGCTGGAGGTCGCGCCCGGCGAGCAGCGGCGACCCTGCACCGTCGTTCCACCAATGCGCGCGCGCCGCCGGCCGCGCATGGAATTCGTCGCGGTTCGCTGCGACGACGACCGCGTACCGGGGATGCACATCGAGCGCGATGACGGCAAGGCACATCGGCGCGCCTCGCCGCCTACACCTCCGCGGCGCGCGGGGCGCGGACGCTTCGGGAACCGAATAGGGAAGCGACTGGCGGACCAGCAGCGGGCCATCGGGTGCGCCGAGCCGGATGTCATCGGTCTCGACCGCCGCCTGCTGGACGACCGCCAGCAAGGCGCTGCCTCCCCCGGACGGGTCCGGCGCGGCATTGACGACGGTGCCGCACGCCTGGCTCGCTGCCGAAGGCCGGCGAATAGAAGCTGCGCCGCCGGCGCGACGTCCTCCGCTTCGGTGCGGAACGCGAACAGCCGCTCCTTCAGCCGCCCGAGATATTGCGTGCGCGCGACGATTTCCTGCCCCGGATAGCAGCCCTTCTGGAAACTGACGCCGCCGAGCACGTCCCAATTGGCAGCCTGCGGGACGAACAGGTCCGACGTTGCGGCCGTGATCATCGGGCACGCCGGCGGCGATCGAGAACCAGCGCCACATCTCGGCGTCGGCCGTCGCTCGCGTGGCGCGCGAGCGCCGCGTGGATGATCGGCGCACTCGGCGGCGGGCAGGCGACGACGATGCGGCCGTCCGGCAGCGCGAGCGCCGTTGCATCGCCCTTGAACGCGACTGCCGCCAGCGGCGCGACGGTCACTCCGAGCGCGTCGCGCGCGGCGCTGGCGCCGCCGGCGCCCGCAAGGCCGAGCAGCGTGTAGCGGTCCCTGCGCTTCGCCGATCGACGACCTTCGCGCGCAGCACGAACATCGAGAGCCGGCGGCGGATCGAGTCGGCGAGATCGGAGGCCAGCAGCATCATGACGCGGCCCGGCGCGCCCGACGCGGGGCGCCAGAGCACGCCGTTGGCGAGCATGCGGCCCTTGGGCGAGTTGTAGCTCCAGTACTGGCCCTGGCCGGCGGCGAGCGCCTGCGACGTCGCTCGACAGCTGGCCATGCAGGAACGCGAGTGCGTCGTCGCCGCTTAGCTTCGAGCATTGCCCATCCGAGATGCGCGCAGACGACCGGCGCCGATGGGCGGACGGCGGCGAACGGGGTCGGACACGGGATCGGATGCGATCGAAGGATGTGGAAACGCGGCACCGCGCGGCTGGCCGCGCGGAGACATCGCGTGCTAGAATAACGAGTTACCGCGCTCGTTCGTTTACGTCAGTCGCAACGTCAGGCGCGCGGCGAATCGTCCCGGAAGATGGCGCCGGCACGAGCCGTTCCGCAAGTGCGGCGACTGCCGGACCGGGACAACCGGGACCTGCAGCCCGCGTATCGCGGGCGTATGCGTCCAATTCGCACACCGGCGTTTCAGGGTGTCCGGCCGCCTGTCATGGCGACCGGAACGCAATCCGCCGGTGGAGGCTCAAACCCTGATAAGGAGTGCAGCATGTCCGTAACGATGCGTCAAATGCTGGAGGCCGGCGTCCATTTCGGCCACCAGACGCGGTACTGGAACCCGAAGATGGCCGAGTACATCTTCGGCCAGCGCAACAAGATCCACATCGTCAACCTCGAAAAGACGCTGGCAGATGTACAACGACGCGATGAAGTACGTGCGTCAGCTCGCGAGCAACCGCGGCACGATCCTGTTCGTCGGCACCAAGCGCCAGGCGCGCGACATCGTCGCCGAGGAAGCGCAGCGCGCCGGCATGCCGTACGTCGACCACCGCTGGCTCGGCGGCATGCTGACCAACTTCAAGACGGTCAAGGCAGTCGATCAAGCGCCTGAAGGACCTCGAGCGATGAAGCAGGACGGCACGTTCGAGCGCATGTCAAGCGCGAAGCGCTGTCGCTGCAGCGCGAGCTCGACAAGCTCGAGAAGAGCCTGGGCGGCATCAAGGACATGAACGCGCTGCCCGACGCGATGTTCGTCATCGACGTCGGCTATCACAAGATCGCGGTCACCGAGGCGAAGAAGCTCGGCATTCCGATCGTCGCGGTCGTCGACACGAATCATTCGCCCGATCCGGATCGCGCTACGTGATCCCGGGCAACGACGATTCGAGCCGCGCGATCCGCCTGTATGCGCGCGGCGTCGCCGATGCGGTGCTCGAAGGCAAGAGCAACGTCGATCCAGGAGATCGTCGCGTCCGGCGACGAGTTCGTCGAGGTAGCCGACGAGGCGTCGGCCTGACGAGCGTGCTGGAAGGCGGCGGCGACGCGTCGAGCTCGATCCCGGCCGCGCCGCCGGTTGCGCCGCGATGGATGCGCGTGTGCCGCGACGGCAGACGGTCGCGATCGAATCGATGGAGCAGTGGAGCGACGAACATGGCGGAAATTTCCGCGAGCACGGTGATGGAGCTGCGCCAGCGCACCGGGCTCGGCATGATGGAATGCAAGAAGGCGCTGACCGAGGCCGAGCGGCGACCTCGCGAAGGCCGAGGAGCTGCTGCGCATCAAGAGCGGCGCGAAGGCGAGCAAGGCCGCCGGCCGCGTCGCGGCGGAAGGCGTGATCGGACTGTACGTCGCCGGCGACGCGAAGATCGGCGCGATGGTCGAAGTCAACTGCGAGACCGATTTCGTCGCGCAGAACGACGATTTCCGGGCGTTCGCCAACGAGGTCGCGCAGATCGTCGCGCGCGACAAGCCGGCCGACGTCGCGGCGCTCGGCGCGCGCACGCTCGCGTCGGGCGAAACGGTCGAGGCGCGTCGCGTCGCGCTCGTGCAGAAGATCGGCGAGAACATGCGCTGCGCCGCTTCGCGCGCCTCGACGCGCAGGGCCGCATCGCGTCGTACGTCCACGGCACGCGGATCGGCGTGCTGGTCGACGTCACCGGCGGCGACGAGGCGCTCGGCAAGGATCTCGCGATGCACATCGCCGCGACCAAGCCGATGGCGGTGAGCGCGCGAGCAGGTGCCGGCCGACGTCGTCGACGAAGGAGCGCGCGATCGCGGCGGCGCGGGCCGCCGAATCGGGCAAGCCCGCCAACATCGTCGAGAAGATGGTCGAAGGTGCCGTCGCCAAGTTCCTGGCCGAAGTCACGCTGCTGCCGCAGCCGTTCGTCAAGGACGACAAGCAGACGGTCGAGCGACATCGTCAAGGCGCAAGGGCGCGCGCGTGAACGGCTTCGTGCTCTACGTCGTCGGCGAAGGCATCGAGAAGAAGAAGGACGATTTCGCGGCCGAAGTGGCGGCGATGACGCGCGGCTGAGCGCCTTCGCGACCGATCGACGCGCAACCGCGCATGGCGATTTGGTATAAGGAGGCCGACGAATGAGTCCACCCGACAGCGCTGCCACTGCGGCGATCGCCCCGCTTCCCGGCGTCGCCCAGGCGCCGGCCCGAGCGCCGGCGTACCGGCGCATCCTGCTCAAGCTTTCCGGCGAAGCGCTGATGGGCGAGCGACAGCTACGGCATCGAGCGCGAGACGATCGACCGGATCGTCGCCGAAGTCGGCGAGGTGCGTCCGGCTCGGCGTCCAGGTCGCCATCGTCATCGGCGGCGGCAACATCTTCCGCGGCGTCGCGCCCGGCGCGGCCGGCATGGATCGTGCGACCGCCGACTACATGGGCATGCTGGCGACGCTGATGAATGCGCTCGCGCTGCAGGACGCGCTGCGCCGCGCCGGCGTCGAATCGCGCGTGCAGTCGGCGCTGCGGATCGACCAGGTCGCCGAGCCGTACATCCGCGGCCGCGCGCTGCGCCACCTCGAGGAGCACAGGGTCGTCATCTTCGCCGCGGGCACCGGCAATCCGTTCTTCACGACCGACACCGCCGCCGCGCTGCGCGGGCGCGAGATGGGCGTCGACATCGTGCTGAAGGCGACGAAGGTCGACGGCGTCTACACGGCCGACCCGATGAAGGACAAGGCGGCGCGCCGCTACGCGACGCTGACGTTCGACGAGGCGATCGTCAAGAATCTCAAGGTGATGGACGCGACCGCGCTCGCGCTTTGCCGCGACCAGAACATGCTGCTCAAGGTGTTCTCGATCTTCGTGCCCGGCGCGCTGAAGCGCGTCGTGCTGGGCGAGGACGAGGGCACGCTCGTGCATTGCTGAGCGGCGAGCGGCTCGAGGCCATTCGAATCGATGATCAGCGACGTCAAGAAAACCGCCGAGCAGAAGATGCACGAAGTCGGTCGAGACGCTGAAGCACGATCTCGCGAAGGTCCGCACCGGCCGCGCGCACACCGGCCTGCTCGACCACATCCACGTCGACTACTACGGCACGTCGATGCCGCTGTCGCAGGTCGCCAACGTCACGCTGGCCGATCGCGCGCACGATCACCGTGCAGCCGTGGGAGAAGAAGATGATCCCGGTCGTCGAGAAGGCGATCCGCGATTCCGACCTCGGCCTCAATCCGGCGACGTCCGGCGACCTGATCCGCGTGCCGATGCCGGCGCTGACCGAGGAGCGGCGCAAGGAGCTGATCAAGGTCGTGCACAAGGAGGCCGAAGCGGCGCGCGATCGCCGTGCGCAACGTCCGCCGCGACGCGAACGAGCAGCTGAAGAAGCTCTGAAGGACAAGCAGTGCTCGGAGGACGACGAGCGCCACGCGCACGACGACCTGCAGAAGCTCACCGACCGCTTCATCGCGGAGATCGACAAGCTGCTGCAGGCGAAGGAAGCCGACCTGCATGGCGATCTAGGCGGATCCCGGGCGACCATCGACGATGTTCACCGAGCTCCACGCGCGACATTCCCGAGTGCGCGTGCCATCGCCGCGCCACGTCGCGATCATCATGGACGGCAACGGCCGCTGGGCGAACAAGCGCCTGCTGCCGCGCGTCGCCGGCCACCGCAAGGGCGTCGAGGCGGTGCGCGCGACGGTCCGCGCGGCGATCGAGCAGCGGCGTCGAGTACCTGACGCTGTTCGCGTTCTCGAGCGAGAACTGGCGCCGGCCGCCCGACGAAGTCTCGATCCTGATGGAGCTTTTCGCGCGCGCGCTCGAGGAGGAGGTCGCGAAGCTGCACTCGAACGGCATCCGCTTCAAGGTCGTCGGCGACACGTCGCGGTTCGACCGCCGCATCCGCGAGCTCGTCGCGGCCGGCGAGGCGCTGACGGCGGGGAACACGCGGCTGACGCTGACCGTCGCCGCGAACTACGGCGGCCGCTGGGACATTGCGCAGGCCGCGCGCAGCGTATTTCGCCGCGCATCCCGAGGCGCTGCGTGAAGAACCGGCCGCTCGTTCCCGAAGCGCTCGAGCCGTACCTCGCGATGGCGTATGCGCCCGAGCCCGATCTCTTCATCCGCACCGGCGGCGAGAAGCGGATCTCCAATTTCCTGCTGTGGCAGCTCGCGTACACCGAGCTCTATTTCACCGACATGCTGTGGCCCGATTTCGACGCGGCCGCGCTCGCGTGCGGCGATCGAATCGTATCGGCACGCGCGAGCGCCGCTTCGGCCGCACGAGCGAGCAGGTGCAGGCGCAGGCCGAGGCGCAGGTCACCGGCTGAGCGCCGTCGCGATCAGGCCCGCCGTGCCTTCCGTCGCTCGCCACGCGCGTCGCCACCGCGGCGGTCCTGCGTCGTCGCCGTCCTGGCGGCGCTGTTCCTGCTGCCGCCGCTCGGATGGGGCCTCGTCGTGCTCTGGCGGTCATTACGGTCGCCGCGCATGAATGGGCGAAGCTGATCGGCTTGACGGACGCGCCGCGGCTGGATGTTCGTCGGTGCGACGCTCGTGCTCGGCGGCGCTATTGCTGCTCGGCGCCATCGCCGCGATCGGGTTCGACGGCTGGCCGCCGCCGATCGTGCTCGCCGTCTTGCGGACTCGCGACGGTGTTCTGGATCGTGGCGGGAGCGCCGTCGGTGCTGTACAACTGGCAGCCGGCGTCCACGCTGGCGCGCGCGTTGGCCGGCATGGTCGTCCTGCTCGGTGCTTTCGTCGCCGTCGTCGAGTTGCAGGCGCGTTCGCCCTGGCTCGTGCTCGCGGCGATGGCGATCGTGTGGATCGCCGACACGGCGGCCTATTTCGCCGGCCGCCGATTCGGCCGGCGCAAGCTCGCGCCCGAGATCAGTCCCGGCAAGACATGGGAAGGCGCAGGCGGCGGCGTCATCGCGGTCGTCGTCTATGCGCTGCTGCTCGTGCCGCTGGCCGCGCGCGCGGGGCTGCAGCGACCGGTCGACGGTGCATCGATCGCGGTGTGGATCGTGTTCGCCGTCGTGCTCGTCGCGCTGTCGATCGTCGGCGACCTGCACGAGTCGCTGCTGAAGCGGCGCGCCGGCGTCAAGGACAGCGGAACGCTGTTGCCCGGTCATGGCGGCGTGCTCGATCGAACCGACGCGCTGCTTGCCGCGATGCCGCCCGTTGCGCTCGCGGCACTCGCGTTCCTCGTTCCATGATCGACACGCTCTACAAGATCGTCGCATTCGCGATCACGCTCGGCGTGCTCGTCGTGTTCCACGAGCTCGGCCATTACGTGATCGCGCGCCTGGCGGGCGTCAAGGTGCTGCGCTTTTCGGTCGGCTTCGGGCGCATGGTGTGGTCGCGCCGGCTCGGACGCGATCGGCACCGAGTGGGCGCTGTCGGCGATTCCGCTCGGCGGCTACGTGAAGATGGCTCGACGAGCGCGAGGGCGACGTCGATCACGCCGACCTGCCGCGCGCGTTCAATCGCCAATCGGTGTGGCGGAGGATCGCGATCGTCGCCGCCGGTCCGCTCGCGAACCTGCTGCTCGCCGTGCTGCTGTTCGCCGGCACGTACGTCGCCGGCATACCCGGACAGCGCGCGCTGCTGGCCGAGCCGCCGGCGTCGACGCCGCAGCCGACGGCGGACGTACGCGCCGGCGATCGCGTCGTCGCAGTCGACGGCGAGCCGGTCGGCAGCTGGCAGGACTTGCGCTGGCGCATCGTTCGCGCGCAGGGCCAGGACACGCGTCACGCTGGCGCTCGTGCGCGCGACGACGATGCCGGAGCTCCGGTCGTGCGCGAATTGTCGCTCGCCGGCATGGATGCCGACGACTGGGAAGGCAATCCGCTCGCAGCGCTCGGACTGCGCGCGGACCTCGGTGCGCCGATCGTCGATCAGGTGCTGCCCGGCAAGCCCGCCGAGCGCGCGGGACTCAGGAGCGGCGACCGGATCGTCGCCGTCGACGGCGACGCCGATGCGCTCGCCGGCGGATGTCGCCGCGCTGACGAATGCGCAGCCCGGCGAGCACGCTCGTGCTACCGCGTGCAGCGCGGCGACGCGACGCTCGACGTGCCGGTCGCCGTCGAGAGCGTCGAGCAGAACGGACGCCGCGTCGGACTCGCCGGCGTGCGGCTGCGCATCGATCCGGCGGTCGCGGAACGCGCGTCGGTCATCGTTCGCTACGGACTCGGCGAAGTCGCTCGTACAGGGCGCGCGCAAGACGTGGGAACTGTCGGCGTTCACGCGTGCGGATGCTGGGCCGCATCGTCACCGGCGACGCGTCGCTCAAGAACATCAGCGGGCCGTTGACGATGGCCGACTTCGCCGGCCAGTCCGCGCAGGCCGGAACGCTGGTGTTCGTCGGCTATCTCGCGCTGATCAGCATCAGCCTTGGCGTGCTGAACCTGTTGCCGGTTCCGCTACTGGATGGGGGGCATTTGCTGTATTATTTCGCCGAAATTATCAAAGGCAGTCCCGTATCCGACCGCGCATTCGAGGTCGGTCAGCGCATCGGCATGGCGATGCTCGCCGTGCTGATGGCCCTGGCGCTTTTCAATGACGTCTCCCGCCTGTTCTAGATCGCCGCTCGTATCGCCGCGATCCGTCACTTCGCACGGCGGCACCGTGACCGCGCCACGCTGTCGGCGTCGCGCTGCCGTCGCCCGCGCTCGTGTCCGCCGGCGTTGCTGCGGCTGTCGCGTCGGCGCTTTCGATTGCCGCGTGGGCGGTCGAGCCGTTCGTCGTCCGCGACATCCGCGTCGAGGGCGTGCAGCGCACCGAAGCCGGCACGATCTTCAGCTACCTGCCGATCAAGGTCGGCGACCGCGTCGACGACGAGAAGGATCGTCGCACGCGGTCAAGGCGCTGTACGCGACGGGCTTCTTCCGCGACGTGCGCCTCGAGGCGCAGGGCGACGTGCTGGTCGTCGCCGTGCAGGAGCGGCCGACGATCAGCTCGATCACGTTCGTCGGCAACAAGGAATTCGACACCGACACGATCAAGAAGGCGCTGAAGGACATCGGCATTGCCGAGGCGCGGATCTTCGACCGCTCGGCGCTCGATCGCGCCGAGCAGGAGCTGAAGCGCCAATACATCACGCGCGGCAAGTACGCGGCGAAGGTGCAGACGACGGTCACGCCGCAGGAGCGCAACCGCGTCGCGATCAACTTCACGATCGACGAAGGCGATTCGGCGAAGATCGCGCGCATCAACATCGTCGGCGCCAAGGCGTTCACCGAGAAGCAGCTGCTGTCGCGAGATGACGCTGACGACGCCCGGCTGGCTCACCTGGTACACGAAGAACGACCAGTACTCGAAGCAGAAGCTCTCGGCGGACCTCGAGACGCTGCGCAGCTTCTACCAGAACCGCGGCTACCTCGAGTTCAACGTCGACTCGACGCAGGTGTCGATCACGCCGGACAAGGAAGACATCTACATCACGCTCAACATCACCGAGGGCCGCGGTTACACGGTCGGCGGACGTGCGCGTCGCCGGCGATCTCGTCGTCCCGGCGGACGAGCTCGAGCGGCTGATCCGCATCAAGCCGGGCGAAGTCGTTCTCGCGCGAACGCCTGCAGGCGTCGGCGAAGGACGATCAGCGACCGCCTCGGCGCCGAAGGCTACGCGTTCGCCAACGTCAACGCCGTGCCCGAGATCGACCGCGAGAAGCAGACGGCGTCGTTCACGTTCTTCGTCGATCCGGGCCGCCGCGTCTACGTGCGCAAGATCAACATCAGCGGCAACGCGAAGACGCGCGACGAGGTGATCCGGCGCGAATTGCGCCAGCTCGAGGGCGCGTGGTACGACGGCCCGCGCATCGAGCGGTCGAAGGTGCGCGTGCAGGCGGCTCGGCTATTTCGAGGACGTCAACATCGAGACGCCGCCGGTGCCCGGCACGCCCGACCAGGTCGACGTCGAGGTCATCGGTCACCGAGAAGATCGACCGGCAACCTGCTCGCGGGCGTCGGCTATTCGAGCGCGGAAGGCATCGTGCTGAACGCGTCGGTGTCGCAGCAGAACATCTTCGGCTCCGGCAACGCGCTGGCGCTCGGCGTCAACACGAGCCGGTTCAACCGCACGTACTCGCTCCTGTTCACCGAGCCGTACTACACGGTCGACGGCGTGTCGCGCACGATCGAGGCCTACCAGAAGAGCCTCGACCCGACCGGCCTCGCCGATCGCGCAATACGCGTCGAAGACGCTCGGCGCGGCGCTGGGCTTCGGCGTGCCGATCACCGAAACCGACACGATCAACTTCGGCGTGCCGCGTCGAGCACACGAACATCACGCTGTTCAGCGACAGCCCGCCGGTCTACTGCGATTTCGTCAACGAGTTCGGCGCGTCGTCGAACGCCTACATCCTGACGGCCGGCTGGTCGCGTGACACCCGCGACGACATCCTCTATCCTACGCCGCGGCCGTCTGCAGAGCGTGCTGCTCGAAATCGGGCTTGCCGTTCGGCGACCTTTCGTACTACAAGCTGCAGTACGTGCACTCAGTGGTTACTGGCCGGTGTACGGCGACTTCGTGCTGATGCTGCGCGGCGGACGTCGGCTAGGGCGACGGGTACGGCGGGCAAGCCGCTGCCGTTCTTCAAGGCGTTCTTCGCGGGCGGCGTCGGCTCGGTGCGCGGCTACGAGACCGCGTCGCTCGGGCCGCAGGACATCTTCGGCAACGCGCTCGGCGGGCGAGCGCAAGATCGTCGGCAACGCTGGAGGCGTTCTACCCGATCCTCAAGGGCGACAAGTCGGTGCGCGCGAGCGTGTTCGCCGACGCCGGCCAGATCTGGGTCGAACGGCGACCAGCCGGAATTCGAGTCGTTCCGCTATTCGGCGGGCGTGGGCCTCGCGTGGAACTCGCCGATCGGGCCGCTCAAGTTCAGCTACGCCATCCCGTTGAACGCGAAGGACGGCGATCGCGAGCAGCGCTTCCAGTTCCAGGCGGGAGCCGCATTCTGATGGCGCGCAAATCCGCGCAGGCGGCATCGCCGGAGACATTGCTTGAAGCGCCTCGCGCACGGCTTCATCGCCGTTGCGCTGGTCGCGGCAGCCGGTGCGGCGGCAGCGCGCCGAATACAAGATCGGCTTCGTCAACACCGAGCGCCTGTTCCGCGAGGCGACGCCGGCGAAGCGCGCGCAGGCAGAAGATCGAGAAGGAGTTCGCCGACGCGCGACGCCGAGATCCAGAAGCTCGCGAAGCAGGTGCGCGACCTGCAGGCGTCGCTCGACAAGGACGGCGCGACGATGGCCGAGACCGAGCGGCGCAACAAGGAGCGCGACCTCGCGAACCAGTCGCGCGACCTGCAGCGGATGCAGCGCGAGTTCCGCGAGGACCTGAACCTGCGCCGCAACGAGGAGCTCGCCGGCATCCAGGAGCGCGCGAACAAGGTGATCCAGCAGATCGCCGAAGCCGAGAAGTTCGACCTGATCCTGCAGGACCCGGTCGTCTACGCCAGCCAGCGCATCGACATCACCGACAAGGTGATCAAGGCGCTCGCCGACAAGTAGCCGCCGTCGCACGCGGCTCGCGCGATGCCCCGGCCACGATGGCACCCCAGAGCGAGCCCACGCCTTTCCCCTGGCCGAGCTCGCGCGGCTCGCCGGCGCGACGCTCGACGGCGACGGCGCCGTCGTCATCGCGCGCGTCGCCACGCTCGAGCGCGCCGGGCCCGCGCGACATCGCGTTCCTCGCCAATCCGCGCTACCGCGCGCAGCTCGCCGCGACGCGCGCGTCGGCGGTGATCGTCGCGCCCGAAGCGGCGGCGGCGACGCCGCTGCCCAAGCTCGTGTCCGCCAATCCGTACGCGACCTACGCGCGTGTCGCGGCGATCCTGCATCCCGCGCCGCGCCGTCGCAGCCGGGCGTGCATCCGCACCGCGTGCGTCGATCCGTCGCGCACGGATTGCGCGCTCGGCGGCGATCGGCGCATTTGCCGTCATCGGCGCGGGCGCGCGCATCGGCGAGCGGGCCGCCATCGGCGCGCACGGCGTCATCGGCGACGATGCCGCGATCGGCGACGACGTCGTGCTCGATGCGCGCGTCACGATCTATCCGCGCTGCGTCGTCGGCGCGCGCACGCTCGTCCACAGCGGGCGCCGTGATCGGCGCCGATGGCTTCGGGCTCGCGCGAGGAAGGCGGCCGCTGGCACAAGATTCCGCAGGTCGGCCGCGTCGTCGTCGGCGCCGACGTGCGAGATCGGCGCCAACACGACGATCGACCGCGGCGCGATCGACGACACGGTGATCGAGGACGACGTCAAGCTCGACAACCA
The DNA here is from genome assembly GCA_963768545.1 of uncultured Pseudomonadota bacterium. Classification (GTDB taxonomy): domain Bacteria; phylum Pseudomonadota; class Gammaproteobacteria; order Burkholderiales; family Casimicrobiaceae; genus VBCG01. Next base: position 274,566 of record CAVYIC010000014.1, on the reverse strand, counting down.
GATCCAGATCGGCCACAACTGCCTGATCGGCGCGCATACTGCGATCGCCGGTTGCGTCGGCATCGCGGGATCGCACGCGCATCGGCCGCGACTGCCGGATCGGCGGCGCGGCGATGATCTCCGGGCATCTCGAGATCGCCGACGGGACGGTGATTTCGGCGGCGACGCAGGTGTACGACTCGATCCGCGACGCCGGCGTCTATACGAGCGCGTTTCCCGCGCTGCCGCACCGCGCAGTGGAAGCAGGTTGCCTCGCAGACGCGGCGGCTGCGCGAGCTCGCCGATCGCGTCAGATGCTGAAGACGCGCTCGAAGCAGCGCGCTCGAGCAACGATGCGCCAAAGGGGAGCTGCGATGAGCTCGGAGGCAGCGCAGCGGCGTCGCCGCAAGCGTGGGGACGGAATCGCGGCGCCGAGCCGCCCCAAGTCGCGAAGAGCGCCCCCTCGGGGGCAGCGCAGCGGCGTCGCCGCAAGCGTGGGGGAGGCCATCGAGCGAACTCGACATCGGGATGATCCGACGGCTGCTGCCGCATCGGTATCCGATGCTGCTCGTCGATCGCGTGCTCGACTGGGAAGCCGGGCAAGTTCCTGCGCGGCATCAAGAACGTCACGATCAACGAGCCGTTCTTCCAGGGCCATTTCCCGGCCTATCCGGTGATGCCGGGCGTGCTCGTCATCGAGGCGATGGCGCAGGTTGCGGGCCTGCTCGACGATGCTCTCCGACGTCGCGCGGCGCGACGGCAGCCAGCTCGTGCTGTTCGCCGGCATCGACGAAGCGCGCTTCAAGCGGCAGGTCGTTCCCGGCGACACGCTGATGCTCGAAGCGCATCTCGAGCGCGCGGTGCGCGGCATCGGACGCTTCCGGACGCGCGCGACCGTCGGCGATCAGCTCGTCTGCGAGGCGCAATTGCTCGCGGCGATTCGCGACGTTCCGCCGATTCCGGATCTGCCCGTCTAAGCGGCGTGCCGAGGATTCATCCCACGGCGCTCGTCGACGCCGGCGCGCGGATCGCCGACGACGTCGACATCGGCCCCTACTCGATCGTCGGTGCCGACGTCACGATCGGCGCGGGCACGTCGATCGGCCCGCATGCGGTCATCACCGGCCGCACGACGATCGGCGCGCGCAATCGCATCTTCCAGTTCGCGTCGATCGGCGAAATTCCGCAGGATCGCAAGTACGGCGGCGAGCCGACGACGACGACGATCGGCGACGACAACGTCGTCCGCGAATTCGTGACGATCCACGCGGGCACGGCGCAGGACCGCGGCGACACGACGATCGGCAACGGCAACTGGTTCCTCGCGTACACGCACGTCGCGCACGATTGCGTCGTCGGCAACTTCACGACGTTCTCGAACAACGCGCAGATCGCGGGCCACGTGACGATCGGCGACTGGGCCGTGCTCGGCGCGTACGCCGGCGTGCATCAGTTCTGCCGCATCGGCGCGCACGCGATGCTCGCCGCGGGCGCGATCGTGCTGCAGGACGTCCCGCCGTACGTCACGGCGGCCGGGCTATCCGGCGAAGCCGGCCGGCACGAACAACGAAGGCCTGCGCCGGCGCGGATTCTCGGCGTCCGACATCGCGACGGTCCGCCGCGCGTACAAGACGCTGTATCGCGAGGGCCTGTCGCTCGAGGATGCGCGCGAAGCGCTCGCCGCCGCGGCGCGCGACTGCCGCTGCTCGCGCCGCTCGTCGCGTTCCTCGCCGATCGCGGCCGCGGCATCGTCCGCGTGAGCGCCGAACGACGGACCGATGCGCGACGCTTCGGGGCGCTGGCGTCGATCGATCGGCATCGTCGCGGGCGAGGCATCGGGCGATGCGCTTGGCGCGACGCTGATCCACGCCGTGCGCCGGCAGCGGCCGTCGGTGCGTTTCGCCGGCATCGCGGGCCCGAAGATGGAAGCGGCGGGGTGCGAAGCGTGGGCGTCGACCGAAGCGCTCGCGGTGCGCGGATTCGCCGAGGTCGTCGCGCATCTGCCGCGAGCTCATTGCGCTGCGTCGCGACATCGCGCGGCGATTTCTCGCCGCGCGCGTGCCGCTGTTCGTCGGCGTCGATGCGCCCGACTTCAACCTCGGGCTCGAGCGGCGGCTGAAGCGCCGGCGCGTGCGCACCGTGCATTTCGTCAGTCCGTCGGTGTGGGCGTGGCGGCGCGAGCGGCTGCAGTCGATCGGCCGCGCGGTCGATCGGATGCTCGCGCTGTTCCCGTTCGAGCCGCCGCTCTACGAAGCCGCCGGCATCGCCGGTCACGTACGTCGGGCATCCGCTCGCGCAGGACGCGGCGGGGCCAGGCACGCGCCGCGCAGCGCGCGAGACGCTGAAGCACAAAGCCTGCGACGCCGGTGTTCGCGCTGCTGCCGGGCAGCCGGCTCTCCGAGATCGAGATGCATGCGGGCCTGGTGCTCGAGGCGGCGGCGCCGGATCGTCGAGGCGCGGCCGGACGCGCGCTTCATCGTGCCGCTCGTGTCGCGCACGACGCGCGACGCGTTTCTCGAAGCGCAGCATCGCGGCGGTCACGACGCGCTGCCGCTGACGATCCTGTACGGGCATGCCGGCGACGCGCTGCGCGCGGCCGACGTCGCGCTCGTCGCGTCGGGCACCGCGACGCTCGAAGCGGCGCTCGCGCGCTGCCCGCACGTGATCTTCTATCGGGTCAGCGCGCTGACGGCTCGCATCGTGCGGCGCAAGCTGCTGGTGCCCTGGGTCGGGTTGCCGAACGTGCTCGCCGGCCGCTTCGTCGTGCCCGAGCTCTTGCAGGATGACGCGACTCCGGGCAATCTTGCGCAGGCCGTGCGGAATCTGTTCGACGACATCGTGATCACGCCGGCGCGGATCGAGGCGCTGTTCGGCGAGATGAGCGAATGCGCTCGCGGTCGACACCGGCGCGCTCGCGGCGGATGCGGTGCTGGCCGAGCTCGACATGCGCTCGTGGCGCGCGGTTCGCGTACGGATCGCGCCGGATGGTGATCAGGCAGGCAACGCAATGAGCGAAACGGGCAATGCAATTGCTCGTCGCAGGGATCGACGAAGCAGGACGCGGTCCGCTCGCGGGCCCGGTCGTCGCGGCCGCGGTGATCCTCGATCCCGCGCGTCGCGTGCGGGGATTGCGCGACTCCAAGGTCATGACGCCCGAGCAGCGCGAAAGTGTCGCCGCGGACATTCGCTCGCGAGCGATCGCCTGGGCGTTCGCCGCAAGCGACGTCGGCGAAATCGATGCGCATGAACATCCTGCGCGCGACGCTGCTCGCGATGCGCCGCGCCGTCGAAGCGTTGTCGGTGCAGCCGATCGAGGCGCTCATCGACGGCGACCACTGCCCGCAACTCGCGTGTCCGGCGTACGCAATCGTCAAGGGCGATCGCGACGTGCCGGCGATCTCCGCGGCGTCGATCATCGCCAAGACGGCGCGCGACGCGATGCTGACGGCGCTCGATCGCGAGTACCCGATGTACGGTTTCGCGCGACACAAGGGTTACGGGACGCCCGAGCACCTTGCTGCGCTCGATCTGCACGGGCCCTGTCCGCACCACCGAAAGACGTTCGCGCCGGTCCTTCAGGCATCGTTTCCGTTCTGGTGATGGAACTCACCCCTGAAGTCCGCGGCACGACCCCCGTCGTGCCGTAGAAGTTTGCTATTTCCGGCGTTATCGTGCATACTCCGTCGTAGCGATTCTCAAGCAGTGCTGTTGCTGGTCCGGTATCCGCAGTCCTGCGGTACTTCAGTTCATCTCCCGCCGTCTTGAATTTCGTCCCACGCAAGGGGCAATCCCCTTCTTTATTTCTTTCAGGATATTCAAGACATGGCAACAGGCACAGTGAAGTGGTTCAACGATTCCAAGGGCTTCGGCTTCGTGACTCCCGAGGACGGGGGCAAGGATCTATTTGCTCATTTTTCCGCAATCCAGGAGCAGGGCTTCAAGACCCTGAAGGAAGGCCAGCGAGTCAGCTTCGACGTTACGACAGGCCCCAAAGGGCAGCAGGCGTCGAACATCCGCTCGGCGGACTGAACGTGCAGGCGGCGTGGCGTCATCGCCACGCCCCGGCACCCTGGACAAGCCCGGCATCTGCCGGGTTTTTCTTTCCGACTTCCATAAGGCATGATCATGGCCAAAGAAGAACTTCTTGAAATGAATGGCGTCGTGGCTGAAGTGTTGCCCGACGCCCGCTATCGCGTCACACTGGACAACGGCCACAAGCTCGTCGCCTACAGCGCCGGGAAGATGCGCAAGCACCATATTCGGATCATCGCCGGCGACAAGGTCTCCCTGGAGCTCTCGCCGTACGATCTCAGCAAGGGGCGGATTACATTCCGCCATATCGAGGGCCGAAGCCCGGTCACCACGCCGCGTCAGAGGTACTGAAGCGGCCTCGCTGCAGGCATCGCTTGTCAAACATGGACAATGAAAAAATTCAGATCCGCGCCACCAACAGCGGCCAGAGCCTCGATGTCGTTGTCGTGAACAAGGGGCTCGACGTCATCCAGATCGTGCTCGGCGAAGGTGCCCATAGCGTGCGATGCGACCTGGTGCCGACGCGCAACGGCTCGGCATACGTCGGCAACGCGATGGGGCGCGAGATCGTCTACGAGCGCAGCCGGGAAGACGTGAAGGCCGACCTGGCGCGCGCCGCCGGCTTTCGTTAACGTTCGATCGCCGCGCGCGGTCTGTTCGTCAATCCGCCGGGCGCGGTCTATTCGTCAATCCGCCCGCGCGAGGCCTTGATTCTGCCGCGCTGCACCTTGGCATCGACGCGGCGGCGCTGGGAATTCCTGGTGGGCCGCGTGGGCTTTCGCTCGTGGGGGACGGCCCCGGCGACATCGATGATTGCCTGCAGTCGCGCGATGGCGTCGTCGCGATTGCGCTCCTGGCTGCGATAGCGCTGCGCCTTGATGACCACCACGCCATCGCCCGTGATGCGTTGATCGCCATGCGCGAGCAGGCGCAGCTTGATCGCGTCAGGCAGATGCGACGACATGATGTCGAAGCGCAGATGCACCGCGGTCGACACCTTGTTGACATTCTGTCCGCCCGCGCCCTGCGCACGAATTGCCGACCACTCGATGTCGGCCGGGTCGACGGCGATCGTCACGATTCACTCACGCGTCCGATCTCCGCCCAGTATTCGTGACGCTCGGTATTGACGAGCGATACGCGGTACTCGATCGGCACGTCGCGATAGTCAGCGCGACGCGGCGAATCTGCAACAGCGGCGCACCCGCGCGTAACGTCGAGCAGCGTCGGCGATCGTCGTCGTCGGCGAGCGTTGCGCGCAGCCGCTCGCGCGTCCTGACGACCGAAATGCCGAACGATTCCTGGTACAGGTTGTAGATCGTCGAACGCCGCTCGCGGAAGCTGCCGTTCGGTCAGTCCCGGGAAGCGCGCCGCCGGCAGCGTGATGTCGTCGACGATGATCGGGCGCTTCGTCGAGCCGCAGCAGGTTGCGGATCCGGAACACGGGGTCGCCCGGCCGCGATGTCGAGGGCCTCGGCCGCCGTCGCGATCGGCCTTGCCGCGCGCGAACGACGTGAGCTCGCACGTCGGGATACTGCTTCGGGCCCCGTTCCGGCGACGACGTGGAAGAAATAGAACAGCCTCCGGTCGCGGTTGTGGCTCGCGACGAACGTGCCGCGCCCCTGCTGGCGGATCAGGATGTTTTCGGCGACGAGCTCGTCGATCGCCTTGCGCACCGTGCCGACGCTGATGCCGAAGCGCTCCGACAGCCGGCGCTCGGCCGGGATCGCTTCGCCGGGCTTCCACTCGCCGCGCGTCAGCGCGTCGGTGAGCCGTCGCTTCATTTCCTTGTAGAGCGGCGCGGCAAGCGGAAGGCCCGGTGCCGTCGTGTCGTTCATCGACGTGCGGCTCGTGACGAGGTCTCAAGGTCATCCGAATCGGCATCGTGTCCGAAAGTCGTCCGACGCTGCCTGCTCGAGTCTAGGCGCTGCCTGGAAATTAGGCAAATGATATGGATGATATAGTTGACTTGCAGCGCGCGTAGATCACTACGATCGGGCCCACTGTCGATCATCGGCCTGGCGAGTCGCCGCGCGCGTCATTTACGCAGGAACCCAACGTGATTCATTGCGTATTGCACGATCCCGACGATTCGGTCGCCGTCGTCGTCGTCGAAGGCATCAAGGCAGGCACGGCGCTGACCGGCCTCATCCTCGACGAGGACCGCACGATCGACGCTCGACGTGCCGTGCAGGACATCCCGATCGGCCACAAGGTGGCGCTGAAGGACATGGCGGTCGGCGACACGGTCATCAAGTACGGCGTCGACATCGGCAAGGTCGTGCAGCCGATCCGCAAGGGCGCAGCACGCGCACGTCCACAACATCAAGACGAAGCGGTGGTGACCATGAAGCAACGACATTCCAGGGTTATCGCCGCGAGAACGGCCGCGTCGGCGTGCGCAACCACGTGATCATCCTGCCGGTCGACGACCTGTCGAACGCGGCGGCCGAGGCGGTCGCGCAACAACATCAAGGGCACGCTGGCGATCCCGCATCCGTACGGCCGGCTGCAGTTCGGCGCCGACCTCGATCTGCATTTCCGCACGCTGATCGGCACCGGCAGCAATCCCAACGTCGCGGCGGTCGTCGTCATCGGCATCGAGGACCAATGGACGAAGAAGGTCGTCGACGGCATCGCCGCCACCGGCAAGCCGGTGCAGGGATTCGGCATCGAGCTGCACGGCGACCACGACACGATCATGCGCGCGTCGAAGGCGGCGCGCGAATTCCTGCAGTGGGCGAGCGAGCAGCAGCGCGTCGAGTGCGCGCTGCAGGAGCTGTGGGTGTCGACGAAATGCGGCGAATCCGACACGACGTCCGGATGCGGCGCGAACCCGACGGTCGGCGACGCGTTCGACAAGCTCTACGCGGCGGGGTGCACGCTGGTGTTCGGCGAGACGACCGAGCTGACCGGCGGCGAGCAGATCGTCGCCGCGCGCTGCCGCGACGACAAGGTGCGCGCCGATTTCATGCGCGTGTTCGATCGCTACCAGGACGTCATCAACCGCCACAAGACGTCGCGACCTGTCCGATTCGCAGCCGACGAAGGGCAACATCGCCGGCGGCCTGACGACGATCGAGGAAAAGGCGCTCGGCAACATCCAGAAGATCGGCCGCAAGTGCATCGTCGACGGCGTGCTCGACAAGGCCGAGATGCCGACGCATCCGGGGCTGTGGTTCATGGACAGCTCGTCGGCGGCCGCCGAGATGGTGACGCTGTGCGCGGCGTCGGGCTACGTCGTCCATTTCTTCCCGACGGGGCAGGGCAACGTCATCGGCAATCCGATCCTGCCGGTCATCAAGATCTGCGCGAACCCGCGCACCGTGCGCACGATGAGCGAGCACGTCGACGTCGACACGTCCGGGCTTGCTGCAGCGCGAGATCACGATGGACGAGGCCGGCGACAAGCTGCTCGACATGATGTTCCGCACGGCGAACGGCCGGCTCACCGCCGCCGAGGCGCTGGGCCATCGCGAGTTCGTGCTGACGCGGCTGTACGAAAGCGCCTGAGGCGGCTTCAGGTTGGCCGGACCGGGTCCGACCGTTAAGATAGCTTCCCGGAGTCCGCCGCGCGCTCGACGCGGCGTAGACCACCCGCGGCGTGCGCACGAGCGCACCTCGATGCTCGATCCAATGAGCGAGGACAACAGGACAATGGCAGCCACGATGCGAGCACTGGCCCCGGCGAAGTTCGGATTGATGTCGCTGCTCGCGGCGCTGTCGTGGGCGATGCTGCCCGCGGCGCACGCGGAGATGGGCGAGATCCACGTCTCACGGCAGTACGGCATCAGCTACCTGCCGCTGATGATCATGGAGGACCAGAAGCTGATCGAGAAGCACGCGAAGGCGGCGGGCGTCGACGTCAAGGTCGGACTGGTCGAAGTTCGCGAGCGGCGCCGTGATGAACGACGCGCTGCTGTCGGGCAACCTGCAGTTCGCCTCCGGCGGCGTCGGCCCGTTCATCGACGCTGTGGGCGCAAGACGCGCGGCAACCTCGACGTGAAGGCGGTCTCGGCGATCAACTCGATGCCGCTCTTCCTCAGTGACGCGCAATCCGAACGTCAAGACGGTCAAGGACTTCACCGACAAGGACAAGATCGCGCTGCCCGCCGTCAAGGTGTCGATCCAGGCGGTGACGCTGCAGATGGCGGCCGAGAAGGCGTTCGGCGAAGGCCAGCAGAACAAGCTCGATCACCTGACGGTCTCGATGTCGCACCCGGACGCGCAGACGGCGCTGCTGTCCGGCAGATCCGAGATCACCGCGCATCTCGGATCGCCGCCGTTCCAGTACCAGGAGCTCGAGCAGCAGGGCATGCACAAGGTGTTCAGCTCGTACGACGTGCTCGGCGGCCCGGCGACGTTCAACGTCGTCTGGACGACGACGAAGTTCCACGACGAGAATCCGAAGCTCTACGCCGCGTTCGTCGCCGCGCTCGACGAGGCGACGGCGACGATCAACCGCGACAAGCGGGCCGCGGCGCGAGACGTACCTGCGGATCTCGAAGGACAAGGACAGCCGTCGACGACATCGTCAAGATGCTGAACGATCCGGCGATCGTCTACACGACGACGCCGAACAACGTGATGAAGTACGTCAACTTCATGCACAAGATCGGCTCGATCAAGGTGAAGCCGGACTCGTGGAAGGAAATGTTCTTCCCGAACGCCCACACGCTGTCGGGGAGCTGATGGCGGTCGCCGGCGCGGCGCTGGACCTGCCCGACCTCGCGGCGATCCGCGACGCGGCGACGCCGGATCGCGCCGTACGTGCATCGCACGCCGGTGATGACGTGCACGGCGATCGACGACGAAGTCGGGGCGTCGCTGTTCTTCAAATGCGAGCATCTGCAGAAGGTCGGCGCGTTCAAGGCGCGCGGCGCGTGCAATGCGGTGTTCTCGCTCGATGCGGCGGCGGCGCGTCGCGGCGTCGTCACGCACTCGTCGGGCAATCACGGCGCCGCGCTCGCGTACGCGGCGCAGCGGCGCGGGATTCCGGCGTGGGTCGTGATGCCGGACAACGCGCCGGCGGTGAAGCAGGCGAACGTGCGCCGTTTCGGCGCGACGGTCCGCCTGTGCGCGCCGACGGTCGCCGCGCGCGAAGCGCGCGTGCGACGACGTGGCGCGCGAAACCGGCGCGACGCTGATCCATCCGTTCGACGACGCGCGCGTCATCGCAGGGCAGGGGACCGCGGCGCTCGAGCTCGTCGAAGCGATCGACGATCTCGACGCCGTCATCGCGCCGTGCGGCGGCGGCGGCCTGCTCTCCGGCACGTCGATCGCCGCGACGTCGCTGCGTCACGGCATCGAGGTGCTCGGCGCGGAGCCGGCGAATGCCGACGACGCGGCGCGCAGCTTCGCGCGCGGAACGCTGCAGCCGCTGGCCGCGACGACGACGATCGCCGACGGCCTGCGCACGACGCCTGTCGCCGCGGACGCTGGCGGCGATTCGCGCGCACGTTCGCGCGTTCGGAACCTGCAGCGAAGACGGCGATCGTGCGCGCGATGCGGATGATGTTCGAGCGGATGAAGCAGGTCGTCGAGCCGTCGTCGGCCGTGCCGCTCGCGTGCCTGCTCGAGCGCACGCTCGACGTCGCCGGCAAGCGCGTCGGCATCATCGTCAGCGGCGGCAATGTCGATCTCGATCGCCTGCCCTGGCAGCAAGTGAGCGGCCGAGCGGCATGCGACGACGGCCTCGCGCCGGCGGCAGACTGCGCCGCTGCTCGCCGTGCGCGGCGTCACGCTGCAGTACAAGACGAAGGACCATCTCGTCACGGCGACGTATCGCGTCGACTTCGACGTGCATCGCTCCGACCGGTTCATCCTGCTCGGTCCGTCCGGCTGCGGCAAGTCGACGCTGCTGAAGGCGGTCGGCGGCTACATGAAGCCGGTCGAAGGCGAGATCCGGCTGAAGGGCGAGGTCGTGACGCGGCCCGGTCCGGACCGGATGATGGTGTTCCAGGAGTTCGACCAGCTGCTGCCGTGGAGGACGGTCAAGGAGAACGTCATGTTCCCGCTGCAGGCGAGCGGGCGCCTGCCGCGGGCGGCGGCGCAGCGAAAAGGCGCTCGACGTACATCGCGAAGGTGAATCTCACCGCGTTCGCCGACAGCTTTCCGCACACGCTGTCGGGCGGCATGAAGCAGCGCGTCGCGATCGCGCGCGGCATGGCGATGGAGCCGGACATCCTGCTGATGGACGAGCCGTTCGCCGCGCTCGATGCGCTGACGCGGCGCAAGATGCAGGACGAGCTGCTCGCGCTCTGGGACGACACGCGCTTCACCGTGCTGTTCGTCACGCATTCGATTCCCGAGGCGATCAAGATCGGCAGCCGCATCCTGCTGCTGTCGCCGCATCCCGGGCCAGGTCAAGGCGGAGATGGACAGCCTTCCGCGCGGGTGCGCGCCGGCGCCGACGTGCACGGCGCTGGAGCAGCGAGATCCATTCGATGCTGTTCGCCGATTCCGTCGAGGAGACGGTTCCGGACGAGCAGGAGTGCATGCATGAGCGCTGCAAGGCGCAAGCGTCGGACGGCCATGAACGCTGCCGCGAATCCACCGCTCGCCCGGCCCGAGATCGTCCGCGAGCCGGTTTCGACGCAGCGCATTCGGCATCGTCGAGAAGCCGCTGTCGACGTGGGAGCGGATCAGCAACGTCGGTGCGGTGCGGAAGCTCGCGCTGCTCGTCGCGCTCGCGCGTGATCTGGGAAGTCTACGCGCGCTCGCTCGACAATCCGCTGCTGTTTCCGACGTTCTCGGCCACCGTCGAGGCGTTCGTCCGACGGCCTGTTCGGCGGCGACCTGTTCACCAAGGCGCTCACGTCGCTGCGCGTCCTGCTGATGGGCTACAGCGCCGGCATCCTGTGCGCGGCGATGCTGACGATGATCGCGATCACGTCGCGGATCGGCACCGACCTGCTCGAGCTCCTGACGTCGATGTTCAATCCGTTGCCGGCGATCGCGCTGCTGCCGCTCGCGCTGATCTGGTTCGGGCTCGGCGCACGGCAGCATCGTGTTCGTCATCATCCACTCGGTGCTCTGGGCGGTTGCGCTCAATACGCACTCCGGGCTTCCTGTCGGTGTCCAACACGCTGCGCATGGTCGGACGCAACTACGGGCTTGCGCGGCCTGCCGCTATGTCGCGCGGCATCCTGATCCCGGCCGCGTTCCCCAGCATCCTCACCGGCCTCAAGATCGGCTGGGCGTTCGCGTGGCGGACGCTGATCGCCGCGGAGCTCGTGTTCGGCGTGTCGTCGGGATCGGGCGGACTTGGCTGGTTCATCTACGAGAACAAGAACCAGCTCGAGATTCCGAACGTGTTCGCCGGACTCTTCACGGTGATCGTCATCGGGCTCATCGTCGAGAACGTCGTCTTCCGCGTCGTGGAAGCGCGCACGGTGCGCAAATGGGGGCTGCAGAGCTGAATGGGCGATGATCGGAGCCGCGATGAAGCGTGCCGGATCAGCCGACACCCGACGTTCCGGCCCATCCATCGAGTGATCGCATGGCAAACCACATTCCGACGCGCGACTATCCGCGCTTTCACCTCGCGTTTCCCGGTCACCGATCTCGCGGTGGCGCGGCGCTTCTACGGCGAATTCCTGGGCTGTGCCGAAGGCCGCAGCAGCGACGACTGGGTCGACTTCGATTTCTTCGGACACCAGATCGTCGCGCACAAGGTCGACGCCGGCCGAGATGACACGACGCGACGAGCCTCGTCGACGGCAAGCGCGTGCCGGTGCGCCATTTCGGCGTCGTCACGGACCGTGCGACATGGGATGCGCTCGCCGATCGATTTCGCGACGGCGGAGATCGAATTCGTCATCGAGCCCTACGTGCGGTTTCGCGGCGAGCCCGGCGAGCAGGCGACGATGTTCCTGCTCGATCCGTTCGGCAATGCGCTCGAATTCAAGGCGTTCGCCGACATCAACCAGCTGTTCGCGACGTCCTGATCCGCTGCGCACGCGCGGCTACGCGCACCGGCTGCGCGTCATCCGTGCGCATCGTCATCACCGAGTTCATGGACGACGCCGCGGTCGTCGGCGCTGGCCGCGCGCTTCGACGTCTGCTACGACAAGGACCTCGTCGACCGGCCGGACGAGCTGCAGGTCCAGATTGCCGACGCCGATGCGCTGATCGTGCGCAATCGGACGCCGGTCGATGCGAGCCTGCTCGCCGTGCGCGCCGCGGCTTCGCGTCGTCGGCCGCCTCGGCGTCGGACTGGACAACATCGACGTCGACGCGTGTGCCGCACGCGGCATCGATGTCATTCCCGCCACCGGCGCCAACGCGCTGGCCGTCGCCGAATACGTGATCGCGACGGCGATGCTGCTGCTGCGCGGCGCGTATCACGCCGACGGCCGACGTCGGCGGCGGGCACTGGCCGCGCGGCGCGCTGTCCAACGGCCGCGAGCTGGCCGGCAAGACGCTCGGCCTGGTCGGCTACGGCGGCATCGGGCGCCTCGTCGGGAAGGCTCGGCGCGCGCGCTCGGCATGCGCACGATCGGCTTCGACCCGCAGGTGCCCGCGCATCGTCCGGTGTGGAGCGACGACGATACGACGCCACGGCACGTTCGCCGAGGTGGTCGCCGAGGCCGACGTCGTGACGCTGCACGTGCCGCTCACGCCTGCGACGCGCAACCTGATGGACGCGGCGCGCATCGCGACGATGAAGCCCGACGCGATCCTGATCAACACGGCGCGCGGCGGCGTCGTCGACGAAGCCGCGGTGGCGGCGGCGTTGCGCGCGCGGCAGGCTCGGCGGCGCGGCGCTCGACGTGTTCGAGCACGAGCCGCTCGGCGCCGGATCGCCGCTCGCCGGCTGCCCGCATCTGATGCTGACGCCGCACATCGCCGGCGTCACCCGCGAGTCGAACGAGCGCGTATCGTCGCTGATCGCGCGCAAAGTCGCCGAAGCGCTGCTGGCACGCCGGACTGATCCTCGCATGCCGACGATGACGCTCTGCCGAGTTGCGCGACCTCGCGCACGCGCGCGCTGCAGCGCGCAGGCGCGTCGAGCGCGATGGCGCACGCGACGGCGCGACGCGCTGGTCGACGCCGAAGCGCAGGGTCTCGCGTCGCACGGCACTGGCGCGCGTTGGCGCAATACGCGACGCATTTGCGCAACGGCCGCGCCGACGGCACCGCGCGTCGCCGAGCGTCGTCCGCGAGCGCGGCGGCGCCGTGCTCGTCGATGCCCGCTGCGGCCTCGCGTTTCCCGCGTGCGCGCTGGCCGTCGCCGAAGCGATCCGGCGGGCGCGCGAATTCGGCGTCTCGTTCGCCGGTGTGACGAACAGCCATCATTTCGGCGTCGCGGCGTGGCATCTGGCGCCCGTTGCGGATGCCGGCATGGTCGGGCCTCGCGTTCGGCAACTCGCCGGCGGCGATGCCCGCCGCGGGCGGCCGGCGGGCGCTGTTCGGCACCAATCCCGATCGCGGCCGTCTTTCCGCGTCGCGACGACGCCGCCGCTTGACGATCGACCTGTCGCTCTCCGAAGTCGCGCGCGGCAAGGTGATGGTCGCCGCGAAGGAAGGGCGGCCGATCCCGCTCGGCTGGGCGCTCGATCGAGCACGGCCAGCCGACGACCGACGCGAAGGCCGCGCTCGCGGGCTCGATGCTCGCGATGGGCGGCACGAAGGGCGCGATGCTCGCGCTCGTCGTCGAGCTGCTGGTCACCGCGCTGACCGGCGCTGCGATGGGATTCGAGGCGAGCTCGTTCTTCGTCGACGAAGGCAATCGGCCGCGCATCGGCCAGGCGTTCCTCGTCATCGATCCCGATGCGCTCGCGGGAAGCGACGTCTACTTCGAGCGGGTCGAGACGCTGGTCGCCGCGATGCTCGACGACGAGGGCGTCCGGCTTCCCGGGCGAGCGGCGTGAAGCGCTCGCACGCCAGGCCGCGACGGCGGGCGTCGAGATTCCGCCCGCGCTCGCGCAGCAATTGCAGTCGCTCGCTGCGGCGTGATGGACCTACCGGACGCGCTTGCGCGGACCAACCGGGTGCTGCGCACGCTGCGCGCCGGACATCGCACGCTGCTGCGCGCGACGGACGAGAAGGGACTGCTGCAATCGATGTGCCGCGTGCTGGTCGACGAAGGCGGTTACCGGATCGTCTGGATCGGCTACGCCGAGACGACGCCGCGAAGTCGATCCGTCCGATCGGCGCATGCGGGTCAGGAAGCGGATTTCTTCGCGGCGGCGCGCTTTTCGTGGGATGCGGCGCGACCGAGCGTATCCGGCGAAGCGATCCGCACCGGCAAGCCGTCGATCGGGCGCCGGCTCGCGCAGCGATCCGCTGCTCACGCAATGGCGCGCCAATGCCGCACGCCGCGGCTACGGCGCGGTCAGCGCGTTTCCGCTTCGCACCGGCGACGCGATCATCGGCTGCCTGACGCTCGTTGCCGCCGACGAGGATGCGTTCGACGACACCGAGGCGCGGTTGCTCGAAGAACTGGCCGACGATCTCGGCTACGGCATCGGCCATCTGCGCATGCAGAACCGCCAGCTCGAAGCGGAGCAGACGATCGAGCGCATGGCGTTCCAGGATCCGCTGACCGGCTTGCCCAATCGCGCTGCGATGCGCGGCACGGATCGCGACAGGCCATTTCGCACGCGCGCGAGCGCCATCGCGCGCTCGCCGTGCTGTCGATCCACGTCGGCCACTTCGACGAGATCAGCGACACGCTGGGACACGCGGCCGGCGACCGGCTGATGACCGACGTCGCGCGAGCGTGTCGCCGCGGTCGCGCAGGAGCGGCCAGGACGCGCTCGCGCGGATCGGCGAAGACGAGCTGATGCGTGCTGCTGCGCGATGCCGATGCGGCGCATGCGTGCGACGTCGCGCGGCGCATCGTCGATGCGCTCTACCGGCCGGTCGAGCTGGCGGGCATCGCAGGTCGACGCGCGGGGTGCCGTCGGCATCGCGCTTTATCCCGGACCATGGTGACGATCCCGACGAGCTGATGCGCCGCGCGAAAGTCGCGATGTACCGCGCCGGCGCGCATGGCCATTTCGCGCTCTACAGCGGCATGCACGATGACGAGCGCAAGCGCCGCCTCGGTCTGATCGGCGATCTGCGGCGGGCGATCGATGCCGACGAGCTCACGCTGTACTGCCAACCCAAGGTCGACATGGCAACATGCCGGTTCTGCGGGGCAGAGGCGCTGATGCGCTGGAAGCATCCGCAGCAGGGCATGATCTCGCCCGGCGGTCTTCGTCGAGCTCGCCGAGAGCGCGGGCCTGATCACGCCGCTGACGCATTGGGTGCTCGAAGCGGCGTTTCGCGAGCGGCATCGGTGGCACCAGGCGGATTTCGAGCAGCCGCTCGCGGTCAACCTGTCCGCACGCGACCTGCACGACCCGCGGCTCGTCGATCGCGTGCGCGGGCTGATGTCGACCTGGGGAACGCAGCAAGGGTGGATGCAGTTCGAGCTGACCGAGTCCGCGCTGATGGTCGAGCCCGCGACGGTCATCGATACGCTCGGGCAGCTTGCGCGACCTCGGCGTCGAGCTGATGGTCGACGATTACGGCACCGGGTATTCCAGTCTTCGCTACCTGCAGCAGATGCCCGTCTCGAGCATCAAGATCGACCAATCGTTCGTACGCCGGATGGTCGACGACCCGCAGTCGGCGGCGATCGTCCGCTCGACGGTCGAGCTGTGCCATGCGCTCGCACATGCGCGCGATCGCCGAAGGCGTCGAGGAAGAGCCGGTATGGCGCGCGCTGTCCTCGATCGGGTGCGATGCCGCGCAGGGCTACTACGTCGGCAAGCCGCTGCCCGGTCGGAGAATTTCCCGTGTGGGCCAGCGCATCGCGCTGGTCATCCGCAGCCACGGCGGCGAAGGCGTCGACATGACGCCGTTGCCGCGAACGACGGTGCTGCTGTTGAACGTGGCGCACGCGATCGACCACATGTTCCTGCTGATCTTCGCGACCGCGGTGGCGACGATCGCCGCGGACTTCGGGTTCGCGCGCTGGGAAGACCTGATGCCGTACGGCGTCGGCGCGTTCGCGATGTTCGGGCTGGGCTCGTTGCCCGCGGGACGGCTGGGCGACCTCTGGGGCCGGCGACGGATGATGCTCGTATTCTTTTTCGGCATGGGCATCTCGGCGTTGCTCGTCGCGATGACGGGCACGGCGTGGCAACTGGCGGCGGCGCTGACGCTGCTCGGCACGTTCTCCGCGATCTACCATCCGGTAGGCATTCCGATGCTCGTGCAGCGCTCGGCCCGTCCGGGGCTCACGATCGGCTTCAACGGCCTTGCAGGCAATCTTGGCGTCGCGCTGTCGGCGATCGTGACCGGGGCGCTGCTCAAGTACGCCGGTTGGCACATGGCGTTCATCGTTCCGGCGCCGGTGCGCTGGTTTGCGGATTCCTGTTCGCGCGCATTGCACCGGTCGAGTCGATCGCGCCGGCGCGCCGTGCACCGACGCGCGTCATGCTCGGCAAGCGCGCGCTGGCGCACATTTTCGCGATCATCACCATCGCCTCGATTTCGGGGAGCCTGCTGTTCAACTTCACGACCAACGGCAACGGCGAGCTGCTGCGGGAGCGGTTGCGCGGCATCGTCGAGGATCCGGCCGCCCTCGGCACGCTGCTCGCGCTGGTGTATGTCGCGGGCGCCTTGATGCAGGTTGGCGTCGGCCTGTTGCTCGATCGTGTGCCGCTGAAGAAGCTCTATGCGGGGATCGTCGCGGCGCAGGCGCCGCTGTTCCTGCTCGCCGCCAACGCCGAGGGCTGGCTGCTCTACGCGCTGATGATCGCGTTCATGATTGCGGTGTTCGGCGCGATCCCGTTCACCGACGCGATGATCGTCCGCTATGTCGACGACCGGATGCGCTCGCGCGTGTCGGGGATGCGGCTGGCCGTCGCCTTCGGCGTCAGTTCGCTCGCCGTCTGGCTGCTCGGCCCGCTGGTGAAGGCGGCCGGTTTCCGCTCGCTGCTGCTGCTGATGGCCGGCATCGCCGTCGTCACGCTGTGCGTCGTGCTGCTGCTGCCGCGCACGATGGGCGGGGGACTGGATGGGGCAGCCGATGACGTCGCGCCGCGTGCCGCCGATTGACGCGACGGCCGCCGCTATTTCCCGCCCGCCTGCAATTCCTCCTGTTCCATTCGCAGATACGTTCCCCACGCGTTGATCCGGTTCGCCGGCTCGAACGCCGGCAGCGAGCGATAGCGCGACCAATCGGTTTTCGCATACGCCTCGTCGAAGGGCGTCAGGTCCTGCACCGCGCGTCCCATCGTCGCCGCGCAGATGAACGAGGTAATCGTGCGTCAGCGCGAGATCGCGTGCGACGTCGCGCGACGCCGGGCCGTGGCCGGGGATGACGATGGCCGGTGAAAGCGCCAGCATGCGGTCGGTCGCCTGCAGCCAGCCCTTGCTGTCGCCGTTGCCGACATACGGAATGCGTCCCGAGAAAACGAGGTCGCCCGCGTAGAGCAGGCGATCCTCGACGACGTAAAGCATCAGGTCTTCGGGCGAATGACCGCCGCCCGAATAGATCAGCCGGAACGTCAGACCGCCGAGGCGGAAATCGACGTCGCCGTCGAGCCACAGGTCCGGCGCCACGACGCGCGTGCGCTCGTCGACCCACGGGAAGAGATCGGCGCGGCGCTGCGCAAGGCGCTCCTGCGCCACGCCGGACGTGAAGTACGCTTCGCCCTTCCGATAGCGCCCAGATTTCCGCGCCCGCCTGCTGCAGCGGCTGCAGTCCGTAGACGTGATCCGCGTGGTAGTGGCTGACGATGACGCGCTTGATCGGCTCATGCGTGATCTTGCGGATCGCGTCGATCATCGCGCGTCCAAGTTCAGGCGTCCCGAGCGCATCGAACACGACAACGCCTTCGCCGGTGACGACAAATCCCGCATTCGACATGAAGCCCTTGTTGGCGGCACTCGCCATTCCGGCCTCTCCCTGGAAGAACCAGCCATGCGCCGAAACGCGCTCGGGCACGAGCACGATCTCGTCGGCGGCGTGCACGCAGGCGCAAGCCGCAGCGCCGAGTGCTGCGGCGAGGAGAGAAATGACGAATCGGCGAAGCGGATGCGCGTTCATGAGCGCGATGATAAGCGTGCGGCGACGTCTAACGCGAGCCGATGCACCCCGTGACGCGGCTGCTTAACCGCCGATCCGATAGCGTGCGACGAAGCGGCGATCGATGCGGTCCTTCCAGCGCCAAATCCAGGCGCCTTCGAGCCGCACCGGGGGTCGCGACGCGATCGCATGCCGCCCGCCGGTCGTGATCAGCGCCAGTGCCTGGCGCTGCGGACGATGTTGCGCGAGCGGTGCGCCCCGGACGTATTGCCGGAGGTTATCCGCGAGCGGTGGGCCGGCGCGCACCGCGTAGACGCCGGATCTCGGCCGCGGATCAGCGACCCGCGATGCGCAATCACCGGCGGCGAAGACGAACGGATGGGACACCGACTGCAACGCGTTCGTAATGCTTACGAATCCGTGGTCGTCGCACGCGAGCTCCGTTTCGGCGAGCCACGGCGGGCCGATGCTGGTCGTCGTGAGAATGACGGCGTCCGCGCCAATGATGCCGGTGGCGGTCGTTACGCCGCAGGGCGACACGCCGCGCGCCGGGCAGTCGACGTGCACCGCGATATTCTGCAGTGCGCAGAGCCGCATCGCGCGCGAACCGACGCCAGCGGGATGCCCCGGAAGCAGGCAGGGCAGGTCGGTCACCAATGAGATTTCCGGTGCATTGCGCTTGTGTGGTTGCGCCAGCCCGTGCCGGATTGCGAATGCGAGCTCCACGCCCGCCGCGCCGCCACCGACGACGGCAATCCGCAGGGAGGTGTTGGTGATGCGCGTGCGGAATCCGTCGACGGCCGCCAGCAACCGCTCGAATGGCCGGACGGGGATTGCATGCTCGCGTGCACCGGGCAGCGCCAGATCGGTTGTCGACCCGACGTCGAGCGCCAGGACGTCGAATGGGAGTGACGACCCGCTCTGGAGCCGCGCAACGCGGATCCCGAGATCGATCTGCATGACGCGATCCTCGATGAAGGTCGCGCCGGCCGCCCGCGCAAGCGGGGCAAGCGGTATTTGCGCTTCGGCCGCGTCGTAGTGGCCGGCAATCACGCCAGGCACCATGCCGGAATAGGTGAACATTGCATCGGGCGATACCAGCGTCACCTGCTGACGCGGATCGGGTGTGAGCCACGATCGGCGCAACACTTCGAGATGCGCGTGGCCGCCACCGCACAGCAACACCCGCGCGACGCTCGTCATCGAAGCGATACGGACCGGGACGCACGCAAAGCCGATTCGCGGCGGTCGCGAATCGATGGCGAGCGCGACCGCCGATCAGGTGGCTTGCACGGCGAGAACTGTCGGGTTCCCGCTTTGCAGCTCACACCGCCTGGAACGTGACGACGTCCTCCTCGGCAATCAGCACGGTCGGAGCGCCGCCATTCGAAATCTCGCGCGCGTGCGCCAACGCGTCGCGCCCTGCCTGCGACGCTGCGCACGTCTGCAGGACTTGAAGGGAAGGAAAATGAATTTCGGCGATCCGATGGATCGGCGACGTCCCGGTGGCCGCTCCGGAGATCTTTGTCAGCACCACCTTCGTGGCGCCGGCGGCCTGGAAGATCGGCGCCGCCATTGGAAGGTGCTCATCGGCATAGGCGCGTTCGAACGTGTCCATGTCCTTTGGCGTGGGGTACATCACGATCAGCTTCGCGGTTGCCATGAGCGTCCTCCGTCCGATTCGAGTCGCGCGAAAAGCGCGACGCTCATCGTAGCATTCCGGTGCGTCGTGACCTTGCAGCAGCCGGATGGCAAACGCAGCGCAGCGCTCTTCCGCATGCGGCCCGGAACGCCGCCCTTCGATCGTTCGCGGTCACCGGTCTGACGAGTGAACCGGCCGGCGCCTACCGGCATGTAGGAGGGAAACGGATGGCGGGCCTCGCGTCGTTGGTTCATGGTTGCGTGACGACATCGACGTCCGAATGTCCGATAACCCGGCAACAGAGGCTTGAGTGAACCAGCAACGGAGGCTTGAGATGAACCAGTTACGTCTTGCAGCAGCAACGGCATTGACCCTCGGGTTGGCGCTTCCCGTATCGCTCGCGTACGGAGGTGACAAGAGCCACCAGGGTGCCGTCGGCAATGATCGAATCGCGCAGTCGCAATCGGCGCAACCGGCATCGCCATCGGCGAAGGACGATGCCACGAACGAAACGCAACAGGCGCCGAGCGGGAAGGAACGCCCCGATCAGGCCAAGGGCATGAAACATCCACCGACGGCCATCATGGACAGCGCTACGCCGCCCGACAAGTCGAAAGGGGAAAAGGCGCCTTCCGTCAAGCATCCACCGACGAGCGCGATGGACAGCGCCGCGCCGGAGCAGAAGTCGCCGACCTCGTCCGCCGGCAAGTCAGAGGCATCGAGCCGTGACGCGTCTACCGCCGGCAAGTAAAAAATAACGGGCAGCCCCTGTCGCGATGATGTCAACGGCAGGGGCACGCCGGGTGGCCGTGCGACAGTCCGTTGGGCCGCACCCGCTCAGTAGACGGCTTTGTCGCGGTTGGCTGCCTTGTCGATCCCCTTGGCGGCATCGAGGCCGTGGACGCGCGTGAGCACGGTCCCTTCGAGATCCGCTTCCGTGAAGTCGGCGCCTGCGATGCTCGCGCCGGTGAGATCGGCACCGGACAGCTTGACCCCGAACAAGTTGGCGCCGGTCAAGTCAGCGCCCTTGAGATCGGCGAACAACATCAGCGACCGGCCGAGGTCCGCATCGCGCAGATTGGCGCCCGCGAGGTTCGCGCCGCTCAGGTCGGTGCGCATCTGGCCCATCCCCTGATTTCGCATATCGACGCCGAGCCTGGCTCGGCTGAGATTCGCCCCGTGCAGATCGGCGCCGGGAAGATCGGCGATCATTCGTACGCCCGACAGATTCGCGCCGGCGAAATCCGGCTTTGCCTTGACCGGTCCACCGAGGATCACGAGACTCAACATCGAGCTGTTCGAAAGATCCGCGCCGGTGAACCTGGCGCCCATGACCCACGCACCGTTGAGATTGGCGCGCGCGAGTTTGGCGCCTGCAAGATTGGACGACACCAGCCGCGTGCCGAACAAATTGGCGCCGGAAAGATCGGCGCGCCGGAAGTCGATGTTGCTCAGGTCGAGATCGGAAAGATCTTTCCCCACCAGCCTGGTCGCCCTGTCGTCGTTCGTGCCGGCAACGATCTCCCGCACCTGATCAGCCGTCAGGTCGGCGGCGAACGCCGATGACCACACCCCCAGCGCGACGGCGGCAAGGACGAACTCACGCACACGGGGTCGTCTCATGCGCCGACTCGGCCATCAAGCCGATTGCCCGGCTCGAAGGTTGCTCGCGTGAAATCGAAGGTGGTCTTCAATGAAGGTCGCGATGAAAAAATAGCTGTGGTCGTAGCCGTCGCGCATGCGCAAGTCGAGCGGAACGCCTGACCGCTCGCACGCGTCCCGCAGCAGTTCGGGTTTGAGCTGGCTCGTCAGGAACTGATCGCTCGTGCCCTGATCGACCAGGATGGGCGGCCCGGTCCATCCACGGTCTTCGATCAGCGCGGTCGCGTCGTAGTCGCGCCAGTGATCACGGTCCTTGCCGAGATAACCCGTCAAGGCTTTTTCGCCCCACGGACATCGCATCGGCGACGCGATCGGCGCAAAGCGCGGACACGGACTTGTAGTACTGCGGGTGCTTCAGCGCAATGGTGAGCGCGCCGTGGCCTCCCATCGAGTGCCCGAAGATCCCCGCCCGATCGGGGTCGACAGGAAATCGGCTTTCGACAAACGCCGGCAATTCCTTCGTGACGTACGAGTACATCCGGTAGCCGCGTGACCACGGCGCCTCGGTGGCGTCGACATAGAAACCGGCGCCGAGTCCGAAGTCGTAGCTGTCGCCCTCGCCCGGAATGCCGAGTCCACGCGGACTGGTATCCGGAACGACGATCGCCAATCCAAGCTCGGATGCGACTCGCTGCGCGCCCGCCTTGACGATGAAGTTCTCCTCGGTGCAGGTAAGACCGGACAGCCAGTAAAGCACCGGCACGCGGCCGGCGCTGGCCTGCGGCGGAAGAAACACGCCGAAGCGCATCGCGCATCGCGTCTCCTGCGACGCATGCGCATACACGCCCTGCATCCCGCCGAAGCAGAGGTTCCTCGATACGGGCTCGATCGTGATCTCTGGCACGCGTCCCTCGAATACGGCGGCGCCGAAGTTCGACCACTTCGGGATGCGCCGACACGCCCGGGCGCTAAGCGACGCGCCCGGGGAGTGCGCTCAGTCGGCGGTCATCGCGCCTGGCTTGCGCTGACGTTTACGCGTTTGCGACCACGCCCTTGGCTTTTGCGGTATGCGTTGCGATCGCATCCATCAGCGGCGGGGACAGGCAGTCGTACGGCTCGAGACCGAGCTCCTTCAGCCTCGCCCTGACCGCACCCATGTTCGCGGGATCGGCGCCGGACTCGATGATGGACGAGACGAACGCGGCAAATTCCGGCGGCGACCAGCCCTGCTCCGGACGACGAGCTCGGTATGGACGAAGTCCAGTCCGTAGAACGGATGATTCTTGTTCTCGATGCGACCGTACATGTGCACGCCGCAGCCCTTGCACGCATGGCGCTGGATGGTCGCGCTCGGGTCGACGACGCTCAGCTTCTCCCCGTTGGCGGTGACGCTGACGTTGTCGCGCGACACGACCGCGACCTGCGAGAACAGCGAGCCACTCGGCTTCCAGCACCTCGTGCAACCGCAGACGTGGTTATGCGCCGTCTGCCCCTTGATCGATACGGAAACCTTTGCGTCGGAACATTGGCAATACAGCGTGCCGCCGGCGAAGTTTGCAGCCGCGGGCTTGATGCCACGATCGACCGCGGGATGGATGGAGGTTGTAGCCATTGTCTGTTTGCTCCTGGGTCAAGATGTTCGGCCGGGCGATCGGCGCTGTCGATTGCCGCGGGCACGGGGTCCTGCATCGAGAACGACAACTGTTGCGAGGGTGCACTGCCCAGCTCACTGATTGAACAACTGCCTGCCTTTGCATCCGCATCATGCAGATCCGCGGCAACCGTGGATGTCAGTACGTCACCACTGCCCGGATCGACTTGCCCTCGTGCATGAGGTCGAATCCTTCGTTGATCCGCTCGAGCGGCAGCACGTGCGTGATCAAGTCGTCGATGTTGATCTTGCCGTCCATGTACCAGTCGACGATCTTCGGAACGTCGGTGCGGCCACGCGCGCCGCCGAACGCCGTCCCCTTCCATACGCGGCCGGTCACGAGCTGGAACGGACGCGTGCGAATCTCCTGTCCGGAGCCCGCGACGCCGATGATCACCGAGACACCCCAGCCGCGGTGGCAGCATTCGAGCGCCTGCCGCATCACGTCGACATTGCCGATGCACTCGAATGAATAGTCGGCGCCGCCGCCGGTAAGCTCCACCAGATGGGGTACGAGATCACCCTTGACGTCCTTCGGATTCACGAAGTGCGTCAACCCGAACTTGCGGGCAAGCGCCTCGCGCGCGGGATTGAGGTCGACGCCGACGATCATGTTCGCGCCCACCATGCGCGCGCCCTGCACGACGTTGAGCCCGATGCCGCCCAACCCGAAGACGACGACGTTGGCGCCGGCCTCGACCTTGGCGGTATTGATCACCGCGCCGATACCCGTCGTCACGCCGCAGCCGATGTAGCACACCTTGTCGAACGGCGCGTCCGCGCGAATCTTC
This sequence comes from uncultured Pseudomonadota bacterium, assembly GCA_963768545.1. GTDB lineage: Bacteria > Pseudomonadota > Gammaproteobacteria > Burkholderiales > Casimicrobiaceae > VBCG01. The sequence goes on along the minus strand of CAVYIC010000014.1, from coordinate 250,837 downwards.
GCGACCGCTATTTCCGGCAGCACGGTGAAGTTCGCGAACGTCGAGCAACCCATGTAGTGATGCACGGGCCGGCCCCCCAGCGAGAAACGGCTCGTGCCATCGGGCATCACGCCTTTGCCTTGCGTGGCGCGGATCGCCGTGCACAGATTGGTCTTGCGCGACAGGCACGACTTGCACTGCCGGCACTCGGGCGTGTAGAGCGGAATGACGTGATCGCCCTTTGCAAGCGTGGTGACGCCGGGACCCACGTCGACGACGATGCCGGCGCCTTCATGACCGAGGATCGCGGGAAACAAGCCCTCCGGGTCTGCGCCGCTGCGCGTGAATTCATCGGTATGGCAAATGCCCGTCGCCTTGATCTCGACCAGCACCTCGCCTGCCTTCGGACCCGCCAGTTGGACGGTTTCGATGGCGAGGGGCTGTCCTGCCTGGTGAGCCACTGCTGCGCGAACGTCCACGGTCGATCCTCCTTTGCGTCTCGCAGACCGCGATCTTATTCCTTAAGGTGCGGGGAATTCCAGTCTCGCTCCGCGAAGGAAGCGCGCTCCATTCGGAGGTAAGCGCGATTCGCGTTCTGCACATTGAGCGGGTCGTATCGGTCCCACGCGGCAAACTGGGGAAGCTCGCTGCGACGAGCCAGTTCCGCGAGGCCGACGCCTGCCACGAGCAGTTCGTGTACCCGCTGCTCGAGCGCCATGAAGTAGCCGTCGAGCGCGTCGATGTCCTCGCACGATCCGATCCTCCCGTACGCCGGGATGAGATGCAGGCAATGCGTCGCGTCGAGCATCGCCAATGCCCCCGGCCATCCCTTGCCGTTCGCGTCTCGCATGTCGGGCACGCTATCGATCGACACGAGGCTGCCGCCGATCAGCGTTCGCGTCATCGGATCGTAAACCGCCAGCGCGCCCGGCGCACTCCCGTCTTGCGGCGCCATCAGCGTCAGCGGTCGGCCAATCAGATCGAGCGATTTCGTCTTCGTCACGAGCCGGTCCGGCTTCACGACCCGGCTGCCGGCCATCTCCTGCGCACCGAGCACGTCGCCGAGGCTCTGCAGGCACGCTTCGCAACGGGCGGCCATCAATGCGGCGCTGCTGCGGTGCATCAATACCGGAATGTCCCGGGCCTGGAACGCCGCGGCGCCGAAGACGACTTCCTGGCTCGGGTGCGTGATGACGACGGCGCGTATGGGCTGGCGGGTGACGCGCGCGACGGCGGCAATGATCGCTTCCCCGTGCCGGAACGACACGCCGCTGTCCACGACGACAACGCCGCGCGGGCCGACGATGAAAGCGATGTTGGCGATGCGTCCGCGGTTGCCGGGCGCAATCTCGCCGTCCTGCCCCATCAGAGCGAAAACGCCGTGGGCGACTTCTACGGGCACCGGCGCCGGCGTGTCGGCGAGCGCCGGTGCGATGTCCAGCCCGACCAACAGGCACGCGCACAGCGTACGAGCGACATTGCGCAAGGATCCCACGGTCCGGCCATTATCGCGCCCGTTCACGCGGCCGGCACCCTGCTGCAGCGCAGCATGAATACCGCTCACGAATTTGTACTGCTCAAATTGACTTTGCCCGAGCGGGGCGAGACACTGCTCCGCGTCGACGCATCGCATATCAGGCTCGAGTACGACCCCGCGCGTCGATTCTTGATGCGGAATACGCATACGACGCTTGACCATTGGAGGAAGGCATGAAGAGAGTCGAAAGGCCGTGGTTCTACCGCGCATTGGCGATGGCATCGCTCGTCGCGCTTCCCGGCGTGCCGTGGGCGAATGCGGATCTCGAGAAGCTGATTGCCGATCCGAAGAACTGGGCGATGCAGGCTGGCGACATGTACAACCAGCGCTACAGCAAGCTCGCTCAGATCAACGCCAAGAACGTCGGCAAGATGCAGGTCGCATGGATGTTCTCGACCGGCGTCCTGCGCGGACACGAGGGATCGCCGCTGGTGATGAACGGCACGATGTACATGCATACGCCGTTCCCCAACAAGGTATTCGCGATCGATCTCGACACGCAGAAAATCAAATGGCGCTACGAGCCGAAGCAGGATCGCGGCCGTGATTCCGCAGATGTGCTGCGACACCGTGTATCGCGGCCTCGCCTACGCCGAGAACAAGATCTTCCTGCAGCAGGCCGACAGCACGCTGCTCGCGCTCGACGCCAATACCGGCAAGGTGCTCTGGTCGGTGAAGAACGGCGATCCGAAGCTCGGCGCCGTGAACACCAACGCACCGCATGTCTTCAAGGACAAGGTCATCACCGGCATTTCGGGCGGCGAGTGGGGCGTGCGGGGATTCCTCGCGGCCTACGACATCAATACCGGCAAGCTCGTCTGGAAGGCATACAGCACGGGTCCCGACGCCGAGATGCTGATGGATCCGGACAAGACGATGACCTGGACCGACGGCGCGCTGAAGCCGGTCGGCAAGGATTCTTCGCTGAAGACGTGGCAAGGCGAGCAATGGAAGCTCGGCGGCGGGACGACCTGGGGCTGGTACAGCTACGACAAGGCGCTCAACCCGTCTTCTACGGCACCGGCAATCCGTCGACGTGGAACCCGGCGCAGCGTCCCGGCGACAACAAGTGGTCGATGACGATCTTCGCGCGCGATCTCGACACCGGCATGGCGAAATGGGCGTATCAGATGACGCCGTTCGACGAGTGGGACTTCGACGGCGTCAACGAAATGATCCTCGCCGACATCAACGTCAAGGGCAAGCCGACCAAGGCGCTCGTCCATTTCGACCGCAACGGCTTCGGCTACACGCTCGATCGCACGACGGGCGCGCTGCTGGTTGCAGAGAAATACGATCCGGCGGTCAACTGGGCAACCCACGTCGACATGAAGACCGGCCGTCCGCAAGTCGTCGCCAAGTATTCGACGGCGAAGAACGGACCCGACGTCAACACCAAGGGCGTCTGCCCGGCAGCGCTCGGCACCAAGGACGAGCAACCGGCCGCGTTCTATCCGAAGAACAGCCGGTTCTACGTCCCGACCAACCATGTCTGCATGGATTACGAGCCGTTCAAGATCGAATACACGGCGGGCCAGCCGTATGTGGGCGCAACGCTGTCGATGTTTCCCGCGCCTGGCGGCACCCACATGGGCAACCTGGTGGCATGGGACGCGAGCAGCGGCAAGATCGTCCAGTCGAAGCCCGAGAAGTTTTCCGTGTGGAGCGGCGTGCTGACAACCGCGGGCGGCCTGGTTTGCTACGGGACGCTCGAGGGTTACTTGAAGTGCGTCGATGCCAACGACATCAACAAGGACCTCTTCAAGTTCAAGACACCGTCCGGTGTGATCGGCAACGTGTTCACCTATGAGCACAAGGGCAAGCAGTACCTCGGCGTGTTCTCGGGCATCGGCGGCTGGGCCGGCATCGGCATGGCCGCCGGACTCGATCCGGAGAAGGGCACCGAGGGCCTCGGTGCCGTCGGCGGCTACAAGGAGCTGTCGCGACTACACCGAGCTGGGCGGCTCGCTGACGGTATTCGCCCTTCCGCAATAACTCCGCCTCCCCATTCGCCGGCGTGCCCATGCGCACGCCGGCGATGGACGCTGCCGCCAACGGAGCGTCGCTGCAACTCGGCCGCGGGAATGCACTCTCGAGCACAGGCAACCCGCAAATTGCTGCAGTGGAGTTTCGATGCGACAGATGATCCTCGGGTGGAGCGGATGCTTGTTGCTGTGCGCAGCCATTGGCGCTGTCCGCGCGCAGGACAAGCCGCCACCGGCAGCGGCCGACAAACCGTACCGCGTCGTCGACGGCTACAAGGTCGATCCTGTGACGATGAACGGCTTTCGCGCGTGGCGTGCCGCCGCGTGCGATCGCTGTCACGGCGCGAATCAGGAGGGCCTGGTCGGACCGTCGCTGCTCGAAAGCCTGAAGGTGCTGAGCAAGGACGATTTCGTCAAGACGGTGCGCGACGGCCGGCTCGACAAAGGCATGATGAGCTTCGCGAACAGCAAGATGGTCATGGACAACATGGACAGTCTCTACGCGTACCTGAAGGGCCGCTCGAATGGCGACATCACGCGCGCGAAAGTCGAAGAGCTGAAGGAATGAGCGACGGAGCCAGGGCCGCGTTCCGCGCGCCGTTTTCCGCGGCGCCGACGCGGGCGCCATTGCATGCGCAATTTTGCCGGGCGGCCGGGCTCGCCGCCGTTGTGTTCGTCGCGATGGCCAGCGGCGGCGTCACCGCGGAAGAAACACGCACCGCTTTTCGTCCCTGCATCGATCCGGGCAATTTGCCGTTTGCGAACGACAAGGGGGAAGGCTTCGAGAACCGGATCGCCGATCTTTTCGCCGGCAAGCTCGGGCTTCCGGTGAAAAGCTACGCGTTCCCGCAGCGAATGAATTTCATTCGGAACACGCTGCGGTACAAGTTGCCCGGCGAAGACTTCCGTTGCGATATCGTGATGAGCATTCCATCGAGTTTCGATCAGGCATGGCCGACGGCCCCCTATTACCGTTCGACCTACGCGCTCGTGTATCGCAAGGGTCAGGGTCTCGATCAGCTGAAGAGCGGCACCGATCTCTTCACGCTGCCCGACCGATGTGCGGAGCAAGCTCAGGATCGGCATCTACGACAAATCGCCCGCCTCGGCGTGGCTGGTGAAGCACGGGATGGAAGCCCAGGCGAGACCCTTTCACATGCTCTCGCCGGATCCGGAGCAGTATCCCGGGCGAGATCATCGAGAAGGATCTCGCGCAAGGCAATATCGATGCAGCGATCGTCTGGGGCCCGATCGCAGGCTATTTCGCGAAGCGCGTGCGCAACGTGGAGCTTGCCGTCATTCCGCTGCGGTCGGAACCCGGCGTGAAGTTCGATTACGAGATCGCGATGGGGGTCCGCCAGGGCGAGGGCGAATGGAAAGCCACGGTGGACAAGCTCATCGCCGAGAACCAGGCGGCCATCACGGCGATCCTGCGCGAGTACAACGTTCCGCTGGTCGATGCGCGCGGCGAGCCGATCAATTAGGCGCTGGATTGCACACTCCCGTGCGACTCGCGCCGGAGAACACCGATGCGAACGCGATACCTGTTGTTGCTCATCCTCTGCGCTGCCCCGTTTGCCCATGCGAACGACTTCCCGACTCGGGCGCGGGTCGAATTCGTGCTGACCTGCATGCGGGAGAGCAAGGCATCCCAGCAGGAGTCGATGTACAAGTGTTCCTGCGCGATCGATGCGATCGCGGACAAAGTCCATTACAGCGAGTGGGTCGACCTTTCTACCATCGCCAACGGCATTACCATTGCGGGTGAGCGCGGTGGCGTCATGCGAGACATCAAGGACGGCCGCAAACTGATCGCGTCCTACCGGCAACTGCAGGAAAACGCCCGGAAGCAGTGCCTGATCCGCAGCGATTAGCCCGAGGGAGCGTTCACGTCATGTCCGCGAAGGCGCCCTGAATCGACCCGGAGGGCTACGGATTCGTGGCCAAGCGTTCAGCGTCCCTGCGTCGGCTCTCGCTTGCCTTGGCGTATGCGGCGATCGCGTGGTCGCGCGCCGTCACCGCCGAACCCCCCGAGCTGACCGACTTCGCGCTGGAGAATCCCGCGCCGGGCGTCTACGTTCACTATGGACAGCAAGCCGAGATGACCCGCGCCAACGCCGGCGACGTGGCGAACCTCGGCTTCATCGTCGGCGCGAGGTGCGTCGCGGTGATCGACACTGGCGGCAGCTATGCGGTGGGTCGCGCGCTGCGGCGGGCGATCGCGCGTGTCACGGCGACACCGGTGTGCTACGTCATCAATACGCACGTGCATCCGGATCACGTCTTCGGCAATTCGGCGTTCGTCGAGGATCGACCCGACTTCATCGGCCACGCGCGCCTTGCCGATGCGATGCGGCGGCGCGGCCCGAATTACCTGAACGCGCTCCAACGCGAGCTTGGCGACACGGCCGGGCAAAGCCAGGTGATCCTGCCAACGCGATCGGTTGCGGTGACCGATGAACTCGACCTCGGCGGGCGCATACTGAGCTTGCGCGCCTGGAAAACTGCGCACACGGACACGGACCTCAGTGTGCTCGACCGGACCACCGCAACGCTGTGGCTCGGCGATCTCCTGTTCGTCGGTCACGTGCCGGTCGTCGACGGCAGTTTGCGCGGATTTCTCGCCGTCCTCGAGGAGTTGAAGACGATGCGTGTGGACCTGGCGGTTCCGGGACACGGTCGGGCACGCGCATGGCCCGCGGCAGTCGCGCCCGAAGAGCATTACCTGCGACGCCTGCTGGCCGACGTGCGCGCCGCGATCAAGGCCAAGCGCACACTCGCCGAAGCCGTCGCGGGCATCGACGACGGCCGCGGGGAGTGGCTGCTGTTCGACGCGTTCAACAAGCGCAACGTGACCGCCGCGTATGCCGAGCTCGAATGGGAGGAGTGACGCCAGCGCGGCGAATCATGGCGTCGACCCTGCGAAGTGCCGCGCGGCCCCAGGCGCCGGGAAGGAGATCGACATGTCGTGCCGCTTTCTGGTTTGCGTCCTCGCGTTCGCGCTCGCTGCCAGCGCAGCTCGGGCGCAGGATGCAAATCCCGCCAACAGCGCCGTATGGAACAAGGTGCATGCCAGCGTATTCGCAGGTGCGGCGATCGAAGCCGCCGACAACGTCGTCGCATTGGAGACGCCCATGCGCGCCGAAGACGCGGCCATCGTGCCGGTCGCGATCCGTTCCCGCTTTGCACAGGGCACGGAACGCTTCATCGAAACCATCTGGCTGATCGTCGACAACAACCCGTCGCCGATCGCCGCGGTATTCCATTTCACCCCGGATAGCGGCCGCGCCGACATGGAAACGCGCATCCGTGTGGAGCAATACACCCATGTGCGTGCGGTCGCCAGGACGAGCGACGGCAAGCTGTACATGGCAGCCAATTACGTCAAGGCGTCGGGGGGCTGCTCCGCACCCGCCGGCAAGGATGCGGTAGCGGCCAGGGCGAGCCTCGGCAAGATGCGCATGCGCGTCGACGATCCGCTGGTTTCAGGGCGACCCGCGCTCGCGCAACTGATGATCAGCCACCCGAACGACTCGGGGCTCGCGATGGATCAGGTCACGCGCCTTTACGCACCGCCGCATTTCGTACGCAAGGTTTCGGTCAGTTACGCAGGCAGGCCGGTGATGACCGCGGACGTCGATTTCTCGATCAGCGAAAATCCCAATTTCCGGTTCTATTTCACCCCGGGCGACGGCGGGGAGCTGGAGGCGAAGATCGTCGACAACCAGGACCTCGCATTCGAGACGACGGTCCGGCTCGACGCGGGGCGCGGTGGGACACTGTCCAAAACCCCATGATTCGCGCGCGGACGTCGCGACGCACGTTGCGTCCGCGGCGTGACCGCCGTTCACGAGTGCCGGGGAGGCGCGTCGAATGTCACGCGAATGCCGGCCCATACGCCACGCGGCGCGCCGAGGGCGCGAAACTGTTCGATGACCGGCGCAACGCCGACGGCAGGTCCGAAGGTGCGATCGGGACCGGTGAACACGTTCGAGCCGAGCAGGCCGAAGTTCGCGTAATGCCGGTCGAACAGGTTGTCGAGCTGCGCGAACAGCGTCACGCGTGGCGTCAGCGCGTATTGTGCGTCGAGGTGCACGACGAAGTACCCTGGCACGCGTCCGGCGCGATCCGCGTTGTTCTCGTCGCCGCGCGCGTACTGGCTCGATGCAGCGACGAGGGAGGCGCCAACGCCAAGGCCCGGGGCGGCGGCCCAATCGACGCGCATCTTCGCGCTGTGCACGGGGATCCCCGGAATGCGGTTGCCGGAGCGCACGACGATCGCGCCGTTGGCGTCCGCCTCGGAGTTGTCCGGGCTCGCGGCCTCGAATGTCGACCGAAAGCGCGCGTCGAGCGCGTTGTAGCGCAGCGCGAGGGTCAACGGCTCCGCGCGGATCGTCGCCGCAAGCTCGATCCCCTGGCGCCGCGTGCGCCCGATGTTCTGGAAATAGCCGGCATTGGTTGCGCCGGCGCCGCTCGCGATGAACGCGAGATCGTCGCGAAGGTCGGTGCGATAGAGCGCGGCCGACCACGTGCCCGCGTGCCACTGACCACGGGCGCCGGCCTCGATCGTCGACGACACCACTTTCTCGAGCGGAGGGTCCGCCAGGAACTGATTGGGCAATTTGCAGGGCGCGTCCGGATCGGCGCACGTCAATTCGATCGGCGTCGGCGCGCGCATCCCCTCGTTGTAGCTTGCATAAGCCGTCAACGATTGCGTCGGGTTGAAGTTGATTCCGACGGCCGGGTTGAGCCGCGTGAACGTATGCGTACCGTTCAACGCGCTGTCCTCGCCGCTGCGATCCTCGATGACGACGCGCGCCGCGTTGTATCGCGCCGCCAGCGTCAGTGTCCATGCATCGCTCAGGTTGATCGTATCGCTCGCGTACGCGCCTGCATCGCTGTTGCGCAGCGCAACGTCCGTCGTCTCGCAGGTAGGGACCGGTGCCGATCGTTCCGCGATCCGCCGTGAACGTCGCCGATTGCTCGGACTGCATGAAGCTCGTGTCGCCCCAGTTGCCGCTTGCGCCGACGGCGAGCTGGTGCGCGAAGCCGCCGACCTTCCCACGCGCCGTCCATTGCAATGCGGCGCCGTACGATGCCTGATCGATCGTCGAGCGGTCGTTCGACGCCGGATTCGAATGCGCGATGCCGGTGTCGGGATCCGTTTCGCCGAAATCGTCGTCGACGTTGCTGCTGAGATTCGTATTGCGAAAACGGCGGTAGTACACGTTCGCATCGATCAATTGGCCGTCGCCGAGAAGGCGGCTGCCCTTGGCAACGACGAACGCGAGCCGGTTCTGGTTCGTGTCGGGATAGGTGTACGGGTCGCGGGGCCGGTCGAGGAACGAAAGCGGCAGCGTCTGCGCGCCATTGAGCGTGTTGTCGGCGAGCGTCACGCTGACATCCAGGTCGGACTTGTCGTCCTGGAATCCGACCTTGCCGAAGAATTGCCGGACGCGGCTCGCATTGTGCAATGCCCAGCCGTCGTCATCCGAGAAGTTGCCTGTTGCGAATGCGTCGAAACGCTCGCCGGCGTGCCCATACTCGAATTCGAGCGCACGCCGGCCGAACGAGCCGCCGGAAAGTTCGACGGCGCCTCCCGGATACTGCGCACCGCTTTTCGTGTAGATCGCGAGCGCACCGCCCAGCGTATTCAGGCCGAACGCGGGCACCGATCCCGGGATCAGCTGGACGCTGGAAATGGCGGAGCGCGGCAGCAGGTCCCAGTTGACGACGTCGCCGAATGCCTCGTTGATCCGCACGCCGTCCTGGAACACCGACATGCCCTGCGGCGTGCCGAGCAGCGGCGACGCCGCGAAGCCGCGAAAGTCGAGCGATTGCTGGAACGGATTGCCTTGACCCGAGGCAGCGGCGACGCTATTCGAGTTGAGGTCGAGAAATTGCGTCAGGGTCAACGGCCGCGTGCGGGCGAACAGCCGATTGTCGAAGATCTGAACGTTCGCCGGAACGTCGCGTAACGGCGTGCCGAGCCCGGGCAGCGGCGCGGTGCCGACGACCTGCACCGACGGGAGCTCGAAAATCTCCGCCGGATTGTCCGCGGCGTTGGCATGCGCGGCGAAGCAGGCGAAGGCCACCGCGAGCGCGCGCGATGCCGCGACTCGCTGCAGGCAGCTACGCAGGAATGCGTGTCGGAGCCGAAGTCAGCGGATGACAACGCCCCAGGGCAGCGTGCCGACCGCCACCTCGGCGATCTTCTGGTTCGATTGCGTATCGATGACGGCCACCGCATTCGAGCGGCCGCACGCGACATAGAGCTTGCGGCCGTCGGGCGTCAGGGCCATGTTCCAGGGTCGCTTGCCGACCGGGATCGTCGCGGTGATCGTGTTCGAGCCGGTGTCGATGACCTGAACGGTGCCGTCGCCGCCGGCGGAAACGTAGACGCGCTTGCCATCCGGATGCACGGCGATGCCGTTGGCGCGCACGCCGGCCTTGATCTTCGTGACGAGCGCCTGCGTTCGCACGTCGATGACGGCGACCGTATCGGCGTGCTCGGCGGCGACATACGCGCGGCTGCCGTCCGGCAGGAATCCGATGCCGCGCGGCCGTTCGCCGACGGTGATCGACTTGACGACCTCCCCGCGGCCGACGTCGACGATGTCGACGCTGTCGGCTTCCTCGGCGCTCACGTATATCCATCGGCCATCGGGGCTGAAGACGGCGTGCTCCGGGTTCTTGCCTTTCATCGTGACGTGTTTCGCGATCGACAGGTTCGACGTATCGACGAGCGCGACCTGGTTGTTCTCTTCGATCGCGGCCGCGAGCCAGCGGCCATCGGCCGAAACGTAAATGCCTTCCGGTGAATCGCCGAGCTTCACGCGCGCCGCTTCGTTGTTGGTCGCGAGATCGACGACGACGAGCCCGTTGGCGGTCTGGTCGCTGAGGTACAGTCGCTTTCCATCGGGTGCGACGGCGATGCCGCGCGGCTTGCCGCCGGTCCTGATCGTGTTCGTCACGCGATCGGTCGCGGTATCGATGACCGATACGGTGCCCGAGCCTTCGTTCGGCACATAGGCGAAGGGAGCGGCGCTCGCGATCGGTACGCCCGCGGCAAGTAGAATCAGGATGCAACCGGGAACGAAATGCATTGCGGCCTCTCCGATCGACATCATCAGCGGCCTCGCGCATCGATTCGGTGCAACTGGCCGCAGCATCGTGAATCTCGTATGCTAACCGAACTTCCGACGCAGCCCGAGGATCCGATGGACCCCTTGCAGTCCGGCAGTGCCTTCGTCCCGAGCCTGGCGGCGCGTGCGGCTGCACCGGTTCGCGGCAATCGCCGCGCTGTCGTGGACGCCGATTGCGATTGCGCAAGTCGCGCCGGGCGATCTTCCCGTCATCGATCCCGATCACCGTCACTGCGACGCGCCGCGCGGAGCGCGCGTTCGACGTCCCGGCGTCGGTCGACACGATCGACGGCGTCGGTGATCCACGACGGCCAGCCGCAGGTCAACCTGTCGGAGACGCTGTCCCGGATTCCCGGCGTGTTCGCCGCCAATCGCCAGAACTACGCGCAGGACCTGCAGATCAGCTCGCGCGGATTCGGCGCGCGCGCGGCGTTCGGCGTGCGCGGCGTGCGGCTCTACCAGGACGGCATCCCGGTCACGATGCCCGACGGGCAGGGGCAGACCGGCAGCTTCAGCCTGTTTTCCGCGCAGCGGATCGAAGTGCTGCGCGGGCCGTTCTCCGCGCTCTACGGCAATGCATCCGGTGGCGTGATCTCGGTGTTCACCGAGGATCCGTCCGAATCGCCGCTGCTTTCGTTGTCCGGCGGCGGCGGCAGCTATGGAACCGGAACGCTCGGCGTCAAGTTCTCGGGGACCGCGCAGCGCGTCGGCTGCGGTCGTCGCGGCGAGCGAATTCGTCACCGACGGCTATCGCGAGCACTCGTGGGCGCGGCGCGACCTGACCAACGCGAAGCTCGTGTTGAATGCCACGCCGGCAACGCGCATCACGCTGATCGGCAACACGCAGTACCAGCCGGAAACCCAGGATCCGCTCGGCCTCACGCGCGCGCAATGGGAGGCGAATCCGCGCGGCGTCGATCCCGCTGCGATCCAGTTCGACACGCGCAAGACGATCAACCAGGTGCAAGGCGGTGCGGCGCTCGATCATCGGTTCAGCGACGACCTGCAGTTGCACGCCGATGCCTACGGCGGTCGGCGGCTGATCCGGCAATACCTGGCATTCTCCGGCGCCGCGCTGACGTCGTCGGGCGGCGTGATCGACCTCGATCGCGATTTCGGCGGCGTCGGCGCGCGGATCGTCTGGCGCGGCGTCGCAATGGGCCGCCCGATCGCCGTCACGTTCGGCGCGGATGCCGACCGTCAGCACGAGACGCGCACGGGGTTCGTCAACAACAACGGTCAGCTCGGCGACCTGCGGCGCGACGAGGACGATACGGTGCGAAGCTCCGACGTCTACGCCCAGGCCGAATGGCAGCTGTCGGCCGCAGTGGTCCGTGACGGCGGGCATCCGCACGAGCAGCGTGCGCTACGAGTCCGACGATCACTATGTCACCGAGCAGAATCCCGACGACAGCGGCAGCCAGCGCTTCAACGACACGAGCCCGGTGCTCGGCGTCGTCTTCCACGCGACCGAAAACCTGAACCTCTATGCGAGCTACGGCGAAGGCTTCGAGACGCCGACGTTCGCCGAGCTCGCCTATCGTCCCGGTGGGACCGGACTCAACTTCGGGCTGCAGCCCGCGACGAGCCGCGCGACCGAAATCGGCGTCAAGTATCGGATCGGCGATCGGCATCGATTGAATGCGGCCATCTTCAACGTCGACACGTCGAACGAGATCGTCGTCGATGCCGCGACCGGCGGCCGCACGACGTTCAAGAATGCGGGCGCCACGCGGCGGCGCGGCGTCGAAGCCGTGTGGGACGGCCGCTACCGCGGCGGCTTGCAGTCCCACGTCGCACTGACCTGGCTTCGCGCCGAGTTCGCCGACGCGTTCACGACCGGCTCGCCGGCGGCCGTCGTCCCGGCGGGCGCGCGGCTGCCCGGCGTGCCGTCGAAGCAGGCCTATGCCGAGCTCGCCTGGGTGCCCGGCCGGTGGTCGGGCCTCGATACGGCGCTCGAAGCGCAATACGTCGACCGGCTCTATGTCAACGATCGCAATTCGGACGCGGCACCCTCGTACGCCGTCCTCAATGCGCGAGTCGGCTTCTCGCAGGCAACCGGCCAGGCGACGTGGCGCGAATTTCGTTCGCGTCAACAACCTGTTCGACCGTAACTACTCGGGATCGGTGATCGTCGGCGACACCAACGGCCGCTTCTTCGAGCCCGCGCCCGGCCGCAACTGGTTCGTCGGCGCCAGCGTCGATGTCCGGCTCTGACCGCACCCGTGGCCAGCCTACCCGTTCGCGCGGATTCCATGTCTCGCTACACCGCAACCGCCGTCATCCTGCATTGGCTGATCGCGGCGCTGGTCGTCGGTCAGTTCGCGTGGGGATGGCTGATGCAGGAGATTCCCAAGTCGCCGCCCGGGATGCGCGCGGACGCGTTCAATTTCCACAAGTCGATCGGCCTGTGCCTGCTCGCACTGATGCTGTTCCGGCTCGGATGGCGCATCGCGCATCCGCCGCCGCCGCTGCCTGCGATGCCCGCCTGGCAGGCGCGGCTTGCGCAGGCGACGCACGTTGCGCTGTACGCTGCGCTGATCGTCATGCCGGTCGCAGGCTACCTGGGATCGGTGTGGAGCGGCTACCCGGTCAAGTGGTTCGGCATCGTGCTCCCCGACTGGGGGACGAAGTCGCCTGCGCTCAAGGACGCGATGAGCGCCGTCCATTACGTCACGAGCTGGGTGCTCCTGTCGCTCGTGGCGTTGCACGTGGCCGGCGCCTTGCGCCATGCATTTCGTGGCGAGGGCGTCATGAGTCGCATGACATTGGCACGACGCGCCGGGCGGCGACGCACGGCAACGACGCGACTGCCTGCCGTCGATTGATCGCGGTGTCCTGCCTGCCCGCTGGCGCCCGAGCCGGCGGCTGGGGCGACGCAGGCATTGCGACACGATTCAATGCTTTACGCGACGGGATTCGCTCACTTGCCGGTGGTGCGAAGCGCCCGTTCGAGCACTTCGATCGTCTGCGCGTGCCTGAACTCGCGCGCCATGTCGAGCGCACTCTTGCCGCGATTGTCGACGCGATCGACGCGCGCGCCGGCCTCGATCAACGCGCGGGCCGTGTCGGCGTGGCCGTAGCCTGCCGCCCACATCAACGCCGTCAGGTCGTTGCGATAGACGAGGTTGGGATCGACGCCTTTGCCAAGCAGCAGGCGCACGATTTCGGTATGGCCTTCGCCCGCCGCATACGTCATCGCACTCTTGCCGAGGCGATCGACGGGCGCCGGATCCGCACCGCGCGCGAGCAGCGTGCGGGTCATGTCCACCTGACCCTCGTAGGCGGCAGCCATCAGCGGCGTGATGCCGTTGACCGCGGGCTGGTTGACGTCCGCACCGGCGGCGAGCATCACCTGCGCGAGGTCGACGCGGTTTTTCTTCAGCGCGATCAGCAACCCGGATTCCCCCAGCCGGTTGCGGGAGTTCACGGCCGCACCGTCTCGCAACGCGCGCTCGACCCCGGCCGAATCCTCGTTGCGAATGGACGCCAGCAAGCGGGCGTTCGTCGTGAAGTCGTCGTCGGACGCGGCGAGCACCGGCGGGGATAACAGCAGCATGACGCCGAGTGCCAGCGCGAGCCGGAGCCCGTTCATCGCCATGTTGCACCGCGTCATCCATGCCGGGCGCGATGCCGGCGCATCGTCGTTCCGGATGGGTTGTAACGACTGAATCAATCCTGCCTCCGATCGCTTTTCGAGCGTTCCGCACCGCACAATGGCAGTCGATTGCAACTTGCGCGGAAACGCACTATAACGGTTCCCCGGACGTACCACCCCAGGCGCTTGGCAACTGTGCGCAACCACCAATCAGCGAGGAGAGCGAATGTTCGATCGCAACAGGATGGCGGGCATCATCGCGGCGGCCGCATGCTTCGGGCTGTCGCTTGGCGTGAATGCGCAGGAAACGGGCACGGGGGCCACGACGACGGCGAAGCCGGTGCCTGGCAACCTGCCGGCGATCACGGCGGCGATGCTCGATGCCGCGGGCGGGGACGCGAAGAACTGGATCCATCCGAACGGCAGCTACGCGCAGACGCGCTATTACCCCGGCAACCAGATCAACGCGAGCAACGTCAGCAAGCTGCGGCCGGCGTTCGTGTTCCAGACGGCCGTGCTGGAGTCGATGGAGACCGCGCCCATCGTGGTCAACGGCGTGATGTTCCTCACCACGTCGTTCAATCACGTCTACGCGATCGACGCGGCGACCGGCGAGGAATACTGGCACTACAAGCACAAGATGGGTCCGATCACGACGTTCTGCTGCGGACCGAACAACCGCGGCGTCGCGATCGAAGGCGATCGGCTGTTCATGGGGACGCTCGACGCCAAGCTCGTCGCGCTCGATGCGAAGACCGGCAAGCTGCTCTGGGAAACGCAAATCGCCGATCCCGAAAAAGGCTATTCGGAAACGATGGCGCCCGCGGTCGTCGAAGGCAAGGTGCTGATCGGCACGAACGGCGGCGAGTACGGCGTTCGCGGTTTCGTGAAGGCGTTCGACGCGAGCGACGGCAAGCTGCTGTGGACGTTCTACTCGATCCCCGACAAGGGCCATGAAGGCGTGTGGGCCGAGAACGACGCGACGGGCCGCAACATGAAGCGCGACATCGCCGCGGAGAAGGCGGCGTTCGCGAAGGATGCGTCGTTCTACCAGACGCTCGGTGGCGGCGTGTGGATGACGCCCGCGATCGACAAGAAGACGCGCACCGTGTTCTTCGTCGCCGGCAATCCTTCGCCCGACCTGTATGGCGCGATTCGCCCGGGCGACAACCTGTACACCAACTCGATGGTCGCGATCGACCTCGACAAGGGCACGTACAAGTGGCATTCGCAGTACATCGCGCACGACGTGTGGGACCTCGACGCCGTCAGCCCGCCGATCCTGACGCAGGCGAAGGACGAGAGCGGCAAGCTGGTCGACGTCGTCATCCACGGCGGCAAGACCGGTCACGTCTACGTGCACGAGCGCGCGACCGGCAAGCTGATCCGTTTCTCCGAAGCGATGATCCCGCAGGAGAACATGTGGGTGCTGCCGACGAAGGAAGGCGCGCGGATGCTGCCCGGCGCGAACGGCGGCGTCGAATGGTCGCCGATGGCGGTGAATCCGAAGCTGCACATGGCGTACGCGGCGAACCTGCATCAGCCGATGACGTATCACGTCGAGGAAGCGCCGTACCCCGGCGGCAGCAAGCTGTGGCTCGGCGGCGCGTTCAAGACGATTCCGTCCGAAGAGCAATGGGGTCGGCTCGTCGCCGTCAACCTCGACACCGGCAAGGTCGCGTGGGGCGCAAGACGCCGCAGCCGCTGATCGGCGGCGTGCTCGCCACGGCGGGCGATCTCGTGTTCAACGGCGAAGCGAACGGCTGGTACAAGGCGTACGACGCGCGCACCGGCAAGGAGCTGTGGAAGTACAACTGCGGCGCCGGCGTCAATTCGCCCGGCGTTGCGTACATGGTCAACGGCAAGCAGTACATCGCCGTCGCAGCCGGCGGCAACAATCAGATCGACGCAAAGCGCGGCAACAGCGTCTTCGTGTTCGCGGTGCAGTAACGCCGATTGACATTCCGGTGGGCCGCTCCGGAACCGGGGTGGCCCGTTTTTTTGTCAGTCACTGCAAACGCGAGGCGCCACGCGCCGAGAGAACAACGATTCGATGACCTCCGGACCCGGCTTTCTCGTCGCGATCGCGCTCTGCGCATCGGCGTCTGCCCTTGCTCAAACGCCGCCGCCCGCAAAGGACGCCGGCGTGGAAGCCAAGGCTCAGGTTTGCGCCGCGTGCCATGGCCCCAACGGCAATTCGATCGACCCGCAGTACCCGGTGCTCGCCGGGCAGAACGCGCGCTACATTTACCTGCAACTGAAGGATTTCAAGGAAGGCCGTCGCCACGACCCGCAGATGGATCCGATGGCTGCGCCACTCGAGCGCGACGACATGCTTGCGCTCGCGGACTATTTCTCGAAGCAGAAACAGGCGCCGGGCGGCTTCAAGGCGGACGCCGCCAAGGTCGTCGCCGGCAAGAAAAAATCCGATGAAGTGCTATGTCCGATGTGCCATCAGGGCGAATTCATCGGGCAGAACGAAATCCCGCGCGTCGCCGGACAAAAATACGCCTATATCAAGAAGCAGCTGTCCGATTTCAAGGCGAGACGACGCACGAACGACGCGGGCAACATGACGAGCGTGGCCGCCACGTTGTCGGACGATGATATCGAAAACCTGTCGCAGTACATCGCGAATCTGTATTAGCCTGTATCAGCCGTTCGCGCGACGCGAGCCGCCCGTTTGCACGGTGGCATCGCATCGCGCTTCGAGCTACCCGCATCAACTGCGCGGTGTGCGGCGCGTGGTCGCCACCGGAGCGCTTCCGCGCGAGCCGATCATTCCCTGCTCGTCGGAGATCACGATCTCCACGCGCCGGTTGATTTGTCGCCCCGCCACGTTATCGTTGCTCGCGACCGGATACTCCTCGCCGTAGCCGCGCGCCATGATCCGCGCGGGATCGATGCCGCGGTTGGCCAGCGCCAGACGCACGGCTGACGCTCGCCGCTCCGACAGTTCCTGATTGGAATCGAAGTTGCCGACGCTGTCGGTGAAGCCTTCGATGCTGACACGCCGTTGCGGGTACTCGCGCATGAACTCCGCCAGGCGATCGACGACGCGCAGGCCACCCGCGCGAAGTTCTGCGCGCCCCGAGTCGAACAGCACGTCGCCCAGCGTAACGACCATTCCGCGGTCGGTGGGTCGTGCCTCGAGCTCACGCAACGTCGCTTCCAACGACTGAGTCCGCGCCTGTGCATTTTCCGCCTGCCGGCGGGCCGCTTCCGCCTGCTGCTGCGCCGTTTGCGCCTGCTGCTGCGCCTGCAATGCGTCGCGCCGCGCACGCGTCGGCCTGCGCCTCGGCAAGCTGCGCGTTCTGCCGCGCGAGTTGCGCGTTGCGCTGCGCGCGTTGAGCTTCCCGCGTCCGCGCTTCGAGTTGCACGCGGTCCCGCTCGGCGTTGGCCGTTTCGACCGACCGCTCCGCCGCTTTCAGCCGCGCGATCTCGGACGCAATTGCCGCGCGCGTCGAAGCGAGGTAGGCGAGGTGATGAACGTGTTCCGGCGCTGCATGATCCTGCCACAGTGCGTCGGTGCGCCGCATCGCTTCGACGGCCTGACCCAATTCGACCGGCGCGAGCGTTACGACTTGCGGATCGTTCTGCACCGCAAGAACGGCGGCGCGCGCATTCTCCACGTCGGCATCGCGCTCGGGAAGGACGACACACGCGCCCACGGCGAAAGCGGGTACGCGTGATGCAAATGGTTTTCCAGGGCTTCATTGTTTGCTCCTTCGGTCCTTATTGCGGCGCGCGAGCGATTTCGTCGCGAAGTGCTCGAATGCTCGCCTGCACTTCGGCCGCGGCGCGCACCGCCTTGGTCGAGCGTGCGCGCGTCGCCGCGAGCCGGGCGTCGACTTCCGCTTCCTCCGCGAGGTCACGAGCGGTGCAGGTTGTCGCCCACGGACAAGTGCGGCATGCGCCCCCGTCAGCTTGCGTTGCGCGTTGCGATAATCGGCGCTCGCATACTCCGGGCCGCCCGCACTTGACGCATCGGAAACCGCGGCTTGGGCAACCGCGAGCTGGTCGGTGGGCGGCGGCCCAGACACGGTTGCGCAGCCGGCGGCGAGCAGTGCGGCGCACGCCGCCGCGACCTTGATCGAGCGTGCGAAATGCGGAGGTATCGAGCATTGCGAATCTCCTCGTCGGAATGTGAGGTCCAGCGTAGTGCGCCATGTCCGACAGCATTACGGTTGCTGCAACGGCAACTGAGTAAAAAGTACAATCGGAAGCCGTTCCGGGGTGGCTGTCGATGTCGAGCAAGATGCGCGCCGCGTGGGCTGCCACGTTTGCGCGTTCGGCCCCTTGGCAGTCGCATCCATCCGCGTCCGTCCGCGCGTGACCCGCCTTCCGCACGCGGCGGTGCCAGGAGTATCCTTGTTGGCTCGCGCGACAAGGAAAATCGGAAGGCGCGCGCCTTTGACGAAGGAGGAAAAGTGCCCGTTTCACTTGCAATGACCGTCAACGGCAAGCCGGTGAGCGCGGATGTCGATCCGCGCACGCTGCTCGTCGATTTCCTGCGCAACCAGCTGGCGCTCACCGGCACGCACGTCGGCTGCGACACCGCGCAGTGCGGCGCGTGCACCGTTCACCTCGACGGCCAGGCGGTGAAATCCTGCAACGTGCTCGCCGCGCAGGCGCAAGGCGCCAACGTCACTGACGATCGAAGGGCTGATCGGCGAGGACGGCACGATGCACCCGATGCAGGCGGCGTTCCGCGATTGCCACGGCCTGCAATGCGGCTTCTGCACGCCGGGCATGGTGATGAGCGCGATCGACCTCGTGAATCGCCATCCGCAGGCGCGACGAGGCGACGATCCGCGACGAGCTCGAAGGCAACCTCTGCCGCTGCACCGGCTATCACAACATCGTCAAGGCCGTCCGCCAGGGCGCCGCCGTGATGGGCAAATAGGAGACGACGATGGGCGCGAACGATCCGACCGGCCTCGGCAGCGTGATCGGGCAGTCGGTGCTGCGCAAGGAAGACGCGCGCTTCCTCACCGGCGCGGGCCAATTCACCGACGACGTGTCGATGCCGCGGCAGACGCTACGCCTATTTCCTGCGCTCGCCGCACGCGCATGCGACGATCCGCTCGATCGACGCGCAGAAGGCGAAGGCGGTCGCCCGGCGTCGTCGGCGTCTTCACCGGCGCCGACCTGACGGGCGTCAACGGACTGCCGTGCGGCTGGCTCATCACCGGCACCGACGGCAAGCCGATGAACGAGCCGCCGCATCCGGTGCTCGCGCAGGGCAAGGTGCGCTACGTCGGCGACCCGGTCGCGCTGGTCGATCGCCGAGTCGATCGACCAGGCGAAGGACGCGGCCGAGCAGATCGTCGTCGATTACGACGTGCTGCCGGCGGTCGTGAACTGCGTCGATGCGCTGCAAGCCGGGCGCGCCGCAGCTCCACGAGCAGGCGCCGGGCAACAAGTGCTACACGTGGGCGCTCGGCGACAAGGCGGCGGTCGACGCGGCGTTCGCCAAGGCCGCGCACGTGACGAAGCTCGACATCGTCAACAACCGGCTCGTCCCCAACGCGATCGAGCCGCGCGCGGCGCGTCGCGTCGTACAACCGCGCCGACGACGCGTACACGCTCTACGTCACGAGCCAGAATCCGCACGTCGAGCGCCTGCTGATGACGGCGTTCGTGCTCGGATTGCCCGAGCACAAGGTGCGCGTGATCGCGCCCGACGTCGGCGGCGGCTTCGGCTCGAAGATCTACCTCTACGCCGAAGAGACGGCGATGGTGTGGGCGTCGAAGCGCGTCAACCGCCCGATCAAGTGGGCGGCCGAGCGCAGCGAATCGTTCCTCTCCGACGCGCACGGCCGCGATCACGTGACGCACGCCGAGCTCGCGCTCGACAAGGACGGCAAGTTCCTCGCGCTGCGCGTGCAGACGACGGCGAACATGGGCGCGTACCTGTCGACGTTCGCGTCGTGCATCCCGACGATCCTCTACGCGACGCTGCTCGCCGGCCAGTACACGACGCCGGCGATCTATTGCGAAGTGACGGCGGCGTTCACCAACACGGCGCCGGTCGATGCGTATCGCGGCGCGGGGCGGCCCGAAGCGACGTACGTCGTCGAGCGGATCGTCCATCAGGCCGCGCGTGGAAATGGACATTCCGCAGGACGAGATCCGCCGCCGCAACTTCATCCGCGACGTTTCCGTACCAGACGCCGGTCGCGCTGAACTACGACATCGGCGACTACGACCAGACGCTCGACGCGGCGATCGAAGATGGCCGACGTCGCAGGGTTTCCCGCCCGCAAGGCCGAGGCGCAAACGCGCGGCAAGCTCCGCGGGCTCGGGTACGCGTCGTACATCGAGGCGTGCGGCCTCGCGCCGTCGAACGTCGCGGGCGCGCTCGGCGCGCGCGCGGGACTGTTCGAAGCCGGCGAAGTGCGCGTGCATCCGACCGGCAGCGTGACGGTGTTCACCGGCTCGCACAGCCACGGCCAGGGACACGAGACGACGTTCGCGCAGGTCGTCGCGGCGCGGCTCGGCATGCCGGTCGAGAACGTCGACGTCGTCCACGGCGACACCGGCCGCGTGCCGTTCGGCATGGGCACCTACGGCTCGCGCTCGCTGGCGGTCGGCGGCACGGCGATCGTGAAGGCGCTCGACAAGATCGTCGCCAAGGGCAAGAAGATCGCCGCGCACCTGCTCGAGGCGGCCGAGACGGACATCGAGTTCAACGACGGCAAGTTCACCGTCGCGGGCACCGATCGCAGCAAGACGTTCGGCGAAGTCGCGCTGACGGCGTACGTTCCGCACAACTATCCGCTCGACAAGCTCGAGCCCGGACTGAACGAGACGGCGTTCTACGATCCGACCAACTTCACGTTCCCGGCCGGCACGCACATCTGCGAAGTGGAGATCGATCCCGACACCGGCGTCGTGCAGGTCGTCGCGTTCACGGCGTGCGACGACTTCGGCAACATCATCAATCCGATGATCGTCGAAGGACAGGTGCACGGCGGCGTCGCGCAGGGCATCGGCCAGGCGCTGCTCGAGCACTGCGTCTACGACCGCGACAGCGGGCAGCTGCTGACCGGCAGCTTGATGGACTACGCGTTGCCGCGCGCCGACGACCTGCCGTCGTTCAAGGTCGGCACGAAGGTCACGCCGTGCACGCACAATCCGCTCGGCGCCAAGGGCTGCGGCGAAGCGGGCGCGATCGGCGCGCCGGCGGCGATGATGAACGCCGTGCATGGATGCGCTCGCGCCGGTCGGCGTCAAGCACCTCGACATGCCGGCGTCGCCGCATCGCGTGTGGAGCGCGATCCGGCAGGCCCGCGCGCCACGCATAAGGAGTCCCGCATGTACGCAATCGATTTCCAGCAACCGAAGACGCTCGCCGACGCCGCGGCCGTGCTGGCGTCGACCGGCGGCCGGCCGCTCGCCGGCGGGCAGAGCCTCGTCGCCGCGATGAAGCTGCGGCTCGTCGCAACCGGGCACGCTCGTCGACCTCGCCGCGCATCGCCGAGCTCAAGGGCATTCGCAAGGATGGCGATCGCGCTGGTCATCGGCGCGATGACGCGGCATGCCGAAGTCGCGGCGTCGGACGTCGTCAAAGGCGCGATGCCGGCGCTCGCGAGCGTCGCCGAAGGCATCGGCGACCGCCAGGTGCGCAACATGGGCACGCTCGGCGGCTCGCTCGCCAACAACGATCCCGCGGCCGACTGGCCGGCGGCGGTGCTGGGCTGCGGCGCGACGGTCCGCACCAACAAGCGCGCGATCGCCGCCGACGACTTCTTCAAGGGCATGTTCGAGACCGCGCTCGCGGCCGACGAGATCATCACCGCGGTCGAGTTTCCCGATCGCCGCAGCGCGCGGCCTACGCCAAGTTTCCGCAACCCGGCGTCGCGCTTCGCGCTGGTCGGCGTGTTCGTCGCGCAGGCGGCGAATGGCGACGTCCGCGTCGCGGTCACCGGTGCCGCACCGTCGGTGTTCCGCGCGACGGCGATCGAGGACGCGCTCGGCAAGAGCTTCACCGCCGACGCGGCAAAGGGCGTGAAGGTCGATGCAGGCGGCCTGAACGGCGACCTGCACGGCTCGCCCGAGTACCGCGCGCATCTGGTCTCGGTCATGGCGTCGCGGGCGGTCGCGGCGATGGCGTAGTTACCCCAGCACGATCAACCGGAATACCGGCGCAATACCGATCCGCGCTGACGAGGCGGACGCTTCGGCGATCGCCTGGGCGACGAGAAGGCGATCGAACGGATCGCGATGGATGTCGCGAAGCGCGGTGACGCGAGCCGCATGGGAATCAGGTTCGCATCGCCTGGCAAGCGTTGCGGCTCGGTCCCGTAGAATGCACGCTGACGATTCGCCGATCCGGGCGAGCACGCGGGCCTCGGCTTCAGCGCATTACATCTTCAATGAACGCACCTGTCTCGGTCGACGCGACGCTCGCACTGCTCGAGCAGCAGGACTACGTCGCCGAACGCCGGCTCGCCACCGCGGTCTTCCTCGCGCTGAAGCTGCGGCGTCCGCTGTTCCTCGAAGGCGAAGCGGGCGTGGGCAAGACGGAGATCGCCAAGGTGCTCGCCGCCGGCCTCGCGCGGCCGCTGGTCCGGCTGCAGTGCTACGAAGGGCTCGACACGGCGGCCGCCGTGTACGAGTGGAACTATCCGCGGCAGATGATCGAGATCCGGCTCGCCGAAGCGGCGGGTGGCGTCGAGCGCGCGGAGCTGGCGCACGACATCTTCACGACGCGGTTCCTGCTGCGCCGGCCGCTGCTGCAGGCGCTGTCGCCGGAAGAAGGCGTCGCGCCGGTGCTGCTGATCGACGAGCTCGATCGCGCCGACGAGCCGTTCGAGGCGTACCTGCTCGAAGTGCTGTCCGATTACCAGGTGACGATTCCCGAGCTCGGTACGATCCGCGCGAGCACGCCGCCGATCGTCGTCATCACGTCGAACCGCACGCGCGAGATCCACGACGCGATCAAGCGCCGCTGCCTCTATCACTGGGTCGACTATCCCGATGCGGCGCGCGAGCTCGCGATCGTGCGGCGCAAGTGCCCGAAGGCCTCCGAGACGCTCGCGCGCGAGATCGTCGCGTTCACGCAGCGGCTGCGCACGCTCGATCTCTTCAAGGCGCCCGGGATCGCCGAGACGCTCGACTGGGCGGAGGCGCTGGTTGCGCTCGACCGGATCACGCTCGATCCGCAAACGGTCGCCGACACGCTGGGCGCGCTGCTCAAGTACCAGGACGACATCGGCGCGATCACGCCCGACGTCGCGGCGAAGCTCGTGCGCGAGGCGCAGGCGCATGAGCACGGCGGGCGAGGCGCGAGCCGAGCCAAGGCCCGAAGGGCCGACGCCGTGCGATGCGGGGAGGCCGACGCGCGGGTGTGGGCAGGTCGACCGATGCGGCGGCCGACGCTGCTCGGTACGAGCCGCGCGCGGACGCCTCGCCGACAACGTGCTCCACTTCGTGCGCGTGCTGCGCGCGGCGGGCTTGCCCGTGGGTCCGGCGAAGGTGCTGGATGCGCTCGCCGCCGTGGAAGCGGTCGGCGTCGACAACCGCGACGACTTCCGGGAGGCGCTCGCAGCGGTTCTCGTGTCGCGCCGCGAGCACCTGGCGCTGTTCGAGCAGGCGTTCGACCTGTTCTGGCGCAATCCGCGCTTGCTCGAAAAGATGCTCGCCGCGTTGCTGCCGAAGGTCCAGGGCCGCGGTGGCGTCGCCGACGAGCTGCCCGCGCGCCTCGCGCAGGCGATGCTGCCGCCGCCTGCGCCGCGCGCCGAGCCGGCGCAGGCGGAAACCGAGCTCGACGCGGCGTTCTCGTTCTCGGCGCGCGAAGTGCTGCAGAAAAAGGATTTCGCGACGATGACGGCCGACGAGCTCGAGGAGGTCAAGGCGCTGCTGCGCCGGATGAAGCTGCCGTTGCCCCAGTTGCCGGTGCGCCGGACGGTGGCCGCGTCGCGCGGTCATGCGATCGACCTGCGCGCGACGCTGCGCCGCAGCATCGGCGCCGGCGGCGCGCTGACGCCGCTGCGCTTTCGGGCGCGCCGCCGCCGCACGCCGCCGCTTTGCGTGCTGTGCGACATCTCGGGCTCGATGGACCGCTACGCGCGGATGCTGCTGCACTTCCTGCATGCGATCACGAACGATCGCCATCGCGTGCACGTGCTGACGTTCGGCACGCGGCTGACGAACATCACCCGCCATCTGCGGCATCGCGATGTCGACGTCGCGCTGGCGCGCGTCGCCGGTGCCGTCGAGGACTGGTCCGGCGGAACGCGAATCGGCCACTGCCTGGTCGAGTTCAACCGCAACTGGTCGCGGCGGCTGCTCGGCCAGAATGCCGTCGTGCTGCTGATCAGCGACGGCCTCGACGCCGACGCCGGCGACGGGCTCGCGTTCGAGGCGGAACGGCTCGCCAAGTCCTGCGCGCGGCTCGTCTGGCTGAATCCGCTGCTGCGCTACGCGGGATTCGAGGCGCGACCCGGCGGGCATCCGCGCGATGCTGCCGCATGTCGACGACTTCCTGCCGGTGCACAATCTCGCAACGCTGACCGATCTCGCCGACGCGCTGGCCCGGCCGCACGCTCGCGACGCGCGGCCGCTCGCGCCGGCCGCACCATGATTCGGACGGACTGTCCGCTCCTGTCATGGAACTGTCGAACACCCGCATCGTTCCCGCGCCGCCGTCGGTGGTGTGGGCCGCGCTGAACGATCCGGCAATCCTCAAGGATTGCCTGCCGGGCTGCGAGTCGCTCGAGCCTACCGGCGAGCACGCGTGGCGGGTCGTGATGGCCGCCCGCGTCGGGCCCGTTTCCGCGCGCTTCAACGGGCGCATGACGATGACCGACATCGATGCGCCCGACGCGTATACGCTGCAGTTCGACGGACAGGGCGGCGCCGCCGGATTTGCGCAAGGCGAGGCGCGCGTGACGCTCGCCCCCGACGGCGACGCACACGGCCATGACGTACGTTGCCAAGGCGCAGGTCGGCGGCAAGCTCGCGCAGATCGGCTCGCGGCTCGTCGACGGTGCCGCGGCGAAGCTGGCCGACGATTTCTTCGCGCGCTTCGTCGAGCGCGTCAGCGGCGAAGCGGCGACGCCGGCGGTCGCGGCGGAGACGACGCGGAGTCGCGCGGAGCGGCCGATGCGGACGCGCTGACCGGATCTGCATCGACGGAAGCATCCGCGGCCGGCATGACGCCGCGCGACGCACCGCCGCAGGGCTCGACGCCGCTCGCGCCGGCGGGTGGCGCGCCGTGGATCCGCTACGCGGCGATCATTGCGATCGCCGTCGTGCTGATCGTGCTGTACGTGCGCGGATATCGTTAACGAATGACGGAGAACGACGATGGACAGCGTCGATCTCGATGTGCTGAGAAACTGCGACGAATGGCTGGAAGCGGGCCACCGCGTGCTGCTCGTCACCGTCGTGAAGACGTGGGGCAGCTCGCCGCGCCCGGATGGCGCGATGCTCGCCGTGCGCGACGACGGCCATCGCCGCCGGATCGGTATCCGGCGGCTGCATCGAGGACGACATCATCGAGCGCATCGCGACGCGATGGCATGCAGCAGACGAAATGCGAGGTCGTCACCTACGGCGTCTGCGCCGACGAAGCCCGCCGCTTCGGCCTGCCCTGCGGCGGCACGATCCAGCTCGTGCTCGAGCCGCTGACGCGCGAATCGGGCATTCGCGCGCTGTTGCGCGAAATCGAGGCGGGACACCTGACGGCGCGCCGGCTCGACCTCGCGACGGGCCGCGCGACGCTGCATCCGGCGCGCGCGACCGACGGCCAGGTGTTCGACGGCGAACGTGCTGACGACGATCCACGGGCCGCGCTACCGGATGCTCGTCATCGGCGCGTCGCAATTGTCGAAGTACCTGGCGCAGATCGCCGTCGGACTCGACTACCAGGTGACCGTCTGCGATCCGCGCGAGGAATACACGGAGACGTGGGACGTGCCGGGCGTCACGCTCGTGCGCACGATGCCGGACGACACCGTGCAGGCGATGGAGCTCGACGAGCGCTGGCCGTCGTCGCGCTGACGCACGATCCGAAGCTCGACGATCTCGCGCTGATGGAGGCGCTGAAGTCGCGCGCGTTCTACGTCGGCGCGCTCGGGTCGCGCGCGAACAACGCGAAGCGGCGCGAGCGCCTGCGCGAATTCGATCTGACGGACGACGAGATCGCGCGACTGCACGGGCCGATCGGCCTCTACATCGGCAGCCGCACGCCGCCGGAGATCGCGGTTTCGATCCTCGCCGAGATCACCGCGGTGAAGAACGGCGTCGACCTGCGGCGGATCGCGCCGGTGGCGGTGGCGAAGGCGCAGATCGAGCAGACGCCCGTGTGCGTAGCAGCGCGACCTCGATGACGCCTGCGCTATCAGTCCGGCTTCGGCAGCGAATTCGCGACGGAGGCGCTCGAAGGCGCGCTGCCGGTCGGCCGCAACTCGCCGCAGCGAGCACCGTACGGTCTGTACGCGGAGCAGTTCTCCGGCACCGCGTTCACCGCGCCGCGGCATGCTGAATCGCCGCTCGTGGCTCTACCGGATCCGCCCGGCCGTGCTGCACGGCGCATTCGTCGAGTGGCCGCATCCATCGCTCGCGAGCGCGCCGTTCGACGCAGTCGGCAACGTCGCCGAATCAGTTGCGCTGGGATCCCTTTCCGATGCCCGACGCGCCCACCGACTTCATCGACGGGCTGACGACGATTGCCGGCAACGGCAATGCCGCGGCGCAATCCGGCATCGCGATCCACGTCTATGCATGCAACCGCCCGATGCGGGACCGTTATTTCTATGATGCGGACGGCGAGTTGCTGATGGTGCCGCAACAGGGCGGTCTTCGCATCGCCACCGAGCTCGGCATCCTGTGCGTCGAGCCGGGCGAGATCGCGCTCGTGCCGCGCGGCGATGCGTTTCTGCGTCGAGTTGAGCGACGGCCGATGCGCCCGCCCGGGGTTACGTTTGCGAAAACTACGGCGCGTTGCTGCGACTGCCCGAGCTCGGCCCGATCGGCGCCAACGGCCTCGCGAATCGCGCGCGATTTTCTCGCGCCGGTCGCGGCGTACAGCGAGCGGGAAGGTTCGTTCGAGCTCGTCGCGAAGTTCGGCGGCCGGCTGTGGCGCGCGCCGATCGATCATTCGCCGCTCGACGTCGTCGCGTGGCACGGCAACTACGCGCCGTACAAGTACGATCTCGCGCGCTTCAATACGATCAACACGGTCAGCTTCGACCATCCCGATCCGTCGATCTTCACCGTGCTGACGTCGCCGTCCGACACGGCGGGCACCGCGAACGTCGATTTCGTCATCTTTCCGCCGCGCTGGATGGTAGCCGAAGGAACGTTCCGCCCGCCGTGGTTCCATCGCAACGTCATGAGCGAGTACATGGGCCTGATCCGCGGCGTCGTACGACGCCAAGGCCGAAGGCTTCGTGCCGGGCGGCGGCAGCCTGCACAACGCGATGTCGGGACATGGGCCCGACGCGGCGACGTTCGAGCGCGCGTCGCAGGCCGAGCTCGTGCCGCAGAAGCTCGACGACACGCTTGCGTTCATGTTCGAAAGCCGGTACGTCATTCATCCGACGCCGCAAGCGCTTGCGTCGCCGCAGCTGCAGCACGGATTACCAGGCCTGCTGGCAGGGACTTGCGAAGCACTTCTCCGGCGTCGATGACATGCAACGGCAACGCTTGTCGAGGTTGACGCGGTGGATCCGAACGACCCGAAACTGAAGTCGTTCGTCCCGGTCGCGCGGGACTCGCATTTCCCGATCCAGAACCTGCCCTACGGCGTGTTCACGACGCCGGCCAATTATTCGCCGCGCGTCGGTGTCGCGATCGGCGACCAGGTGCTGGACCTGTCGGTGCTGGAGCAGGCGGGCCTGCTCGACGTCGTCCCGCGGCGAACAACTGTTCAACCGGCCGACGCTGAATCCGTTCATCGAGCGCGGTCCCGACGCCTGGCGGCGTGCGCGCGAGGCGATCAGCGACCTGCTGCACGAAAAGAATGCGCGGCTTGCGCGACGACGCGCGACTGCGCGCGCGCGCGTTCGCGCCGCAGGCGGCTGCGCGGATGCTGCTGCCGCTCGGCATTCCGGGATACACCGATTTCTATTCGTCGAAGGAACATGCGACGAACGTCGGGTCGATGTTCCGCGACCCGCAGCATGCGCTGCTGCCGAACTGGCTCTACGTGCCGATCGCCTACAACGGGCGGGCGAGCTCGATCGTCGTCAGCGGCACGCCCGTGCTGCGCCCCAATGGGCAGACCAAGCGGCCGGATGCCAAGCAACCGGTCTTCGGCCCATGCCGCAAGCTCGACTTCGAGCTCGAGATGGCGTTCATCGTCGGCCTCGGCAACGCGCTCGGCGAGCCGGTGGCCGATCGACTCGGCGCTGCAACACGTCTTCGGCATGGTGCTGCTGAACGACTGGAGTGCGCGCGACATCCAGCAATGGGAATACATTCCGCTCGGTCCGTTCAACAGCAAGACGTTCGCAACGTCGATATCGCCCTGGGTCGTCACGATGGAGGCGCTCGAGCCGTTTCGCGTCGAAGGACCGGTCCAGGACCCGGCGCCGTTGCCTTATCTCGCAACGACGGGACCGCAGGCGTACGACATTCACCTCGAAGCGGCGCTCGCGCCGGCCGGCAAGGCGCGCGACGACGATCTCGCGCACGAATTTCAGGACGATGTACTGGAGCATCGCGCAGCAGCTCGCGCATCACACGGTGTCGGGCTGCAATACGCGCGTCGGCGACCTGATGGGCTCGGGCACGATCAGCGGCGCCACGCCCGACTCGTACGGATCGCTGCTCGAATTGACGCAGAACGGTGCGCGTCCGTTGCGCTTGCCGAATGGCGCCGAGCGCACGTTCCTCGAAGACGACGACGAATTGATCCTGACCGGCTGGGCGCAAGGCAAGGATTACCGTGTCGGCTTCGGCGAAGTGCGCGGCAGGATCGTCAGCGCGCGCGGCTCGTAGCCTCGCACCTCGCGGTCGCCCCTGGAAGACCTGATCGGCCGGCGTTTCAGGCTCCGCCTGACGCGGCGGTCGAGCGTTCGAACCGGGTGAGGTCCTGGGCGGTATCGATATCGAAGCGTCGCGGCAACTCGAAAACGTCCATCCCCAGCGCCCGTGCGCGCGCGCACGTCGTCGGCAGGACGTCCGCGGTACTCCAGCGGATGTTGCTGAAGACGTCGGCGTCCCGCGCAAGCCCGATCAGCACGTAGCCTCCGTCCTCCGCGGGACCGATGACGATATCGTGCGTCGCCAACGCGGCGGCCGCGTCTCGCAGGTAGCGGTCATCGAGCCCCGGACAGTCGGTGCCGACGAGCAGCGCAGGCATGCCGCGCGCGAGCGACGCCCGCAATGCGTGATGCATCCGCGCACCGAGATCGCCTTCGCATTGCGGCATCAGCACGACGCCGTAGCGGTCGCGCAACGCGTGAAACGCGGGCGATTCCGTCGTCGGCGTGCACCAGAGCTCCACGTCGCCCACGGCGCCGGCCGCGCGCGCGGCCGTGGCCGCCGCGAGCGTGCGCTCGACCAGCATCGTGTAGACGGCGGTTGCCCGCGCGGCGCCTATCGTGGCCGCGAGACGGCGCTTCACCGCGCCCGGCCGCGGCTCGCGCGCAAAGATCTGCAGCGCCGGTGCCCTGCGCTCGCCATAGCGTTGCGCAATCGCACCGATGTCGGCGCCACGCAGGAAGGCAAAGCGCAGGTGCCACATCGTCGCGATCGTGCGCAACGCGCCTCGCTCGTCCCATCGGCGTCCCGACGTGCACGCGATGTCGCGCAGGCATGCCGGCCGGCCGGCTGCCTGCGCGAGCCGCTTCGACAACGCGACATCCTCCATCAACGGCAGGTCCGGATAGCCGCCGGCCGCGTGGAACGCCGCGCGCGTGACGAACATCGCCTGGTCGCCGGTCGCGATGCCGGTGATGCGCGAGCGCACGTTCATCGCCCGCGCGACGACGGGCAGCCAGGCGCTGTCGCCCTCGATCGCCACGTCGAAACGTCCCCAGTGCCGGTCGCGGGAAAGCGCGCGAGCGATCGACGCATCGGCATTCGCGGGCAGCCGCGTATCGGCATGCAGGAACAGCAGCACGTCGCCAGCGGCGATGGCCGCCCCGGCATTCATCTGCGTCGCGCGGCCGCGGCGCGACAGGAGTACGCGATCGGCGAACGCTGCCGCGATCGGCCGCGTGCGGTCGTCGCTGCCCCCATCGACGACGATCACTTCGTGGCCGCGCCCGCGCAGCGGCCCGAGTGCGGCGAGCGTCGCGCCGATCGCCGCCGCTTCGTTCAGCGCCGGGATCACGATCGACAGGCGCGTCAGTTGCGAGCTCTCGATGTCGCGTTGTCCTGTCCGATGGCGCCGACGAAAAGTCGCGTGCGAACCCGCTTCACGCGCGAGACAGTTTTCATGACTCCCTGGTTTGCGTGCGCGGCGCCGCGTGCGGGCTGCGCTTGCGGACGAACACCGGGAACGAGCGCCAGCAGGCCGAGCAGCGCCAGTGCGCCCAGCGTGTTGAACGACAGCGCACCCTGCAGCGAATCGAGATGCCCGAGCGCCTCACCGAGGTTCACGTAGACGAACGTCGCCGGAATGATGCCGATCAGCGTCGCGAGCACGTACGTCGAAACGGGAATCGACGTGAATGCCGGCGCGAGGTTGACGAGGAAGAACGGGAACAGCGGAACGAGGCGCAGGAACAGCAGGTAGCTGAACGCGTGCCGCGTGAAGCCGGCGTTGATCCGCTCGCCGGCGCCGCCCAGCCGCTTGCGCGCCGCGTCGGCGAAGAGATAGCGCGCCGCGAGGAATACGAGCGTCGCGCCGAGCGTCGCCGCGGCGACGGCGATGCGCGGTACCGACGCCGCGGCCGAACATGAAGTCCGCAGGCAAGCGACAGTACGAGCGCCGCCCGGCAGGCTCAACGCAACCGCACCCGCGTAGCACGGCGAATGCAATCGCCATTGCCGCGGCGTGATGCGGTCCGCGAAGTGCACCAGCGCATCGCGGTTGGCCTTGAGCGCGTCGAGCGACAGGTAGCCCGGGCCGCCCAGCGCGAAGAACGCGACGCAGCGCCGCGACGAACAGCGCCAGCAGCGTGGCCTTGGCGAGTGCGCGCCGCTTCATCCGCCTCGCAGGCCGAACAGGCGCTGGATCCACGCCCGCGTGGACGGCGTCAGGACTCCTTCCGCCGCTGGTCGCCGCGCGGCGCGTGATCTGCGAGCGCGTCGGATAGGTGTGGATCGCGCGCCGACGAGGTCGTCGGCCTTCATCCCTTTGCCGATCGCGAGCACGCATTCGGCGATCAGTTCGCCGGCATGCGGCGCCGACGATCGCCGCGCCGAGCAGCCGGCCGCGGCGGATCGGTGACGAGCTTCGCGAAGCCCTCGGTTTCGCCTTCGGCGCGCGCGCGGTCGATGTCGTCGAACGGGAAGCGATAGACGCGATGCTCGATGCCGTGCGCGCGCGCTTCGGTTTCCGAAAGGCCGACGCGCGCGAGCTCGGGATCGGTGTACGTGCACCAGGGAACGACCGGCGATGGCTTCGCCCAGCGCATCCGGAAGATCGTCTGGCGCAGCACGATGCCCGCGTGATGCTCGGCGACGTGCGTGAACTGATGGCCGCCGGCGACGTCGCCGATGACGTGGATGTGCGGGTTCGTCGTGTGCAGCGAGTCGTCGCAGACGATGCGGCCGTGGTCGCGATCGGACGCCGGCGGCGTCGAGGCCGAGGCCTTCGATGTTCGGCGTGCGGCCCGCGGCGAGCAGCAGGTGCGATGCGGCGATCTGCTCGACGGCGCCGTCCGCCGTGCGCAGCGTCATCCGGATGCGGCCGGCATGCGCATCGCCCTCTTGACGCCGCCGACGGTGATGCCGAGCCGATAGCGGACGCCCTCGGCCTCGAGCTGTCGCTGCACGACATCGGCGACGTCGGCGTCTTCGCGCGGCAGGATCGCGGTTCGCCATGTCGACGACGGTGACGTCGCTGCCGAGACGGCGGAACGCCTGCGCCATTTCGCTGCCGACCGGGCCGGCGCCCACGATGATCAAGTGCGGCACCGGCTCGCGCAGCGCGAACACCGTTTCGTTCGTCAGGTACGGGACGTACGCAAGGCCGGGGATCGGCGGAATCGCGGGCCGCGATCCGGTCGCGAGGACGAAATGCCTGGCGGTGATCGTGCGGCCGTCGACCTCGAACGCAGTCGGGCGACGTGAATCGGCCGCTGCCGATGGATGACGTCGACGCCGAGCGCGCGGAAACGCTCGGGGCTGTCGTGCGGCGTCGATGCCGTCGACCACCGCTGCGACGCGCTCCATCACGCGCGCGAGATCGGGCTTGCGGATCGACGGGGCAGAGCGCCCAGCGGTCGGCGTGGCGCATCGTGTGCGCGACGCGCGCCGACTTGAGCAGCGTCTTCGACGGCACGCAGCCGTACCACAGGCAGTCGCCGCCGAGCTTGTGCTTTTCGACCAGCGCGATCTTCGCGCCGAGCGCGGCGCCGCCGGCCGCGACGACCAGACCGCCGGCGCCGCCGCCGATGACCGCGAGATCGAATTCGGGCGTGGCCACGATGGAAGGAGTGCCGGTCAGGCAGGCGATCGAGGAGATTGCCGGACCGTTGCGCGCCAGTGTCATCTTACTACCCGCTCGGGGATCGATCGGGATACCGCTTGCGCGGCGTCAATGGAAATCCCGCGAGCGCGTCGGCAGCGTCCCGAGCAGCGGCGTCATGTCGACGAGCCGTCCGGCGAGCACGTGCACGACGGCGCCTTCGCGCTCGACCTTGCCGTAGACGCCGAGGAGCCGCGCACCCAGCAGCTCGCGGCGCTGGCGGTCGCCGAGATCGCGCCAGACGATGACGTTCAGTCGCGCCGGTTTCGTCCTCGAGCGTGACGAACACGACGCCGCTCGCCGTGTCGGGTCGCTGCCGGCCGATGACGATGCCGGCGGTGCGCACGAGCCGGCCGTGCGGCGCGCGCATGATCTCGTCGGCCGTCGCGAGCCGGCGCTCGCGCAATTGCCGGCGCAGCAGCGCCAGCGGATGCCGGCGCAGCGTGAGGCCAAGGCGGCGGTAATCGGCGACGATGTCCTGGCCTTCGGTCGGCGGCGGCAATGCGGGTCGGCTTCGTCGAATTCGTGCGCCGGCGAGCAGCGCCGGCAGCCGCTCGACGCCGGCGACGTCCCACACGGCGCCGTGCCGATGGCCGGCGAGCGATGCGAGCGCATCGGCGTCGGCGAGCGCGCGCCAGGTCGCGCCGGTCGAGTCGCGCGCGATGCGCGAGGTCGGCGACGCTGGCGAACGGCGTGCTCGCGCCGCGCGGCGACGATGCGTTGCGCGCCGGCTTCGGTGAGTCCGCCGAGGCGCAGCCGAGGCGCAGGGAAGAGCGGTCAGAGACGGGACATGGGGTCGGAGTTGTTTCGGCGTCGCTTTCCTGCCGAAACAACTCCGACCCCATTTCTCGAGCGTGCAGTCCCACTCGCTCACCGTCACGTCCGGCGGCCGCACGTCGACGCCATGCCGGCGCGCGTCGCCGACGAGTTGCGCCGGCGCGTAGAAGCCCATCGGCTGCGAGTTGAGCAGCGCGCCGCAGAACGCCGCCGGCTCGTAGTGCTTCAGCCACGACGAGACGTAGACGAGCAGCGCGAACGACGCCGAGTGCGATTCCGGAAAGCCGTATTCGCCGAAGCCCAGGATCTGCTGGTAGATCTGCCGCGCGAACGCTTCGGCGTAGCCGCGCGCGCGCCATGCCGTCGACCAGCCGCTGCTCGAAGTTCTCGAGGCCGCCCTTGCGCCGCCACGCGGCCATCGAGCGGCGCAGCCGATCGGCCTCGCCCGGCGTGAATCCGGCGGCGACGATCGCGAGCTGCATCACCTGCTCCTGGAAGATCGGCACGCCGAGCGTGCGCTCGAGCACGCCTTTCACCGCATCGCTCGGATACGTGACGGGCTCGAGTCCCTGCCGGCGCTTGCAGATAGGGATGCACCATGCCGCCCTGGATCGGGCCCGGGCGCACGATCGCGACTTCGATGACGAGGTCGTAGAACGTCCGCGGCTTCAGGCGCGGCAGCATCGACTGCTGCGCGCGCGATTCGATCTGGAACACGCCGATCGTGTCGGCGCGCTGGATCATCGCGTAGACCGCCGGATCCTCGGCCGGAATGTCCTGCATGCGCAGCGTGCGTGCCGCGCATCTGCGGACACCATGTCGAGCGCGCGGCGGATCGCGGACAGCATGCCGAGCGCCAGGCAGTCGACCTTGAGCAGGCCCATCGCATCGAGGTCGTCCTTGTCCCACTGGATGACGGTGCGATCTCCATCGCGGCGTTCTCGACCGGCACCATCCGCTCGAGCGAGACCGCGCGCGATGACGAAGCCGCCGACGTGCTGCGACAGGTGGCGCGGAAAGCCCAGCAGCTCGCCCGGCAGCGCGATGACGCGGACGGATGACCGGATTGTCGGGATCGAAGCCGGCTTCGCGGATGCGTTCGCGATGGATCGCGCGGCCGTCCCACCACGCGAACACGCCGGTCAGCCGGTCGACCTGCGCGAGATCGAGGCCGAGCGCGCGGCCGACGTCGCGCACCGCGCTCTTCGGCCGGTAGGTGATGAGCGTCGCGGCGAGCGCCGCGCGATCGCGGCCGTATTTGCCGTAGACGTACTGCATCACCTCCTCGCGCCGCTGGTGCTCGAAGTCGACGTCGATGTCGGGCGGCTCGTTGCGCTCCTTGCTGATGAAGCGCTCGAACAGCATCTGCATGCGCGCAGGATCGACTTCGGTGATGCCGAGCGCGTAGCAGACGGCCGAGTTGGCCGCCGATCCGCGGCCCTGGCAGAGGATGTCTTTGCGAGCGCGCGAACGCGACGATGTCCTGCACGGTGAGGAAATAGGGCTCGTAGCCGAGCTCGGCGATCAGCGCGAGCTCGTGCTCGATGAGCACGCACGTTCGCGGTACTGTCGTGCAGCGAAGGCGCTGTCGCCGTGGAGACGGTCGAGATGTATTTCCGGCACGATCGTCATGGATGAGTGTTCGGAATCGTCTCTGACCCGATTTCGCCATACCGGCTCGCGAGCCCGCGCTCGACGAGCTTGCGCAGCCACGACGCCGCCGTCTCGCCCGGCGGCACGATCTCCTCCGGATACTCGTAGCGCAATTCGTCGAGCGAAAATGGCAGCGCTGCGCGATCGCCAGCGTCTCGGCGAGCAGCTCGGGCGGATAGATCGCCGGCGAGCCGCGCGCGCGAGCGCAGGTGCCGCTCGCCGTTCGGATAGAGCGCGTAGCCGCATTCGGCGAGCGGCGTCTTCAGGCGGATCGCCGTCAGCGTGTCCTGCAGCGCGCGACGCGCGCGCACGTGCATGTGCACATCGCCTGCGGCGACGAGCGGCAGTCCGCTCGCGTGCGACAGCGCCGCGCAATTGCGCGAGCCGCGCGCGCGTCGCCGGCCTGCGCGAGCAATTCGACGGCGATCCACGCCCGGTCCGCGAAGACGTCGCGCACCCAGCCGGCGCCGATTCGCAACCCGTGTCGCCGATGTCCGGCGCCGCGCAGATCGAGCGCGGGCAGCCACAGCGCGAGGCATCTCGCAGCGAGCTCCGCGACGTCGTCGCGCGTCAGCGCGTAGCGTGCCTTTGGCCGCGTTGCGCCGGCCGCGCGTGATCAGTTGCGACAGGTCGCCGTAGCTTGCGCGGTCGGTTGCGAGCAGCACCAGCTTCGTGCCGTCGGCCAGCGTGAACTCGCTGCCGATGACGAGCGGCAGGCCGGCGTCCTTCGCCGCGAGATGCGCGCGGACGGCGCCGGCGAGCGAGCATTCGTCGGTGAGCGCGAGCGCCGCGTAGCCCGAGCTCTTGCGCGCGCTCGACCAGCTCCTCCGGATGCGACGCGCCGCGCAGGAACGAAAAATTCGACAGGCAATGAAGCTCGGCGTAGGCCGGCAGCAGGTCGGGCGATGCCATACCGTATAAATATACGGTATTCGGCGCCGCTTTGGCCAGCTCGCGCCGTACGTTGACGTAAGATGCAACGCCGCCATGCGGAGTGCCATGGAAGGTGCTCGACACCATCGCCATCTGCCCCGCGAACCTTGACCGGAACGCCAAATGCCGCAGATCGCCTTCGACCGCTTCTATCGCTACGCCGAGCTCACCGACCTGCTGCACGCGTTCGCGCGCGAGCATCCGGACCTCGTCACGATCGAGTCGATCGGCAAGAGCCACGAAGGCCGCGACATCTGGGTGCTGACCGTCACGAACGGCGCAACCGGCCCGGCCAGCGAAAAGCCCGCGTTCTGGGTCGACGGCAACATCCATGCGACCGAAGTCGCCGCGTCGGCCGCGTCGCTCTACTTCCTGCATACGCTCGTCACGCAATACGGCAACGATGCCGACGTCACGCGTGCGCTCGACACGCGCGCGTTCTACGTCTGTCCGCGGATCAATCCCGACGGCGCCGAATGGGCGCTCGCCGACAAGCCGAAATGGGTGCGCTCGAGCACGCGCCCCTATCCGTTCGACGAGGAGGACGTCGAGGGCCTCACCGTCGAGGACATCGACGGCGACGGCCGCATCCTGCAGATGCGCATTGCCGACCCGAACGGCATCTGGAAAGCGCATCCGCAGGAGCCGCGGCTCATGGTGCGGCGCGATCCGACCGAAGTCGGGCGGCACGTACTACCGCGTCATGCCGGAAGGCCGCTACGACGGCTACGACGGCTACACGCTGAAGATCAAGCGGCCCCGCGCAGGGGCTCGACCTCAACCGCAATTTCCCGGCGAGCTGGCGGCAGGAATTCGAGCAGCTCGGCGCCGGTCCGTATCCGACGTCGGAGCCGGAGGTTCGCGCGGTCGTCGACTTCATCGTGCGTCATCCGAACATCACCGGCGGCACGACGTTCCACACGTGGAGCGGCGTGCTGCTGCGGCCGTTCGAGCACCTGTCCGACGACGAGATGGACGCCGAGGACCTGTGGTTCTACCAGGCGGCGGGGCGCAAGGGCACCGAGCTCACCGGCTATCCGGCCATCTCCGTCTATCACGAGTTCCGCTATCACCCGAAGTCGGTGATCGGCGGCACGTTCGACTGGATCTACGAGCACCTCGGCATGTTCTCGTGGGTCGTCGAGATCTGGTCGCCGATGCGCGAGGCCGGGCATCACCGACTACAAGTACATCGACTGGTTTCGCGATCATCCGATCGAGGACGACCTGAAGCTCTTCCGCTGGAGCGACGAGAAGCTTGGCGGTGCCGCGCACCGGCCGTGGAAGCCGTTCGATCATCCGCAGCTCGGCAAGGTCGAGATCGGCGGCTGGGACCGCTTCCATGCGTTCGGCAATCCGCCGCTGCCGCTGCTCGAGCGCGAGCTGCAGCGCTTTCCGAAGCTGGCTGCTGTGGCAGGCGCTGATGCTCGCCGAAGCTCGAGCTCGTGCATGCGGGTGCTGCCGCGCTCGGCGACGGCACGTGGAAGCTCACGCTGGTCGTCCAGAACACCGGCTGGCTGCCGACGTACGTGTCGAAGCGCGCGCTGGCGCGCAAGATCGGTGCGCGGCGTCGTCGCGGAGATCGAGCTGCCGGCGGGCGCGAGCTCGTCGACGGGCAAGCTGCGCGACGACGCCGGCCAGCTCGAAGGCAAGGCGTACAAGCACACCGGCGTTTCGTTCTGGCCCGATTACAACGTCACCGACGACCGGATCAAGCTCGAGTGGATCGTGCGCGGCGATGCGGGCGCGACGGTGGGCCTGTGCGCGCGGCACGAGCGCGCCGGAACGGTTCGTGCGAACGTGGTGCTCGTCGAGCCGAAGGCTTGAAGATTCCCGGCGGCGTATGGACGCTCGGGTTCGTCAGCCTGCTGATGGACACGTCGAGCGAGCTGATCCATGCGCTGCTGCCGCTTTACATGGTGGGCGCCCTCGGCGCATCCGTGCTCGTCGTCGGCCTCATCGAAGGATTCGCCGAAGCGCTCGCGCTGATCATCAAGGTGTTTTCGGGCTACTGGTCCGATGTCACGCGGCATCGCAAGCGGCTCGTCGTGCTCGGCTACGGGCTCGCCGCCGTGTCGAAGCTCGCATTCCCGCTGGCGCCGACGCTGGGCTGGATTGTCGCGGCGCGCTTCGCGGACCGCGTCGGCAAAGGCATTCGCGGTGCACCGCGCGATGCGCTGATTGCCGACCTGACGCCGGCAAGCGTGCGCGGCGCCGCGTTCGGATTGCGGCAGGCGCTCGACACCGTGGGCGCCATTGCGGGTCCACTGCTCGCCGTGGCCGCGATCGGCTATTTCGCAGGTGATTTCCGTGCGGCGTTCTGGGTGGCGATCGTTCCCGCCGCGTTGTGCGTTGCGCTGCTGGTTTTCGGCGTCCATGAAAGCAGACCTTCTGCCGACGAGCCCGATACTGGCGCCACGCGCGTCTCGTGGCGGGATGCGCGGCGCCTCGATCGCCGGTTCCATATCGTGACGGCGATCGCGTTCGTGCTCACGCTCGCGCGATTTTCCGAAGCTTTCCTGGTTCTGCGCGCCCAGGACGTCGGCATGGGAACCACCGGCGCACCCTGGGTGATGGTGGCGATGTCGATCGTTTATGCGGCGATCGCGTTTCCGGCCGGCCGCGCGGCCGACCGGGGACACGCCACGATGCTGCTGTCCGCGGGACTCGTCGCGCTGGTCGTCAGCGACATCGTTCTCGCGCTCGCCGCCAGCGCCGCCGGCGTGCTGGCGGGTGCGGCGTTGTGGGGATTGCACATGGCGCTGACGCAAGGGCTGCTCGCGGCGCTGATCGCCGCGACGGCGCCCGAAGACCTCCGCGGAACGGCATTCGGCGTCTTCAACCTGGCGAGCGGGATCGCGCTGCTCGCTGGCGAGCGGCCTTGCCGGGTACCTCTGGCAATCGGTCGGGCCGGCCGCCACGTTCCTCGCCGGCGCCGCGTTCACCGCGATTGCATGGGTGGCGCTCATGCTTCAGGGGTCGCGGATCCCGCGGCTCGACGGCAATCGTTGAAAGACGCCGCGCCTGGCCGGCGAGCATTGGTTGGCATGCTGGCGACCCTGCTCGAGCGGAGGAAGCGTAAGCTTTTGGCGTCGGCAACGACCGACAGAAAACCGCGGTTCGCCCATGCCGTCGTCAGCAGGCATGGACCGCCCAATTGCGCCAGGAACCCTGCGGATGAACGAGCCCGCGAACCCAGCCGTCCCGGCCGCCGGGGTCGCCGCGCGCGCGCCTGCGGCGACGCCGCGTCCTCTTTACCTTCGCCATGCACTGCCGGTGCGCATCATGCACTGGATCAACGTCGTTGCATTGACGCTGATGTTCATGAGCGGGCTGCAGATCTTCAATTCGCACCCGGCGCTCTACTGGGGAGACTCGTCCTACAGCAACCGCCCCGCGTGGCTCGAAATCGGCGCCAGGGAGCGGGCGGACGGCAGTCCGGTCGGCTATGCGCGCGTGCTCGGGCGCGAGTTCAGCACGACCGGCGTGCTCGGCCTGTCCACCGACGACGGCCGGATGTACGCGCAGGCGTTTCCGTCGTGGCTTACGGTGCCGAGCCACCAATGGCTCGCGATGGCCCGATCGTGGCATTTCTTCTTTGCGTGGGTGTTTCTCATCAACGGCCTCTGCTACGTCGCCTATGTGCTCTGGAGCCGCCACCTCGCGCGGGACCTGTTGCCAACGCCGCGAAGATCTTCGTGGCGTCGGCGCGTCGATCGTCGATCACCTGCGGTTCAGGCACCCGACCGGCGAAGCGGCGAAGCGCTACAACGTGCTGCAGAAATTTGCCTACCTGACCGTCATCTTCGTTCTGCTGCCGCTGATCATCCTGATGGGTTTCGGCATGTCGCCGCGCCTCGACACGCTGTTCGGTGGCTGGGTCGACTGGTTTGGCGGACGGCAGTCGGCGCGATCGATCCATTTCATCGTCGCCTGGGCGCTCGTCGCGTTCGTGCTGATTCATGTCTTCGAGGTGATCGTGACCGGACTGTGGAACAACTTGCGCTCGAT
Organism: uncultured Pseudomonadota bacterium; assembly: GCA_963768545.1. Taxonomy (GTDB): domain Bacteria; phylum Pseudomonadota; class Gammaproteobacteria; order Burkholderiales; family Casimicrobiaceae; genus VBCG01. Next base: position 210,621 of record CAVYIC010000014.1, on the reverse strand, counting down.
GATCACCGGACGCTATCGCGTTCCCGAGGAAGCCGCCCATGACTGACATCGACCGCGGCGCACGGCGCCGCTTCCTGGGGCGACTCGCCGCATCCCTGGGTGCGGTTGGCGTCGCCGGCTGCGACCGTCTTTCGCAGAGCGAGTGGTTTCCGAAAGTGCTCGACTCCGCCGAAAAGCTCAATGAGCGCGTCGCGAAACTCGTTACCGGCCGCAAGGCGATGGCGCAGGAATTCACGCCGGCGGATCTGTCACCCACCTTTCGCAGCAACGGCACCGCGCAGCCGGACAATCCTGAATATGCGGCGTTGGCGGCCAATAGCTTCAACGACTATGCGCTCGAAGTCGCGGGCCTCGTGGCAAAGCCGCGCCGATTCTCGCTCGCGGAGCTGCGTGCATTGCCGAGCCGCACACAGATCACCCGGCACGACTGCGTCGAGGGCTGGAGCGCCATCGGCAAATGGCAGGGCGCGAAGCTCTCGGCGGTGCTCGATGCCGTCCAGCCCAAAGCAGCGGCGCGTTACGTCGTGTTCCATTGCGCCGATCCAATGGAAGAGGACGGCGAATCGCCGTATTACGAGAGCATCGACATGGACGATGCCTATCACGTGCAGACGCTGCTCGCGTATGCGCTCAACGACCAGCCGCTGCCGATCAAGAACGGTGCGCCCATTCGCCTGCGCGTCGAGCGACAGCTCGGATACAAGCACGCGAAGTACGTGATGCGTCTCGAGCTGGTCGACAGCTTTGCGCGATATCGGCGAAGGGAAGGGCGGCTACTGGGAGGACCAGGGCTACCAGTGGTACGCCGGCATCTAGACAATCGAGAAGCTACGGTGGCCGGTTTCCGGCAACGCAGGATCAAACGCTCCGAGCAATCTGCCGCGCGCCCGATTGCGCGTGCTACGCGGCGCGGTGTGTTTCGGCCTGCCATGCCGCATCGAGCAGCGCGTGCACCTCCGAGTCCGTGACCTGATCGAAGTTCTGGTACCAAAGCCCGACCGCGCGAAACGACGCGGGCGTCACGGCGCAAACCACGTCGTCGACCTCGCTGCGAAACGCCTGGCAGGATTCCTGGGCGGCCACCGGCACGGCGACGACGACGCTTTTCGGATGCTGACGCTTGACCGCCGTCGCGGCAGCCAGCATCGTCGAGCCGGTCGCCAAGCCGTCGTCGACGAGAATCGCGACCCGTTCCTCGACCGACAGCGGCGGACGTTCATCCGCGGTAGAGCATCTCGCGGCGATTCAATTCCATCCGTTCGCGCGCGACGACGGCTTCGATCGCGTCCTCCGGGATATGGAATCCGGCCATGTCGGGGTTCATCACCATGACGCCGCCGGTCGCGAGCGCGCCCATCGCGAATTCCTCGTGCCCGGGCAAGCCGAGCTTGCGAACGACGAACACATCGAGCGGCGCGTGCAACGCCTGCGCGACTTCGAACGCGACCGGCACGCCGCCGCGTGGCAATCCCAGGACGACGACGTCCGGATTGTCGCGATAGCGCAAGAGCTTCTGTGCGAGCGCCTGGCCAGCTTGCTTGCGATCGATGAATTGCATGGCGCGCCTCAGCCGGCGGATTGAACGATCAGGTACTCGACGAACCACTCGGATGCGAGTGCGGCAACCTGCTCGAGCGTTCCCGGCTCCTCGAACAGGTGCGATGCGCCCGGAACGACCGCGAGACGCTTTGCGCACGTCATGTGCGCATAGGCGCGCTGATTGAGCCCCAGCACGTCGTCGTCGTTGCTGCCGACGATCAGCAACGTCGCGGCGCCGACGTCCGCGAGGGCGCGCTCGCCCGCGAGATCGGGCCGGCCGCCGCGCGAAACGACGGCGGTCACGCGGCTTCCCATCTGCGCAGCGGCAACCAGCGCGGCCGCACTGCCTGTACTTGCGCCGAAATAGCCCACCGGAAGTGCGCGCAGTTCCGATTGCGCGGCTGCCCAATGCGTAGCCTCGACCAGACGCGCGGCGAGAAGCGGAATGTCGAACCGATGCTGGCGCGTATGGAGGTCGCGCGCCTCCTCGGCCGTCGTCAGCAGATCGAAAAGCAGCGAGGCGATGCCGGCGCGGTGAAGCCGCGTGGCGACCCAGACGTTGCGCGGGCTTTGGCGGCTGCTGCCGCTGCCATGGGCAAACAACACGATACCCTTTGCGCCTGCGGGAACCGTCAAGTCTCCCGTCAGCGATGCTTCGGCGGCTGGAATCCGGACCTCACGATTGACGTGGTCTGCAACCTGGTTCATGTCGGTTGCTCCGGTGAGTGACAAAAGAGGCTACATGTTGCGGGCCGCAATAAACGTACCGACGATCATGCATCGCGCGCGGCGTTGCGTTGCGCGAGGTGCGCGCGTAACGCATGCACATCCCGCCGGCCGGGAGTCGGAGGTTCCTTCGCGCCGTCGTGTAATTGTTACAAGCGCGCTCCGGGTTGCGTCGAGCGCGGTCATGCTACGCAAAGAAACCGTGCATGAACCACTCGCCGTCCTCGGTGCCGTACCGATGGTCGCGATAGATCCAGACGGTTTCGCCCATGCGGATTTTCCGCGACGAAATAATCGCGGCGGAAATCACGGCCGTCCCACCACCCCGACTCGATCCGTTCGGGACCGTCACGCAGGATCCATGGCTTCGCTTCCAGCACCGTCCCCAGCGCTCGCGCCTCGTCGAGGAGCCAGATGGGACGCGGTGCCCCGAGAGGGGCGGGCCGGCTCGCGGCCGGTTTCCGGCCTGCCTTCGCATTGCGCGTCCTTGCATTCGCAGGTGCGGGCGATTTGTCTGCCGCCTTTCGCGTGGGCCGATGGGGCGGGATGCTGCGGGAAGCCTCGCACGCTGCGTATTCGGGACGATGCTCGGGGTGCGCGGCGAGCACGGCGACGGCGGCGTCGCCCAGGCGCGAGCGCAGGCGCTCGACGAGCGGAACGACGACCGCATCGGCTTCGTCTTCGGGCAACAAACCCAGGTTACGGCTTGCAAGTGGCGCGGTTTCGTCGCTGGCCAGCACGATCGTTTCCACGGGCGCCGGCAATGTGACTCGAGCAAGTCGCTCGCGCAGTACGCAATGCAGGTGAGCGGGCGCGCGCGCTGGCGCCCCGAGCGCGAAGGTCACGACCGTGGGCGGCGTTCCGCGCTCGCGCAGGTACCGTTCGTGTATCAGCGACAGCGACATTCGCACGACGCCAAGACCGCGCGCCAGCAGCCAGCCCGCGAGATCGTTCACGAGGCGATTCATGCCGAAGCCGAGCGCCTCGACATTGTCGACGGGGGCGGGCAGCGGCAGCTTGCGCTCGAAATGCGGCGGCGGCTGATACGGCCCGCGCGGATCGGGTGTGCAGCCGAGCGCGCGATCGATCGTGTCGACGACCCGTTGATCGAAGCGCCGTGCCAGGCCTGCACGCGGCAACGCATGCGCCGCACCGAACGTCGTGATACCCGCGGCCTTCAGTGTCGCGAGCGTATCCGCATCGACGTCGAGCAACGCAAGCGGCAACGGCGCGAGCGCGGACGGCAACGCCTCGCGGCCGAGCACGGGCATCGAGCTGCCAGCCCGGGCGAGCAGCAGTGCGGCGGTGGGCGTGGGGGCCAGCGCCATCCGTGCGTCATAGCCGCGGGATCGCACTTGCTGCATCAGCCGTTCGAGCAATGGCGCTAAACCGCCGAAGAGGCGCACGCTGCCTTCGATCTCGGTGAGGACGGCATTCGGAAAGCGCGAGGCTCACGTGAGGCGTGAATGCCAGAAGCAGTGTCGCGATTTCGCAAAGCGCCTGTTCCTCGGCTGCGAGGTCGCGATCGCGCATCGCAACTTCGGGCGCAAGCGCCAGCGCCGCGGAGATCAGCTGGTCGCAGCGAATGCCGGCAGTGCGTGCGGAGGCGTTGGCGGCCACCACGCGTGGATAGTGTCCACCGCTCGCGACGACGAAGGGCCGCCCCGCATCTTCAGGCGCAGTCGTGCGCGCGAAGACATCGAGCGGAAGGGACGGCAGCAGCAGACAGGCCCACAGCATGCGGGTGCATCCGGTGTCCGGTAATCGATGTCCGGTAAATCGGTGTCGAAGACGTAATGGCAGGCAGCGAAAGCCTGCCAGGCGTTACACGTGCGACACCGTTTATTCCCCCGGCGTCACCAAGACCGAAGCCGCCGAGCGCTGCCCCGCGCCGTGATCGACGGCTTCGATATTGTTGCCGTCGGGATCGAGCACGAACGCGGCGTAGTAACCGGGATGGTAATGCCGCTCGCCGGGCGCGCCATTGTTGCGTCCACCCGCCGCGAGCGCAGCCGCATGGAATCGCTGCACCGTTTGCCGGTCGGGCGCCTGGAAGGCGATGTGCACGCGCGACACCGGTCCGCCGCCCTCCGTCTCGCTGACGAACAGCTCGTCGACGAAAAAATACCCGTCGCCTTCGCCGGTGAGATCGCGCCCGAGCGATTGCAATACGGCGCGATAGAAACGTTTGCTTGTCGCCAGATCGGACACGACGAGCTGCACGTGATCGATCAGGCGCCCCAAATGAAAATTCATGATGCTTTCCTGTGTGGAAGCCGCGCGCCATGACGACGGCCATGCGTTGCGAAAACGGAACTGCGCCGAGCCACCGCAGTGCCATCGGGCAGCGGATAAAGCGGCGCCCCGGGCGCTCGCGCGAGATCGAGCACGATCGGCCGCGGGAGCTCGGCGCCGCGTCGCTTCAGGATGCGCACGGCAAGCTTTCCCTGTTGGATTGCCAAGGACAATCGCAGCGGTGCCGCGGTGGCGCTTGCGCGCTGACCCGGCCGCCGCCACAGAACACCCCATGTCCGGCCGTCGCGCGCGGCAACCTGCAGCCGGCGCAACGTCCGTTCCTCGTGCGCATTCATCCAGCCGAACGCGGCACCGCACTCGGGCGCGCGAAGCGCCTGTTCGTACGCCCACAAGGCTTCTGCGCCGGTGCAGCCACGCACGACAATCAGACGCGCAAGATCGAGCCCGGCCGCCACCAGCGCCGGCGCATATGGCCGGTACGGCGGCGCGACCCATACGATGCTGCGTCCTTCCGCCTGCAATCGCGCGAGCGCCGGCAGCGTCAGCCGCAATTCGCCGATGCCTTCGCGTTCGAGCAGCATTTCGGTCAGCGCACCGCGCGGCCATCCGCCACCCGGCAATGCGCGATCGAGCTCGGCAAAACCGGACGCGATGCTTGCGGGCTCCGGCGCGCAATCGCCACCGCGCCAGATGGCGGGGTGCGAAAGCAGATGGGCAAGTGCCGGATTCAAAGTCAACGGTGCGAAAGCAGATGGGCAAGTGCCGGATTCAAAGTCAACGGCAAGCGTCAGCTGGCCGGCCAGTTCCGTGCGAACACCGGCGCGACATCGGGATGAGCCTCGATGTGCATCAGCGTTTCGTGGAGTGCGGGGCGGTGGCGTTGCAGATGCTGGCGCGATCCGGACCATTTCGAGACGACGGCCGCAAGCAGGTCCAGTGCGCCGAGGTCTTCACCGCTCAGGTAAGGCCGGCCTCGAAACACGTCCGCAAACATCTCCCAATGGCGATGCAGCCGCGCGCGCGCACCGGCGCGAATGCGCGCCTGCACCTTCTCGTCGTTGTCGGCACCCTCGCACCAGCGCTCCGGGTAATCGATGATGCTGATGGCCGAATAGCAATTGGCGGCGATGAACACGAGCCCGCGAACGGCTTGTGCACGCTCGGACATCTTTCCGGGCAGCAGTTTGCTGTCGGGATGCGCGGTTGCGACATGGATCAAAATTGCCGCGCTCTCGGAGACCGCGCTGCCGTCATCGAGCACGAGCGTCGGGACCTGGCCGAGCGGATTCACCTCGAGCAGGTCCGCGTACGCATCGTTTTGCGCCCACGACGCCGTTTCGACGATGCGAAACGGCTCGCGCGCGACGACGAGCCCGGCCTCGACCGCGGCCGATCCCGATCCCGCCTTGCCATAGAGCGTATACATCGTCTCTCCTTCAGGAGTCCGCATCAACCCGACGACTTCTCCTTCGACATCGATTTCATTCGCCGCTCCATTTCTTCCGGCGGTACATCTTCGCGATGCGTCGCGATCGACCACACATGACCGAATGGATCGGCCAGCGTGCCGACGCGATCGCCATAGAACTGATCGGCCACGGGGCGCCTGGCGGTAGCGCCGGCAGCGACGGCTCGCGCAAACGTGGCATCGACGTCCTGCACATAGACCATCAGGCTGACGCCGGCGCCGCCGAGCGTCTGCGGACCGACGAATCCTTCGCCGGGGTTCTCATCGGCGAGCATGACGTGCGAGTCGCCGATCTTCACTTCGGCATGCGCAATGCGGCCGGGCGGTCCTTCGAAGCGCATCAACTCCTCGGCGCCGAACGCATCCCGATAGAACGCAAGCGCTTTTGTCGCATCGCGCACCATCAGGTATGGCGTGACGCTGTGATAGCCCGCTGGGATATGGTGAACCATGAATGCCTCCGTTGAATGAACGACGACGCAATGACCGAACCGGAATGCGTTGGCCCGGGAGAGGGAACTGCTACCAGCTGCCGCTACGGACCAGCCCGACGCCGACGCCTTCGATCGCGAACGGCGTTGCACGCGGATCGACGAGGATCGGTTCGAACGCGCTGTTTTCAGGCAGCAGGACGATCTCGCGTCCGCGCTTGCGAAAGCGCTTGACCGTCACTTCGTCGCCGCCCGCACCGCCAAGGCGCGCCACGACGATCTGGCCATTGCGCGCTTCGCTCGCGCGATGCACGGCAAGCAGGTCGCCGTCGAGAATGCCGGCATCCTGCATGCTTTGCCCGTGCACTCGCAACAGGTAATCGGCACGCGGCGAGAAGAGTGCGGGATCGACGCGATAATGCGCTTCGATATGCTCGGCTGCGAGTATCGGGTTGCCGGCGGCTACCCGGCCTACGAGCGGCAATGTCCCCTGTACCGGGACGCCGGGAATGTTCTTCAGCCGCAAGCCGCGCGACGCACCGGGAAGCATTTCGATCGCGCCCTTTCGCGCGAGCGCCTGGAGATGATCCTCGGCCGAGCTCGGCGTCGAAAACCCCAGCCCGGTGGCGATTTCCGCGCGTGTAGGCGGCATGCCGGTCGTTTCCATAAAGCCGCGGATCCAGTCGAGGATCTGGCGCTGCCGCGCCGTCAACTGCGGCAGTCCGGCAGCACCTGCATGCCGCTGGCGGCCGATGATTCCCGGACGATTTTTCGCAGTCATTGGAATACCGTATAAATATGCGGTAAGCCGATTATATTCCTCGTGAAGGCCGCGTCAAGCTTCGACGTTCGGCTCCGGTAAATGTTGCGTCTCCTGCCGTAAAACCTACTTCGTCAAATCGCTGGAAGGGGTACGCAACGACCGGAATCCTCAATGGATTGTGAGCGCGGAATGAACCTTGCACGTCCGCATGGTGGAGGCGGCGATGGACGACCACGATACGTTGACATCAGGAGGTGCAGCGCGCCGGCGCTTCCTGTGCGGCACGGGTGCGCTCACGACGGGACTTGCCGCCTCGGCGTGCCTCGTTCCTGCATCCTCGCCTGCCGCAACGGCAGCGACGACTCCGGCAATGCCCCACGAAATCGGCGCAGCCATTCCGGTGCGCCTCAACGTCAACGGCCACGATTACGATCTGTGCTCGAGCCGCGTGTCACGTTGCTCGACGCGTTGCGCGAGTACATCGGTCTCAGCGGCACGAAAAAGGGTTGCGACCGCGGCCAGTGCGGGGCATGCACGGTGCTCGTCAACGAGCGGCGCATCAATGCGTGCCTTGCGCTCGCCGTTGCGCATGCGGGCGACCGCCTTCGTACGGTCGAGGGTCTGGCCGACGGCGCGGCGCTGCATCCGGTGCAGGCTGCATTCATCGAGCATGACGGTTTTCAATGCGGCTATTGCACGCCGGGGCAAATCTGCTCGGCGGTCGCGATGCTCGGCGAAGCGCGGAGCGGCGCCATCAGCGCCGCGACGGTGGATGTGCGGCGCGATTCGCCCATCGAATTGACCGATGCGGAGATTCGCGAGCGCATGAGCGGCAACCTGTGCCGGTGCGGTGCGTATGTCGGCATTGTCGCGGCAGTACGCGATGCCGCGCAACGGATGAAATAGGCGATGCGCGCATTCGACTACGTGCGTGCCGAGCGGGTCGACGACGCCGTCGCGGCGCTGACCGGTGCGAATACGCGCTGCCTCGCGGGCGGCACCAACCTTCTCGACCTGATGAAGGGGTACGTCGAGCAGCCGACGCGCCTGATCGACATTACGCGTCTGCCGCTGCGGGACATCGAATCGTTGCCCGACGGTGGCCTGCGCATCGGCGCACTGGTGCGCAACAGCGACCTTGCGAACGATGCGAACGTGCGCGTGCGCTATCCGCTGCTTGCGCAGGCACTGGTGTCCGGCGCCTCGCCGCAATTGCGCAACATGGCGACCGTCGGCGGCAATCTGCTGCAGCGAACGCGCTGTCATTATTTCACCGACGTCGGCTTCACGTCATGCAACAAGCGCACGCCGGGATCCGGATGCGCGGCGCGCGAAGGCTCGAATCGGATCCATGCGATTCTCGGCGCGAGCGAGCATTGCATCGCAACGCATCCGTCCGACATGTGCGTCGCGCTCGCGGCGCTCGATGCCGTCGTCGAAACGCAAAGCGCGGCCGGCGTGCGGCGAATCCCGATGAGCGAATTCCATCGGCTTCCCGGCGATACACCCGAGCGCGACACCGAGCTTCGCCGGGACGAGCTCATTACCGGCGTGGCGTTGCCGCCATCGGCGTTTGCGGGCCATTCGCGCTATCTGAAAGTGCGCGATCGCGCGAGCTACGAATTCGCGCTGGTATCGGTAGCGGCGGGACTGGACATCCGCGGCAATACGGTGCGGGATGCGCGCATCGTCCTCGGCGGCGTGGCGCATAAGCCATGGCGCGCGACAGCCGCCGAGCAGGTGCTCGTTGGCCATGCACTCGATGATTCCGCACTGGCGGCAGCAGGCAAAGCGGCAACACAGGGTGCACGGCCCTACCGCGACAACGCGTTCAAGGTGACGCTGGCAGAGCGTGCGGTCCTGCGCGCTGTGCGCGAAGCCGGCCAGTGAAATGAGCGACGCATCCCCGATCATCGGGCAACCGCTCGATCGCACCGACGGCGCATTGAAAACGACGGGTGGCGCGCGCTACGCGGCCGAGTTTCGGCTGCCGGGACTCTGTCATGCGGTGATGGTGCTTTCCACCGTCCCGCGTGGGCGCGCTCGTGAACCTGGACACGACGCGCGCGGAGCGGGCACCCGGCGTGCTGCTGGTGCTGTCGCATCGGAACGCGCCGAGCCTTCCCGAGCACGGGCGCGCGGCGTTCAATCCACCCGCCGGACGGGCGATGTCGCTGTTCCAGGACGACGACATCCATTATGACCGGCAGCCGATCGCCGTGGTCGTCGCCGAGACGTTCGAGCGCGCCGTCGCCGCCGCTGCGATGGTGAATGCTTCGTATGCCGCCGAGCCGCCTGCGCTGGATTTCGAGGGCGAACGCGTGCGCGCGTACAAGCCGAAGGAGGCGGCGCGCAAGCCGCCCGACGTCGCCTGGGGCGACATGGACGCGGGACAGCGCGCGGCCGAGGTGCAAATCGACGTGACCTGCACGACGCCGATGCAGAGCCACAATCCGATCGAGCCGCACGCGACGATCGCCCACTGGCAGGGCGATCGGCTGACACTCTACGATGCGACGCAGTACGTCTCCGGCGTTCGCGAAACCGTCGCGAAAACGCTTGGCATCTCGCCCGCGAACGTACGGGTCATTTCGCCGTTCGTCGGCGGCGGCTTCGGCTGCAAGGGTTCGGCATGGTCGCACGTGATGCTCGCCGCGATGTGCGCGCAGAAGGTCGAGCGACCGGTGAAGCTGGTCGTCGACCGGCAGCAGATGTTCGGCCCGGTCGGCGGACGCCCGGAAACGTCGCAGCGTGTTGCGCTCGGCGCGCATCGCGACGGAACGCTCGCGTTCGTGCGTCACGACGTCGTCTCGCATACGTCGGATTTCGAGGATTTCGTCGAGCCGTCGGCGGTGGTGGCGCGAATGATGTATGCGTGTCCGAACGGATCGACGACGCATCGCCTGGTGAAGCTCAATACGGGTACGCCGACTTTTCAGCGGGCGCCCGGAGAAGCCACGGGAACCTTTGCGCTGGAAGTTGCGATGGACGAGCTCGCGACGGCGCTGAAGATGGATCCGCTGGAGCTTCGCATGCGCAACTACGCGGCGAAGGAGGCGGACACGGGCAAGCCCTTTTCGAACAAGCACCTGCGCGAGTGCTACCAGCAGGCCGCCGCACGCTTCGGCTGGGCACGCCGGAGCCCGGCACCCCGGTCGATGCGCGACAACGGCAGGCTCGTCGGTTGGGGCGTCGCGACCGCGACCTACCCGGCGCATCGAATGGGTGCGTCCGCCCATGCGCAATTGCAGCCTGATGGCACCATCGTCGTGCAGTCCGGCTCGCAGGACATCGGGACCGGGACCTATACGGTGATGACGCAGGTCGCAGCGGAGACGCTGGGCATTGCGCCTTCGCGCGTGCGGTTCGAACTGGGGGACACGGTGCTGCCGCGCGCACCGGTCTCCGGCGGCTCGATGAGCGCCGCAAGCGTCGGACCCGCCGTGCAGGCGGCATGCCGGCAACTGCGCGACAAGGTCATTGCGCACGCCGTCGCGGATCCTCAATCCCCGCTGCAGGGACTCGCCACGGAACGCGTGTCAATCGACGGCGGCTGGCTCGTGGCACGCGACGAATCGGGCCGGCGCGAAGCGCTCGCGTCGCTCGCGGGTCGCGTGCCGACGCCGCTCGAGGCAACGGCCGAGGCCAAGCCGGGTGCCGAAAGCGAGCGTGCGGCCTTCCATTCGTTCGGCGCCGTCTTCACCGAAGTGCATGTCGATCCGGACCTCGGTGAAATCCGGGTGCCGCGGATCGTCGCCACGTACGATGTCGGCCGCCGTCTGAATGCGAAGACCGCGCGCAGCCAGTTGCAAGGCGGAATCGTATGGGGTGTGAGTTTTGCGTTGCTCGAGCACACGATCCTCGACACGCGCAGTTGGCCGGATCGTGAATGCGAACCTCGCGGAATATCACGTCCCCGTGAACGCGGACATCCAGGCGATCGACGTCACGTTCGTCGATAGCGCCGACTTCGATTTCAACCCGCTCGGCATCCGCGGGATAGGAGAGATCGGCATTACCGGTGTGGCGGGCGCCCTCTCGAATGCGGTCTACCACGCGACGGGTCGGCGCATCCGCGACCTGCCGATCACGCTCGACAAGCTCCTGTAGCGCGCGGAGACGCCCCTCGGGGGGCCGCCGGGGTCACCGTCCCTCGGTCAGCCTCGGTTCGTACGGCGGCCGATTCGTTCGGCGGCCGATTCGTTCTTGACGAAACACCTGCCGCGGCGTTTCATGCATGCTGGCGTTCGAGCGGCAACCCCTTCCACGTCCAAAGGAGCCCACCATGGCCAGGAAAGCTGCAGCGGCACCCACGGGAACCAAAACCGCGCGCAAGCAAGCGGCGCGCAAGCGTTCGACGCCGCGGATGACGCCGAATGAAGCGACCGCATCGCAACCGTCATCCGCCATGCCGTCGATGCAGGCTTTCGGCGACATGTCGAAAATGGCGAAGATGATGACGCCCGAGCAGGCGATCGAGTTGTACAAGACGAATGCGGCGCTCGCGCTGGAAGTCATCAATACTGCAATCGAGAGCACGGCGCGGCTGCGCAAGAAGCAATTCGAAGGGGAGCAGGAAGCGCGCGAATTCCAGCGGAAACACGTGCGTTCGGCCGCGGAAGCACGCGACGCGCCGAGTCTCATGGCAGCCGGGCAGGGGGCCGCGCAGGAGGCGATGGAAAGGTCGATGCACTACTGGAGCGAGATGTTCGACCTGATCGTCGAGATCCAGAAGCGCCTGTTCACGCTGATCGAAGAACAGATGGAAGGCGTCCCGGGCGTGAAGGAGACGAAGGCCGCGATGGCGATGCTTCCGGACCTGAGCCAGATGAAGAAGGTAGTATCGGCCATGCAGGGCGTCGTGTCGTCGGGTGGCTCGACGTTCGAGTCCATGCAGCGCGTGATGGGCGATTTTGCAAAGATCGCGCAAGGCTCGATGCCGGGCGAGCGGCGCTGATCACCGGCGCGAGGATCATCGGCACATAAGCGCCGCGGTCGTGTCTCGCGGGAACGACCGCGGCGTCACAACAATCGAGGGAGAGAATTGGTGCGAAAACTCGTCTACGTTGTGCTCGTCCTGCTGCTGTCGGGCTGTGTGCCGATCGGCGTGCGTGTGCAGAACATGTTGGCAGTCTGGATGGGATGACCGCCGGGTGGGGCCTTTCCTATCGGGTCCGACGCGTTGTCATGCTTGCGCTCCTGCAGAAAGGAAGGAGTTGGGCGCCCTTCCTGAATTGCGCTGCGATCATCGCTTGCTGTGCTCCTGCACGCTCCATCCCGTTGCTGGCAACCCTTCGCGGGCTCGCGCAGAGGCAAGCCCGGTCACGAGGATCTTGCGCTGGGTGCCCTGCAGGTTTTTCCGCTCCGCAAACGCCCTCACCGGTTCGGTCCAGACGACAGACACTCGGTAACTGGCACAACGGGCAACGTCGTGCCCCAAGGGTCAGTGCCGGCATGAAGCCGAGTGTCCGCTATGGCGTGCATTGCGACGCGGTGATCACTGGATTGAAAGCGGCGGCGGGTACATCGCAGTCAAGTTAACGCTCGCCAGGACAGGAAGCAATCCATTTTGTCGGACCGTCACCGGTGCACATCCGGTTTCGTAGAGAATCGATTGAATCGCCACCGTGGTCGCAGGGCCCACGGCTCCCACATAGAGTACGATCCCGGCCGGCGTCTGTACCTGCGTCGTCGCACGCACGCCTGCAAAAGGCGAACTGTACACATGAGCACCCGCCGTGCAATCAGAGGAGGTGAATAACACGCTCCCTCCGGCTTGCCATGTTGCGAGCCCCGACGCCGTACGTCCATCGGTATCGTAGATTGGGCGGATCAGTGCAGGCGCTGCGATCTCGCTGCTGACGGTGACGAGCACCATCGTCTCGTTAAGCGGCCGGGCCGCGACCTTGCCAGTCGAGTCCACCAACACGATAGGGGTCGGCGAAGGCGACGACACCGTACCCCCGGCGCTCTGCGCACTGGCGACCCCATTCGCGGCGAGTGCCACGGCGACAATCATTGCAATTACCCAAGCTGCCATGTCGAGCCTCCAGGAACGCATGCGGCAACTCAATCGGGCGCGATGACGATCGCGACGACGAGGGCGATGAGGCTGAGAGCCGTGAGGACCGCCCGCGTTAGGTGCGCATACTCCCAGCGATCGCGCGAGCGCTTCCAGTCCTGCACACCCACATCGGTTGTTGCCCACGCGAACGAGAAAAAGCCCGAGCCTGCACGGCCGAGCCGTTCACCTTGCAGCCATAACCTGTTGACTGGGTGCACGAAGATCCAGTAGACGATTTGCATGGCCACGAGGCAGACGAGCGCCGCGGGCGTCAGCCAGAAGCCGACGCTTCCCTGCCGAGTCATGACAAGAAGGCCGGTTGGGCGCCCCATCCGGCCACCGGTTGGGCGCCCCATCCGGTTAGATCGCGGTGTTGGGTTCGAGTGCCCGACCGCCAGCCAGTAATCGGCCGGCTGCCGCAAATCGTGCCGAAGTAAACCCGGCGCCAGCGTTGTGGCAAGGTGGAGGCGCGTTGTGGCAAGGTGGAAGGCGGCGCCGCGGAAGACCGTGTTTCTTGAGAGGGCGCTATGATGGTGAGTCTGGCTGGCAAGGTTGGCCACATCGTGGCACTAAGGCGAACGATATGAACGAAATCATCGTGGACTCGATTCGGAAAAGGCGCAGGCTGCGTTTTACCTACAATGGAAAGACGCGGGTTGCCGAGCCGCAATGTTACGGAATAGGAGCCAAAGGAACCGAACTCTTGCGCGTTCACCAGGTACAAGGCGGCGCTCAACGCGAACCGCTGTTTGATGCGTCCAAAATAGAGGACCTTGTCGCGCTCGACGAAGTCTTTGCAAAGCCAGGACCAAACTACAAGAAGAACGATTCAGCAATGAAGACGATATTCTGTCAGCTATGAATCACCGTTCTTTCAGAAGGCAATCGCAAGGCGTTCGGAGCGCGCCGCTGCATTCGGAGGCGAGACCACAGAGGCCTGGATAGAATGGCTTCGTGCGAGTTGGCGACGACCTGCCTTCCCGGCATCGTGGATTACGTGGCGAGCCACGCCTCCGGGTGTCTGAAGTCCGAGGAGCTTGTCGCCCCAAGCCTCCGTGCGGTGGTGCGAACGGGCCTGGATTAAACCTTCGGACGGCGCTGCGGAGGTATGTGGCACCTGTCCAAGTTCCCTGCACACTGCAGCTTGTTTGCCCCGCCGACAACCCGTGTCGCCAGAAATCGGGATGCGGGTGAATAGAGATGCGCGCACCAAGGCGCCGATACGGGAGGCGCGGGCGACTGTTGCCCGTCGCGTGCATTCCTCCGGCGTTCGACGAGGATCTTCTCGACGCGGTAGAACGGGCATTCCGCCATGACGCCGCTAGCTTCATGAAACATGAGATCAAAAGACTTGACCTTGAACAGGTGTGGCGGTTCCCTTCTCGGCGGTCAGGGAAATGACCACCTAGAGCTCGCTACAAGCGGATGGCAGCGGCGACCGCTACATCGAATCACAGAGGCAGAGCGGGGAGGATGCGGCGGTTAGCGGCTAATTGCCGGCTGCTACTTTGGTGCCCGGGACCGGACTCGAACCGGTATGACCTTGCGGTCGAGGAATTTTAAGTCCCTTGCGTCTACCTGTTTCGCCACCCGGGCAGCGTGTCGATTGTAACGGGGACCGCCGTGATGGCCTCCGGGGTGGGGTGGTACACTGACTTTTACGTCGCCAGGCTGTGGGAATACGCCTGACCGACGCCGTGTTGACGCCAAGCCGGGATATCAATATTCCCGCTGTTTTCCGAGCGCCCGCGGTGATCGCGAAGCGGCCAGGCGGGTTTCCGTTCCATCGACAATAGGGGCAATGCAATGAACGTGTTCTTGAACTCGAAAGGTGTCGTGAAGCTGTCGGCATGGTCATTTGCCGTTGTACTCGGCTGCACATCGGCGGCTGCGTTCGCCGGAAAGATGGATGTCAAGCTATCGGGCGACCAGGAAGTTCCGGCGGTCAAGAGCAGCGGGGCGGGCAGCGGATCGGTCACGATCAACGATGATGGCACGGTCAGCGGCAGCGTCACGGCAACCGGTTTCACGCCCACCGCGGCGCACATTCATCAAGGGGCAGCGGGAAAGAACGGGCCGGTGATCGTTCCCTTCACCAAGGAAGGCGACAAGTTCAGCGCGCCCGCGGGCGCCAAGCTGACGCCCGATCAACTGAAGGCCTACAAGGCGGGCGAGCTGTACGTCAACGTGCATAGCGCCGCGCATCCCGGCGGAGAGGTTCGCGCGCAGCTGAAGCCCTAGAACTCGCCTCAACGTCTTGGACGGCCGCACATCGCCCAAACGGGCGCGAGCGGCCGTTTTTACGTTCGCGGCCCATGCAACCCTGCCGGCGGATCGAGTGTCGCGTGAACCGCATTCGGGCCGGTCGGCGTACCGGTCAGTGGATCAGCACGACCGGAATGTGACATAGATGCAGCACCCGGGTCGTCACCGAGCCCAAGGCCATGTTCGCGAGTGCCGACATCCCGCGCGTCCCCATGTAGATCATGTGCGATCCCGACCGAGTGGCTTGCTGCACGATCGTCTCTGCGATCGGTCCGGTGAGTTGATGAACCGTGTACGCGACGTCCGCCGCATCGAGGAGGTCCCGGCTGGGCGCGAGCATCGCGCCGCATTCGTCGTCGTAGTAATTCTGAATCATCTCCTTGCTGACGAAGGCGCCCAGGTTCGGCACCCTCGGCACGGGCAAGTGAACGACCACCACCTCGATCTCGGGCGGCTCCTTGTACCAGCCAAGCGTTTCGATCAGTTTCTTGGTCGCACGCACGGCGCTCGGCGAACCGTCGACAGGCAGCAGTACCTTGAGCATCTTTATTCCTTTGGGTAGGGAAACGATCACGCACCCAAAATTGTCGCAGAAAGCGGACGGCACCCGACACCCGGACAGGCAACCCGTTCCTCGGCGACCGGAAGCATGCGGCCGCACCGCGTCCGGTGATCTTCAGCGGGTGCTGTTCGAGGCCATCCTTCGCGCGCCATCTTCTTTTTTCGCACGCCGCGCGCGGGTAGGATGCCGGTAACGACCCCGCCGGGGCGCGTGGCGGCAGGACTGCGGAAGATGGCGAATGGCGGCAATCTCGGTACGAACGATATGACGCGCGCGTCGCTCGATTGGTGGAGCGCGTTTTCGCGAACCGCTGAAGTCTGGTGGACGCGAAATGCCGGCACCAGCGCCATCGCGGCGCGCGCCGCCGAACGCTCCGCCGAGTTGATCCGATTCGCTCGCGCGCACTCGCCGTTCTATCGCGATGCCTGGCGGTCGCTACCCCATGCGTGATCTTTCGCTGGGCGTGCTGCCGATCGTGACCAAGCGCGAGCTGATGGCGCGATTCGATGACTGGGTCACGGATCCAAGCCTCGAGCGGCGCGGCGTCGAAGCGTTTCTCGAGGATCGGACGCACATCGGAAAGCAATATCTGGAGCGATTCGTCGTCTGGAAGAGCTCGGGAAGCACCGGAGAACCGGGAATATTCGTCCAGGACGCGCCCACCCTGTCGATTTACGACGCACTCCTCGCGGCGCAACTGCATTCCGCGCCGCTCGCCGGACGCTATGCGCTCGGCATGCTGACGCACGCCGGACGGGCTGCGCTGATTGCGGCGACCGGCGACCATTTTGCCAGCATCGCGTCATGGCAGCGTGCCTGTCGCGGCAGCCCGTGGCAGCACTCCCGCGCCTTCTCGGTGATGGACCCGCTCCCGGATCTCGTCGCAGCGCTCAACGAATACCAGCCGGCGTATCTGGCGAGCTACCCGACGACGCTCGCGTTGCTTGCGGCCGAGCAGCGCGAGGGACGGTTGTGCATTGCACCCGCGTGCATCTGGTCCGGCGGCGAATGCCTGGCGCCGGCCGTCGCGGCAACGATCGAGCGCGAATTCGGGAGCGTCCTCGTCAACGAGTACGGCGCGTCGGAGTGCATGAGCATCGCGTTCTCGTGCCGCGAAGGCGCGCTTCATGTGAACGCCGATTGGGTCGTGCTCGAACCGGTCGATCGCGATTACCAGCCGACGCCGCCTGGCGAGCCATCGCACACGGTTCTGCTGACCAATCTCGCGAATCGAACCCAGCCGGTGATCCGCTACGATCTCGGCGACAGCGTCATCGAAAGCGCGCAACCATGCGCGTGCGGAAGCCCGTTGCCAGCCATATGCGCTGAAGGCCGGCGCGACGATGTGCTCGCGTTGCGTTCACAGGACGGCAGCATCGTGCGACTGTCTCCGCTCGCGCTCACCACGGTGATCGAGGACGTGACCGCGGGACACCGCTTTCAGTTGGTGCAGACGGCGCCCGACCGGATTGCCGTGCGACTTGCCGCCGACGATCCCCGCGAGCGCCGCGCAGAGTGGGATGCGGCGGAACGGGCGCTGCATGCCTATCTTGCCCACCAGTCGCTCGCCAACGTACAGCTTTGTCTCGACCCGCAGGGGCCCGTGCCCGACCCGCGAAGCGGCAAGCTGCGCGAAGTGATCTCCGCCGTTCACGCGTAGCCTCGCAGCCTGGCTGGAGACGGCGGGAACCGTCCTCGACGGGGAGGAACCATCCTCGGCCTCATGTTTCAGATCGCGTCGTAAGCCCTTGAAACAATGACCGTCACCGCGGTTGCGGTGCACCGCCTGCCGCGAGTCGTCTAAAATCACGCTGCGCGGCGATAGCGAGCGCCGCCGCCGTCCCATTGTTGAGTCTTCGGCTCGCCCGGCACACCGGCGCGTCCCGCCACGGTTTTTCAAATCCTTTCTCATTTCGTGACCGAACAGGCAGAAAACGAGCGAATGCAGACCCGCGGCACAGCGTACGTGCTCGAAGTCAATCCGAAACTGCCG
Source organism: uncultured Pseudomonadota bacterium (assembly GCA_963768545.1). Taxonomy (GTDB): domain Bacteria; phylum Pseudomonadota; class Gammaproteobacteria; order Burkholderiales; family Casimicrobiaceae; genus VBCG01. The sequence continues at coordinate 192,554 of CAVYIC010000014.1, read as the reverse complement.
TCGCGCCTCGAACGCCTCAATGACGTGGCGAACAATCTCTGGTACAGCTGGGACCGGCCGACGCGCGAGCTCTTCGCGCGACTGCATCGCGGATTGTGGAATGCCGTAGGCCACAGTCCGAAGGCGTTCCTGAAGCGCGTCGACCAAAGTCGGCTCGACGCCGCTGCCGATGACCCGGTGTTCCTCTACAACTTCAACCGGGTACTCGCCGCGCACGACACGTACCATGACGTTGGCCTGCGCCTGAATGGCGGACTTGGGCTGGACACGGACGACCATGTCGCCTATTTCTGCGCCGAGTTCGGCTTTCATGAAAGCCTGCCGATCTATTCGGGCGGGCTCGGCATTCTCGCGGGCGACCATTGCAAGGCGGCGAGCGACATGAAGTTGCCGCTGACCGGGATCGGCCTCTTGTATCGGCAGGGATACTTCTCGCAAACCATCGACGGCGAAGGGAACCAGCACGCGAGTTACAGCGATTCCAACTTCGCCGAACTGCCGGTGGAGCTCGCGCTGGACGCCGACGGGCGCGAGTTGCGCGTGAGCGTCGACCTCCCGGGACGCGACGTGTCGGTGCGCTTGTGGCGTGCGCGCGCCGGCCATGTGACGCTTTGCCTTCTCGATACCGATGTGCCGGAGAACAGCGAGCATGATCGGCTGATCACCTACCGGTTGTATGGCGGCGACGGGACGACGCGTATCGAGCAGGAGCTGGTGCTCGGCATCGCGGGCGTGCGGGCGCTTGCCGCCCTCGGGATACGACCGACCGTATGGCATATGAACGAGGGCCACGCTGCATTCATGGTGCTCGAACGCGTTCGCATGCTGGCACGCGACGGCATGGCGTTCGAAACCGCGCTCGAGGCGGTCGCGGCGAGCAATGTCTTCACGACCCATACGCCGGTCGCGGCGGGTCACGACCATTTCGGCGCACCTGTCATCGAGCACTATTTCAACGCGTTCTGCCGTGACGTCGGCATCGACATGCGCGACACTGCTCGAGCTCGGGCGCACAGCGGGAAGCGACGACTTCAACATGACGACGCTCGCCGTGCGCGGCTCGCGCTTTCACAACGGCGTCTCGCGGATCCATTGCGGCGTGACGTCGCGCACGTTGCAAAACCTTTGGCCGGAAATCCCCCCCGACGAAAACCCGGTCGACTACGTCACCAACGGCGTGCATGTACGAACGTTCCTGGCGCTCGAATGGTTCGATCTTTTCGATCGATATCTCGGCCCCGAATGGGCGCACCGGTTGGCGAGCAGCGAGGAATGGCGCGATATCGACCGTATCCCGGATCATCTGTTCTGGTCGGTGCACCAACACCTGAAGTCGAGCATGCTCGATGTGGTTCGCGACCGGATTCGCGACCAGCATTTTCGCAATGGCGGCAGCGAGTCGCATCTGGATCGCATCCTGCGTTACGCGAACCCGGACGACCCCAACGTTCTCACCATCGGCTTCGCGCGCCGCTTCGCCACCTACAAGCGCGCGACGCTGCTGTTCAAGGATCTCGATTGGCTGCGGGCGATCACCGGCGATCCGAAGCGGCCCATCATGTTCGTCTTCGCGGGTCGCGCGCACCCCGCCGACGTTCCCGGCCAGAACCTGATACGCGAGATTGCGCGCGTCGCGCAGCTCCCCGAGTTCGAAGGGAAGATCCTGCTCGTGGAAGGTTATGACCTGCGCCTTGCGCGCCGGCTGGTCTGCGGCGTCGATGTCTGGCTCAACAATCCGATCTATCCGCTGGAGGCCTCCGGTACTTCGGGCATGAAGGCCGGCATGAACGGCGTGATCAACTTGTCGGTGCAGGATGGCTGGTGGGGTGAAGGTTACCGGCAAGGCAATGGCTGGGCGATCAAGCCGGCCACCGGCAGCAGCGACGCCGAGCACCGCGACCAGGATGAAGCGCGGACCCTCTACGAGATCCTGCAGGACCACGTTCTGCCCCTCTACTACGAGCGGGGGCCGATGGGATACTCGGAGGAGTGGATCCGAATCGCCAAGCGGTCGGTCGCGACGCTGCTGCCGCGCTTCAATTCCGGCCGGATGGTGAACGAGTACGTTGCGAAATTCTATCGCCGGGCAGCGCCGCAGGGCCGACGATACATGCGCAACGGCCTCGAGGTCGCCGGCGCGGTCGCGGACTTCAAGCGCCGCGTCCGCCGCGCGTGGCCGGCCATTGCGCTTCGCCGGGTGGACGCCGCCGCTCAACGTATGAGCTTCGGCGACCGCCTTACGGTCGAAGTGGGCGTCAATCTCGGCGGCCTCGACCCGAGCGAGGTGGCCGTCGAGCTGGTGCTCGAGCGGCTCGATGGCCGGACGGGGCGCGGCGAGCGCCGCCAATACGCACTGGCGCCGCTCGCCGACATCCACGAGACCGGCGAGCACCGCTACCGTATCGAGCTCGCGCCCGAATTGTGCGGGCACCTCGAATATCGTCTGCGTGCCTATCCCAGTCATCCCGACTTCACCCATCCGTACGAGATGGGCTTGATGCGGTGGGCATGAGCGCCGGGCGTTCCACGGCGCGAAGCGGGGACGGCGCGAAGCGGAGACCGTGGGGGCGGCGATGCTCGCAACCGTTTGGGTCGGGAACGAATTTCGCCGCTTATCGGCCGCTTGAACTGTTCGGCTGCTCGGCTGGTCGACTCATGTGAACCGACGGGTACTCGGGCAAATGGCGAAACGGGAGGCCTCATCGTAGCCAACGCAACACGTTCGGCCGACGCAGGGCGCAAGATGCCGCTCGGCGAGCAGGACGTGTACCTCTTTCGCGAGGGAACGCATGCCAGCCTGCAGTCGATCATGGGTTGCATGCTCGACGTGCAGTCGGCCACGTTCCGCGTGTGGGCGCCGAACGCCGCACGGGTGTCGGTCATCGGCGAGTGGAACGGCTGGGATGCAGGCGCCCACCCGCTGGAGGGACGACAGGATGGCACCGGCATCTGGGAAGGCGGCGTGCGCGGGGTGGTGCGAGGCCAGGCGTACAAATACCGCATCGTGACGCGCGACGGCGTTGCGCTCGACAAGGCCGATCCGTTTGCGTTGTACGCGGAAATTCCGCCGGCGACCGCCTCCCGGGCATGGACGCTCGACTACGATTGGCATGACGCTGCGTGGATGGCGTCGCGGCATGCTCGCAATGCGCTCGACGCACCGATGTCGATTTACGAGGTGCATCTCGGGTCGTGGCGACGCGACGACCCCGCTCGCCTCCCGACCTATCGGGACATCGCGCAACCGCTCGCCGATTACGTCGTGCGCGCAGGGCTTCACGCACGTCGAGTTCCTGCCGCTCACCGAGCATCCGTTCTACGGCTCATGGGGATACCAGACGACGGGCTATTTCGCGCCGACCGCGCGTTATGGCGCGCCGCAGGACCTGATGTACCTGATCGACGTGCTGCACCAGCGCGGCATCGGAGTGATCCTGGACTGGGTTCCGTCGCACTTTCCCGACGATCCGCACGGGCTTGCGCGCTTCGACGGAACGCATCTCTACGAACACGCCGACCCCCGGCAGGGCTTTCATCCGGAGTGGAAGAGCCTGATCTTCAACTACGAGCGCCACGAGGTGCGTGCGTTCCTCACGTCGAGCGCGCTCTTCTGGCTCGCGAGCTACCACATCGACGGCCTGCGCGTCGATGCCGTCGCGTCGATGCTGTACCTCGACTATGCCCGTAAAGAGGGCGAGTGGCTCCCGAACGTCAACGGCGGCAGGGAAAACCTCGGCGCAATCCAGTTCCTGCGGCAGTTGAACGAGTCGGTGTACCGCGATCATCCGGACGTGCAAATGATCGCGGAGGAATCGACATCATGGCCCATGGTGTCGCGACCCGCGTATGCCGGCGGGTTGGGCTTCGGCATGAAGTGGAACATGGGCTGGATGCACGACACGCTCGACTACATGCGACAGGAGCCGATACACCGCAAGCACCATCACGATCGCCTCACGTTCTCCATCTGGTACGCGTTTTCCGAGAATTTCGTGCTGCCGCTCTCGCACGACGAAGTGGTGTACGGCAAGGGCTCGCTCATCGGGAAGATGCCGGGTGACCATTGGCAGCAATTCGCGAACCTGCGAGCGATGTATGGGTACATGTGGGCGCATCCGGGAAAGAAGCTGCTGTTCATGGGCGGCGAGTTCGCGCAGCGGCGCGAATGGACGCACGATGGCGCGCTCGAATGGAGCGTGCTGCAGTATCCCGAGCACGCGGGCGTGCAGCGATTCGTTGTCGGACGTCAACGGCCTCTACCGCGCCGAGGCGGCGCTGCATGACGTCGATTTCGACAGGGCGGGCTTCGAGTGGATCGTCGCGGACGACCGGGACGCGAGCGTCATCGCGTTCCTGCGGCGCGCACGCACGGGACCGCCGGTGCTCGTCGTCTGCAATTTCACGCCGGTGCCGCGGGCGAATTACGTCCTGGGCGTTCCCGCAGCCGGGCACCTGGCGGGAGCTGCTGAACAGCGATGCCGCTATGTATGGCGGAAGCGGCATGGGCAATTTCGGCGCGGCGTCGATGCGGCGCCGGTGGCGGCGCACGGCCGGTTCCATTCGCTTAACCTGACGCTGCCGCCGCTTGCCACGATGTTCTTCAAGCCCGAAGCGCACTGACGCGATGCCGCCCAGGAAGACGGCGAAGGGACGGGCGCAGACGTTGCCTGTCGACGGCCGCGCGCGCGCCGTCATCGAAGGCATTGCGCCGCACGTCGACCACGGACGCTTCGCGGTCAAGCGGATCGTCGGCGATCGCGTGGAAGTCGAGGCGGATTGCTTCGCCGACGGTCACGACATCGCTCGCATGCGTGCTGCGCGTAAGGCGCGAGGACGAGAGCGGGTGGCACGAGTCGCCGATGACCGCACTCGGCAACGACCGCTGGCGCGGCGAATTCACCGTGACGGATCTCGGCCGCTATCGCTACACGGTGAGCGCATGGGTCGACGCCTTCCTGTCATGGCGACACGATTTCGCGCGGCGCGTCGACGCGGAAGACCTGCGCGTCGCCGCGCGCATCGGCGCGGACCTCATTGCCGCCGCGGCGGGCAGGGCGCGCGGCGCCGACCGCAAACGGCTGGAGGAATGGGCGCGACGGCTTGCCGGCACGGTGGAGATCGACGCGCTTGCGGACGTTGCGCTCGATGCGGCACTATCGAGCCTCGCCGAGCGGTATCCGGACCGCCGCTTCGAGACGGCGTATCCGATCGAGTTCCCGCGTCGACGTCGATCGCGCGCGCGCCGGATACTCGAGCTGGTACGAGCTCTTCCCGCGTTCGACCGCGGAAGACGCGGGAGTCCACGGCACGTTCCGGGATTGCGAAGCGCGTCTGCCGTACGTCGCCGAGATGGGCTTCGACGTGCTGTACCTGCCGCCGATCCATCCGATTGGCCGCGAGCGCCGCAAGGGACCGAACAACACGCTCGGTGCGAAGCCCGACGACGTGGGCAGTCCGTGGGCGATCGGCGCCTCCGAAGGCGGCCACAAGGCCGTGCATCCCCAGCTCGGAACGCTCGAGGATTTCCGCAGCCTGCGTGCACGCGCGGAATCGCTCGGGCTGGAAGTCGCGCTCGACATCGCATTCCAATGCGCGCCGGACCATCCGTACGTCGAGGCGCATCCGGAGTGGTTCAGGCATCGGCCCGACGGCAGCGTGCAGTACGCGGAGAATCCGCCCAAGAAATACCAGGACATCTATCCGTTCGACTTCGAGTCCGAGGCATGGCCCGCCCTGTGGGAGGAGCTATTCAGCGTATTCACGTTCTGGATCGGCGAAGGTGTCCGCATCTTTCGGGTCGACAACCCGCACACGAAGCCGTTCGCGTTCTGGGAGTGGGCGATCGCCAGGATCAAGCGGGAGCATCCGGACGTAATCTTTCTCTCGGAGGCGTTCACTCGCCCGAAAGTGATGCATCGGCTGGCGAAGCTCGGCTTCACGCAGTCGTATACCTATTTCACGTGGCGCAATACGCAGCAGGAGCTGACCGAATATTTCACCGAGCTGACGCACGGGCCGGGGCGCGAATATTTCCGGCCGAACTGCTGGCCCAATACGCCGGACATCCTCGCCGAGAGCCTGCAGCTCGGCGGCCGCCCGGGCTTCATCGCGCGCTTCGTGCTTGCCGCGACGCTCAGCGCGAATTACGGCATCTACGGGCCGGCGTTCGAGCTGCTCGAGCACGTGCCGCGCGAGCCCGGCGCAGAGGAATACCTCGACTCGGAGAAGTACCAGCTGCGGCACTGGGATCTCGGCCGTCGCCGACAGCCTCGCGCCATTCATCGCACGCGTGAACGCCGCGCGTCGCGACAATCCTGCGCTGCAGCGCGACGGCGGCCTGCGTGTTCTTCCCGACCGACAACGACGAGCTGATCTGCTATGCACGCGCCGACGCGGACCGGTCACAATGTGGTGCTCGTCGTCGTCAATCTCGATCCGCACCATCGCGCAGTCGGGCTGGGTCACGCTCGACCTCGCCGCGCTCGGCGTCGAAGCCGGATCGAGCCGTTCCAGGTTCACGACTTGCTGACCGACGCGCGGTACATCTGGCACGGGCCGCGCAATTTCGTGCTGCTCGATCCGGCGCGCGTGCCGGCGCACGTCTTCCGTGTGCGCCGGCGCGTGCGCACCGAGCGCGACTTCGACTACTTCCTATAGGCGAGCGCCCTTGGTCGACCCCGCCACCGCCGCGCTGTCCGCGCCCGTGGACGCCACCGCCGTCGACCCGGCACACTGGTACAAGGACGCCATCGTCTACCAGTTGCACATCAAGGCGTTCTTCGATTCGAACGACGACGGGGTCGGCGACTTCCGCGGCCTGACCGAGAAGCTCGACTACATCAAGGACCTCGGCGTCAACACGATCTGGCTGCTGCCGTTCTACCCGTCGCCGCTGCGCGACGACGGCTACGACGTCGCCGACTACCGGAATGTCCACCCGTTCTATGGAACGCGCGCCGATTTCCAGCACTTCGTGCGCGAGGCGCATCGCCGCGACCTGCGTGTCATCACCGAGCTGATCGTCAACCACACGTCGGACCAGCACCCGTGGTTCCAGGCGGCGCGGCGCGCGCCGAAGGGCTCGCGCAAGCGCGAACTACTACGTGTGGAGCGACGACCCGAACCGGTACAGCGGCACGCGGATCATCTTCACCGACACCGAGAAGTCGAACTGGGCGTGGGACGACGTCGCGAAGGCGTACTACTGGCACCGGTTCTTCAGCCACCAGCCGGACCTCAACTTCGACAATCCCGCAGGTGCTGAAGGCGATCTATCCGCGTCATGCGGTTCTGGCTGGACATGGGCGTCGACGGCTTCCGGCTCGACGCGATTCCCGTACCTGTGCGAGCGCGAAGGGACGAACAACGAGAACCTGCCCGAGACGCACGTCGGTGCTGAAGGAGCTGCGCGCGCTCGTCGACGCGCACTATCCGAACGTGCTGCTGCTCGCCGAGGCGAACCAGTGGCCCGAGGACGTGCGCGAGTACTTCGGCAACGGCGACGAGTGCCACATGGCGTACCACTTCCCGCTGATGCCGCGCATGTACATGGCGATCGCGCAGGAGGAACGGCACCCGATCACCGAGATCATGGCGCAGACGCCGGACATTCCGGACAAGCTGCCAGTGGGCGATCTTCCTGCGCAACCACGACGAGCTGACGCTCGAGATGGTGACGAGCAAGGAACGCGACTACATGTACAACATGTACGCCGCCGACAAGCGTGCCCGCATCAACCTCGGCATCCGCCGCCGGCTTGCCCCGCTGCTCGAGAACGACGTGGGGCGCATCAAGCTGATGAACAGCCTGCTGCTGTCGATGCCCGGCTCGCCGATCCTCTACTACGGCGACGAGATCGGCATGGGCGACAACATCTACCTCGGCGACCGCGACGGCGTGCGCACGCCGATGCAATGGCGGCCCGAGCGCAACGCCGGTTTCTCGCGCGCCGACCCGCAGCGGCTGTACCTGCAGCCGATCATGGATCCCGATCTACGGCTACGAAGCGGTGAACGTCGAGGCGCAGGTCCGCGCGCCGTCGTCGCTGCTGAACTGGACGCGGCGCATGCTCGCCGTGCGCAAGGGCTTCGCCGCGTTCGGCCGCGGAACGCTCACGTTCCTGCGGCCGGACAATCGCAAGATCCTTGCCTACCTGCGCGAGTATGGCGACGAGGTCATCCTGTGTGTCGCCAACCTCGCGCGCTCCGCGCAGCCGGTCGAGCTCGATCTTCGGCAGCTACAAGGGCCGCGTGCCGATCGAGCTCATGGGTCGCACGCCGTTTCCGCCGATCGGCGAGCTGCCCTACCTGCTGACGCTTGCCGGGCACGCCTTCCTGTGGTTTCGCCTCGCGGCCGCGCCGAGCAGGTCCCGACATGGCCGCGAGGAGCAGGTGCCGCGCGGAGGAGTTGCCGGTGCTGGTGCTGTTCGATGGCTGGGCGAGCCTGTTTCGCGACCGCGTCGTGCCGTGGCGCATCGGCATGTCGGAAAAGGTGCGCACGCAGCTCGAGAGCCGAGGTGCTGCCGGCGTTCATCGCCGGACGCCGCTGGTACGCGGCGAAGAGCGAGCCCGTGCGTCGCGTGGAGATCGCCGATCACGTCGAATGGAAGCCGCGCGAACGGAGCTGGCTCGTGACGCTGGCGCGCGTCGAACGCGCGAGCGGCGAGACGCAGACGTACTTCCTCCCGCTTACGCTTGCCTGGGAAGACCGGGACGAGGCGCTGCTGCGCGCGCTCGGCCGCCTTCACGATCGCGAAGGCGCGGCAACAGGCGCAGGTCGGCGTGCTCGCCGATGCGTTCGGCGACGAGAAGTTTCGTGCGCGCGCTGGTCGCGGCCACTGGGGGCGGGCATCGAGCTGCAGGACGGCGCGCGGCGCGATGCAGTTTCAAGCCGACGGCCGCGTTCGCGCGAACTCGCGGGCGGCGACGTCGCCGCGCTGCCGGTGTCGATGCCGGGCGCGCACAGCAGCAACACGATCGTCGCGCTCGGCGACCGCCTGTTCGTCAAGGGCTACCGGCGCCTGCAGGTCGGGGTGAACCCGGAAGTCGAGATCGGCCGCTACCTCACCGACGTCGTGCACTTCGCGCACAGCGTTCCCGTCGCCGGCAGCGTCGACTACGTCGCCGACGACGGCCGCGCTGCGACGCTCGCGACTCATCCAGGGCTATGTGCAGAATCAGGGCGACGGCTGGGATTACACGCTCAACTACCTCGAGCGATTCTTCGAGGACACGTCGCGCGAGGCTGTCAGCGCGACCGGCCGCGGACGTCCACGGCGGCTATCTTGCGCTCGCGCGCACGCTCGGAGTGCGGACCGCAGAGTTGCACGCGGCGTTTGCGCGCGGCGCCGGAGATCCGGCGTTCGAGCCCGGTGCCGCTGGTGCCCGCCGACGTCGCCGCCTGGACGCGAGCGCGTGCGCCACGAAGCACGGACGTGCTCGATCGCCTCGCCCGACGGCGCGACGCGCTGCCGGAATCGTCGCGTGCCGACGCCGAGCGCGCTCGTCGCGGAGCGCGATCGACTGCTCGCGCGGATCGCGCGCCACGCGAACGACCGCAGCGCAGGGGCGCGAGACCCGCGTGCACGGCGACTATCATCTGGGACAGGTGCTGCTCGTGCAGAACGACTTCGTCATCACCGATTTCGAGGGCGAGCCTTCGCGCACGCTGGCCGAGCGCGCGCAGAAGCAGTCGCCGCTCAAGGACGTGGCCGGGATGCTTCGCTCGTTCGACTACGCGATGCACGCCGCGCTCTTCAACTTCGTTTCCGAGCGCGCGGATGCGCGCGATGCTGGTCGAGCCCGCCGGCCGGCACTGGCGGCAGCAGGCGGTGGGTGCCTTCCTGGACGGTTACGACGAGGTCGCGCGCCGCAGCGCACTCGCTTCCCCGCTCGCCGAAATGGACGGATTGCTCGAGCTTTTCATGCTCGAAAAGGCGCTGTACGAACTGCGGCTATGAAGTCGACAATCGTCCGGAATGGGTGCGCATTCCGCTCGCAGGGCTGCACGAGGTGCTCGAGCGCGGCCGCTGACGCCGCATGTTCGGGTCGCACGCAGCTGAAAGCCGTCCACAAGGTCGCGCTGGCCGTCGATGGGAGAACATGATGGAAAACTTCAACATGCTGCTCGAGCCGATCCGCGAATCGCTGCACCAGATCGGCGCTTTCCTGCCCCGATTGCTGCTCGCGATCTTCATGCTCGTCATCGGTTGGCTGGTCGCGCAGGCCGTGCGCTTTGCGATCGTCAAGGCGCTGCGCGCGCTGAACTTCAACGTCGTCACCGAGAAGGCGGGCATCGACCACTTCCTGCAGCAGGGCGGCGCGGACATCGATACGATCCGCGTGCTCGGCAGCTTGTTCTACTGGCTGGTCATCCTCGCCGCGCTGATGATCGCGTTCAACAGCCTGGATCTCGCCTACGTGACCGACCTCATCGGGCGCATCGTGCTGTTCGTCCCGCGGGTGATGGTCGCCGTGGTGATCCTCGTCTTCGGCGCGTATTTCGCGCGCTTCGTCGGCGCGGCGCTTGCGTCCTACCTGCGCAATGTCGGCGTCAGCGAAGCCGGGCTGATCGGCCGGCTCGCGCTGTACGCGATCATGGCGTTCGTCATCATGATCGCGCTCGACCAGCTCGGTCTCGGCGACATCATCCGGCAGACGTTCCTCATCATTGTCGCGGCAGTCGCGCTTGGACTGGCGCTCGCTTTCGGCCTCGGCGGCCAAAGGCGCGCAGCCGAGCTGATCGAGCGCTGGTCACGCCACGATCTCGAGGAAGACGAGGCGGCGCAAAGGCGCACGAAATCGGTGCTGTGATCGTGCGGGCAACCTGCGCCCGACGCGCGGGGATATCGCGCAGGCTCCGCAAGCGGCGCCACGCCGATGGGACGGGAGCCTGACTCGTTGAAGCCATTCGCCGCCGTCTGGCCGGGCCGCTCGCAACCGCTGGGCGCCCATTGGGATGGAGAAGGCGTCAATTTCGCTGTCTTCTCCGAGAACGCGGAAGCAGTCGACCTCTGCGTCTTCGATCCCACCGGACGGCGCGAGCTGCAGCGGATTCGACTCGTCGAGCGCACCGACGAGGTCTTTCATTGCTACCTCCCGGAAGCGCGGCCGGGCCTGCTGTACGGCTATCGGGTGCACGGACCGTATCGGCCGGAGGAGGGCCTGCGCTTCAACCCGAACAAGCTGCTGCTCGATCCGTACGCGCGCAACATCGCCGGCGCGCTGCGCTGGAGCGACGCGCTGTTCGGCTACAGCGTCGGCAACAAGCGAGGCGACCTGTCGTTCGACCGGCGCGACAGCGCGAGCGCGATGCCCAAGTGCAAAGTGATCGAAGCGGCGTTCACCTGGGGTAACGACCAGCCGCCGAACGTGCCATGGCACGACATGGTGATCTACGAGCTGCACGTGCGCGGCTTCACGATGCAGCATCCCGACGTCCCGCCGGCGCTGCGCGGAACGTACGCCGGGCTCGCCACCGCGCCCGTCGTCGACTACCTGAGACGCCTGGGCGTCACGACGGTCGAGCTGATGCCGGTGCACTACTTCGTCGACGATCGCCGGCTGGTGCAGCAGGGGCTGCGCAACTACTGGGGCTACAACACGATCGGCTTTTTCGCGCCGGAGCGCGCTACTCGGCGTCGGGCAAGGTGAACGAGTTCAAGACGATGGTGAAGACGCTGCATTCGGCGGGGCTCGAGGTGATCCTCGACGTCGTCTACAACCACACCGCCGAAGGCAACGAGCTCGGACCGACGCTGTGCTTCCGCGGCATGGACAACAGCGCCTACTACCGGCTGCCGCACCGACGAGCCGCGCCGCTACATGGACTACACCGGCTGCGGCAACACGCTCGACATGCAGCATCCGCGGGTGCTGCAGCTCATCATGGATTCGCTGCGCTACTGGGTCACCGAGATGCACGTCGACGGCTTCCGCTTCGACCTCGCGTCCGCGCTGGCGCGCGAGCTGCACGAAGTCGATCGCCTCGGCGCGTTCTTCGACATCCTGCGGCAGGACCCGGTGCTCAACGGCGTAAAGCTGATCGCGGAGCCGTGGGACCTCGGCGAGGGCGGCTACCAGGTGGGCAACTTCCCGCCCGGCTGGGCGGAATGGAACGACAAGTACCGCGACACGATGCGCGCGTACTGGCGCGGCGACGGCGGTCTGATCGGCGAATTCGCGCGGCGCCTGACGGGCTCGTCCGATCTGTACGGCCGCAGCGGACGCGCACCGCACGCCAGCATCAACTTCGTCACCGCGCACGACGGCTTCACGCTGCGCGACCTCGTGTCGTACGACGACAAGCACAACGAGGCCAATCTCGAGGACAACCGCGACGGCAACGACAACAACCTCTCCTGGAACTGCGGCGTCGAAGGACCGACCGACGACCCGGCGATCCTCGCGCTGCGCGCGCGCCAGTCGCGCAACCTCCTCGCGACGCTGCTGCTTTTCGCAGGGCGTGCCGATGCTCACGGCGGGCGACGAGACTGGCGCGCACGCAGCAGGGCAACAACAACGCGTATTGCCAGGACAACGCCGCTCTCGTGGCTGGACTGGACGCTGGACGACGCGCGGACGCAACTGCTCGCGTTCGTGCGCCGGGTCGTCGCGCTCCGCCGGCAGCATCCGGTCTTTCGGCGCCGGCATTTCTTCGAAGGACGCGCGTTGCAGGGCGACGAGACGAAGGACATCGCCTGGCTCAAGCCCGACGGCACCGAGATGACGGAACAGGAATGGAACAACGACTTCGCCCGCTGCCTCGGCGTATACCTCGCCGGCGATCGCCTCGGGCGAGACCGACGGACGACGCGGCGACCGGTCACCGACGACGACTTCATCGTGCTGTTCAACGCGCACGACGGTCCGATTCCGTTCACGCTGCCGTCGTTCGACGGGTGGCGGCTGGATCGTGCTGCTCGATACGGCACGCGACGAGGGGCTGTTGCCGGAAGGCACGCACCAGGGTGCGAGCGTCTATTCGCATCGAGGCGCGAGCGCTCGTGCTGCTGCAGAAGGTATCGCCGACATGAAGCGCAGGCCACACAATGCCGTTCGGCGCCGATCTCGGCGATCGCCGGACCCGGTTTCGCCTGTGGGCGCCGGGTGCTGCGCAGGTCGAGCTCGTTCTCGGCTCGGCGGATGACCCGCCGGTGCTGCCGATGCCTGCGTGCGCCGACGGATGGTACGAGCGCAGCGTCGATGGCGCCGGCGCCGGCGCTCGCTATGCGTATCGCATCGACGATCGCATTACGCGTTCCCGATCCGGCCTCGCGCTCCAATCCCGATGGCGTGCACGGGCGAAGCGTCGTCGTCGACCCGACCGCGTACGAGTGGCGCGACGACAGCATGGCGCGGCCGGCCGTGGGATGAGGCCGTGGTGTACGAGCTGCACGTCGGGACCTTCACGCCGGCAGGGACGTTTCGCTGCCGTCATCGAGCGCCTCGACGATCTGGTCGAGCTCGGCGTAACGGCCGTCGAGCTGATGCCCGTCGCGGCGTTTCCGGGGACGCGCGGACTGGGGATACGACGGCGTGCTGCCGTTCGCGCCTGCGGCGAGCTATGGCACGCCGAATGACCTCAAGCGGCTGGTCGACGCAGCGCACGCGCGCGGACTGATGATGCTGCTCGACGTCGTCTACAACCACTTCGGGCCGGAGGGCAATTACCTGCATGTCTACGCGCCGCAGTTCTTCAATCCGCGCCATCAGACGCCGTGGGGCGCGGCGATCAATTTCGACGGCGAGCGAAGCGCGACGGTACGCGACTTCTTCATCCACAATGCGCTCTACTGGCTGGAGGAATTCCACTTCGACGGCCTGCGACTCGACGCGGTGCACGCGATCGTCGACGAATCGCAGCCGGACTTCGTCACGGAGCTCGCCACGCGGGTGCGCAAGCACATCGCCGGGCGTCACGTCCACCTCGTGCTCGAGAACGATCGCAACCAGGCGCGCTACCTGGCGCGCGACGCATCGGGACGCGCCGCCGCTCGCGACGGCGCAGTGGAACGACGACCTGCATCATGCGCTGCACGTGCTCGCAACCGGCGAGACCGATGGCTACTACGCCGACTACGCAGGCGATCCGGTGGCGATGTTCGGGCGCGCGCTCGCCGAGGGTTTCATCTACCAGGGCGAAGCGTCGCCGTACCGGGGCGGTGCGGCGCGCGGCGAGCGCAGCGCGCATCTGCCGCCGCCGGCATTCGTCTCGTTCGCGCAAAACCACGACCAGGTCGGCAACCGCGCACTCGGTGAGCGGATTGCGATGCTCGCGGACGCCGAGCGCCTGCGCACGCTGATGGCCTGCGTGCTCCTCGCGCCGCAAACGCCGCTCCTCTTCATGGGCGAGGAGTTCGCCGCATCCACGCCGTTTCTGTTCTTCTGTGACTTCGGCCCCGAGCTCGCAGAGGCGGTGACGCGCGGCCGCCGCGAGGAGTTCGCGCGCTTCGCACGCTTTCGCGATCCTTCAGCGCGGCAGGCGATTCCGGATCCGAACGCTGCGGAGACATTCGCGGCGAGCAAGCTCGACTGGAGTGAGGCGGAGCAAGCGATCGGCTCGCGGTGGCGCGACTTTTATCGGAACTGTCTTGCGCTACGGCGCCGTCACATCGTCCCCTGGCTTGCCGAGCTGCGGTCCGGCGGATCGTTTCACGTCGAAGGCGAGACGTTGTTGCGCCTCGCCTGGACCGCGCGTAACGGTCAACGCCTGCATCTCATCGCCAATCTCGCATCTGCGCCCTGCACCGATGTCGCGCTGCCCGCAGGCGAATTGGTTTTCGCGACCGACGGCGTTCCCGCGCCGGGAACGACGGGCGAAGTCCCGCGTCATGGCGCGGCCTTCATTCTCGGCCGCAACGCGTGAGCGAATCGCTGCAACGCCTTGCTGCGGCCCACGGCATCGCGCCGGAGTATCACGACATCTGGGGACACGTGCATCGCGTCGAGGACGACACGCTGCGCGCGCTGCTCGGCGCGATGCGCGTCGACGCCGGCACCGAGGACAGCATTGCCGCGGAACTCCTCGATCTGGCGCGTGCGCGCTGCCGGCAATGCGTGCCGCCGATGACGGTTGTTCGCTCCGATGCGCGTCCATGGCGCATCGCGGTGCATCTTGCCGCCACGGTTGCGTCACGTCCGCTTGCATGGCGCGTGCGAAGCGAGTCGGGGATCGAGCCTCGGGACGTCGTCGCCGCGCCGCCGCCCGACCCGGCCCGACGCAGTCGACGTTGGCGGCGAGCGTTTCGTCGCATTCGCGCTCGACATCGACGTCGAACTGCCGGAGGGTTACCACGGTGTCGAACTGCTTTCTGCAGGGCAGTCGGTGGCGCGCGGAACGCTGGCGGTCGCGCCGCCGACGTGCTACCGGCCGGCGTCACTGCGCGGGGGAGGCAGGCGGTGGGGAGCTGCCGTGCAGTTGTACGGCCTGCGCTCGAATCGCAACTGGGGCATCGGCGATTTCACCGATCTCGCGACGTTCGTCGAACAATGGGGCGCAGAAGGCGCGGATGTCATCGGCGTCAACCCGCTGCACGCGCTCTTTCCCCACAATCCCGCACAGGCAAGCCCGTACAGTCCATCGAGCCGGATGTTCGTCAACGTCCTCTATCTCGATGTCGAGGCGATCCCTGAATTCGAGCGTTGCGCCGAAGCGCGCGAGCGTGTGGAGAGCCGCGAGTTCCAGGCCATCGTCGCTGCGCTGCGGTCATCGCCGCTCGTCGACTACGAAGGGGTAGCCGCGGCGAAATTGCAGGCGCTCGAACTGGTCTACGGGCAGGCGCGACGCGAAGCGCGCGCAGGTGCGCAGTCGCGCTGGACGGCGTTCGATGCGTTCAAGACGGCCGGCGGGGACGCGCTGCGGCGCCACGCGCTCTTCGACGCGCTTCAGGCGCATTTCTTCGAGCGGGATCCCGCAGTGTGGGGATGGCCCGCGTGGCCCAGGTCGCACCATGATCCGCAAGCGCCGGCGATCACCCTGTTTGCCGACCAGCACGCCGACCGGGTCGACTTCTTCGCCTGGCTGCAGTGGCAAGCCCAGCTTCAGCGTGCGAGCGCCGCCGAGCATGCGCGTCGTTGCGGTCTCGCCGTCGGGCTCTACAGCGATCTTGCGGTGTCGATCGATCGCGGCGGTGCCGACGCCTGGGCGCAGCAGGAGCTGTACGCGATAAGCGCAAGTGTCGGCGCACCGCCCGACGCGTTCAACGTGAAGGGGCAGGATTGGGGCTTGCCGCCGCTGATCCCGCAGCGCCTGCAGGATGCCGGCTATGCGCCGTTCATCGCGACGTTGCGCGCCAACATGCGCGACGCCGGCGCGCTGCGCATCGACCACGTGATGGGTCTGCTGCGCCTTTACTGGGTCCCCTCGGGTGCAAGCGCCGCACAGGGCGCTTACGTGCACTACCCGTTCGACGACCTGCTCGGGCTGCTGGCGCTCGAAAGCCATCGCCATCGATGCCTCGTGATCGGCGAGGACCTCGGCACCGTGCCGGACGAGGTGCGCCGCGGCCTCGCCGCCAACGACGTTCTCTCGTATCGCGTGCTGCTCTTCGAACGCGATGCCGCGGGAAACTTCAAGCCGCCGGCCGACTATCCCGAGCCGGCGCTCGCCATCGCGAGCACGCACGACCTGCCGACGCTCGCCGGCTGGTGGGAAGGATGCGACATTGCGCTGCGCGGCGCGCATGGCCAGCTCGGTCCCGACGCGAACGCCGATGCGCTGATGGCCGAGCGCGTGCAGTGACCGCGGGCTGCTGCTCGCTGCCCTGGCGCGCGCCGGGCTGCTCGCCGAGGGAGCGCCGCTCGACCCGCGCGCCTGGCCGCAACTGACGCCCGCACTCGCGGATGCGGTGCAGGTCTATCTTTCGCGCACGCCATCGGCGCTGCTCGTCCTGCAGCCCGAGGACGTATTCGGCGTGCGCGAGCAGGCGAATCTGCCGGGAACGACCGTCGAGCATCCCAACTGGCGCCGCAAGCTGCCCGTCGCGCTGGAGGATCAGAAAGCGGACGGGCGGGTGCATCGACTGGCGGTCCGCCTCGCGGCCGAACGGGCAAGTCCCCGCACGCGAGCGAGCGGCTGAGCTTCCGCACGTGAGCCAGCGCCGGCGCATCGGGACACGCGCGAACGCATGAGTACGAGGACATGAGCGAGCACCCGTCAGGCGCCACGCGGGCTTCGGCCAGACGCACGAAGCGCGCGAGCCGGGCACCGGTTGTATCGCTTCCGCTCGCGGCGATCCCGCGCGCGACCTATCGCGTGCAGCTGCATCGCGATTTCACGTTCGCCGATGTGACTGCAGCTCGTGCCGTACCTCGCCGCACTCGGGATAAGCCATGTGTACTGCTCGCCGTATCTCAAGGCGAGACCGGGGAGCCGGCACGGCTACGACATCGTCGACCACCGGGTGCTCAATCCCGAGATCGGAACGCCCGAGGACTTCGAGCGCATGGTGAACGCGTTGTCGCACCATGGCATGAGCCATCTTTGCGACCTCGTTCCCAATCACATCGCGATCATGGGCGACGACAATACGTGGTGGATGGACGTGCTGGAGAACGGGCCGGCATCGGATTACGCCGCGTTTTTCGACATCGACTGGACGCCGCAGGACCCCGATCTCGCCGGCAAGGTGCTCGTCCCGGTGCTCGGGTCCTCCTATGGAACGGTGCTCGAACGCGGCGAGATCGCGCTGCGCTTCGAGCCCGAGACGGGCGGCTTCGCCATTCGCTATTTCGAGCATCGCTTTCCGCTCGATCCGCGAACCTATCCGCAGGTGCTCGTCGAGGCGCTCGCCGGCGTGCGTGCGGCGCACGGACTCCGCGGGCGCGTCGGAATTCGAGCGCGTCGTGTACACGCTGAAGGCGCTGCCGGCCCGCGACGAGCAAGCGCCTGCACGGCTCAGGGCCCGCCGGCACGAAGTGGCCGCGCAGAGGCGGCGGCTCGCCGCGCTGGCGGCGGCGCATCCCGCGCTGGCCGACGCAATCGGGAACGTCGTCACGCGGATCAATGGGACGCCCGGCAACTCGGCGAGCTTCGAAGCGCTGCACTCCCTGCTCGAAGCGCAGGCGTTTCGGCTCGCGTACTGGCGTGTGGCCTCGGACGAGATCAACTACCGCCGTTTCTTCGACATCAACGAGCTCGCGGCGCTGCGAATGGAGAACGACGCGGTGTTCGAGGCGACGCACGAGTTCGTGCTCGGGCTCGCGGCCGATGGCATGATCGGCGGCTTGCGCATCGATCATCCGGACGGGCTGCTCGATCCGGCGCGATATTTTGCGCGACTGCAGCAGCGCTATCGAGAACGAGCAAAGCGTGCTTCCCGCAAAGGCGAGAACCATGACGGCCTCTATGTGGTCGTCGAGAAGATCACCGCCCCCCATGAGCGCCTGCCGGAAACCTGGCCGGTTCATGGCACCACGGGGTACCGCTTCGCAAACGTGCTGAACGGCCTGTTCGTCGACACCCGTGCAAAGGGACGCGTCGAACGTGCGTGGCGCGCCTTCACGCAGGACGAGGCGCACACGTTCGAGCAGGCAGCCTATCGGGGCCGCCGCGCGATCATGGAAGGCGCGCTCTCGTCGCAGCTCGCCATGCTCTCGCTGCGCGCGCTGCGGATCGCCCGCGCCGATCGGCGCACGCGCGACTTCACGCTCGAACGCGCTTCGCGAGGCCCTGAAGGAGATCGTCGCGCGCTTTCCCGTCTATCGTACGTACGTCGATGAAAACGGCGCGTCCGACCAGGATCGTCGTTACGTCGACTGGGCGGTGGGCCGGGCAGTGGCCCGGAGTCGCGGCGGCGACGCCGAGATCCTGGAATTCCTGCACGCGGTCCTGCTCGGAAGTGCACCCGCTCTCGCCTCGGTAGAGACGGTACGGCGTTATCGCGATTTCGCGATGCGCTTCCAGCAGTTCACTGCGCCGGTCGCCGCGAAGGGCGTCGAGGACACCGCGTTCTATACGTTCAATCCGCTCGTCTCGCTCAATGAGGTCGGGGGCGATCCCGGATCAGTTCGGCATGACGGTGCGCGGCTTCCACGGCGCCAGCGCGGACCGCGCGGCGGTATGGCCGCATACGATGCTCGCCACTTCGACGCACGACAACAAGCGCTCGGAGGACGTGCGCGCACGGATCGACGTGATTTCCGAAATGCCGGCTGCGTGGCGGCTGATCGTACGGCGCTGGAGTCGACTGAATCGCAGCCGGAAGCGCGAAGTCGATGGCGCGCAGGCGCCGTCGCGCAACGACGAGTATCTCCTTTACCAGACGCTCGTCGGCACGTTCCCGCCAGGCGATCCCGTCGAAGGCGAGCTGCGTACCTACCGCGAACGGATCGAGCACTACATGGTAAAGGCCGCGCGCGAGGCGAAGGTTCACACGAGCTGGCTCACCGTCAATGAATCGTACGAGGAGGCACTGACCGCATTCGTTGCAGCGTTGTTGCACGCGCCGGGCGCAAATCCATTCCTCGGTGACCTGCGCGAGCAGTCCGCCGTGTTTGCGTGGTACGGCATGCTGAACAGCCTGTCGATGACGCTCCTGAAACTCGCATCTCCCGGGGTTCCCGATATCTACCAGGGTAACGAGATGCTCGACTGGTCGCTGGTCGATCCCGATAACCGGCGGGCGGTCGACTACGCCGCGCGTCGAGCGGCGCTTGCGTCGCTCGATGCGCTCACCGAGCGCCGCGGCCGGTGCGCCGCGAGTGCGTCCGCTGTTTTCATCGCCGTACGATGGACGCGCCAAGCTGTGGGTCGTCGCCCGCGCGCTGGCCCTGCGACGAGAGCATCCCGAGCTGTTCGCAGCCGGCGACTACCAGCGCATAGCGGTCACCGGCGCTCGTGCCGAGCACGTCGTTGCGTTTCGGCGCATGCACGAGCATGACGGAGTCGTCGTCGTCGCCGGCCGTCTGTTCGCCTTGCTCGGCCTCGCCGCAGGAACGCTGCCGCTCGCCGATGCGTGGGGCGACACGACGCTCGATGTCCGGTTTCTTGCGCCGGGTTCCCGCGTCGAGAATGTGCTGACCGGCGAGGTGTTCACCGTCCAGGACCGGACGCTGCGGGTTGCGGACCTGTACCGCGATTTCCCGGGTGCGCTTCTTCACTTTACCGGCCATGGGGCGC
Source organism: uncultured Pseudomonadota bacterium (assembly GCA_963768545.1). Classification (GTDB taxonomy): domain Bacteria; phylum Pseudomonadota; class Gammaproteobacteria; order Burkholderiales; family Casimicrobiaceae; genus VBCG01. The sequence continues at coordinate 172,435 of CAVYIC010000014.1, read as the reverse complement.
AGGCGAGTGCCGATTGATTACGCGATCAGTGTCGCAGCACGCACTTGGCATACAGGTCGCCGAGCGTTCCTTCCGCGATCGTATCGCGCCTTGAGCGCGCTGTACGCCGGACGGTTGTAGATCGACCAGAACTCGTCTTCGCTGAAGTACGAGTCGGAGTAGAGCGACTTGATGCCGCCGAGGTCGGTCACCTTGCGCTCGATCCTGCGGTTGACGAAGCCGCGCGGATGCGGCTCTCGCGAAACGATCGTATCCCAGAAGCCGAAGTTGATCGACAGCGTTCCGCGCGGCAGCCGATAGAGCGTCGCCTCCGACGCTGCGTCGGGCGCCCGGATGGGGCAGATCCAGATGGGCCGGATGCCCACTTGCGCGTGCAGGAACTCGAGGAATTCCGGCGGCGCGCGCGAGCGGAATGTCGACGTCCTGGATCACCGATTCCGAATGGACGCCGCGCAGCCGGTCGAGCGTCGCGGTCACATGCCATCGTGCGTTCCAGCGCATGATCTGCTGATACGTGATCGAGTTCAGGCGTGCGCGGCCAAGCAGTCGTCGCACCAATGGATGCTGCGCACCGACGTTCTTCGAACACCAGAACCAGTCGGTGTCCCAGCGCCACAGGTAGTCGCGCGTCGCGAGGTAATCGACCGCTTTCTCGCGCAGGGACCGATAATAGATACGGTCGTATGTGTAGTCGCTGACATGCGGCGCTTCATCGACGAAGCGCCCGCAGCTCAGCACCAGGTCGTTGCGGTCGAACACCACGCCGTCGACGAAATCGGCGCTCGCGTCGGCACAGCGCTCCGCGAGCGCCGCGAAGAACGATGCGGCATCGGTGTGACGGGCGTGATCGACGCGGACGTAACGCCCGACGGGGATCGTGCGCGCCGTGAGCTTCAGTGCATAGCCGAGCGTGCCATAGGAATTCGGAAAGCCGTGGAAGAGATCCCGGTGCTCGTTGTCCGCCGTGCAGGCGACGATGCGGCCGTCTCCCGTCAGGACTTCCATTGCGACGATCGTGTCGTGCACGAGGCCATGGCGAAACGACGTGGCCTCGATGCCGATGCCCGCCACGGCGCCGCCGAGCGTGATCGACTTCAGTTGCGGGATGACCGCCGGCATCGCGCCCAGCGGAAGCGTCGCGTCGGCGAGATCGGCGAACGTCGTCATCCCTTCCGCTTCGACGACGTTCGGCCTTCGCGTCGACGCGGAGCACCCGGTCGAAGTGGCTGAGATCGACGCGCGGCGCACGTCGCGCGGTGCGCTCGCGAAACAGGTTGGATGTCGTCTTCGCGAGTCCGACCGCGGCCTGTCCGGACTGACCGCGTCGATGCGAGGTCGGCCAGCAGCCGCGCCGTCTTCTCGGCGTACGTCGTCACGAATTTGGCTGATGCAGGAACGACGCGGCTCATCGGGTAGCTCGTCGACATTGCCCTTGCTGACGGTCACCTGGAACAGGTGCGTCGGCGAGGTGCGCGAGCGGAACATCTCCGCGCACGACCAGAGATAGGTGCGCCAGATGCGGCGGTGCCGTTCGTTGAATCGCACGGGGTCGAGGGCCTGGATCGCATCCCAGTTCGCATCGAACCGTTCAGCCCAGGCATCGAGCGTCAGCGCGTAATGGCGGCGCAGGTTCTCGACGTCGAGGACTTCGAGCCCATTTGCGTCCATCGCGGTCGATCGCCTCGGCGAGGCTCGGGATCCAGCCGCCGGGGAAAATGTACTTGCGGATGTAGAACTCGGTGTCGAACGAGCCGACGTGCCCGATGAAATGGATGACGCCGAGGCCGCCCGGCTTGAGCGCGTTGGCATGCGCGCGCATCACTTCGGGCAGCTGGTCGCGGCCCGCGTGCTCCAGCGTGCCGATGGACAGCAGCTTGTCGTACTGACCCGGGATCTCGCGGAAGTCGCATTCGACAACGCGGATCTTGTCGCGTCAGGCCTTGCCGCGCGAGTTCATCGTTCAGTTCCGACGACCTGCTCGGTCGTCGCGTTGATTCCCGTGCCGAGCGCACCGTAGTTGCGCCATGCGTGGAAGAGGAGGCCGCCCCAGCCGCAGCCGACGTCGACGAACGTCTCGCCGGCCTGGAGCTGCACCTTCCGGCACACGTGGTCCATCTTGTTGCGTTGCGCCTCTTCGAGTGTGCGCGTGCCTTCCTTCCAGTACGCGCAGGTGTACATCATGCCGACCCGGTCGAGCCACGGCGCGTAGAACGCCCTGCCGAGGCCGTAATGGGCGCGCGCATTGGCCTTGGCTTGCGGTATCGAGCGGTTGGAGAATCTGAACTCGTGCCAGCGATTGCGAATCGACAGCAGCGAATTCGTCGTCCGGGTAAACCCCATGTCCAGCGCAACGCGAAACGCCAGCGCAATGTCGCCCTCGAAATCCACGTCGCCGTCGAAATACGCCTCGAGTATCCCGACGTGCCCGTAGCGCAGCAGGCGGCGTTCACCTCGATGCGTGCGAAACAGGATCGTGAATCGCGGCGGCGCCTCGCCATGTCGATATTCGGCGCCGTTGGCGAAGACGATTCGGCTGGGGATGGCCGTTCCCCGCATCAACGGCTCGAGCAGACGCTGCATGCTGCCCGACACCGGCTGCCGCGAAACCTCGGCTCGGCCTGACTGATGGCTCGGCAACGGATTCATGTTGTTGTTCGGCCGACAAATCGACGTCGCGCGTTGAACGCGGGCCGCGCCTCGGCTGCGACGAAATAATGATAATCGATTCCGCTGTCGGGCGATTCCGCCGCGAGTTCGAAGGCACTGACGCTGTGCTCGGTGTCGCAGGCATAATGCAGGCCGACAGCCGTGGATCCCCCTGTAGTCCCCGCGACCTGCGAAACGCCCCGCGCCCGCACGTATGCGTCGGGTCGTGGTACTAAGCCAACATCATCGAGATCCGGGAGACGCCGCTTGATGCACGAGCAACATCGATTGGCCGCGCTGTCGCAGGACGTGCTGAAGCGGCTGCTGCGCGGCATTGAAAGGGAGAGCCTGCGCATAACGCCGGACGGCGCGCTCGCCGCCACGCCGCACCCGCGGCAACTCGGTTCGGCGCTGACGCACCCGCACATCACGACGGATTTCAGCGAATCACAACTCGAATTGATCACCGGCGTTTGTCCGGACGTCGACTCGTGCGTGCAGGAGCTCGCCGAGATTCACCAGTTCGTCTACCGGCACCTCGATGACGAAATGCTGTGGTCGAGCAGCATGCCTTGCCGGTTGCCCGCCGACGACGACATTCCGCTCGGTCAATACGGCTCGTTCCAATGTGGGAAGGCTCAAGACGGTGTACCGAATGGGCCTTTCACGGCGCTACGGCCGCCGGATGCAAACCATCTCGGGCGTGCATTACAACTTTTCGCTGCCAGAGGCGGCGATGGCGATGCTGCAGCAGGCGGCATCGGATGTTCGCGATCCGAGCGCATTTCCGTACCGACGCCTACTTCGGGTTGATCCGCAACTTCCGCCGGCATTCGTGGCTGCCGCTTTATCTGTTCGGCGCGTCGCCCGCGGTGTGCCGGTCCTTCGTGGCAGGACGGCCGCACCGCCTCGCAGGACCTTTCGGCCGATACGCTCTACCTGCCGCACGCGACGTCGCTGCGAATGGGTCCGCTCGGCTACCAGAGCGATGCGCAGCGCTCGCTGGCCGTCAGCTACAACTGCCTCGAGAGCTATGCCGGCTCGCTGCACCACGCATTGACCGAGCCTTATGCCCAGTACGACTCGATTGGCGTCCGCGACGGCGCCGGGAACTATCATCAGCTTGCGACGACCTTGTTGCAGATCGAAAACGAATTCTACGGAACGATCCGGCCGAAACGGCGAATTCGCCGGGGCGAGCGTCCGTTGCATGCGTTGACCGAGCGCGGCGTCGAGTACGTCGAAGTCCGTAGCCTGGACGTCGATCCGTTCTGGCCCGTGGGCATCGACACGATGACGATGCGCTTTCTCGACGTGTTCCTGCTGCATTGCCTGCTGTGCGACAGCCCTCCCGACAATGCGGAGGAAATCGGCGTGATCGCGCAAAACCAGTACCGCGTCGCCGAGCGAGGCCGGGAGCCTGGCGTGCAGCTGCGCCGGCGCGACCGGGACATCGATCTTGTCGAATGGGGACGGGAGCTACTGCGCGAATGCGCGCCGATCGCGGCCGCACTCGACTCCTCCGACGAGGGTCATCGACACGCGGATGCCGTCGCGGCGGCGGACGAGATGCTCCTCGATCCGGAACGCACGCCATCTGCGCGCGTGCTGCGTGAAATGGCGCAGCAGCACGCCAATTCGTACATCGAGTTCGCGCTCGCGCAGTCGCGGCGGCATCGGCGAGCGCTGCTCGACCTTCCGTTCCCCGATGAAGCCAACGCCCGGCTGCGGCGGATGGCGGACGAGTCGCTGGAGGCGCAGCGCAGGATCGAAGAGGCCGATCATGTGCCGTTCGACGTGTATCGCGAGCAGTATCTGGCGCAGGACCTGATGAGTGGAATGCGCCTCGAGCCGACTTCCGCGCGCTAGCATCGTACGTCTGTCGCTGGCCGGCAACGGTGTCGTTTCCGTCCGTTTCGTCATGCAACTTGATGACGGCGACAAGCCGAACCAGACGTACGAAAATGCCTGACGCCTGCAACCGCCTTGGATCGCCCGCGCGGTAATTATTGCGCGACCGGCTTCGGCGCTTGCGCCGGCTCGGCGCCAGCATGGGATTTACCCCCTTGAAACAGCACGATGGCGTCCAGCCCGCCGCGGTGAAGACGAGGCACGTCATTTGCAAGCGTATTGATTGTTGCAAGCGCGCCAATGCGTGCTGCAATTTGTATCGCGGCGCGACAATTTTGTCACCGCGTGTGATTGGATCGGGAAAGGAACCTCAGATGAAACTTCACCAGATCGCAGTAGCAGTAGCCGCCATTTCAATGGCCGGCGCCACCTTCGCGACCGGCAACCAGGCCGCAACGACGAGCCCGTCATCGAGCGATGGCAGCTACTCGGCGAACCAGCAGGGCCAGCAGGCGGGCACGTCGTCGACCCAGGCGGCGACGCCTTCGGACCGGACCGGCGCTTCGTCGAGCCAAGCAGGCACGCCTCCTGACCGGACCGGCGCGTCGTCGAGCCAAGCAGGGATGTCGTCGAGCCAACCAGCAGGAACCGCAGCCGCACCAAGCGATCCCGCACTCGTACGCTCCGTGCAACAAGCGCTGAAGGATAAGGGACACGATGCCGGCGCGATCGACGGCCAGATGGGGCCGTCGACGGAAAGCGCGCTGCGAAGCTTCCAGCAAGCGCAGGGTCTGCCGCCGTCAGGTACCTTGGACCAGCAGACGCTTTCTGCGCTGAACGTTCAACAGGACCAGGGCGCCATGCCAAACCAGGCGTCGCCGAGCGGCTCGCAGAGCCAGGCTTCGCCGATGAGCAACACGCAGTCGAGCGCTCCAGCCAAGTAAACAACGTAACCCGTTGGCGACGCCGCGGCGAGTTTTGCGGCCGTGGTGTCGCAGTCCCTGCTTGTGCAGCCCCTCAAGTTGCACCCGGCGTGCGCTTTCGCGAATTGTTCGCGCCATCCTTCTCTTCCCGCTTGATCACACTGATCTCGCCGTTCGCTTCGAGATAAGCAGCCTTCACCTGCGCGGTGTCCTCGACGCCATGCGTTCGCAGCAGGCCCATCAACTCGTCCCGGGTAATCCACTCGCGACGCAGATTCGCGCGTATGAGCTGCCCATTGCGGATCAGCGGTCGGGCGGGCGAATCCATGAGCCGGCTGAAGGCGGGAGATCGGAAGGATAGATAGTCGAGCAGGGCGTTCCAGACCACCAGTGTGCCGACCAACACCATCCCGTCGGCGATCGACTTGTACTCACCCGACATTGCGTTTTGCGCAGCGTCGGCGATGATCACCACGAACAGCACGTCAGCGACGCCAACCGCTCCGATGTCGCGCCGCAGAAGCACACGCACGATCACCATGAGGCCGAGATACATCGCCGTGCCGCGCACGACGAGTTCGAGCGGCGGCACGGTGAAGCTGAAAAGCGCTGACCAGTCCGGCATCGTGCAACTCCTTCAGGAACAGGTCTTGGGTGGCGCGGTGTCGATTCGCGCCTCGAGCTCCCTGATTCTCGCCTTGAGTGCAGCGTCGGCCAGATAGCGCTCCGTGCAGTCGCGTCCAATCGCGAATGCACCCACTGCAATGCCGTTCGCATCCTTCACCAGCCCGAAGCCGAGATCGACGTACAGTTTGCTGCCGTTCTTATGCACCGAACGTGTTGTCAGCACCCGGTCGGTGTACTTGGTCTGCCCGGTCTGCAGGCTGCGGTGGAATGCATCCCAGTGGGCGCTCCGAAGACGATCCGGGATGATCAGGTCGAGGCTTTGACCCAGCGCTTCACCAGCGGGATAGCCGAATATGAGCTCGGCGCCTCGATTCCACAGGCGAATCAACCCGTCGCGATCCGCGAAAATCACCGCATCCGATGTCGCTTCCCCGATCTTTCGATAGAGCTCCGCAGTTGTGTTGCCCGCGTCCATGCGTAAGTCTAGCGGATTGGCGCAGACTATTGCGAAGGGCAATGGGAGACAGAAGATGTCCAAGGCGGGAGGGAAGTCGTGGCGGGCAATCGGCGCACTGGTCGTCCTGATTTGCACCGTTATTCCGAACGCTCCTGCGTGGGCGGAGACGCAGGATGACCGCACTGCAACCGCGTTGCCGGAGACGTTGTCGCGGGAATCGGTCCGCGACCTGCTGTCTCGCCTTTCCGACGCGCAGGTCAGGAACCTGCTCATCGACCAGCTCGACCGCACGGCCGTCGCGCCGGTGAACCCTGCGAGCGGAGGTGGGATGGCTGCCATGGCAGGGATGGCGGGGATGGTCGACGAACACGCGGGATCGATGCGAAGTCGCTACGACACGCTGTACGCCGCGTTTGTCGGACTGCCTGCAACAATGCGTAACGTGGTCACGCGGCTGACCGGCCCGCCCGGTGCTTCGCAGTTCTGGCCTTTCATCGCATATGCGCTGGCGCTGCTCGCCACGGCGGTGCTCGCCGAACGCGTCTACGTTCACGCGCTTCACGGTTATCGGCAGCGCTTGCTGCATTCGCCGGCCGCAACTTTTTCGGCGCGTGCGTTTCGGCTGGGCCTTGGGCTGCTGCTCGACCTCGGCGGCCTCGCCATATTCGGTGTGGCCGCGATCCTGTTTTTCTTTGCAGGGTGGCTCGAGGACGAACTGCGGCGGATCCTGGTGCTCGACGTGCTCTTTGCAATCGTCATCGTGCGAATCACCGCGTTATTCGCGCGGTTCCTGCTCTCCCCGGCGGGAACGCGGCACAGATTGCTGCCGTTCGCGGATGCGCCCGCGCGGCGTCTGCGATGGTTTGCCATTGCGCTCGCGGCTGTTTATGGCTCGAGCTTCGCGACGATCGCAGTGCTTGGCGCCTCCGGCGCGACTCCCGAGACAATCGACCTGATCGGTGTCGGCTTCTGGGTCATCGGCCTGTCGCTCGCGGTGGAGACGGTCTGGCGCGTTCGCAAGCCGATCGCCGATCTCATACGCGGCGCAGATGCGCATGGCGCGGTCATCGGATGGCTGGCCGACTTTTGGCCCGTGGCCGCGACGGCGTACTTCCTTATCCTGTTGGGGGGCGGCATCTTCAATGTGCTCGCGGGCGTGGCCATCGCGAACGGCACCGGGTTCGCGAGCATGGTGCTGTTCATCGCGTTGCCGATCGTCGACATGGCGTTATGCCGGGCGCTTGGTGCCCTTTGCGATCGACGACGCACGAATCGTGGCGCCGTCCGCGGTGGCGACCCCGGCGGGTACGAGCCGATTTTCAGGCGCGCCATTCACATCGTGGTGCTTGTCGTCGGCTTGTGGCTGCTCGCCGGGCTGTGGAACCTGGACCTGTTTGCACTGGCGCAGGCGAGCCTCGGCGGCAGGATTGCAAGCGCGCTGCTTGGTATCGGCGTCGTACTTCTGACGACTTACTTGCTGTGGGGCATCCTGACGACGGCCATCGATCGCCGCCTCCAGGCCGAGGGGGAGCAACAGGATGATGTTCCCGCCACCCGTCTGCGCACGGTGCTGCCGATCCTTCGCGCGACGATCCTCGTGACCATTGTCGTCATGGCAGGGATGTCGATCCTGGCAGCACTCGGCGTCGATATCCTGCCGTTGCTCGCCGGCGCCGGTGTCGTCGGCGTGGCGATCGGCTTCGGCTCGCAGACGCTGGTCCGCGACATCGTATCGGGTGCCTTTTTCCTGATGGACGATGCGTTTCGTCTCGGTGAGTACATCGAGGTGGGTGACGCCAAGGGCCGTGTCGAGACGCATCAATTTGCGCTCGGTATTCCTGCGCCACCACCGCGGTGCGCTGAACATCCTTCCGTACGGCGAGATCAAGCGACTGCGCAACACCAGCCGCGACTGGTCGATCCATGTGATGGAGTTCCGTCTTACGTACGACACCAACATGCTGCAGGTGAAGAAGATCCTGAAGCAGATTGGCGAGGAGCTTTCCGCCGACCCGGACTATGCCCAGGATCTGCTGCAGCCGCTCAAGTCGGCCGGCGTCATTTCGGCGGAAGACAGTGCGATCGTCGTGCGTGCGAAATTCACGGCACGGCCCGGCAACACGGCGTGGGTCGTCCGCCGCGTGGCGTACGACAAGATCATCCGTGCATTCCGTGCGGCCGGCATTCGGTTTGCTCACCGCCAGGTGACGGTCAACGTGCCACCATCGCACGATGCGGCAATGGCGGATGCAGCCGCTGCTGGCGCACTGGCCATCGAATCGCAGGCTGCGCGTCGCGTGGAAAGGGCGCCGCTGTCGTAGTGTTCGATCCCGAGCCGTCGATGTCGAGTTCCGGTGGACACCGCCGACGTCGAAGGTCAGGCGCGCGTGCACCGCTGCACCAGCCGCTCTTCGAGCGCGCAGCACCGGGCATGCTCGACCTTGACGACGGCTATCTGATAGCCCCCGAGCTTCCCGGCCTGGGCCTCGACCTGGCCGACCTCGTCGACTTCGATTGACCGCCGAGCGCCTGGTAAAGGTCGACATAGCGTCGTGCGCTCGCCGCCCATCCGAAGTCACGTCCCATCCCGGCGCGTTGCAGTGCGCGCCATGTAGCCGGTTCACGGTACGCTGCGATCGCCCGGTGAACCGCGCCGCGGAGCGCCTGCGGCGTCGCTTCGTCGAACAGGAAGCCCGACGCGGAGCCGTCCGCGAGCGCGGCGGGCGTCGCGTCGACGATGGAATCCGCAAGCCCTCCGGTGCGGTGCGCGAGCGGGGGCGTGCCATAGCGCTGGCTGTACATCTGATTCAGCCCGCACGGCTCGAACCGCGACGGCATCAGGAACGCGTCGGCGCCGGCCTCGATCAGGTGCGCCAGCGATTCGTCGAATGCGATCGCGACCGCAATCGAGCGGGGTGCCGCACGCGCGGCATCCTCGAAGGCGCGCTCGAGCGCCGCGTCGCCGCGGCCTTGCACGATCAGCTGCGCGGGCAGCCCTGCGAGCGAGGGTGCAATCGCGGCGACCAGGTCGGAGCCCTTTTGCAGGGTCAGGCGGCTCACTACGCCGAGCAGAGGGATTGCAGGCGCAACCGGCAGGCCGAGGCGGAGCTGCAGCGCGCGCTTGTTCTCCGCTTTATTCGCCAGCGTATCGGCGTCGTAGCGGCACGCGAGAAGCGGGTCGGTCGCGGGATTCCATGTGCCGGTATCGATGCCGTTCAGGATCCCGTGCAGCACGCCGCTGCGTCCGGCGAGCAGCCCCTCCAGACCGCAGCCGAGTGGCGCGCGCTGGATCTCTTTCGCGTACGTCGGGCTGACGGTCGACAATGCGCTCGCATGGAAAAGCCCCGCCTTGAGAAACGACGTCGCACCGTAGTATTCGATGCCGTCGATCGAGAACGCCGCTGCGGGCAAGCCCAGCGATCCGCTCAAGTTACCCGCGAACACGCCCTGGAACGCCAGGTTGTGAACCGTCATCAACGTCGCCGCGTGCGCGGTAATTGCATGGCGAAGATAGGCGGGCGCAAGTCCGGTCTGCCAGTCGTTGCAGTGCAGGACATCGGGCTGCCACGCAAGCGGACTTTCCGCCGTCGCCAGGAGGGCGGCGGCGTGCGCGAGGCGGGCGAAGCGCCGCGCGTTGTCGGCGTAGTCATGGCCGGCGGCGTCCTGATAGGGTCCTCCCGGACGATCGTAAAGGGCCGCACAGTCGAGCACGTATGCCGGCACGCCGGACGGCAACGCGCTCTGGTACAGGTCGGCGTCGGGAAATTCCGCCGTCGCGGGCAGGCGCGCGACGACACGCGCCGGACCCGCCTGCTCGGGCACGCCGCGGTAAGCCGGCATCAGCACGCGCACGTCGACGCCTTCGGTGATCAACGCCGCGGGCAGCGCGGCGGCAACGTCACCGAGGCCGCCGGTCTTCACCCACGGCGCGCATTCGGGCGTCACGAAGAGCACGCGCAATGGATCCTCGGTCACCGGAAAGTCCCCGTTACGGTCGCCGACAGGAGACGTGCGCGTTCCCGACGCCAAGCCGGACGCGCACGTCGCGCATTGCGTTTCACGTCGCCGACGGCTACATTGCATCGCATCGTGGATCCGTGCGCGCAACGCAGCGTGTCATGAACAGCGTCGAGCTCACGCGCGCCACGGTCGCAATCGTGCTCGCCGGCGGACGGGGTGTACGGCTCGGGCCGCTGACCGATTGGCGTGCCAAGCCGGCCGTGCCGTTCGGCGGCAAATTCCGGATCATCGATTTCGCGCTGTCCAATTGCGTGAACTCCGGGATACGCCGGATCGGGATCTGCACCCAGTACAAGGCGCAGAGCCTTATCCGCCACGTGCAACGCGGCTGGGCGTTCCTCGACGGCCGCCTGAACGAGTTCGTCGAGCTTCTTCCCGCCCAGCAACGCGTCGATCCGGCGTGGTATCAGGGAACGGCGGATGCCGTCTACCAGAACCTCGACATCCTGCGCCGGCACGGACCGCGATTCGTCCTGGTCCTGGCCGGCGACCATGTTTACAAGATGGATTACGGCAAGATGTTGTCCGAGCATGTTGCGCGAGACGTCGAGCTCACGATCGGCTGCGTGGCCGTTCCCCTCGACGATGCATCCGCCTTCGGCGTGATGTCCGTCGACGCCGACCAGCGCGTTCTCGGCTTCATCGAAAAGCCGCACAATCCGCAGCCGATGCCCGGCAGCTCGGACACCGCGCTGTGCAGCATGGGCATCTACATGTTCAACGCGGAACGGTTGTACGAGCTCCTGATCGACGACGCGACGCATCCTGCATCCTCGCACGACTTCGGCAAGGACGTGATTCCGCGCGCAATCGCGCGAGGGGACCGTGTGTTTGCGCACGACCTGCGGCAAAGCGCCGTGATCGGAGAGGCGGCCGGCGCGTACTGGCGGGACGTCGGGACGGTCGACGCGTATTGGGTCGCCAACATGGATCTCACGCAGCTGACACCCGATCTCAACCTTTACGATCGCACGTGGCCGATCTGGACGGCGCAGGAACAGCTGCCACCCGCGAAGTTCGTGCACGACGAGGACGGGCGGCGCGGAACTGCGATCGATTCGCTCGTGGCGGGCGGCTGCATCGTGAGCGGCGCAACGGTGCGCCGGTCGCTGTTGTTCTCCAACGTCCATGTGCACAGTTATTGCACGATCGAGGATTCGGTCGTCCTGCCCAACGTCGACGTGGCTCGAGGAGTCGTTCTGCGCCGCGCCGTGATCGACAAGCAATGCCGGTTGCCTCCCGGCCTCACGGTCGGCGTCGATCCGGAGCGCGATCGCCAGCGGTTTCACGTGACCGAGCGCGGCGTCGTCCTGGTTACGCCCGAGATGCTCGGCCAGAAACTGCACCATTCGCGCTAGCTTCTGCGAACGGCCACGCGGGCAATGGATAGCGGACCGTTCACGACGGACGTTCCAGCGCGGCTCGACCGGCTGCGCTGGTCACGCTTTCACACGTTGCTGATTGCGGCTCTCGGCACGAGCTGGATCATCGACGGCCTGGAGGTCACGCTGGTCGGCTCGCTTGCGAGCGTTCTGATGTTGCCGACAGGGTTGGGGCTGAGCTCGGCGCAGGTCGGAGAGGCGGCCGCCGCGTACGTGGCCGGCGCCGTTATCGGTGCGATTCTCTTCGGCGGATTAGCCGATCGTCACGGCCGGCGCAAACTTTTTTTCGCAGCGCTCGGGCTTTATGCCACGGCCACCGTCGCGTCGGGTTTCGCGCCCGGACTTTTTCACGTTTGCCGCGCTGCGCTTCCTCACCGGCGCGGGCATCGGCGGCGAATATGCGGCGATCAACTCCGCGATCCAGGAGTTCATGCCTGCGCGCCTGCGCGGACGAATCGATCTCGCGGTGAACGGGAGCTTCTGGATTGGCGCGGCGGCGGGCGCGGCCGGCGCCGTCATCGTCCTGGATTCGGGGCTCTTTTCGCCCGAGTGGGGCTGGCGGGCAGCGTTCATCATCGGTGGCGCGCTGGGCTTTGGAATTCTCTTTCTTCGGCGTTTCGTGCCCGAGAGCCCGCGGTGGCTGCTGCTGCATCGCCGCCAGGAGGAGGCCGAAGCGATCGTTGCCGCCATCGAGGCTCAGGCGGGACAACCGGTGGAGAGGGCACCCGCACCAACCATCGTGCTCGATCCGCAAGGAAATGTCGGCTGGTTTCAGCTTTTCGGGCTGCTGATTCGCCGATACCCGCGCCGCGTCGTGCTCGGATTGAGCCTCATGGGCGCGCAGGCATTTCTCTATAACGCGATCTTTTTCACCTACGCGCTCGTGCTGACCCGCTACTACGGCGTTCGGGAATCGCAAGTGGGCTTGTTCCTTCTGCCGTTCGCGGCCGGCAATTTCCTTGGACCACTGGTGCTCGGGCCGTTGTTCGACCAGGTCGGCAGACGCATCATGATCACGTTGACGTATGCGCTGACCGGCGCGCTGATCATCCTGACGGGCCTGTTGTTCAAGGCTGGATTGCTGAGCCCGATCGAGCAAACGCTCGCCTGGAGCGTCGTGTTCTTCGTTGCGTCCGCCGCAGCCAGTTCGGCTTACCTCACCGTTGGCGAATGCTTTCCGCTCGAGGTGCGCGCGAGCGCGATCGCGTGGTTTTATGCGCTTGGCACGGCGCTTGGCGGAATCGCCGGCCCGATCATCTTCGGTCACCTTATCGCGGCCGGCACGCGCGACGACGTGTTTGTCGGATATGCGCTCGGTGGCGTGCTGATGCTCGCAGCGGCCGTCGTCGCCGTTTTTCTTGCCGTGCCTGCCGAACGCTGCTCGCTCGAAGCGGTTGCTGCTCCGCTTGCGCTCCGCGAAGGCGCGGATGTGTTTACCGGTGAAGCGCGATCGCCGTAGCAACGCGTTCGTACAGATGCCCGGGCTGCGCAAGCGGCCGCTGCAGGGCCGAATTGCCGGTGCGGTTTCTCGCAGCGCGACCCGCTTTGGCATCGATATGTCACGGATCAAATGATACTATAATAAAGAGCATATGATCTACCTGAGGAGCGAGGACGCCCCATGACGGCATTCGTAAGCCCACAACTGATCGCCGACGTCATGGATCTTCCGCAGCGGATTCGTTCGCTCAGTGACTTAGCCAACGCTGTGCGCAGCGGCTTGCCTAAGTCGGCCCTCAAGGCCAGCGCCTCGAGGTTATTTCCGAGCCCTGCGGCGCAGACGCAACTTATCCACAGCGTGATTCCGGAGGCAACCTTCAAGCGCCGCAAGGATGTGCTCAAGCCGGACGAGAGCGAGCGCACGGAGCGACTTGCGCGAGTTATCGCAACGGCTCAATACGTCTGGGATGATGACGACGACGCACGGCGCTTTCTCACCACGCCGCATAGTGAGTTGGGCGGGGAACGGCCCGTTGACCTGGTGCTGACGGAACTGGGCGCTCGCCAGATCGAGGAGCTTCTCTGGAAGCTGTTTTATGGCCTTCCGGTTTGACGGGTGGCCCGAGTAGCGCTGACGGCTTACCGCATTGCGGATGGACGACACAAAGTCTTCGATTCGACCGGAGCAATGCTGCAGGGCGGGCGCTGGAATTCGCCGGGGAGGGCTGTCGTCTACTGCGCCCTGTCCTACGCGGGGGCCATGCTCGAACAGCTTGTCCATGCGAACACCGGGCGCGTTCCGAAAAATCAGAAGTATGTCGTGATCAGCATTCCAGCAAGTGTTCGCGTCGAACGGCGATCCCGGGACGAGCTGCCCAAGGGTTGGGACGCAGAGGATTGTCGTGTCTCACGAGCGATTGGCGACGCATGGCTCGTATCGGGACGCAGCGCGGTGCTGTTGGTGCCGTCGGTCGTGGCTGAGATGGAAATCAACGTGCTCGTGAATCCCGCACATTCGCATTTCAAACTGATTCGCGTATCGCAACAACGGGTCGTGAAATGGGACGAGCGATTGTTCCGCAAGCGTCCTGTCAACGACACGGGGGTTTGACCTACGGGCGACGGTTCCGGAATCCGTTACCTCCAGCATTACCTCCGGAATATCCGAATGCTCACGATCAACCGCGACCGCCTGCGTGGCAATATCCACGATGAGAAGCAAACAAAAGCCGCGCGAGGCGGCTTTTCATCGGGAGTTCTGCGGGCGTGGTCAATGCGGTTCGCTGGAGACTGTAGGTGTTTGGAGGCGGGGGTGGAATCGAACCGGACCATTCGTAAGAAGGAAAACAGTGCCTGTATCTGTCTAACCCAGGCGCAGAAGATCGCACTGCGCCTCGTCAACGAGGGGTGGCAGTGATGGAAAAGAAGCTTTTCGACCGGCTGTTTGAAAGCGTGAGCCAAATGAACGAAATCGCTCGCGGGGAGCGTGCGCCGTCGCGCGAGTTTGTAATCGACGCGGTCCGGGTGAAGGAAATTCGCCACGCGACCGGACTCTCGCAGGCCAAGTTCGCCATGCTGATCGACGTTCAGCTTGCGACACTGCGCAATTGGGAGCAAGGCCGACGCGAACCTACCGGCCCCGCAAAGGCGCTCTTGCGGGCCATTCAAAAAGATCCGAAGCGCGTAATCGAGGCGCTTGCGTCTTAGAAGCGGGAGCCCACCCGTAGAACGGTGACGGCGCGGGAATACGTCCCTGATGGACCGCTACCCGCCGGCGGGAGTGGAGCGGACGGCGACTATCCAAAACGCTGACGCCAGACTTACCAGCGGTCCGCGTGATCGAACCGCAACCGGTGCTACACGCCTGCACGTTTACGAGAACGCGGTGATCGCGGAGACGATGCTGCGCGAGATGGGATTCGAGGCATTCAGCGGAGCGCCGTATCGCGTGTCCGTCCGCATACCGGCGGGACAGTCGCAACGCGCAGGCTAGGCTGGTGTTCGTTGCGACGGTGACGAAACGACCGCGTAGGAACGGCCGCTGTGCGTTTCTACAAAGTGCCCGGCTAGGGCGAAACGTCCCGATTTCGTAGGCGTCGCGCCTGCGTGCTCCACCGCGTACAGGTGCGTCTCCGCAAGGTCTGCCCGATTCGTTCGCGGCGGCCATGCGTTCGGCCATCGCCGCGGACGTGGATTCAGGCTCCCGGATGCGGGCCTGCGCGCGATCGAGTGCCGTCTGTAGCGTGCGGATCGAGTCGAGCACGCACTTCGACGAAATCCGGGTCATTCATAAAGGAATAGTTGCCGACCGCGGCGCGCCTGCCCGCCGGCCCTCGTCGCGAAAGGGTAGAAAGCGACGAGCGTTCCGAGCAATCAATGATGCATTTCCGCCTGCGCTTCGCGCTGAGCTGTGCGCATCATCTGCATTTCGACAAGATCGCACCGCATTTCGCGCCGACCAGATCGCGTCAGGTGTTCGCCGCTCTCAGCGAGCTTGCGCTGTTCGTCTGCCTTCCCGCGCGCCTCAGCGAGCGTCAGCCGATCCAACTTGCCAAGCGTTGCCGTTTGATCCTTGCCGTCCAGGCGGCAGCGCAATTGCCAGAATCTCATAGTGGGTTTGATAGGCGGGGGTCGGAATCGAACCGGCGTACACGGCTTTGCAGGCCGCTGCATGACCACTCTGCCACCCCGCCAGGAGTGGGCGCCGCCGCAGCGTAACGACGATCGCGCGGCACGACAAACGAAAAGGGAGAGCTGGATCAGGGCTCTCCCTCGGAAACTGGAGCGGGAAAGGAGTCTCGAACTCCCGACCTCAACCTTGGCAAGGTTGCGCTCTACCAACTGAGCTATTCCCGCGGAGGACTGCAATTATAGCATTCGGCATCGCGCGCTCAACCGTCGGACGGCGCGCTGCACGCGTCGGATCAATCCGTCGCAGCGGATCGCGGCACGCTAGCGCGAGCACCGTCGCGATCGCGTCGGCGACGTATCGATGTTCCTGCGAGTTGAGCGCCGCGACGCAGATGCGGCCCGTGTCGACGGCGTAGATCGAGAACTCCTCGCGCAGCCGCTGCACCTGCGCCTTGGTGAGTCCCGAATACGAGAACATGCCGCGCTGGCTGCGCACGAAGTCGAAATCGCGCCCGGGCGCGCGCTCGCGCGAGCTTCTCGACCAGCGACTCGCGCATCTCGCGATGCGCTCGCGCATGCCGCCGAGCTCCGCTCTCCCACATCGCGCGCAGCTCCGGCGTTGGTGAGCACCATGCGCGACGATCTGCGCCGCCGTGCGTCGGAGGATTCGAGTAGTTCGCGCGCACGACGCGCTTGACCTGCGACAGCACGCGCGCGGCCTCGTCCTTGTCGGCGGTGACGACCGTCAGCGCGCCGACGCGCTCGCCGTAGAGCGAAAACGACTTCGAGAACGAGCTCGAGATGAACAGCGGCCCCGGCGTTGCGGCGAACTTGCGCACGACGACGCCGTCGGCGTCGATGCCGTCGCCGAAGCCCTGGTAGGCGAGGTCGAGGAACGGCACGAGGCCGCGCGCGCGCACGATCGTCGAGGATCTCGTCCCATTGCGCGGGTGTCGGATCGACGCCGGTCGGGTTGTGGCAGCACGCGTGCAGCACGACGATCGTGCCGCGGCGACATCGCTTCGAGCGACGGCGCGCATCGCCGGCGAAATCGAGGCCGTGCGTCGCGGCGTCGTAGTACGGATACGCGTTGACCGTGAAGCCCGCGCGCCTCGAACAGCGCGCGGTGGTTTTCCCAGCTCGGATCGCTGATCCACACCTGCGCGCCAGGCGCGAACTTGCGCAGGAAGTCGGCGCCGACCTTGAGTCCGCCGGTGCCGCCGAGCGCCTGCACGGTGACCGCGCGGCCCAGCGCGACGAGCTTCGCTGTCGGCGCCGAGCAGCAGCGCCTGCACGGCGCTGTCGTACGCGGGGATGCCGTCGATCGGCAGGTAGCTGCGCGGCGCCGCCTTGTCGGTCATCTCGCGCTCGGCGCGCTTGACGCAATCGAGCAGCGGCACCTTGCCGTTGTCGTCGCAGTAGACGCCGACGCCGAGGTTGACCTTGCGCGGATTCGGATCGCTGTTGAAGGCCTCGGTGACGCCGAGGATCGGATCGCGCGGCGCGAGATCGACGGCGCCGAACAGCGACGCGGCAAGCGGAGCGTTCATGGCGAGTCCGGTGACGTTCAAAAACACGCGTATTGTACAGCGCGGAGTGCGCTGCGGCCTTGACGAATCGGCTCGTCGCCCCCACGCTGAAACGTCGCGTTCCGCACACTCCGTATTCCGGTCACGCAAGTCTCCCGATGGCCCGCGCCGACACCCGCCTCGAACCCGCACCCAGGATCCCGCCCGTCACCGCGCTGCAGGACGCTCGCGCGCGTCGGGCGCTTCCTGCGGCCGTATCGCCGGCGAGGTCGTGTTCGCGGCGATCGGCCTCGTCGTCGCCGCCGCCGCGGTGCTCGCCGTCGGACAGGGACTGAAGTTCGTCGTCGATCGCGGCTTCGCGGCCGTCGAACGCCGGCGAGCTCGATCGCATGCTGGCGCTGATGCTCGGCGTCATCGTCGTCATGGCCGGCGCGACGTACATGCGCTTCTACTTCGTGTCGTGGCTCGGCGAGCGCGTGACGGCCGACCTTCGGCGCGCGGTGTTCGATCATCTGCTCGACCTGCCGCCGGCGTTCTTCGAGGCGACGCGCACCGGCGAAGTGATCTCGCGCCTGATCAACGACACGACGATGCTCGAGACCGTGATCGGGTCGAGCGCATCGATGGCGATCCGCAACTTGCTGCTGATGGTCGGCGGCCTCGTCATGCTGGCGCTGACGAGCGCCAAGCTGACGCTGCTCGTGCTGGCCGGCGTGCCGCTCGTCGTCGTGCCGATCATCCTGTTCGGCCGCCGCGTGCGCAAGCTCGCGCGCGCGAGCCAGGATCGCGTCGGCGACGTCGGCGCGTACGTCGACGAGGCGCTGCACGAGATCCGCACGGTGCAGGCGTACGGCCACGAGGCCGACGACCGGCGGCGATTTCGGCGACGCGCGTCGAAGCCGCGTTCGGCACGGCGCGTGCGTCGCATCCGCCAGCGCGCGCTGCTGGTCGCGGCCGTGATCGTGCTCGTGTTCGGCGCGGTCGGCGTCATCCTGTGGATCGGCGGGCACGACGTCGTCGCCGGCCGGCTTGAGCGCCGGGCCAGCTGTCGGCGTTCGTGTTCTACGCGGTGATCGTCGCGGGCGCCGTGGGCACGATCAGCGAAGTGATCGGCGACCTGCAGCGCGCGGCGGGCGCGACCGAGCGGCTGTTCGAGCTGCTCGCGGTCGAGCCGGCGATCCGCGCGCCGGCGCATCCGGTGCCGCTGCCGGCGCACGGCGCGCGGCACCGTCGCCTTCGACGCCGTGACGTTCCACTATCCGTCGCGACCCGACACGCCGGCGCTCGACCGACTTCTCGCTCGACGTGCGCGCGAGCGAGAAGGTCGCGCTGGTGGGCCCGTCCGGCGCGGGCAAGACGACGGTGTTCCAGCTGCTGCTGCGCTTCTACGATCCGCAGGCGGGCAGCGGTGCGCATCGACGGCGTCGACCTGCTCACGCGCCGATCCGCGCGAGGTGCGACGCGCAGCTCGCGCTGGTGCCGCAGGATCCGGTGATCTTCGCGGCGACGCGTGCTCGAGAACGTGCGCTACGGCCGCCCCGATGCCACCGACGCCGAGGTGCAGCGCGGCCTGCGACGCGGCGTACGCGACCGAGTTCATCGAGCGCCTGCCCGACGGCTTCGACGAGCTTGCTCGGCGAGCGCGGCGTGCGGCTTTCCGGCGGGCAGCGGCAGCGGCTCGCGATCGCGCGCGCGATCCTCGCCGATCGCCCGATCCTGCTGCTCGACGAAGCGACGAGCGCGCTCGATGCCGAAAGCGAGCGGATCGTGCAGCGCGCGCTCGAGCGGCTGATGGCGGGCCGCACGGTGCTGATCATCGCGCACCGCCTCGCGACGGTGCGCCACGCCGACCGCATCGCGGTGATGGAGCGCGGCCGCATCGTCGCGCTGGGAACGCACGACGCGCTGGTGCGCGACAATCCGCTGTACGCGCGTCTTGCGGCGCTGCAGTTCGCCGTGCCCGACAGCCGGCGACGAGCCGTCGCGAGCCGAGCCGCTCTCCGAATTAAAATGCTCGGTTGCCCGATTCGCCATGCGAAACTCCATGATCGTCACCTATCCCGACAGTCCCTACGAGCTCCATCAGCCGTTTCGAGCCCGCCGGCGACCAGCCCGAGGCGATCGCGAAGCTCGTCGAGGGCCTCAACGACGGCCTGTCGTTCCAGACGCTGCTCGGCGTCACCGGCTCCGGCAAGACGTACACGATGGCCAACGTCATCGCGCAGACCGGCCGGCCGGCGCTGGTGCTCGCGCCGAACAAGACGCTCGCCGCGCAGCTCTATTCGGAGTTCCGCGAGTTCTTCCCGAACAACGCGGTCGAGTACTTCGTCTCGTACTACGACTACTACCAGCCCGAGGCGTACGTCCCGTCGCGCGACCTCTACATCGAGAAGGACAGCTCGATCAACGAGCACATCGAGCAGATGCGGCTGTCGGCGACGAAGGCGATCCTCGAGCGTCCGGATTGCGTGATCGTGGCGACGGTGTCGGCGATCTACGGCATCGGCGACCCGACCGAATACCACAGCATGATCCTGCACGTGCGGCAGGGCGACAAGCTGTCGCAGCGCGACGCGATCAAGCGCCTGACCGAGATGCAGTACCAGCGCGCAACGAGCTCGATTTCAAGCGCGGGACGTTTCGCGTGCGCGGCGACGTGCTCGACATCTTCCCGGCGGAGAACGCCGAGAACGCGGTGCGCGTCTCGCTGTTCGACGACGAGGTCGAATCGCTGCAGCTGTTCGATCCGCTGACCGGGCACCTGCGGCAGCAAGATCGGCGCGCTTCACGGTGTTCCCGTCGTCGCACTACGTGACCGGGCCGGCAGAAGGTGCTCGACGCGATCGAGGCGATCAAGCTCGAGCTCGTCGACGCAGAAGGAGTTCTTCGTCGGGCAGATGAAGCTGATCGAGGCGCAGCGCATCGAGCAGCGGACGCGCTTCGACCTCGAGATGATGGCCGAGATCGGCTTCTGCAAGGGCATCGAGAACTACTCGCGCCACCTGTCGGGGCGCCAGCCGGGCGAGCCGCCGCCGACGCTGATCGACTACCTGCCGTCGCGCGCGCTGATGTTCGTCGACGAGAGCCACGTGACGATTCCGCAGGTCGGCGGCATGTACAAGGGCGATCGCGCGCGCAAGGAGAATCTCGTCAACTACGGCTTCCGGCTGCCGTCGGCGCTCGACAACCGGCCGCTGCGCTTCGACGAGTTCGAGCGCCTGCTGCCGCAGACGATCTTCGTGTCGGCGACGCCGGCCGAATACGAGCGGACGCACGCGGGGCAGGTGGTCGAGCAGGTGGTGCGGCCGACGGGGCTCGTCGATCCGGTGCTCGAGGTGCGCCCGGCCGCGACGCAGGTCGACGACCTGCTGTCGGAGATCAACCTGCGCGTCGCGCGCAACGAGCGCGTGCTGGTGACGACGCTGACCAAGCGCATGGCCGAGGACCTCACCGACTACCTCGGCGAGCACGGCGTCAAGGTGCGCTACCTGCACTCGCGACATCGACACCGTCGAGCGCGTCGAGATCATCCGCGACCTGCGCCTCGGCGAGTTCGACGTGCTGGTCGGCATCAACCTGCTGCGCGAGGGCCTCGACATTCCCGAGGTGTCGCTGGTCGCCATCCTCGACGCCGACAAGGAAGGCTTCCTGCGCGCCGAGCGCTCGCTGATCCAGACGATCGGCCGCGCGGCGCGCCACATCAACGGCAAGGCGATCCTCTACGCCGACCGGATGACCGACTCGATGAAGGCGGCGATCGGCGAGACCGAGCGCCGGCGCGCGCAAGCAGGTCGCGTACAACGAGAAGATGGGCATCACGCCGAAGGGCGTCGAGAAGCGCATCAAGGACATGATCGACGGCGTCTACGACATCGACGAGGAGCGGAAGGAGCAGAAGGCCGCGCAGGTCCGGGCGAAGTACGAGGCGATGCCCGAGAAGGACCTCGAGAAGGAGCTGCAGCCAGATCGAGAAGCAGATGCTCGACGCGGCGAAGAACCTCGAGTTCGAGCGGGCGGCCGAATTGCGCGACCGGCTCTACAAGCTGCGCGAGACGCTGTTCGGCGTGGCGCTGCCAACCGAAGTCTGATGACGCATGGTTAGGGAACCGATCGGCGCGTCGTAATCGAACTTGTGTCCGCCCGTGCGCGCCGCGTCGACGACCGGCCGCGACCGACGAGATCAGGTCGGTCAGCGCGGGGTCGTGATGTCGTTCGATGCAATGCGCAGCACTTTGCGCATGTCCGCCGCGGTTGCCGACCCACAGCACCATGCGCCGATGAGTGCGGCGAAAAGCGCACCGATTCGGCATGAACGGGATAACCAGATCGACATGACGTTTCTCCACCCCGTGCATCGGCCGAATCGAGAGAGCGGGCCGCGCGCAGCGCTTATACTTGCCGCTTGCGCGCGGTTGTCAATGCGCTTTCGACGTTGGAGGCGCGAGGCGGCCGGCGAACGGTTTGCATGACGTGAATGATCGCACGATCATCGGCGATATCTGTCGTCCGTGACGACGAGGAGAAGGGCATGGAGCTCGAGAACAAGGTCGCGATCGTGACCGGAGCCGCCAGCGGCATCGGCAAGGCGATCGCGAAGCGGTTCGCGCAGGCGGGCGCACGGGTCGCGATCGCCGATCTCGATATCGAGGCCGCGGATGCCGCGGCACGCGAGATCGGAAGTGTCGGCCGCGTACTCGGCGTCGGAATGGACGTCACCGACGAGGCGGCGGTGAACGCGGGCGTTGCGAAAACCGTGTCGACATTCGGTGGCGTCGACATCCTGGTGAGCAATGCCGGGATCCAGATCGTCCATCGGCTCGAGGAGTTCAGCTATGCCGAGTGGAAGAAGATGCTGGCGATCCACCTCGACGGTGCTTTCCTGACCACACGCGCCTGCGTGCCCCACATGTACAAGGCCGGGCGCGGCAGCCTCATCTACATGGGATCGGTGCATTCGAAGGAGGCGTCGGTGCTGAAGGCCCCTTACGTGACGGCCAAGCACGGGTTGATCGGACTTGCGAAAGCGATGGCCAAGGAGGGTGCCGCGCACGGCGTGCGTGCCAACGTGATCTGCCCGGGATTCGTGCGCACGCCGCTCGTCGAAAAGCAAATTCCGGAGCAATCTCGCAGGCTCGGGATTTCGGAAGAGGACGTGGTGAAGAAGGTGATGCTGAAGGATACGGTCGATGGGCAGTTCACGACGGTTGACGATGTGGCCGACGTCGCGTTGCTGTTCGCGTCGTTTCCCACGAATGCGCTCACCGGCCAATCGCTGGTCGTGAGCCACGGATGGTTCATGCAGTGAAGCAGGTGTCCAGGACGGCGCCGGCGATCGCTACGCAGACCTCGGTGCTCTTCGTCTGCATGGGCAACATCTGTCGCTCGCCGACCGCCGAATCGGTCTTCCGGGAGCATGCAGCGCGGGCAGGCTTGCAGGATCAACTGATCGTCGAATCGGCCGGTATCGGCGATTGGCACGTCGGCCAGCCGCCCGACGAGCGCGCGATTGCGCACGCGCGCCGGCGCGGCTACGACCTGTCGTGCCTGCGCGCCCGCCAGGTCGTGCACGAGGATTTCACGCGGTTCGACTGGATTCTCGCGATGGACCTGCGCAACCTGCGCGCCCTGCAAGCGATGCGTCCGGCCGATTACACCGGACACCTTGGACTCTTCCTCGAACTGGCGCCGGAATTGGGCATGCGCGAGGTTCCCGATCCGTACTTCGGCGGGGCCGACGGCTTCGAGACGGTTCTCGAGTTGACGGAACGCGCGAGCAGGACATTGCTCGCGCGCATCGTCGCCTCCGGTCAACCGCGCTGACGTACCGAGTGCCGGCAGCGCGGCATCTCTTGCGTAGCTGCGTTACGGCGCTGCCTGCTCCTTGCGCGTCTCGACCATTTGCAGCGGTTCTTCGGCAGTCGTCGTTCGTGCGGGACGTACGCGATGCGGTCGGGTCGATGCCGGCTGATCCTCTTCGATGGGCGGCGCCGCAAAGCGCGTTTCGATCATCACCAGATTCGAGTCGGGCGCCAATGCGACCGGTTCGCTTGCCGCGGGTTGCGGTTCGGGTGCTGGCACTGGCTGCGCGCCGTGTAGCGCTGTGTGCCGCCTCATGAGGCGCGCTTTCGATGGCCGGAAGCGCTGCCGATTCGGCGACGCGCTCGACATCCCTCGTCACCTCGAAGGGCTCTGACACCGCCGAGACGCGCAGGTCCCTGGACGCCTGCATTTCATCGGTTGCCGAAGCCTCTGCGGAGGCGGCCGGTGTTCCGGCACCCGCCTGCTGCGCGAGCGGCGGTGACGACACGAGAGACACCATGGACGATTCGATCGCGCTCGGTTGCGCCGTCGCCGCCGACATGGCGTCGGACGATTCGTCCGCTGCCGCCGATTCGCTCTGCGACGCGGGGCGTGCAGCGCGATCGCCGCGTTCGCTGCCGCGACCACGGCGTCCGCGTCGACGACGGCTGCCTCCTTCGCGGTGTTCCTCGGTGCCGTTTCCAACCGCTGACGGATGAGGTGCTTCCGTCGCTCCTTGTGCGGCGATGGGTACGATGCCGGACACTTCTTCCCTGGGCTCGGGACGCGCCGATTCGCGTGGCGGACGATGCGATGGCTGCTGGGACTTGCCCTCGCGTGACTCCCTGGCGGCTTGTCGCTCGCCGTCCTTGCGACCATCGCGGCGCTCACTCTCCTTGCGGCCCGATGGCGGATGCGGACGTTGCGATTCGATGGCGCTTTGCGCTCCGCTTCGCCGGGTATCGTCTGCCGCCGCGTGCCTCGCGCCGTTCGCGGTCGGGCCTGCGTTCGTCGCGCGGCGCCTTGCCTTCGCGACGGGCTTCGCCGCGCGGGCGACCGTCGCGCGCAGCTTCGCCCTTGCGTGGCGGACGCGCCGTCGCGTGTTCGTTCCTTGACGGGTTCCGCAGGTGCAGGCGCCGTGGCGGCGGGCGCCGGCGGCGGCGTACGGAACCACTGCAGCATCCGCGACAGCCATCCATGGCTCGTCGCGGCCGCCATCGGCGACGACTGGGGCGCCAGCGCGGGGCGCGGCGCTACGATAGGTGCCGGTTGCGAAGGCGTGATGCCCTTGACCACCGCTTCCTGCCGCGGCTCCTTCGCCTCTTCCTTGCGTCTGCTTGATCGGATCGATCTCGCTCCGGCTGCTCGACCATCTGGAACGACGGCGGGCAGCGGCTCGCTCTGATTCAGTTCGTCGTGGCGCAGCCGCTGCGACGCTGTAGTTGGGCGTCTCGAGATGCCGGTTCGGCACCAGCAGCACGTTGACCTTGAAGCGCGTCTCGATCGTCAGCACCTCGGTGCGCTTTTCGTTCAGCAGGAACGTCGCGACGTCGACCGGCACCTGCGCGACGATCTGCGCGGTGTTGTCCTTCATCGCCTCCTCCTGGATGATGCGCAGGATGTGCAGCGCGGTCGATTCGGTGCCGCGGATGTGGCCGATGCCGTGGCAGCGCGGGCAGGGGATGTACGCGGACTCGGCGAGCGCGGGACGCAGCCGCTGGCGCGACAGCTCCATCAGGCCGAAGCGCGAGATCTTGCCGAGCTGCACGCGGGCGCGGTCGTACTTGCAGCGCGTCGCGCAGGCGGTTCTCGACTTCGCGCTGGTTCTTCGCGCTCTCCATGTCGATGAAGTCGATGACGATCAGGCCGCCCAGGTCGCGCAGGCGCAGCTGGCGGGCGATCTCGTCGGCGGCTTCGAGGTTGGTGTTGAACGCGGTCGTCTCGATGTCGCCGCCGCTTGGTCGCGCGCGCCGAGTTGACGTCGACCGACGACCAGCGCCTCGGTGTGGTCGATGACGATCGCGCCGCCGGAGGGCAGCGGCACCTGCCGCGAATACGCCGTCTCGATCTGGTGCTCGATCTGGAAGCGCGAGAACAGCGGCACGTCGTCCTTGTAGAGCTTGACGCGGATGACGTTGGCCGGCATCACGTGGCCCATGAACTGCTGCGCCTGCTCGTAGATCGCTTCGGTGTCGATCAGGATCTCGCCGATGTCCGGATGGAAATAGTCGCGGATCGCGCGAATGACGAGGCTCGATTCCTGGTAGATCAGGTAGGCGCCGGATTGCAGCTTGGCGGCGTCCTCGATCGCGCGCCACAGCTGCATCAGGTAGTTCAAGTCCCACTGCAGCTCTTCGGCCGTGCGGCCGATGCCCGCGGTGCGGGCGATGACGCTCATGCCGCTGCGGCACGTCGAGCGCCGAGACCGCCTCGCGCAGCTCGTTGCGCTCCTCGCCCTCGACGCGGCGCGATACGCCGCCGCCGCGCGGGTTGTTCGGCATCAGGACGAGGTAGCGGCCGGCGAGCGAGATGTAAGTCGTGAGCGCCGCGCCCTTGTTGCCGCGCTCGTCCTTGTCGACCTGGACGATCAGTTCCTGGCCTTCGCGCAGCTGATCCTGGATGCGGGCGCGCGAATCGCCATCGCTGTCCTCGCCGTTGCCGTCGGCGGCACGGCGACCGGTCTTCAGGTATTGACGCGAGATTTCCTTGAACGGCAGGAAGCCGTGGCGCTCGGTGCCGTAGTCGACGAAGCAGGCTTCGAGCGACGGCTCGACGCGGGTGATGACGCCCTTGTAGATGTTGCTCTTGCGTTGTTCCTTGGCGGCGGATTCGATGTCGAGGTCGATCAGCTTCTGACCGTCGACGATGGCCACCCGGAGTTCTTCCGCCTGGGTGGCGTTGAACAGCATGCGTTTCATGGACTTGGTCCCCGGCGCAACGCCGCGGGGGCAAGCGGATGGAACGAGGCGGCGCGTCGCGAAGATTGCGGCGCGGGTGACGCTTACGCGGCGGTCGCGGATGAAGACGGGCCGTCTGCCGGCCGTAGCCGGAAGGCGCGAGGTGAGCGAGGTGGCGTGCGCATGAGATTCGCAGTTCCGGCCGAATGCCGGGTCTCGTCGTGGCGGTCTTCTTGTTCGCGGACTAGCGGAATATCCGATCGGTTGCCGCCGCCGATCATGGGCGGTGGCAGCCGGGGCAGAATGGTTCGCTTGGCGCCGCGCAGCGCCGCTTCGAACCGGCCGTTGCCGGGTGCGGGAGCTGCGCTGTTCCTTTACCATCGCTACTTTTCCGCGGGAACAACCCGCCCGGCGAGCGACTTAGCCGGTTTTTGCCTTGCTTCCGCAAGGCCCGCAGCGTGGCGCGCTGGCCGCGTCATCACGCATGTTGGGCGCATGAGCAGGCCGCTGCGCTTTCGCGCGGTTCAACGACAATTATAAGCGAATGAACGAGTTAAGCAAGGATGCTGTCTCCTGGCTCACCGTCGGCGACGAGGCGGAGGGCCAGCGGATCGACAATTTCCTGCTGCGAACGCTGAAGGGCGTCCCGAAGAGCCACATCTACCGCATCCTGCGCAGCGGCGAGGTCCGACTCAACAAGGGACGCGTCGGACCGGACGCGCGGCTCGCGCCGGGCGACGTCGTGCGGATTCCGCCCGTGCGCACCGCGGCGCCTGCGTCGCCGGATCGGCGCCCTGCTGTCCGCGCGTTCAGGCCGGTCGATCCTCTACGAAGACGACGCGCTGCTCGCGGTCGACAAGCCGGCGGGCTCGCCGTGCATGGCGGCAGCGGCATCGCGCTCGGCCTGATCGAGCAACTGCGCGCTGCGCGGCCGGAAGCGCGATTCCTCGAACTGGTGCATCGGCTCGATCGGGACACGTCCGGCGTGCTGCTGGTCGCGAAGAAGCGTTCCGCGCTGACCGCGCTGCACGCGCAGCTGCGCGACGGCGAAGTGGACAAGCGCTATCTGGTCCTCGTGCGGGGCCCCTGGCGCGACGCGAAGCGCACGGTCGACGTGCCGCTGCACAAGTTCTCGACGCGGGAGGGCGAGCGGCGTGTGCGGGTCGAGGAGGCCGGGCGCGAATCGATCACCATTTTCCGCCGGGAGAAGATCTGGCCGCAGCACGAGCCGCCGCTCGCGCTGCTCGAAGCGGAGCTCCAGACCGGGCGCACGCATCAGATCCGCGTGCACCTGGCGCATATCGGTCATGCGCTCGCCGGCGACGACAAGTACGGCGATTTCGCGTGGAACCGCGAACTTGCGCGAGAAGGGTCTGAAGCGGATGTTCCTGCACGCCCGGAGCGTGGCGTTCAGGCATCCGGCCAGCGGTGAAGCGACGCAGGTCGCGTCGCCGCTGCCGGGCGAACTGACGCGCTACCTGAATCAGCTCGGTTGAAGGGGGCGACGGTTGAGCCGACGCAGCGATGCCGCAGTCATTTGGCTCGCCGCTGCAATCGATGTTGTCCTCCCGACCGACCCATCGTCACGGGGTTCGTACGGATCAGTCCGCGCGCGATGCCTATCGCAATGGCTTCTTTCCGGTTAAGAACGCCAAGCTTGTCGACGATGTTGCCGAAGTGAAAGTTTGCAGTCCGTGGCTTGATGCCCAGTTTGATCGCAATGTCGACACTCGTCATGCCGTTCGCGGCCATTTCCAGGCACTGCGCTTCTCGCGCGGAAAGAGGGACGACGCGGACCATCAAGGACGGTTCGTAGTCGACCAGGTGCGCCATGAAAAAATCGTGAAAGGACATTGCCAGCAACACGAGCTCTCCCAATTGCCTGGCCACGAACTGCCTGCGCGCTTCATCGACCGGCGAGATTCGAGAGTTGATGGCGACGAGGACGCGGCCATGGTCCGGATCCCGGAAAGAGATGGCAACGCCGCTGCATACTCCGTAGCGCGTGGCGTCGTTCAGGAAATCGCGGCATAAAGGATCATTGCGAAACTCGTCTGCGTCCCACACGAACGGGATATTCCGGTTGTAAGTCTTCGTGACCCGTGGATCGACTTCGATGTACCCGCGCTCGCCGTAGAGCTTCACCCACTCACGTGGCAACGTCGTCCAGACAAACGACCGGGTGTCACGGCGCGTCGGCTTGGGATCGGCCGACATGCCGTACATGAAACTGTCGAAGCCAAGCTCCTTGACAATGGCTTCCATCACCGGCTGCAACGGTTGCCGCTTCAAAGCCGCCTTGGACAGGCGGGCAATGTGATCGTTGATGACGTAGCCCGAGATTTCAGCAGGTGCGCCCGGATCGATGACGGAAAGCATCGTTCTCCCCTCATTATTGTGGCCGCGGCGGATGGATAATACGCTCGGTTACGATTCCCGACACGATACGATCGGCGCGCCGAATCCACCCCAAATCACCAGCGGCCAGCGTCAAAACAGCGGCGGCCAACTGGCACATTTGACGGGTGGGGCTATTCGCGCAGTGGACTGAAGGGTAATTCAGGTTGCTAACCGTGCCGTGGGGCTCATCCGCCGGTGGGCAAGCCCTCCACCACGTCTCCCGCGCCGATCCCCTTCGCGGCGAACCACCCCTGCCGCATTTCAATCGCATAGCGCGCGACCCCCTTTGACGAATGCGTCGCTTCGTCATGCGGACGCATATCCTCGATATTGGTGATGCGACCGCGCGCATCGACGAATGCGATCGAGAGCGGGACGTACGTGTTCTTCATCCAGAACGCGAGCGGCTGCGGCGCTTCGAACACGAACAGCATGCCGTGGTCCTGCTGCAGGCTGAAGCGGTTCATGAGCCCGGTTGCGCGCGTCTCCGGCGTCGACGCCACCTCGACGATCAGCTTCTGGCCGTTGATGCTCAACGTGCGGGTCGCCAGTTCCGCGGCTGTCGCGCCAACCGGCATGGCAAGGAGCAAGGTGAAAAGTGCAAAAAAACGAAGCGAGCGAATCATCGGGTGTGACCCAGGCAGGTGGGGCGCACGTGGCGCCGGTAAGCGAGCCAAAGACCGTAGCTCACGATCGTGAAAGCCAGCATCCCGAGTGCGAGGCCAGGTAACGATTGCGCGAGCAACGGCGCGATCGTTCCGGCCACGAAACCGGAAAAGGCGAACTGGACGAAGCCCTGCAGCGACGAGGCGAGTCCTCGCATTGTCGGAAAAAGATCGAGCAGCAACAGCGTGAGACTGGGCATCACCAGGCTGCTGCCGAGCGTGAAGACGGCGATCGGCAGCACATGCCAGGGAATCGCGGGCGGGACCAGGGCGGCCACGAGCAGGTCGATCGTCGCGCCGGCGAACATGCACGCATAGCCGAGACCGATCGTGCGCCCCGCCGAAAACCGACCTGCGACTCGGCCGGAGATCGTCGCGCCTGCCATGACGCCCGCTATCATCGGAACGAACAGCCACGCGAATCCCCACGTGCTTACGCCAAGCCGCGCGAGGAACGACGGCGCGCTGGCAATGTAGATGAAGAACGCGGCGAAGTTCATCGTCGGGATGGCGGCGAGCAGGATGAAATCGAGCCGCAGCAAAACGGCGCGATAGTTCTTCCACATCGTGCGCGGGTGCAATGGCTGGCGCTGCGCCCGCGGCAGTGTCTCCGGGAGGCGCCGCGCAGCCCAGATGTACATGCCGAGCGTGAACGCCAGGATCGACCAGAAAATTGCCCGCCAGCCGAATACGTTGAGGAGCGCACCGCCGATGACGGGCGCCAGCGCGGGGGCGACGCCGAACACCAGCGTGATCTGCGACATCAGCCGCTGCGCCTCGGGACCCTGGAAGCGGTCCCGGATGATGGCGCGTCCCACGACGAGGCCGCTGCCTGCCGAAAGGCCCTGCAACGTGCGGAAGAGCCAGAGCGACTCGATGTTGCCCGCGATGGCACAACCCAGCGAGGCGACGCCGTAAATCACCAACCCGCCCAGGATGATCGGCCGGCGACCCAGTGCGTCCGAAAGCGCGCCATGCCACAGCATCATGAACGCATACGCGAACAGATAGGCGGACAGCGTCTGCTGGACCGCGATCGGCGAGGCCTCGAACTCGCCGGCGATCGCATCGAACGCGGGCAGGTACATGTCGATCGCGAATGGCCCGAGCATCGACAGCGACGCAAGCAGCGCGGCGAGCGCCCACGAGCGTTCGTGCGCCGGTGCAGCGGCGTCCGGATGCGCCGGGAGCGCCACCATCCGTCTCACAATTCATCCACCGGCGCGTTGCCTGCCAGCGCCGCGTCGACGGCGGTGCGCGTGTACTGCGGCGCGAACAAGCGCGATGAACTCGTACACGTAGCCGCGCAGGAACACGCCTTTGCGCAGGGCGAGCCGCGTCGTCGACGCGCGCGAACAGATGCGCTCGCGTCGAGCATTTCGAATCCGATGTCCTTGCGCGGCGTCGTACGCCATTTTCGCGACGATGCCGACGCCCATGCCGAGCTCGACGTAGGTCTTGATCACGTCCGCGTCGAGCGCGGTCAGCACGACGTTGGGCTCGAGCCCCTTGGCCGCGAACGCGGCGTTGATCGGCCGAGCGGCCGGTGAACGCGAAGTCGTAGGTGACGATCGGGTATTTGGCGAGCGCCTCGAGCGTCAGCGGGCGCGCCTTCGCGAGCGGATGCCCCTTGCGGCACGAGCACGCCGCGATTCCACTGGTAGCAGGGCAGCGTCGCCAGCTCGGGATAGTCGCCGAGCGCTTCGGTCGCGATGCCGACGTCGACATCGCCCGACGACGTCTGCTCGGCGACCTGCACCGGATTGCCTTGATGCAGAACGAGCCGTACCTTGGGGAACCGCGCGGCGAACTTCGACAGCACCGGCGGCAGCACGTAGCGCGCCTGCGTATGCGTGGTCGCGATGGCGAGCGATGCCTGCGTCCTCGCTGCGAAATTCGTCGGCGACGCGCTTCAGGTTCGCGATCTCCCGCAGCGCGCGGCGCGCGGTCGCGACGACGACTTCGCCGGCCGGCGTCAGCGACGTCAGCCGCTTGCCTTGGCGAACGAAGACGCGTAAACCGAGCTCGTCCTCGAGCTGGCGGATCTGCTTGCTGATGCCGGGCTGCGACGTGTAGAGCGCCTCGGCCGCCTCGGAGACGTTGAGTCCGTTGTCGACGACCGCGCAGAGATATTTGAGCTGCTGGAGATTCACGTAGTTATAACCCTTGCGCTGTGCGAGTGCGCTGGATTATATGACCCACGCTTGCGAGGCGTTTCGCATGACGCAGATGCTGCAAGGTTCATCGCGACGCATCCGCAGCCGCGGCTGATCCGACTGGCCGCGACCGTGCTGCGCGACGGCGGGCGTGATCGCCTACCCGACCGATTCGAGCTACGCGCTCGGATGCCGGATCGGCGACGCGGAGGCGGCGCGCCGAATCCGCGCGCTGCGCGGCGTGGATGCGCGGCATCACCTGACGCTCGTGTGCAGGGACCTCGCGCAGGTCGGCCGGTTCGCGCGGATGGACAACTGGCAGTTCCGGATCGTCCGCCAGGGCACGCCGGGCGGCTTCACCTTCCTGCTCCGCGCGACGCGCGAAGTCCCGCGCCGCGTCCAGCACCCCAAGCGCAGCACGATCGGCGTGCGGGTGCCCGATCACCCGGCGGTCCGCGCGCTGCTGGCCGAGCTCGGCGAGCCGATCCTGTCGTCGACGCTGATGCTTCCGGGCGAGGACCAGCCGCTGAACGACGCGGCCGACATCGAGGCGCGCCTGAGCGGGCGCATCGACGCGATCATCGACGCCGGGCCTTGTGCCGCGGCGCCGACGACCGTCGTCGATCTCGCCGTTACGCCGCCGGTGATCGTGCGCCGCGGCGTGGGCGATCCGGCGCGGCTCGGGCTGCCCGCCGGCCGATGGCTTCGGCCAGTTGAGGTAAACTGATGGCCTAAATGGATGTTTCGCTGCAGACCATCGCGCTCTGGGTGGTGCCGGTGGTCTTCGCGATCACATTGCACGAAGCGGCCCACGGCTATGTCGCCAAGTCGTTCGGCGACCGCACCGCGGAGATGCTGGGCCGGATCACGCTGAACCCGCTGAAGCACATCGACCCGGTCGGTACGATCCTGGTCCCGGGCGTGCTGATCCTGGCCGCAAAGCTCGGCGGTCCGCAATTCGTGTTCGGCTGGGCGAAGCCGGTGCCGGTCAATTTCGGCAACCTGCGCAATCCCAAGCGGGACATGCTCTGGGTGGCGGCGGCCGGTCCGGGCGCGAATTTCGCCATGGCGGTGCTCTGGGCGTTGCTGCTCAAGGTCGCCGCACCTGGCGGCGTCTCGGAAAGCGCGCACCTGCTGCTGATGGCGAAAATCGGTGTTTCAGTCAACCTGGTACTGATGGCGCTGAATCTGTTGCCGGTCCCGCCGCTCGACGGCGGCCGCATCGCGGTCAGCCTGCTGCCCGTGCACGCGGCGCACGCGTATGCGCGCATCGAGCCGTACGGCTTGTTCATCATCGTCGGCTTGCTGGCGTTCGGGCGTCCTCGACAACCTGATGGCGCCCGCTGCTGCGCATCGGCGAATGGGCTGCTGCAGGCGTTGCTCGGGCTTCTGAGCCGCAGCCGGCTAACAACAACCATCGCTTCCATGTTCGCCGATCGCGTGTTGTCGGGCATGCGCCCGACCGGGCGCATGCACATCGGCCATTATCACGGCGCGCTCAAGAACTGGGTGCGGCTGCAGGAGGAGTACGAGTGCCTGTTCTTCGCGGCCGACTGGCACGCGCTGACGACGCATTACGACGCGACCGGAAACGATCGCCGAGAGCGTCTGGGACATGTTCGTCGACTGGCTCGCGGCAGGCATCGATCCGACGCGCGCGACGCTGTTCATCCAGTCGCGCGTGCCCGAGCACGCCGAGCTGACGCTGCTGCTCGGCATGATCGCGCCGGTCGGCTGGCTCGAGCGCGTGCCGACGTACAAGGACCAGCAGCAGAAGCTCGCCGACCGCGACCTGTCGAATTTCGGCTTCCTCGGCTATCCGGTGATGCATGAGCGCCGACATCCTCGATCTATCGCGCGAACATGGTGCCGGTCGGCGAGGACCAGGTTTCGCACATCGAGCTCGACGCGCGAGCTCGCGCGCCGCTTCAACCACATCTACGGCCGCGAGCCGGGATTCGAGGACAAGGCGCAAGCGCGGCGGTGAAGAAGCTCGGCAGCAAGAAGGCGAAGCGCTACGACGAGCTGCGCACGGCATTCCAGGAGCAGGGCGACGCAGCAGGCGCTCGAGGCCGCGCGCGAGCTGCTCGAGGACACGCAGAACCTGTCGCTCGGCGACCGCGAGCGGCTGTTCGGCTACCTCGAAGGCTCGCGCCGCGTGATCCTGCCCGAGCCGCAGCCGCTGCTGACGGAAACGCCGAAGGTGCCGGGCCTCGACGGCGCAGAAGATGTCGAAGTCGTACGGCAACGCGATCCTGCTGCGCGAGGATCCGGCGACGGTGACGCAGAAGATCCGCACGATGCAGACCGATCCGGCGCGCGTGCGGCGCACCGATCCGGGCGACCCGGAGAACTGCCCGGTGTGGGCGCTGCACCAGATCTATTCGAGCCAGGACGACGCGCGATTGGGTCGTGCAAGGGCTGCACGACCGCGGGCATCGGCTGCCTCGAATGCAAGCAGCCGGTGATCGACGCGATCATCCGCGAGCAGCAGCCGATCCGCGAGCGCGCGCAGCGCTATCTCGACGATCCGTCGCTCGTGCGCAACATCGTCGCCGACGGCTGCGAGCGCGCGCGCAAGCTCGCCGAGGAAACGATGCGCGACGTGCGCGACGCGATGGGATTACGCTATGACTAGCGGCGACGCGGCGCTCGATCTCGCGCATCCGTCGCCGGAGCCGAAGCCGCTCGCCCGCGTCTACGGCGAGCCGCTCAACGAGCTGCCGCACGACCTCTACATTCCGCCGGAAGCGCTCGAGGTCTTCCTCGAGACGTTCGAAGGGCCGCTCGACCTGCTGCTCTACCTCATCCGGCGAGCAGAACATCAACGTGCTCGACATCCCGATGGCCGAGCTGACGCGGCAGTATCTCGGCTATGTCGAAATGATGCGGCGTACGCAGCTCGAGCTTGCCGCGGAGTACCTGCTGATGGCGGCCGTGCTGATCGAGATCAAGTCGCGGCTGCTGCTGCCGCGGCCGCCGGCGCCGCCGGGCGCCGAGGCGGACGATCCGCGCGCAGAGCTCGTGCGTCGCCTGCTCGAATACGAGCGAATGAAGCAGGCCGCGCGCGAACATCGACGCGCTGCCGCTTGCCGAACGCGACTTCGCGACGGTCCGCGTGTGGTTCGATCGCCTGCGCCGGCGAACGGCTGCCCGACGTCGTCACCGGACGACCTGCGCGCCGCGTGGGCCGGGCTGATTGCGCGCGCGCGCGCCAATCGCCATCATCTGGTCACGCGCGAGCAGCTGTCGGTGCGCTCCGAAATGAGCCGGCTGCTGCAAGATGCTGGAGCCCGCGCGGCTTCGTCGAATTCACGACGCTGTTCGCCGAACACGCGGACGTCGCGCACCTGGTCGTGACGTTTCTCGCGCTGCTCGAGCTGTCGCGCGAGCAGCTGATCAGCGTCGCGCAGGCCGAGCCGTATGCGCCGATCTATGTGCAGCTCCGCGGCGAAGCGCCGTTCGCGCTCGCTGCGGATGCCGATGAATGAGATAGCACCTTGAACGACATGTCCGACGTAACCGACGCCAGCGCGGCCGAAGCCAAAGGCGTACTCGAAGCAGCGCTGCTCGTCGCCGGCGAGCCGGTGCCGGTCGCGCAGCTCGCGAAGTTGTTCGATCCGGCGTTGGCCGTCGACACCGTGCGCGCGCTGCTCGGCGAACTCGCGCAGCGACTGGTCGGCGCGCAAGGTCGAGCTCGTGCAGGTCGCATCGGGCTGGCGCTTCCAGGGCCGGCGCGACGTGCAACCCTATCTCGACCGGCTCGCGCCGGAAAAGCCGCCGCGTTACTCGCGCGCGGTCATGGAAACGCTGGCGATCATCGCCTATCAGCAACCCGTCACCCGCGGCGACATCGAAGCGATCCGCGGCGTCGCCGTGTCCACGAACGTCATCAAGACGCTCGAGGACCGGCAATGGGTCGAGGCCGTCGGACATCGCGAGACGCCGGGCCGCCCGGCGCTCTACGCGACGACGAAGACGTTCCTCGACGACCTCGGCCTCACCTCGGTGGCGGAGCTGCCTCCGCTGGCCGAGCTCGATTCATCCCACCTACTGGAGATGCCTGATGCCCCCACCAAGGCCGCCGAGGCGCCACACGCACTCGCGAGCCCGATCCTCGGGTACCGATGCAGCAGCCGAACCTGGCGCTGCAGCGGATCGCGGAGAGCCTGCCGCCGCCGAAACACAAACGCTCCACTGACGAAATCTTCAGCGAGCCGCAACGCCTGCACAAGGTGCTGGCGAGCGTGCGGGTTCGGCTCGCGCCGCGCGATGGAGGAGATGATCCTCGCCGGGCGCATCACCGTGAACCGGATGCCCGCGGAAGTCGGACAGAAGGTGGGCCCGGGCGACGAAGTGCGCATCAACGGCGAGCTCGTCAAGGTGCGCTTCGCCGAGCCGCGCGCGCGCGTGCTGATGTATCACAAGCCCGCGGGCGAGATCGTCACGCGCGACGATCCCGGAGGGCCGCCCGACGGTGTTCGAGAAGCTGCCGTCGATCGGCAACGGCAAGTGGATCAACGTCGGCCGCCTCGATTACAACACCGAGGGCCTGCTGCTGTTCACCAATTCGGGCGAGCTCGCGAACCGGCTGATGCATCCGCGCTACGAGGTCGAGCGCGAATACGCGGTGCGCATCATGGGACGTCTCACCGACGAGCAGATGCAGACGCTGCACGACGCGGCGTGCAGCTCGAGGACGGACCGGCGCGCTGCGAGAAGGTCGCCGACGGCGGCGGCGACGAGGACGGCTCGAACCACTGGTACCACGTGGTGCTGAAGGAAGGCCGCAACCGCGAAGTGCGGCGGCTGTTCGAAGCGCTCGGCCTGATGGTGAGCCGGCTGATCCGCACGCGCTACGGCATGCTCGCGATGCCCACGTACGCTGAAGCGCGGCAACCTTGCCGAGCTCGAAGCGCCCGACGTCAATGCGCTGGTTGCATCGGCGGGGCTGCAGTCGCCGGCGGCGGGACCTGCGCCGCGGCACGAGCGGCGCGACCCGCGTGCGGGCCGACAGGATCCACGCAAGGGTACGCATGCGGCCGGCCCGCGTCCCGAGCACAAGGCGGGTCAGCCGCGCCCGCATGGCAAGGGAAAGCCGCGCACGCACGGACACGCCAATGCAGCGCAGATGCGCGATGGAGACGCGCCCTTGAAGACGCATCAGGCGCCGCGGCCACACGATGAGGCGAGCAGCCCGCCGAATTCGCCACCATCGTCACAGCATCCGGCGGGTACGCGACCGCCCGGAAAGCGGGGCAATGGTCCGCGGGCGCCGCAGAAATCCAACGATCGTCCGCGGCATGACGACAGCCAACGCGGTACGACTCGCACCGCCTAACGGCCAGCGGCCTCAGCGCCCACCGCGGGTGCGTCACAACTTCGACGAGGTGCAGCCGCAGAGCAATGCCAATGCGGCGCCGTTCGGACGCACGACGTTGACGGCACCGGGTGGCGCTTCACGCGGCTATGGCAACGACGCAACGCCGCGCCATCGCAGCGGCCCGCGCGCGCATAACGCGAAGTATGGGAAGCCGAACGGCAACGGGCCCGGCAACGCGTACGCGGGCGCTCATGAAAATCGTCGCGGTGGTGGGTTCGGTGGCTCGAAGGGTCCGGGGCGCGGCCAGCGGCCGGCGCAACGCCCTCGCGGCGAGGTGGACGGGAACGTCGCTCCGAAGGGAGAAGTGAACGGGAACGTTGCGCCGCCGGGCGAGAAGCCAATGATGCCGGACGACGAGGCGCAGGTCGACATCTCTGCCGGATTCGAGAATGCGAGGCGCAGGAACGTCGCCGAAGGGATCCACGCATCGATCTCGCGACCTCGGCTCGACACCCGATCGTCCGACCCCAGGCGCTTCACGCCGAGCTCGTTCGCGCAGCGAGCTGTCCGCAATCCGACGATGCGCGGCAGCGACCATGTGCCGCCGCCGTCGTCCGGTTGCACGGTCAAATGGCGTGAGGCGCACCAGGCTGCAGGCCGTCGCGAAACGGGCTGCCCGATTCCAGCTCGTCGATCGAGTGCGCGACATCGATGCGCTCGCGGGCGCAGTAATCGGCGATCGCGGCGGCGAACGCGCGATCCGCGATCGCATGCAGCGAATGCGTCGCGACCGGCAGCAGCCCGCGCGCGAGCTTGTGGATGCCCTGCGCGCCGCCTTCGAAGCACTCGATGCCGCGCTCGATGCAGAAATCGATCGCCTGGTAGTAGCACGTTTCGAAGTGCAGGCCCGGGCACGTACTCGCGCGTGCCCCAATAGCGGCCCCACAGCGTGTCGCGCTCGAACACGTCGAGCGCCGCGCACAGTCGGCGGCCATTCGCGGTAGCCGAGCGACGAGCAGCAGATGCTCGCCCAGCGTGTCGCCGATCGCGTCGAAGAAATCGAGCGACAGGTAAGGCGTCGAGTGATGCGCGCGATACGTTCGCTCGTAGCACTCGAAGAAGAACGCCCGGTCGGCTGCGCTGATGTCCGCGCCGGTCTTGCGCACGAACGTCACGCCCGCTTCGGCGAGGCGGCGCCGCTCCTGCTTGATCTTCTTGCGCTTGTCGTGATTGAACGCGGCGAGGAAATCCGCGAAGTCGCGATAGCCCTGGTTGCGCCAATGGAACTGCACGCCGTCGCGCGTCAGCATGCCGGCCGCGGCACCTTCGCGCGCCTGCGCCTCGTCGGTGAAAAGAACGTGCAGCGACGAGTAGCCGTGCCGCAGTTCGCCGAGCGCACGGTCGAGCAGCGCGCGGCGCGTCGCTGCATCGTCGGCGAGCAGGCGCGGGCCCGGCACCGGCGTGAACGGGATCGCCGCAACCAGCTTCGGATAGTAGCGGCGGCCGTAGCGGCGATACGCATCGGCCCATCCCCAGTCGAACACGTATTCGCCGTAGCTGTGCGTCTTGGCGTACAGCGGCATCGCGCCGATCAGCCGTGACTGGTCCCAGGCGGTCAGGAAACGCGGCTGCCAGCCGGTTTCCCGCGCGGCGCAGCCCGTGTCGTGCAGCGCGGAGAAATACTCGTGCGACAGCAGCGGCTGCGCCGTGCGAGCCGGTTCCATTCGGCGGGTCGATCGCCGACAGCGGAACGTCGTCGCGGATCAACGGCGATACGGCGACCGGCGGACGCGGTTTGGAATAGGGGACAGGCGCGTGCATGGGCAAGGTCCGATTGTCGCTGTTGTGCGCGTGATCCTCAAGCGTCGAGCCGGTGCGCGACGCGTATCGCGTGCTAACATTTCGCGCATGCGGATCGCGCTCGCGCAGCTGAACCAGAGGCTCGGCGACCTCGCAGGCAACGCGCGAGCGCTCCTCGACGCCATCGCCGAGGGCCGGCGCGCCGGCGCATCGCTCGTCGTGACGCCCGAGCTTTCGCTCTGCGGCTATCCGCCCGAAGACCTCGCTGCTGCGGCCGGCGTTCCTCGACGCCTGCGCGACCGAGCTCGCCGCGCTGGCGGCCGAAGTCAAGGGGCACGACGGCGCTCGTCGGCTTTCCCGAGCGCCATGAGGGCGTGCGCCACAACGCGGTCGCCGTGCTGCGCGACGGCCGCGTCGCCGACGATCTATCGCAAGCACCATCTGCCGAACTACACGGTCTTCGACGAGGAGCGCTACTTCGAGCCGGGAACGCAGCCGTGCGTCTTCGACGTCGACGGCGTGCGCTGCGGCGTCGTCATCTGCGAGGACTGCTGGTTCGCCGGAGCCCGCCGCGCAGGCGCGGGCGGCGGGCGCGCAGCTGATCGTCGTGCCCAACGGCTCGCCGTATCACACGCTGCAGCAGGCCGCGCGCGTCGCGCAGATCGAGGCGCGCGTGCGCGAGACGCGGCGTGCCGTTCGTCTACGTGAACCGCGTCGGCGGCCAGGACGAGCTCGTGTTCGACGGCGCATCGTTCGTCATGGACGCCGACGGCGACGATCGCGCAGCAGCTGCCGGCGTGGCACGAGACGCTCGCGATCGCGCATTTCGAAGGCAGCGTCGCCGCGCCAGGTACGCGGCGCGCTCGACACGGCGCTCGAGCCGCACGTCTACCAGGCGCTGGTGATGGGCGTGCGCGATTACGTGGGCAAGAACCGCTTTCCCGGCGTGCTGCTCGGCTTGTCCGGCGGCGTCGACTCGGCGCTGACGCTCGCGATCGCGGTCGATGCGCTCGGCGCGAGTCGCGTGCGCGCCGTGATGATGCCGTCGCAGTACAGCGCGTCGATCAGCCTCGAGGACGCGCGCGAAATGGCGGGGATCGTCGGCGTGCGCTACGACGAGATCCCGATCGAGCCGATGTTCGGCGCGTTCCTCGCGTCGCTCGCGCGGCGAGTTCGCGGGACTTGCGCGCCGACGCGACCGAGGAGAACATCCAGGCGCGCATCCGCGGCACGCTGCTGATGGCGCTGTCGAACAAGTTCGGCTCGATCGTGCTGACGACCGGCAACAAGTCGGAGATGGCCGTCGGCTATGCGACGCTCTACGGCGACATGGCGGGCGGCTTCGCCGTGCTGAAGGACATCAGCAAGACGCTGGTCTATCGGCTGTGCCACTACCGCAACAGCCTCGGCCGCGTGATCCCCGAGCGGATCATCACGCGTCCGCCTTCCGCGGAGCTGCGCCCCGACCAGGTCGACCAGGATTCGCTGCCGCCGTACGACGTCCTCGACGGCGATCCTCGAGTGCTACGTCGAGCACGACCGCGCGCCGTCGGAGATCGTCGCGCTGGGGTTTCGCGCCGAGCGACGTGCGCAAGGTCGTTCGGCTGATCAAGATGAGCGAATACAAGCGCCGCCAGGCCGCCGTCGGCATCCGGATCACGCCGCGCGGATTCGGCAAGGACTGGCGCTATCCGATCACCTCCGCGTGGAACGAATGGGAGAGCGTCGGTGGTCCGCCTCGCACTCGAGCGTAGCCATGGCCGGTTCGTGTATCCTTCCCGCGGCAACCGCGTTCTTCACGGGATACGACGATGAAAAAGATCGAAGCGATCATCAAGCCGTTCAAGCTCGACGAGGTGCGCGAGGCGCTGTCGGAGGTCGGCGTTTCCGGTCTTACGGTCACCGAAGTCAAGGGATTCGGCCGCCAGAAGGGACACACCGAGCTCTACCGCGGCGCCGAATACGTCGTCGACTTCCTGCCGAAGGTCAAGGTCGAGGTGATCCTCGCCGACGCGATGGTCGAGCGCGCGATCGAGGCGATCGTCAAGGCCGCGCGCACCGGCAAGATCGGCGACGGCAAGATCTTCGTCACGGCGGTCGAGCAGGTCATCCGCATCCGTACCGGCGAATCGGGCGAAGCCGCGGTCTGAGTCTGAAGCTCCGGCGAAGGCCGGGGCCCTGGCGCAGCCCAGCCAGAGGAGGCAATCGATGTCATTCGCGAGCGAGTTCCGGGAATTTGCGGTCAAGGGCAGCGTGGTCGATCTCGCCGTCGGCGTCATCATCGGCGGCGCGTTCGGCAAGATCGTCGACTCGCTGGTCAAGGACATCATCATGCCGATCGTCGGCGCGATCTTCGGCGGCCTCGACTTCTCGAACTACTTCATCATGCTCGAAGAGTCCGCCGGCCGGCTACAGCGGACCGATGACGTACGAGGCGCTCACGAAGGCCGGCGTGCCGCTGTTCGCGTACGGCAATTTCATCACGGTCGCGATCAACTTCATGATCCTCGCGTTCATCATCTTCCTGATGGTCAAGCAGATCAACCGGCTGAAGCGCGAAGCGCCGGCCGCCGCGACGCCGCGCCGCCCGAGGAAGTGCTGCTGCTGCGCGAGATCCGCGATTCGCGTGAAGCGCTGAACCTCGTAACCCGGCGCGCGGCGGTTCGAAGCCGCCGCGCGCCATTTCCGGTCTGGAGATACGGATGAACCAACGGTCATTGCATGCCGCGCTCGCAGCGGCGCTCGCTGTCGGGCTTCGCGCACGTCGGCCATGGCCGACATCACGATCGGCGTCACGCTGTCCGCGACCGGGCCCGCCGCGTCGCTCGGCATCCCCGAGAAGAACACGATCGAGCTGCTGCCCGCGACGATCGGCGGCGAGAAGGTCAACTGGATCGTGCTCGACGACGCGTCGGACACGACGCGCGCGGTCACCAACACGCGCAAGCTCATCAGCGAGGACAAGGTCGACGTGATCGTCGGCTCGACGATCACGCCCAATTCGCTGGCGATGGTCGACGTCGTCGCCGATGCCGAGACGCCGATGATCTCGATGGCGGCGTCGGCGCGCATCGTCGATCCCGACGAACCCGAAGACGCGCTGGGTGTTCAAGACGCCGCAGAACGACTCGCTGATGGCCGACGCGATCGCCGTCCACATGAAGGCGAACGGCGTGAAGACGATGGGCTACATCGGCTTCGCCGACGCCTACGGCGACGGCTGGCTCGGCGAGATCAAGCGCTCGGCGCAGACGGCAGGCATCAAGGTCGTCGCCGAGGAGAAATACAACCGCAACGACGCGTCGGTGACCGGGCAGGTGCTGAAGCTCGTCGCCGCCAATCCGGACGCGATCCTGATCGGCGCCGCCGGCACGCCCGGCGCGACGCCGCAGAAGGAGCTCGTCGCGCGCAGCTACAAGGGCAAGATCTACCAGACGCACGGCGTCGCGAATCCCGACTTCCTGCGCGTCGTGCGGCAAGGACGGCAACGGCACGTTCCTGCCGATCGGCCCGATGCTCGTGTTCGAGCAGCTGCCCGATTCGAATCCGGTCAAGAAGGTCGCGGCCGAGTACATCACGCAAGTACGAAGCGAAGTACGGCAAGGACTCGCGCACGACGTTCGGCGGCCACGCCTGGGATCGCGTTCCTGCTGCTGTCGCAGGCGATCCCCGAGGCGCTGAAGAAGGCGAAGCCCGGGCACGAAGGAGTTCCGCGCGGCGCTGCGCGACGCGCTCGAGGCGAGCAACGTCGTCGGCGACCCACGGCGTGTTCGTCGATGAGCCCGCAGGACCACAACGGGCTCGACAACCGGGCGCGCGTGATGATCACGCATCGAGAACGGCAAGTGGATGCTCGCGAAGTAGCGCGCGAGCGCGGCCGGCGCGGGCGCGCCGGCGGTCGCGCATCGCATCCGCGATGGATCTCTCGATCGCCGCGCTCCTTGACGCAGGACGGCGTCACCAACGGCGCGATCTACGCGCTGCTCGCGCTCGCGCTGGTGCTGGTGTTCACGGTCACGCGCGTCATCTGGATCCCGTCGGGCGAGTTCGTCGCCTACGGCACGCTGACGCTCGCCGGCCTGCAGCTCGGCAAGCCGCCGGGAACCGTCGGGCTCCTGGTCGGCATGGCGGTCGTCGCCGGCGTCGATCGAGACGATCGCGACTGCGTGCGCGACGGCGAATCGGCGCCGGTTGCCGCGGCGGCTCGCGCTGTGGCTCGGCGTTCCGTTCGCTGATCGCCGCGCGCGGTGTGGTGGGCTCGCGCCGCGCGCGCTGCCGTTGCCGGTGCAGGTGCTGCTGACGCTCGCGGCCGTGACCGCGCTCGGTCCGCTGCTCTACCGGATCGCCTATCAGCCGATCGCCGAAGCGAGCGTGCTCGTGCTGCTGATCGTCTCGGTCGCGCGTGCACTTCGCGCTGACCGGGCTCGGGCTGTGGTTCTTCGGCGCCGAAGGATCGCGCACGCCGGCATTCACCGGCGCGTCGTTCCACGTCGGCGGCAGTCAACGTTCAGCGCGCAGAGCCTGCTCGTCGTCGGCGACGAGCGT
Source organism: uncultured Pseudomonadota bacterium (assembly GCA_963768545.1). Taxonomy (GTDB): domain Bacteria; phylum Pseudomonadota; class Gammaproteobacteria; order Burkholderiales; family Casimicrobiaceae; genus VBCG01. The sequence goes on along the minus strand of CAVYIC010000014.1, from coordinate 129,344 downwards.
CGTGCTGATCGGCGCGCTCTACCTGTTCTTCGGACGCACGCTCTACGGCAAGGCGCTGCGCGCGACGGCGCGTCAACCGGGTCGGCGCGCGGCTCGTGCGGCATCTCGCCGAGTTTCGCCGGCGCGCTGACGTTCGCGCTGGCGGCGCTGCTTGTGCGCGTTCTGCGGCGTGCTGATCGGGCCGATCACGACCGTCTACTACGACTCCGGCTTCCTCGTGAGCCTCAAGGGCTTCGTCGGCGCGATCATCGGCGGGCTCGTCAGCTATCCGCTCGCCGCAGCGGGCGCGCTGCTCGTCGGGCTGCTCGAGTCGTTCTCATCGTTCTGGGCGAGCGCGTTCAAGGAAGTGATCGTGTTCACGCTGATCATCCCGGTGCTGCTGTGGCGCAGCCTGACGACGCATCATCACGAGGAAGACGAGTGAGCGCGGCGGGCACCGCATTGAGATCGAGCGCATGCGCCTGACCGGCGGGCGCCTTGCGACGATTGCGTTCGTCGTCGCGGTCTTCGCGATGCCGCTGGTCGCGCCGCAGTTCTGGGTCACGCTCGGCAACTACATCGGGCTCTACAGCATCGTCGCGCTGGGACTCGTGCTGCTGACCGGCGTCGCGGGACAGACGTCGTTCGGCCAGGCGGCGTTCGTCGGCCTCGGCGCGTACACGACCGCCTACCTGACGACGCGCTACGGCACGTCGCCGTGGCTGACGCTCGCCGGCGGGACTCGCGATCACGCTGGTCGTCGCGCTGTGCGCTCGGCTTCATCACGCTGCGCATGCAGGGCCACTACCTGCCGCTCGCGACGATTGCCTGGGGCATCAGCCTGTTCTTCCTGTTCGGCAACCTCGAGTTGCTCGGCGGCCACACCGGCATGACCGGCATTCCGGCGCTCGACGCTCGGTCGGCCTCGAGCTCAAGGACGAGCGGCACTTCTACTTCCTGATCTGGGTGATCGCGCTCGCCGCGCTGTGGGCGACGCACAACCTGCTCGATTCGCGGCCCGGGCCGCGCGATTGCGCGCGCTGAAGGGCGGGCTCGAGATGGCCGAGGCGTTCGGCGTCGAACGGCGCGCGGCTCAAGATCGTCGTGTTCGTCTACGCCGCGCTGCTCGCGTGCATCTCCGGCTGGCTCTACGCGCACCTGCAGCGCTTCGTGAATCCGACGCCGTTCGGCATCAACCAGGGCATCGAGTACCTGTTCATGGCGGTCGTCGGCGGCGCGGGCAGCGTCTGGGGCGCGGTCATCGGCGCGACGCTGATCACGCTGCTGAAGCAGGTGCTGCAGGACGTGCTGCCGCGGCATCCTCGGGCGCGCGGGCAACTTCGAGATCGTCGTGTTCGGCGTGCTGATGATCCTGCTGCTGCAGTTCGCGCGCAACGGCGTCTGGCCGTGGATCGCGCGCTGGCTGCCGCGGCGCAGCGCCGCCGCCGGTCCCCGACGCGCCGCCGTTGCCGGCGCGCGAACGACCGGCACGCCGCGATCGGACCGCTGCTCGAAGTGCAAGCGCGCGCGCAAGCAGTTCGGCGGGCTCGTCGCGGTCAACGACCTGACGTTCGACATCCGCGACGGCGAGATCCTCGGGCTGATCGGTCCCAACGGCGCCGGCAAGAGCACGACGTTCGCCCTGATCAGCGGCGCGCTGCCGCTGACCGCGGGCGAGATCGTGTTCCGCGGCGAATCGATCGGATCGCGCGAGCCTTACCGAGATCGCGCGCCTCGGCATCGGACGCACGTTCCAGCACGTGCGAGCTGCTGCCGCAGATGACGCGTGCTCGACAACGTCGCGCTGGGCGCGTACCTGCGGGGCCGCGCCGGCGTCGCGCGCGCGGCGTTGCGTCTCGACCGCGAGGAGGAAGCGCGCACGCAGGCCGCAGCCGCGCGCGAGATCGCGCGCGTGGGTCTTGCGGAGCATCAGTTCGACGACGCGGGCAGCCTGCCGCTGGGCAAGCAGCGGATCGTCGAGATCGCGCGTGCGCTCGCCGCCGATCCTTCGCTGCTGCTGCTCGACGAGCCCGCGGCGGGCCTGCGCTATCTCGAGAAGCAGGCGCTCGCGGACCTGCTGCGCGCGCTGCAAGCGCGAAGGGCATGACGATCCTGCTCGTCGAGCACGACATGGAATTCGTCATGGGACTGACCGACCGGCTGATCGTGATGGACTTCGGCGAGAAGCTGGCCGAAGGAGCGCCCGCGGACATCCAGCGCGACCCGCTCGTGCTCGAAGCGTACCTGGGTGGCGTATAGGCATGAGCACGAGACGACGAACGTCCTCGACGTCGATCGTGTGTCGATCGCCTACGGCAAAGTGCTCGGCGGTGCGCGACGTTTCGCTGCACGTCGCACCAGGCAAGATCGTCACCGTGATCGGGCCCGAACGGCGCCGGCAAGACGACGTTGCTCGCCGCGATCGCGGGTCTGCTGCCGGCGCAGGGCACGATTCGCGTGCTTCGGCGAGACCGCCACGCCGTGGGCCGTCGAGGAGCGCGTGCGCCGCGGTCTCGTCCTCGTGCCCGAAAAGCGCGAACTGTTCGCGTCGATGAGCGTCGCCGACAACCTGCGGCTGGGCGGATTCGCGCGGCGACGCGAGCGCGATGGCGCCGGGCTCGCTCGCTGACGTCTATGCGCGGTTTCCGCGGCTCGACGAGCGTCGCAACCAGCTCGCCGGCACGCTGTCGGGCGGCGAGCGCCAGATGCTCGCGCTCGGGCGCGCGCTTGATGGCGGCGCCGAAGCTGCTGCTGCTCGACGAGCCGTCGCTTGGCCTGGCGCCGCTCGTCGTGCGCGACATCTTCGCGATCATCGCCAAGCTGCGGTCCACCGGCGTCGCCGTCCTGCTCGTCGAGCAGAATGCGCGCGCGGCGCTGCAGGTCGCCGATTATGGCTATGTGCTGGAGACGGGCGAGCTGGCGCTGGAAGGCCCGAGCGCGGAGCTCGCGTCGAATCCTCGCGTCGCCGCGACCTATCTTGGACACGGCGGCAAAGTGCGGGCAGTATGATGGGACGAAAGCCGCCGTCCGGCGCATTGCAGCCCGCAGCGGTGCGCTTGCGCCCGATCGCCTTGAAGCGCCCGCCGCTGACCCCCATTTTCTGCGATATGCCGCGCAAGCGGCTTTTCCGTTTCCCAAAGGATTTCCGTGACCGATCCCACGCTCGCCGACATACCCGCACCGCTGATCGCGAACGCCGAACGCCTGCTGCTCGCACCGGCTGATCTCGATCTGGACAAGGTGTCGCGCGTGCTCGGCGTCGATCCACGCGCACGACGTCGATTTCGCCGATCTCTACTTCCAGCATTCGCGCTTCGAGAGCTGGAGCCTCGAGGAGGGCATCGTCAAGGCGGGCACGTTCAGCATCGACCGCGGCGTCGGCGTGCGCGCGGTGAGCGGCGACAAGCAGGCGTTCGCCTATTCCGACGACATTTCGCTCGCAGCGCTCGAGGAGGCGGCGCAGCGCGGTGCGCGCGATCGGCCGCCAGGGGCAGTCGGCTTCCGCGCCGCTCGGCCGGCGCGGTCGAACGCGCCTGCTCTATCCGACAGCCGACCCGGTCATGAGCCTTGCCGATGCGCGAAAAGGTCGACGTGCTGACGCGGCTCGAGCGCCGCGCACGTGCGCTCGACCCGCGCGTCGTGCAGGTGATGGCGTCGCTCGCCGGCGAGCACGAGACGGTGCTGATCGCGCGCAGCGACGGCATGCTCGCCGCCGACGTGCGGCCGCTGGTGCGCATTTCGATCACCGTGATCGTCGAGGAGCACGGGCGGCGCGAGCAGGGCTATGCCGGCGGCGGCGGCGCGCCTCGATTACGGCTACTTCACCGACGCGCATCTCGATACGTTTGCGAAGCAGGCCGTCGATCAGGCGTTGATCAACCTCGTCGGCGCGCGAAGCGCCGGCCGGCAACATGACCGTCGTGCTCGGCAACGGCTGGCCGGGCATCCTGCTGCACGAGGCGATCGGTCACGGCCTCGAAGGCGACTTCAACCGCAAGGGAACGAGCGCGTTCTCCGGCCGCGTCGGGCAGCGCGTTGCGGCACCGGGCGTGACGGTCGTCGACGACGGCACGCTCGGCGAGCGGCGCGGCTCGCTCAATCTCGACGACGAAGGCAATCCGACGCAGCGCACGGTGCTGATCGAGGACGGCATCCTGCGTGGCTACATGCAGGACCGCCTCAACGCGGGCCTGATGAAGACGGGCGCGACCGGCAACGGCCGCCGCGAATCGTTCGCGCACCTGCCGATGCCGCGGATGACGAACACGATCATGCTCGCCGGCGAGCCGCGATCCGGCCGAGATCATCGCGTCGGTGAAGAACGGCCTCTACGCGGCGAACTTCGGCGGCGGACAGGTCGACATCACCAGCGGCAAGTTCGTGTTCTCTGCGGCCGAAGCGTGGATGATCGAGGACGGCAAGGTCACGTACCCGGTGAAGGGCGCAACGCTGATCGGCAACGGCCCGGATGCGCTCACGCGCGTGTCGATGGTCGGCAACGACCTCGCGCTCGACGCGGGCATCGGCACGTGCGGCAAGGACGGGCAGAGCGTTCCCGTGGGCGTCGGACAGCCGACGCTCAGGATCGACGGCCTCACCGTCGGCGGCACGTCATAAGCCCGCTTGCGCGTCAGTGCAGCGGGCCGGCCATTGGCGCGTCGGTACATCGGCGGCGCGGGCGAGGCGTGGTGGCAGACGATCCGCCATCCGGACGGCGTGCGCATGAAGACGTTGGTGGCGACCGCGGCGCCGCGCGCGCCTTCCTCGCCGGCGTGCAGATGCTCGATCGCGCTTTGCATCGCGAGTCCGACCGTTTCGAGCATCACGACCTGATCGAGCCGGAACGTGAGCCTGGTGCTCGCCGGCGAAGAGTTGCTCGAAGCTGAGCCGCACCGACTCGTAGCCGACATGCCGCATGCCGCCGGGATGAATGCAGACGATGTCCTCGTCCTCGGCCCATGTCGCCATCATCGCGTCGATGTCGCGCGCCTCGAACGCCTGGTAGAACGCCTGCGCGGCGTCCTGCGGCGACGTGTAGATCGGCGGCGTGCGAGCCGTGGCCATGGTGAGCGCTCAGCGGGAAGGAGCGGGCGGTGCGGTGACCGATGGTGCGCGCGCCAGATTGTAGACCAACTCCGGCGACAGTTCGCGCATGCATCGAAAATGCCCGAGCGGGCATTCGCGCTTGAAGCAGGGGCTGCACGCGATCTCGATGCGCGCGATGCGCGCCGTTGTCGGACAGCGGCGGCGTGTAGACCGGCGACGACGATCCGAACAGCGCGACGAGCGGCGCACGCACGGCGGCAGCCGCATGCATCAGTCCGGAATCGTTGCTGACGACGAGCGACGCGACCGACATCAGATCGATCGCCGTGCCGAGATCGGTGCGCCCGGTGAGATCGCGCACGCGCCGGCGCAGCCGACGCCCAGCGCCTGCGACGAGCGCCGCGGCCACCGGCGCGTCGTTGGGCGAGCCCACGATCCAGATCGCATGGCCGTCGCGCGGCAAGCGCGCTTCGCCAGCGTCGCGAAATGCTCGGCGGGCCAGCGCTTCGCCGGGCCGAACTCGGCGCCGGGACACAGGATCGCGACCGGCCGGTCGCGCGACAGATCGAGCGCTCGCATCGCCGGCGTCGCGATTCGCGTGCGTCGGGGACGAGCACCGGCGCCGGCGGCTCGCCGACCGGCGCGCCGCGCGGCACGGCCAGCGCCGCGTAGCGCGTCGACGAGTTGCGGCATCGCCCGCCGATCGAGCCTGCGCGCATCGGTCAGCAATCCGTAGCGCGCTTCGCCGCTGTAGCCGATGCGCCGCGGAATGCGCGCGAACCAGGGAACGAGCGCCGACTTCCACGTGTTCGGCAGCACGTACGCGTGCGTGTAACGCTCGCGCGCGCAGCGCGAGGCCGAGCGTGCGCCGTTCGCGCAGACGCGAGCTGGCCGTGCGCCGCCGGGCTGTCGATGATGCGACCGATGCCGCGCATTCGCGCATACACGGGCCCGCACCACGGCGGCGCGAGGACATCGATCGGCGCGGCGATGCCGGCCGCGCCGAGTGTCGCGACCAGCGGCTCCGACAGGATCGCGTCGCCGACCCACGACGGCGCGACGACGAGTACGCGATCGCCAGGGGCATGCGGTGCGCGCGGGCGGCACGCCGGCGCGTTGCGCAACGCGGTTCAGTGGCCGGCTCTTGCTTCGCCTTCGAGGCGATAGCGCGTTCCGCAGTACGGGCACATCGCTTCGCCGGCGCCCGCGACGTCGAGGAACACGCGCGGATGCGAGCTCCACAGCGGCATGCCGGGGTTCGGGCAGTAGACCGGCAGGTCCTCGGCGTGGACGGCGACCGGCGGACGATCGACGGAGTCTCGGCCATCGTCACACCCGCGTCAGCCATTCGGCATGCGCAGGATCGCGCCCGTTCACCGTGTCGAAGAACATCGTCTGCAGCTTCGCGGTGACCGGACCGCGGCGGCCTTCGCCGATCGGCCGGTGATCGAATTCGCGGATCGGCGTCACTTCGGCGGCGGTGCCGGTGAAGAACGCTTCGTCGGCGATGTAGAACTCGTCGCGCGTGATGCGCCGCTCGACGACCGGAATGCCGAGCTCGCTCGCGAACCGGATGATCGTGTCGCGCGTGATGCCCGCGAGCGCGCCGCCGGACAGATCGGGCGTGTGCAGCTTGCCGTCGCGGACGAGGAACACGTTCTCGCCCGAGCCCTGGCAGACGTAGCCCTGCGGGTCGAGCAGCATCGCCTCCTCGTAGCCGTCGTGCGTCGCTTCCTGGTTGGCGAGGATCGACACCGCGTAGTTGCAGACGGCCTTCGCGCCGCACATCGTGATGTTCGGATGATGATGCGTGTACGACGACGTCTTGACGCGAATGCCCTTTTCCAGCCCGTCGGCGCCGAGATACGCGCCCCACGGCCATGCGGCGATCGCGACGAGCACCGGATTCGACTTCGCCGCCACACCCATCGCGACGCGAGCCGTAGAACGCGATCGGGCGGATATAGCACGACTCGAGCTTGTTGTCCCGCACGCAGGCGCGCTGCGCCTCGATCAGCTCGTCGACGGTGAACGGAATCTTCATGCCGAAGATGCGCGCCGAGCGGAACAGCCGGTCGGTATGGTCGCGCAGGCGGAAGATCGCGGGACCCGACGCCGTCTTGTAGCAGCGTACGCCTTCGAAGACGCCCATGCCGTAGTGCAGCGTGTGCGTCAGCACGTGCGTCGTCGCATCGCGCCACGGCACCATCTTGCCGTCGTACCAGATCCAGCCGTCGCGGTCGGCCATCGACATGGCGTCTTGTCCCTTGTTTCCACGAAACGCGCGATTTTAGCAGGCTGCTCTCAGCGCACCCGATGAGCGGCATCGAGACCAACCGGGCCGTGGGGCCCGCCGAGGTGCGTGCCCGGTGGGATCAGGTGGCCGCACGCCGTCGCTCGCGCGGCGCGCCGAGCACGGCGGTCCACAGCGCGTCGACCACGTCACGTCGTGACAGCCTGCGGCGCCGGGTCGACGCGCGCATGCGGGGCGCCGGTCAGCCGGATCTGGTGCTGCAGCCGCCGATAATCGCGATAGGCATCCGCAGCGCTGCGCGGCAAGTACCGGCGCGAGCAGCCGCGCGTCCGCGGCCATCTGCAGCAAGCGCGATGTTGCCGGCGTTGCGCGTCAGTTGCGCGATGGGCGTGCGCATGCGCGAGCACGATGATACTGCACGGCGAACTCGATGTCGACCATGCCGCCGGCGTCGTGCTTGAGGTCGAAGAGCGCCGTGCGATTGGCGTGCTCGGCCGCCATTCGCGCTGCGCATGTCGACGACATCGGCTGCGAGCTTCGCCGGATCGCGCGGAAGGCGCAACACCGCTTCGCGCGTCGCTTCGAACGCGTCGCCGATGCCGCGCATCGCCGGCGACGAAGCGGGCGCGCGTCAGCGCCTGGTGCTCCCACGTCCATGCCTGCTCGCGCTGATAGCGCCGCGAACGCCGTGACGCTCGACACGAGCAGTCCCGCGGCGCCGTCGGGGCGCAGCCGCAGATCCGTTTCGTACAGGCGTCCGGCGCCGGTCGCGCTGGTGAGCCACGTGTTGATCCGCTGCGCGAGCCGCGCATACAGCTCCGGCGTCGCATCGCCGGCCGCGTCCGTCGTCGTCGTACAGGAACACGAGGTCCAGATCGGACGCGTAGCCGAGCTCCTTGCCGCCGAGTTTGCCGTAGCCGATGATCGCGAAGCGCGGCGGCGAGGCGCGTCGGGCCTGCGCAACTGCTTCCAGCAGCGCGCGAGCGTCGCGTCGAGTATCGTGTCGGCCAGCGCGGACAGATGATCCGCCAGCCGCTCGATCGTCATCTGTCCGGCGAGATCCTGCGCGAGCAGGCGAAACGTCTGCGCGTGCTGGAAATGGCGCAGCGCGTCCATTGCCGCTTCCGCGTCGTCGCGCATGCAGCGCGAGCAGGCGGTCGAGCTCCATGCGCCAGGCCTGCCAGTCGGGTTCGGCCAGCAGCACGCGCGCGTCGAGCAGCTCGTCGAGCAGCAGCGGGCGGCGCGTCAGGTAGTCGGCCGCCCACGCGGACGCGCCCATCAGTTGCGCGAGCCGCGGCAGCAGCGGCGGATGCTCGATCAGCAGGGCGAGATAGGCGCTGCGTCCGCTGACTGCCTCGAGCAGGTCCGAGCAGCCGCTTTACGACCACGTTGGGCGATGCACCGACGCTGCGGTGCTCGGCGGCGACGCGCGAGCAGTCGCGGCACCAGCCGGTCGAACCGCTCCCGCGACAGCGCCGGCAATTGCAGGTAGCGGCGGCTTTGACGCGGATGCGCGCCAGCGTCTGCACGAGCTCGGCCGGCTCGTCGAATCCGGCATTCGAGAGGCACGCGAGCGTCTCGGGTTCGGCCTGCGGGTCGTCCCACAGCGCGCTGTACCGATCGTCGCTTTCGGTGCGCGGCCGCATCGGTCGGAAGGCGCATCGAACACGGCATTGAACTGCCGCGCGATGTCGCCGCGATGCTCGCGCAGGCGCGCATCGAACGCCGTCGCTCGCGACGAATCCCATCGCCTCGGCGAGCGAGGCCCGCTCGGTCGCATCGACGGGCACGATCTGCGTTTGCCGGTCGTCGCGATACTGCAGCCGGTGCTCGAGCGCGCGCAGGAAGGCGTAACCGTCGCGCAGCACGCCCGCTGCATGCGGCGCGATGGCTCCGCGCGCGGCCAGCGCATCGAATGCGGGCAGCGTTCCGCGAATTCGCAGCGCCGGCTCGCGGCCGCCGCGCACGATCTGCAGCGCCTGCACGACGAACTCGATTTCGCGAATGCCGCCGGCGCCGAGCTTGATGTCCTGCGCGTAGTCCTTGCGCTTCTCCTGCTCGCGGATCTGCCGGTGGATGCCGCGCAGCCCCTCGTAAGCGTCGTAATCGAGATACTTGCGATAGACGAACGGCGTGATCGAGCGCGGCGAGCTCGTCGTGCCGCCCGCCGGTCAGCGGCCGCGCCTTCAGCCAGGCATAACGCTCCCACGCGCGCCCCTGCGTCACCAGGTATTGCTCGAGTGCGGCGAACGAGGCGGTCAGCGGTCCGCTGTCGCCATAGGGGCGCAGCCGCATGTCGACGCGAAACACGTAGCCGTCTGCCGTCGACGTGCGAGATCGCCGCGATCACGCCGCCGGCCGAGCCGATCGAAGAACTCGCGATTGGAGATGGACTGCGGCGCCGTCGGTCTCGCCTTCCTCGGGATAGACGAAGACGAGGTCGATGTCCGACGAGACGTTGAGCTCGCCGCCGCCGAGCTTGCCCATCGCGATGACGATCAGCTGCTGCGGCGCTTCCGGTTTCCTCGCCGATCGGCAAGCCGTGGACGCCGGCCAGCACGCTGCGCGTGCACCGTGATCGCCGCGCGCAGCGCGCGTTCGGCAAGCGTGCTGATCGTCTGGACGACTTCCACCAGCGTCGCGCGCCCGGTCAGGTCCCGCGCCAGCGTATGCAGGAATACGCGTCGCCGCAGCGACCGCAACGTTTCGGCAAGCGCCGGCGCATTGCCGTCGGCGACGCGCTGCGTCGAGCGCCGCCGCGCTGTCCGTCCAGTCGAACGGTGCGTCGAGCGTCGCTTCGAGCTCGACACGAAGCGAGGGCGCTACGATGAGCGCACGATCGGCATAGCGGCTGAACGCGAGTGCGCGGTCGAGGTCCATCATCGGGCGGAAAGAAGATGCCGGTGAAGCGGATGCCGCCGCAGTTCGTGACGAGCGCTTCCGCTACAATCGTTCATAGAGCACCTTCATTATGCCTGCGACGTCGTCGACATCGTCCCGAGCGAACCGCGTCCTGCGGCTCGCTGCGATGTCGGCGGTCATCCTGCTCGGCGCGTTCTGCGCGCTATTGCTTGCGATTCGGCTGGTCGTCTTCCCGCAACTCGAGGCACGGCGCGGCGAGATCGCGCAATGGCTCGTCGGACGCGGATCGGCCAGCCGGTCGAGATCGACGCAATCGATCACCGGCTGGGATGGCTGGAATCCGAAGCTGTCGATTCGCGGGTTTCGCGTACGCGACGCGCGAGCGACGACGCGCTGCTGCTCGAGCTGCCGCGCGTCGACCTGCTGATCGCCTGGACGTCGTTGCCGCTGCTCGACCTGCGGCTCAAGGAACTGCTGATCGAAGGCCCGCGGCTGTCGTTGCGCCGGGACACGGCGGGCCGCCTGCACGTCGGCGGCATCGAGCGCGAGGCCGAATCGACCGCGGACGATTCCGCGTTCGCCGATTGGCTGATGCGCCAGCCGCAAGTCGTCGTGCGCGATGCGCTGGTCGCCTGGAACGACGAGTATCGCCGTGCGCCGCAACTGTTGCTCGATCATGTCGAGTTCCGGCTGGAGCAGCGCTTCGGCCGTCATCATGCCGGCCTGACGGGCGTGCCTCCGCCCGAGCTCGCCGCGCCGCTCGATCTGCGTGCCGATGTGATCGGTGATTCGCTCGGCGACTGGCTCGATCTGAAGGGCAAGCTGTACCTGCGGCTCGACTACGCCGACGTGGCCGCGTGGCGCGAGTGGCTGCCTCTTCCGGTACCGGTCGAGAGCGGCAAGGGCGCGCTGCGCGTCTGGGTCGATTTTGCGGCGTCGCAGCCGGTCGACGTCACGGCCGACGTCGAGCTCGAGGACGTGCGCGCAACGCTCGGCGACGGGCTTGCGCCGCTGTCGCTCGCGCACGTTGCGGGCCGCGCCGCGTGGAAGCACAGTTGGTGCGCGCACCGCAGATGACCGCGCAGCAGTTGACGTTCGCGCTGCCGGATGGCACGCGTCTGGCGCCGACCGATTTCACGCTCATGCTCGCAACTGCGCGGTGACGCTGCAGCGACCGGCGGCAGCATCGGCTTCAGCGAACTGGAGCTGCGCCCGCTGGTCGCCATTGCGCCGCATTTGCCGTTCCCCGAAGCGCTGCGGCGCGACATCGCCCGCTACGATGCCAGCGGAACGCTGCAGGACGGCGCCATCGAATGGAGCGGCGACGTCGAAGCGCCGACCCGCTACTCGGTGAAAGCCGAGTTTCCGCAACCTCGGCATTGCGGCGCACGACGGCGATGCCCGGCGCGACGAATCTTTCCGGCAGCATCGACGCGAGCGAACGGCAACGGGCGGATTCGGATTGCGAGCGAGGCGGCGGCGCTTGCGTTGCCGAGATGGTTCGCGGAGCCGATCGCCTTCGACCGTCTGAGCGGCGACATCGGTTGGCAGCACGACGGGCGATGCGACGCAGGTGCAATTGAAGGATGTCGCGTTCGCCAACGCCGATCTTTCCGGCACCACCAGCGGAACGTGGCGCTCGCATTCAGCGTGGTCCGGGCGATGATCGACGTGAAAGCGCAACTGACGCGCGCCGATCTCGGCGGCGCGCATCGCTATCTGCCCGCTGCTGCCGGAGCCGGCGGTGCGCGACTGGCTGCGCCGGGCGCTCGTCAAGGGTACGTCGAGCGATGCGAAGCTCACGCTCGTCGGCGACCTCGCGCAGTTTCCGTTCGCGTCCGGCAAAGGGCGGCCAGTTTCGCGTTCGCGGCGAAGGCGCACGACGCGACGCTCGACTACGCCGACAACTGGCCGGCGATCACCGATATCGCGGGCGACGTGCGCATCGATGGCGCGCGGCTCGTCATCGCCGCCTCGGCCGGCCGCGTACTCGGCGCGCAGATCGGCGCGACGCGCGCCGAGATCGCCGACGTGCACGATCCGCACTCGGTGCTGCAGATCGATGGCACGGCCAGCAGGACCGACGAGCGAGTTCCTGACGTTCGTCGCGCGCACGCCGATTGCCGAATGGATCGGCCACGTCGCGCGACGGCGCGACCGCTGACCGGCGATGGCCGGCTCGCGCTCAAGTTCGATCTGCCGTTGCACGACCTGGCGGCGGTGACGATCAACGGCCAATACCGGTTCGCGTCGAACGCGATCCGGCTCGCGGGCGTGCCGCCGCTGGCCGCGGTCAACGGCACGCTTGCGTTCACCGAGCGCCAGTTGCGCGCCGACGACCTGGCCGCGGAAGCGTTCGGCGGGCCGCTCAAGCTGCAGGTCGCGAGCGAAGCGAGGCCGCGTGCGAATCACCGGCGCCGGAACCGCCGACGTGCAGCTCGTCCGCCGCGAATACGATGTTCCGCTGTTGCGACCGGGTGAGCGGGATCACGGACTGGCAGCTGACGCTCGATGCGCGCGAGCGGCAAATCGGGTGGACGGTCGAGTCGTCGCTGCAGGGCGCGGCCATCGATCTGCCCGCTCCGTTTCGCAAGGCGACGACCGACAAGTCCGCGTTGCGCATCGAGCGGCGCGACGCCGCGCGCGAACGAGGATCGGATCGTGGTCGAGCTATGGTTCCACCGCCCGATTGCTGTTGCATCGGCAAATCGGCGCGCAACGATCCGCGATCGATCGAGCGCTGGTGCTGCTCGGCAAGGCCGCGAGCGAAACCGCGGACGCCGAGCAGCCGGGTCTCTGGGTCCGCGGAGATGTCGCAGCGCTCAACCTCGACGATTGGCTTGCGCTCGACTTGCGGGCCGGCGGGTGCGGCGCCCGGCGCCGGCGCCTCGGATGCTGCTTGCCGCTGAATGGCGTCGACCTGACGGCGGGCGTCGCTCGACGCGCTCGGTCGCAAGTTCACCCGGCTCAAATCGACCGCGCGACGGCAGGGTGCCGATTGGCGGCTGACGCTCGATGGCGCCGAGCTCGCGGGCACGGCCGTGTGGCGCGGCGCGACGGCGACGCAGCCGAATGCGCCGGATCGTCGCGCGGCTTTCGCGCCTGAGCGACGCCCGCCCGGGGACATTGCGACGAGCGCCTCGACGAGCGGACCGTTGCCGGCCGATGTCGGGCGCCGCCAATCGCTGGCCGGAGGTCGATATCGTCGCCGACTCGCTGCAATCGAAGGATCGCACGCTCGGCAAGCTCGAGCTGCTCGCGCAGCCGTCGGGCGCCGATTGGCAGATCAGGAAGCTGACGCTGGTGAACGACGTCGGACGCATCGACGCGGAAGGGTCATGGCGCAACGCGGGCGAGCCGCTCGCAGACACGGCTCGACGTCGCGGTCGACGTGAAGGAGGCGGGCGACATTCCTCGGTCGCTTCGGCTGGCCCAACGCCGTCAAGGGCGCACCGACGAAGATCGACGGACAGCTTTCGTGGGACGGCGCGCCGAGCGATTTCGACTATCCGACGCTCTCGGGCAATTTCAAGCTTCGCTCGGGCGCGGGACAATTCACGAAGGTGGATCCGGGCGTCGGGACGCCTGCTTGGCGTGCTGTCGCTGCAAGCGTTGCCGCGCCGGATATCGCTCGATTTCCGCGACGTCTTCAGCGAAGGATTCGCGTTCGACACGATCGCAGCCGACGTGCAGCATGCAGAACGGCGTCATGCATACCGACGACTTCCGCCTCGATCGGTCCGGCGGCAGCCGTCAACATCGCCGGCGACGTCGACATCGCGCAGCGAGACGCAGCAATTGAAGGTGCGGGTGCAACCATCGTTGTCATCGGGCGTTTCGGCCGGCGCGGCCGCGCTGTTCATCGCCAATCCGCTGATCGGCGCCGCGGTCGGCGCGGGTGACGCTGCTCGCGCAGAAGATGCTGAACAATCCGTTCGACCAGCTCTTCAGTTACGAATACGCGGTGACGGGCAGCTGGGATGATCCCGTCGTCGACGCGCACGGGCGCCAGCCGCCTCCACCGCAGCCCAGTCGGGTCGACGACCGGTGCGATGAGCCTGCCGACCGCTGCAACGAAAGGCGAGCAACCGATGAATGTCACGACACCGGAACGGCTTCGTGTCGCCGCCATCCAGATGACCTCGGGCGCCGACGTGGCGGAGAACCTGCGCGCGGCGGAGCGCCTGGTCGGAGGCGGCCGCGCGCGACGGTGCCGCACTCGTGCTGCTGCCGGAAAACTTCGGCCTGATGGGACTGCGAGCGCGCGACAAGCTCGCGGCGCAGGAGCGCGGACGGCGAAGGTCCCCAGCAGGCGTTCCTCGCGCGTACGGCGCGAAGGCACCGGCTATACCTGATCGGAGGCAGCGTGCCGATCGCTTGCGGCGATCCGGCGCGCGCCCGGCAGACGCTGCTCGTGTACGGTCCCGACGGCGAGCGCGTCGCGCGCTACGACAAGATCCACCTGTTTCGTTTCACGCACGGCGACGAGGACTACGACGAGGCGAAGACGATCGTCGCCGGCGACGCGCCGACCAGCTTCGCCACACCGCACGGGCGCGTCGGGCTGTCGATCTGCTACGACGTTGCGATTCCCGGAGCTCTATCGCGCGCTGGGCGACGTGACGCTGATTGTCGTGCCTGCGGCGTTCACGGCGCGAACCGGTGAGGCCCATTGGGAAACGCTGCTCCGCGCGCGAGCGATCGAGAACCAGTGCTATGTCCTTGCCGCCGCGCAAACCGGCACGCATCCGGGCGGCCGCCGGACGTGGGGCCATTCGATGCTGGTCGATCCATGGGGCGAGGTCGTCGCGGTTCGGCCGGAGGGCGAGGGCTTCGTCGCCGGGGACGTCGACTCCGCGCGCATGGCGGATGTTCGCGCGAAGTTGCCCGCACTGAGTCACCGCACCCTGGTCGGCGCTGCGCACGACGCGCGGAGTTAACGACAACGGGCCGTGTGGACGTCGCGCAGTGGCGCTGCGCGGCGTGACAGTTGCGCTTGAACGTGCGTCCAACTGCCTTCGTTGCGATTCCGCACAACAACAACGCGATTGCCGTAAAATTCTCGACGGGCGACGCGGTCATCGTAGTGCCGACGCGCGACTTGGGAAAGCCAACAATGCACGAAGCGCAGTCCATGCGGGGGTTCGTCGTACTGGTCGTCGATGACGACCCCGATAACCTCGAGCTCGCGACGATGGTCGTGGAGTCGTTCGGTTGCAGCGTGCTCAAGGCGAGCTCATGCGACGACGCGCTGTCGATACTCGACTCGGGCGCGCACGTCGACCTGGTGTTCTCGGACGTCGTCATGCCCAAGTCGAGTGGCATTGCACTCGCGCGGCTCGCGCGCGAGCGAAGACCGGGTTTGCCCATCGTTCTCGCGACCGGCTTTCCGGATGCAATCGATGACGTGACCGACAGCGGCGCCATCCCGCTCATCAAGCCTTATTCGATTCCCCGCCTCGAGGCGGTGTTCGCCGAACACCTGCACGTGGACGACACGCCGCCCGCCTGAAGGGGATTGACGATTCGCGGAGAAACGCGAGCGTCAGTTCGCGTGCGAGGTGCGATCGGCGGAGCCTTGCAACGGCTCACCGGATCGCGCGCTCGGCGGGGTTTTGCAACGGCTCACCGGATCGCGCGCCGGCGATCAATCGGCAAGCCTGAGGGGCTGGGTGAATCAGCGCCCGCGCAACAGCACGACGACGGCGCCGCTGCCGCCCGCGTGGCGCGCGGCCTCGCAATACGCGAGCACGTCGTCCCATTGCGACAGCCAGCGGCGCACCTTGCCTTTCAGCACCGGCTCGCGGTTGGGCGACGTCAGTCCCTTGCCGTGAATGACGCGCACGCAGCGCAGACCGCTGGTTGCGCGCTTCGAGCAGGAAATCGGCGAGCGCGTCGTGCGCCTCGTCGGTGTTCATCCCGTGCAGATCGAGCACGCTCTGGACCACCCAATGCCCGCGTCGCAGCTTGACGAGGATGTCGGTGCCGAGCCCGCGCCGCAGGAACGTCTGCTCGCGCTTCGAGCTCCTGTCCGATGTCCCAGCTGTGCGGTGACGGCTCGACGCCGTATTTCGACATTTCGAGCGCGTCGCGCTCGTCTTCCATGCGCAAGGCGCGCGACCGCCGCGGGGCGGGGTCGCGTGGAGGCGGCGCGGTTGCGCGGCGGCAGGCGCGTGACGTCGGCGAACGCGTGCGCGATGTCGATGTCGCCGTCGGCGTGCTTCGCGGCGGCGACGTGGCGTCGGGCAACGCGATGGTTTCGTGACCGCGGCTACGGCCGCGGGCGCGGCGCGCCGGACGCTTCGGCGGCGCGGGAGCGGACGCGCTTGAAGCGGCGCCGTTGCCTCGCGCGGCGTCGACCAGCGCCTTCAGGTCGGTGAGCTTGGCCATGCCCGGATGGCCTAGACGATGGGCGCGGTGCTTGCGGCGCTGGGCACGCCGGTCGCAAGCGGCGCCGGCACGGTGGACATCGTTTCGAGGAACGCTTCAGCGTCGAGCGCGGCCATGCAACCGGTGCCCGCCGATGTCACCGCCTGGCGATAGACGTGATCGGCGACGTCGCCGGCCGCGAACACGCCCGGCACGCTCGTCGCCGTCGCGTTGCCTTCGGATCCGCCCTTGACCCGGATGTAGCCGCCCGCCATGTCGAGCTGGCCCTCGAAGATCTGCGTGTTCGGCGTGTGGCCGATGGCGATGAACACGCCATGCACGGCGAGGTCCTGCGGTGCGCCGCTGTGCACGTCCGTGACGCGGACGCCGGTGACGCCGGTAGTCGTCGCCGAGCACTTCGTCGACGACGTGGTTCCAGAGCACGCGAATGTTGCCGCCGTCGCCCGTCTTCGCCATCAGCCGGTCGATGAGGATCGCCTCGGCGCGGAACCTGTCGCGCCGGTGGATCACCGTGACGTTGCGCGCGATGTTCGACAGGTACAGCGCTTCCTCGACGGCCGTATTGCCGCCGCCGACGACGACGACGTCCTGGCCCTTGTAGAAGAAGCCGTCGCAGGTCGCGCACGCGGATACGCCCTTGCCCATGTACGCCTGCTCGGAAGGCAGGCCCGAGGTAGCGCGCCGACGCGCCGGTCGCGATGATCAGCGCGTCGCACGTGTAGTCGCCGTTGTCGCCGACGAGCCGGAACGGCCGCGCGTCGAGGTCGACGCGTGTGGATGTGGTCGAAGATCAGCTCGGTCTCGAAGCGCTCGGCATGCTTCTGGAAGCGCGCCATCAGGTCGGGGCCCTGCACGCCGTCGGCGTCGGCCGGCCAGTTGTCGACGTCGGTGGTCGTCATCAGCTGGCCGCCCTGCGCGAGACCGGTGATCAGCACCGGGCTGAAGATTCGCGCGCGCGGCGTATACTGCCGCCGTGTAACCGGCGGGGCCGGAGCCGAGGATCAACAGGCGGGCGTGCTTCGCAGGACATGGCATTCTCGTCGACGCAAAAGCGCGAAATCTTAGCAGGCCGATGCGTAGCAAGTGGGGACGCGACGCGTTGCTGCCAAGCGCAATGCCGTCACATGCCCCGTTCGGGACTTGCGCGCGGCGACTCGCCGCTGTGTATAATGCGGTATCATGAAGTTCTAGCGGCAATCCCATGTTTTTAATAGCAAAACGGAAATGCGCGACGACGCGCCGCGGCTGCCCGAGCGCGAGCTTTCGCCGCGCTTTGCGCGCCTGCTGCGCGAATCGTGGTGGCTGCTCGTCGTCGCCGGCGTTCCTGTACCTCGCGCTGATCCTCGCACCTATTCGACAGCGCGATCCCGGCTGGTCGTTCTCCGGGACCGGCGCGCCGATCGCCAACCGCGGCGGCGTCGTCGGCGCGTGGCTCTCCGATCTGCTGCTCTACCTGTTCGGCGTTCTCGGCGTGGTGGTGGGTCGTCGGCGGCGTCGTGCTGGTCGTCGCCGGCTATCGCCGCATCGTGCATCCGGAGCACGCAAGCGATCATCCGTTCGCGCTCGGCGCCGTCGGGTTTCGCGCTGGTGCTGCTCGTCGAGCGCCGCACTCGAGGCGCATCCGCTTTGGCAGCTTGCCCGCCGACGCTGCCGCTCGCGCCCGGCGGCGCGCTCGGCGATGCGATCGGGCAGAGCCTCGCGCGCGGCGTCGGCTTCAACGGCGCGACGCTGCTGCTGCTCGCGCTGTTCGCCGTCGGATTCGTCGCTGCTTTTCGGCGTTTCGTGGCTGCGCGTGATGGAGCGGATCGGCGCGGGCGTCGAGGCGCTGATCGCGCGCGTGCGCCGGCGGCGCGAGGAAGCGCTGGATCGCCGCATCGGCGATGCAGCACGCGCGGAGCGCGAGCTGGCGATCGAGCACGTGCGCGAAGACGACGTCGACGCGCGAGCCGTTCGTCGTCGTGCCCGCGGTGACCGCCGTCCCGAAATCGGAGCGCGTGACGCGCGAGAAGCAGCGGCCGCTGTTCACCGACATGCCCGATTCGCCGCTGCCGCCGCTGTCGCTGCTCGAGGACGCGCCGCCGGCGCACGGAGACGGTCAGCGCCGAAACGCTCGAGTTCACGTCGCGCCTGATCGAGCGCAAGCTCGCCGACTTCGGCGTCGCGGCGCAAGGTGCTGGCGGCGTATCCCGGCCCGGTGATCACGCGCTACGAGATCGAGCCGGCCGTCGGCGTCAAGGGCGCGCAGATCGTCAACCTGGTGAAGGACCTGGCGCGCGCGCTGTCGGTCGTGTCGATTCGCGTCGTCGAGACGATTCCCGGCAAGTCGTGCATGGCGCTCGAGCTTCCCAATCCGAAGCGGCAGATCGTGAAGCTCGTCGAGATCCTCGTCGTCGACGACGTACAACGACGCGCCGGGCACGCTGACGCTTGCGCTCGGCAAGGACATCGCGGGCAAGCCGGCGATCGCCGACCTCGCGCGCATGCCGCACCTGCTGGTCGCGGGCACGACCGGATCGGGCAAGTCGGTTGCGGTCAACGCGATGATCCTGTCGCTGCTGTACAAGGCGGAGCCGCGGCAGGTGCGGCTGATCCTGATCGATCCGAAGATGCTCGAGCTGTCGGTCTACGAAGGCATCCCGCACCTGCTGGCGCCGGTCGTCACCGACATGAAGCTCGCGCCGAACGCGCTCAACTGGTGCGTCGGCGAAATGGAGCGCCGCTACAAGCTGATGTCGCAGCTCGGCGTGCGCAACCTCGCCGGCTACAACCAGAAGGTCGTCGACGCGAAGAAGACGGGCAAGCCGCTCGGCAATCCGTTCACGCTGACGCCGGAGGCGCCCGAGCCGCTGGAGGAAATGCCGCTGATCGTCGTCGTCGTCGACGAGCTCGCCGACCTGATGATGGTCACCGGGAAGAAGATCGAGGAGCTGATCGCGCGCATCGCGCAAAAGGCGCGCGCCGCGGGCATTCACCTGATCCTCGCGACGCAGCGGCCGTCGGTCGACGTGATCACCGGCCTCATCAAGGCGAACATTCCGTCGCGCATCGCGTTCCAGGTGGCGAGCAAGATCGACTCGCGCACGATCCTCGACCAGATGGGCGCCGAAGCGCTGCTCGGGCAGGGCGACATGCTCTACCTGCCGCCGGGGACCGGGCTATCCGCTGCGCGTGCACGGCGCGTTCGTGTCCGATGCCGAAGTGCATCGCGTCGTCGAGCACCTGAAGGCGCAGGGCGAGCCGCAGTACATCGAAGGCATCCTCGAGGGCGGCGTTGCCGCTGGCGACGGCGAGGAAGGCGTGCTGGCGTCGAGGGCGGCGACGCCGAAGCCGATCCGATGTACGACCAGGCGGTGGCAGTCGTGCTGAAGACGCGCCGGCCGTCGATCTCGCTCGTGCAGCGGCATCTGCGCATCGGCTACAACCGCGCCGCGCGGCTGATCGAGCAGATGGAGCGCGCCGGCCTGGTGTCGCCGATGCAGACCAACGGCAACCGCGAGGTGCTGGTTCCGGCGGGCAAGGACGCGTGAGCGCGCGGGGCGAGGCGCTAGCCGAGCCGAGGCCCGAAGGGGGCGGCCGCGCGCGATCGCGGGGAGGCCGACGCTCGATGGACGGTGTGCTGGTCGGTACAAGGAGGCCGACGCGTGAGCGCGCTGCGCCGGCGTACTGACGCTCCGCGTTGGCGTCGTCGCTCGCGCTGGCGGGGCCCGTCGAGGTCTATCGCGAGGGGCCGCGGTTCTGTCCGCGGGACCGTGGTTCGAACGGCGCGGTGCTGAACGAATCCCAGGCGGTCGAGCGTGCGCGCGCGCTCCTGCCTGCGGAGTTTTGCGGCCCGACGACGTTTGTCAGCGGTTGCGACGTCGTTCCCGAATATGCAATGGATTCGTGGCGCATCTATTTTCACCAATACCGGTTGCGTGATGCGCGTCACGATTGGGGCGGCCTGACGCACACCTATGTCGTGCTCGACCCGATCGGAAACTGTCATGCGAACATTCCCGGCACCGAGCAGGGTGCGACACGATGAGCGCTTCCAAACCTGAACGCGGTCCGGCACGGGCACGTTCGTCGTGGCTGGCGCCGGCTCGCGTGCGCGGCGGCGCTCGTCGCGTCCGCAGCCGGCGCATCCGGGCTCGACCAGCTGCACGCGTTTCTCGAAGGTACGCAGACGGCGGAAGGATCGTTTCGGCAGAGTGTCGTCAACAAGGACCGCCGCACGACGCAGACGACATCCGGATACATTTGCATTCCAGCGGCCCGGCAAGTTCCGCTGGAGCTACGACAAGCCGTTCGACCAGTTGATCGTCGGCGACGGCGCAAAGGTGTGGGTCTACGATCGCGACCTGAACCAGGTGATCGTGCGCAAGCTCGACGCGGCCTTGGGCGCGACGCCGGCCGCGTTGCTCGCCGGCGACAACGCGCTCGAGAAGAATTTCACGCTCGTCGCGGGCGGCGAGGGCGACGGGGTGGAGTACGTCAACGCAACGCCCAAGGCGGCCGAATCCCAGTTCACGCGAATCCGGCTGGGCTTCGTCGACAATCTGCCGCGACGCATGGAGCTGACGGACGCATTCGGACAGACAACCGAATTGACGTTCAGCGACGTGCGGCGCAATCCCAGGCTTGCCGCCGACGCTTTTCAGTTCACGCCGCCAAAAGGCGCCGACATTGTCGGACAATAGGCAGGGGCCCGCTCGAGCCAGCCGACACGAGCCGACGAATATTGAATGGAGCGATGCGTCCCGGTTGAAGGGTCGTTGCGCCGGCTCGGGGCGCTTGCTGACCGTCAGGCGGGCGCTTGTTTCCAATGCGGCGGATAGGTCGCCATGAAATGGGGAAGCGCTTCGATTCGGTCCATCCACGCCCGGATCCGCGAACCCAGTTGCGATGCGATCGCGAGGTCGGGCTTCAGCGCAGCGGCGCAGCCGCAAGCGTGGGGAATCATACAAGCGGGGCCGCATCATCATGACCGATCTCTTCTCGAAAGATCCGGCCGCGGGCC
Source organism: uncultured Pseudomonadota bacterium (assembly GCA_963768545.1). Classification (GTDB taxonomy): domain Bacteria; phylum Pseudomonadota; class Gammaproteobacteria; order Burkholderiales; family Casimicrobiaceae; genus VBCG01. Next base: position 107,814 of record CAVYIC010000014.1, on the reverse strand, counting down.
CGTTGACGCCGCTCGCCGAACGCCTGCGTCCGAAGACGATCGACGAGGTGATCGGCCAGCGCCACCTGCTCGCGCCCGGCAAGCCGCTCGCCGTTGCGTTCGCGGCCGGCAAGCCGCATTCGATGATCCTGTGGGGTCCGCCGGGCGTCGGCAAGACGACGCTCGCGCGGCTGATGGCGGATGCGTTCAACGCCGACTTCGTCGCGCATTTCGGCGGTGCTCGCCGGCGTCAAGGACATCCGCGACGCGGTCGCGCGCGCCGAGCTACGCGCGCGACAATACGGCCGCGCAACGATCCTGTTCGTCGACGAAGTCCATCGCTTCAACAAGGCGCAGCAGGACGCGTTCCTGCCGTTCGTCGAGCGCGGGCTGCTGACGTTCATCGGCGCGACGACCGAGAACCCGTCGTTCGAAGTGAACAGCGCGCTGCTGTCGCGCGCCGCGGTTTACGTGCTCAATCCGTTGTCGCCGCCGGAGCTCGCGCAGTTGCTCGACGCGCGCGGCGGCCGCGGCGCTGCCGCAACGTCGATCGTCGACGAGGCCGCGCGCGACGCGCTGATCGGTTACGCCGACGGCGATGGGCGGCGGCTCATCAATCTCGTCGAGCAGCTTGCGACCGCAGCGGGCGAGGCGCGGAACGACGACGATCGACGTCGCGTTCGTCGAGGCAGACGATCGCGCGCAGCCTGCGCCGCTTCGACAAGGGCGGCGACGCGTTCTACGACCAGATCTCGGCGCTGCACAAGGCGGTGCGCGGCTCGGACCCCGATGCGTCGCTCTACTGGATGTGCCGGATGCTCGACGGCGGCGCCGATCCGCTCTACGTCGGCCGGCGGCTGATCCGGATGGCGAGCGAGGACATCGGCCTTGCCGATCCGCGCGCGCTGACGCAGGCGCTCGATGCCGTCGCGACCTACGAGCGCCTCGGCTCGCCGGAAGGCGAGCTCGCGCTCGCGCAATGCGTGCTCTACCTCGCGTGCGCGCCGAAAAGCAACGCGGTCTACACGGCGTACGGCGCCGCGCGCGCGTTCATCGGCGAGGACGGCTCGCGGCCGGTGCCGCTGCGCCTGCGCAATGCGCCGACGCGGCTGATGAAGGGACTCGGCTACGGCAAGGGCTATCGCTACGCGCACGACGAGGCGGACGCGTACGCGGCGGGCGAGCGTTATCTGCCCGACGACATGCCCGACGTCGACGTTCTATCGAGCCGACCGAGCGCGGGCTCGAAGCGCGCATCGCGCGACAGGCTGCGCGCGCTGCGCGCGCGGGACGAAGCGACAGGTGGCAAGCGACGCGCCGCCCGGAAGAGGACGAGTGAAAACGCTCTGCTAGAATCGTTCGATGCTCGACATCAACGTCTTGCGCAACGATTTGCCGGGCGTCACCGCTGCGCTGGCGAAGCGCGGCGTGGCGCTCGACGCCGCGCGTTTCGAAGCGCTCGAGGGCGAGCGCAAGAGCATCCAGACGCGCACGCAGGAGCTGCAGGCGAAGCGCAACGCGCTGACGCAAGCAGATCGGCATCGCGAAGGGCAAGCGGCGAGGACGCGGCGCCGCTGCTGCGCGAAGTCGCCGGCATCGGCGACGAGCACAAGAGTCTCGAGCGCGAGCTCGAGAACGTGCAGACGAAGCTGCGCGATTTCCTGCTCGAGCTGCCGAACCTCACGCATCCGTCGACGCCGGTGGGCCGTTCGGCCGACGACAACGTCGAAGTGCGCCGCTGGGGCACGCCGCGCGCGTTCGACTTTCCGGTCAAGCGATCACACCGATCTCGGCGAAGCGCTCGGGCTGCTCGATTTCGCGACGGCGGCGAAGCTGTCCGGCGCGCGCTTCACGTTCCTGCGCGGCGATCTCGCGCGACTGCATCGCGCGCTCGCGCAGTTCATGCTCGACACGCATACGCGCGAGCATGGCTACACCGAGTGCTACACGCCCTACATCGTCAATGCGGACGACGCTGGTCGGCACGACGCAGCTGCCGAAATTCGAAGCCGACATGTTCTCGGTGAGCAAAGGCGGGGCAGGGCGCCGAAGCCGATGCTTCGCTCTACCTGATCTCGACGTCCGAGATCACGCTGACCAATTCGGTGCGCGACGAGATCCTCGCCGCCGATGCGCTGCCGATCAAGCTTACCGCGCACACGCCGTGCTTCCGCTCCGAAGCGGGCAGCTACGGCAAGGACACGCGCGGGATGATCCGCCAGCACCAGTTCGACAAGGTCGAGCTGGTGCAGATCGTCCGTCCGGACGATTCCTACGCCGCGCTCGAAGCGCTGACCGGGCACGCCGAAGCGATCCTGCAGCAAGCTCGAGTTGCCCTACCGGGTGGTGGCGCTTTGCACCGGCGACATCGGCTTCGCAGCCGCGAAGACCTACGACCTCGAAGTGTGGCTGCCGGGGCAGAACGCGTACCGCGAGATCTCGTCGTGCTCGAACTGCGAGGCGTTCCAGGCGCGGCGGATGCAGGCGCGCTTTCGCAACGCGCAGGGCAAGCCGGAGCTCGTGCACACGCTGAACGGCTCCGGGCTCGCCGTCGGGCGCACGCTCGTCGCGGTGATGGAGAACTACCAGCGCGCCGACGGCTCGATCGAGATTCCCGCCGCGCTGCGGCCGTACATGAACGGACAGGAGGTCATCGTCGCGACGCTTGAGCAGTCGTCGCGCAACGCGTAAGGAGGCAGGATGATCACACTCGCCCGCTCGCCGAGCATGGCGTAAATCCCGGGCGGAGCGCTGTCGATCAGCGCATGTTGCCGGTGTGCCCGAGCGAATAGCGGCCGGGCTGCGGCCAGACCGTGAGGCCGTGCGGCTCCTTGCCGACCGGAATCGTCTGCACTGCGCCGCTCGTCGTGTCGAACACGTAGACGACGTTGTCGTAGCGGCCGGACAGCCACAGCTGCTTGCCGTCGGCGCTGACGTTGCCCATGTCGGGACTGCCGCCGCCGGGAATCGGCCACGTCGACGTCCACCTTGCGCGTCGCGAAGTCGACGACCGACACGCTGCCCTTGCCGCGCGCGGGTCCGTGGATCCTGTTCGAGCCGCGATTGGTGACGTAGAGCTTGCGTCCGTCGCGACTCGGATAGAGCCCGTGCGTTCCCTTGCCGGTCGCGATGAAGCCGATCTCCCTGAACGTTTCGCCGTCGACGACGAACACGCCGTCGGCCATCATGTCGGCGACGTAGAACACCTTGCCGTCCGGACTGATCCGGATGTCCTGCGGCATGCCGCCCTTCGACAGCTTCAGGTAGCCGACGACCTTGCGGTCGACGAAGTCGATCTTCGCGAGGCCCTTCGCGAACTCGCACGTGAAGATCGCGTAGCGGCCGTCGATCGAGAAATCGGCGTGGTTGATGCCGCGCGCATTCGGGCGTCGTCGAGCGACGATTGCAGCGCCATCGTCTTCGGATCGCGGAAATCGAGCCGCTTGTACGCTTCGGCGACGACGATCGCCGAGCGTCCGTCCGGCGTGAAATACATGTTGTACGGGATCGTCGACGGCGATCGGCTTGCCCGGCTTGCCGGTCGCGGGATCGATCGGCGTCAGGCTGCCGTCGGTGCGGCCTTCGGCGTTGTTCGCCACCCACAGCGTCGTGCAGGTCCCACGACGGAACGACGTGCTGCGGGTTGATGCCGACCTTGAATCGATCGACGACCTTGAGCGTCGCCGGGATCGATCACGTAGACGTCGTTGGACTCGACGTTCGGCACGTACACGCGCGGCAGCGCGCCGCGCACCGCGGCGCTCAGGCGGCCTGCCGTCGTCTCGCTGTACAGGTTCGCGCGATCGACGACCGGCGGCATGCCGGGCACCGTCGATACGCTAGCCGCCGACACGGGACGGTCCCGGGCTGCCCGGTGCCCGATTGCGGGGGCGGCGGTTGCACGGCGGGCCGTTGAGCGGTGGCCGCTTGCGCACCGACTTCGTGCGCAACCGAAACGCCAAGCAGCAGCGCGAGCGATGCGACAACGATCGTTGACTTCACGGAAATCCTGATGGTTTGGAGAATGGGTATGTCGACGCGTCGCTATCGATGCGCAACTGCCTGCCGGATCGCCGCCACCGATTCGGCGCACGATCGCATCGACGCCGATCGTGCCGAGCTCGGCGCTGGCGCGGCGCGGATCGCCGTACACGCCGTGCGCGGCGTCGAGCGTCGTTGGACGATGCGAGCTCGGCCGAGCGCACGAGGCGCGGATCGACGGCCAGCGCGAGCGACGTGTCCGCAAGGCCGGCGTGCGTGCCGATTTCGGCGTCGGTATAGCCGCGCGCCTTCAGCGCCTGCGCGATATTCGCGTTTCCGTGGCGCGATAGTAGTCGACGAGCGCGTGCACGCGCACGGGCGGCGTATGTCGCCATTCGCGGTTGAGTCGCTGCGCGACGGCCTGCTCGCTGCGCTGATAGCCGCCGTGGTCGCCGATGAACACGATGTCGCGGAAACCGCTTGCGCGAAGGCTTCGCGCCGCATACTCGAGCACGCTTTCGAACGTCGCCGCGGGGACGGTCATCGTGCCGGGAAAGCGCATGTGCGACGACGGCGGATCGACGTTGCCTTCCGGCACGTATGCGATGACCGGCGCGACAAGCGCGTTGCCGAGCGCGACGGCGATCGTCTTGGTCAGCGCCTTGACCCGCACGTTGTGCTTGCCGAGCGACGATGTGCGGGCCGTTCTGCTCGGTGCCGCCGATCGGAACGAGCGCGGTCGTCTTGCCCGCGCGCACCAGCGCCTGCAGCTCGGTCGACGTCAGCTCCTCGATGAAGACGCTGTCCTGCGCGTGCGCCGCGAACGCGACAACGGCCAGCAGCGAGATGACGAACGTTCGAAGCGCGCGACCGGACATGCCGCTATGGTAGGCGATCGGGCGTGCGCAGCCTTCGCGCCGCTTGCGGTCGACGCGTGCGACGCGCGCTCAGCGCAGCGCCAGTCCGGCCTGCAACCGCGGCTGCTGCGCGGCTTCGGTGCGCAACAGGATGTCGTAATAACCGCGAACACGCCCGACGAAGGCGACCGGCATGCCGCCGCGGGCGTAGCCGTACTTGGCGGTGATGTAGTACTCGGGCTCGGCGAGCAGCGGCAACACCTTGCGCACGTCGCTCCACAGGTCGGGATTCAGCTTTTGCCGCTGCGCGAGGATCCGCGCGTCCTCGAGGTGAGCGATGCCGATGTTGAACGCGGCGAGCGCGAGCCACGTCCGGTCCGGCTCGGCGATGCGCGCCGGCAGCTTGCGCTTCAGGTCGGCGAGGTATCGGGCCGCGCCGATCGCCGATTGCCTGCGCGTCGAGGCGGTCGACGACGCCGAGATGGCGCGCGGTTTCCTCGGTCAGCTGCATCAGGCCGCGCACGCCGGTTTCGCTGGTCGCGATCGGATCCCATTGCGATTCCTGGTACGCGACCGCGGCGAGCAGGCGCCATTCGATGCCGCTTTTCGCCTGCGCTTCGACGAACGTCTTGCGCCATTCGGGCAACGCCGTGCGGATGCGCTCCTGGAATACGCCGGCGTCGATTCGCTCGACCTGCTCCGGGCGTGCGCGAAATAGCGGTCGGCCAGGCGCGCGAGCGTGCCGTCCTGGCGCAGCCGCGCGAAGAACGCGTCGAGCGCGTCGCGCAGTTCCGGATATCCCGCTGCGACCGCCCAGGCGAATTCGCGTCGCGGCCCGGCGGCGAACGCGACGTCGAAATCGAGATAGATGTTGCGGGCGATCGCGGCGTCGCTCGACGCGACGACCGCGTAGTCTGATCGTGCCGTCGGCGACCTGCGCAATCAACGCGTCCGCCGATGCGACATCGACGGCCTGCCACGTGCACCTCGGGATGCGCGAGGCGCGCGGCGGCAAGCGGGGCGTCGAGTCCGGTGTGGGCAGGGTAGGCGACGGTCGCGTCCTTCGAGGTCCGCCCAGCGCCGTGGCCGATAACCGTCACGGTTGTAGATCAGCACCGGTTCGACCGCGTGATACCCGCTGCTCCAGGCGAGCGCCGGTCCGCCGTCAGCATCGGTAGTCGGGGTGGTTGCGGAGGCCGCCTGGAACAGGCCACCGGCGCCGAGTTGCGCCTCACCCTTGCCGATCTTGGTCAGCGAGCGCCGCGGCGCCATCGGCAAACGTGACGTTCAGCGCGACGCCACGCTCGCGGGCGAAACGGGTGAGGAGATCGTGATCGAAGCCGGTCGACTCGCCATTCGGCCCGGTGAACCACGTCGATGGACCAGGCCGGACGACGACGTTGATGCCCGGCTTGGGAGGCGGCGCCTGGGGTGGCGCCCGTTCGCAGCCGCCGAACGTCAGCAGCGCGAGTCCGGCGAGCCCGATGGCGGATCGCCGGCACAGATTGCTGAAACGGGCAAACGCTCGATCGCGCATGACACTCCATCGCCCCCGTCACCGGGTGCGTCTTCGAAGGTTTGCGGCGATTCTCGTGCCGCCGTACGTTGGCGCAGCCTTGCCACGGGCTGCGAAAACTCCACAAGGTAGTCGCGGACGCGGCACCGCGTCACCGGCGACGGCCGCATTATAACCCTTGGCCGATCATGGCTATCGACCGCCTGGCCCGTCGCCGGGGCCGCTCACGGCGCCTTGTCCGACGCTCGGCGGGTCCGGTCGACGATCGACTGGCGGATCGACCGATGGTTCGGCCGGACGGTTCGCCCCGGTTCGCCGCTGGATTGGCCCGGTTCCCCGTTATAATGGCGGTTCGCGGAAGTTGCGCCCCGATCAACGGCGGGTCGCCCCGCATTGCACGGTCGTGAACCTGGTCAGGTCCGGAAGGAAGCAGCCACAGCGATTCTCTGCAAGTGCCGGGGGAACGGCTCGCCACCCCGCTTCATGCCCGACGTCCCGATGAGCTACCAAGTACTGGCCCGCAAGTGGCGGCCCCGCGCGTTTGGCGAACTCGTCGGGCAGGAGCACGTCGTCACGGCGCTGACCAACGCGCTGACCCGCGGCCGCCTGCACCACGCGTATCTGCTGACCGGCACGCGCGGCGTCGGCAAGACGACGCTCGCGCGGATCCTCGCCAAGAGCCTCAACTGCGAAACGGGCGTCTCCGCCACGCCGTGCGGCGTGTGCGCGGCGTGCCGCGACATCGACGCCGGCCGCTTCGTCGACCTGCTCGAGCTCGATGCGGCGTCGAACACCGGCGTCGACAACATGCGCGAGATCCTCGACAACGCGCGCTACGCGCCGACGGTCGGGCGCTACAAGGTGTACCTGATCGACGAAGTGCACATGCTGTCCGAAGGGCGCGTTCAACTCGATGCTGAAGACGCTCGAGGAGCCGCCCGAGCACGTCAAGTTCGTGCTCGCGACGACCGACCCGCAGAAGATTCCGGTGACCGTGCTGTCGCGCTGCCTGCAGTTCAACCTGAAGCCGCTGCCGCGCGCCGCGATCGCCGAGCGGCTCGCGCACATCCTCGATGCGGAAGCGATCGCTTACGACGCCGCGGCGCTGCCGCAGCTGGCCGCGCGCCGCACAGGGCTCGCTGCGCGACGCGCTTTCGCTGCTCGACCAGGCGATCGCCTATGGCGGCGGCGAGGTGCGGGAAACCGGCGTGCGCACGATGCTCGGCGTCGTCGACCGCGATTATCTGTTATCGCATCGTCGATGCGCTATTGGCTGCGGACGGTCCGGCGCTGCTCGCCGAAGCCGATGCGCTGGCGGCGTCGGGGCAGGCGTTTGCGTCGGCGCTGGATGAGCTGGCGTCGCTTTTCCATCGGATTGCCGTCGTCCAGGCCGTGCCGGGCGCGCCGACCGCGCGACGAGGCCGAGCGGATCGCGGCATACGCGTCCCGGTTTCCGCCCGAGTCCGTGCAGCTCGCCTACCAGATCTGCGCGCAGGGCCGCGCCGATCTGGCGCTCGCACCCGACGAGGCGACCGGCTTTTCGATGACGCTGCTGCGCCTGCTGGCATTCGAGCCGGCAACGCAGGCTCCTTCGACGACGCGCGTCGGACCGGATACGTCGGATTCCAGCGACGCAGCCGCGCCGGGTGCGGCGCAACCGCCGGTGCGCGAGCCGGTACGTCGCTCGGTGAAGTCGTTCGACGCGTCGCTGGACACGCCGTTGCGCGTGGTGCCGCAACCGCGCACCGAGGCGCTGCCGTCGCTGCCTGCAACACGCGCTGAACCGTTGCAGTCGCTGCCCGAGACCACCGCCGAATGGCCGTCGTTCGTCGCCGGCCTGAAGCTCACCGGCATGGCGGCGCAGCTTGCCGCGCAGTCGGAGCTGAAGTCGATCAGCGGCAACGCGCTGTCGCTGGCAATCCCCGCCACGCACAAGCACCTGGCCGACAAGGCGTACGCCGACAAGCTGAAGGTGGCGCTCGAGCGGAGCCACCGGCCGCAAGTGGCTGCTTGCGTTCGAAATCGGCGACAGCAGCGACGGCTCGCTCGCCGGCGATCGAGCGCCGCCAGCGCGCGCAGGCGAAAGCGCGAGGGCGAGGCCGCCTTTCGCAACGAGCCCTTCGTCCGCGAACTCGTCGAGCGCTTCAGTGCGACGGTGCGTCCCGAAACCATCGTGCCGCTTGCCAACGCAAACCCATCCCGAAACCAGGAACCGTCATGATGAAGAACCAGCTGGCCGGCCTGATGAAGCAGGCGCAGCAGATGCAGGAGAACATGCAGCGCGCGCAGGAAGAGCTCGCGCGCACCGAGGTCGAAGGCCAGTCCGGCGCCGGCCTGGTGAAGATCGTGATGACGTGCCGTCACGACGTCAAGCGCGTCTCGATCGATCCGTCGCTGCTCGGCGAAGACAAGGACATGCTGGAAGACCTCGTCGCGGCCGCGTTCAACGATGCGGTGCGCCGCGCCGAGGCCACGACGCAGGAAAAGATGGGCGGCCTGACGGCCGGCATGCCGCTGCCGCCGGGATTCAAGCTGCCGTTCTGAGCCGGCGTCGAACGACGTCGCGGTCAGCGCGATGAACGCGCGCGATGCGACGCTCTCGCGGCGGCACGCGCAGCGAGCCGCTGTCCAGCCTCGACGAGTTGTCGCGCGCATTGCGCTGCCTGCCTGGTGTCGGGCCGAAGGCCGCGCAACGGATGGCGCTGCACCTGTTGCAGCACGACCGCGACGGCGCGCTGCATCTCGCGCAGGCGCTGGTCGCCGCGACGCGTGCGATCCAGCACTGCGAGCGATGCAACACGTTCACCGAAGGTGCGCTCTGTGCGCTATGCCAATCGGCGAAGCGCGACGCGACGCAGCTTTGCGTCGTCGAAACGCCGGCCGATCTGCTGATGGTCGAGCAGACGCAGGCGTATTCGGGACTCTACTTCGTGCTGATGGGCCGCCTGTCGCCGCTCGACGGCATCGGGCCGAAGGAGATCCGGCTCGAGCGCCTGTTGCAGCGCGCGACGGACGGCATCGTGCGCGAAGTGATCCTCGCGACCAACTTCACGAATGAAGGCGAAGCCACCGCGCATTACCTCGGCGAGTTGCTCGCCGCGCGCGAATTGCGCGTGACACGGCTCGCGCGCGGCGTGCCCGTGGGCGGCGAGCTCGAATACGTCGACGCCGGCACGCTTGCGCAGGCGCTGCGCGAGCGCCGGGAGCAAAAGTAGGTCAAAGAGACGACTTGTTCAGGAAATGGGGTCGGAGTTGTTTTTCCCGGCGGGGTCGCGCGATTGCGCAGAACGTTGTCCCCGGAAAAACAACTCCGACCCCATTTCCCTTCTTACTTCGTGCCCTGGTACAGCACGCTCGGCAGCCACAGGATGATCTGCGGAAAGATGATGCAGAGCGCGAGCCCGAGCGCTTGCAGACCGATGAAGGGCATCGCCGCGCGGAAGATCATCGCCATCGAGATCTCCGGCGGCGCGACGCTCTTCAGGTAGAACAGCGAATAGCCGAACGGCGGGCTCAGGAACGCCATCTGCATGTTGACCATGAAGATGACGCCGTACCAGAGCGCAACCTGGTCGGGCGCGACGCCCGGGATGCCGAACACGCCGCCGAACGGCAGGCTGATCATGATCGGCAGGAAGATCGGCACGGTCAGCAGCAGGATGCCCGACCCAGTCGAGGAACATCCCGAGGACCAACAGCACGACCATCATCAGGAACAGGATGCCGTAGGGGCCGCAGGCCGGTGCCGAGGATCAGCCCGGTGACGAACGTCTGGCCGCCCTTGACGATGAAGAAGCCGACGAACATCGTCGCGCCGAAGAAGATCCACATCACCATCGCGGTCGCCTTGAGCGTCGCCATGGCCGCTTCGTGGATCGCGATCCAGTTGAGCCGGCGATGCAGCGCGCAGACGGCGAAGGCGCCGAAGCGTGCCGATGCCCGCCGCCTCGACCGGCGTCGCGATGCCGAGGAAGATCACGCCGAGCACCAGGACGATCAGCAGCACCGGCGTGATGGTGTTGCGCAGCAGGCGCAGCTTCTCGCGCATGCTGACGCGCTCTTCGACGGGCAGCGCCGGCCCGAGCGCCGGGTTGATGTAGCAGCGGATCGTGATGTACGCGACGTACAGCCCGGAGAGCAGGAAGCCCGGGAAACACCGAGCCGATCAGCAGTTCGCCGAGCGATTGCTGCGCGACGACCGCGTAGACGATCGCCATCACCGACGGCGGGATCAGGATGCCGAGCGTGCCGCCGGCCAGCAGCGAGCCGCAGGCGAGCTTCGGCTCGTAGTCGCGCCGCAGCATCGCCGGCAGCGCGATCATGCCCATCGTGACCTCGGTGGCGCCGACGACGCCGACCATCGCCGCGAGCATCGTGCAGGCCACCACCGTCGCCGACGCCAGGCCGCCCTTCAGCGCGCCCGAGCCACTTGTAGATGACGTCGAACAGCTCCTCGATGATGCCGGCCTTCTCCAGCATCGCCGCCATGAAGATGAACAGCGGCACGGCGGAGAGCTGGTAGTCCGTCATGAACGGAAAGATGCGCGACGGCATCATGTTCAGGATCGCCGCCGTTGCCGAACACGTACAGGAAGATCATGGCAAGGCTGCCGGTGCAGAACGCCATCGGCAGGCCGAGCATCAGCAGCAGGCACCAGCGACGCCGAACAGCAGCAGGGAGAGCCATGCGATGCCGATCTCGAGGCCCATGGCTCAGGCTCCCCTGCCGCGAGATGATCAGGATGTCCTTGATCAGCTTGGAGATGCCCTGCAGCAGCAGCAGCGCGGCGCCGATCGGGATCGTCGAGCTTGACCGGCCAGTACTGGATGCCCCATTCGGTGAACGAGATGCTCGCCGAAGCTGATGGCGTCCAGCGCGAAGCGCGCAGCCGGTCAGAGCATCGTGCCGATGAAGATGAAGAAGAAGACCGACGTGACGATGTCGGCAGATCGCCTTGCCGCGCGGCGAGAAGCTTGCGAATAGAGGACGTCGACGCGCACGTGCTGGTCCTCGCGGTAGGCGTAGGCGCCCGCACAGCATGTACTGCATGCCGAACATGAGGAACATGCTCTCGTGCACCCAGTTGGTCGGCGAGTTGAAGACGTAGCGCGCGAGCACCTCGTAGTAGTAGACGAACACCGCGATCACCGCCCAGTACGCGACGTACTCGCCGACCCTGACGTTCATCCACTCGATGCAGTCGGTGAAGCGCGTATGGATGTGCAGCGTCGGGTCCTCGCGCGGTCCCGACCGGCGGCGACGATCGCGGCGCCTCGGCGTGGCGACCTCCGCGTCGGGATGCGCGCGCTTCCATGCGCGCGCCGCCTGCGCACGAGGCCGGGCAGCAGCACGGCGTCGACCAGCAGCATCACGGCCAGCACGATCGCGCAGCCAGCGGCCATGCTGACACGCCAGTGGTCGGTGACGGCCTTCGCGACGTCGTACTCGCGCTTGGCGGTCTCGAGCTCGGCCTGCTGCGCGCTCGATAGGCGGCGATCGCCTCCGGCGCCGCGTCGGCGCGTCGGCGCGTCGGCTGGTGTCGACGACCGTGCTGCGCGTGCTCGAGCGCGGCGAACGTGCGCGAAGTGTCGTCGCGGACGTCGCGCACCTCGTCGTTGCAGTAGAGGATCGACGAGGAAGACCGGAATGAAGACGAAGCCCCACGCGCTGCGCAGGTAGAAACGATGCATGCCGAGAAAGCCCGGCCGTGAGCCAGAACAGATAGGCGATGAACAGCGAGGGCCCGCGCGGCGCGGCTTGCGCCGGCGCTGGCGCGCGCACGAGGTACATCGCGATCAGCGGAAAGACCAGCAGCCCGGCCCAGTAGAGCCAGTGCGGCAGGACGAAATTCAGTTGAGGGCATGGACGCTGCGTCGACACGGTTGAACGGCGAACGGAGGCGCGCCGGCGAGCGCCTCCGCTCGCATGCAACGCCGGCCGACATCGGGCCGGCAACCGTGGCTCAGACGTCGAGCTTCAGGCCCTTGTACATGTCGGGCGTCACGTAGCCGCAGGTCGGCGACTCCATGATGTCGAGCTGAAGCTTGAAGACCCGCGCCGCGTCCTTGTCCTTGTTCGCCCACTTGAACCAGATCGGCACGGCGACCTTCTGGAACTTCGGCAGGTCCTCGGCGGGCAGGCGGTTGATCTGGGTGCCGGCCTTGACGAACTTGCCCCACGCCTCCATGTCGGCCTTCTGGATCGCGGCGAAGTGCATCGTTGGAATAGACCTGGATCTCGTCGTCGACCCACTCCTTCATCTTGGGCGACAGCTTGTTCCAGACGTCCATGCGGACGACGAAGTCCATCAGGTCGACCGGCTGGTAGATCGACTCCAGGCCCGGCGGTCCCATCCAGATGTACTTGGTGACCTGCTGGAAGCCCAGGTCCCAGTTGACCGCGGGACCGGTGTAGTCGGCCGCGTCGACGGTGCCCTTCTCCAGCGCGGAGAACACCTCGCCGCCCGGCAGCAGCGTCGTCTTGCGCGCCGATCGCCGCGAAGCCTTCGGCGATCATGCCGCCCGGAACGCGCAGCTTCAGGCCCTTGAAGTCCTCGATCGGTGCGGATCGGCTTCTTCGAGTGGATGATGTTCGGGCCGTGGTGGATGCGGTTGACGTAGTACAGCCCCTGCTTGGCGAAGATCTCGCGCGCCAGCTGGCAGCCCGCCCTTGCTGTAGAAGAAGATGTCCCACTCGTGCGGGTAGCGCAGGCCCATCAGGTAGGAGCGACAGGAATGCGGTCGCCGGCATCTTGCCGACCCAGTACACGGTGAACGAGTTCATCGCCTCCAGCACGCCGTTTTTGCACGCCGTCGAGCAGCTCGAAGTCGCCGACGACTTCCTTGGCCGCGAACGGCTTGAACTCGAGCTCGCCGCCGGTCTTTTCCTTGATCGTTCCGCACCAGGTCTTGAACGTCTGCAAGCCGACGCCCGCCGGCCACGACGTCTGGACCTTCCACGTCATCGTCTCGGCGGCGGCGGCGTTGCGAATGAAAGGCGCTCCGACGATGGCGGCGGTTCCCGCGGCAGCGGCGCCCGCCGTTTTCAACAGGCGGCGGCGCGTCGGCTCGGGCTCCGGCGTGGCCGGCGTCAGCTTCGTGGTTTCATCCATGTGTTCTCCTCCAGGTGGATTGCTTCGAAGATCAGGATCCGGTCTTCAAGCCGGATGGCGCGCCATCTTGCACTCTTGCGCATCGACGGGCAAGTTTTCCAGACGACCCAATGAGGCGCGCTTCGGGCCGTGGGGTCTAGTATCGGGAAAGTGCGCCGCAGCCGCAAGCGCGGCAGAGCGCCATCCCAGGCAGCTGCCGGGTCGTTCTTCCCGCTGCGCCATGTCGGTTGCCATCCCTGTCGCTCCGGTAGTACGCTGGTCGCTCCTGTCCGATGCGAATGGAAAGAGCCATGCTGGTCAGTGAAATCCTGCGGATCAAGGGCCACACGCTCTTCACGACGCCGCCCGAGCGTTCGGTGCTCGAAGCGGTCGAAGTGATGGCGCAGCATGACATCGGATCGCTGGTCGTCATGGACCACGGTCGCCTGGCGGGCATGCTCACGTTCGCCGAAGTGCTGCAGGCGCTGGCCGAGCGCCGCGGGTCGCTGGGCGAGGCTGCCGTCGCCGACATCTACGAACGCGAGTCCGCTCACCGCGGCACCCGGTCTCGACGTCATGGAGTTGCGACGGGCGATGCTCGAGCGCCACGCGCGCTACGTTCCCGTGATGGACGGGACGACGCTGCAGGGCGTGGTTTCCTTCCACGACGTGGCGAAGGCAGTCTACGAAGAGCAGAGCTTCGAGAACCGGATGCTCAAGAGCTACATCAAGGACTGGCCGGACGAAGAAGCGACGCCGTAGCCGGGTCGCGGCGCGCACGACGGCGCCCTCCGGTTTCCGTGGGGCCGGCTACCGCGTGACCGAGCTCCTCGTACCGCCGCCTACGCCTGCAGCAGGAAAATCGCCGGACGCTTGTCGAAGCGCGCGTGGTCCTCCTCGCGCCATCGGGCGGCCGTTCGACATTCGATCGTTTCGGTGGTCAGCGTCAGGTCGGCGGCGACGCATACGCGCGTTGCGGGCTTCAGCGCGCTCGCCATCGCACCGAGCATCGCGGCATTGCGATAAGGCGTCTCGATGAAGAGCTCGGTGCGCGACTCGGCGCGCGAGCGCTGCTCGAGCGTGCGCAGCGCATCGGCGCGCGCATCGGGCTTGACCGGCAGGTAGCCGTGGAACGCGAACTGCTGGCCGTTCATGCCGGACGCCATCAGCGCGAGCAGGATGGCCGACGGACCGACGAGCGGCACGACGCGGATGTTCGCCGCATGCGCGGCAGCGACGAGCGACCGCGCCCGGATCGGCGACGCCCGGACAGCCGGCATCGGACAGCAGCCCCACATCGTGCCCGGCCCGCAGGGCGCCGAGCGCGGCGTCGATTTCGCCGGCGCGCGGGCGCCTGGGACAGGGCTGAAATCGCCGAGCTCCGCGATCGGGCGCACGACGTCGAGCGATTTCAGGAATGCGCGCGCCGCCTTCGGCGTCTCGACGACCCAGTGCGCGAGATTGCGGGCGATGTCGATCGTGCGCGCGGGCAGCACGTTCGCCGGCGGAACAGCGCCGAGCAGATTCGGAACGAGATAGAGCGCACCCGCTTCGGCCACCGGCGCTCCTCAGGCGCGGTGCGGGCCGCCGCTGCCGGCCGAACGGTAGCGGGCGAGGGTGATGGGCGCGATTGCGCATCCGAATCCAGCACGTCGACGCCTTCGTCGTGCAGCAGGTCGATCAGCGCGATCAGCGGCAAGCCGATCAACGCGGTCGGATCGTCGCTTTCGATCCGCTCGAACAGCGCGATGCCGAGCGCCTCCGACTTGACGGCTCCCGCGCAGTCGTAGGGCTGTTCGCGGCGCAAGTACTGTTCGATCGCCGTCGGCGACAGCGTGCGAAACGTGCTCCGCACGTCGACCAGCCGCAATTGGCAGCGCCTGCTCGCAGCATCCACCAGCGCAATGGCCGTGTGAAACACGATCGTGCGACCCGACAGCGCCTCCAGTTGCGCGACGGCGCCGGAATGGTCGCCGGGCTTGCTGATGGCCGTGCCGCCGGCATCCGCGACCTGGTCGGAGCCGATGACGAGCGCCTCTGTGTAGCGCGACGCGACGGCGCGCGCCTTCGCCTCGGCCAGCCGGCATGCGGTGGCTGCGGGCGACTCGCCGGCCAGCGGCGCTTCGTCGATGTCCGGCGCCGCAATCTCGAACGGGATACCCAGCCGCTCGAGCAGCGCCTTGCGGTAGCGGGACGTCGACGCGAGCACGAGCGTCCTCGCCGCGTTCTTCTTTGTTTTTCCTGACATTTTTTGACAGTCGCCGCACGAGGCGGTATGATTCTACGTTTTTCGCCGGCCGGTGCGAGCGCCGATATGCGGCAATTCGGCGCGGCATTCGGCGCCCGGGTCGGGACGACCGCCATGGCGGTTCGCAACGAGCATTCTGGGCCCAGGCTGGATGCGTTCCGGCTGGCTCGCGAACATGGCGTCGTCGAAGGTAGCGTGGACGCGCATCAGCTTCCGCGGGTCGACGATCTGCTGGCCGAAGGGCCGGCGACGGTCGCATGGCGGATCGAGGGAACGGCCGATGCATGCGGGTCGCCCGGCATTGTCGATCGCGCTCGATGGTTCAGTGCCCGCTCACGTGCCAGCGCTGCCTCGACGATTTCGAGTGGCCGATCGACCAGCGAACGGAACTGCTGCTTGCGCGCGACGAGCGCGAGCTCGCGGTGCTCGACGCCGACAGCAACAGCGAAGTGGTGCTGGCGGGAACGCCGATGGAACCGCTGACGCTGGTCGAGGACGAGCTGGTGCTGGCGTTGCCGTTCGCGCCACGTCATCCGGAAGGCGCGTGCAGAACTTAGGGCGTTTCGCACCTGCGTATGCAGGGTGAACAGACCCATGACAAACAGGAGAGCATGATGGCAGTTCAGCAGAACAAGAAGTCGCCGGCGAAGCGCGGCATGCACCGTGCGCACGATTTCATGGCGAAACCGCCGCTGGCCGTGGAGCCGGTCAGCGGCGAGGTCCATCTGCGGCACCACATCAGCCCGAGCGGGTACTACCGCGGCAAGAAGGTCGTCAAGACCAAAGCGGACGAGTGATCGGCGGTGGCGCGCCAGGCGCCGGCTCACCGTTTGCTCGCCGCGACGCGTCCTTGTCGCGCGCGCGTACAATCGCGCGGCGATGCGATCCTGTCCGGGTTCTTGCAGCTCGCGTCCTGATGCCGCTGCGCTAGCGGCGGCGCCATCACCTTCGACTCGATGTCCGTTACCGTAGCCGTCGATGCGATGGGCGGCGATCACGGTCCGCCCGTCACCGTTCCCGCCTGCTTCGCATTTCCTCGAGGCGGTGCCGCATGCGCGCGTCGTGCTCGTCGGAATGTCGGCGCCGCTCGAGGCGGCGCTGGCGAAGGCGCGCCCGCATCTGCGCGATCGCATCACGATCCGCGCGGCCACCGAAGTCGTCGACATGGACGAGCCGCCGGCCGACGCGTTGCGCAAGAAGAAGGATTCGTCGATGCGCGTCGCGATCAACCTCGTCAAGGACGGCACGGCGCACGCGTGCGTTTCGGCCGGCAATACCGGCGCGCTGATGGCGATCGCGCGCTTCGTGCTGAAGACGCTGCCCGGCATCGACCGTCCCGCGATCGCGTCGCAATTGCCGACCAAGACCGGCGACACGCTGGTGCTCGACCTCGGCGCCAACGTCAACTGCACCGCCGAGCAACCTGTGCAGTTCGCCGCGATGGGCAGCGCGCTGGTCTCTGCCGTCGACGGCATCGAGCGCCCGACGGTCGGACTGCTCAACATCGGCGAAGAGGACATCAAGGGCAACGACGTCGTCAAGCAGGCGGCGGAGCTCCTGAAGGCGTCGACACTCAATTTCTACGGCAACGTCGAAGGCGACGACATCTACATGGGCACGACCGACGTCGTCGTCTGCGACGGCTTCGTCGGCAACGTCATGCTGAAGACGTCCGAAGGCCTCGCGCACATGCTCTACGAGTTCCTGAAGACGGAATTCACGCGCAACCTGCTGACGCGCGCCGCGGCCGCTGTCGTGTATCCGGTGCTGATGTCGTTCAAGCGCCGCATCGACCCGCGCCGCTACAACGGCGCGACGCTGGTCGGATTGAAAGGCGTCGTCGTCAAGAGCCACGGCGGCGCCGACGCGTTCGCGTTCGCGCAACGCGCTGCGGCGCGCCGCCGCCGAAGTCGAGCACGGCGTGCTCGACAAGATCGCGCAGCGGATCGCCGAAATGCCCCACGTGCGACCCGTCGAACGATGGCGATCCAGGACCGCTCCGCGCGCATGCATAGCCGCATCGCCGGCACGGGCCGGTATCTTCCGGAACGGATCCTGACCAACGACGAGCTCGCGCAGCGCGTCGCCACGAGCGACGAGTGGATCCGCACGCGCACCGGCATTCGCGCAGCGGCACATTGCCGCCGACGGCGAGCAGACGTCGGACCTTGCGCTTGCCGCGGCGCGCGAAGCGCTCGCAGCGGCGGCCGCTCGCGCCGTCGACGATCTCGACCTGATCGTCGTCGCGACGACGACGCCCGACATCGTCTTTCCGTCGACGGCGTGCATCCTGCAGGCGAAGCTCGGCGCCCGCGGCGGACCCGCGTTCGACGTGCAGGCGGTGTGCTCCGGCTTCGTCTATGCGCTCGCCATTGCCGACCGGATGGTGGCAGGCGGGCTGGCGCGCAATGCGCTCGTCGTCGGCGCCGAGATCTATTCGCGCATCCTCGACTGGAACGATCGCGGCACCTGCGTGCTGTTCGGCGATGGCGCCGGCGCGGTCGTGCTCGTGCCGTCCGAGGAGCCGGGCATCCTGTCGGCGCACCTGCACGCCGACGGCCATTACAAGGACATCCTGTGCGTTCCCGGCCAGGTGAACGACGGCGCGGTCACCGGCACGCCGTTCGTGCACATGGACGGGCAGGCGCGTGTTCAAGTTTGCGGTCAAGGTGCTGGCCGAAGTCGCGCACGAAGCGCTGGCGGCGAATCGCAAGACCGCCGCCGACATCGACTGGCTGATTCCGCATCAGGCGAACATCCGGATCATGGATGCGACGGCGAAGAAGCTGCAGCTGCCGCTCGACAAGGTGATCTCGACCGTCGACGTGCACGCGAACACGTCGGCGGCGTCGATTCCGCTTGCGCTCGACGTCGCGGTGCGCGACGGACGCATCCGCGCGGGCCAGCACCTGATGCTGGTCGGCGTCGGCGGCGGCTTCACGTGGGGCTCGGTGTTCGTCCGCTGGTGACGATGCGGTCGACGCGCGATGAGGTGAACGATGAGCGTCGCATTCGTGTTTCCCGGACAGGGCTCGCAGCAGGTCGGCATGATGGAAGGGTTCGCCGAGCATCCGGTCGTGCGCGCGACGTTCGCCGAAGCGTCCGAAGTGCTCGGGCGACGACCTGTGGCAGCTCGTCGCAGCAGGGGCCCGCGGACGCGCTCAACCTGACGCGCAACACGCAACCCGTGATGCTGACGGCCGGCGTCGCCGTCTGGCGCGCATGGCAGGCGGCGGGCGGCGCCGGCGCCGGCGTTCATGGCGGGCCACAGCCTCGGCGAATACACGGCGCTCGTCGCCGCGGGCGCGCTCGACTTCAGCGACGCCGTGCCGCTGGTGCGCTTTCGTGCGCGAGGCGATGCAGGAAGCCGTTGCGGCGGGCGTGGGCGCGATGGCGGCGATCATCGGCGCCGACGACGCCGCGGTCGCTGACGCATGCCGCGAAGCGGCGCAGGGCGAGGTCGTCGAGCCGGTGAATTTCAACGCGCCCGGGCAGATCGTCATCGCCGGCAACAAGGCGGCGGTCGAGCGCGCGATCGTCGCTGCGAAGGCGCGCGGCGCCAAGCGTGCGCTGCTGCTGCCGGTGTCGGCCCCGTTCCACAGCTCGCTGCTGAAGCCCGCGGCCGAGCGGCTCGCGTTGCGGCTCGCGCAGGTCGCGATTCGCGCGCCGTCGATTCCGGTCGTTCACAACGTCGACGTGCAGACGCACGCGACACCCGATGAAATTCGCGCCGCGCTCGCGCAGCAGGCGGCAAGCCCGGTGCGCTGGACGCGAAACCATCCAGGCGTTCGCCGACGCGGGGCGTCACGCACGTCGTCGAATGCGGGCCCGGCAAGGTGCTGGCCGGACTTGACGCGGCGCATCGACGCTTCGCTCACGGCGTTTGCGCTGACCGACGGCGCCGCGCTCGGCGACGCGCGCAGCGCGCTCGCCGGCTGAACGACGTGACGATGGCCGGCGCAGCGAGCTCGCAGGGACAGGTCGCGCTCGTCACCGGCGCGACGCGCGGCATCGGGCGTGCGATCGCGCTGGCGCTGGCGCAGGCGACGGCGCGACTGTCGTCGGCACGGCGACCACCGACGAGGGCGCCGCCGCGATCACCGCGTATCTTCGCGAGGCCGGCGTTACGCGGTGAGGGCATGCGCCTCGACGTGCGCGACGCGCGCGGCGATCGAGGCGGCGCTGCGCGACATCGAGGCGCGCCACGGCGCCGATCGCGATCCTCGTCAACAACGCCGGCATCACGCGCGACAACCTGCTCTGCGCATGAAGGACGACGAGTGGGACGCGATCATGGCGACCAACCTCAAGCCGGCGTTCCAGCTCGCGAAGCTCGTGCTGCGCGGCATGATGAAGGCGCGCCGCGGCCGCATCATCCAGATCGGCTCGGTCGTCGGCAGCTCGCGGCAATCCGGGACAGGCGAACTACGCGGCCGCCAAGGCGGCGCTGGTCGGATTCACGAAGTCGCTGGCGCAGGAAGTCGGCAGCCGCAACATCACCGTCAACTGCGTCGCGCCGGGATTCGTCGACACCGACATGACGCAGGCGCTGCCGGAGGCGCAGCGCGATGCGCTGCTCGCGCGCATTCCGCTCGGCCGGCTCGGCACGCCGGACGACATCGCGAACGCGGTGCTGTTTCTGGCGAGCCCGCGCGCCGGCTACATCACCGGCGCGACGCTGCACGTCAACGGCGGCATGTTCATGGCCATGAGCCGGCAAGCGGGCGCGCCGGCACGGGGCCGCCGTGCGAGCCGTTCTGGTAAAATCCGTCGGTTTCGATTCGTGACCCCTCGCAGGGGAGGAGATGCATGGAAAACGTCGAACAACGCGTCAAGAAGATCGTCGCCGAGCAGCTCGGCGTCAACGAAGCCGAGATCAAGAACGAATCGTCGTTCGTCGACGATCTGGGCGCCGATTCGCTCGACACGGTCGAGCTCGTGATGGCGCTCGAAGAGGAATTCGAGACCGAGATCCCCGACGAGGAAGCCGAGAAGATCACCACGGTGCAGCAGGCGATCGACTACGTCGGCAGCGCACCTGAAAAAATAATCGCGTCGCTCGCGGGCTGCATGCGGCGACCCGCGCCTGAACGTTGCGGCGGCCGCCGACGCCGGCGGCGCGCGTCGCACCCGATCCGCAGTCCTCTTCCTTCCGCGTAACGCCATGTCACGCCGCCGCGTCGTCGTCACCGGTCTCGGCATCGTCTCGCCGGTCGGCATCGGCGTCGCCGAGGCGTGGGACGAACATCCTCGCCGGCCGCTCCGGCATCGCGCGCATCACGCGCTTCGACGCGATCGCGTTTCCGTCGCAGATCGCCGGCGAGGTGAAGGACTTCGACGTGTCGCAGTGGCTGTCGCGCGAAGGAAGCGCGCCGCTACGACACGTTCATCCACTACGGCCTCGTCGCGACGATGGAAGCGATCAAGGACGCGGGCCTCGACGGCTACGCCGGCGACAAGGATCGCTGCGGCGTGTGCATCGGCTCGGGCATCGGCGGCCTGCCGATGATCGAGGAGACGCAGCGCGCGTACCTGCAGGGCGGCCTGCGCAAGATCTCGCCGTTCTTCGTGCCCGGCACGATCATCAACATGGTCGCGGGCCTCGTGTCGATCCACTACGGCTATCGCGGGCCCGAACCTCGGCACGGTCAGCGCGTGCTCGACCGGCAACCACAGCCTCGGCGAAGCGGCGCGCCTGATCGAATACGGCGACGCCGACGTCATGGTCGCCGGCGGCGCCGAAGCGACCGTATCGCCGCTCGGCATCGGCGGCTTCTGTCGCGGCGCGCGCGCTGTCGACGCGCAACGACGATCCGGCAACGGCGAGCCGGCCGTGGGACGTCGGCCGCGACGGCTTCGTGCTGGGCGAGGGCGCCGGCATCCTGGTGCTCGAGGAATACGAGCACGCGAAGGCGCGCGGCGCGCGAGATCTACTGCGAGCTCGCCGGCTACGGCATGAGCGCCGACGCGCATCACATCACGGCGCCGCCGGAAGACGGCGACGGCGCGCGCGCGCAGCATGCTGAACGCGCTGCGCAACGCGTCGCATGCAGCCGACCGACATCGACTACATCAACGCGCACGGCACGTCGACGCCGCTCGGCGACGTCGCCGAGTGCGTCGCCGTCAAGCGCGCGTTCGGCGATCACGCGCACAAGCTCGCCGTCTCGTCGACCAAGTCGATGACCGGGCACCTGCTCGGCGCGGCGGGCGGCATCGAAGCGGTGTTCACCGCGCTCGCGTTCCGCGACCAGATCGCGCCGCCGACGGCCAACCTCGTCGACGTCGATCCGCAGTGCGATCTCGATTTCGTGCCGCGCGTCGCGCGCCCGATGAAGATCCGCGCCGCGCTGTCGAACTCGTTCGGCTTCGGCGGCACCAACGCGACGCTCGCGTTCCGCGCGCTCGACGCGTAACGCCGTGGCGCTGATCGTCCAGAAATACGGCGGCACGTCGGTCGGCTCGACCGAGCGCATCCGCAACGTCGCGCGGCGCGTCGCGCGCTTCCATCGCGAAGGCCACCAGCTCGTCGTCGTCGTGTCGGCGATGGCCGGCGAGACGAATCGGCTGCTCGCGCTCGCGAAGGAGCTGTCGCCCAATCCCGATCCGCGCGAGCTCGACGTCGTCGCCGCGACCGGCGAGCAGGTGACCATCGGCCTGCTCGCGATCGCGCTGCGCGAGATGGGGCTGCAAGGCGCGCAGCTACACCGGCGGGCAGGTGCGCATCCTGACCGACAACGCGCACACCAAGGCGCGCATCCTCGAGATCGACGAGCAGCGCATGCGCGCACGATCTCGCCGACGGCACGATCGTCGTCGTCGCGGGATTCCAGGGCGTCGACAAGCGACGGCAACATCACGACGCTCGGCCGCGGCGGCTCGGACACGTCGGGCGTCGCGCTCGCGGCCGCGCTCAAGGCCGACGAGTGCCAGATCTACACCGACGTCGACGGCGTCTACACGACCGATCCGCGCATCGTTCCGGAGGCGCGGCGCCTCGACACGGATCACGTTCGAGGAAATGCTCGAGATGGCGAGCCTGGGCTCGAAGGTGCTGCAGATCCGCTCGGTCGAATTCGCCGGCAAGTACAAGGTGCAAGCTTGCGCGTGCTGTCGTCGTTCGACGATCCCGAAGTCGACGGCGACCGGGCACGCTGATCACGTTACGAGGAAGACGAAGACATGGAACAGGCGATCATTTCCGGCATCGCGTTCAACCGCGACGAGGCGAAGATCTCGGTGATGGGCGTCGAGGACCGGCCGGGCATCGCCTACGCGATCCTCGGGCCGATCGCCGCCGCGAACATCGACGTCGACATGATCGTGCAGAACATCGGCGCGTCGGGGCACACCGACTTCTCGTTCACCGTCAACCGCAACGAGTATCAGAAGGCGCTCGACGTGCTCGACGCGGAGCGCGGCAAGAGCATTTCGAGGCGCGCGAGATCATCGGCGACAACCGGATCGCAAGGTGTCGGTCGTCGGCATCGGCATGCGCTCGCACGTCGGCATCGCGTCGAAGATGTTCAAGGCGCTGGCGGACGAGGGCATCAACATCCAGATGATCTCGACCTCCGAGATCAAGATCTCGGTCGTGATCGACGAGAAGTACCTCGAGCTCGCCGTGCGCGTGCTGCACAAGGCGTTCGAGCTCGAAAAGGGACCCGAGGCGGCCTGAAATGCAGCATCGCGATCGATGCGATGGCGCCGATTCTCGCCGACCTGTAAAATCCGGACTTCGTTCGGAGCCGCGACTGTCGTTGGCGTCGACTGAACCAAAGGCAGGCGCAACGCCTGTCGCGATACAACCGGGAATCACCGGAGACGTGGCCGAGTGGTCGAAGGCACTCCCCTGCTAAGGGAGCATACGGGCCAAAACCTGTATCCAGGGTTCGAATCCCTGCGTCTCCGCCACTATTTACCTTTGTAATCAGCAGCTTGCTGCAACTCCGCCGAATCCGGTGGCGAACCGGTGGCAAATCCGAGCGCGGCGTTGATCTTCTCCCGTTTCTTGTCGTCCTTCGCTGCGACGAGCTGCTTCGAGTAGATCTTGTGCAGGACGACAACCGAGTGCCCGAGCTGCTCGGCGACAAGCTTGTCCGGCACGTAGGCCATGATCAGCCACGTCGCGTAGGAGTGGCGCGTAGCGGGCAAGGACAGCCACGGCAACGACCCGCGTCGAATCAAAGGCTAATTTTTCTACGCCTCGATCCCAAGGGAGTCAGGAAACGGCGCATACGACAACTGATACAGGCAATGTCACGCCTTGCCGTTCATGCGGTGCTGGCGTGAGTCGATCCGCGCTCGCCTGCCCGTCCTGCGGCGCGATACGACCGGCGTCGTCGGCCGATGAATTGGGCTCCGAGATTGCGACCGCCAAAGCGAACCACGCCCAAATGGTAGGCGCCGTACTGTTCTTCGGCGGAATCATCCTGACCCTAGCGCTGGGAAGCGATGGCACGACGTGGGGCCTGCTCTCGATCGGGGCTGGCTTGATCATGATCGTCGCTGGCTCTATCGACCGCAATGCCGCGCGGCGCCGCCACGCCGGCGGGAAATCGAGGCCGTCATAAGTTGGTAGACGAGATTCGTCACTGCTCACCATCTCAACTCGCCTCGAACACCTGGTAACGCAGCCCCCGGCGGCAGTAACGAGGGACGCAAGGTCGTGAGCAAGCGGGCAGCCCCGTTCATGCGTGCGTAGAGTCCCCGTCTGGAGCAATAGGTAACGTGTCCCCGAAGGAATAGGGGGACGAGAAACACTTCGAAAGCATCGATCGTCGGTGGCCGCCGCAGATGCGGTTGCATTTCAAGCGGCGCTTCCGACATGCGCATCACTTACGTGTGCGGATTCACCTTCCGGGGTCGCCGAAATAGAGCGCGTTCGCCACGTCAATTCGATTGTTGGAATCGATCGTTGGGACGCGTCTATTCCACGACGCGGAGACTCGGCTTACGACCCGCACTGGCGAACGGGTAGAGCTCGATGCGAGGCATTTGGGCACGATGCCGTGAACGACGCGAAGCGTGCGACGACTATCGCCGCAACACGCACGGTTGCTGACTAGCCACTATCGCTACAATGCGACGGAATCGGCGCCCCCGCGTCCTGGTACCTACACGACATTACGACATTAAAGGCATCGCTCGTTATGGCGAACGCTGATTACGAACAGCATCTTGCGGAACTGCGAAAGAGCTATATCGAGGCCACCCCGCGCCAGCGGTACTCAATCGCGCGCCAGCGAATCGAGCACTTGGAACACGGCCCTAACGTTCTTGTCGCTTGCGTGGCGGCTGTCGAAGGGCTGGCTCGATCTCTTGCAATGCACCGCGAAGCGTCGCGAGGAGCCAAGACTCGGGACCTCAAAGCGCATCTTTCGGCGATCTACTCAAAGTACAAATGGAAGCGACCCGAGGAATTGATTAAGCAGTATCTGCTCGACGAAGGACTTCCAGCGCCGCCGGAGTCATTTGGAAATGACACCTGGGAGCGCTTGCACTATGCGATCGAATACCGCAACGTTCTCGCGCATGAGTGCACGTACCTTGGCCAAGACCGCTTTCCGGCACTCATTGAAGCGTGCCAAATCGTCCTTCACAAATTGGCCGCAATAGGCGGCTTGAAGGTGACCGATTCGGTCAGCCGGGTTGACTGTGATTAACGAAACGTACTTCGAGGTTCTGGTCTATACCTGCAATCAGGATGCGTTTGTCGAGAAGATGACGGCGCAGGTCGACAAGGGCATGAGGGATGTTCCGGACCGGGGCGGGGACATCTGGAAAAAGATTCGCGAAGAAGAGATTCACGAAAGTTGAAACCCGTTCGCTACAACGAAATCGTTGGGGCCGTGGAAGTGCACATTGTCGGGAGCCAATTGCGGGCTGACTATCGGTTCACCGACAAGTCTCGAATCCTCGTCGGTTCGCGGGGAGTCATAAGGTGGCGAGGCAAGCTTTTGGAGAAGTGGTACAACGGCTCCAGGTTAACGTCGCAAGACATTTACAGTGACTTCCGATTGGCGCTCGGCGACGAGGTCCGCCGACATTCCTGGCTAAAGAGGCGCTTCGTCGATTTCGAAGCGTTGGACCGTGGCGGCCCGCTGGTGGATTGGCGAAAAGCGCTTCATCTGGATTGAGCCGTGGCCGACTGGCGCGTTGCGAGCGATGATTAGCTTTGAAAGGATGCTGCGGTCTTCGCCATTAAATCGTGAATACCGGAAAGCATTTGTGATTGCACCGGGGTAGGTCATGCCATGCACGCCAGTATGGTAACGGGCAAAGAAGTTTGGCTTTCCCGTAAACCATTGAGCCGCAGACACCAGTCAGGCACGTCGGCAGACACGGTTAATCCATGCGAGAACGCTTCACGCCACAGCGCTTTAGAGGTCGTGCCCGTAAGGATATCTCGTTAGGACGTTCAGGACGTTGACGCGACTAGCGAGGAATGCTCCTCTGCCAGCCGCGAGGTACCATCTGCTCGCGCAGGGCAGTTACCGTTCGGCCCAGGCCGCTATTCCGGGGAACATCGGGCGGGTGGTTCTCGGTGCACTCGTTGCGAGCCAGAAGCCGCGTCCGACCGCCACGCGAAGCGTTGCCTCGTCAATCCCAGGAAGTAGTCGATGGAATGGACCGGCCTGCCACTTGGGACGCGAGTCAGCCGCTGCCCATTCCAGGCACGAGGGACGCGATGAGCGTGCCGACGACAGGATGCGAATCTGATTCATCAGTGCAATTCGTTGAGGGGAATTTGATAATGACTATCACGGTTGCGAAGAAGTTAACGTTCTCAATGGACGTCAAGGACCTCCTCGCACTCGTGATCGCCAGCTATGGCGCAGTCCTTTCAACTATCGTCTTTCGTTCACAGCAAGCCGATAAAAAGCAGAAGCTGCGTGTTCGTCGCAAGGAGGGGATGTTCACGTACGGTGCAACGATTGGCGAGGTTCAGGTCATTGTCGAGGCTGCAAACATCGGCCGCGTCGTCGTGGTCGTCGATGGGTTTGGAATTTGTTTGCCTGACGGCAATCACCTTGTGTTTCCGGGGCTACCACAGGTGACGAATTTGCCCGTCAAAATATCGCCAAGGAGAGAAGGCAGACTTTTATGTACCGAAAAACGTTCTGTTGCGCGAACTTCTGGCGCAGGGTTATCACCGGTCCGTTCAGCTGGTGCCGCGAGTAACCGATCAGCTCGGGAATACGCACGTCGGCGAATCATTTTTATTTGATGTCGCGGAGGCGACCCGTTGAAATGGGCGTGAAGTACCGGCGCAGGAACAGCGTCACTAGGAAGCGCTCGATCGCGTCGATCGCCGGCGAATCTTCCGATTGAGCTGCGGCTCAGGCTCCGACATGCGCATTACCTCGGCGTGCGGAACGACTTTCCACGGACTGAATGACCGGGCGTCCAGATTAAGGTCACGAATTTCAGGCGGGCCGATGATCTCCCACTCTGTGTAACGCTCGGCGATCTCGTGCCACTCGGCCACGTAGCGCGCCTTGACCATCTTGCCGGTGACGGCGCTGCGATAGCGGAGGGGGTAAAGTTCGAGGCGAGGCATCGGGAGTCAACCGCAACGAAGGAGGAAAGGCATGGCGACGTTTTAGCATCTTGTACTTTGCGGCGTTTATTTTCGGCATCGTGCTCGCCGTCTGCTGGATCATTCTGCCATTCGCGCTAATTGGCACTAAGCCTCTATTGCGGCAGCTCATCGTCGAGGTCAAGCGCAACAATGAATTGCTCGATCAACGCTTGCCGTCGCTGCGGCAACCAACAGCTACTAAACAACTCCCGTCTGAACGGTTATTCAGGGACCAAGACAAGCTTTAGGCGTCGCTTGACAACGCTTTGACCCAAGCAGACCATTCGACACGCTCGTCGCGCCGCTGGTGACGATAGCGGGCCAAATTGTGACAGGCGCATACGCGACTTTACCTAGAAGTCGCTCTTTGACGGCTGACCATTAGTGGTTTGCCGCCCATCGAACGCAGGGAGGACCATCAATGTCAGTGCGACAACGTATGCCAATTTTTCTCGGCGCCGCCGCATCGATTTTCGCCGCAATGGTCGTTTTGTCCAGCGCAGCTGAAGCTCGGCTCACGCGAATCACTACCACCAGCGTTTCGGTGGTCGACTTCCCGTCTTTCGGTGCCACCGGCCCCTACTTGAAAATCGCGGGCACGTTCGATGGTGAGGTCGATCCTGCAGATCCTCGCAATGCTGTCATCGTCGACATTAACTTAGCTCCAACAACCGCCGGCAAGGTGCGGTACAGCTCGACTTTTTTCATTCTGCGCCCGGTTGATCTCGCAAAGGGAAATGGGAAGCTCTTCTACGACTTTGGCAACCGCGGCAGCAAGCGGATTCTTGAATGGTTTAACGACGGCACCGCATCGAATGATCCGTCCACGGCAGAGCACTACGGCAATGGGTTCCTGATGCGTCAGGGATACACCGTCGCGCTCAGCGGGTATGCCGGAGACGTGGCACCGGGAGCCAACGTGATGAGCGTTTCCATTCCTGTGGTGCATAACCCGGATGGATCGACAATCACTGGCCTCGTCGTCGCGGAATGGTTGCCGGCTCGGCCAGCTCCACTACCGTCAATCTACCGTATGCGACCAACAGTACCGACCCCGCGAACGGCGTTCTCACCGTGCGGGAACACGGCACCGATGCGAAGGTTCCGGTTACGGGATGGAGCTACGTCAATACCCGCCGCATCACTTTTCCAGGTCCCGCCAAACCGCAGTGGATTTACGAGTTTGTTTACACCGCGCAGTGACCCCGTTGTAATGGGAATCGGCGGCGCCATCACCCGTGACTTTCTCTCTTTCCTCAAGCACGGCGAGCACGACGATTTCAGCAACGCCAATCCGGTTGCAATGCCCGGCGGCCTCCGCGCAATCTACTCTTGGGGACGATCGAACGGCGGACGTAACCAGCGCGACATGCTTTATTGGGGTTTCAACGAGGATGAGAACGGTCGAATTGTCATCGACGGCATGATGCCTTATGCGACCGGCTCCGGCGGTTCCGTATGGATGAACTTTCGCTTCGCACAGCCGACGTCGAGCTCACGTAAGCACGAACGGCATTTTGCGCATGAGCCGGAGTTTCCGCATACGTTCCCGGTTCGCACCGACCCGCTGACTGGCCAGACGGACGGCGTTTCGGCGCGCTGCCTGGCGCGCCAGAACTGCCCGAAATTCTTCAACATCGACGGCGGCAACGAGTACTGGAACAAATCGTCTTCCCTGAATCATACGGACGCTTTCGGGACCGATCTGAACGTTGAAGCGGCTGTGCCCAATGTGCGGCTGTATTCCATCGCCAGCATTGAGCACAACACGACATTCGACCAAAAGCCGGAGCTGCTCAACGAGTGCCAGCAGATGACGAACCCACTTTACAACGGGCCGGTATTCAGGGCACTGTCTGTGGCGCTCGATCGCTGGGTAACCAACGGGACTTTGCCGCCAGCGAGCGTGCTGCCGAAGCGCAGCAACGGAACGCTAGTCCCACCCGAGCAAGCCAACTACCCGACGATCCCTGCAACGCACTACGCAGGATGGCCGGCGTTGCCTGCATTCGAGTACACGCCCGAAACCATGAATCGCAACGCGCCGCTGGACTTCTCGGTGGTTCCGTATGTCAACTTACCCGGACCTGAATACACAGTGCTCGTCACGCAAGTCGATGCGGACGGCAATGACGTCGCAGGTATCCGCTTGCCCTACCTAGTCGCGCCATTGGGAACGCACACAGGCTGGGCAGTGCTGAAGGAAGGCGCCGGCTTCCCGGACACATGCGGTCAGAACGGCACGTTCATTCCATTCGCCAAGACTAAAGCCGAGCGCGTGGCCGCGGGCGATCCGCGGCCATCATTGCAAGAGCGCTACCGTAACCACGGGGCGTATGTAAGTGCAGTCGCCAAATCCGCGGCGCGTCTCGTACAAGACGGCTTCCTCCTCGGTGAAGACAAAGACCGCATTGTAGAGAGAGCGGCAGAGCACGGGGTGGACCTTTGGCTTGACACTCTGGAGTAGGTTGTTGCGCAGAAGCGCTGGTCCGATAAGCCAGCGCTTCTGCTTCCCGAGTCGCGCCGTTGGCCGAAAGGTTTTACGACTCGATCACCGGATAGCGTAGCCGCTTCGCGCCCGGGCGCCACGGGCTGAAATGCGCCGTTATCCGCATCGACATCGCGAATCTCGGGCGGCCCGATGATCTCCCACTCGGATGTCGTCGCAGCGATGCAGGGTCGCGTCGATGAACAGATGGGTAAGGTGCTGCAGCAGGAAATCCGGTTCGCGTCGAGATCCTGACTGGGGGGTGAAGCAGCGAGCGCGTAGGACGCAGCCGGCTGATCTGGACAGCGCCGGTTGGCCGCGTGCATCGATGGGCGCGTGTCGCTCACGGACGAACGCGGATGATCGTCTTCCCGCTGATCCGCTTGGTCGGGTTGAAAGCGGCGACGGCATCGTCGAGGGTCGAGACGTTGCCGATGTTCGTCCGCAGTCGTCCGTCCCGCACCCGCTGGACGATCTCACTCAGTTGGGCACGATCGGACTCGACAACGAAGTCGACCGCCAGGCCGTCGGCGGGCCGCGCCTCGGCCGGCCCGACGATGGACACCAGTGTTCCTCCGGCTCGAATCAGGCCTGCGGACCGCTTCTGGATGTCGCCGCCGATGACATCGAACACCAGATCGACTCCGCCGACGTCTTCCAGGGCGTCGTTGTCGAGGTCGACGAACTCCTTCGCGCCGAAGTCGAGCGCCTTCTGACGGTCGGCGGCGCGTCCGGTGCCGATGACGTAGGCGCCGGCCTCTCGTGCGAGTTGCGTCACCATCGAACCGACTGCGCCGGCCGCGCCGTGCGCGAGGACGCTCTGGCCCGCCTGAAGGCGGCCGTGCTGGAACAGCCCCTGCCACGCGGTCAGTCCCGAGATCGGCAGGCTCGCGCCCACCGTGAAGTCGACGTCGCCCGGCAGCGGCGCGAGGTTGCGTGCCTCGATCGCCACATACTCCGCCAGGGTGCCGTCGCGATGCCAGTCCGCGAGGCCGAACACCCGCTGTCCCACCGACAGACCCGTCGTGCCATATCCGAGAGCGGTGACCACTCCGGCCAGCTCGTGCCCAGGGATCGACGGTGTTCGGTCACGGTCGCGGCGATCGGTCCAGGTCGAGGGCCACGCCAGCTCAGTCGGGACGAATCCCGACGCATGAATCTGAACGACGACGTCGTTTATCGCTGCCTGCGGCTCGGGCCGCTCCACCAGCTTCATCCCGGCCGTTCCCGCAGCCTGGTCCGTTACCACGATCGCCTTCATGTGAATTGTCTCCTCGGTTATTTGTCTCTTTGCTGGATATGTTTCAGCGATAAAAAGCTCGTTCGACATCTAATGCCAGGGGGCAGACGCGCGGTTTCAGGATCGGCTGGCAGAGGTCGTCCGGGCCGATCGGGGCCGGGGACGTGCGGAGCGGGATGGACTGCAGGCGGGGGTGGGGCACCCCGAGGACCGAGATCACGTCTAAGTCACTACCCGACTTCGATGTACGCATGATTTCGCCGCGGGCAACGGCAGCGCTTCGTCAGCTCAAGGCGGCCGGGCAGGCGATCGGCGCTAAGTTGTGACGGGGGGAGGGGCATGAAAGCAACGCCATATCAGAATGTGCTGAGCATCAATCATCAGGCGAAGGCCGTTCCTTACGGGGGCGCAGGCGTGCAGCGAAAGGATGGTCATGCGAATTATGGTTTCCGCAACCTGAAGCAGGATCCAACGCTGACTGAAACCATTCCGGAACTGATGGCCGATTCGTGCCTCCGGTCGCTCGTGGTTGCGATCGCCGACCAGTGTAACGGCCTCTTCACGATTGGCTGCGCCTCCGGGGATGTCGCCGAAATTGAAGGTAGCCGGCGCACCGGTTACGTGGAGTTCGCAATCAACTCGAAATCGGGCGTTGAGAATGCAGCCAACTATTTCCCCCTTTTCTTTCACTTCGACCGCCTTTTGCATTCGAGCAAGTTTTCTCATCCGGTGCAGTTCTCTTGGGAGCTGCAGCCCGCCCGGTTTGGTGCTGTGAACGTGGCGGGATTCACCTGTTCGATCTTCGTGAATACGCATTTCTGCACATCAATCGAACGAGCACGAGAGTGCTGGGCGGCTGCATTGCGCGTGATCGAGCAGCACCTTGCGACTGTACCCCTTCAACACGGCGAACCGATCTATGGAGGCGAGGCCGGCTGACGATAGTGAGGCGAGCCATAATGGGCCGCCACCGCACGCAAACGTCTAGGGATAGGCGAGGGTAGCCGGAAGGGGCGAGCGCGCGCTGTAGGTCCGCTATTGAAGCCGTCCCCGGGCTCAACTGCCAACCTTTCGGAACGTGCGGTGTCAAATCCGGTGACGAATCCGGCGGCTGACGGCGGTTGCTGGCGGTCCAAGTGGCTGTCCTGTCATAGCAAGTGGCTGACTCATCGGAGCGCCTCCAAGGGTTCGAATCCCTGCGTCTCCGCCAATA
This sequence comes from uncultured Pseudomonadota bacterium, assembly GCA_963768545.1. GTDB lineage: Bacteria > Pseudomonadota > Gammaproteobacteria > Burkholderiales > Casimicrobiaceae > VBCG01. The sequence goes on along the minus strand of CAVYIC010000014.1, from coordinate 75,617 downwards.
TTGTTGCTTAAGCAACTGATTCAAAATACATTTTAATATAAGCCTCGGAGAGCCATCAAAGCGTCCCACAAAGCAAATGAAGCTACAGACAAGCCAGCGATACCTGCAGGAACTCGACGCGGCGAATGAACGCTACGTGCGCATGCTTGAGGTATTTCACAAGTTCCGGGAAGGAGCCTCCAAACTAAGCGCGGCGCAGCATCCCGTTAAGGGCATAACGATAAGCGACGTCTCGCCTAGCGTGTTCACGGCTCGATTTTTGAGCAAGAAGGTGCGGTTCAGCTTCGAGTACGACCATGCGGCGTTGCGCGGCGTTGTTGATGTGACGGCCATTTCACCGGAGGGCGAGCCCACGGGACCTATTTGGTCGTTTCACTTCAATGGCCAAGGCGAAGTGGGCGATATTGAACCGCGACCGAACGAGGGCGTATACAACATTGCGATTGATACTGACGCCGCCGAGATCGTCTTAGGCGCGCTCCACATTGCGCTCGTGGGGAAGATGGAAGTGGTTTGAGTGCCGCTTGTACGCCGGCAGGGCTGCCGCGGCGGCAACCGATACATCATCCGCAGCATTCCCGCCGGTCCTGCACCGGTGGACATTTCACGGAGCCGAACGAGCAGAACACGCAGCAGTCGCCACGATTGGGCCGTAACAGCACTTTGCAGTTGCGGCACTCGTAGAAGACCAGGCACGCATTGGTGGGCATCGTTTCTGTGGAAGCGACGCCGCAATGCGGGCAGGTTACAACTGATTGGAGAATAACTCTCGGCGCGCTCATGATCCGCCGCGCTGTTTCGAAATCCGAGTTTGCGCTTCGAGCGCTCGAACCGACCATCGGCTCTTGATGTAGGCCAGCACATCCCAGACTTGCTGATCGCTCAGCGTCTCGGCGAAAGCCGGCATGTCGCTTTGATACCCCGGTGGGCCGTAGGGCGGGGTGATCCCGAGTTTGGTAATCCCGAAGAGAATGTCGTCGGGGTGATGCCATGTGTGCCCGGAGTCGTCATGCGGCGGTGCTGGCATGCGACCCTTGGCATTGCGTGATCTCCAGCCCGGCTGCCCCTCGAGATTCACGCCGTGGCACGACGCGCAGTTGCGATCGTAGATTGCCCTTCCCGACGCAACCTGAGCCGCGTTGCGGGGGTCCGCGTGCGGGCCGTCCTCGGCGCTGCATGCGAGTAGAGCCGTTGCGGAAGATGTCGCTATCAGCGCAAGACCAATGCGCCGCATCGTCACTCGCACGATTCCTTGATGAAGCCGCTCATCTCGCCGGGTGCCGAAAAGACAACCGACGCGCGGTCACCCTGCATACCGGCGCCGACGATGACGGGTTTACCGCGTTGCGGACCGAACTGGCTCGAGTCGGTTTTGAACCGCAGGTTGAATTCCCAGACCTTATTCACCTTTCCGTCCGCCGTCTTGACCGCATACGAATCGCCGCAATGACTTAGTGCCGTAACTTGACCCTCCGGAGGTGCTTGCCTAAGGTTTTCCTTGGCGGGCTGACCCATCATGCCGCCACCGCGTTGCGCCGCGGCGGCTGGCGCCTTGCCCTCGGAGACTGCTTTCAGGTAAGCAATGACATCCTGGCGCGCCGTGCTTTCACGCAGGCCCGCAAACGTCATGCTGGTGCCGTGCACGAAAGCGTCGGGATTGCCGAGCCACTTGTCGAGCGTAGCTTCGGTCCAAACGATATTGGCCCGCTTCATCGCGTCGGAATAGCGTGTAAATCCTGGCACCGTACCCGCCTTATGCCCCCAAATGTTGGCGAGGCTCGGCCCTGTCAGATGCGTTCCGACCTGCGTTGAATGACACGCTGCGCACGCTTGGAACATCGACGCGCCACGCGCTGGATCACCAGCGGGCCAAGCAGGACCACTCAGCATCAGTAAACCCGCCGCAACGACTTTGGCGCGCATCGTTCGCCTCTTCTACGGGAGAACAGGACCGGCGTATCAATCGGCTTCGGTCATAGGATAGCGCAGCGGCTTGGGCCGGCGACACGGGCTCACCACGCCGCACGCTCTTTAGCCCGCCATTTCGCGTGAATGTGCAGCACCTGAGTAAGATTAAAGGCCTGCAAGGGCTCTGGCGCCCCCACTTGCACTTGCATGTCGGCACAGGCGCAACGCTGTTTGACTAATTGCCGCGGGGTGCATTGAGCGCACCTGCCATACCGCTGGCGGACGGTACGAGTGCATACGTCGGCGGGCGAGAGACATGATTCTAGAGCGTGTATCCTTCTGCAATGCTGTACAACTTCCTCATCGCCCACCGCGTCGAATTAGTCACGAGGTGCAGAGCAAAAGTCGCCAAGAGGCTCGCGCCGGAAGCGACCGAAGAGGAATTGGAAGACGGCATACCGCTCTTCCTGGAGCAGCTCATCAAGACGCTCGAAATGGAGCAGACGGTCCAACCAATGCGAAGCCGGAAGATTTCCGGTCCATCCGGCGGCGGGAGGCCAGTGTTATCGGAGATCGGCGAAACGGCGGCGCGCCACGGTCGAGAGCTGCTTCAACACGGCTTCACGCTTGAGCAAGTGGTTCACGACTACGGCGATCTGTGCCAAGCAATCACCGATTTGGCATTCGAACTTGACGAGGTGGTCGAGATAGACGAGTTTCGGACGCTGAACCGCTGTCTCGACAACGCAATCGCCAACGCGGTGACGGAATTCAGTTACCAGCGCGACTTCATGGTGGCGGATACTCAGGCCCTCGCATGGAATGAACGGCTGGGATTTTTTGCCCACGAATTGCGTAACCTCATTCATACCGCCACGCTCTCGCTCGCTGCGATCAAGGCTGGCAATGTTGGGGTGGCCGGGGCGACGGCTAGCATTCTGGACCGCAGCTTGGTGGGCCTGCGGCATCTAGTCGATCGCTCCCTTACCGAGGTTCGAATAGCAGCCGGACTACCTGCGCAACACCGGCTGTTTTCCCTTGCTGAATTGATCGCGGAGGTCAAGCTTTCAGCGTCGCTCGAAGCGCAAATGAAGGAATGCGTATTGACCGTCTCCTCTGTTGATCCAGAACTTGCCGTAGATGCCGATCGAGACTTACTCCTCTCGGCGATTGGTAACGTGCTGCAGAACGCGTTCAAGTTCACTCGTCACCGCACCGAGGTCACGTTGAACGCGTACGCCGTCGCCGACCGGATCCTGATCGATGTGGAAGACAGCTGCGGCGGCCTTCCACCGAGCGATACGGAGAGGATGTTCAAGCCATTCGTGCAGGGCGGGGACGATAAAACCGGTCTTGGACTCGGGCTCTCGATCTCTCGGCTCAGCGTCGAGGCAAACGGGGGAAATATCAGCGTTCGCGATATCCCCGGGTCAGGTTGCGTGTTCACTATCGATCTGCCTCGCCACTCGCTTCTCGAACGCTCTCCAGCTCCCAAGGCACTCATCTCTTAGCGCCACGCGATGTGGCGGAAGATCGTCACGCAGCCATTGTCACGCTTGATCGCGCGGCGGAGCATTGTTTCGATGGCTGACGAGGCGATACGAATACGACCGTAGAGTCGGTCCGTGGTTTTGCAAGTCCTCGGCGCAACCTCGTTTGGAAGACGATTCTCGTGCATACGCAGCCGGTGAAGGATGTGACGGGCGGCCCGCATGAAAAAGCGCGCTACGATGACCGTTACTTCGACGAGGACCTGCACCGCGATCACTGGTTCACCAACAACGCCGCCAAGCGGGAAAGACGCTGGCGGGAAGTGTTGCGGCTGCTGCAGCCGAACAGCGGCGAGCGAGTGCTGGAAATCGGCTGTGCCGCCGGGCGGCATACGATCAAGCTTGCACGGCTCACCGAAGCAGCAGTCGGCATCGACAGCGCGGTTGCCGGCGTGCTGAGAGCGCGTAACAGCGCAATTGTCGAGAAGGTTGACAATGTCGCGTTCGTCGCCGGCAACGCCGCGGCGCTTCCCTTCAAGGCAGCGACCTTCGACAAGGTTGCCGCCATTGATTTCGTCGAGCATGTCATCGACGCCGAGCTCCAATCGGTCTTCGCTGAAGTGCGGCGAGTCCTTCGCCGCGGGGGGCGGTTCGCGATCTATACGCCCTGCGCGACCCATTACGTCGAGCGGCTGAAAGCTCGCAATTTGTTGCTGCGTCAATTACCCGGCCACATCGCCGTGCGCGGCCCGGATGCATACGCATTGCTGCTGCGACGAGCTGGCTTCGCCGTTCACTCGCAATGGTTTTCACCATCCGACTATCCACTGTTCGGCGCTTTGGACCGGGCGCTGGCGCCGTTGCCGATCGTGGGATCGCTGTTCCGCTTTCGCGTCTGCATCGTGGCAACCGACGCATCGAAATGAAGCGCGTTACGCCCTTTTCCCGGATAGGGAGTGTCGCTCGATCCCGGAATTCGTCGACGAGCTGAGTGTGCCGGTGCTGCCAGGTCGCGGTCCCGCCAGAAGGCCAGCCGCCAGGACGTGATCTTGGCTTTGTTTCATTGCGAAATTGGCGGCTGCGCTGACGGCGCAAAAGCAGTATGCTCTCGGGTCCGGAAATGCCAGGCCGCAGCATGGCCAGGCTGCCACGGCCAGGACGAAAAGTTAGCGTAGTGCCTGGCCGGACGAAGCACACCCTACAATCACCGCATATGCGAATGGAGCAGCTAGGCCGCTACGAGATCCTTGAGGAATTGAGTCGCGGAGCCACGGGCGTCGTATACAAGGCGAGGGACCCGCTGCTCGATCGACTCGTGGCCATCAAGACCATCGAACAGTGCGCGCCTCATGTGAAATCAGAGGTCGTCGAACTGTGCTTTGACCGCAAAGCCAGGTTCGCGGGACGCCTCAATCACCCCAACATCGTCACGGTGCACGACATGGGGAAGAGCGGCGATATCGCCTACGTCGCGACGGAATTCCTCGAAGGTCAAACGTTGCGGGAAATCCTCGACGCAGGCGTAGTTCTGACGCCCGCTACGATCGAGCGAATCGCCGCGCAGATTGCCGACGGGCTGGCTTTCACGCATCAGCATGGAGCGGTGCACTGCGATGTGAACCCGTCCAGCATCGTGGTGCTCAATAGCGGACTGGTCAAAATCACCGATTTCGGTAATGCACTGCTTCCGGGGGGACCGCACACGCTGGCGCGCAACATCTACGGCTCGCCCAAATATATTTCTCCGGAACAGGCAATGGAAGCGTCGGTAGACGCGCGGTCCGACATCTTTTCGCTCGGCGTCGTGCTGTACGAAATGCTGACCGGCGTCCCGCCATTTTCAGGGACCGAGCCCGACGAGATCCGAAATGACGTCATCAAGAAGAGCCCTGTCCCACCCAGCAGTCGCAATCGGGACATTCCGTCCGCGTTCGATTATGTCGTCGCTCGGGCTTTGGCGAAGGACCCGAATCATCGCTACCAAAGCGCTCGGGAAATGGCTTCCGACATCCGCAAACTGGCGCTGGAGGAGCCAACCATCCCTCCGATGTCCGTGGCCTATATCAAGAACAGGCAGACGACCGGCGTCACCGTACTGAACGCCTCTTCCGCGTCGGTTATCGTGAAAGGCGACCCGTCGGGACAACCACACGACGGGTCCCTCGGGTCCGGGCGTCGCCGACAAATGACGCTCTATGGTGTGCCCGCACTTCTGCTGGCGCTTGGCGGAGGGTGGACCTTGCTGTCTCGACGCATGCCGCGGCCTGAGCAGGTGAGCGAGACAGTCGAAAGTGGTAGTCCCGTCACACCGCTGTCGGCATCCGCGGAAGTTCCGCCGATACAGAAGACGGCAGAGCCGCAGACGGCACAACTTTCGGTCGACCGTGAGCCACCGTTGGTCGAGACGGGGGCTGTGGCCCGGTTGTCCCTGGCCGTAAGCCCTTGGGGGGAAGTCTACGTCGATGGCCGGAAGAGGGGCATTTCGCCGCCCCTGAGAGAGCTGGAACTCGCGCCGGGCAGATACACGGTCGAGATCAAGAACACGAGTTTTCCGACGCGTAGTCAAACCGTCGACGTGAGCGCCACGGCCCGCTTGAGAATCAAGCACAAATTCAAGTGATGTGCGATCGAGCCAGCGGTTCTCTGGCACTGGATAGTTACGTCGTTCAGTGATGCGTCGTTCCGTGATGCGCGCTATCAAGCCGACTTTTCTCTACCACTGTAGCTTCGCATTGCTGATTGCGATGGCGTGCGCGGGCTGTTCGTCGCTCGACGTAAAGCAGGCAAAGGAATCCGGGTCGGCTGCAAAGAAGACGGCACCGCGCGTCAGCAATGCCTCAATGAACAAAGGCGAGCGGGACCTTCAGCGCGGCATTCAGAGCTACGAGGAAGCCGCGTATGAGACTGCCGAAAAGCAGTTTCATGCGGCCCTTGACCGCGGGCTGGCGGCGAGAAAGGACCGGGCGAACGCGTACAAGTATCTTGCCTTCGTTGCCTGCACATCGGGCCGCGAAAAGACATGTCTCGCCGAATTCCGCAAAGCATTCGAGGCAGACCCGAAATTCAAGCTCACCGCAGCCGAAGCAGGGCACCCCGTCTGGGGCCCGGTCTTCCGTAGCGTAGAAGAACAGGTGGCGACAAAAACCAGGGCAAGGTAGGTCGCTCCTCAGCCGCGAGCGTCGAGCACAGCCGGCAGGAATGCCGCGCGAATTTCCGATGCACCGCGAAGACTCGGCTCGATCGTCTGAGTGAACCACGACGGGTCACCGCCGAGAAAATGACGATGCAGGTCGACGAGCCGCCCGTGCCGCATCGCGAGTTCGGCAATGACTGTGTTGACCCGGCTGAAGTTGGCCCTCGCAATGCGAGCATCGATACCGAGGAAGTTCCGCGAATCGTCGCCGAACGTCGGATCGTAGACATTGCCGACGAGGACGGGTCGAAGAGATAGCGCGCGAAGGAAATCGTCCAATTGCCGTTCGAAGCGCGCAATGCCGTCTCCGCGGTTCGCCGCGAGTCCGCCCAGGAGATCGTTTCCCCCAATCGTGACCAGGGCGACTGTCGCTCCGGAGACTTCCATCCCCCGCGTCTGCCCTTTCAAGTCTTCTACTCGGCCGCCGTCCTGCGCCCGATGATCGAGCCGGGCCGGCGCAGATGATGACAAGTCGCGGCCCGCATACGCGGGGAACAGGCGGTCGTCATTGCGCACGATCAGTTGACCCGGATGTACGCCATGGTCGTTGTATCGGGCGCAATCGAGGATCGAGTCGCCGAACGTTACGACTGTGAACATGCTGTCCCGGCTCCGAGGACGTCCGAGAGCAGCCTTCCTGTAACCGCTGGCCAAGTTTGTTCTCGCCGCCAACAATTCGCGCCGCAGAATGCATTCAACAGCCGGTGCAAGTCGATGCTCATGCGCTGAAACGGTACCGCATGTCCAGGGTAGATAGACGATACAATCGAGACGCGTCGTAATTAACGGCTTGCACGCGAGCGCGGCGACCTTGATGGAGAGATGGTGACCATTCCAACCGAACCTATCGGCAGCATACCCCGACCGCCCGCACTGATCGACGCGGTGGCCGAGCTCGGCGCCGATAATCCTCGCTTGGAGCCTCTGTACGAAAATGCGATTCGCGACACCGTCGAGCGCTTCGAGGCCACCGGGTCGCCGGTGATCAGCGACGGCGAGCAGCGCAAATATCACAACTTCTGGACCTATTGCGTCCACGGTCTTCCCAATACCGCACCGGATGGATTCAGGATTCCGTTCAGTGCGGGGCACACGCGCCGGATGCCGCGCCTCACCAGCGGCCCGTTCCGCTACAAGCGATATGCGGATAGCTACCTCGACATCGCCGCCCGCTATGCGCACGTTCCGCTCAAGCAGGCAGTCATCTCGCCGTCGGCGCTGAGCCTGATGTACCCGGCGGAAGGCATCGCCGATTACTCGCGTGAGCAATTCATCGACGATCTGCTCAACGAGCACGAAACCGAGATCAGGCGGTGCCTGGCAAAGGGCGCGCACAAGGTGCAGATCGATTTCACGGAAGGGCGCCTGGCGATGAAGATCGATCCGACCGGGCACTTGCTCAACAGCTTCATCGATCTCAACAATCTCGCGCTGTCCCGCTTCACGGAAGGCGAGCGCATGCGAATTGGCGTGCACACCTGTCCCGGCGCCGATCGCGACTCGACGCACAGCGCCGATGTCGACTACGCGGCACTGTTGCCGAGCCTTTTCCAGTTGAACGTGGGCAATTTCTACATTGCGCTGGCAGGCGAGAGCGATCCCGAGCGCGTCCTGCAGACGATTCGCAAGTACATGAGCCCGGGTCAGCGGATCTTCGTCGGCGTCGTCGCTCCGATCGACCCGCGTATCGAAACGCCGGAGGTCGTCCGGGATCGTGTCCTGCAGGCGCTCGAATACATTCCCCTGGAGCAGCTGGGGTCCACGGACGATTGCGGCTTCTCTCCGTTCAGCGACGACACATCGACGAGCCGCGATACCGCTTTCGCGAAGATTCGCGCTCGCGTGCTGGGTACCGCGATGGCGGATCAAGTGCTACGGGGCAGGCAGTGACCGACGGCGATGAAGAGGAGGTGGCGCTTCGCTCGGTAGCATTGCAGAACGCGCAGAGCATCCTCCTTGCGCGCCAGCGTGCGGAGCAGGAGCTTGTCCGAGCCAAGGAGGCACTGGAGCGCAAGACGCAGCAGCTTGCGCATTCGCTGTCGGTCATGCGGGCGACGTTGGACTCCACGTGGGACGGAATCCTGGTGACCGCCGATGATGGACGCATTACCGGCTACAACCAGACCTACGTGGACATGTGGCGCGTCCCGACGGAAAGGATCAACTCCGGCGACCATTCATCGTTGCTCCAGTTCACGGCCTCCCAGTTCGCCGAGCCGCGACGATTCATTGCGCGCGTCGATGAAATCTACGCTACGGCGTTGCCGGAGAGCTTCGACCTGCTCCAGCTCGCCGACGGGCGCACGTACGAACGGTTCTCGCGAACCCTGCTCGTCGAAGAGCAGGCGGTGGGCCGGGTCTGGAGCTTCCGTGACATCACCGAACGACGCAAGGCCGAGGACGCGCTGCGTGAAGCCGCCGAGGAGCGAAAGCAGCTACTCGATAGCGAGCGATCCGCGCGAAGCCATGCCGAACGCATGAGCGACATGAAAGACGAGTTCCTCGCTACCCTTTCGCACGAGCTCCGCACGCCGCTCAGCGCGATTCTCGGATGGTCGCATGTCCTTCGCCATGGAGCTCGCAGCAGCGACGACCTGCAGAAGGGAATCGAAGCCATCGAGCGCAATGCGCGCGCGCAGACGCAACTGATCGAGGACCTTCTGGACATGAGCCGGATCACTTCCGGCAAGGTGCGGCTCGACGCGCAGCCGGTGCAACCGGTGTCGTTCATCGAAGCCGCCATCGAGACCGTGCGCCCTGCCGCGGACGCGAAGGGCATCCGGCTCGAGAAAGTGCTTGATCCGCTTGCCGGTCCCGTTTCGGGCGACCCCAACCGCCTTCAGCAGGTCGTCTGGAACTTGCTGTCTAACGCCATCAAGTTCACCCCCAAGGACGGGAGGGTGCAGATCCTGCTGGAGCGCGTGAATTCGCATCTCGAGATCAGCGTTGCGGATACGGGGATCGGTATGGAACCCGAGTTTTTGAAGCATGCCTTCGACCGCTTCCGGCAGGCCGATCATTCGACCACGCGCAAGTACGGCGGCCTCGGCCTCGGTCTCTCGATCGTCAAGCACCTGGTGGAGTTGCACGGCGGAACCGTGATGGCGCGAAGCGCCGGCGAAGGACACGGTGCGACGTTCACCGTGCACCTTCCGATTGCGGTGTTCCATCGCGTATCCCAGGATCCACCGCGCCTTCACCCGGTCGCGATTACGAGCCTGTCGCTGCACTTCAAGCCGCTGGACCTTTCCGGCATCAAGGTGCTGATCGTGGACGACGAGCCCGACTCGCGCATTCTTCTCGAACGCGTGTTGACGGAATGCAAGGCGCAAGTGCTCGTGGCGGCTACGGCGGAAACGGCGCTTCCGGCGATCGAGCATGACAGGCCGGATGTGCTCGTAAGCGACATCGGAATGCCGGGCGTCGACGGCTATGAGCTGCTGCGCCGCGTGCGTGCGCTGGGGGAAGCGAGGGGTGGCAAGTTGCCGGCGATCGCGCTCACCGCTTTCGCCCGATCGGAAGACCGGACGCGCGCGTTACGCGCGGGCTTTCAGGTCCACGTTTCGAAGCCGGTGGAACCGTCCGAACTGATCGCCACCGTTGCGAGCATCGTCGGCCGTACCGGGCAGCAGGATTGATCGACGCGCGCTGCCGCGGATCTGTCGCGATGGAGGGCCCCACGCGCCAGCACGCGCGGGGTCGCATGCGACCGCCGCTAGCGTCGCGATGGTGGCTGCGCGAGCATCGTGTCCCGGCCGGCTTCCGCCTTAGCCGCGCCGATTGCCGTCTCGACCTTCTTCACTTCCTCCGGCGGGGGCAGCACCGCGGGCATGCCGAGCGAGGCGATCCAAAGCTCACGAGCCCAGCCCTTCGTGTGGTAGAGATGTTCGTCTTCCTCGTCTTCCACTTCATCGTACGCGGCCTTCAAAGCTTCAGCTTCGTCGCCGGAGAGTTCCTTCGCGACCTTTCCGATGAGTTCCCAATTCATGTGGTCCTTCGTCTCCGCATTCACGACGCATTCCGCCGCCACCAACTGAGCGGCCTCGCGCGGCGCACCGCTCCTGAGCGCCATCGTCATCGCCGCTACCAGCGATTCGCCGATATGACGGACGACCTGCCGCCCAGGTGATTCCGCTTCCGGATCGAGCGCAAGCTTTTCGAACACGTCGCGCAACACACGCACATGCTCGCGCGTTTGCTCCATGTATTCGTTCCACTCCTTGTTCAGGTCGCCATTGATCGCGCACTGAACGGCGGCCTCGTAAACTTTTACGCCGCCCATTTCGGTCTCGAGCGCCTGGTAAAGCAATTCGTTGAGCTGGTTGCGTGCGACTGCCATGAACGTCTCCTGGGGTTGTTGGATCGTGGATCAAGCGTCCGTCGTCATACGGGCGGTGGGTCGATTTCGCGTTCGTGATGGCGATGCTTGGCGATCGCCTGGATGAAGTCTGGCAGTGCGCTTTCCGTTTCCCCGTCGTCGATCAGCAGCAATCCGGGATCCCGCTCACCAGACGGAAGCGTTCTGGGCACGCCCGCGTTCTCGACCAGGCTGCAGCCTGCGCCGATCGCCAGGATCGGCTTGCAGTGCCGGTACGCGTTAATGACGAACTCCGCGGCCTGCCCGAGATTGCCGAGGGTCTTTGCCGCGGCGTCGCCACCGGGCACAGCGATGGCGTCCACCAATACCGACGGCATGGTTTCCAGCGTGACTTCCACTTCGATCGACTCGCCATCCTCGCCCGTCACGGGTCCCAGTGTCGCGCCGATGTAACGCGGAATCGCGCCTTGCGCCGCCAGACCCGCGTGCAGCGCCATCGCTGTGGCGGCGTCGACGCCGTCCGCGACCAGGATGCCGATGCGCCGCGTGCGAATGCTTCCATCGCCGGGTCGCGCAAACAGGGACAACGCAGGAGACGTCTGAACTTCTGCTTTTCGCGGCTTGATCATAAGCGGCAGGGGATCAGGCAGATCCATGCCGAGATCCGTGCCCACTTTTTCCGCAAGACTCTCATCAATGTTGCGCAGCATCGCGACGACGCGCTTCCGAACGGCAGGGACCTGGACTTTCGTCAACTCGAACCGCAGCGCACGCGCGATGTGCAACTGCTCCACCGGCGTCTGGCTGCGGTAGAACAGCGTCGCCTGCGAATAGTGGTCGGCGAACAGTTCCGGCTTGCCGCGGACCTTATCGTCCTGAACCGGTTGCGGGAACGAGGTGAAGCCGCGCATGCCCGCCTGGAAGGGGCAGCCGCCGCCGAGCGAGTTGGGCTCGTAGGCAACGCGTCCGCGCGCGATGGCCTGACGGTGCATGCCGTCGCGCTGATTGTTGTGAACCTGCTCCACGGGCGCATTGATGGGAATCTCGTGGAAGTTCGGGCCTCCGAGGCGCGAGATCTGCGTGTCGACGTACGAGTGAATGCGCCCGGCGAGCAGCGGATCGTTGGAAAAGTCGAGCCCCGGAACGATGTGCGCCGTGCAGAACGCCACCTGCTCGGTCTCCGCGAAGAAATTGTCGGGATTGCGGTTGAGCACCATGCGGCCGATCGGTTGAACGGGGACGAGCTCTTCCGGGACGATCTTGGTGGCGTCGAGAACATCGAAGCTGAAGCGTTCCGCCTCCTGCTCGGTAAAGATCTGCACGCCCAACTCGTACTCGGGAAACTCGCCGGCTTCGATCGACTCCCACAGGTCGCGACGATGATAGTCGGGGTCGGCGCCGGAAATTTTCACCGCCTCGTCCCAGTCCAGCGAATGCGTTCCGAGCACGGGATTCCAATGGAACTTGACGAAACGCGAGTCGCCGTCCGCGTTGACGAACCGAAAGGTGTGGACTCCGAATCCCTGCATCATCCGGTAGCTTCGCGGAATGCCACGATCCGACATCACCCACATGATGACGTGCGCGGACTCAGGCATCAGCGAAATGAAATCCCAGAACGTGTCGTGGGCGGTCGCCGCCTGCGGCATTGCGAAATGAGGCTCCGGCTTCGCCGCGTGGATCAAATCGGGAAACTTGATTGCATCCTGAATGAAGAACACGGGGATGTTGTTGCCGACCAGGTCCCAGTTACCTTCGTCCGTGTAGAACTTGACCGCGAAGCCTCGAATGTCGCGCGCGGTGTCGGTGGAGCCGCGTTCGCCGACGACGGTCGAGAACCGGACGAACACCGGCGTGCGCTTGCCCGCTTCGGCGAATATCGAGGCGCGGGTGACATCCGCGAGCGATTCGTAGCATTCGAAGTATCCGTGCGCGCCCGAGCCGCGCGCATGCACGATGCGCTCGGGTATCCGCTCGTGATCGAAATGCGTGATCTTCTCGCGGAGGATGAAGTCCTCCAGCAGTGCGGGGCCGCGCAATCCGGCTTTTAGCGAGTTCTGGTTGTCGCTGACCGCGACGCCCTGGTTGGTGGTCAGCGTACGGCCGCCGGAATCGACGCGGACGCGATCGAGCGGACCGTTGGTCGGGTTCACACCCAATGGTGGTTGACCCGCGCCGGCCTTGTCGGACGCGTTGGTTTCCGTCAGTGTGCTGCCACTGACCGAGGGATCGGACGGCTCGTTTGCGACACCTTCCGATGGCGTCAGCGCGGCCTTGCCATGCTCCTGCGCCTTGTTCGGGTTGAACGGCATCCGGGCGGCGAGTGCTTGTGTGCCCTCCATCTTTGCGATGTGCGCATCCGTCGCATCCGTTCGGCCGGCAGCGTCGGATCGCGCCGGCCCGCTTACCGTGGCGCGCGCGCTGGTCTTCGAAGATGCCGCAGCCGAGTCATCGGACTTCGCTCGCGCGCGCGGTGTGTTGCTGGTCGATGCATGCTTGGACGATCCGCGCGTCGACTTGGTGGCGGGTTTACGGGTAGCCATCGATATGGGTCACTCTTTCGGGGGTTGGATGCCGAGCGCATCGAATTGGCGCGTGCGATTGAACGTCAGGTGCTTCGACGCACCCCGAACGACGATGATCCCGCGCGAGGCAGGATCATCATCGTATTTGGGATCGCGCGTCGAGGACGTTCGCGTGTCGCGCGGAACTATCCGAGGGGCAGTGTCAGACCTTGCCCTTGTTGGCGTTGTCAGCCGCCTGTTGCAGATCGCCTGCGCCCTTCTGCACCTTGCCTTCGACCTGCTTGGCCCCGCCCTTGACCTGCTGACTCGTGTTTCCCGTCGCCTCACCCACTTTCCGTTGCACCTTGCCTGCGATGTCCTTCGCCGTACCCTTGACTTGATCCCGGTTCATTGCGCTCTCCGTCGAAGCAGGCCCATTGCCCGCAACCGCCATGAGACTTGTCCGCCGCCATCGGCACAAGCGAAAGCCCGCCCATACCGGTGTAGGTGAAACACCGAAACTTGCGGCGCGCTCCCTTTGGCAATCGAACGTCGAAGATAATGCCGCGGCTGCCCCGCTACGCGGGCACTGCCGTTTCTGCGGGTTGTGCAGTATGTTTACGGGGATGGCGCTCCGGGAAACAACGGTCACTCGCCGCCGGTCGGAGCGAGGCAGCGTCGACGACCGCAATTGATCATCCGTCCAGAAAGCGAGAAACGACATGACAGCAAAAGGTTATTGGGTCGCGCACGTGGATGTCAGTGACCCCGACGTCTACAAGACCTATATCGCGGCCAACGCCGCCGCCTTCCGCAAGTTCGGCGGCCGGTTCCTCGTTCGGGGCGGCGCCTCCGAGACGGAGGAAGGTCGATTCCGGTCCCGTACCGTCGTGATCGAGTTCAAGGACTACGCGACAGCGCTCGCGTGCTACCGATCGCCGGAATACGCGGAAGCCATGGCATTGCGGAAGGGCGCTTCGATCGGGGACTTGAAGATCATCGAGGGCTATGACGGTGCGCAGCCTTCGGATGCATGATCCCGTCCGATCCACGGTTCGGTCGCATCGCCGATTTCCTGCAGGACATCGTCGTCGGTTCTGCCGGATGATTTCAGAACGTGGAACGAATGGTCCGCATCGTCCAGCCAGTGCATGTGCCAGCTCTCAGGCAGACGCTCGACGACCGCTTCCATCAGGTCGCGGCGGCAAAGCGGGTCGCGCGTTCCGTTGAAGCAAAGCACGGGCTCGGTGATTCGCGTAAGGTGCGCGTCACGCAGCTTCTCGGGCTTCCCCGCGGGATGGAGCGGATATGCGAGCAGCAGCAGGCCATCGCAGGCGAACCCATCCGCGACGAGCATCGACGCAGCACGCCCGCCCATCGAGCGCCCGCCGAGGATCCATCGAGGCGCGTCGATCTGATGAGAGGCGTGCAACGCAACGGCCGCAATGCAATCCGCAAGCAGCGGCATCGGATCGGGCCGGCGGCTTCCGCTTTCGCGGTACGGGAAATTGAAGCGAACGACGAGCAGCCCGCGAGCGCAGAACAGCGAGGCGAGCGCGAGCATGCCGCGATCCGCCATGTGACCGCCCGCACCATGTGCGAAAACGAACACGGGCGACGTTTCGCCGGTGGTCGCCGCATCGAACGTCGCGGTCACCTCGTGTTCGCTGAACCTTGACCCGCCACGTGCGCGCCTTCATCGACTCGGCGCCTATCTTCGACTGAGCTTCCGATACGCGCTCAAATGCCGTATCGCTTCCTGCTTGAGTCCGGCCGCCTCGCACAGCAACGCCAGGTTGTAATGCGCCTCCGACAAGTCGGGCGATGCAGCCAGCGCGGCGCGATACGTGTCCGCCGCTTCGTCAAGACGCTTCAGATCCTCGAGCAGGATTCCGAGATTGAAGAGCAGCGTCGCATCGCGTCCGCACCGCGCGAGACCTTCGCGATAAATTGCTTCGGCTTCGCCGAATTGCTCCCGTTCGTGCAGCAGCCTGCCGGCGTTGGTATACGCACCCAGGTGGGCCGGGATCGGCCGCAATCGCCCGTCGATAGAGCTCGCAGGCCGCCACGGGATTGGTGGCCTCGACGTCCATGGCCTGGCTGAACATGTCCTCGGCGGACAGCGTCGGTGACGGGGAGGGGACGTCCAGAAACGCGAGCCGGCCGCCCGGCTGCTTCGACATGAAACCGAAGGACGTACTGGCCGTCATGCGGTTTGCCACTGCGCACTTCCTTCGCTGACGACGACGGCATCGCCGACCGCTTCCACGCGCAACCCCGACATCGGAATTTGCGGTGGAATCTGGGTTCGCAGACGCCGCAGCGACCGCAGGATGCGCGTCGTTGGCAACCTGGCTTCGACCAGCGCCCGCGCGGCCCGAAGCACGACGAGATCCTGGAACGAGAAACGATATTCGCGTCGCCGTCCGCGCGACGGAGACACGAATCCCGCATCGATCAGCCCGCAAATGATGGAACGCGATAGCCCGAGCAGCCTGCCGACTTCGCGCAGGGAATAGCCTTCGCTCACGAATACCGGAGTCCGACATCAAGAGCGCTTGCCCGCCTTGCGTCGGGGCAACGGCTCTTCAGCCACCTTCCTGGATGCCTTGCGCGCGGTTTCCTTGATTTCGGCTGGGGCGCTTTCGACGGCCGCCGCCTTGCCGGGGGCCCGCTTTGACAGCGGCTTTGGCGAGGCTCGCCTTCAACGCATCCATCAGGTCGATCACTTGCGCGCCTGCATCCGGAACGCTTGGCGAAACAGCGATTTCCTGGCCTTCGAGCTTCTTCTCGATGGCCGTTTCGATCCGTCTCTTCACTTCGTCCTCGTACTTCGTCGGATCGAATTCCTTCGACGAAATCTGCGAGATCAGTTGCTTTGCGAGCCCGAGCTCGGCATCGCGTACCTGGGCTTCCGGAACGTCGATATCCGCGATCGAACGAACTTCGGGCGCGTACAGCAACTGCTGCATCACGAGTCCGCCGGCGACGGGCCGCAACTGGACGATGTACTGCTTGCCGCGCGCCGCATAGCGTCCGACGGCGGTCTGCCCGGTTTGCCGCATGCTCTCCACGAGCAGCGCATAAGGTTTTGCGCCGCCCTTGTCCGGCCCCAGGAAATACGCCTTGTCGTAATAGATCGGATCGATGCTCTCGGCCGGAACGAACTCGTCGATCTCGACGGTCTGCGTCGCCTTCTCGCCCAGCGCCGTAAGCTCGTCCGGCGTGAACGTGACGTACTGGTCCTTGGCAAACTCATAGCCCTTGACCATGTCGGCGCGTTCGACGACGACGTCCTCCTTGATGCAGACGTACTGCTGACGCAGCCTCGATCCGCAGGCGCGGTGCAGCAGGTTGAAGGAGATGCCCGCAGACGCCTGCGTCGCCGCGTACAACTTGACCGGGATCGACACCATGCCGAACGACACGAGCAGCGAAGCGATTGAACGAGCAGCCATAGACCCTCCGAACGCCATGTTCGAATGACGTATCCTGACGCGGAGTGTGTCGATGGTCAATGTACTTGGAGCCGGATGACCGGGATCACGAGGCACGGTGCTGGCTGGCCAGGCCACCACTTGCCAGGGCGGATCCGCGTTGCAAATCGCCGAAAAACAGCCTGTAGTTCGTCGCACCGGGTTCATGCCACACTGTTTCGTGGCTGGCGATCGGTTCGATCGACGGCGAAGCGCGGCGGACGACACGATTCCGCGGTAACTGCCCCCTTGAGGCGAGGTTGCAACGACCCGAGACGATGACGGCTGTGGAAGCCGCGCAGCAGGCGCTGCTCGGTGCGGCTGAAGCGCTGCGCGATTACGCCGACGTTCGTCGACATCGATGCTGCGCGCTACACGCCAGGATTGGTCGAGGTCCAGAAAACCGTGATGGCGTTCGAGGCCGCGCAGTCACTGGCGCACGAGTACCGCTGTCATCGCGACGCGTTGAGAGCGCCGCTGCGCGAACTGATCGAACGCGGGATCGCGATTTCGTACGGCGATTACGTTGCCGCACAACAGCGGGCCGCCGCTGCGCGAGCCGCGCTGCAAACGTTATTCGACGCGCACGACGTTCTGCTCACGCCCAGTGCACCCGGAGAGGCGCCACGCGGGCTGGAGTCGACCGGGGACCCCGTATTCAGCCGCGCGTGGACGCTGCTCGGCGTGCCCTCCGTGACGATTCCTTCGCACACGGGACCGGGTGGCTTGCCCATCGGCATTCAATTGATCGGTGCATTGGACAGCGATCGTCGGTTGCTCGCAACGGCGGATTGGCTCTTCGAGCGCGTGCGGAACGCCGTGCAGGAATGACCGGTTCGACGCTGCAGCGCCCGCTTTCGACGCGCGATCTCGAGGCGATCCTTGGCGTTACCACGCGCGCTTGCCGCGCCTTTCGACCTGACGACGATGCTCGGCGAGGTGGTCGCGGCCGCGAAGCAGGTGCTGCGCGCCGAGCGGGGCTCCGTCTGGCTGTACGACGCCGGCCACGAACGAGCTGGTGCTCGAAGTCGCGACCGGCATTCGGCCGGTGCGAGTGCCGTCGGGAAGCGGCCTCGTCGGCGCCTGTGCACGCGAGCGCCGCATCATCAACGTCCCCGACTGCTATGCGGATGCGCGTTTCGACCCGAGTGTCGACAAGGCATCCGGCTATCGGACGCGCTGCATGCTGACGCTGCCGCTGGTCGATCACAAGGACGTGCTGGTAGGCGTCATGCAGGTCCTCAACAAGTCGGACGGCATTTTCGATGCATACGACGAAGCGCTCGCAACCGCACTGGCCGCGCAATGCGCGGTCGCGTTGCAGCGGGTGCGCATGACCGGTGCGCTGATCGAAGGCGAGAAGATGCGGCAGGCGCTCGAAATGGCGCGCGAGGTGCAGATGAGCACGCTGCCCACGACGATGCCTGTCGTGCCGGCATACGACGTGTGCGGCACGTTCCGGCCCGCCGACCTCACCGGCGGCGACACGTTCGATCTCGCGCGGGTCGACCAGCGGCTGCTGGTCGTGCTGGGCGACGCCACCGGTCATGGCATCGCGCCGGCCTTGTCGGTGACGCAGATGCAGGCGATGCTTCGAATGGCGTTTCGGCTGGGCGCCGACCTCGAAACCGCGTTCATGCAGGTCAACAACCGGCTCGCCGAAACGCTGGCCGACGACCGCTTCATCACGGCGTTCATCGGGCTGCTCGATCCGTCGACGCATCGGCTGCGCTTTCACAGCGGCGGCCAGGGACCGATCCTCCATTACCGCGCGGCGACAGGTCACTGGGAGCGCTACAAGCCCGACCAGCTTCCCGCTCGGCGCCATGCCGCTGTCGTCGCTCCGGCCGGCGGTCGCGGTTGAGCATGCTGCCTGGCGACATCCTCGTGCTCGTCTCGGACGGCATCTACGAGTACGAGAACGTCCACGGCGAGCAATTCGGCGAGGCGCCGCGTGCAGCAGGTGATCGAAGCGAACTGCGGGAAGTCCGATGACGGACCTGCTGGCGTTGCTGATGGCGTCGGTGCAGAGCTTTGCGGCCGGGGCGCCGCAGGAAGACGACATGACGGCCGTCCTGGTGAAACGGGAGGTCGCGCGCACGGAGCAGCGTGCCTTCGATCGCAGCTTCGACTCGCTTCCGGCGCTGGTCGGCGTTCACGGCGGACGTGTTCGCGCGGCTCGATATCGACCCCCGGGCTGTTGCCGACCGTCGATCTGGCAGTGGAAGAGCTGTTCACGAACATGGTCAAATACGGGACCGGCAGCAATGCCCGCGGTGCGAATCGACCTGACCGCGATCGACCGGCGGCGTGGAGGTGACGCTGACCGATCATGATGTCGAGCGCGTTCGACGTCACGCGGCCGCCCGACGTCGACATCGACGCGCCGATCGAGCAACGCGAGCCGGGCGGGCTGGGGCTGCACCTGATCCGACGGATGGCGGATTCCGTCGAGTACGAGTATACGAAGGAAACCCGGCAGAGCCGGATAACGCTTCGGATCACGGGAGCGAGTGCGGCGGCTCGAAACCAGAGCACGCGAGCACTAGGGGAGAGAATGCTCGCAATCGATTTTGGCCCGGACGGCACGGTCGTCGCTCGCCGGCAGGCTGGACGCGGCACAGTCGCCGGCCGCCCAGTCGTTCCTCGACAAGGTCCAGGGAACGGTGACGCTCGACTGCAGCGAGCTCGAGTACATCTCCAGCGCCGGCCTCGGCGTGCTGCTGAAGACGCAGAAGCGGCTGCTCGCCTCGGACGGCAAGCTGCGGCTCGTCGGGCCTCAAGCCGCACCTGCGCGACATCTTCACGTACTCCGGCTTCGACCAGCTGTTCGAGATCGAACCCGCGCCGTAGGCGGACCGTTCCAACTTTTCGGGCGTTCGCGTGTAATTATGGACAATGACGTCGATCAGGCGTTGGTGGAGCGCTACCGGAAAGGGGACCGGGAAGCCTTCACCGAGCTGGTGATCCGATACCAGCGGCCCATCTACAACGCAGCATTCTGGATCCTGCGCAGTGCCGAAGACGCGAACGACATCGCCCAGGTCGTGTTTCTGAAGGTGGCAGAGCGTCTGGATGAATTCGATTCGCAGCACAGGTTCTTCAGCTGGATCTACCGGATCGCCGTCAATGAATCGCTCAATCTGCTGCGCCGCAACGGACACGAGGAGTCGCTTGACGACGAGATCGACCTCCCCGGGGCCGACAGCGCCAATCCGGAATCGCAAGCCAGCGAGGCCGAGCGGGCACGATGGATCCAGCGGGCGCTGATGAGCATGTCGACCAACGACCGGACCGTGTTGATGCTTCGCCACTTCTCCGAATGCAGCTACCAGGAGATCGCAGAAGATTCTGGATATCGACGAAAAAACGGTGAAGTCGCGCCTGTTCGAGGCGCGGCACCGGCTTCGGGATATGTTGAAAGAACTTCGGCCGGACTGACATGAATCACTCTCAACTCATTGAATTGATGCATGCGGTGCTCGACGGAGAAGCCAGCATGCGAAGACATGCGCGAGCTCGAAACGCACTTGGCTCGCGATGGCGTGGCGCGCGCCGAGTTCGAGGAGCTGCGATACCTGTTCGATGGCTTGGCCGGCGTGCCCCAGCCGTTTCCGCCCGAGGGGCTGGTCGCTGCGGTGATGGCCGGCGTGCCGGAGCAAACGGCGCGTCGCGAACGCTCCCACCAACTTTTCGAGGCCGTCGGGTGTATTTGAGGCACATTTGAAGAAAGCCCGGGGCGCAAGCCTTGGGAAAACAGCAAGGGTTCACCGAGTTTTCCAACCATGGGCGTTTCTGAGGGGTGGCGACATGAACGAAAAAACCAGCGGCTTCTCCGGCAAACGCAACTTGTGGATCGGCGGCGGTATCGCCGCGGCGGCAGTGATTGTCGCAGTGTCGACGGGCATATTGCCGCCCAGCGGCAACGATACGGCCGGCACGATCGTGCCGGCGCAGCGGTATCGGGCGCCTCAGGCGCAGGAAGTCCAGCTGGGGGCGCAATCGGGCGCGCAAGCCGGGCAGGCAGTTCCAGCTGCGATTGGCACCGCCGAAAGCCAGGCGGGCAACCAGCTAGGCACGCAATCGGGCAACCAGCTCGGCACGCAATCGGGCAACGCAGCTCGGCACGCAGTCAGGCAACCAGCTGGGCACGCAATCGGGCAACCAGCTCGGCACGCAATCGGGCAACGGCAGCTGGGCACGCAATGCCGGCAATCAGCTCGGCACGCAATCGGGCAACCAACTCGGCGTGCAGTCGGCAACCAGCTCGGCACGCAATCGGGCAACCAATGGCGTGCGGCACCCGGCAATCCGGCAATCAGCTCGGCACGCAATCGGGCAACCAACTCGGCGTTCAGTCAGGCAACCAGCTCGGGCAGCGCAATCGGGCAACGGCAACTCGGCGTTCAGTCAGGCAACCAGCTCGGCACTCAATCGGGCAACCAGCTCGGTAATCAATTAGGCAACCAGTCGGCGAATCAATCGGCCAAGCAGCTCGGTAATCAATCAGGCAATCAACTCGGCAATCAGTCGGCAAACCAGTCAGCCGTCGTCAAATAATCGCGAAACGCTCCTGTAGCAGACAGCCGCCGGCCGAGCGCCGGCGGTTTCTTTTTGTGCAGCGACCCCTTATCCTTCGGCGCTCCGGATGCCAAGGGGAGGTGTATCGGTGCGTGGCTGCGTCTTGTGTTTACTGATGGCGCTGATGCCGGTTGTGGCCGCTGCCGACAATAGTCCACTCGGTCTGTCGTACGTCGAAACGAAGGATCTCAAGCTCATCTACTGTCGACGCGCTGGGATATCTGGCGCCGCACACGGTGCGCACGTTCACGAACTCGCTCGCATGGCAACGCCGCACGTTCGACTGGTCGCCGTCCGAGCCGACGATCGTCGTGCTCAAGGACTTTTCCGACTACGGCAGCGCTTCGGCCGGCTCAACGCCCCACAACCGTTTGATCTTCGACGTCTCGCCCATGTCCCACGCGTTCGAGACGTATCCGGCGAGCGAGCGGATGTACTCGCTGCATGAACCACGAACTGGTTCACGTCGCGACAAACGATGTATCGAATGCGGAAGACCAGCGGTGGCGTCGCATATTTCTGCGGCAAGGTGTTTCCGCAATCGCAATATCCCGAATCACTCCTGTACAGCTTTCTTACGGTACCGCGCTACACGGCGCCGCGCTGGTATCTCGAGGGTGCCGCCGTCTTCATGGAAACGTGGATGGATGGCGGGATCGGTCGGGCCCAGGGCGGCTACGATGAGATGGTGTTCCGCGCGATGGTGCGCGATGATGCCCATTTCTATAGCCGCTTGGGCTTGTTTCGCGCGGCGTCCAGGTCGATTTCCAGATCGGCGCGAACGCCTACCTCTACGGCACGCGTTTCGTCACCTGGCTCGCGTATGTGCATTCGCCCGAGAAAGTCGTGGCCTGGCTGAAGCGCGGCGAGGCCAGCGAAAGGTATTACTCGGATCAACTTCCACAAGGTGTTCGGACTCCCGCTGGAGAAGGCGTGGGAAGACTGGATCGCGTTCGAGCACGAGTTCCAGCGCAGGAACCTGACCGAATTGCGGCAGCATCCGATCACGCCCTATCGGAAGCTGGCCGGCAGCGCGATGGGCTCGATATCGCGGATGTATTACGACGAGCCAAGTGGCACGCTGTACGCCGCGTTCCGCTATCCGGGCTTCATAGAGCACGTCGGCGCATTGAATACCCGCGACGGCACGGAGACGCGGCTAGCCGATATCAAGCGCGCGATGCTGTATCGCGTTGCATCGTTTGCGTACGACTCGTCCAGTGGAACGGCCTTTTACACCGATGACAATCTCGCGTTCCGCGACCTGATGGCGGTCGATGTACGGACTGGTCAATCCCGAATGCTGCTGCGGGATGCGCGGATCGGCGAGATCGTCTTCAATGCGGCCGATCGATCGCTGGTCGGCGTTCGCCATGCGGATGGGCTGGCACAGCTTGTACGCATTCCATATCCGTACACCGAGTGGCAACTCGCCTATAAGTTCGGCTACGAGTCCGTCCCCTACGATCTCGACATCTCGCCCGATGGACGACTGCTGTCCGCGTCGATGAGCGACGTCAATGCAGACCAGTTCGTACGGGTGTGGGAACTGGACAAGGTCGCTGCAGGGCGACCTGCGGCCATTGTCCGAATTCAGCTTCGGACAGTCCGTTCCCGAGAGCTTCGTGTTTTCTCCGGACGGGCGCTATCTTTATGGCAGCAGTTACTACACGGGCGTTTCAAACATTTTCCGCTATGAGGTAGCCACGGGCGACGTCGAGGCGGTCTCGAACGCGGAAATCGGTTTCTTTCGCCCGGTCCCGCTCTCCGATGGAAAGCTCGTCGTGCTCGCTACACCGGTGATGGTTTCGTTCCGGCCATTATCCAGCCCCAGGTTCTGAAGGACGTCAGTGCGATCAAGTTCCTTGGAGCGGAGTTAGCGGAGAAGCATCCCGTCGTCAAGAGCTGGCAGGTGCCGCCGCCGAGCACCGTCGACTATGAGCAACAGGTGACCGGGCAGGGCGCGTACGTCCCCTCGCGCAACCTGGGACTCAACAATGCGTTTCCGGTGCTGCAGGGTTACAAGAATTCGATCGGAATCGGCTATCACGCAAATGTCGCGGATACCGATCAACTTCCTGAACATTGGCGTGACGGCCGCGTACACGCCGACCGGCAAGCTGGCGGGCAACGAGCGCGGGCATGCGGAAGTTACCGCCGACTACCTCGGCTGGCGCGGCAGCCTGTCGTGGAACCGCTCGGACTTCTACGACCTGTTCGGTCCAACCAAGCGGAGTCGAAAGGGATACGCGGCGAAGATCGGCTACGACGACCTGCTGATCTGGGACGATCCCCGACGGCTTACATTGAGCTACGACCTGGAGTACTACGACAAGATCGATACGTTGCCCAACGCGCAGAACGTCACGACGACGTTCACGCGACTCCTCACCGCACAGATCGGCCATGCATTACACCGACGTGCGGCGCTCGCTCGGTGCAGTCGACGACGAGAAAGGTCTCGCTTGGGCGCTGGTCCTCCGAGGCCACCGCGTCAACGACGAGACACCGGCCCAGCTACGTGGGAATTTCGATTATGGCATCGCGCTCCCCATTGCGCACTCGTCTGTCTGGCTGCGGAGCGCGGCGGGCATCGGCACCGGCAGTCGTGACAATCCCGTCGCCAATTTTTACTTCGGCGGCTTCGGCAACAACTATGTCGACAGCGGGAACGTGAAGCGGTATCGCGAATATTATTCGATGCCGGGCTTCGAGATCGATGAAATCAGCGCGCTCAATTTTGCGCGGCAGATGGTTGAGTGGAACCTGCCGCCCATCGTTTTCGAATCGGTTGGGACGCCGGCGTTCTATCTGAACTGGCTGCGGCCCGCGGTGTTCGCTTCGGCGCTCTGGGCCGATCCCGACGAATTCGGAGCGGCGCCAGAACTACGAGACGTTGGCGCGCAGGTGGATCTTCGGTTCAGCGTGCTGCACTGGTACGAGATGACGCTGTCGGCCGGTTACGCCGTGGGTTTCCGCGACGCGCGACGCGCGGCGAGCGAGTGGATGATTTCGCTCAAGATCCTGTAGTCAAGACCATTGCTCGTGATGCTGCCCGCGATCTCTGCTGCACGTTCTTGTCGGCGTCATGCCGGTGCTGGGTTTCTTGGCGGCGCTGCTTTATCTGGACAGCTACAAGCTCGTGAGGATGCGCGTGGTCGTGGCGATCGTCGCCTCCGGCGTCGCGGTGGCGCTCGCGTGCTACTTCGTCAACGCGTACGTGCTGCGCATCGTCGCAATCGATTTCACGCACTTCAGCCGCTACGTCGCACCCGTCATCGAGGAGTTCGGCAAGGCGCTCGTCATCGTCGCGCTGATCCGCGCGCAT
Organism: uncultured Pseudomonadota bacterium; assembly: GCA_963768545.1. GTDB lineage: Bacteria > Pseudomonadota > Gammaproteobacteria > Burkholderiales > Casimicrobiaceae > VBCG01. The sequence continues at coordinate 50,819 of CAVYIC010000014.1, read as the reverse complement.
CGCATCGGCTTCCTCGTCGATGCGGCGATCGCCGGCTTCGCGGTCGGCACCGGTTTTGCCATCGTCGAAAACCTCTACTACCAGCACCTCGTGCCGGAGGCCGGGCTCGGGACCTGGATCGTGCGCGGCTTCGGCACCGCGATCATGCATGGCGGCACGACCGCGATCTTCGCGCTGATCAGTCTTTCGCGTCCTGGAACGCGCGAGGAGGTTGCAATTCGCGGCGTTCATCCCCGGGTTCGCGCTGGCGGTCGGCCGTGCACTCGGCGTTCAACCACCTGAGCGGCTCGCCGAGGCTTTCGACGCTGGCCGTGATCATCGTGCTGCCGCCGCTGCTGCTGCGTCGTATTCCAGCGCAGCGAAAGGGCGGTGGCGAGCTGGCTCGGCCACGGCTTCGATGCCGACACGCAAATGCTCGAATCGATCACTTCCGGCCATTTCTCGGATTCGCCCGCCGGCCAGTACCTCGCCGCGCTGAAGCATCGATTCCACGGGCGCGGTCGTCGCCGACCTGCTCTGCTATCTGCGCCTGCATACGGAGCTCGCGCTACGCGCCAAGGGAATCCTGATGATGCGCGAAAACGGGTTCGACGCAAGCGTCGACGAGGCGACGCGCGCGAAATTCGCCGAGATGCGCTACCTCGAGCGAAGCATCGGCAAGACCGGCCGGCTCGCCGTCATGCCGCTGCTGCATGGAAGCCACAAGGACATCTGGCAGCTCAACATGCTGGAGAGCGAGGCGTCTCGACGAAGGCAAGCGATCCTCCGGCGTGACCAAGAACGCCGCCCGGACAACGTAGTGGTCGCCCAGGACTACCCGCGGCGGACGACGCGAGCCTCTCGCGCGCGAGCTGCAGCCGTTCGGCGATGACGCGCTCCAGCACGTCGGCCGAGTACGGTTTCATCAGCGCCATGGCGCCGCAATCGGTCAGCGCCTCGACGGCGCTCGTGTAGCCCGTGCAGAAGATCACCGGCAATCCGGGCCGCAACTGCATTCAGCCGCTCGGCGAATTCGAGGCCGTCGATATCCGGCATGACGACGTCGGAAAACACGAGATCGATGTCCGCACCTTCCTCGATCCGCTCGAGCGCTTCGCCGGCCGACACGACCAGCGACACATTGCAGCCGAACGTTTCGAGCAGCTTTCCGGCGGCTTCCGCGCCGTCGCTGTCATCATCGACGACCAGCACCCGGGCGCCATTGGTGATCGAATGCGAACGTTTCATCGAACTGGGCATCGGACTCTCCGTCGACATGCGCGGTTGAACAGGTTGAAAATATACTGCTTTTGGCGAGGCGACGCCAAACTTGTACGAATATACAAATCCGTTGCGCCGAGGCTGTAAACCGTCATAATGGGACAATCCTGTCTAGATGCGGACATATCGCTGCGGACTTCGCGCGACCGTGCCGCGCGATCGTGTGCCCGAGTCCGGCAGCGCGTCTCGCATGAGCTGCAACGCTCGCCGACCCGCGTCGCACGCGATCGCCGAACCCGTCCGCTCGGGCGCTGCGCATCCATCGTTCAGGAGCTTAGCGCCATGCAGGTCGTCGAACGCGCCGCCGACGTCCACAGACGAAATCACCGTCATCCTCGGCGCGCTTTCGGCGCTGAAGCGCGGCGATGCTTCCGTGCGCTTGCCCGCCGAATGGCACGGCGTGCTCGGGCGCGTCGCCGACGTCTTCAACGACGTCGTCGAGCGCAACCAGCGGATGGCGCAGGAGCTCGAGCGCCTGTCGACGGTCGTCGGCAAGCAGGGCAAGCTCGGCAAGCGCGGCAGCCTGGGCGACGTGACCGGGTTCTGGGCGACGTCGATCGACTCGGTCAACCAGCTGATCGACGACCTCGTGCATCCGACGAGCGAAACGGCGCGCGTGATCGGCGCCGTCGCGCAGGGCGACCTCTCGCAGACGATGGCGCTGGAAGTCGACGGCCAGCCGCTGCAGGGCGAGTTCCTGCGCACCGCCAAGACCGTCAACAAGATGGTCGATCAGCTCGGCTCGTTCGCCTCGGAAGTGACGCGCGTGGCGCGCGAAGTCGGCACCGAAGGCAAGCTCGGCGGCCAGGCGAAGGTGAAGGGCGTCGCCGGCACGTGGAAGGACCTGACCGACAGCGTGAACTCGATGGCCGGCAACCTGACCGCCCAGGTGCGCAACATCGCCGACGTGACGACGGCCGTGGCCAACGGCGACCTGTCGAAGAAGATCACCGTCGACGTCAAGGGCGAGTTCCTCGAGCTCAAGAACACGATCAACACGATGGTCGACCAGCTGCGCTCGTTCGCCTCGGAAGTGACGCGCGTCGCGCGCGAAGTCGGCACCGAAGGCAAGCTCGGCGGCCAGGCGCGCGTCGAAGGCGTGTCGGGCACGTGGAAGGACCTGACCGACAGCGTGAACTTCATGGCCGGCAACCTGACCGGCCAGGTGCGCAACATCGCCGACGTGACGACGGCCGTGGCGAACGGCGACCTGTCGAAGAAGATCACCGTCGACGTGAAGGGCGAGATCCTCGAGCTCAAGAACACGATCAACACGATGGTCGACCAGCTCGGCTCGTTCGCCTCGGAAGTGACGCGCGTGGCGCGCGAAGTCGGCACCGAAGGCAAGCTCGGCGGCCAGGCGGACGTGCAGGGCGTCGCCGGCACGTGGAAGGACCTGACCGACAGCGTGAATTCGATGGCCTGCAACCTGACGGCCAGGTGCGCAACATCGCCGACGTGACGACGGCGGTGGCGAACGGCGACCTGTCGAAGAAGATCACCGTCGACGTGAAGGGCGAGATCCTCGAGCTCAAGAACACGATCAACACGATGGTCGACCAGCTCCGCTCGTTCGCCTCCGAAGTGACGCGCGTGGCGCGCGAGGTGGGCACCGAAGGGAAGCCTCGGCGGCCAGGCCGACGTGCAGGGCGTCGCCGGCACGTGGAAGGACCTGACCGACAGCGTCAACTTCATGGCGGGCAACCTGACCGGCCAGGTGCGCAACATCGCCGACGTGACCACGGCGGTGGCCAACGGCGACCTGTCGAAGAAGATCACCGTCGACGTGAAGGGCGAGATCCTCGAGCTCAAGAACACCATCAACACGATGGTGGATCAGCTCTCGTCGTTCGCGTCCGAAGTGACGCGCGTGGCGCGCGAAGTCGGCACCGAAGGAAGCCTCGGCGGCCAGGCCGACGTGCGCGGCGTCGCCGGCACGTGGAAGGACCTGACCGACAGCGTGAACTCGATGGCGAGCAACCTCACCGGCCAGGTGCGCAACATCGCCGACGTGACCACGGCGGTGGCGAACGGCGACCTGTCGAAGAAGATCACCGTCGACGTCAAGGGCGAGATCCTCGAGCTCAAGAACACGATCAACACGATGGTCGACCAGCTGCGCTCGTTCGCGTCGGAAGTGACGCGCGTGGCGCGCGAGGTGGGCACCGAAGGCAAGCTCGGCGGGCAGGCCGACGTGCAGGGCGTCGCCGGCACGTGGAAGGACCTGACCGACAGCGTGAACTTCATGGCGGGCAACCTGACCGGCCAGGTGCGCAACATCGCCGACGTGACGACGGCCGTGGCCAACGGCGACCTGTCGAAGAAGATCACCGTCGACGTGAAGGGCGAGATCCTCGAGCTCAAGAACACGATCAACACGATGGTCGACCAGCTCTCGCTCGTTCGCCTCCGAAGTGACGCGCGTGGCCCGCGAAGTCGGCACCGAAGGCAAGCTCGGCGGCCAGGCCGACGTGCGCGGCGTCGCCGGCACGTGGAAGGACCTGACCGACAGCGTGAACTCGATGGCGAGCAACCTGACCGGCCAGGTGCGCAACATCGCCGACGTGACCAAGGCGGTGGCGAACGGCGACCTGTCGAAGAAGATCACCGTCGACGTGAAGGGCGAGATCCTCGAGCTCAAGAACACGATCAACACGATGGTCGATCAGCTGCGCTCGTTCGCCGCGGAAGTGACGCGCGTGGCGCGCGAGGTCGGCACCGAAGGCAAGCTCGGCGGCCAGGCCGACGTGAAGGGCGTGGCCGGCACGTGGAAGGACCTGACCGACAGCGTGAACTTCATGGCGAGCAACCTGACGGCGCAGGTGCGCAACATCGCCGACGTGACGACGGCCGTCGCGAACGGCGACCTGTCGAAGAAGATCACCGTCGACGTGAAGGGCGAGATCCTCGAGCTCAAGAACACGATCAACACGATGGTCGATCAGCTGCGCTCGTTCGCCTCGGAAGTGACGCGCGTGGCGCGCGAGGTCGGCACCGAAGGAAGCTCGGCGGCCAGGCGGACGTGCAGGGCGTGGCCGGCACGTGGAAGGACCTGACCGACAGCGTGAACTTCATGGCCGAGTAACCTGACCGGCCAGGTGCGCAACATCGCCGACGTGACGAAGGCGGTGGCGAGCGGCGACCTGTCGAAGAAGATCACCGTCGACGTGAAGGGCGAAATCCTCGAGCTCAAGAACACGATCAACACGATGGTCGATCAGCTCTCGTCGTTCGCCGCCGAAGTGACGCGCGTGGCCCGCGAAGTCGGCACCGAAGGCAAGCTCGGCGGCCAGGCGAACGTGAAGGGCGTCGCCGGCACGTGGAAGGACCTGACCGACAACGTGAACTTCATGGCCGGCAACCTGACGAGCCAGGTGCGCGGGATCGCGAAGGTCGTGACCGCCGTCGCCAACGGCGACCTGAAGCAGAAGCTGACGCGTCGAAGCGAAGGGCGAGATCGCGGCGCTGGCCGACACGATCAACAGCATGATCGACACGCTCGCGACGTTCGCCGACCAGGTGACGACGGTGGCGCGCGAAGTGGGCGTCGAAGGCAAGCTCGGCGGCCAGGCGAAGGTGCCGGGCGCGGCCGGCACGTGGAAGGACCTGACCGAGAACGTCAACCAGCTCGCGGCGAACCTCACGACGCAGGTGCGCGCGATCGCCGAAGTGGCCACGGCGGTGACGAAGGGCGACCTGACGCGGTCGATCACCGTCGAGGCGCGCGGCGAAGTGGCCGCGCTGAAGGACACCATCAACGAGATGATCCGCAACCTGCGCGACACGACGCTCAAGAACACCGAGCAGGACTGGCTGAAGACCAACCTCGCCAAGTTCAGCCGCATGCTGCAGGGCCAGAAGGACCTGAACACGGTCGGCGCGGCTGATCCTGTCCGAGCTCGCGCCGGTGGTCGCGGCGCAGCACGCGCGTGTTCTACGTGCTCGACACGACGCCGCGAGCAGCCGCGGCTGACGCTGCTCGCGAGCTACGGCTCGAAGGGCCAGAGCGCGCTCGGCAGGCAGCTCGAGCTCGGCGAAGGCCTCGTCGGCCAGTGCGCGATCGAGAAGCAGAAGATCCTGCTCGCCAACGTGCCGCAGCGACTACGTGCACGATCTTCTCGGGCCTCGGCGCGGCGCCGCCGCAGAACATCATCGTGCTGCCGATCGTCTTCGAAGGCCAGGTGAAGGGCGTGCTCGAGCTCGCGTCGTTCGAGCGCTTCAGCCCGACGCACCAGGCGTTCCTCGACCAGCTCACGGAATCGATCGGCATCGTGCATCAACACGATCGAAGCGAACATGCGCACCGAGGACCTGCTCAAGCAGTCGCAGTCGCTCGCGCAGGAGCTGCAGAGCCGGCAGCAGGAACTGCAGCAGACGAACCAGGAGCTCGAGGAAAAGGCGGGGCTGCTCGCCCACCAGAACCAGGAAGTCGAGCGCAAGAACCAGGAAGTCGAGCAGGCGCGCCAGGCGCTGGAAGAAAAGGCCGAGCAGCTCGCGCTCACGTCGAAGTACAAGTCCGAGTTCCTCGCGAACATGTCGCACGAGCTGCGCACGCCGCTCAACAGCCTGCTGATCCTGTCCGACCAGCTCTGCAAGAACCCGGACGGCAACCTGACGCCGAAGCAGGTGGAGTTCGCGAAGACGATCCACGCGTCGGGCAACGACCTGCTCACGCTGATCAACGACATCCTCGACCTGTCGAAGATCGAGTCGGGCACGGTCGTCGATGGACCCGTCGCGACCTGCGGCTCGACGATCTGCAGCGCTACGTCGAGCGCACGTTCCGCCACGTCGCCGAAGCGAAGAGCGTCGACTTCGTCATGCGCATCGATCCGCGATCTGCCGCCGACGATGTTCGCCGACGCTGAAGCGCCTGCAGCAGGTCCTGAAGAACCTGCTGTCGAACGCGTTCAAGTTCACGCACCAGGGCAGCGTCACGCTGACGATCGAGCCGCGCCGACGGCGGCTGGAATCCGCGAGAACGAGACGCTGAACCGCGCGACCGACGGTGATCGCGTTCTCGGTGACGCGACACCGGCATCGGCATCCCGCCCGACAAGCAGCAGATCATCTTCGAGGCGTTCCAGCAGGCCGACGGCAGCACCAGCCGCAAGTACGGCGGCACGGGCCTCGGCCTCGCGATCAGCCGCGAGCTGTCGCGCCTGCTCGGCGGCGAGATCCGCCTGGTCAGCGCCCCGCGCAGCGGCAGCACGTTCACGCTGTTCCTGCCGCTGACGTACACGCCGCCGCGCTCGCTCCGCAAGGTCGCGACCGATCGCGTGTCACGCCGATGCGCCGCTCGCGTGCATCGGACCGTGCCAATGTTGCGCCGGCCGCGCGCATCGTCGAGATTCCGCCGATGCCCGATCACCGATTCGGGCAGCGGCTCGAGCCGCTGCCGCGGCCGAGCCCGCCGGCGGACGAAGAGGACGCGATGGACGACGACCGGCACGCGATCGCGTCGGGCGACCGGGTGCTGCTGATCGTCGAGAACGAGCCCGGTTTCGCGCGCTCCTGCTCGATGCCGCGCGCGAAAAGGGCTTCAAGGGCATCGTCACGTCGTCGGGCGTGTCGGCGCTCGCGCTGGCCGGCGAATACAAGCCGGCGGCGGTGACGCTCGACATCTTCCTGCCGGACATCGACGGCTGGCGCGTGCTCGATCGGCTGAAGAACGACGACCAGACGCGCCACATTCCGGTCTCGGTGATTTCGACCGACGAGTCGCGCGAGCGCGCGCTGAAGTCGGGCGCGTTCCAGTTCGTCGCCAAGCCGATGCAAAGCAAGGAAGTCGATCGATGCGCTGCTCGACCGGCTTGGTCGCGTACCTGCGGCGCACGCGACGTCACCTGCTCGTCGTCTCGGCGGACGCGCACCAAGCGCGCCTGGTTCGAGCAGTTCGCTGGCCGCGAACGACGTCAAGGTGACGAGCGTTGCGAGCTACGACGAGGCGATCGGCGTGCATGGCGCAGCGAACCGGTCGACTGCCTGGTGTTCGACGGCGCGCTGCGGCGCCGCCCGACGCGATGTTCCTGCATGAAGGCAACGGCGTCGACGCCGCCGGACGGCCCGCCGATCCTCCTGTACGGCGAGGGGAAGGACGTCAACGAATTCGACCACTGGGGCGGCTTTGCGAAGCGCCCGGGCGTGCGCGAAGTGCGGTCGCCCGAGCGCCTGCTCGAGCAGGCGAGCTTCTGCCTGCATCGCGCGCTCGCGTCGATGCCGGATGCGCATCGCACCGCGCTGAGGGAGCTGCACGATGCGCAACGAAGTGCTGCAGGGCAAGCGCGTCATGATCGTCGACGACGACATGCGCAACATCTTCGCGCTCACGTCGCTGCTCGAGGACCGCGGCATGGTCATCGTCTCGCACGACAACGGCCGCGACGCGGTCAGCGCGCTCGCACGCGCAGCCGAACGTCGACGCGATCCTGATGGACATCATGATGCCCGAGATGGACGGCATCGACACGATCCGCGAGATCCGCCAGATCCCCGCGTGCCGCGACACGCCGATCATCGCCGTCACCGCGAAGGCGATGAAGGGCGACCGCGAGAAGTGCATGGAAGCGGGCGCGTGGGACTACCTGTCCAAGCCGGTCGACACCGAGCTGATGCTCGGCTGCCTGCGCGGCTGGCTGTCGCGGTGACGCTGCGAACCGACGTGAACAGCTCCGCTGCCGACGCAGCTTCCATGCCCGCGCTCAACGACGGCGACGCGGATCGCGCGAGCATCCTGATCGTCGACGACCGGCCGGACAAGCTGCTCGTCTACCGGACGCTGCTCGAGGAGCTGGACCAGAATCTCTACACGGCATCGTCCGGCGACGAGGCGCTGCGGCAGGTGCTCGAGCGCGATTTCGCGGTGATCCTGCTCGACGTCAACATGCCGGGACTGGACGGGCTCGAGACGGCGTCGCTGATCCGCGGCCGCAAGAAGTCCGCGCATACGCCGATCATCCTCGTCACCGCCGATTACGGCGACGAGCTGCGCATGACCAAGGCCTATTCGCTCGGCGCCGTCGACTACATCGCGTCGCCGGTCGTGCCCGAGATCCTGCGCGCCAAGGTGCGGGTGTTCGTCGAGCTGTACCTGCTCGCCGAACAGGCGAAGCGGCAGGCGCAGGAACGCATTGCGCTCGCCGAGGAAAAGGCCGCGCGCGAGGCCGCCGAACGCGCGTCGCGCAGGCTCGCGTTCCTCGCCGAGGCGAGCGGCACGCTCGCGAGCTCGCTCGACCTCGAGGCGACGCTGCGCGAACTGTCGCGCCTCGTCGTGCCGCGCTTCGCCGACGTCTGCATCGTGTCGCTCGCGCCCGGTGAAGGGCAAGCCGAGCGGCACGAAATGGCGTGGGCGACCAGCGATCGCGGAGCAACCCGCTGCTCGACGGCGTCGATCGTCGGAGATCGGCGATCCGATGCTCGACGAGGCGATCGCGCGCGTGCGCGGCGTCCGGCAAGCCCGGAATTCATCGAGCGCGATCCGGCTGGAGCGCCTGCTTCGCGTGTTCCGCTGCCGCGCGGCCTGACCGCGCATGCGCTGATGCTCGTGCCGCTGCTCGGTTCGCGGCCGCAAGCTCGGCGTGCTGACGCTCGGGCTCGAAGCGCCGGCGCGCCGCGTTCGACGCGCGATACGCTCGCGATGGTGGCCGAGCTCGCGACGCGCGCGGCGACCGCGCTCGACAATGCGCTGCTGTTCCGCAAGATCCAGGACGAGGACCAGCGCAAGAACGAGTTCCTCGCGATGCTCGCGCACGAGCTGCGCAACCCGCTGGCGCCGATCAGCAACGCCGTGCACATCCTGCGCGTCAGCGAAGGCGACGCCGGCGAAGCTCGCGTGGGCGCGCGAGCTGATCGCCCGCCAACTGAAGCAGCTGGTGCGCCTCGTCGACGACCTGCTCGACGTGTCGCGGATCACGCGCGGCAAGATCGAGCTCAAGATCGGAGCCGTCGACGTGGCGCAGGTGGCGGCGGCGGCGATCGAGACGAGCAAGCCGACATCGACGGGCAGCGGCACACGCTTGTCGATCCAGCTGCCGGCCGGAGACGATGCACGTCAGGGGCGATTTCGCGCGGGTTTCGCAGATTCTCTCCAACCTGATCAACAACGCGGCGAAGTACACGCCGAAGGGCGGACGCATTTCGCTGTCCGCGCACGCGCGAAGGCGACGAGGTCGTGTTCCGCGTGCGCGATTCCGGGCGTCGGCATTCCGCCGGAGTTCCTCGCCAGCATCTTCGATCCGTTCACGCAGGTCGACCGCACGCTTGCGCGCTCGCACGGCGGGCTCGGCATCGGACTCACGCTCGTGCGCCGCCTGGTCGAAATGCAGGGCGGCAGCGTGGCGGCGAAGAGCGAAGGGCCGCAATCGCGGCAGCGAGTTCACCGTGCGCCTGCCGGCTGGCGGATGCGGCGGAGCCGAACGATGCGCAAGTCGCTACCGATCGGCGAGCCGCCGTCGCCCGCAGGCTTGCGCGTGCTCGTCGTCGACGACAACCGCGACGTCGCGGACAGCACCGCGAGCGTCATGCGGATGAACGGCTGCGACGTGCACGTCGCCTACGACGGCAAGGCCGCGATCGAATCGGTGCAGCGCCTGCGGCCCGGATGCGGTGCTGCTCGACATCGGGCTGCCGACGATCGACGGCTACCTCGTCGCCGAGCACATTCGTGCGCAGCCCGAAAACGGCCGCACGATGATCGTCGCGGTGTCGGGTTACGGACAGGAGCAGGATCGCGTGCGCTCGAAGAGCGTCGGCTTCGACTACCACGTGGTGAAGCCCATCGATCCGACGGTGCTGGCGGGCCTCGTCGGCTCCTTGCGGCTGTCGCGCGACGGCGCACGCGGCGAGACGCGCCGTTCCGTTGCCGAACACGGGCACCTGACGGCCTCACGTCCGGCGTTCTGGTCGTTGCCACCTCGAACCGTTCGCTATTCCGCATTCGCACCGGCGACTCTCGGCGAACTGGCCGAGCGAGCGTTTGCGCGCGCCGCGGGCGGCGCCGCGATCGAGGGCAATGCGGTGCGCCTGCTGTGCGACGCGCGCGAGAACTTTCCCGCCTGGCGCGAAGCGCTTTCGCGGGCGCAGCGGTACATCCTGTTCGAGCAGTACATCGTCGAAAACGACGGCATCGGACGCGAGTTCGCGGCGCTGCTGGCCGAGCGCGCACGGGCAGGCGTCAAGGTCTACGTCATCGTCGACTGGCTGGGTAGCTGGCGCGGGCTTTCGCTGTGGCGGAACGTACGCGAGGCCGGCGCCGACGTGCGCGATCTTCAACCCGCCGCAGCTGTCGAGCCCGCTCGGCTGGCTGTCGCGCGATCATCGCAAGACGATCGTCGTCGACGGCGAGGTCGGCTACGTCAGCGGGCTTTGCGTCAGCGAGCGCTGGCTCGGCAATCCGCGGCGGCGCCTCGAGCCGTGGCGTGACACCGGCATCGAGATTCGCGGGCCTGCCGTCGCGGCGCTCGAGCAGGCGTTCGCCCATGTATTCGCCGCCTGCGGCGATGCGCTCGACGCGACGATCCTCACGCCTGCCGGACCAGCATCGCGCCGGCGGGGTCGATGCGGCTGCACGTGATCGCGAACGAGCCGAACCTTGCCGGCACGTTCCGGATGGACCTCATCATCGCGTCGATCGCGCGCCGGCAGCTCTGGCTGACCGATGCCTATTTCGTCGCGACGTCGCCGTACGTGCAGGCGCTGCGCGCCGCGGCGCGCGACGGCGTCGACGTGCGGTTGCTCGTGCCGGGTGCGAGCGACATTCCGGCGCTGTCGCCGCTGTCGCGCGCGCAATATCGGCCGCTGCTCGAAGCCGGCGTGCGCGTGTTCGAATGGGCCGGCACGATGCTGCATGCGAAGACCGCCGTCGCCGACCGGCGCTGGTCGCGCGTGGGCTCGACGAACCTCAATCTCGCGAGCTGGATGTCGAACTACGAGCTCGACGTCGCGATCGAGGACGCGACGTTCTCCGAGCAGATGGCATGGCAATACGAGGCGGACCTCGCGCGGTCGACGGAGATCGTGCTGACGAAGCGCAATCGCGTGCGGCGCGCGCCGCAAGCCGAGGCGGCCGATCGAGCCGCACGCGCATGCGGCGCGGCGCGCGGTGTCGGGAAGCGCCGGTCGCGCGGCGGCGGGTGCGTTCAGCGTCGGCAGTGCGCTGGGCGCAGCGCTGACCGATCGCCGCATTCTCGGACCGGCCGAGGCGGGCCTGCTGTTCCTGATGGCCGGCGTGTCGCTCGTCATCGGCGTCCTGGCGGCGCTGTGGCCGCGTGCGCTCGCGTGGCCCGTCGCGCTCGTTGCGATGTGGTCGGGGATCGCGTGGGCGGTGAAGGGTATTTCGTTGCGCCGGGGCCGGCGCGGCGCGCCGCGCGATCGAGCAGCTCGAAGACGTAGTGCCTGGCGATCGTCGAATCTCCGCCTGCCGCGCACCCGCCGCAGGATGACGATGCGGCCACGCGTGCCAGGAGCATCGAGCGCGACCGCGTGGCATGAGCGCGCCGGGCCGCCCAGTCGTCGAGGCGCAAAGGTAGCCCAGCGAGCCGATCGGCTGCATGACGCCGACGAGTGCTACGCTTCCCGCTGCACGATCGAATCGGAGGACAAGGCATGAGCACAGCCGTTGCTACGACCAGAAGCCGCAGTGCGCGATACGCCCCCGTTTCGCGCCGACCACGTCGGAAGCTTCCTGCGGCCGAAGTTCCTGCTCGATGCGCGCGAACGGTTCCGGACCGGCGCGATCGAGCGCAACCGAGTTGCGCATGGTCGAGGACGAGGCGATTCGCGGCATCGTCAAGTTCCAGGAAGACCTGGGCTTGCGCGGCATCACCGACGGCGAATACCGGCGCACGTATTTCCACATCGACTTCCTGACGCAACTCCAGGGCGTCGAGACGAAAGGCGGCATCCACGTCAAGTTCCACAGCGCGAAAGGCGAGGTCGACTTCGAGCCGCCGGTGATGCAGGTGACCGGCAAGGTGCGTCACGACGAAGGCGATCCAGCGCGCGGACTTCGAGTTCCTGCGCTCGGTCGACGACGCGCACGCCGAAGGTGACGATTCCGTCGCCGACGATGCTGCATTTCCGCGGCGGGCGTAACGCGATCAGCCGCGATGCGTATCCCGACCTCGAAGCGTTCTATGCCGACGTCGCGGCGGGGTACGCGGACGAGCTGCGAAGCCTCGGCGAGGCAGGGTGCACGTACGTGCAGCTCGACGACACCAACCTCGCTTATCTTTGCGACGAGAAGATGCGCGAAGGCGCGCGCCAGCGCGGCGACGACCCGAACGAGCTGCCGCGCCGCTATGCGAAGCTGATCAACGCGGCGATTGCGCGCCGGCCCAAGGGAATGACAGTGTGCATCCACCTGTGCCGCGGCAACTTCAAGAGCGCCTGGGCGGCGGAAGGCGGCTACGAGCCGGTCGCCGAAGTGCTGTTCAACGAGCTCGCCGTCGACGGCTACTTCCTCGAATACGACGATCCGCGTTCCGGCGATTTCGCGCCGCTGCGTCACGTGCCGAAGGGCAAGACCGTCGTGCTGGGCCTCGTCAGCACGAAGATCGGGCAGCTCGAGTCGAAGGACGACCTCAAGCGCCGCATCGACGAGGCGGCGAAGCTCGTGCCGATCGACCAGCTTTGCCTGTCGCCGCAGTGCGGCTTCTCCAGCACCGTGCATGGCAACGACATCGCGGTCGAGTCGCAGGCGGCGAAGCTGCGGCTCGTCATCGAGACCGCGCGCGACGTCTGGGGCGGCGTTTAACGCTGCGGTCGCGCTCGATCGCGTTGTGCGGCGGCCGTTCTATTCCGTGGCTTCCGCCGGAATCGCGCGCACGGAAAGCACGCCTTCGATCGCCGCGAGCGCGTCGACCAGTGCGCCGGGGATGGGGCTGTCCACGTCGACGAGCGTGTAGGCCATTTCGCCGCGCGACTTGTTCACCATGTTGTGGATGTTGAGCCCGGAGCGCGCCATCGCCGTCGAGATCTGTCCCAGCATGTTCGGGAACGTTGGCATTCGCGATTGCGACGCGATAGGGCGATTCGCGCGGCATCTCGACGTTCGGGAAGTTGACGGCGTTGGCGATCGTCCCGTGCTCGAGGAATTCGCGCAGCTGGTCGACGGCCATGATCGCGCAGTTCTGCTCCGCCTCCTCGGTCGAGGCGCCGAGGTGCGGCAGCGCGACGACGCCGGGCTCGCCGAGCAGCTCGCGCGCGCGGAAAATCGCACAGGTAGTATTTGAGCCGCCGCGCGCGCAGCGCGGCGACGACGGCGGCCTCGTCGACGATGGCATCGCGCGCGAAATTGAGCAGCGATGCGTCCGGCTTCATCATCGCCGAGTCGATCTGCGTTGACGAGATGCCGCGTCACGTCGAGCAGCGGCACGTGCAGCGTGACGAAGTCGGATTGCCGGAGCAGCTCCTCGATGCCGTGCGCCTTGCGAACGCTCGAGGGCAGGCGCCAGGCCGCATCGACGGTGATCTCGGGATCGAACCCGATCGACCTTCATTCCGAGCTTGATCGCCGTGTCGGCGACGATGCTTCCGATCGCGCCGAGGCCGATGATCCCCAGCGTCCGGCCCGGCAGTTCCACGCCCGCGAACTGCTTCTTCCCGTCTTCGACGCAGCCGCTCGAGATCCGGTGTGTCGGGCTCGAGCGACGCGACGTAGCCGAGCGCCGGTATCGATGTTGCGCGCGGCGAGCAGCAACGCGGTCGAGCACGAGCTCCTTCACGGCGTTGGCGTTCGCGCCGGGCGCATTGAACACCGGCGCGCCGCGCTTCGACATTTCCGCGACGGGAATGTTGTTGGTGCCCGCGCCGGCGCGGCTGATCGCGCGGACGGTCGCCGGGATCGCCATCGCGTGCATGTCGCGCGATCGCACGAGAATCGCGTCGGGTCGATCGACGGCGTCGCCCACGCGAATATCGCGCTTCGGGGAAGCGGCGCAATCCGATGCCCGCGATCGGGTTGAGTGTCAGGATCTCGTATTTGGTCGAGATGGTGAGATGACATTGATGATGTTCCGAAATCCGGTATTCGACGCGGCGATCGCGCATTATGACGTGCGCGGCATGTTCGCTCAGACGCGCGAGCGGTTGCTGGCCGCGGACGGATCGGCCATTTTCACCGTGTTAGAATTTGCGCCTTGCGCCCGTAGCTCAGTTGGATAGAGTACCTGGCTACGAACCAGGGGGTCGTGGGTTCGAATCCTGCCGGGCGCGCCAGTAAATCAAAGGGTTAGGTCAGAACGGCCTAACCCTTTTTCCTTGCGGGCTAACGCCGGGCTAACGGGGCGCGGGCATATATACGACGGCGAAACTAAAGGCGATGAACAAGAACACCGACCGCGTTACGACCGCGCTGCGCGACACCTTGACCGCCTACGCGTTGCTGGAAGGCACGGCGCGCGCGTCAGTCGCGCAGCAGATATTCGGCGTTCCGGCGGCGCAGCGTCTGCTGCCGATGCTGGACGAACTCGCACATAGCGTGCAGCGGCGCTGAAGACGCCGCAGACGTAATCCTGCTGCGCGCCGGTAACGGCGCTACCTTCGCCTATATGCCCACAATGACTGCCCGCGACTGCCCGTTTTGCAACCACGTCAATCTCGTCCTCGTCAGGCTCGACGATGATCCGCGAGCGCTCGCCGTTCGATGTCCCGAATGCGGCACCACGGGTCCGCACTCGTACAGCGACGATCCAGCGCGCGCCGTATTCGCGTGGAATCAGCGCATGGGCCGGCTGTCGCTTGCAAAGCGTTAGTTCGCCTCGATCACTGGATAGCGCAGTCGCGGCATGGGCCGCTCGCGCCTCCACGGATTGAAATAGGCGGCGGTCGGTTCGACGTTGCGAATTCCGGCGGTCCGATGATTTCCGCTTCCGCGTATCGCGCCGCGATCTCGTGGCGCTCGGCGACGTAGCGCGTGCGCACCCATTTGCCCCACACGGGATCGCGGTAGCGAAATGGGAACAGTTCGAGGCGCGGCATCCGGTAACGATGCCAGCAGCGGCCGGAAGCAAGCAACCGCTATCGCTCCGGCCGCCTTTGCCGACCGCGTAGAACGTCCTCCGCGCGACCTAGCGCGTTACGGCGATGTGTTTCCGCCCGCGCACTAATGCGAAAGCACGTAGGCGAGAGGCAGCCAGAACACGAGTACCGAGGCAAGCGTGCTGAATGCTATGCCGCGCACGGCGCCTAACGGATCGTCGTAGAACCCTACTGGTTTTGACCTCTGTCGCCCCTCGAAAGCCTGATCGAACCATGCTGTCAGCGTGTGATTCATTTACGCCTCGCAGTTTGACCGAGCAGAGGTTCCATCGTCATGCCCCGACGGTGTCTTTGCGCATCGGCCGGACGCCCTTTACGGTGTAAGACGACGCCGCGTTCCGCTCTGCGGCGTTGCCGAATCGCGGACGGCCGTCGACGCGAATATTCCGCAGCATCGGTGCGTATTCTTCCATCGTCGCGGATTACCCGATCCGCCTACATTGCACTTAACGAGGCGACGCGAGGAACACCAAGTAAACGAGCTACATCCGAGTCCTTCCGCCCCCCGGATGGCAAAGGCGCGCAATGCGAAAGCATTCCGACCCGCCCCTTAGTCGTTCGGCCCGGCCAAACTAGAAAGCCCCGTCTACAACCGCGGGGCTTTTTTATCGAGCTGCCAGTCGCGTTCCCTTGAGGTAACGCCGCCTCCAGCTCGCTGGCGGAAGCAAGCAACCGCTATCGTCCCGGCGGCCTATGCGCCGACCGCGTGTCGCCTGCCCGCGACGGTGGCGGGTCGCGCCATTTAGAATTCCACGCGGAAATTGCCGGACGACACCGGGACTGCGAGCGATGGACCAGATCGAAACGACCGCGCGGATGGTCATCAAATACGTACGATGCACTCAGCGATGAGCCATCGCTGAAACGTGCTCACTCCGAGTTGACGAAGCGCTGAAAGCGGAAGCAGAGCGACGAGCGCTTGTGGCACCCCTAAAGCCCCGCTATGTCGCCGCGACGAGCTGCCTCCATAGCCGCGCCATGCATCTGCGCGAACCGTCGCCGCTTGGCGCAATAAGCGACGTATCGGCGGATCGTCGCACCTTGATACAAAAATTCAGGACGTTGGCGAATAATCGCTTGACGCCCTTCGGGTGCAAGCACACGCTGCCGTCACCGCTGTATACGTGGCGGTCACTCCAGGGAGATCGACAATGAACAAGAAGCTGCTATTCAGCATCGCCATCGCAATTTTCGCGGTCTCCGGCATCGCGCTCGTCACAGCAGGTGTCGGCAGCAGCGGCGGTGTGAAGGAGCAGGATAAAGGTGTTGGCAGCAGCGGCGGTGCGAAGGAGCCGACCGTCGTGCCCCCCGGTCGGGAAAGTCATGGCTAGCGTAACAGTTTTGCGCCGTATCCGATGATTGAGGCGTCGTAGAACAGCCGCTACGCGCCTCTACGGAGCGTCAGGCTAGGGTGGGGTCCGCGCTCGAATGGATCGCCTGCCAGCGCCACAGCGCGTTTTCTAGTTCATCCGCGCGGTCGTTCGCAGCCATTAGGCGAGGTTAAGCGCTGCATTCATCCCCTGGAGTTCTAGGATGCGAGCGTTCGCGCGATCGAGTGCCGCCTGCAGCGTGCTGATCGTCGCTCGTGCCTCGATGAATTTCGGGTCGTGGTTCATGGAATAGCAGCCGGCCACGGCGATAGTGCCCGCCGGCTCTGCTCACGCAGCTTTGCATCAGTGCTTTGTGAAAGATGCCGGCCGCGGCGCGCCTGCCCGCCGGCTGTCGCGCGATCCCAAAGCTGACGCGACCCGCTTCTAAAACGGTGTGCGCGGTCAATGCAGTATTGCGCCCGGCGCAGTCGGCGCCGGCAACAGCGTCGCGACCATGTCGCCCGCGACTTGCGCGCGAATTTCTGCGATCAACGGAGCTTGCTCGTCAGGCATGGCGACACTTCGATTTCGATCGTCGCCGCGCCGACGCGTCTTGGCTTCGTCGCCGCCGTACTCATGCCACCGTTGCCGAACGCCTCAGGTGCCGGCGCGGCCCGCTGCACGCTTACGGGAAGTAATACGGTCCGCGACGGCTCAATCGTCTGGGCCGACTCGCCTCTCTGACGCACCATCCAGCGGCGCAGCAGATTGGCATTGATGCCATGCGCCAACGCAACGCCCGCTACCGATACGCCAGGCTCGTCGCATTCCTCGACGACACCGCGCTTGTACTCGGGACTGTAGGTCCGACGACCCGTTCGGTTCACCCGAACGCCGGGCGTCGAACCGGATTTCGAAGAAATCTTCTTGGTGTCCACTATCTTCATGGTGGACACCATCTTCGTCTCAGTTCATCCCTGGCTCAAGACGGTATTGCCCGGACGCTTACCAAGGCATTGATTTAGTTACGGGTCAAAAATCAATTTTAGCCCCTATGAACCAGGGGGTCGTGGGTTCGAATCCTGCCGGGCGCGACAATAAATCAAAGGCTTACAGAAATGTAGGCCCTTTTCATAATGGACGGACTAGCACCGGGCTAGCGGCAAGCAGGGTAAGACAGCGAGAGCTAATGGACAAGGTCGGATGCCTCGCGCTTCACCGAACTGTTCGACGCGTTCGATTCAGGTGTTGAAGGCGGTGCGCAGCAAGTGCAAGCGCAGTGGCTCACCGCGCTGTCCTGGGATCAAGTGGATCGGTTCATGGAGCGTGCGGTGGCGCGCGGATTGGATCGACGGTCGCTGCAGGATCTGGCCTACCTCGGGCTCGATGAGAAGAGCTTCGGCAAGGGGCACGACTATGTCTCGGTGCTGCACGACGTGGTGGGGCGCCGAGTTCTTGATGTGGTGCCGGAGCGCACTCGCAAAGCCGCCGACCAGCTGTGGGAAGCGATTCCCCACGCGCAACGCCAGGGCGTGGCCGCGGTTGCCCTCGATATGTGGGAACCTTACCTTGAGGCCACTCGCGCGGCCGCACCGCACGCTGCCATCGTGCATGACAAGTTTCACTGCGCCAAGGAGCTCAATAAGGCGGTCGACTTGGTGCGCCGGCGCGAGCATGGGAACCACCAAACGCGCATCAGCGTGCGCCAGGATGAAATCGGCTGCATCGATCAAGCTGTCAAAAAATCTTACAGTTAGCTTCGCTTGGATACCTGGCGCCAAACACCATGTACCTGTCAGGACGGGGATAATTGATTATGGCTCGTGTCGTGCTCGCTCATACCTCTTCGCAGCAAGAACGGCGCACGTCACGAAGCATTGCGGTATGCCCGAAATGCGCGCGCAAGATCGATGCGGCGATCGGCGCGTGTGTTGAGTGTAGCCGCGTCGCCGGTATTGTTTTCACTCGGCGGACCGATCCCATCGGGCTGCGACCGCCGCGTTACGGTCCGCGCAAACTGAAGTGACCGTGGCGCGGGTCTTGTGCCAGATTTGCCGCTACTCGACGCCCATGATGGCGCGCGTCGCTGGGATGCTCACGATGTACCTGCACTGCATGCAGGGCGTGCCGGGCGCGCCGCATCGCGTCGAGTGCTCGGTGTTCGTCCGCGAGCCCGGCAGTGACGACGAGTGGCCCGACGTCCGGTTGCGCGGCGAGTTGCCGACGCGGTATCCGATCATTTCGGCTGCTTAGATCGACCTGCGCCGTTGATCGGGATATATCGGACGACATATCGACGGCCGCGCTGCTTTCGCCGTAGCCTGCTCTTGCTGGGGAAGGTGCACTGCGCGTCGAGATCAGCGGCCCGCGGGGAATCAGTATGCGCGCGTCTCCTTTCTCAGCACCACCGCGCTTCGTCAGCAAGCGAAGAGTCGGAACCCTTCTGTCGGTCATCGCGATATGGTCAGCCCCGGTCGGTCCGGAGTTATCAAGGAGCCCTGGCACGCAGTAAGCGTCGTCAGTGGCTCGACGGCTTGCCCTGCTGTCCTCGAGTTACGCGGCAAGCGCGTCTTTTCCCGTGGATGCGCCGCGCTTGCCGCTCCCTGGCTGTGCGCGGCCGAATAAATGTGAATGCGTCTATCGTCATCATCCGGATCGCCGCGCATCTCCACGTCGCGCTTCCGATCGGGGTATGGCCGAAAGGGGTGTGGTTGCCAATAGGCGCATGGTTCCCGTGACCTGCCCGGGTTTTTCGGACCAATCATAACTTGAGACAATGGCTCCCGCTGACGAAGCGAGGAGCTGATGAAGAAGGTCCGGTTTACCGAAGAACAAATGGTCGCGATCCTGCGCGAGGCCGATCGAAGCCCGGTCGCCGAGGTCGCGAGGAAGCACAAGATCAGCGAGCAGACGATCTACGTTTGGCGCCGGCGGTTCGGAAAGCTCGAGCCGGCGGACGTGAAGCGCTTGCGCGAACTGGAAGCCGAGAACGCGAAGCTCAAGCGCATGGTCGCTGAACGCGAGATGTCGATCGAGACGCTGAAGGAGATCAACCGCCGAAAATGGTGAGCTCGCAGGCCCGACGGGACCAGGTGGCTTTGGCGATGGAGCGTGGGCATTCCCAGCCCCGGCGGCCACCCAAAATCCCCCAGTGATGGCCACTTCAAAATCCCCCAGCTTGAGCGATAGTCAGATGTAAGCGTCGCAGCCCATTCGCGACGGTAGCGACGACAGGACATGATCGCGCCTTTTCATTCGTGGAGAGGGGCGGGGAGTGAATGTCTTGAAGCCGCATCAGAAGGGTGCTGTGGTTACGTTGCTCGGGAACGAGGTCTCACAGCACGAGATCAGTCGCAAGACCGGCATCGATCGCAAGACGGTGCGCAAGCTCGCGCACGCGATGGCCGCGGCGCGCGCCGGGGAAGAGTCGAATTCCCCCATGGCCACCGGCTCGGATGGCCTGCCGGGTCAAATTCCCCCACTCCGGCCACCGGCTCTTGGGGCCCGCTCGCCGCCTACCGTTGCACGTCTGCCCGCGCACGCGCTCTCGGCCTGCGAGCCACACCGGGAGTGGATCGAAGCGCAGGTGAGTCTGGGTCGCAACGCCACGGCCATCTACCAAGAGCTGGTGGATCGGTTTGATTTCGGACAACGCTACAACAGTGTGAAGCGCTTCTGTCGCGCGCTGCGTACGCAGGAGCCGGAGCAGTTCGATCGGCTGGAATTCTTGCCTGGGGAAGAAGCCCAGGTTGACTATGGCGAGGGCGCTCCGACCCAGCATCCCGGCAGCGGTCGGTATCGCAAACCGCGCTTGTTTGTGATGACGCTGCGTTACTCGCGCCGTTCGTATCGCCAAGTGGTGTGGAAGTCGAGCAGCGAGGCATGGGCGCGCCTGCACGAGGCGGCGTTTCGCTATTTTGGTGGCAGCGTCCAATACGTGGTGCTCGATAATTTGCGTGAAGGCGTGATCACGCCCGACATCTACGAACCGCAGCTCAATCGCGTCTATGGCGCGATGCTCACGCACTATGGCGTGGTGGCCGATCCGGCGCGCGTACGCGATCCGAATCGGAAGGGAACCGTCGAGAACGCGATTGGCCATACGCAGGCCACGGCCCTGAGGGGACGCCGTTTCGAATCGATCGAGGCGCAAAACGTCTACCTGCAGCACTGGGAAGAGAAGTGGGCCGCGCTCCGCATTCACGGCCGGGCCAAGCGTCAAGTCGAAGAGATGTTCCAGGAAGAACGCGCGCACCTCAAGGCGCTGCCGCTGGAGAGCTTTCGCTACTTCGAGGAAGGCACGCGCACGGTGGGCGACGACACCACGATTCAGGTCGACAGCGCCTGGTACGCAGCACGTCCGGCGCGTATCGGCAGCGAAGTGTTGATTCGCCTCTATGCGCGCGAGCTCGAGATCCGCGATCTGCATACCCTGGAACTCATTCGCCGCCATCCGCGCGCCACGCACAAGGGCGAGGTCCAATTGCCCGACGCCGAGCGCGTGTTCAACCCCTCCCGGCAGACCCATCAGATTCTCACCCGCGCCGAGCACATCGGCCCCAACACCGCCGCCCTATGTCGCGAGCTCTTCGAGCAGCGCGGCCGCGAAGCGCAAAAAAGCATGTGGGGCATCGTCGGCCTGAGCCCGCGCTATCCGGCCTGCATCCTCGAGCAGGCCAGCGCGGTGGCGTTGGCGCGCCAGGTTCATTCCTGCAAGGCCGTGCGCGCGCTCGCCGAGCAACTGCTCGCCCAAGCGGTTATCGACCTCGATGCTCGGCAGCCGCAACTGCCGCTGACCAACGCCGCCTCGCCATTGACTCAGCAGCACGCGCTGATTCGCGCGCCGGCCGAGTATGCCGAGTTCTTCGACCGCCGTGTCCACGCAACCACCGCCAGTTCAGGAGACGCTGAGCCATGCGCATGATCATCCAGCGTCGACGGATCGGTGGCGATGATTTTGCGGCCGGCGCAGCCCGATGCACCAAGCCGGGGCGCTTAAAACGGCCCACAAGCGATTGGCGGTGCTTGCCCGGCTACCTATCCACCGCCCAAACACAACACCTCGGGAACAGCGCAACCATGAGCATGAACATGATGGAAATTGATCACGCCCTTAAACAATTGCGCCTCTCCGGCGTGCGCGCCACGCTGGAGACCCGCCTCATCGAATCTCAGGTCTCGAACCTCCCCTTTCTCGAGACTTTCTCGGCCATCCTCCAGGATGAGCTCGATCGCCGACAATCGCGACTGCTCGAACGGCGCTTCCAGCTCTCCGGCCTCGATGAGCGAGCCTCACTCGCCGAGTTCGACTGGAACTACAACCCCAAGATCCCCAAGCGCACCTGCTTCGAACTGCATACATTGAAGTTCATCGCCGAGGGACAAAGCGCACTCTGCATCGGCCCACCTGGCACCGGCAAAAGTCACGTCGCGAAAGCGATCGCCTATTCAGCTGTGCGCTCCGGACTCCGCGTGGTTTATGCCGACGCCGACGATCTGCTGATCAACCTCGTGCAGTCATCGCCGCTTACCAAGCGAAGGCTCATTAAACCCATCATCGACGCCGATCTGCTCGTGCTCGACGATCTATTCCTGGCCCGACACATCGCCCCAGAAAGCGCTGACGAACTGCAATCGATCCTGCACAAACGCTACAAACTGCGACGCAGCGATCTCATTACGTCCAATCGAATCATTGCCGACTGGGACAAGTATCTCGGTGATGCCGCACTGACCACCGCCATCCTGGACCGGCTCATGCATCGTAGCGTGCTCGTCGAATTTCGTGGCAAAAGCTATCGCCTGAAAGAGGCCGCCAGCCGTCTTGTAAAGGGCAACGATTCCGAGTAACAATCCACACGTTCCTGTCGTTGCGCCTGGGGGATTTTGACCCGGCCACTGATGGAGGAATTTCAAGTGGCCGCCGGGGTCAATAGTTTTTGCGACACGGTCCATTGTTGTCACTGGGGCCTTTCTCAGACTTGATTACAGCGTCGGACCGATATGCCGACGAGTTTTTGATCTCCCGATGTAGCTTCAAAGCGCCTTGCATCCGTGCATACCACTTCCGCCGAGCGCAATACGGGACATATCGGCGCAAGAACAAGCAGGTAAGGAGGCCCTCGACGAGATCAATCCCGGGCGGAACGTCGAGATGCGGGTTGATGTGGAGTGGTAGCAAGTAGACACACGGCGCCGCCAAGGAATGCAGTCTGATGCCGGCACCCCAGCCGAACCGCCATACCACCTGCCCGATTGGGGACAACCTTTCGCTATCCGCTCCTCAAGGCGAGCTGACGCGAAAAGGAAACGGCCCACCGAAGCGAGCCGTTAATGCCCGGGTCGCATCCTCATCGGCACGAAGGGCGCCTGCCTACCGGATTCGTAATCGACGCCTACGTTGAATCATGCGCACAACTTGACGCGTGACGACGTTCTAGATGCTGCCACTTGGCTGATCACGTGATCTTTCAGTACTCGGCGGCGCCATCTCCTCGGTAACGGTGTTCGCTACTTCCTGAATCTTGTCGATCGCTCCGCTGGCAACCGACTGCGCCTTGTCTACCAGCGCGTCGCGAGCCTCGCCCATCCACTCGTTTTCCTTGCGCGTCTGGGGGACTGCCAGCCCAAATGCCGTGCCAAGTGCCAACGCTACCGCGCCGATGGCCAACGGGCTGTCCTGCAACGCTGCGTTGAACCGTTGCTCGACACGTCGTGCCTGATCCTGCGTCTGGTCGACAACATAGCCCGCGGTTTTCTGCGCCTGATCCGCGACGCCAGTTACCCTGTCCTTTGCTTTACCCGCGAGATTGCTGGCACTTTCCTCCAGCTGGCTTGCAACACCGCTGACGGCGTCTCCCGCTTTGCTCGTTAGGTTTCTCGGTGAATCGGTGTAGCGGTCCCTCGATTCGTCGCCGCTCATGCCCGCATTCCGCCTTGCTCCGCTACTTGTATACCGACGAGACATCTCGTCGTACTGGCGGGAATGCCGGTAGTCGTCGCCGTAGCGAAAGCTGGCGCGCCGGGAATCATTGCGATTCATCCAGAGCCAGGCCAGGCCGATTCCTACTAGCGCTGAGGGAATAGGGTTGGCGGTGACCGTGTCAACCATGCTCCTGCGCGTTTCGTACATCGTGTCACTTACACGTTCAACCATGTCTTCTACCTTTCCGATGGTGGCTTCTCGTACCGATTCTCTCGCTTGCCGGTACTGCTCCATGACCTGTTCCTTCACCTGCTCTTTCAAGTGGGAAGGACTAAGGCGCTCCTGCAGCTCATCGATCGTTTCGGTCATGTCGGAGCGCGTCTGCTCGATGCTTTCGCGTATTTCAGTCACCTGCTCGTCAGGCCGCGTGGCATCGTTGGCCTTCAGTTGCTCATCAACAAGATCATCGGCATGGGTGCCGCCAGCATCTGTGCCATATTCATCTTTTCGGCTCATCTCATTTGCCCCTTCGCCCATTCTTTGTCTTCCTTCAACGTCTCGACCGTCGCTTTTGGAGTCGCATCCAGTTGCTGCAATGCATTGAGCTGTTGCCGACTGAGGTAATACCCTATCGCCATAACCACCACGCCGACGATCAGTGCGGACAGCCACACGGGTATGTATTGCCCCAGCAGCACGATCACAGCGGCCATGACCGCCAGTAGACCGGCATAAGCGACGCCGCCCCCGAGCGCTATCAGCCCTACCTGTCTTCCAACTTGCGCCGCCTTATGGCCAAGTTCAACCTTTGCCAAACGCACTTCCTGGCGTACCAAGTTGGTCGTGTCATTGGCGAGTTGGGAGAAGAGCTCGCCAATGGATCGCTCTTCTTTCCGGTCCGCCATCAGGAGTCCTCCCCGCCTCGCCGCGTAGACGTGCTTGCCGGCCGCTGAGTAGATTCACGAGTCGCTGTCCGTCCCGTTCCCGCATAGCCATGCTCGCCGTAAGCGGGCGTGGCGTTTAGGTTGCTGGGCCGAACAAATCTTTCATCCTCCTGATGCGAGCGGGAGCGGTAAGAACTCGATTCAGAATTGGATACGCCCGAACTTTTCAGGAAGCGCGCGCCGAGCAGGCCCAGCATGAAAGCGCCGCCGACAAAGAGGGCAGGTTGCTGTCGCGCGAAGCGTTCAACGCCGCTGACCATGTCTTTCGTGTTCGTGGACCGGAGGTAATCTGACAAGCGTTCAACCTGGTTGGCAGCCGAAGCAACGTATTCGTGGCCGGCAGCCCCGTCGTTCTGCCCACGGAGCTGGTCGCTTGCTTGCCGCAATGCTTGGGCGACGCTTCCCAAACCTTCCGCAGCTTTGTCTTTCTGCGAATCCAGGCGGGAGGCGACTTTGTCGCCGGCTTGACTGCCAGCATCGGTGAGCTTTTCCTTTGCTTGATTCATGGTGTCCGTGGTCGAGGCACTGGCGCCAAATGAACTCGATGAAGCGCCGGCGCCTGCACCGCCGGAACCGCCTGCCGTGAAGGAACCGGCCGGAGTAGTTTGGGGGCCCTTTTGTCTGGTCTTGGAAGACTTGTCGATGGTCGTATCCGGGTTATCCTGCATCTCTAATTTTCCTTCTCGGTGAGCACCTGAACACAAGCGCGATTGAACGAAGCGCGGTGGGTGAGACAGGTCACCGATAGCAATCTGCATACCCGGTTACGCAGTCTCGCGTTGTACGCTCAGGGAGGCTGGTAGCGCTGCGATGTGGAGCCCGCGTCTCATTGGTAATCGATCGTCCTACTGGTCACTCGTATAAGGTTGCAAGGCTGAAGCGGCCTAGACGTCGGCCTAATTGGAACATCGGTCCAACGTCTTCGGCAATCCTTTCGCGTCATTCTTGCCGGCACAACTTCGTTCCGGGGAATCGCGCACCGAGCCGCGATGATTGAGAGCCGTTCCCCGAAACCGATTAGGAAGGTGTTTTTGGTCCCGTTGATTGTTCCCAAGCCTTGGGCTTCTCGCTCAACGCCGCCTGACGAACCGCTTCAAGCTTGAATTCCCGAGTCAATTTCCTGCGCGGTGCGTATTCCATCGAACACCTCCTCAGCCAGTATTGCTCTCATTGAGGTGTGGAAACTGAAATAGCATCGCGTTTTCACACAGCCTCGGCCGATCTGAGACTGATGCTTCCGCGAAGGATAGCCTCGGTCATCATCGCTGCAGCAGTTCCGCAGTTCCGGTTGCCGGTGACTGATGACAGAAAACACGGTAGACGCTAGAGGGCTCGCCGGTCCGTCCGTGCGCTGCAATCAATTGCAGGAAGTCGTTAAGTCCCACGTGCGCAAGTGGACCACCGCCATCACCGTCCTTGCCGACGGCCATTTGGCTAAATGGCGAGGAGCGACTGCAGGCGACCCCCTACTGACGGCCGAGGTGGCTTGAAGAGGTCATTGAAAACCATCGAAGCAGCCGTTCGAATAACAACTGCGCGGATTATTTCGGTCCGGTAGTTTGTTGACGTGGGCCATTGCTGCACGTCCTCCCACCGGCGTGGTCGAGCCCCAAGGTTTTCGTTTAACGCGCATGCACGTTCAAGACGGTTACGGCAAGCCAACATCGCTGCCGCCGTTTTGGGAGCACGCTCAAAAACCAGTTTTAACTTTGACGGCGGTCAAATCGCCGCCCCCGCAGATCGGCGCACACTGGGCAGGGCGAGGCCACTTTGAGTCGCCGCAGTCGGATCGAGGGCAGCCGGGTGGAGGGTTGGTTCGAGTTTGTGCGGGAGGGAGACATGCGACGAATCACACGACGACGGTTTCTGAAGTACGGCTTGGGAGTCAGCGGGGCGTTCGGAGTGCCGTGGGCGATTCGCATTCCCGAGGCACGCGCCGCGGCCGGTGGCAAGCTTGTGAAATACGTCGAGCACGTGCCGCTGCCCGGAATGGGCATCGTGGTGGCGACGCCGCGCACGCTCAACCGGTATTCGTTTACCCAACGACAGATCACTCGACAGCTACATCCGCAACTGCCGCCCACACCGCTGTGGGCGTACGACGACGGCTCGGGGCTTGCAGGTCAGGCCGGCTCGTTCGGGATGGCGGTCGTGGCGCAGAGCGGCACGCCGCTCACTGGTGGACTTCACGCACGATCTTCCCGCCGACTTACCCTGACTGGATTCCGGTCGACACCCGCCTGACGCCGCTGGGCAATGAGGTGCGACTGATGACGCATCTCCATGGCGGCTTCGTCGCGGGCGACAGCGACGGCAATCCGGAGGTGACGCCGAACGGGTTCGGCCCGGGCGAGACGCAGAGCGTCTTCTACACCAATCAGCTACCGCAGATGCCGGCCTCGCTGCTGTGGTTCCACGATCATGGACTTGGAACCACGCGACTCAACGTCTTCGCCGGGCCTCGCCGCCGCCTACATTCTGCGCGACGAGTTCGATACCGGCAGCCGAGCCCAATCCGATCGGGATTCCCGGCGGGGCCTACGAGATTCCGCTGGTCGTCCAGGACCGCCAGTTCAACGCGGACGGAACGTTTCTCTACCCGACCAGCGACATCCCGGGCGCCACCTGGATCGGCGAGTACTTCGGCGACGTCATGCTCGTCAACGGCAAGGTATGGCCATTCCTTGACGTCGAGCCGCGGATGTACCGGTTGCGGATCCTCAACGGCTGCAATGCGCGGATCCTGAGTCTCGACATCGGCGGGCCCGCGTTATGGCAGATCGGCGCCGAGGGCGGCCTGTTCGACGTGCCCGTGGCGGTGAAGCAGATGGTGCTGGCCCCGGCCGAGCGGGCCGACATCCTCGTCGACTTCAGCAAGTTCGCCGGCCAGACGCTGGTGATGAAGAACCACAAGCCGCATGAAGCCGGTGTCGAACCCGGCTCCGCAGCTCGAACAGGTCATGCAGATTCGTGTCGGCACGACGGTCACCCAGCCCGGTCCCGACGACGATTCCGTCGAGCCTGCCCGGCCGCAAGGCCGACCTGCCCAACCCGGTCACGACGCGTTACATCACGCTCAACGAGATCGATCCGGAAGAGGTGGATTGGTTCCTGAACCTGAACGGCGTGCGTTTCGACGCAGGACCGGCGACGGAGACACCGAAGGTTGGCACGGTGGAGGATTGGGTCTATATCAACATGACCGGGGACACCCATCCGATGCACATGCATCTGGTGACGTTTCAGGTGATTGGCCGCACCCCCTTCGATGCCGAGGCCTACGAGGCGGCTAACGGCGGGCCGAACGGCGTCCCTGGCGGAATCGACCCGACCCCGTTCGCCACCGGTCCTATGCTTCCTCCTGAGCCGGAGGAGCGCGGCTTCAAGGACACGGTCAAGGCGAACCCGGGGCAGTTCACCACCATCCGGGCGAAGTTCGAGCTGCCAACGGGGGTGACGGCACCGCAGAACTACGTCCATCACTGCCACATCGTCGAGCACGAAGACAACGACATGATGCGACCGTTCACGGTCGTACCATGAGCGTCTGAATCGCGAGCGTGGGAACGAGCCATGAATTTGTGTCGATCCGGAACGGCCGCTATCTGGAAAATTGAGGTGGCAACGCTGACCGTCCGGAGTTGGCCGGGCCGTTCAGCGACGTACGCGAATGACCCCTTTCCAATGACGCGATGAGCGGCGATTGCGGCGGGACGCTTCAGGCAAATGCAGCTGGAGCCCCATAGCGCCCACTCGCAACCGTTAGAGCGTTTCGTTGCGAGTGCGCGAAGAGCCCTGGCGGTTGCAGCGGTGAGGAACGTTGACCCGAGCTCGGGGTCTGTTTGTATGCTCGGAGCTCGCACGACGCCCGAAGCGGGTGTCAACGTCAGTGCGACTCGAGGCAACGCAGCAGCGCGTGCAGGTCGGCCGTGCTCCGTCTGCCGACAGCGTCGAAGTTGGTTCTAAGCCATCGCTCGGCGGCATGGCGCCCGAAATCGCGCAGCTCGAGAAGGAACGCCCAGTCGGTATTGCTCTTGCTCGCGAAACCGAGTCCCGCAAGATTCGGCTCGTCCTTGATCTCGTGCAGATGAATGCGCTTGTAGGGCGAGCTGGGGGAATCGTTGCTGCCCTTTAGTTCGTTGACCGCATCGATGGCCTCGATCTCCTGCACCAGCGCGGCGTTGAACGTGATCTCGTTCAACCGGTCGAGAATGGCACGGGCGTTAGTCGGTACGTTGGGCTGATTCAGCGGATTGACCCAGACGATCAGCAGATCGGGCGCGAGCGCGGGACTGCGCAACGGCGACAACGCGGGGTTACCCATATACCCGCCATCCCAATAGTAATTTCCCTTCACTTCGACCGACTGGAATATCGTCGGTAGGCACGCCGATGCCGTAAGTGCGTCGACACCGAGCTCACCGGCGCTGAAGATCTTGCGCCGATTGGTCTTGACGTTCGTTGCGCACACGAACAGATGGGGCATCCGGTCGTCGTTCAGTGCGGCGAAGTCGGGCAGCGCCGCGCCGATAACGTCGGCCAGCAGGTTCACGTAGAAGGGATTGTCATAGGGTGACCAGACGAGGGTTAGCATTTCCGTCCACACCGCGAGCGGCGACCAATCCGAGGTAGGGCCGAATGCGGGCAATAGCGTGCGCCCCGGCTTGAAAACGCCATTGCCCGCGGCGGAGATGCTGCTCCAGAATTGTTCCAGTCGCGCGCGTGCGTGTTGCGGCCCGCCGCGTTTCAGTGCGTCGACGAGAATCGCGCCATTGATCGCGCCCGCGCTCGTTCCGCTGACCGCCTGAATCTCGAGTGATGACTCCGCGAGCAGGCGATCGAGGACACCCCAGGTGAAGGCACCATGCGCGCCTCCGCCCTGAAGCGCCAGGCAGATCGTTTTCTTTCGCATGGCTGGTCTCCGCTGCTCCGCGTATGCGACTGGGACCGCGCAACGTTCGCGAGGCCAAATCCGCCGTCCGCCGTGCGTCACCGCGTTGAGAGGTAACGGGCAACACGTTACGCTTTCGGCCGCGAGTGTGAGTCTACGGAGTACCCAACTCGTCAGGAAGGCCACCGTTTGGCGGGTGGCAAGCTTATTGGCGAAAACT
The DNA here is from genome assembly GCA_963768545.1 of uncultured Pseudomonadota bacterium. Classification (GTDB taxonomy): domain Bacteria; phylum Pseudomonadota; class Gammaproteobacteria; order Burkholderiales; family Casimicrobiaceae; genus VBCG01. The sequence continues at coordinate 21,232 of CAVYIC010000014.1, read as the reverse complement.
CGAATCTACATTCGCTTCCTGTGAAGAATCTCTCGCTCGTGGACCCGGCAGCCGCCCAGCTGATTGCGTGTGATGGAAACGCTCGTCGTCGACCGCGACCTGCCACACTGGGTCGCGCTGAATGGCCGAGATGTAGTTGAGCGGGGCATGTTGAGAGCGGGAGCGTTGGCGCTGATAAAGACTTTTGCTCGAACGGGTCGCGCTACTATGCAATCGACGGACCGCGCTCGCGCCCGAAGCGCCAAACAACTCTATCCCCGCGTACCACCGCAGTGAGGGATTGGCCCAGATGCTTTTCGATGACCGGTTTCCAAGGCGCAAGGCTGAAACCCAGCCCGTCATCGAGCAGGGCAAAACGGCCGCTTGCAAGCTGGATCGAGCGTCGATAGACGCCGGAGGCGGAAACGCCGTCGGTAAGGGCTCGATGCCTCAAGCCTGTCTCCGCGGCGATTGATCTGGCCGCAGCGGAAATCTCGAGGTCTCGCGATGTGGTCAGTAGATTGCGCGGCACGAGGGCCCTCGGGCCACGGCGCTTCGCGAAGCCGCGCTCAAGCAGGAACTCATAGATACGGCGAACCCATCGCTTTCATCAGTCAGCGCAACTACATTGCTTCGGCCGTGCAATTGGCGCGGTAATTTGAGCCCGTGAACCGCCGCTGCGAAGTAGACGTGCGCGTCGGCGATGCCGGGCTGGCAGCGGAGCCACGATTCGACCAGTAAGGGCGGCAAGCCGAGCGACGTCAAAGCCGCCGGCATCGCGTCAGACATGTCGAAGCGTGGTGCGTACGATCGATCTACGACGGGCGCTACGTCTCCGCGCGCTACTTTTCACCGAACACAATCGTCCGACTGGACTGAACCCCACACGCTAGGCCAATGAGGGAAGTCTGAGTGATACGCTGGCTGGGCCTTCAACAGGAGAAGGTCCATGTCGTCAAGGGGTCCGTACCGTCGACATAGCCCGCAGTTCAAGCTGCAGCTATGCAACGACATCCGCTCCGGTGCGCTCGCGCGACGCGAGGCGCAGAAGAAGTACAGCCTGTCGGCCAACCTGATTCAGCTATGGCTGACGCAATACGATCGCGGCGAGCTCGATCGGGAAAAGGTCGAGGCGTCGGTGTTGGCCGACTACGAAGCCAAGATCGCTGCCCTTGAGCGCAAGGTTGGCCAGCTCACAATGGAGTTCGACCTCCTCAAAGACCGCCACGCCTGCGCCTCGTAGCGACAACGAGAACTCATCGATCATCAGCGGCCCCAAGCCTGCTCCATCCGCAGGGGATGCCAAGTGATCGACTTGCCACGCAGCACCTACTACTACCGTTCGCAAAGGCAGCCACCCGCGATCTCAGATGATTCTCTGGTCGAGCTGATCGGCGAAATCCATGATGAGTTCGCGGGCTACGGTTACCGGCGCATCACACGCGAGTTGCGCAAGCGCGGCCACATTGTGAACCATAAGCGGGTCGCTCGAGTGATGAAAGCGCATGGCCTGGGGATTAAGCTGCGGCGTCGCTTCGTGCGTACCACCAACAGCGATCACGATTTTCCGGTCTTCCCAACCTCTACGGCAACATCATTCCGGCCAGGCCAGACGTGGTGTGAGTAGCGGACATCACGTACATCAGGATCGCAACCGGCTTCTGCAATCTGGCGGCCATTCTGGACGCGTGCAGCCGCAAGGTGATCGGCTACGCCATCTCCAGGCACATCGACACACAACTCACGCTGGCCGCGCTGGAAGCGGCGTTCGCCAACAGGCGCCATGCTCCGGACACCTGCATCAACCACAGTGATCGTGGCAGTCAATACGCGAGCGATGAATATCGGAGAGCCCTGACGAGGTTCAAGCTGATCGGTTCGATGAGCTCGCCGGCCAACCCCTACCACAACGCTCAAGCCGAGAGCTTTACGAAGACGCTCAAGGTCGAGGAGGTGTACCTTGCCGGGTACGAAACCTTCGTCGATGTAACGGCACGGTCGCCTAAGTTCAAACAGGTTTACAACGCCAAGCGCATGCATTCGGCACTCGGCTGCCAGTCACCCAACGAATTCGAGACTCAACTCGCCCAGCAAGCGGCCTAGTTCTGACGAGCCCCCATGGCCGAGCTTCAGGGGTTCACTCCATCCGAACTCGTGATCAAGAATGAGTCGGGCAGGATCATCGGCAAGAACAGCCACGTCGTGAAGGCCCGACGTGTCCATCGGGCCGTCCATTCAAAAATAGCGGCCCACGATCATTCTGGCGGAGCATCGGGCGGCATTCCGTGATCTACTCGTAAACCTTGCGCCGGAACACGAATTGATTCACGTCAAGGTGTCTTCCCGCAGCTGGCCTAACATACGTCCGACCAACGCGCAGCTGGAAGGACTATGCAGGCAATCCGCATCATTCATGACGAACACCGGGCTATTGCGGCCGTGTTGCACGGAATGCTCTATCTGGTTCGCGAAATCCGCGACCGGGGAGCCAAGCCGAATTTCGCGGTTTTGGGGGCGATGATGTATTACATCGATGCGTTCCCCGAACGCTTTCACCATCCCAAGGAGGACACGTACTTGTTCCGCGTGTTGCGCATTCGCCACCCGGACGCGGTGCCGCTGCTCGACCGGCTCGAGGGGGAACACTGGACGGGCGCGCACAAGATCCGGATGCTCGAGCAGGCATTGGCGCGCTATCAGCACGGCGGTGCGATCGAATTTCCCAGGTTCGCGGCTGCAGTGGAGGACTATGCTACGTTTCACTGGAACCACATGCGAGCCGAGGAAACGGAAGTCCTGCCTATGGCGGAGAAGCACTTGTCTGCCAGCGATTGGGAGGCGATCGACGCTGCGTTTCTGGGCCACGCTGATCCGATGCTTGGCGCTGAAGTGAGCGCCGGGTACGACGTATTGTTCCGGCGTATTGTCAATCTTGCGCCACCGCCGATCGGCGTCGGACCCCCCGAGCTCTAAAAAGCGAAAATACCACCTCGCGTGTTGGCTTGGGTAAGGACCGCATATTGTGCGTGACAAGAGCGGACCGTCGGCCCCATGGATCTTGTTGACCTGTCCTTTCCGGCTGCGTGGCAGGCGGCCGCGTTGGCCCTGGCGGCACCAGCGCTTGTGTGCGGCGCGTGGACATCACCCTAACGACGCTTCAAGGCGGGCGAACCAGCGCACGTGTGGTTCGGCCCGGTCTTCGGCCTGACGCTCCGTTGGCGCATCAAGGCGTCAGCCGCGGCTGGCATTGCCTTTTACCTGCTCGGCGTATCGCTGTTCACGCTGTTGGCTCGGCCCAGCTGATCGGTACCGCCCTGGTCGTCGCGGATCGCAACCGCGTTGCGCGATGGATCGTGGCCCAACTACGGACTCAACATTGCTTGCCTTGTCTTGGGCGTCGTCCCGGTGTTCGTCACCGCTGGTACGTTGCACGTTGCCGGGCGATGGCTGCCGCCTAATTTTTACATGTTTGTCGGCGCCTTTCTTCGGGTCGGGGCTGGCGATGATCGCAACCGGGCTCTTCGGCTCCGCGGCGGTGATCTTGAGTATCCGGCAGCCGGCCACGGCGGGCCCTGCCGCAACCGGCGACGCAGCAGCCGCATTCGATGCAGCGGTTTGAGCTCGTCGACCTGTTGCCCGAACTGCGGCACCATGCGGCGCCAACGGCGTGCGCGGAACGCATGCGGCGACGGGGCCGGACCTGACTCGGCGTCGCGTCGACGTCAATATGCTGGAATCGACGCTCGCTCTAATGGGCGATCCGGTCGCTTCCTATACGCAATACGGGGTTGAGAGCGGCCCCCTTACGCGCGTGAGTATCTCTCAGTCGTACGTGGCGAGGTGTTCAGACGCAAAGCTGATCGCACTTCATCTGTCATCTCAGCCAAGTTCTGGGAGAATCCGCTGGTAGCTCTTGCAAAGGCCGAACTCGCGCGCGACCTGCGCTTCGACTCGCGTGACAAGAGGATACAGAACTGCGCGGACTTGCGTGACGAATTAATGTCGATCTTTGGCACCCAGCCGCGGACGTAATGGCTGAAGCGTCTTGAGGAAAATGATGTGCCGCACGCGCCGGTCCTCCCGTTTCCGAAATATTTCAGGATCCGCAGATTCTTCATCTCGACTCGTTCTACGACGTGTCGCATTCGCTTGCCGGCAAATCGCGTGGCATTCGATCGCCCGTTCGCTACGATGGCAAGCGCGACAAAAGAGTCAACCCGCCGCCTGTTCTTGGTGAACATACTGAGGAAATCCTAGCCGGGATCGGCTACGATAGGACGGAGATTGCTGCCCGTCGGCGCGATCGCGTCGTCTGACTGAGCGTTGGGGGTTCAAACCAGCCGACGAATCAAAACGGTCGGTTATCAGGTACCAAGGGACCCGCTAGCTCTTGAGCGGATAGGAGCGCTTGACCCTTACCCGCTCCAACACGCAAGATGACCGTTTCCTGATCCAGCCCGTGCGTGTGAAACAAGCCTGCGCGTTCACCGCCTTCATTGCGGCGGCGAACGCGCTCGCCGTCGCCGAGGGCAAGGAGCCGGTCGATCCGGAGGCGCTGCTGACGCATCACAAATGCTACATCTGCCACGCAGATCGCGAGACCAAAGCCGGGCCTGCCTACGTCGATGTCGCCGCGCAGTATCGGAAAACGCCGAACGCGGTATCGGTGGCCGCACTGGAAATCCGCCGGGGGCTGCGTCACGGCGGTCCCTGGCACATGCCGCCGCATCCCGAAATTTCCGTCGCGGAGGCGGGCGTGATGGCGCGTTACATCATGTCGCTGCGACCATAGGGCACGGCGCGCGCACGATGATCGTCCGGAGCCTGGCGCGCGCCGTTTGCGGCTCGAAGCAACGTTAGTGCGACTTGAATACCGGAACGGCCATCGTGCCGAAGATCGACCGCGTCGTCCCGCCGAGCACCACCGCGCGGGTGCGCGCATGCCCTGCGGATCGCCGCCTGAACTGAGACGACGCGCTTTCCTTCGTCATGTAGCCGGCGCGGATCGCGCGTACCGCGCACTGGTGCTCCTCTTGCATGCTGAGCGGGCACGCGCAGGTTGGGGCGTTCCGGCTTGACCTGGCGTATCAGCTCGCTGCCGCTTAGCCGGGCATCGACATGTCGAGCAGCACGTCGATTGCGAGCCTACGGTCAGCGGACAACGAGCACGGGAATGTGGCTGTGCGTCAGTACCTTGTTCGTCTCGCTGCCGAGCAGCACACCCGCAATCCCGCGGCGGCCGTGCGAGGCCATGCAGATCAAGTCGCACTTCTTCTTCTTCGCCGTGCTGATCACCTGCTCCCAGACGTCGTTGTTCTCGACCAGCACCGCGTCGAACGGCACGCCCGTCGCTTCCGCCGACTTGCGAAGCGTCGCAAACAGACGGTCGCCTTCGGCGTGCGCCTGGTTGCGGTGCGCTTCCTCGAGCACGTCCTCGGCCGGTCCGAACGTTCCGTACGGGCTGCCGGAAAACTTCGGGAACACGTGCAGCGCCGTCACCTTCGCCTTGAAATCGCGCGCGAGGTCGATGGCTTCCTTGACCGCCTTTTGAGACAGCTTCGAGCCGTCGGTCGGTACGAGAATGTTCTTGAACATGGCAGCAGGCTCCGTCGAATAGGCGCCCGCGCGGCTCGCAGGCGACGGCGGAATTATGGAAGCGGCGACCCCGAACGTCTTTGATCTGCGACAATGTTGCTGTCGCGTACACCCAAGGAAGCGCCATCCTTAAGATCCTGCTCCCCGTCGACGGCTCGCCGAGCACCGTACGCGCGACGCAGACGCTGATCGACACGCTCGGTTGGTACAAGGAGGCGCCGTCGCTTGACGTCGTCGCGGTTCACCTGCCCGTGCCCCGCGTGCCGAACATGGGCTCGTTCGTCAGCAAGGAGATGATCCAGAAGTATTACGACGACGAATGCGCGGCGATGCTCGCGCCCAGCCGCAAGCTGCTCGAGGCGGCCGGCGTGGCCTGCACGTATCACTCGCTGACCGGGCCCGTCGCCGAAACCATCGTCGAGCCAGCAACCCACGCAGGCTCGAACATGATCTACATGGGGAGCGCGGCATGTCGGCACTCTCGAACATGGCGTTTGGCTCTGTGACGACCCGAGTGTTGCACCTGTGCCACATACCGGTCGTGCTGACCACTGACCGACGCAAAAGAAACGGCCGCGTACCCCTGGCGAGGGGCGCGCGGCCGCGGGTGACGCTTCGGGCGACTAGGGCTCAGTCATCTGGCTTGGGCGCCTCCAAGGAGCAGACACTCGAGTACTGATGATCGAAGGACGGCGTGGATAACGAGATCAACAAGTGACGAGATCCGTATGCCCAAAGCCCTTGGAGTAGTCTAGTACGGAAATAATCGTCGGCGTTACGCGGAAGAGGCGGACCTCGTCGGCGCTCGGCATCTTCATCGGCAGGGGAGGTGCATCAGGGTACTTCAGCGGAAGCATGCGCAAGACCTTGTCCGCTTCCGCCCGATCAGTCACTGCATGCGCGTGCGCTGCCATGGACAACCCAGCGATCGCCATTAAATCCGGGGTATCGTGGTCGATCGTTAGCGAGATCCGGTCATCTTGCGCCAAATTTTTCGCCTTCTGACTGTCGAGCCCGCAAAGAAAATAAAGGGTCAGGCCTTCGTTCACGTAGCCGACGGTTGTCGCCTGCGGCCAGCCGTCCGCCCGCAGCGTTGCAACGGTCATGATTCGGTGCTGATCCAACAGCGTCAGGATTTTCCTTCTAATTTCACCTTCCATGAGTCGTCTCCATGATCGGTAACAGGATCGGCATGCTGCTATCGCCGGTCAACCGCGGAACTTGACGCCTCACGATCAACTCAACCGGCGCGCCGCCGCGGCACCTCGACAATAAGAAACTATGTCGGCGGGCCCGGTCGGAAGCCGGGTTATGCGGCACTCTCGGCAAGGCGGCCTCACAGCGTTCGCCGAACATAGACGCTGCCATCGTCGTCCTCCCGATACACAGAGAAACCCGCTGACAGATACAAGCTCAGGGGTCCAAAGTGGTTTGCCGCAGCCGAGTCGGACTCGGTTCTTGGATTCCCTTCGGCAATGCGAAGACCTTGCAGTCGCAGCCCGTCACAAGCGGCTTCGAGCAACTGCCGTGCGACGCCGCGGCCACGGTGGCTTGGCTCTACCAAGAAACAGATGATCGCCCCGACTTGCTCGGCGTCTGGAATCGGTTCGTCGTCCAGTGCGTGAAGCAACGTCCGCGGGGCAGCATTGCACCAGCCGACCGGAGAACCGTCCAAATATGCAAGGTAGCCTTGCATCAGCCCGCCGTCGATGCGCTCGCAGGCGCGTGCCCGATTCTCGGGTGCCGTGCGCGCTGACCATTTCACCGCCCGATGATCTTCGTAGAAGCATTGGCAATAGCACGAGGACCACTTCGGATTGTCCGAAAACGCAGTGCCGTCGAAGAACTTGAGGAAGTCCGGCAGGAGCTCGGGAGTAAGCGCGCGAACCTGGACAATGGGCTGATTCATGGAGGAAGCGTCACCTTGCGATGAGACTCGGCCGTCTAGTGTGAAGTAGAGAACCTAAACGACGGGAAGGAGCGTCGTGCGGCGATTGTAGCCAAGTCGCTGGCCGCAAGCGCGAGTGCGGCCCCGATAGTCGTCGCGAGCCAATCAGATTGTGCGACATGCCCGATGAAGGCGCGCTGTTGTTCAAACACACCGATTCGGACGCCCGGCGCGCCGGTGTGGGTCCTAGCCCAAGTCAGTTCCGGAACGCGGCGCTAGCGCGCCATCGCCTTGTCCGCGCGCGCCTGCCGGTTGATCTGTTCACGAAGTCCGGCGTAGCGTTCGTGCACCTCCGAGCCGAACAGCGGATCGTCGAACGTCGCGATTGCGGCATCGATCTCGGCCCAGTCGGTTTCGCTCAAGAGGCGCTCGGCGAGCGGCAGGATCTCGCTCTCCTCGGTGCGCATATGGGCACGCAAGGCGGCGACGTACGCACGTGCCGTTGCTTCGACTCGCTCACGCGGCGCGATCGAGCCGTTCACGATGTCGTCCAGCGTGCGGACCATCGCCTCGCCCATGTCGCGCAGCTGTGCGTGCTGCGCCGTCAGCTCGTCCACGGTGCGGCCGACGCTCGCGTCGCGCGCCTTGATGCGCGCAAACATGAGATCCTCCTTCGGATGGTGCAGCACATCCGAGTAATGCGTCATGTAGTACATGATGTCGAGCATCAGCTCGTAATCGGGCGAGCCGGCATCGTGGAGCCGCTGCAACTCGCTCTCGAGCAGCTTCAGCAGCTGGCCGAAGTTGATGTGATCGGCGTGCCAGAGCATCAGCGTGTATTGCATCGCGACCTCGCGCTTGGACGTGCGACCCGGCAGTGCATTCGAATGGGCGCGATGGAATCGTACACCTAGTGCAGCCGATACGCGGCGTGACAGGCGACGCACTGTTGCATCACGACGCCGAGAGCGGCTAGAGCAGGGCGCACATCATTGTTGACGCTCGCGTCCTCGGCCTCGATCGCGAAGCGGCTGGCCGAGCGGTGCATTCGCGTCCCGATCTCCTGCATTCCTCGCGGCATGTACGGCGCGATATGCGACGCGCCATGACGCTCGAGCGAACTCATGCCGAGGCGCTGCTCGGCGAGGCGGGACGCGTTATCGAAGTCGTTCTTCGCTAACGCCTCGTCGATTTGTTGCAGCGCAAGCAAATGGTCGCGCATGCTGGCAATCGTATGCAGACGCATCCGCTCGGGAAACTCGACGAGCTGCCGCGCGTCAGTTGCCGCCGGCGTAGCGTCGTGCTCGTGGATCTGTCCGCACGCGGACAGAGCGAAGGCAGCCGCACTGCCCGCCGCCAGCGCCACAGTGAGAATCCATTCGAAGCGCACGCCGCCTCCTTTGAAAACATCGGACGAATTGTCGACCAAACCGCAGATTTGCCGCAATCTCGCATCCCGGGCTTCACACGGTGTGTACGGGATATCCGGCGGCGCGCCAAGCCTTCATGCTTCCCAGCACGTTATAGACGTCCCCGAATCCGTTCTGCCGAAGCATGCTTGCGGCAATGCTCGCGCGGTACCCGGTGCTGCAGTAGGCGACGATGGTGCGTGTGCGGTCCAGGTCGTTGAGTTGCGCACGAACGAAAGGCGCGAAGATGTGCCGCGCAGTTGGAATGAAGCCCTGTTGCCATTCGTCATCGCGGCGCACGTCGAGGATCTGAGGGGTGTCGGCGCGATCGAGCCGGGCCTTTAGTTCTTGTACGCTCATTGTGCCGAGACGTTCGATCGGCAGCGCGGCCTCGAACCAGCTCCGCATCCCGAAGCGCAAATGGCCGCCCAGATTGTCGAGCCCGAGGCGGAACAGTTGTCGCGCTGCGTTCTCGCTCGCGCGCTCGGATGGGAGGACGAGTAGCAGCCGCTCTCCGGCTTGCACCATCCACCCGGCCCATATCGGGAACTCCTCGCGTAACGGTATGTTCAGCGCACCACGGATGTGGGCGCTGGCGAATGCCTCAATCTCACGCAGATCGACGACGCGTGCATGCGGCCGGGCTGCCGCCTCCTGGAACTCGTGCGCCGTCAACGGCATCAGCTGCGGCAAATCGCCACGTGGATTAGCACCAACGCTGTTGACAACCTTGAGGCGCGGGTAATGGAACGGAACGGGCTCCCGCCCAGCCACCGCATCACGAACGAATTCGTCCTCGGTGGCGACCTGAAGCTTCAGGTTGTGGCGCCGCTCGTAGCCGAGAGTGCTCGCTTCGCGGTCGCCGATGTCGCCGCCGCAAGGCGAGCCTTTGCCGTGCGCCGGATAGATGACGAGCTCATCGCCCAGCGGCAGGAGCCGTTGGAACAGTGAGCGATGGAGCAACCGTGCCGATTGCGCCTCGTGGTCCTTGCCGAGGAGATCGGTGCGCCCGACATCGCCGGCGAAAAGCGCGTCGCCGGTAAACACGCCCCATGGCGCGGTTGCGCCCTTTCCGCCGGCGATTAGGTAACAAAGATGCTCGGGCGTGTGGCCCGGGGTCGCGATGGCGCAAAGCGAGACGCTGCCCATTTCGACCCGGTCGCCGTCGTGCAGGATGTCGTATGCAAACGTGCGCCCCTCGGCGGAATCGCCATTGATTACGGGTTGCCGGCGAACGCACCCGCTCGATGGCTCGGCGTGCTCTTTGGCTCCATGTACGCACGTTGGTGTGTGGGACAAATGGCGCGGGACCTTGTCCATCAGTTCGGTGCACCTCGCGGATGAATCACGTAATCGCCTTAAGTCGGAGTCGTTAATGAACGAGCAAGTCCATCATCATGCCAGCGGACGAGCCAGTGCGGGCGATGGCCAATCGGTTGATCCAGTGTGCGGCATGCGGTTTGATTTCGAAACGCCGTATCGGTACCCGTTCCAAGGGCGCGAGTTTCACTTTTGCAGCGAGTGTTGCCGCCAAGGGTTCATGGAAGCGCCAACGCAGTACATCAAGAAGGTGGACACAGGGACTTCCTCGAAAACCCCGTCCTCCCCCCCATGACCATTCCCATCATGTGACGGCCAACGAAGCGAGCGGAATGCGCGATCGCGTCGGGGCACCGCCGACTAGAACTGGCAAGGGGCAGGGCGATAGCCCCGTGACCACTTACGCGCGCCCGATGCACCCGCAAATCGGGCGGCCCACGCCCGGCAAATGCAAACGAGGATCGCCCCAACCTGGCCGAGCGCCGAGGACAGGACTGTTTCCCGAATCTATGTACGAGAAGCGGCCTGACTTGACGTGGCTCAAGGTGGGGGGCGGCATTAGGGGTAGGCTGGACTTCCGACGCCAGTACCGAGGTCACCATGAACAACATAGTGCGGCGTGCCGGTTTCGGTATCGCCTTGGCTCTGTTTCTCGGCGCACTTCTCGTGTCGTGGTTGACTCACGGCACCGGCGTCATCAAGAACGACATCGCGCGCAATATCTACATTCCCGATGAACTGACCATGCCGTTGCAGGTCAAGGCCGCCTACAACGGCCGAGACATGTTCTTCCGCTACCGATGGCCGGCGCGGCAGCCTTCGATCTATCACGACATGATGAAGTTCGAGGGCGGCAAATGGGTCCGCTACGGCGCCAGCGTGGCCGGACCCCAGCCGCAAGGCATCTATGAAGACCGCGTGACCATGATGGTGGACGACGGCAGCGTGCCCGAGTTCGCCCGCTACGGCGGCTACATCACCATCGGCGACCGCATGCGCTTCTTCACCAACGAGGCCAAGGCCGACGGAAGTGAAGGCGCATCCCTATCTCGGCCAGAAGCGAAACCAGGTCGAAGTCCGCAAGCACCTGCCGGCGACCCGCAAGGACATCGGCGACTGGGCGTCGGTCGTCCCGGAGGACGAACTGGCGGCGCTGCGCAAGGGCGGGTACTTCCTCGACCTGTGGCATTGGCGGGCGCATCGCTCCAACCCGATCAACGCCTCCGACGATGAGTACGTATTCGAAGTCCGATCCGGCGACGCCGGCAAAGGTCCGTTCACCGACAACTGGGACGCCGAAAAGAAGCAGCCGCAAGTTCATGCTCGACCCGCAAAAGACCAAGCCGCAGAGCGCTGAGCTGGGACGACCTCGATCCAGCGCAAGCTCGGCTTTGATGATGTCTACTACATCAGCGAAGACACCGCGGTGCCCTTCGATGCCAGCTCACGCATGGAAGGACGGCGACACCATTCCGCGTCGTCTGCTGCGTCGCGGCGACGGATCGCATGCCGACATCAAGGTGTTCGGCAAAGGCGTCTGGAAGGACGGCTATCTGGGACGTGACGCTCATGCGCGCCATGGACACCGGCAATCCCGCTGGACGACAAGATCCTGGTCGACAAGCGGGTCTACAACGTCGCTTTCTCGGTCCACCGCGATGCGCTCGGCAGCCGCTGGCACAACGTCTCTCTGCCGATCACGCTGGGCTTGAGCCGCGAGGCCGACTCTGGTCGCCACGCGTTTCGACGGCGACGAACCGACGTGGGATCAGCCGTGGCACACGGTCACGCTGTTCTACCCCGGCCAAGTCAGCTGGCCGATGCTCAACAGCGCCAAGCATGCCGGCGCCGAAAATATCAAGAAAGGCGTGCCGGTCAAGTATCGCCACAGTGAAATCCAGCTCGCCCACTACGGCGTCGAAGCGGAATTTGCCGACGAAATCCGCCGCCAATGGCTGCTCACGCTGTTCGCCGGTGTCGTGCTGATCGCCGGCTTCGGCATCGCCCTCAACCTGCTGCTCAAGCGCAATCAAGGAGTGTGATCATGGCCGCCTATCACGTTGTTCTCGTTCACTTCCCGATCGCCCTTTGGATGACAGCAACCCTGGCGATCCTGTGGCGCGCATTCTCCGACGGTGCGCTTGCCAAGGCGGTTGATCGGGCGCTGGTGCCGCTCCTGACGCTCGGTCTTGTCTCGGGCGTGGCGGCCTTCGTAGTCGGCCTCATGGTGTGGCCGTGGGAATCGATCTCGTCGACGCCGCTCGGGCGCAACCATGTACTGCTCGCGTCGTGGACAGTGGCGTACTGGGCGTTGCTGCTGGCCTGCGCTGGCTGCGCGGCGAGGCCGTATGGACGGGGTCTTTGCGCTGGATCATGGCAGGGCTCGCGCTGCTCGGCAGCTTCCTTCTCGGGGTTACCGGCACGCTCGGTGGCCACCTGGTGGGAATCTATACGGAGGTCTCAAGTCTGCTCCGGTCGCTTGGGTGGGAGGTGTTCACGACCTTCTACGTGCCCGATGTGACGCTGGCGGTGATCGTGGTCATTACACTTCTGCTGATCGGGGTCGGGCTGTGGGCGCGCCGCGCCGACACCGCGGCTCTGACTACGTGGATCTGCGCGCGCTGAGCGCGAGGCATGGAGCATCTTCACCGCGGGCGAGCAGTCTGACGTTTGAGCAGGCGATCAACGCCGTCGGCACAGCGGCATCGTCAATCCGCTGGACGACGCCCTCGAAATGGCCGAGCAAACGGAGTGTGGCTTCGGGTGACCGCTGTTGGTGATTCCGTGTGTCCGGTCTCGGCAATGCCGACCGTCGCCTGTTGGCCGATTCTGTTGAAAAACTCGGCCGAACTGGCGGTTTGCATCGATGTCCTAGCGGCGGGCCGATACGCAGGGGACATCGAGATGATGGGTCAGCAAGGCGGCAATCAAGACCGGCTGTTCTACTCGTTTAATCTCGAAACTCACGTTCCTTTCGATCACCTGCTGCGCGGGGTTGATCGATTCCTCGACCTCGGCGAACTGCGGCGACATCTCGCTGCGTTCTATAGCCATACCGGTCGTCCCTCCATTGATCCGGAGTTGATGATCCGGATGCTGATCGTCGGCTACTGCTTCGGTATTCGCTCCGAGCGACGGCTGTGCGAAGAGGCGCACCTGAACCTGGCGTATCGGTGGTTTTGCCGATTGGGGCTGGAAGACACTGTGCCAGATCACTCGACCTTCTCGAAGAACCGCCACGGCCGATTCCGCGAGAGCGATGCGTTTCGCCATGTCTTCGAAGCCGTTCTGCGCCGTTGCATGACGGAAGCTTTGGTCGGTGGCGAAGGCTTCGCGGTCGATTGCCTGCTCTTGAGATTCGATGAGTCGGCGCACGTGACGTAGCCCTGGCGTTTCCAAAACCAACGTTGCCGACGCGCGTCGTGTCGAGGCCGACGTATTCGAGGATGTTCACGGATCGGGCGCGGGGCAAAGCGATGAATTCTACTGTGATCGGCGCGCCGGGTGACCGCCACGGTCAGCGTATGCTCGCCGCCGCCCTGGATCGCAACGCGCAGCGGCATCACGTCCCCGCAATGGCGGCCGATGGCGAGCGTGACGTGCGACATGTCGACGCGCACCTCGTTGGTCGGGTCGGCGACGCGCACGGCCACATCAATCGGAAGCAGCGGATGCCGCTCGTTCCAGATAATCGCGCAAGCTGATGATACGCACACGGTCGTACTCGCGAAGCTCGAGCAAGGCATGATCCCCGGTGACAATCACCTCAGCCCGACCGGCGAGTGCGCACTCCAGAATGCGATTGTCCGGCTCATCCTTGACCACGTGTAGTCTTCGCCGTGGCTTGACGAAGAGGGCGAGGTCAGACACAAACACGGCGACATGGGCGAGTTCTTCCGCATCACGCGAAAACTTGCGGGCGAGGACACCGAGCAGCTCGTCGAGAATCGGCTTGGAGATAACAAGCTGATCCTGCTCCTCGATAATTCGCCGCAATGCCGCTTCGCCGCGCCCGCCTGGAAAAACCAGAGCCGAGACGAGAATGTTGGTGTCGAAGACGACCTTCACTCGAGCAGGTAGCGCTCGAGATCCTTCTCGGAGAGGATACCTCGGTCGCGCGCCTTGCGGCTCCAGTAGCCCTGCAGGCCACGGAGCTCTTGTAGCTGGCGGTCAATACGCGCCCGGCGGAGGGCGTCTTGTACAACCGCGCTCAGCGTCTTGCCCTCAGCTCGTGCGAGCGCCTCGGTCTCTCGTGCCAGGTCGGCGGGTAGTGAGATGGTTTTCTTGACTGCGGAAGCCATAACGATCCAGCGCAGGTGAGTATGAATTAATCATACTCGAATTATCCGTCGGCGTGGGCCGCGGCGCGCGACAACGTGTGTCGGGCTGCGACAGTCGATAGGGCCAGCAAACCCAGTAAGCCGTGCGCGACTTTGTCGAGCGCGGTTGAGCACGGATGAACATCGGTGGCGCAGCGGACGCGCCAGAAACATTGAAAATACAATCACTTGGTACTGGATTACCTGGCTACGAACCAAGGGATCGTGGGTTCGAATCCTGCCGGGCGCGCCAGTTAATCAAGTGTACGGACCGGAGACATAGGTGACAGTCCGTACCTAAGACATGGGTAACAACCTCGCGCCGAACGGGTTGTCGAGGGGTTGCAGGGTCTTTTGCTCCAGGTCGATGTAGCCGAGATCGTAATGCATGAAGCTTACGATCCAGATGCCTTCGTCGACCTCCTTGATGCCGACGCGCTGACCGGCCAGCACGTATGAGAGGTTGATCTTCTTGCGGTGCATGCAGATGCGACCGCAGGCGGTGACCAGGACAATCGCGATCGTGCAACGGATAGCTGACGTCAGGCAAGCCACGTAGGGCCGTGGCGAAGGCGCATACGATCTCGGCCAGGTGTTTTCATTGCCAGTGCCTCGTGCGGCCGCTCGATGTTGAACTCGCTCACGAAGTCATCGAAGCGCGCCTGTTGCTGCAGACTGTTCATGCCGGGCGGCCGGGTCGCTTCCTTCTTTAGCGTCAGATGCATGCGCTCGTGACGGCCGTTTTGCTGCGGATGGCCGGGCTTGATGCGTTCGATCGCAATGCCCAGCCGAGACTTGATCTGACGGACACGCCGACTACACTGCTGCGGCTGCCGGTTCGGATGTCGGCTTTATCCGATCCAGTTGCTTATCGTACGCCAGCGTTGCGCTCTCGATGAAAGTTTGCAATGGCGTTTTGCCGTAGCAGTACTTGCCCGTGTGCGTACGTTCGGCGTTGTAGCCCTCCATCCATCCATCAACGTCGGCCTGAAGTTCTGCCAGCGAGTGATACAGCTTACGGCGAAACGCGCTCGCGTAGAACTCGTTTTGAATGGTCTGATGGAAGCGCTCGCAAATCCCATTGGTCTGCGGACTCCTGGCCTTCGTCCGCGTGTGCTCGATGTTCTCCAGATCGAGATACAGCGCATACTCGTGCGACTCTCGGTTGCCGCAATATTCGCTGCCGCGATCGGTCAGGATGCGTAGCAGAGGTACCCCCTGCTCGTCGAAGAACGGCAGCACGCGATCGTTGAGCATGTCCGCCGCCGTGAGTGCATTCTTGCGGTCGTACAGCTTGGCGAAAGCGAGCTTGCTGTAGGTGTCGATGAAGGTTTGTTGATAGATCCGCCCGACGCCCTTCAGATTGCCCACGTAGTAGGTATCCTGCGACCCCAGGTACCCCGGGTGTTCCGTTTCGATCTCGCCATGCGCTTCTTTCTCCTGCTTGGCCTTCTCCAGCGCGCGCACCTGATCCTCGGTCAGGATGACGCCCTCCTGCGCCACCTTCGCTGACAGCGCCTTCAGCCGCAGCTGGAAGGTCTGCAGATCGTGGCGCAACCAGATCGTGCGCACGCCCGCCGGCGAAACCGAGATCGCGCGCTTCTTCAGCTCGTTGGCGACCCGCACCTGGCCGTAGGCTGGCTGCTCCAGCGCGAAGCCGACCACCGCCTGCTCGATCTGCGGGTCGGCACGATTCTTCAGGTTCGGCTTCTTGCGGGAAATCTCCGCCAGCGCCGTTTCCCCGCCCGTCTCGTAGAGCTCCTTGAACCGGTAGAAGCTGTCCCGACTGAATCCGAGCACCTTGCAGGCCTCGGACACGCTGCCCAGCGTCTGCGCCAGCTTCAACAAGCCGAGCTTGTTCTTGATAATCTTCTGTTCCTGCGTCATCTGACTTCTCCTGTTAGCCCCTCACGGGCAAGGATTATGTCAGATCAAGTCGTAGCTACTACATTTCATCGCGCCAAGCCGAACAGCTCCAAGTACCTGCACTTCGATACTGCGCAATGCGCCGGTTGCGGGAATTACGTGGTTACCTCTTGGGCCAACCCCGAACACAACTTCGACTTTCACACAAGTTCGAGGCTATCCATATCCTCGAGGCTCGAAGCTGACGCCTTCAAAGAACTGGCCGCCCCAAGTTGGACTGTATTGGACTCAAGCGCACGACAACATCGCCCGCGAAAATTATGAGATGGCGATCGTCGCCGCCCGCACGGCGCTGCAATGCGCCGCTCGCAATGACTACACTCATCCCGCACCGGAGCAACTCAGGGCCGAGGCGAAAGCGGCAAAAGACGCGTTGACCTAAATTGTGACTGGGACATATTGAGGATCGCATTGGCAAGCGTTACAAGTAATTGAACTACAAGGTGCTGCATACGAGGTAACCACTGCCGGCTAACTCGCGCGATCTCGCTTGGTAATGTCACGGGCCGCCAGTAGAACCGCCAGAGCAGCCGTCGCATCGGGAAGTGCCCTGTGCGACGGCGCGGCGCAACCGAGATACTCCGACAGTAGCGCGAGCTTGTATGTGCCGAGCGACGGCCAAGCTCGCCGCGCCATCGGAAGCGTGTCATGCACTGCGTTCGCGAACTTCGTCTTGGTGACACTCGCGGCCCGTCGTAGGAAGCCTTCGTCGAAGCGTGCGTTGTGAAAAAACACCGGCTGGACGCCGACAAACTCGATAAACGCCTTCATTGCATCAGCGAGAGACACCCCAGAACGCTCGACTTCAGCTTGGGTGATGCCGGTGAGCCTTGTGATGACCTCTGGTATTGGCTTGCTAGGACGTACCAGACAAGCAAAATGCCCGGCCACCGTGCCCGACGGTTCGACCCGGAGCACTGCAAACTCAATGACCTCGTCGGTCTCCGCGTTTATGCCGGTAGTCTCAAGGTCCGCAACCGCGAAGGGTTGCGTTGTGGCGTCCCATGAATGCATCGACTTCCTTGTTGACCTCGGTGACGTAGGCCTGTCTGGCCGCAACCCGTTCCTGCCATTCCTTGTGGTAACCGATGTTTCGCTTGACCAGTTCGCTCAGCCATTCCTAGATGGTTTTTTGCTGCCACCCAAGCGAGTTCGCGGAAGCATTAGAACGACGAAGTTCCGCCCAGCAATACCTCGAGATTGCGTTGCGACGGATGTCTGGCCACAGCGCGTCGGAGGACTGATGCTCAATCGGCTCGCCGAAAGCCTCGATCAGCCATTTCACGTCGGTCTTCGAGAGCGCGCCACTGCACTGATAACCCATTGTTTCGAAGTCAACGGTGACCGCTCGCAGTTCGTTGAGATTCACGAACTGCGCCATGAAGTGCGGCTCCGAACCCTCGAACTTCAATGACGCGGACAGATCCCCGGCGACACAAACGCCGTACAGTGCCTTGAGCAACGCTTCCAAAGACTCGCCTGATTTGCGCCTTTCCCGAACGATGCGTCGCAATTCTTTGGCGAGTGTGCCTGCGCCATGTGGACCCCAATCTTGGGCACTTTGCAGGCGCGCTGACTTCGCGACTTCGAGAGGAGCGAAAGGAAGCAACCAATCGTAGGCTGTGTCCGAACCTTCACTACGTCGACGCTTGTGCGTTTTCTCCGCCCACCACCGCTCACCGGTCTTGAGTTCTGGCGGATCACTGTTCAAAACAAAGGCGTATTCTCGTACGCGCTCGGCGACTTCGCTTGGAGGCTCGGTCCGGTACGCGCTTTCAAGCGCAGCGAGGGTCAGCTGGGTTTCCCTGATTGCGACCGGTTGCAACGAAACCCTTGGCCAAGTTCGGGTAGAGCTTGGTCGCCTCTTCGCCACCATCACTGAGCGCTCGATACCGCCTCGGTCGGGCGGCGGCAAGCCCATGCTGACGCATCACCCGGGCGACCCGCTTGTGGTTGGCGACGATGCCGCGACGTCGGAGTTCATGGGTCACGCGCCGATAACCGTAGCCCGGCCATTCATCGAGTAGGTGCTCGATTGCGCGTCGAAGCGCCTCGTCGGATTGCGCCCGCAATGCCTGTTTAGCAGCATCCGGCCGTTTGTAGTAGGTACTCCGCGGCAGCTTCACGAGCTCGCATCCTCGGCAGATGGCGGTGCCGCGGGCCCGCAAATGATCGACGACCTCTCGCTGTTCGCGCCGACGACCTGGCGATGTTTTTTTAAAACGTCGAGCTCCATCGTCAGCTGGCCGACCTTACGCTCCAGTGCAGCGATCTTCGCTTCGGCTTCGCGAGCTCGCTCCACGTAGTCGATCTCATCGGTGCGCTGGCCACGCCGGTATTTGTCGACCCATATCATCAGCAGTATGTGCGTGATGGCGTGAGCGTTGGCAATGGACTTCAAGGTCCCCTCGCCGTTGAGATACGACTCAACCAAGCGAAGCTTGAGCTCGGTCGGATGACGTCGATGACGACGTTCTGTTGCCATGGATGCTCTCCTTCGCACCCGACAAGCTTAGGTCAATTTCGAAGGCCGCCGCTGTCCACCGGACGGGGTTCACTCCGTGGGACGACGAAACAAACGATGCAAGAAGACTGAAGCAAGCAATCCTCGGCGTCTCGCATGGGGTCGAGTTGCTTCTTAAGGAACGTTTGCGTCGTGTCCATCCGGCATTGGTCTGGGAAAACGTAGATAAGTATCCGAATCTCAGCGCGCGAACAGTCGGCGTGGGAGGAGCGCTCTCGCGCCTTGCAAATATCGGCGGCGTCACCTTTTCCACTTCCGACGTCGCATTGATTAGGTCATTACGAGACACTCGCAATGCCGTCGAGCACTATCTGATGGGCGACGACAAAAACTGAAGCGAACACAATCGTCGGAAAAGCGCTGGGCTTCGCGGTCTTCCTTTCTAAGAAGCATCTGAATTACGAATTTTTCGGCTATCGATCGCGAAAGGACCATACGTTCGATCAAGGCGAAAAGTGCAGATTTTGCGGCAGCGTACCTAGAACGTGACGAACATTCCGAGGCGGCGACAGGCAACGCAAATTTACCGTGTGATTTTTGTAACGCGTTAGCGGTCGATCCGGCAATTGGTGCATGCCGAATCTGCGGACATTGGAACACCGTCGAACATTCCAAAGAGTTCGACGACGACATCCCGTTTTGATAACAAGGTCCGGCCGGTAGCGACCGGCCGCTATGCGCACCCACGTCCGCCTGCGCGGGCAGTTGCCAACGCGGTATCCGATCATTTCGGCCGTGTAGAACGGCCGCTGTGAGTTTCTACGGAACGTCAGGCTATCTCGGCACGTCCGCAGCACACTGCATCGTGCTCTGCGGTCCGATCCTGCCATTTTCCTACCGGAGTCTCGAAGGGGCTGGGTTATCTGAAAAAGATTACCGTTACGAGAAGTAAGGCGGGTAGAAGAATGGCGCACGACCACGCCATATAGCCGAAGAAGCTCGGCATCTTGATATCCCTATGCTCAGCGATGGCCTTAACCATGAAATTAGGGGCGTTACCGATGTATGTCATGGCGCCCATATAGACTGAGCCGGCCGAGATTGCCATCAGCGTAGTCGCGAATGTTCCCATCAAAACCTTCGGGTCTCCGCCGGCCATATTGAAAAACACCAAATAGGTGGGAGCGTTGTCGAGGAACGATGACAATGCGCCGCAGAGCCAAAAATACGCAACATTGATCGGCTTCCCGTCATCGCCGGTCACGAGCGCCACAATCGGACCGAGCGCGCCCGTCTCGCCTGCTCGTAGCATGGCGATCACCGGAATAATCGTTAGAAAGATGCCAACGAACAATTTGGCAACTTCCATGATCGGTCCCCATGTGAAATGGTTGCCTTCGCGTGCCGATGTAGGCGTCGTCTTGAGTGAAATCACCACGACTGCGATGATTAGAATGTCACGAACGACGTTTTCTAACCGAATCTCACTTCCAACAATTGTCCAAGAGATGCCGGGCTTCCAGACGGCGCTGAGCAGAACGGCGCCCATAATTGCGCCAAGCAGAATGAAGTTGACTGAGCCTTCAATTCTGATTGGTCGATCCGGCGTAGGGTCAAAAGACAGTTCCGATACTTCTCCGACGCGGTGGTAGTAGAAATAGTCGGTGGCGTAGAACGCGAGCAACACCACGCCACAAACCACGAGCGTTGGGGCAAGAAGACGCGTCGTCGTCCAAAAGAAATCAACGCCTCTCAAAAAGCCGAGAAACAACGGCGGAGCACCAAGAGGTGTAAGAGCGCCGCCCGCGTTAGCTACAAGAAAGATGAAGAAGATGATGACGTGTGTCTTGTGCTGCCTATTGTCATTCGCGCGGATCACCGGCCTTATCATCAGCATTGCAGCGCCGGTGGTGCCCATCCAGCTCGCGAGAACTGTCCCAATCGCCAGAAGCAATGTGTTGACACGCGGCGTTCCGTGAAGAGTACCGCGGACGCAGATCCCCCCCGCTACGGTGTAAAGCCCGAGCAGAACGATGATGAAAGGAACGTATTCGAGAAGAAGGGATATGCGCCGCCTGATGGACCGTTTCTACAATCCCGTACTGGACAGCGAATGACACCAGAAATGCCAGTGCCGAACGGCGGAGACCTTGCCAAAGTGGTGGTGCCAAAACGATGGCGCAAGCAGCGGAAAAAGGGCAATCGAAACTAACATGCCGATGAAAGGGATACTCCACGGCGCTCCAAGCTGGGTGCTCATCAAACTGCGCTGCGAAGCTGCTGTTTGGAATCAGAGGGGAAGAGCAGTTCGGACGCAACGTCCGCATCGCTT
>CAVYIC010000013.1:0-114166 GCA_963768545.1 uncultured Pseudomonadota bacterium | reverse complement strand
CACGAACTACCCCAATCGACCGGTATCGCAACATCGGCATCAGTGCGCACATTGATGCCGGCAAGACCACGACCACCGAACGCATCCTCTTCTACACCGGCGTCTCCCACAAGATGGGCGAGGTGCACGACGGCGCGGCCGTCATGGACTGGATGGAGCAGGAGCGCGAGCGCGGCATCACGATCACGTCGGCCGCCACGACGTGCTTCTGGAAGGGCATGGACGGCAGCTATCCCGAGCACCGGATCAACATCATCGACACGCCGGGACACGTCGACTTCACGATCGAGGTCGAGCGCTCGATGCGCGTGCTCGATGGCGCGTGCATGGTGTACGACTCGGTCGGCGGCGTGCAGCCGCAATCGGAAACCGTCTGGCGCCAGGCGAACAAGTACAAGGTGCCGCGGCTCGCGTTCGTCAACAAGATGGACCGCGTCGGCGCCAACTTCTTCAAGGTCTATGACCAGATGAAGTCGCGCCTGAAGGCGAATCCGGTGGTGATCCAGGTGCCGATCGGCGCGGAGGACAAGTTCGCCGGCGTCGTCGATCTCGTGAAGATGAAGGCGATCTACTGGGACGATTCGTCGCAGGGCATGAAGTACGACATGCGCGACGTTCCCGCCGATCTCGCCGAGCTCGCTGCGGAGTGGCGCGAAAAGATGCTCGAGAGCGCCGCCGAGGCGAACGAGGAGCTGATGAACCGCTACCTCGGAGACGGCGAGCTCTCCGTCGACGAAATCAAGAAGGGCCTGCGCATGCGCACCATCGCGGGCGAGATCGTGCCGATGCTGTGCGGCTCCGCGTTCAAGAACAAGGGCGTGCAGGCGATGCTCGATGCGGTGATCGACTACATGCCTGCGCCGACGGACATTCCGCCGGTGACCGGCGAGCTGGACAACGGCACCGAAGGTTCGCGCAGGGCGTCCGACGACGAACCGTTCGCGGGCCTTGCGTTCAAGATCATGACCGATCCATTCGTCGGCCAGCTCGTGTTCTTCCGCGTCTATTCCGGCGTCGTCAATTCCGGCGACACGGTCTACAACGCGGCCAAGGGCAAGAAGGAACGTCTCGGCCGCATCCTGCAGATGCACGCCAACGAGCGCAAGGACATCAAGGAAGTGCGCGCCGGCGACATCGCGGCGGCCGTTGGCCTGAAGGAAGCGACGACCGGCGATACGCTGTGCGATCCAACGAAGATCATCACGCTCGAGAAGATGATCTTCCCCGAGCCGGTGATCCACGTCGCCGTCGAGCCGAAGACGAAGGTCGACCAGGAAAAGATGGGCATTGCGCTGAATCGCCTGGCGCAGGAAGACCCGTCGTTCCGCGTGCGCACCGACGAGGAATCGGGCCAGACGATCATCTCCGGCATGGGCGAGCTGCACCTCGAAATCCTCGTCGACCGGATGAAGCGCGAATTCGGCGTCGAGGCCAACGTTGGCGCGCCGCAGGTCGCGTATCGCGAAGCGATCCGCAAGCCGGTGGAAGTCGAAGGCAAGTTCATCAAGCAGTCGGGCGGACGCGGCCAGTACGGCCACGTGTGGCTCAAGATGGAGCCGAACGAAGCCGGCAAGGGCTTCGAGTTCGTCGACGCGATCAAGGGCGGCACCGTTCCGCGCGAATACATTCCCGCGGTGAACAAGGGACTGGTCGAGACGCTGCCGAATGGCGTGCTGGCGGGGTTCCCGGTCGTCGACGTGAAGGTCACGCTGTTCGACGGCTCGTACCACGACGTCGACTCGAACGAGAACGCGTTCAAGATGGCCGCGTCGATCGCGTTCAAGGACGGCATGCGCAAGGCCAACCCGGCGCTGCTCGAGCCGATGATGGCGGTCGAAGTCGAAACGCCCGAGGACTTCATGGGCAACGTCGTGGGTGACCTGTCGTCGCGGCGCGGCATGATCCAGGGCATGGACGACAACCCGACGGGCAAGGTGATCAAGGCCGAAGTGCCGCTCGCGGAGATGTTCGGCTATTCGACGACGCTGCGCTCGCTGTCGCAGGGACGCGCGACGTACACGATGGAATTCAAGCATTACACCGAGGCGCCGAAGACCGTCGCCGAGGCGGTCATCAACAAGAAAACGTAGCGAGCGAAAGTGCACCTACTTTCGCCGGTGAATTACGCCGCGAATCGCGGGCTGAGCCCGCGATTCGGTAACCGGCCGAAAGTAGGTCATACGATTGGGTCGAAGGACTTCGATGGGAAAGAGCAAATTCGAGCGTACGAAGCCGCACGTGAACGTGGGGACGATTGGTCACGTGGATCACGGGAAGACGACGCTGACGGCGGCGATGACGCTGGTGCTGTCGAAGAAGTTCGGCGGCGAGGTGAGGGCGTACGACCAGATCGACAACGCGCCGGAGGAGAAGGCGCGGGGGATCACGATCAACACGGCGCACGTGGAGTACGAGACGGCGAAGCGGCACTACGCGCACGTGGACTGTCCGGGGCACGCGGACTACGTGAAGAACATGATCACCGGGTGCGGCGCAGATGGACGGGGCGATCCTGGTGGTGAGTGCGGCGGACGGGCCGATGCCGCAGACGCGGGAGCACATTCTGCTGGCGCGGCAGGTGGGGGTGCCGTACATCGTGGTGTACCTGAACAAGGCGGACATGGTGGACGACGCGGAGTTGCTGGAGCTGGTGGAGATCGAGGTGCGGGAGCTGCTGTCGAAGTACCAGTTTCCGGGGGACGACACGCCGATCGTGATTGGCATCGGCGAAGATGGCGCTGGAAGGCGACAAGGGGGACATGGGCGAGGGGTCGATCATGAAGCTGGCCGATGCGCTGGACAGCTACATCCCGCAGCCGAAGCGGCTGATCGACGGGCCGTTTCTGATGCCGGTGGAGGACGTGTTCTCGATTTCGGGTCGTGGGACGGTGGTGACGGGGCGGGTGGAGCGCGGGGTGGTGAAGGTGGGCGAGGAGCTGGAGATCGTGGGGCTGAAGCCGACGCTGAAGACGGTGTGCACGGGGGTGGAGATGTTCCGCAAGCTGCTGGATCAGGGGCAGGCGGGGGACAACGTGGGGGTGCTGCTGCGGGGGACGAAGCGGGAAGAGGTGGAGCGGGGTCAGGTGCTGGCGAAGCCGGGGTCGATCACGCCGCACACGAAGTTCAGCTGCGAGGTGTACGTGCTGTGCAAGGAGGAGGGGGGGCGGCACACGCCGTTTTTCAATGGTTATCGGCCGCAGTTTTATTTCCGGACGACGGACGTGACGGGGAGTGTGGAGCTGCCGGCGGGGACGGAGATGGTGATGCCTGGGGACAACATTGCGATGACGGTGACGCTGATTGCGCCGATCGCGATGGAGGAGGGGCTGCGGTTTGCGATTCGCGAAGGCGGCCGCACGGTCGGCGCCGGCGTCGTGGCCAAGATCATCGAGTAGACTCGCGCAAAGTATCGCTCGCTTTCGCTCGCACGAATTTGCGCGAGACGGCGGGATCAGCACGAAAGCTCGGGACGGCCCTTCGCTTTTCGTGACGAAGGACAACGAAGAACCGAGCGCTTTGCGAGCGGTTCTTTCGCAAAGGTGATCATGCAAAACCAGAGAATCCGCATCCGATTGAAGGCGTTCGATTACAAGCTGATCGACCAGTCGGCGCTGGAGATCGTCGATACGGCGAAGCGCTCGGGCGCGGTCGTCAAGGGCCCGGTGCCGCTGCCGACGAAGATCGAGCGCTACGACGTCCTGCGCTCGCCGCACGTCAACAAGACGTCGCGCGACCAGTTCGAGATCCGCACGCACCTGCGGCTGATGGACATCATCGACCCGACCGACAAGACGGTCGACCAGTTGATGAAGCTCGATCTGCCGGCGGGCGTGGACGTGGAGATCAAACTGCAGTAGGGATAACAGCGAAAAGTGCAGACCTACGTTTCGCGGAAGAGTCAGCGTCGAAGTTCGGGCAAAGCCCGCAACTTCGACGGAGCAAAGGCAAGGTAATGGCAGTCCGGCCAATTGCAGCCGGCACCCGGAGCGATCCGGGTCACTTAAAACAGAGAGATCGACATGAGTCTAGGATTGGTAGGTCGCAAGGTCGGCATGACGCGCGTCTTCGCCGACGACGGCAGCGCGATCCCGGTCACCGTGCTCGACGTGGCGAACAACCGCGTCACGCAGGTCAAGACGCCGGACACCGACGGCTACGCCGCGGTGCAGATCACGTTCGGCAAGCGGCGCGCGTCGCGCGTCAGCAAGCCGATGGCGGGACATCTCGCGAAGGCGGGTGTCGAAGCCGGCGACATGCTGAAGGAATTCCAGGTCACGACGGACGAGCTCGCGAAGTTCAAGCCGGGCGATGTCGTGGGCGTCGACACGTTCGCGGTCGGCCAGCTGGTCGACGTCACCGGCACGACGAAGGGCCGCGGCTTCAGCGGCGTGATCACGCGCCACAACTTCAGCAGCAACCGCGCATCGCACGGCAACTCGCGCTCGCACAACACGCCGGGCTCGATCTCGATGGCGCAGGATCCGGGCCGCGTGTTCCCCGGCAAGCGGATGGCGGGCCAGTACGGCAACGTGACGCGCACCGTGCAGACGCTGCCGGTCGTTCGCGTCGACAAGGAGCGTGGCCTGCTGCTCGTGAAGGGCGCGGTGCCCGGTGCCGACGGCGGCCATATCGTCGTTCGTCCCTCGGCCAAGACGCCGGCGAAGAAGGGGGCGTAACGATGGATCTCAATCTCATCGACGACAAGGGTCAGAAGGCCTCGACGGTCGCGGCATCGGACGCGCTGTTCGGGCACGACTACAACGAAGCGCTGATCCATCAGGTCGTGACGGCCTACCAGGCGAACGCGCGGCAGGGCACGCGCGCGCAGAAGGGCCGCAGCGAGATCAACAAGTCGCACCGCAAGCCGTGGAACCAGAAGGGCACCGGCCGCGCACGCGCAGGCCAGGCGAACAGTCCCGCTGTGGCGTGGCGGCGGCAAGATCTTCCCGAGCTCGCCCGACGAGAACTTCTCGCAGAAGGTCAACCGCAAGATGTATCGCGCGGGCATCGCGTCGATCCTGTCGCAGCTCGTGCGCGAAGACCGGCTTGTCGGTGATCGACGCGCTCGCGCTCGACACGCCGAAGACGAAGCTCTTCGCGCAGAAGATCAAGGGCTTCGGCTTGACCGGCACGGTGCTGGTCGTGACGGAGAAGCTCGACGAGAACGTGTTCCTGGGCTCGCGCAACCTGCCGAACGTGCTGGTGCTCGAGACGCGCGAAGTCGATCCGGTGAGCCTCGTCCGCTTCAACCACGTGCTGCTCACGAAGGGCGCCGTGACGCAGTTCGAGGAGCTTCTCGGATGAATCCCACGGTCAAATACAATCCCGAGCGCCTGATGACGGTGCTGCTTGCGCCGGTCGTGTCCGAAAAGGGCACGTTCATCGCGGACAAGCACGAGCAGGTGATCTTTCGCGTCATGCAGAACGCGACGAAGCCCGAGGTGAAGGCCGCGGTCGAGCTGATGTTCAAGGTCGAGGTCGAGTCGGTGCAGATCGCCAACGTCAAGGGCAAGAAGAAGCGCTTCGGCACCCACATGGGCCGGCGCCGGAACTGGAAGAAGGCGTACGTGAGCCTGAAGCCGGGCCAGGAAATCAACTTCGCGGCGGAGGCCTGAAATGCCACTCGTCAAAGTCAAACCCACGTCGAACGGCCGCCGGTCGCTCGTCAAGGTCGTCAACGCGAGCCTGCACAAGGGCCCGCCGGTGGCGTCGCTCGTCGAGAGCCAGAAGCGCGGCTCGGGGCGCAACAACAACGGCCACATCACGATGCGCCACAAGGGCGGCGGCCACAAGCAGCATTACCGGATCGTCGACTTCAAGCGCAACAAGGACGGCATTGCGGCAAAGGTGGAGCGGCTCGAATACGACCCGAACCGCAGCGCGAACATCGCGCTTGCTGCTGTACGCCGATGGCGAGCGTCGCTACATCATTGCGCCGCGCGGCGTCGCGGTCGGCGTGCAATTGATGTCGGGCGCCGAAGCGGCGATCAAGCCGGGCAATACGCTGCCGCTGCGCAACATCCCGGTCGGCACGACGGTCCACTGCATCGAAATGCAGCCGGGCAAGGGCGCGCAGATGGCGCGCTCGGCGGGCGCCGGCGTGCAGTTGCTGGCGCGCGAAGGCGTTTACGCGCAGATGCGGTTGCGCTCGGGCGAAATCCGCAAGGTGCATGTCGACTGCCGCGCGACGATCGGCGAAGTCGGCAACGAGGAACACAGCCTGCGCTCGATCGGCAAGGCAGGTGCTAACGCGCTGGCGCGGCATCCGTCCGACGGTGCGCGGCATCTGCGATGAACCCGGTCGATCACCCGCACGGCGGGCGTTCGAACGGCGGCTGGCACATCCGGTCTCGCCGTGGGGCACGCCGACCAAGGGTTACAAGACGCGTCGCAACAAGCGCACGGACGTGATGATCGTCCGACGCCGCCACGCGACGAAGGGATAACGGAAAATGGCACGCTCAATCAAGAAGGGCCCGTTCGTCGACGACCATCTGCTGAAGAAGGTGGATGCCGCGCGCGCGGTCAACGACAAGAAGCCGATCAAGACCTGGTCGCGCCGCTCGACGATCACGCCGGAATTCGTCGGCCTGACGATCGCCGTGCACAACGGCAAGCAGCACATCCCGGTGTACGTGTCGGAAAACATGGTCGGTCACAAGCTCGGTGAATTTGCGCTGACGCGCACGTTCAAGGGCCACTCGTCCGACAAGAAAGTCGCCGCGCCGTCGGGCGCGCCGAAGCGGAAGTGAGGACATGATGGAAACCACTGCCACGCTGCGCGGTGTACGGCTCTCGGCCCAGAAAGGCCGTCTCGTCGCCGATGCGATCCGCGGGTTGCCTGTCGATCGCGCGCTCAACATCCTCGCGTTCAGTCCCAAGAAAGGCGCACGGATCCTGAAGAAGGTGCTCGAGTCGGCCATCGCCAACGCCGAGCACAACGAAGGCGCCGACATCGACGAGCTCAAGGTGAAGACGATTTACATCGACAAGGCGGACACGCTGCGCCGCTTCACGGCGCGCGCCAAGGGTCGCGGCAACGTGATCGGCAAGCAGAGCTGCCACATCCACGTCGTCGTTGGCGACGGGAAATAAGGAAACGCCATGGGACAGAAGATTCACCCGACCGGCTTTCGCCTCGCGGTCAACCGCAACTGGGGCTCGAAGTGGTACGCCAACAAGAAGCATTACGGCCCGACGCTCGCCGAGGACCTGAAGGTGCGCGAGTACCTGAAGAAGAAACTTTCGCATGCGTCCGTCGCGAAGGTGACGATCGAGCGTCCGGCAAAGAACGCGCGCATCACCATCCATAGCGCGCGCCCGGGTGTCGTCATCGGCAAGAAGGGCGAGGACATCGAAACGCTGCGCGCCGATCTGCGCAAGATGATGGGCAGCGACGTCGGCCTCAACATCGAGGAGATCCGCAAGCCGGAAATCGACGCGCAGCTGATCTCCGATTCGATCGCGCAGCAGCTCGAGAAACGGATCATGTTCCGCCGCGCGATGAAGCGCGCGATGCAGAATGCGATGCGCCTCGGCGCGCAGGGCATCAAGGTGATGAGCTCGGGCCGCCTGAACGGCGTCGAGATCGCCCGCCGCGAGTGGTATCGCGAAGGCCGCGTGCCGCTCCACACGCTGCGCGCCGACATCGACTATGGATTTTCGGAAGCTCGCACGACGTACGGCGTGATCGGCATCAAGGTATGGGTTTTCAAGGGCGAGGTGATGGCGCACAACGCGGAACCCGCGGCGGCGCCGGCGCCGGCGCCCGAGACGTCGAAGCGTCCGCGGCGATCGGGACCAGGAGCAGGAGCGAAGAATGCTGCAACCAGCTAGAAGGAAGTACCGCAAGGAACAGAAAGGCCGCAACAAGGGCGTGGCGACGGTCGGCAACAAGGTCAGCTTCGGCGAATACGGCCTGAAGGCGACCGACCGCGGCCGCCTGACGTCGCGGCAGATCGAAGCCGCGCGGCGTGCGATGACGCGCCACATCAAGCGCGGCGGCCGCATCTGGATCCGCATCTTCCCGGACAAGCCGGTGTCGAAGAAGCCCGCCGAAGTCCGCATGGGCAACGGCAAGGGCAATCCGGAGTATTACGTCGCGGAAATCCAGCCGGGCAAGGTCCTCTACGAAATGGACGGGGTGGAGGAATCGCTGGCGCGCGAAGCGTTCGCGCTCGCGGCCGCCAAGCTGCCGCTTCGCACGACGTTCGTTCACCGCCTGATCGGCGGCTGACGGAGAACGAGATGAAACGCACTGACAACACGAAAGCGCTCGCCGGCAAGAATGCCGCCGAACTCCAGACGGAGCTCGAGGCGCTGCTCAAGGAACAGTTCGGCCTGCGCATGCAAGTCGCCACGCAGCAGCTCACCAACACGTCCAAGCTGAAGGACGTGCGCCGCGGGATCGCGCGCGTGCGCACGCTGCTCGGACAGAAGACGCGTGAGTCAGGCGCTGTTTCGCAGCCGGCGAAGGTCAAACAAGGAGCTCGTGCATGAGCCCGCAGGGCCGCCCCAAGGGCGAATTACACACTGAGCGCGAAGCGCGAAGGGTAAAGGTATGAACGCGCAGGCATCGAACGAAGTGGCAACGACGCAAGCGCGCTACGGCGCGCAAGCCGCTGGTGCAGACCGTCACCGGCCGCGTCGTCAGCGACAAGATGGACAAGACGGTCACCGTGCTCGTGGAGCGGCGTTCCAAGCACCCGATCTACGACAAGGTGGTCATCAAGTCGAACAAGTACCACGCGCACGACGAGAACAACGAATGCAAGGCCGGCGATCTCGTCGAGATCCAGGCGTCACGCAAGCTTTCGAAGACCAAGGCCTGGCGCGTGCTTCGCGTCGTCGAGAAAGCCAAGATCGTGTGAAGCGCGGGGCAAAGTTTCGGGATAAATAACTCCGACCCCATTTTCCGGGTGGCGCGGGTATTGCCGAGGCCGGAAATACCTGACATAATCGCTGTTTTCCCCGCCGCGGCAGCCAAGGGGCATTCATCAAATGCGCGGGCGCCGCGGCCCATCCCAGCCGGATGCTTGGTTACGCATTCGAGACGGGATCCAAAACTGGCCGCCGCCTTTCGCTTTCGCCGGCTCGCAGGTATGCGACAACACCTGCGCCGGAGGCGGATCAAGTTGGAGAGAACTGAGTCATGATTCAAATGCAGACGGTACTCGACGTCGCCGATAACACCGGCGCGCGCGCGGTCATGTGCATCAAGGTATTGGGCGGCAGCAAGCGCCGCTATGCGCACATCGGCGACGTGATCAAGGTGTCGGTGAAGGAAGCGGCGCCGCGCGGCCGCGTGAAGAAGGGCGAGATCTACAGCGCGGTCGTCGTGCGCACCCGCCAGGGTGTCCGCCGCGATGACGGAGCGCTGATCCGCTTCGACACCAACGCCGCCGTATTGCTGAACAACAAGCTCGAGCCGATCGGCACCCGCATTTTCGGACCGGTCACGCGGGAGCTGCGGACCGAGCGGTTCATGAAGATCGTCTCGCTGGCGCCGGAAGTGCTCTGACGCCGCTCTGCTCGAAGAGATTACACATGCGCAAGATCAAGAAGGGTGACAACGTCGTCGTGATCGCCGGCCGCGACAAGGGCAAGCGGGGCGACGTCGCCAGCGTCGTCGACGACACGCACGTCATCGTCAACGGCGTCAACCAGGTGAAGCGGCACACGAAGCCGAACCCGATGAAGAACCAGCCGGGCGGAATCATCACGAAGGAAGTGCCGATTCACGTTTCGAACGTCGCGATCTGGAATCCGGTCACGCAAAAGCCGGATCGGATCGGCTTCAAGCTGATGGAAGACGGTCGCAAGCTGCGCTTCTTCAAGTCCAACGGAGAGCAGATCAATGGCTGACGACAAGAAGGGCGACAAGAAGGGCGACAAGAAGTCCGGCAAGGCGCCCAAGACCGCCAAGACACCGGTCGCCGACAACCAGGCGAAGCAGCCGAAGAAGGAAAAGCCGTCCAAGGCCGCGCCAGCCGCCGAAATGGCGCACGCCGCGGACCAGCCGCACCAGCCCGCTCGCCTGAAGGAAATCTACCGGAAGGAAATCGCGCCGGCGCTTACGCAGCAGTTCGGTTACAAGTCGCCGATGCAGGTGCCGCGGATTTCCAAGGTCGTGCTCAACATGGGCGTCGGCGAAGCGACCGCGGACAAGAAGATCCTCGAAAATGCCGTTGCCGACATGACGAAGATCAGCGGCCAGAAGCCGGTCGTCACGAAGGCACGCAAGGCCATCGCGGGCTTCAAGATCCGCGAAGGCTATCCGATCGGCTGCATGGTCACGCTGCGCCAGGAGCGGATGTACGAGTTCATCGATCGCCTCGTCAGCGTCGCGTTGCCGCGCGTGCGCGACTTCCGCGGCGTGTCGGGACGCGGTTTCGACGGCCGTGGCAATTACAACATGGGCATCAAGGAACAGATCATTTTCCCCGAGATCGAGTACGACAAGATCGACACGATCAGGGGCATGAACATCACGATCACGACGACCGCGAAGACCGACGCCGAAGCCAAGGCGCTGCTCGCCGCGTTCAAGTTTCCGTTCAGGAATTGAGGACTCGCCATGTCGAAACTGGCACTGATCAATCGCCAATACAAGCGTGAAAAGCTGGTCGCGAAGTACGCAAAGAAGCGCGCCGCGCTCGAAGCGATGGTCGCGAACCAGCGAATGTCCGACGAGGACCGGTATGCCGCGCGGCTCAAGCTGCAGGCGCTGCCGCGCAATGCGAATCCGACGCGGCTGCGCAACCGCTGCCTCATCACGGGCCGGCCGCGAGGCGTGTTCAGCAAGTTCGGCCTCGGGCGGAACAAGTTCCGCGAATACGCGATGCGCGGCGAAGTCCCCGGCATCGTGAAAGCCAGCTGGTAGGAGCGAGGAAACTAGATGAGCATGACTGATCCCATCGCCGACATGCTGACGCGCATCCGCAATGCGCAGATGACGGAGCGCGCGGTCGTCGCGATGCCCGCATCCAAGGTCAAGGTCGCGATCGCCCGGGTCCTGAAGGACGAGGGTTACATCGAAGGCTTCAAGATTTCCGGCGAGGAAACGCAGAAGCCGCAGCTCGAGATCGCGCTTCGCTATTACGCCGGCCGGCCGGTCATCGAGAAGATCGAGCGCGTCTCGAAGCCGGGACTGCGCATCTACAAGAGCAAGGACGACATCCCGCGCGTGATGAACGGCCTCGGCATCGCGATCGTGTCGACGTCGCATGGCGTGATGACGGACCGCAAGGCACGCGCCACCGGTGTCGGCGGCGAAGTGATCTGCATCGTCGCCTGACGGGAGAATCGAGATGTCACGCATTGGCAACAACCCGGTCAAGGTGCCGCCGAAAGTGGAAGTGACGCTCGGCACGGGCGAGATCTCGGTCAAGGGTCCGCTCGGCACGCTGTCGCGCCAGTTCGGACCGGACGTTACCGTCGAGAAGAACGGCGAAGAGCTCGTATTCAAGGCGACGAACGACGAAGCGGGCGCACTGCAGGGCACGCTGCGTGCGCTGGTCGCGAACATGGTCAAGGGTGTGACGCAGGGCTTCGAAAAGAAACTGTCGCTCGTGGGCGTTGGCTATCGCGCCCAAGCCGCCGGCGACAAGATCAACCTGTCGCTCGGGTTTTCGCATCCGGTCGTGCATACGATGCCCAAGGGCGTGACGGTCCAGACGCCGGTGCAGACGGAAATCCTCGTCAAGGGCATCGACAAGCAGCAGGTCGGACAGGTCGCTGCCGAGATTCGCGCCTATCGTCCGCCCGAGCCCTACAAGGGCAAGGGCGTCCGCTACTCGGACGAACGCGTGAAGATCAAAGAAACCAAGAAGAAGTGACCATTCAGCAATTGCCGCCAGCAATCGTCGGGCTTTGCCCGCGATTGCTGGGTAACTTAAGCGGCGAAAAGTAGGTTTTCACTTTTCGACGGAGATTCCATGAACAAGAAAGATGCTCGAGTCCGCCGCTCCCGCAAGACCCGGGTGCGCATTGCCGAGCAGCGTGCAACGCGCCTGGTTGTCGGCCGGTCGAACAGCCACATCTACGCGCAGATCATCGCGCCGACGGGCGACAAGGTGCTGGCGAGCGCATCGACGCTCGAGGCCGACGTGCGCAAGGATCTGAAGAACGGCGGCAACAAGGCCGCTGCCGCGATCATCGGGCAGCGAATTGCCGAACGCGCCAAGGCCATGGGAATCGAATCGGTCGCCTTCGACCGGGCCGGTTTTCGCTTCCATGGCCGCGTGAAGGCGCTGGCCGAAGCCGCCCGCGAGGGCGGACTCAAGTTCTGAGCAAATAAGGGCCTGACATGGCACAGCAACGATCCAACCCTCGCCAGCCGCAGCAGCAGGATGACCGCGGCGACGGCCTGCGCGAGAAGATGATCTCGATCAACCGCGTCACCAAGGTGGTGAAGGGCGGGCGGATCCTCGGCTTCGCGGCGCTGACGGTCGTCGGCGACGGCGATGGACGCGTCGGCATGGGCAAGGGCAAGGCGAAGGAAGTGCCGGTCGCCGTGCAGAAGGCGATGGAGCAGGCGCGCCGCAAGATGGTGAAGGTCCGGCTGAAGAAAGGCACGCTGCACCACGCGGTGATCGGCCGTCACGGCTCGACCCGCGTTTACATGCAGCCGGCATCCGACGGTACGGGCGTCATCGCGGGCGGCGCGATGCGCGCGGTGTTCGACGTGGTTGGCGTGACGAACATCCTCGCCAAGTGCCACGGACCGACCAATCCGTACAACGTCGTGCGCGCGACGATCAACGCGCTCGAGGCGATCAACGCCCCGGCCGACATTGCCGCCAAGCGCGGCAAGACGGTCGAAGAGATCCTGGAGGTCCGATGAGCGCCGCCGGGCCGCCCCAAGGCGCGAAGGGTGCCCCCTCAGGGGGCAGCGCAGCGGCGCAGCCGCAAGCGTGGGGGGATCATACAAGCGCGCCGGGCGATGCGAAGCGGAGCCAAGGCCCGAAGGGCGCGGCGGCGTGCGAGTCGGGGAGGCCGACGCGAAACGGTTGCGGCGTTGTCTTGCAATACAAGGAGGCCGAGTGATGGCGGACGACAAGAAGCTGAAGGTGACGCTCGTCAAGGGCGTCGGCTGCACGCGCAAGGACCATCGCGCCACGGTGCGCGGCCTCGGTCTCAAGCGCATTCGCCAGACCGTCGAGCTCGAAGACACGAAGGCGATCCGCGGGATGATCAACAAGGTCAGCTACCTCGTCACGGTAGCGGGCGAGTGAAATTCTGGAGCACGCGATGCGTCTAAACACGATGAAGCCCGCCGCGGGCAGCAACAAGGCCCGGCGCCGGGTCGGGCGCGGCATCGGGTCGGGCCTCGGCAAGACGGCGGGCCGCGGCCACAAGGGCCAGAAGTCGCGCTCCGGCGGCTTTCACAAGGTCGGCTTCGAAGGCGGCCAGATGCCGCTGCAGCGGCGTTTGCCGAAACGCGGCTTCGTCTCGCGCACCCGGCTGGACGTCGCCGAGGTGCGCTTGTCCGATCTCGCGAAGCTGCCTGTGGCGGACATCGACCTGCTGGCGCTGAAAGCGGCCGGCGTGGTGCCATCGACGGCGAAGTCGGCCAAGGTCATCAAGACCGGCAAATTGGACAAGGCCGTGAAACTCACCGGATTGACGGCGACGCAAGGCGCCAAGGCGGCCATCGAGGCCGCCGGCGGCAGCATCGCTTGAATCGGCGCACGCGCGACGCAAACTAGGACAGTCCATTGGCAACTGCAAATCCGGCCCTGAAGAGCGGCAACAAGTACGGCGACCTGAAGCGCCGCTTGTGGTTCCTGCTGGGCGCGATGGTCGTTTACCGGATCGGTACGCATATCCCGGTGCCGGGCATCAATGCCTCGGTGCTCGCCGAGCTGTTCCGCGGCCAGCAGGGCGGAATTCTCGGCCTGCTCAACGTGTTCTCGGGTGGCGCGCTGTCGCGCTTCTCGATCTTCGCGCTGGGGATCATGCCGTACATTTCGGCGTCGATCATCATGCAGCTGTGCACGGTGATCGTGCCGTCGCTCGAGGCGCTGAAGAAGGAAGGGCAGTCCGGCCAGCGGAAGATCACGCAGTACACGCGCTATGCGACGCTCGGGTTGTCGTTGTTTCAGGCGTTCGCCATCTCGACGGCGCTGGAGGCGCAGCCCGGATTGGTGCTCGAGCCGGGCATGACGTTCCGCCTCGTTTCGGCGGTGACGCTCGTGACCGGGACGATGTTCCTCATGTGGCTCGGCGAACAGATCACCGAGCGCGGACTCGGCAACGGGATATCGCTGATCATCTTCGCGGGCATCGCGGCGGGTTTGCCTGCGGCGATCGGCCAGACGCTCGAGCAGGGGCGCACGGGCGCGTATTCGTGGCTGCTGATCATCGGCATCGCGGCGCTGGTCGTGCTGGTGACGGCGTTCGTCGTGTTCGTCGAGCGTGCGCTGCGCAAGATCCTGGTGAATTACGCCAAGCGCCAGGTTGGCAACAAGGTGTACCAGGGACAGAGCTCGCATCTGCCGCTGAAGCTGAACATGGCGGGCGTCATACCGCCGATCTTCGCGTCGTCGATCATCCTGTTCCCGGCGACGCTCGCCCAGTGGGCGGGGACCGGCGAGAGCACGATCTGGATCCGGGATCTCGCGGCAACGCTCGGTCCAGGCCAGCCGGTGCACGAGATCCTGTACGCGGCGGCGATCATCTTTTTCTGCTTTTTCTACACGGCGTTGCAGTACAACCCGAAGGAAACGGCGGACAACCTGAAGAAGAGCGGCGCGTTCATTCCCGGATACCGTCCAGGCGACCAGACGGCGAAGTATTTGGAGAAGATCACGCTGCGGCTCACGCTGCTCGGCTCGCTGTACCTGGTGGTCGTGTGCTTCATCCCGAATTTCCTGATCGCATGGAAGAACGTGCCGTTCTATTTCGGGGGCACGTCGCTGCTGATCATCGTGGTGGTGACGATGGATTTCATGACGCAGGTGCAGGCGTACCTGATGTCGCAGCAGTACGAGAGCCTGCTGCGCAAGGCGAACTTCAAGGGCGGGCTGCCGACGCGGTGATGGCGAAGGAAGAAACGATCGCGATGCAGGGCGAGGTGGCGGAAATGCTGCCGAACGCCACGTTTCGCGTGAAGCTCGAAAATGGTCACGTCGTGCTCGCGCACATCTCCGGAAAGATGCGCATGCACTACATCAAGATCCTTCCGGGCGACAAGGTCACCGTCGAGCTGACGCCGTATGACCTGTCGCGCGCCAGAATCACGTTTCGCGCGAAGTGAGTCAGGAATCAGGAGTCAGAAGACAGAGGACAGACGCGGCGGCGTCTCCAGTGGCGCGACATTGAAGTCGCGATGAAGCGATCGTTCAGGAGATGCGAAATGAAGGTATTGGCATCGGTGAAGAAGATCTGCCGCAACTGCAAGATCGTGCGGCGCCACGGTGTCGTGCGGGTGATCTGCACGGCGGACGCGCGCCACAAGCAGCGGCAGGGTTAGCAGCTATCAGCTGTCAGCATTCAGCTGCCAGCAACGACAACATCACGATAAGGCTGAGCGGTTTTTGCTGACAGCTGACAGGCTGATAGCTGACAGCTGGAGGCCGAGCGAAGCGAGGACGTAATGGCCCGTATTGCAGGCGTAAACATTCCGAACCACCAGCACGCGGAGATCGCACTGACGGCGATCTACGGCATCGGCCGTCCGCGTGCCAAGGCGATTTGCACCGCAGCGGGCATCGCACCCAACTCGAAGGTCAAGGACCTGACCGACGCGCAGATGGACAAGCTGCGCGAGCACATCGGCAAGTTCACCGTCGAGGGCGATCTGCGCCGCGAGGTGACGATGAGCATCAAGCGGCTGATGGACCTCGGCTGCTACCGCGGCGTGCGCCACCGCAAGGGGCTTCCGGTTCGCGGACAGCGGACGCGCACGAACGCACGCACGCGCAAGGGTCCGAAGAAGGGTCGCACCGTCGCGCTTTCGAAGGGCGTCACCAAGTAATGATGGAATCACGGTAAGGATCATCGATGGCACAGCAACCGTCGCAAAAGGGCGCCGCCGCGCGCACGCGCAAGAAGGTCAAGAAGAGCGTTTCAGAAGGGATCGCGCACATCCACGCGTCCTTCAACAACACGATCATCACGATCACCGACCGCCAGGGCAATGCGCTGTCGTGGGCGACATCGGGCGGAGCCGGCTTCAAGGGCTCGCGAAAGTCGACGCCGTTCGCAGCGCAGGTCGCCGCCGAATCCGCGGGACGTGCAGCGCAGGAGTACGGCGTCAAGAACCTGGAGGTCCGCATCAAGGGACCGGGCCCCGGCCGCGAATCGGCCGTGCGCGCGCTGAATGCGCTCGGACTGAAGATCAGCAGCATTTCCGACGTGACGCCGGTGCCGCACAACGGCTGCCGCCCGCCGAAGCGTCGGCGAATCTAATCATCGAATTGACGGGATAGCAACGTGGCGAGATACATCGGACCCAAATGCAAGCTGGCGCGACGGGAAGGCACGGACCTCTTCCTGAAGAGCGCGCGTCGATCGCTCGACTCCAAGTGCAAGCTGGACACCAAGCCCGGCCAGCACGGCGTGAGATCAGGTGCGCGCACGTCGGACTACGGCCATCAGCTGCGTGAAAAGCAGAAGTTGCGCCGCATCTACGGCGTGCTCGAGCGGCAGTTCCGGCGTTACTTCTTCGAAGCGACGAAGGGCAAGAGCTCGACCGGCACGAACCTGTTGCAGCTCCTCGAGTCGCGGCTCGACAACGTCGTCTATCGGATGGGCCTCGGGTCGACGCGCGCCGAAGCGCGGCAACTCGTGTCGCACTGCTCCATCACGGTCAACGGCAAGGTCCTGAACGTGCCTTCGGCGCTGCTGAAGAGTGGCGACGTCGTTGCGACGACCGACAAGGCCAAGTCGCAGCTTCGCATCCAGGATGCGCTGCAACTCGCCGAAAAGGTCGGGTTCCCGTCGTGGGTCCAAGTCGACCCGAAGAAGATGACGGGGACGTTCAAGGGCGCGCCCGACCGCTCCGAGTTCGGCCAGGACATCAACGAGAATCTGGTGGTTGAGCTGTATTCGAAGTAAATAAGCAGATGTACGACGGCGGCGTCGTAAGACGCTCGCCGTCGTGTACATCGGACTTTTTCCGAGGAACCGCATGCAGAGCAATGTTCTGTTGAAACCCCGCATCATCGACGTGCAAAGCATGTCGCCGTTCCACGCCAAGGTGGTGATGGAGCCGTTCGAGCGCGGGTACGGGCACACGCTGGGCAATGCGCTGCGGCGCGTGCTCCTGTCGTCGATGCCCGGCTACGCGCCCACCGAGGTGAAGATCACCGGCGTGCTGCATGAGTATTCGGCGCTCGACGGCGTGCAGGAAGACGTCGTCGACGTGCTCCTGAACCTGAAGGGCGTCGTGCTGAAGCTGCACAACCGCGACCACGTGATGCTGAAGCTCGCCAAGACCGGAGAGGGTCCGGTCACCGCGGCCGACATCGAGCCGAACCACGACGTCGAGATCATCAATCCCGAGCACGTGATCGCGCACCTGACCGCAGGCGGCAAGATCGAGATGGAAATCAAGGTCGAGAAGGGCCGTGGCTATCAGCCTGCGACCATGCGGACGAAGCCCGACGGCGGACGCACGATCGGCAGCATCCTGCTCGATGCATCGTTTTCCCCCGTGCGTCGCGTGAGCTACGCAGTCGAGTCGGCGCGCGTCGAACAGCGCACGGATCTGGACAAGCTGGTCCTCGACATCGAGACCAATGGCGTCGTCGAACCCGAGCAGGCGGTTCGGTATGCCGCGAGCGTGCTGGTCGAGCAATTGTCGGTGTTCGCGGATCTCAAGGGCACCGACCAGCCGTCCGCCGAACGCGCGTCGCCGCAGGTCGATCCGGTGCTGCTGCGTCCGGTCGATGACCTGGAGCTCACGGTGCGCTCGGCCAACTGCCTCAAGGCCGAGAACATCTATTACATCGGCGACCTGATCCAGCGCTCGGAAACCGAGTTGCTGAAGACGCCGAATCTGGGACGGAAGTCGCTGAACGAGATCAAGGAAGTGCTCGCGTCGCGCGGGCTCTCGCTCGGCATGCGGCTCGAGAACTGGCCGCCGGCGGGATTGGATCGACCGTGAAAAGTACACCCCTACTTTTCACGGGTAGGGCTTCCTGAAAATCGCGGGCGAAGCCCGTCGATTTTCAGCGGTAAATACAAGGAAAAGACATGCGGCATCGACACGGACTACGGAAAGCTGAACCGCACGAGCGCGCACCGCCTCGCGATGCTGCGCAACATGACCAACTCGCTGTTCACGCACGAGGCGATTCG
The DNA here is from genome assembly GCA_963768545.1 of uncultured Pseudomonadota bacterium. GTDB lineage: Bacteria > Pseudomonadota > Gammaproteobacteria > Burkholderiales > Casimicrobiaceae > VBCG01. The sequence goes on along the minus strand of CAVYIC010000013.1, from coordinate 95,860 downwards.
CACGACGCTGCCGAAGGCAAAGGAGCTTCGCCGTGTCGCGGAGCCCTTGATCACGCTGGGCAAGACGCCGACGCTCGCCAATCGCCGGCTGGCGTTCGACCGGCTGCGTGATCGCGACGTCGTGACCAAGCTCTTCAACGAGCTCGGCCCGCGCTTCAAGGCACGTCCCGGTGGCTATCTGCGCATCCTGAAGTTCGGATTCCGGCAGGGCGACGCCGCGCCGATGGCGCTGATCGAACTCGTCGACCGTCCCGATGCGCGCCTCGGAAGACGCGCAGGCTGCGTAGCGCATCCAGCCGAGCAGCGATAAAAATGCCGGGCCACGCGCCCGGCTTTTTTTCGATCGCGGACGCCGAGACGAAACCGTGTAGCATTCAACCATGCCAGACACAGTTCTCGTTACCGGCGGCGCCGGCTTTGTCGGATCACACGTCGTCGTCGAATTGGCGCGAGCCGGTTTTGCGCCCGTTATCCTGGACAACTTCAGCAACAGCACGCCGGCGATCCGAACGCGCCTCGAAGCGCTGGCCGGCCGACCGGTGCCGTGCGTCACGGCCGACGTTCGCGACGCGACCGCGCTGCGCGCCGCATTCCATGACCATCCGATTGCCGCCGTCGTCCATTGCGCCAGCATGGAGAACGTCGCGGAATCCGAGGCGCGGCCGCTCGCCTATTACGATGTCAATGTCGGCGGCACGCTTGCGCTGATCGAGGTGATGGGCGAGGCGGGCGTCGCGACGCTGGTGTTCAGTTCCGCGACGAGCGTATACGGCGACGCCACCGATTTGCGGCTGACGGAAGAAACGGCGCTGCAGTCGGCCAGCGTTTACGGCCGAACGAAGCGCGTCGTCGAGGATTTCCTGCGCGATTTGTCGAAGGCCAATGCGAACTGGCGAATCGCGATCGTACGCAAGTTCAACGCGGCCGGAGCGCACGGCGCGGGGCATGATGGGCGATGCGCCGCGCGGACGCGCCGACGCACCTGCTTCCCCAGCTCTGCCGGGTGGCTGCGGGCGAGGCGAGCGAGCTGATCGTGCACGGCGACGACTGGGACACGGCTGACGGCACGGGCGTGCGCGATTACGTCCACGTGCAGGATCTGGCGGATGGTTTCGTGCGTGCGCTGCGCTATGTCCTCGCGAAACCGGGCATGCTGACGGTCAACCTGGGCAGCGGGAAGGCCACGTCGGTGCTGAGCGCGATTGCAGCGTTCGAGCGGGCGTGCGGGCGCTCGATCCCGCGCATCGTGGGACCGCGCAGGCCCGGCGACGTGGCGGGAAGCTGCGCCGACAATGCGCGAGCGGCCGCGCTGCTGGACTGGCATCCGACGCGGGATCTCGACGCGATCTGCGCGGATGCGTGGCGGTGGCAAAAGAACGGCGGCCGCTATTGATCGCCCGTTGTAAAGCTGCTGCGCGGACCGATTACTTCGTTGTGTCCTCGCTCGGCGCTCGCTGTACGTCCATGTACTATCTCGCGCCTCGCTGCGGGCCGCCTCGTACTCGGCCCGCTCGCGACGCTTTCCAATCAGGCGATCGCCCGCTGTAAGCTGCGACGCGGCGCCTCGACTCGCGACGGATCAGCGGGACGCCTGGACGTGCGACTTCTCGCGGTAATGCTTCAGCTCATCGGTGAGCCAGGCAGCGGATAGCGCGTCGGTCTTGCCGCATTTCACACGGTAGGGCTCACCGGACGTGCTGCTCTTCGTCGCGAGGTGCTTGATGAAGTCCTCGGCGGTGGCGATCCGGCTCGCGACGAATTGGTACTTGCCGGCGAGGAACTCTCGCGCCTTGTCGGCCGGATACTCGGTGCCGTTCCGCACGAACCTGCATGACGACGCTGCAACGAATTTGAGCAGGTGATCGATCTCGTCCTGCGCCGGCCCTGCGGCTGAGGCAACGGGCGCGTGCGATAGCGCGAATCGCGAGCGCCGCATGCGGCTGCAGATACGACGGGTACGGCGGAGCGATCATGGCGTCGGCTGTCCGGAGGTCACCGCATGTCTCAGACCGCGTCGGCGCGGCCGGCGATTCTCGGACCCGCGATATGCACGTTCGTCCAATCGACGGATACGCGGCACATTCGAGCGCGTCGCAGCGCTCACCGGCGACCTTGAGCGCCTCGACGCGGATCTGCTCGGTCAGCTGCGCCTTCAGCGCCGAGAACTCGGGTGACGTCTTGATCGTGTAGTGCCGCGGGTGGACGAGCGGCACGCCGACCTCCGCCTTGATCCGTCCCGGCCGCGCAGTCATGACGACGACGCGATTGGCCATGAAGATCGCCTCCTCGATGTCGTGCGTGACGAACAGCACGGTCTTGCGTTCGCTTTCCCAGATCGACAGCAGCAGCTCCTGCATCAGCGAGCGGGTCTGGTTGTCGAGCGCTCCGAACGGCTCGTCGAGGAGGAGGATCCGCGGCTCGTTCGCGAGCGCGCGAGCGATCGCCGTGCGCTGCTGCATGCCGCCGGACAGCATCCTCGGATAGTGATTCTCGAAACCCCGGAGGCCCACCTTGTCGACGTAATGCGCGGCGATCTCGGACTGGCGCGCCTGCGGCACGGCCTTTTCGCGCAAGCCGAAGCAGATGTTCTCGATCACGGTCAGCCACGGGAACAACGTGTAGCTCTGGAACACCATCCCGCGATCCGCACCGGGTCGCGTCACGATGCGTTCGTCCAATCGCACCTGCCCGGTCGTCGGGACGTCGAGTCCGGCGACGATGCGCAGCAGCGTGCTCTTGCCGCATCCCGACGGGCCGAGGATCGTGATGAAATCGTTGTCGGACACCGACAGCGACGTCGGCAGCAGCGCCTGCGTCGGCGGCCTGGTCGCGCACGCCGGGGAACGTGCGCGAGACGTTGTCGATGGCGAGCGCGCTTGCATGACTCCCGCTTGCAGTCGCCGTGCGTCCCCGCGGAATTCGCGCCTCGAGCGGCTCGCAGCGTTCACGATCGCGCTCCACGGGAACAGCGCGCGATTCGCCTGCTTGAACCCGAGATCGGACACGAGACCGATGATCCCGATGAGGATGATCCCGAAGATGATCTGCCCGGTGTTGAGCAGCGCCTGGCTGTCGGTGATCATGTGGCCGATGCCGCTCGATGCGCCGATCAGCTCGGCGACGATCACGTAGGTCCACGCCCAGCCGAGAACGAGCCGCAGCGTTTCCGCGATCGCCGGGGCCGCGCTCGGCAACAGCACGCGCCGCACGATGCCGTTCGCGTTGGCGCCCAGCGTGTAGGCAGCTTCGACCAGATCGCGGCGCGTCGAGCCGACGGTCACCGCGACCATCAGCACGATCTGGAAGAACGAGCCGATGAAGATGACGAGGAGCTTCTGCATTTCGCCGATCCCGGCCCAGAGAATCAGCAACGGAATGAACGCCGACGCGGGAAGGTAGCGCGCGAACGAGACGAACGGCTCGAAGAACGCCTCGACCGGCTTGTACGCGCCCATCGCGATGCCCAGCGGAACGCCGATCGCCGCGGCGAGGATGAAGCCGCCGAACACGCGCCAGATCGTGATGCCGACGTCCTTCGCGAAGCCGAACTGCGTGAACAGCAGCCACCCTTCGTGCAGCATCGTGAGCGGATCGGCGAGGAACGTCTTCGACACCAGCCCGCCGAACGTCACGAGGCTCCAGGCGAGCACGAACAGGACGAAGAACGCCAGCCCCAGCGCGACCTTGCGCGTGGGGCCGACGGGCTTGAGCGGCGTCATCGTGCGCTCCACGATCACCCCTTCGCCGGCGCGCGAGCGCTCTCGCCTCGCGGCGGACCGTCGCGATCAGCGTGCGGCACCGTGGCGTCGCTACTTGATGAACTGCGTGTCGTAGAGCGAGTTGATGTCGGGAACCGACTTGATGATTCCGATTTCCTTCAGCAGCGTCGGCCGCCTCCTTGCTGAACTGCTGGAGCTCGCCGTTGAAGAATTTCTGGTTCGCCGCCTTGTCCTGCCAGCGCAGGTATTTCGCCGACCCGCCGAACTGCTCGCCGGATCTGCTTCACGTCGGCGCCCATGATCTCGTAGCTCTTCTTCGGATCCTTCTGGATCATCGCCACCGCCTCGAAGTAGCTGTCGGTCAGCGCCTGCGCGGCCTTCGGGTTCTCCGAGAGGAACTTCGGCGTGCAGCCGAACGTGTCCATGATCATCGGGTAGTCGAGCGTCGTCGCGATGATCTTGCCGGCCTGCGGCGCGTTGCGCACCGTCGACAGGTAAGGCTCGTAAGTCATCGCGGCATCGTTCTGCCCGGCGACGAACGCCTGCGCCGCGGGTCCGGGCTCGAGATTGACGACGGTGACGTCCTTCACCGACAGCCCGTTCTTCTTCAGGAACCAGGCGAGCGTGAAGTAAGGCGCGGTGCCCGGTGCCGAAGCCGCGACCGTCTTGCCCTTGAGGTCCGCGATCTTCGCGACGGTGTTGCGCACGGCCATGCCGTCGGCGCCGTAGCTCTTGTCCATCTGGAAGATCTGCTTGGTCGCGACGCCGTTCGCGTTCCAGACGACCCACGTTTCGACGGTCGTCGCGGCGCACTGCACGTCGCCGGACGCGATCGCGAGATGGCGATCCTTTTGCGGGATCTTCTTCATGTCGACGTCGAGCCCGTGCTTCTTGAAGATGCCGGCTTCCTTCGCGAGCGTCAGTGGCGCGAAGCCGGTCCAGCCGGAATAGCCGATCGCGACCTTGGTCTGCGACGATGCGGGAACTGCCAGCGTGCCGAGCACCAGCCCGGCCGCCACTGCAACGATCTTGCGCATGAGTGAACTCCCCGTGGACGTGGAACGCCCGCATTATGCGGCGCGCGATCGCCGTCTGTCAGCACGGCGCCGCGTCACGCGCGGTTTACAATCGACCGGATTCGCCGTGCATCGCAAACGCTCGCATGAAAGCCGTCCAGTGGAACTCGCCATCGCATCCGATGAAATCGCTGTTCGCACCCGCCGCGCTGCTCGCCGACGGATGGGAGACCGGCGTCGCGATCGTCGTCGACGACGCGGGCCGGATCGAGCGCATCGAGCGCGGCGCGCACGATGCCGCTGACGAGCGGCTGGCGGGCGCGGTCGATCCCCGCGATGCCGAACCTGCATTCGCACGCGTTCCAGCGCGCGATTGCCGGCCGCACCGGCATGCCGTCTGCCGCAGCACGACGACACGTTCTGGACGTGGCGCCAGGCGATGTACGCCGCCGTCGATCGTCTCGATGCCGACGCGTTCGAAGCGATCGCGGCGCAGGCGTACGTCGAGATGGCCAAGGCGGGCTACGCGTCGGTCGCCGAGTTCCACTACGTGCATCACGATCCGCGCGGCAAGCCGTACGCGGACCCGGCGGAGCTCGCGTGGCGCATCGTCGCGGCCGCCAGGACGGCGGGCTTCGGACTGACGCTGTTGCCGGTGTTCTATGCGCACGGCAACTTCGGCGGCGTCGCAACGGCGCCGCTGCAGCGCCGCTTCGTCCACAGCACGTACACGTTCGAAAGGCTGTTCGACGCGCTGACGCGCAAGGCGGAAGCCGACGGCTACACGCTGGGCGTTGCGCCGCACAGCCTGCGCGCGGTCACGCCGGAGGAGCTCGGCAAGATCGTGCGGCTCGCGGCGCCCGATGCGCCCGATCCACATCCACGCGGCCGAGCAGACGCGCGAAGTCGACGATTGCTACGCCTGGAGCCGCATGCGGCCGATCGAGTGGCTGCTGACGCAGGCGAACGTCGACGAGCGCTGGTGCATCGTCCATGCGACGCACATGACCGACCGCGAAGTCGCGGGCCTCGCCGCGAGCGGCGCGGTTGCCGGCCTCGCGCCTTCCACCGAGGCCGACCTCGGCGACGGCGTCTTTCGCGCCGAACGTACCTGCAGGCCGGCGGACGCTTCGGCATCGGCACCGACTCGAACACGATGATCGACCCGTTCGCGGAAGTGCGGCAGCTCGAATGGTCGCAGCGCCTGCGCCTGCGCCGTCGCAACGTGCTCGCCGACGAATCGCAGACAGCCGGTCGGTCAAACGCTCTGGCGCGCGGCTGCCGAGGGCGGCGCGCAGGCGCTGGCGCAACCGACGGGCGCGATTGCGCCGGGGATGCGCGCGGACCTGATCGTGCTCGATGGCGACGATCCGGCGCTCGCCGAGCAGCCGATCGAACACGTGCTCGATGCGGCGATCTTCGGCCCTTGCCGGCGGCCCGTGCGGGACCTGATGAGCGGCGGCCGCTGGATCGTCCGCGAGGGTCGGCATGCACGCGAGCAGGACGTGCTGCGGCGCTTTCGTGCAGCGCTGGCGCGGATCGACATCGGCTCGGCGGCGCGATGATCGCAGGCCGCCTCAAGGACGTCTACGCGAGCAGGGCGAGCCGAGGCGCGAGCGCGCGACTGCGAGCGTGGACGGCGGCGACACTCCGATATAGCGAATGTCGAACTCCGCAACGAGGCCGCACGGAATTCCGCCCCCGCCTGGGGCAGCGCAGCGGCGCAGCCGCAAGCGTGGGGAATCATCCTAGCGATGGCTTTGCATCGGGCGTGGCCGGTGATCTCGCACGGCGGCGACCATGACGCCGGCCCTTTCGATCTGTTGCTCACCAACGTCCGTCTTGCGACGATGCGCGACGCGATGGCTACGGCGCGATTCTCGACGCCGCGCTCGGCATCCGCGACGGCACGATCGCCTGGGTCGGCGCGGGCGCGAGCTGCCGCGCGACGTTCGCGCGACGAAGACCATCGATGCGCGGCAGCGCTGGGCGACGCCGGGCCTGATCGACTGCCACACGCATCTGGTCTATGCCGGCAACCGCGCGAACGAATTCGAGCAGCGGCTCGAAGGCGTTACATACGCCGACATCGCCGCGGCAGGCGGCGGCATCCAGGCGACGGTCAAGCGCGACGCGTGCGGCGAGCGCCGAGGCGCTGGCCGCGGCAAGTGCGCCGCGGCTCGAGGCGATCGCTCGCGCAAGGCGTCACGACGGTCGAGATCAAGTCCGGCTACGGCCTCGACACGGCGAACGAGCTGAAGCAATTGCGCGTCGCGCGCGCAGCTCGGCGTCACGCAGGACGTCGACGTGCGGACGACGCTGCTCGCGGCGCATGCGTTGCCGCCGGAGTTCGCCGGCCGCGCCGATGCCTACATCGACTACGTGTGCGAGGACACGATTCCTGCGGCCGCGCGTCGAAGGGCTCGCCGACGCCGTCGACGCGTTCTGCGAAACGATCGGCTTCACGCCGGCAGCAGACGCGTCGCGTGTTCGATGCCGCTGCGCGCGCCATCGGTCTGCCGGTCAAGCTGCACGCCGACCAGCTTTCGGACGGCGACGGCGCGGCGCATGGCCGCCGAATTCGGCGCGCTGTCCGCCGATCATCTCGAATACACGACGAAACGGGCATCGCCGCGATGGCCAGGGCGGGAACGGTCGCCGTGCTGCTGCCGGGCGCCTTCTATGCGTTGCGCGAAACGCGGATGCCGCCGATCGATGCGCTGCGGGCGCACGGCGTGCCGATCGCGATCTCGACCGACTGCAATCCCGGAACGTCCCCTGCGACGTCGCTGCCGCTGATGATGAACATGGCGTGCACGCTGTTCCGGCTGACGCCGCGCGAAGCGCTTGCCGGCGTCACGCGCCACGCGGCGCGCGCGCTCGGCCTCGCCGATCGCGGCACGCTCGCCGTCGGGCAGCGCGCCGACATCGCGCTCTGGGACATCGACGAGCCGGCCGAGCTCGCTTACCGGATCGGCGGCGAGGCGTGCGCCGGCGTCATTCGCGAAGGGCGCGTCGTCGTGCGGGGCAGCGCTCTGACTGGATGCTGCTGTGGCAACTGACGCGCGGCGATTCGCCGTTGATCGTCGAGCGTGCCGCATGCCGGCCGGCACATTCCCGACGCGATCGCGCTGCGCATGTCGCCGACGGCGCGCGAAGTCCCCGACACCGACTGGCACGTCGACGAGCTGTACCGGTTCGCACCGCCGACGGGCGCAACGCTGATCGACGGCGACGCATTCGCGCTACGTCGTCGACCTCAACCGCGATCCCTCCGGTGCGGCGTCTGTATCCGGGCGCGGACAATACCGAGCTGTGCCCGACGCGCACGTTCGGCAACGAGCGCGATCTACCTGCCCGGCGAGGAGCCGTCGGACGCGGAGATCGCCGCGCGCCGCGCGACGTTCTTCGATCCGTATCACGCGCTGCTCGCCGCCGAGATCGATCGGGTGCGCAATCGGCACGGCCACGCGGTGCTGCTGGACGGTCATTCGATCGCCGCCGAGGTGCCGCGCTTCTTCGCCGGACGCTTGCCCGACCTGAACCTCGGCACGAGCGACGGCGGGAGCTGCGATCGCCTCCGCGCAGGCGCTGGCCGCGGACATCGTTTCGGATGCGAGCGGCTTCACGCACGTCGTCAACGGCCGCTTCAAGGGCGGCTACATCACGCGCCGATTCGGCACGCCCGCACGCCGAGCGTGCATGCGCTGCAACTCGAGATGGCGCAGGCGTGCTACATGGACGAAGCGCATCCGGCGACAGTTCGACGCTGCGCGCGCGGCCGCGCTCACCGAAGTGTGCTCGAGCGGCTGGTGATCGCGCTTTCGGAATGGCGCCCGCAAGGCGGCAACCCGATGATCCGCGTCTACGTCGCTCGCCAGCGCTACGACGCCTATCTCGTCGCCGATCGGCTGAACCAGGCGGGAATTCGCGCGCACGTCTTCAACGAGCACGCGTCGAGCATCGCGGGCGACGTGCCGCCCGACGTCGCGCAACCGCATGTGTGGATCGCGCTACGACAGCGACGAGCCGCGCGCGCGCGCGCTGCTTGCGCGAAATGGAGATCGAGGCAAGCGCGCACGACGCCGATCTACTGCCGCAAATGCGGCGAGCAGTCGCCCGGCAATTTCGAGCTGTGCTGGAACTGCGGTCACGATCTGATCTGACGCAACCTTTGCGTGCCGTGCACGCGCCATGAGGAGTGCCTCGATGCGTCGTGTCGATCGCCACGCTGGTCCTGATCGTTGCATGGCTCGCGGCCGTGACCGATGTGCGAGCGGACGTCACTGCGCGGGTGATCGCCACCGACCCTGCCGGTAGCGCGATCACGCTCGCGCGCGACCAATCGCTTTACGTTCGCATCGAATATGCGACCGACAAGCCGGTCAGCATCTGGGCCCGTCCCTATTTCAACGGGAAGGAAGTCAGCGCGAAATCGAACGCCTCGATTCCTCACGATGGAGAGGGCGAGGCACTCGGCTGGTTCGCGTTCGACCAGCCGGGTGAGATCGACGAGATCCGCATCCTGGCAGGGGATGGCTCGCGCGGCGGAACGCGCCAGGTGTCGAGTTATCCGGTGAACGTGACCGGCACCGGCGTGCCGGCGGCGCGTACGGCGCGGGCCGCGTGGGTCGATGAAATGCTGCGTCAGGAAGAGGTGGTTCGTCGCGCAGACTACGAAAAGCGCATGAGCGAGCCGGTGAGCGCCGGCGATTCCATGCTCATGTCGGGATTCATGCTGCGGTGCTGGCATTGCTGCTCTGCGGGTTTGCCTGGCCCGCCTGGGCGATTGGAAGTGGCGCGGCGGCTGGCGGATGGCATCCGCCATTCCGCTCGCGCTGATGGGCTTCGTGGTCTTGCGCATCGTGTTCGATACGACGCGCGATCCGACGTCGCACAACCTGTGGCCGTTCGAGATCCTGATGTGGGGCACGGCCAGCCTCGCGTTCATGCTCGTGCTGAAAATCGCGCGGCGGTTCGTCGGCGCGGGTGCGTGACGCAGTACCGTAATGCGCGCCAGGCAGACGAAACCGTCGCAGCCGGTTCGATCGCCCGGTCGCGCCTTGACCGCTCGCTTCGCGCGTGCAGCGAATCGTCGCTCCCACATCGGAGGAGACGACCATGACGATGCGGAATCTCGTGCTGGCGGCCGGCCTGCTGCTGTGCCTGGCGCAGGAAGCGCTTGCCGACAACACTTTCATCCTCGCAACGGGGCGCCGGGATCCGCGGATGTACGTCATCGACCTGAAGGAAGCGCTCAAGCCCGGGAACAACAACACGCCGAACGCCATCGTCAGCCGCGCGAAGACCGCACTCGATCGCCTGGACGGCAAGCTGCTCGGCGATCCGGCGAACGTCATCATCAGCGAGGACGGCAAGACCGCCTACGTGGTCAACCATCACGGCGCGATCGACAACGACGAGTTCCTGCAGCACGGTGGCCGCGGCAACATCGCGGTGATGGACATCGGAAAGATGACCAAGCGGCAGCAACGACAATACCGCGGCGGCGCTCGAGACGCCATATCGACAGCGGCCACTTCGGCGCGGTGGGCTTCGTTCTGCTGCCCGACATGTTCATCATCGGCAATGCCGAGAGCTACCTCACGGAGGACGGCGGCAACCGCATCACGTTCGTCGACCGCAAGACAGGCAGCCTTCGCGGCCAGGTCGAGCTGGCGCTGGGCGATCCGGGGTTCGCATGCCCCGAGTTTCCGGTTCCGTTCGTTTCGCCGCACGGCCCGGCGTCGCCGTTGCCGCTTGTTGTCGCCGAATCCCGGCTGGGGTTGCTTTCCCGGACTGAACGGCATCACGCTCGGCACCGCGAACAACGGCAAGACGTATCTGTTCACGGCCAACGGCGGCACCGACGACGTCTCGGTGATCGATCTCGCAGCGGCCCTGGCGGGCGACAAGACGGCGGAAGTTGCGCGCATTCCGACGCAGATCGGCCCGTGGGGCATCGTGACCAGCCCGAACGGCCGCTGGGTCGTCGCCGCCAATCGCGAAAGCCAGCGAGTCGCGTTCGAGGGCAACACGATCTCGATCATCGACGCGAACCTTGCGGCGTCGGACCCGGCGCATGCCGAAGTGGCGCGCGTGCGCGTCGGCACCGACGATCCGAACGTCCAGACGCGGCCCTTCATCCCGTCGTTCACGCCCGACGGAGATTCATCATCGTGCCGAACTTTCGCGCGAACAATGTCTCGATCGTCGACCTTCGCGCGCGCTCGCGCATCGACCCGGGCGCCGAGGTCGCGCGCATTCCGCTCACGCGGCCGGCGGACGTCGACAATGTCATTCGACCCGCGCGGCCCAAGGGCTCGGCGGTGACGTCGGACGGCCGCTATGCGGTCATCTCCGGCGGCCCGCGCACGACGTTCGTGCCGAGCGGCACCGTCTGGATCATCGACCTGCACACGCGGAGCGTCGCCGCCACCGTGACCGGCGTCGGCAACGACCCGTACGGACTGGCGGTCGTCGAACGCGGCGACTGAGCCACGGGAGTCCGTGATCATCCGCGGCTGCGCAAAGCAGCCGCGTTGCTGGTGCGCGCACCTCGCGGCGCCGCGGTCCGCATGCACCGATGAACGGTCACCTTCGAGCGTCAATGCCAATGTCATAATAAGCGACATTGCTCGCGACCTCGATGCTTGTCGGCCTGACGTCGCCGGAGGTTCGCGGTCCGACAGCATTAATACGTGCGGAAAGGGAGATCATGAAACGTCTACTGTGCGCGATCGCCGCGCTGGGCCTTGGTGCTCCCGTGCTGGCCGCCGACGTCGGCGTTTCCGTTCAGGTCGGCCAGCCGGGCTTCTACGGCCGCATCGACGTTGGCAATTGCCCGGCGCCGCAACTGCTCTACGCGGAGCCGATCGTCATCCAGCCGGTGCCCGTCGGCATCGTGCGTCAACCGATCTATCTGCGCGTGCCGCCGGGGCATGCGAAGAACTGGCGCAAGCACTGCCATCGCTACAACGCCTGCGGGCAGCCCGTCTATTTCGTGCAGGATACCTGGTACAACGACGTCTACGTTCCGCGCTATCGCGGAAGTCATTACGCGGCTGGCGCGCCCGTTCCCCTGGTTGCGCCTGCGTACGGATATCGTCCGCAACCGCAGGAGCGCGTGTACGTCGTGCCGGTCAGTTCGGTTCGCGCGGTCGTCGGTGCCCCGGAACAGCGCTGCTGGGTCGAGCGCCAGCAGGTCGTCGAGGACCGCAGCGACGTCAACGTGCCGGGTGCGATTGCCGGCGCCGTCATCGGCGGCGTGCTGGGACACCAGGTAGGAGGCGGCAGAGGAAAGGACATCGCGACGGCGGGTGGCGCCGTCGCCGGGGCTGCGATCGGCGCGAACGTCGGCCGTGGTGGATCGCAGGTCTACAGCCAGGATGTCCAGCGATGCGCGCAATGTCGAGCGCCGAGCGCGCCCCGAGTACTGGGACGTCTCGTACAACTTCCGCGGCGTGCCGCATCGCGCGCAATTGAGCGCGCCTCCCGGCCGGACGATTACCGTGAATGCATACGGGGAACCGAGAGGGTAGCTGCTTCCAGGTCCCTCGCTGCAGGCGACTGGTTTTCGCCGGCACCGGCGAAAACGAGCGGCCTTTCGGGGCCGCTTTTTTTGGCGTCTACTCGTCGAGCAGTTCCCTCGCGCGGCTCGCGGCAGACCCGGTGGATTGGGCAACATCTTCATTCGTCGCGAGATCCGTGCGCGCGTCCATCGCTGCCCGTCTGCGCAGCACGACGAACCACACGATCACGCCGCCCGCCAGCAACAGGAACGGTCCGAACCACAGCAGGTACGTCGTCGACTTGACGGGTGGCTTGTACAACACGAAGTCGCCGTAGCGCGCGACGAGATACGCGCGGATGTCGTCGTCGCTCTTGCCTGCGACGGCCAGCTCCCGCACTTCCTTGCGCAGGTCTTCGGCAAGCGGCGCGTTGCTCTCGGCGAGCGTCTGGTTCTGGCAGACGAGGCAGCGCAGCTCGTTCTCGAGCGCCTTGAGCCGCGCTGTCGAGCGCGATCGTCCGCCCGCGTCAGCCGAACAAGCGGCGACGCCACATGCAGCGCCAGCGACGAGCTGCTTCATGACCGCTGCAGCTCGCGCACCAGCGGAATGATCGTCTGCTTCAGCGCATCGGCGGTCAGCGGACCGATCTGCTTGTAGCGGATGATGCCCGCCTTGTCGATGACGAACGTCTCGGGCACGCCGTAGACGCCGAAGTCGATGCCGACGCGTCCGTCCCGATCGACGATCGACAGCTTGTACGGGTCGCCGTTCGACGCGAGCCACGCGAGGCCGTCCGCAGGCTTGTCCTTGTACGCGAGCCCGATCACCGGAACGATGTTCGCCTTCGCGAGATCGACCAGCAACGGATGCTCGACGCGGCACGACACGCACCACGACGCCCAGACGTTCAGCAGCCACACCTGGCCGCGCATGTCGTCCGTGGTGAGCTTGCGCTCGGGCTGGTGGAGTTGCGCGAGCGAAAACGCGGGCGCGGGCTTGCCGATCAGCGGCGACGGCACTTCGCGCGGATCGCGGAAGAGGCCGACGAACAGGAACCCGAGCACGACCAGGAAGATCGCGAGCGGCAACGACCAGCGCAGCACTTTCATCGGTGCCACCGACGTCATGCGTATCGGCGCCGCGGCCGTTGCGCCGGCGAATCTTCCGCCGCACCGCGAGCCGGTAGCGGCGGTCGGACACGGCGACGAAGCCGCCGAACGCCATCAGCAGGCAGCCGGCCCAGATCCAGTCGACGAAGGGCTTCACGTAGATGCGCACGCCCCACGCGCCAGACGTGCCATCCGCGGTCACCGGCTCGCCGAGCGACACGTAACGGTCGCCGGCGAACGCGCGTCTGGATGTCGGCCTCGGTCATCACCTGGCCCGATGACCGATACGCGCGCTTCTGCGGATGCAGCGTCGCGACCGTCGTGCCGTTGCGCGCGACGTCGATCGTCGCGACCGTCGCGTCGTAGTTCGGACCCGCGCCGCGGCGCGACGCCGCGGAACGTGTACGTATCGCCCGCCACGTCGACGCTCTGGCCGACTTCGAGCCGCACGTCGCGCTCGATCTCGTAGCCCTTGACGAGCGTGACGCCGACGATGAACACCGCAACGCCGAGATGCGCGAGCAGCATGCCGTACCACGCGGCGGCGTTCGCTCGCAGCTTGTCGACGAAGCCGCGCTGCGGCGCGCCGCGCAGGCGCTGGATCAAGCGCGGTGACCGTCGCCGCCGCGATCCATGCGGCGAGCAGCAAGCCCGAGCGCGACGAGCGGCTTCCATTGGCCGAACGCGAACGGCAACAGCGCGGCGGTGGCGAGCGCGACATAGAGCGCCCATTGCAGCCGCGTCCACAGATCGGGCACGCGCGCCTGCCGCCATGCCGCGATCGGGCCGACGCCCATCAGGAACACGAGCGGCGCCATCAGCGGAAAGAACACGGCGTCGAAGTAGGGCGGTCCCACCGAGATCTTGCCGAGCCCGAGCGCATCGATCACCAGCGGATACAGCGTGCCGAGCAGCACGCTCGCCATCGCGATGACGAGCAGGATGTTGTTGCCGAGCAGCATCGATTCGCGCGACACCATCGCGAAGCCGCCGCCCGCGCCGACCGCGCCGGCGCGCACCGCGTACAGCGTCGAGCGAGCCGCCGATGACGATCGCGAGAAATGCGAGGATGAAGACGCCGCGCGCGGGATCGGTCGCGAACGCATGCACCGACGTCAGCACGCCGGAGCGGACGAGGAACGTGCCGACCAGCGACAGCGAGAACGCGACGATCGCGAGCAGCACCGTCCAGCTCCTGAACGTGCCGCGCTTTTCCGTGACCGCGAGCGAATGAATCAGCGCGGTGCCGACGAGCCACGGCATGAACGATGCGTTCTCGACCGGATCCCAGAACCACCAGCCGCCCCAGCCGAGCTCGTAGTACGCCCACGCAGCTGCCCAGCATGATGCCGAGCGTGAGGAACGCCCACGCGACCGTCGTCCACGGCCGCGACCAGCGCGCCCACGCGGCGTCGAGCCGGCCGCCGATCAGCGCGGCGATCGCGAACGCGAACGCGACCGAGAAGCCGACGTAGCCCATGTAGAGCATCGGCGGATGCACGACCATTCCGGGGTCCTGCAGCAGCGGATTGAGATCGCGGCCTTCCGGCGCCGGCGGCGAAAGCCGCGCGAACGGATTGGACGTCGCGAGCAGGAACAGCAGGAAGCCGACGGCGACGAGTCCCATCACGGCGATGCACGCGCGCGCGCAGCGTCGTCGGCAAGTGGCGCGAGAAGAGCGTCACCGCCGCGCCCCAGCCGGCGAGCATCAGCGACCACAGCAGCAGCGAGCCTTCGTGCGAGCCCCACGTCGCGGCGAACCGGTAATGCGCAGGCAACTGCGAATTCGAATTCAGCGCGACGTTCTCGACCGAGAAATCGTTGGTCACGAAGCTGTAGGCGAGGCAGCCGAACGCGATGGCGACGAGCACGAACTGAGCGCGCGCCGCCGGCACCGCGACCGCCATCAGCGCGGCGTCGCGGCGTGCGGCGCCGAGCATCGGCACGACGCCCTGCACGAGCGCGACGAGCAGCGCGAGGATCAGCGCGAAGTGGCCGAGCTCCGGAATCATCGCCTGGTTTCCTCGCATGCTCGGCAGCGACATCGCCGAGTTCCGGTGCGCCTGGTCGATCGCGTCCTTCGCCTCGGGCGGCATGTAGTTCTCGTCGTGCTTCGCGAGCACTTCGGTCGCGTGGAACGACCCGTCGGCCCCGAGCGACCCCTGCGCGACGACGCCCTTGCCCTCCTTGAAGAGGTCGGGCAGCAAGCCGGTGTAGATGACCGGGAATCGTCTGCGCGGTGTCGGTCACGCGAAAGCTGCACGGTCAGCGAATTCGGATCGCGCTTCAGGCTGCCGGCTTCGACCAGGCCGCCGATGCGAAACGGCCGCGACTGCGGCGCTTCCTTCGCGACCACCTGCGACGGCGTGAAGAAGAACACGAGGTTCGACTGGAACGCGTTCAGCACCAGCGCGGCGGCGACGCCGAGCGCGAGCAGGCCGGCACCGATCCACGCGAAGCGGCGATGCCGCGCCTTCATCGATGCGCCCCGTTGCGTCCGAGCAGCGACGCCGAGCGCGGCTCGCGGCTCGGCGGACATCCGCAACTGCTCGAATGCGCGCCTGCGACGCGCGCGCACCGCGGCGACCTCGACGACGACGGCCGAGCGCGGCTGCGCCGTACGACATCCAGACGTACCACGCATAGCCGCCCATGGCGAAGAATTCGCTCATCTCGACGCTCATCGTCCCGCCGGCAACTGGATCAGCGAGTCGAGCCAGCTCGCGCCGCGCTCGCGCTCGACGATGATCGCCTGCACGCGCGCGAGCGTGACGGCGATCGTGTAGCACCACGCGGCGGCCGTCATGATCAGCATGCCGGCCAGCATCGTCATCGCCATCTTCGGCGCGGCGGTCAGGCTGATCGACGAGCCCTGGTGCAGCGTGTTCCACCATTGCACCGAGAAATAGATGATCGGCACGTTGACCGCGCCGACGAGCGCCAGCAGCGCGCACGCGCGATCCGCGCGGCGCGGATCGTCGATCGCGTTGCGCAGCGCGATGACGCCGAGATAGAGGAAGAGCAGGATCAGCGTCGACGTCATCCGCGCATCCCACGCCCAGTACGTTCCCCACGTCGGGCGGCCCCAGAACGCGCCGGTCCACAACGCGAGCGCGGCCATCAGCGCGCCGGTCGGCGCGAGCGCCTGCGCCATCATCGCCGACAGCCGCGTGTTGAAGCCGAGCGCGAACGCGCTCCAGCCCGCCATCACCAGGTAGATGAACATCGCCATCCACGCCGCGGGAACGTGCAGGAAGATGATCCGGTAGGCGTCGCCCTGCGTCGCATCGGTCGGCGCGACGAACAGCGCGACGAACAAGTCCGGCGCCGGCAAGGAGCGCCGCCAGCGTGCCGAACGACGTACGACGCGCTCCCGCGCAAGCGGGTAGAACGAGACCGGCGACGAGAAGCGATACCAGTTGATCAGCATTCAGCGTATTCGAATAAACGGCCGCGCCTGTCAGTCGAGCGCGATCCGCACGGCGGCGGCAGCGGCGAACGGAACGGCGACGAGCGCAAGCAGCAGTCCTGCGCCGAGCAGCGACAGATGCGCGCCTGCCGAAACGCCCGCGCGCACGGCGTCGACGGCACCGGCGCCGAAGATCAGCACCGGCGCATAGAGCGGCAGCACGAGCAGCGCGAGCAGACTGCCGCCGCCGCGCGCGCCGAGCGTCAGCGCGGCGCCGACGGCGCCCAGCAGCGACAGGATCGGCGTGCCGATCAGCAGCGACACCATCAGCGTGCCGAGCACGCCCGATTCGAGCGCATATTGCGCGCCGAGGAGCGGCGCCATCAGCGCGACCGGCAATCCGGTCGTCAGCCAATGCGCGGCTATTTTACCGGACACCAGCGCCGGCCAGCGGCCGCGGCGACAGCGCCATCTGCTCGAGCGTTCCGTCGGCGAAGTCCGCACGCGAAGAGCCGCGACAGCGACAGCAGCGAGGCGAGCAGCGCGGCGGTCCACAGCACGCCGGGACCGATCGTGGCCAGCAGTTCGCGCGACGGCGACGCGGCGAGCGGAAACAGCGAGACGACGATCACGTAGAACAGCAACTGGACGCCGAGTTCCGCCTTCGACCGCAGCGCGACGCGACAGTCGCGGCGCCAGCGCCCAGCCGAACGGCCGTCAGCACCGAGGATCTGGGCATCGCGTTGCCCGCACGCTGCTCGTTCGCTGCGCCTGTGACCCGGCGGCCGGTCGCTCATGCGCGATGCGCCCGTCCCGAGCGCGAGCGAGCGTTCGCGTCGCTCGCGATATCGGCAGCGGCTGGTGCGACGCCGCGACGCAAAGGCCGCCGCCGTCGAGTGCGCAGCGAGCAATGCGCGCAGCACGTCGACGCCATCCGCATCGAGTGCGGTCAGCGGCTCGTCGAGAATCCACAGCGGCCGCTCGACGAGCCGCAGACGCGCGAGCCCGATGCGTCGGCGTTGTCCCTGCGAGAGCACGCGGACCGGCAGGCGGCGTTGGCGACCGAGCGCGACTTCGTCGAGCGCTTCGGCAACGACGTCCGGCGCGGGCAATCGGTCGTCGAGCGCAATCCACTGGACAAGATTCTCTTCGGCCGTCAGTTCGTCCTTCAGTGCGGGCAGATGTCCGTTGAATGCGACGGCGCCGCGAAGTCTTGCGTCGAACGGGCGCATCACGTGCTGCCGCCAGCGGATCTCGCCGGCGGCCGGCGCCGTCAGGCCCGCGAGCATGCGCAACAGCGTCGTCTTGCCGCTGCCGTTCGGGCCCGTGACGACCAGCGCCTTCGCCGCCGTGCACGGAGAAAGCAACGTCGGAAAACAGCGTGACGTAGCCGCGGCGCGCGGCGAGCCGCTCGGCGTCGCAGCGTCGCGCGCACTCTCGCTGTCCCGCCTGGCGGGAGAAGGTTGGCCTGAGGGCGAGTCGCTGATGCCAGGCACGCGAATTTGCCCGCTTCAGCGCACGACGTCGTTGATGACGATCGACACGTCGCCCGCGCCGGGCTTGCACTGGAGCGCTGCTGCCCTGCAGGTCGCCGGGCGAGGGCGTCGCGCTGCCGGTTTTCGAGATCGCGCGCCTCGACGACGACTTCCTTCGCCGTCGAAAGCCGCGCCGCCGGCGTCATCGCCATCGAATCGTCGAGTCTGAAGTCGCGCGGCAGCTCGGCGGCGGTCGTGCGCACGACCGCGAGCGGCATCCGCGGCCCGTTCACGGCACGCGCAAAGATGAACAGCGTGTCGCTCTGCCGCCGCCCGCTCGCGCAGTTTCGGATCGAGCGAGACGCGTCCCGTGATCGCCGATGCATCGGCCGCTGAGGCATTTGGCGCCGGCGCATTCGGCGGCGAAGCGCTTGCATTCGCCGGACGGCGCTGCCGCTGCCGACGCCGGCGGCGCCACCGGAGCCCCGCGCTTCGCCGCATCCGCTTCGGCGATCATCGCGCCGATCTCCTTCGCCTCGTCGCTGCCCGGCGGGAACTGCGCCTGCAGCTTCCGCCATTCGGCGATTGCGCGCGTCGAAGTCCTTGCGCTCGAGCGCCGCCGATGCGGCGAGCGACAACGCCTTCGGGTGATTGGGGTCGAGCGCGAGCGCGCGGGCGACGAGCGTGCGACGGCTCGCCCTGCAGCGACTGGTTCTGCATCGCGAGCGCATCGGCCCAATCGGCAAGCAGCGCTGCATCCGCCGTTCCCCGCGCAGCGCGCCTCGGTGAAAGCCGCCACCGATTCCGTCGTACCGGCCCATCGCCGAATACGCGCGCGCGAGGAGCCGCCAGCCGGTCGGATCCTCGGGATGCTCCTTCATCCGCGTCGCAAGGCTCTCGACCATCGCAACGACCTGCGTCGTGCGACATCGGCGCACGTTCGTTCGGCCGGCGCGACGCAGCCGCATCGCGCCCGGATTGCCGAACGCGGCGTAGAGCACGAGTGCGGTCACGGGCAGTGCGGCGGCAAGGACCAGGGCGCGCGACATACGACGACCGCGTCGATCGAACGGCGCAACTGCCGGTGCAGCCATCGCGTCGAGCTCCGCACCCGAGCCGCGTGCGCCAGCTCTCGAGCCCGGCATCGCGCTCCTCGCGCGTGATCGCGCCCGCTGCCAGTTCCGCATCGAGTTGCCGCTTCTGGTCGCGATAGACGTCGGTCGTCGCGACGTCCTCGGGCTCGATCGGGCGCGCGGCGCACGCGCGCGCAGCAGCGGCCACACGAGCGCGGCAACCGTCGCGGCGACGAGCAGCAGGGCGACGAGCCAGAAAAGTGGGACGGGGAGCATGAAGCGAGAAGTCCGGGGCAGTGATGTGCCGGGACAGGCAGGCTGGTGCGGGGGCCGCTTCGAGTGAGCCTGCCGGGCCCGCGCATTATAGCGACGGCAACATCGCGCTCCTCGCTGCGGGCGACGTGCTACGCCAGCCGGCGTTATCATGCTCGACTCGCTTCGACATCAGCGGCGGGAGCCGGCCATGTCCGACCAGGACCAGAACATCCGCGAAGATTCGCTCGCCTATCACCGGCGCGCGCCCGCCGGGCAAGATCTCGATCGCGCCGACCAAGCAGCTCACCAACCAGCGCGACCTGGCGCTCGCCTATACGCCGGGCGTCGCCGCCGCCTGCGACGAGATCGTCCGCGATCCGCACGAAGTGTCGCACGCTCACCGCGCGCGGCAACCTGGTCGGCGTCGTCACCAACGGCACCGCGGTGCTCGGCCTCGGCGCGATCGGCCCGCTCGCCGCCAAGCCGGTGATGGAAGGCAAGGCGGTGCTGTTCAAGAAGTTCGCCGGCATCGACTGCTTCGACATCGAGATCGACGAGCGCGATCCGGACAAGCTCGTCGACATGATCTGCGCGCTCGAGCCGACGTTCGGCGGCATCAACCTCGAGGACATCAAGGCGCCCGAGTGCTTCTACATCGAGCGCAAGTGCCGCGAGCGGATGAAGATCCCGGTGTTCCACGACGACCAGCACGGCACGGCGATCATCGTCGGCGCGGCGGTGCTGAACGGCCTGCGCGTCGTCGGCAAGGAGTTCGACGAACGTCAAGCTCGTCTGCTCGGGCGCCGGCGCGGCGGCGCTCGCGTGCCTCGATCTGCTCGTCGAGCTCGGCATCCGGCGCGAGAACATCTTCGTGTCCGACATCAAGGGCGTCGTCTACCAGGGCCGCACCGAGGAGATGGACGACAACAAGGCGCGCTACGCGCAGCCGACGTCGGCGCGCACGCTCGCCGAGATCCTGCCGGGCGCCGACATCTTCCTCGGCCTGTCGGCGGCGCGCGTGCTGAAGCCCGAGTGGCTCGCGAAGATGGCCGACAAGCCGCTGATCCTGGCGCTCGCCAATCCCGAGCCGGAGATCATGCCGGACGTCGCGAAGGCCGCGCGGCCCGACGCGATCATCGCGACCGGGCGCTCGGACTTTCCGAACCAGGTCAACAACGTGCTGTGCTTCCCGTTCATCTTCCGCGGCGCGCTCGACGTCGGCGCGACGACGATCAACGAGGCGATGAAGCTCGCGTGCGTGCGCGCGCTCGCCGACCTCGCGATGGCCGAGCAGTCCGACATCGTCGCGCAGCGCGTACAACATGCAGGAGAACCTGCTGCTTCGGGCCCGAGTACCTGATCCCGAAGCCGTTCGATCCGCGGCTCATCGTGATGATCGCGCCGGCGGTCGCCAAGGCGGCGATGGACTCGGGCGTGGCGACGCGGCCGATCGAGGACTTCGACGCCTATCGCGAGCGGCTCACGCAGTTCGTCTATCACTCCGGCCTGCTGATGAAGCCGATCTTCACGGCGGCCAAGAAGGCGCCGAAGCGCATCGTCTACGCGGAAGGCGAGGACGAGCGCGTGCTGCGCGCCGTGCAGGTGGTCGTCGACGAAGGGCTCGCGCAGCCGATCCTCGTCGGCCGGCCGGCGGTGCTCGAGCGCCGCATCGAGCGCTTCGGCCTGCGCATCAAGCCCGGCGTCGATTTCGAGACGATCAATCCCGACCAGGACGAGCGCTATCGCGACTACTGGACGAACTACTACGCGCTGACGCAGCGCAAGGGCGTGTCGCAGCCGTACGCGCAGATCGAGATGCGCCGCCGGCACACGCTGATCGGCGCGATGATGATCCACCGGGGCGACGCCGACGGCATGCTCTGCGGCACGTTCGGCACGCACGCGCTGCACCTGCGCTACATCGACCAGGTGCTCGGCCGGCGCGCAGGGCGTCAACATCTACGCGGCGATGAACGCGGTGCTGCTGCCGGCGCGCACGGTCTTCATCGCCGACACCTACGTCAATGCCGATCCCACCGCCGAGCAGATCGCCGAGATCGCGCATGCTCTGCGCCGAGGAGATCCGCCGCTTCGGCATCACGCCGAAGGTCGCGCTGCTGTCGCATTCGACGCTTCGGCACCAGCGAGCATCCGTCGGCGCAGAAGATGCGCGACGCGCTCGCGCTGCATCAATGCGCGGGCGCCCGACCTCGAAGTCGAAGGCGAGATGCACGGCGACGCGGCGCTGAACGAAGCGGTGCGCAAGGCGCGCGTTCCCGAATTCGCGCCTCGACGGGCGAGGCGAACCTGCTGATCATGCCGACGCTCGACGCCGCGAACATCTCGTTCAACCTGCTCAAGGTCGCCGTCGGGCGGCGGCGTGACGCTGGGACCGATCCTGCTCGGCGTGCGCCAAGCCGGTGCACATCCTGACGCCGTCGGCGACGGTGCGCCGCATCGTCAACATGACGGCGCTGACCGTCGTGGATTGCACGATCGAGCGGCAGGCGCAGCTGGCGTATTGATATCGGTTGTACCGTCGCCGACATCATGAAGAGGATGGCCGGCTTCGCGATCACCACGACTCCGAGGACGATCAGCGACGGCCCCGACGACTCTCGCAGCATGAGGCCGTGCTTCCAGTTGCGCTCGACCAGCACAATGACGAAGAGCGCGGCCATCCACAGGAGGTTCATCAGGCCGACGACGAGCAGCACCGAGAAAAGCGCAAAGCAGCAGCCGACGCAATACGCGCCGTGGGCAGCGCCGGCGCGAGCTGCGCTGCGAATGCCGCCGCCGAAGTCGTGCGCCGCGATGAAGGCGAACGGGCTCTGGCACTTCTCGAGGCACACGCTTTTCCAGCTCGTGAACTGATACGCGCCTGCGGCGATCAGGATCGCGCCGGCGAGCGCCGGCAGCCAGCGCGACTGCGCGGCGTCCTCGCTTGCGCGCGCCAGCGCCGCATACGCCAGCAACGGCACCAGGCCGACCGCCGCCCAGACCGCCAGGTAGCTGACGACGAACGCGAGCGTAGGCAGCGATGCCGTCGCCGCGCCGGCGCGCGACGGCGAGATGCGCCAGCGCCATCGGCGCGACCGCCGGCAGCATCATCGCCGCCATCATCGTCGCCCACATCGCGAGGAAATAGCCGGCGCTCATGACGCCCGGGCATCAGGACGCCGATCTGGCCGAGCCCCATCACCATCCGGCTCATCATGTGCGACTGCTCGATGGTGCTGCGCCAGGCGAGCGCAGACAGTGCGACCAGGACGACGACGACCGCAACGTTGATTCGCCACGACAGCAGGCCGAACGCGCCGCGCGGCGTGTCCTTCAACGCCGTCAGCGGATTCATGCCCGGTCAGTCAGGGCCGTGCCAGGCGAACGGAATGTGCTTGCTGGATTGTCCGCTGCGGCTCCACTTGAAGCCGAAGGCGTCGGCGCGATCCACGACCGCCGTGCCCCACGTCGCGACGCCCTTGTCGAGCGGCCCGACTTCCGAGCCCGGCGGATTCGACAGTCTGCACGCGGCGACCCGGTGCCGTCGTCGGGCCGGTCAGCGCTTCCGCCTTGCGCCTGACCTTGCCGGGGATCGTCGCGCGCCATGTCGCGAGATCGCCCGCGACCTCGAACTCGATCGGCGCGTATTCGATGCCGCGCACTTCGCCGATCTTTTGCGCGAATTCGCCAGGCCAACCCCCGGCCTGGCCGCTGAAGATCGTCTGCAGCGCTTCGCGCTGCGGGACGTCCGCGCGCTCGTCGATGAACATGCCCATCGCCACCTTGGCGTCCTTCCAGACGTTGCCCGTGAACGCGCCGACACCGAGCACGTTGAGACCATCGAGGCCCACGCCGCCGTAGCGGCCCTGGCGAATGTGCCACGCGAGGATGCCCTCGCAATCACCGAACGTCGGGGCCTGGCGAACTCGCACGGGCAGGGGATGTTGCACTTGCAGACGTCGAACCAGTCGCCTTCGACGTGCCACTGCGGGATGTCGGCCATCGCTACCTCCTGGGTTGCGCAGAGAAGGTCTGTCCAGTCTACACCCGAAGGACGCCGCTGCTATACTCCGGCGCCCGCGGGCGGCACCCCGTCGCGCGGCGCTTCCATGGTCAAGCGCGTCCAGCAATTTCTCGATCGGCTCGGCCCCGGCCTCATCACCGGCGCGGCCGACGACGACCCGAGCGGCATTGCGACGTACTCGCAGGCCGGCGCGCAGTTCGGCCTCGCGATGCTGTGGAGCGTGTTCCTCACCACGCCGCTGATGGTGGGCATCCAGGTGGTGAGCGCGCGCATTGGTCGCGTCACCGGTCACGGCATTGCATACAACCTGCGCAAACACTATCCGCGGCCGCTGCTGTGGTTCGTGGTCTCGCTCCTGCTCCTCGCCAATACGATCAACGTCGCTGCCGACATCGGCGCGATGGGCCAGGCGCTGCAGCTCGTCGTCGGCGGTCCCTCGCAGGTGTACGACGTCATGTTCGGCGTCGTGGCCGTGCTCATGCAGCTCTTCATCCCGTATCGATATCTCTCGCCGGTGCTGAAGTGGCTGACGCTGTCGCTCTTCGCCTACGTCGCCGTGCTGCTGACCGTCGACATCCCGTGGACGCAACTGGTGGTCGCCACCCTCATTCCGCCGCTCGAGCTGACGCGCGAGTACCTGATGCTGCTGGTCGCGGTGCTCGGCACGACGATCAGCCCGTACCTGTTCTTCTGGCAGGCGTCCCAGGAGGTCGAGGAGCAGCGCGCCACGGACGGCGAGGAGCCGTTGCGCAGATCTTCCAGGGGCGCGCACGCCCATCTGCGGCGGATCAAGATCGATACGTGGATCGGCATGGCGTTCTCCAACGCGATCGCATTCTCGATCATGCTCACGACCGCCGTCACGCTGCACAACGCCGGGATTACGGATATCGAATCATCGGCGCAGGCCGCAGAGGCGTTGAAGCCCATCGCCGGCAAGTTCGCGTTCACGCTGTTCGCAGCGGGCATCATCGGCACCGGGCTGCTCGCGATTCCGGTGCTCGCCGGATCGGCCGCCTATGCCGTTGCCGAAGCGATGAAGTGGCCGATCGGGCTCGGCCGCGTGCCGATGAAAGCCAAGGGGTTCTACGGCATCATCACGTTGGCCACCGTGATCGGCCTCGGCATCGACTTCGCGCCCGTCGACCCGATCAAGGCGCTGGTGTGGTCCGCGATGCTGAACGGCGTGATCGCGGTGCCGATCATGGCGGTCATGATGCGCATGGCCGTGCGCCCCGAAATCATGGGCACGTTCACGATCACGCCGAAGCTGCAGCGCCTCGGGTGGTTCGCGACGGCGGTGATGGCGATCGCGGTGGTGGCGATGCTGGTGTCGTTGGTCGTTTAGCGCTTCGTGGCCGTGGTATCCTCCGCCCGAACGATCGTTCGACGGATGACCGACGCATTCGACTATCTCGCTTCGCTCAACGCGCAACAGCGTCTGGCAGTCGAGCACGGCATCGGACCTGCCAAGGCGAATGACTGTGGACCGCTGCTGATCATCGCGGGCGCGGGGTCCGGCAAGACCAGCACGCTCGCCTGCCGTGCAGCGCATCTGATCGCCACCGGCGCAGATCCGCAGCGCATCCTCCTGCTGACGTTCTCGCGTCGCGCCGCCGAGGAACTCGAACGCCGTGCGGGTCAGTTCCTGCATCGAGTGCTCGGCCTGGCATCCGTGCGGCAGCCGGGTGTACTGACCTGGGCCGGGACGTTTCACAGCGTCGGCGCGCGCGTGCTGCGACAGTACGCCGCGAGGATCGGGCTGAACGAGTCGTTCAGCATTCTCGATCGCGGGGATGCCGAGGACATGCTCGATCTCGTCCGGCACGATCTCGGACTTTCGGCCACGAAGAGTCGCTTTCCCGCCAAGGGCACGTGCATCGCGATCTATTCCCGCGTCGTCAACGCCGAGGCGTCGCTCGACGAAGTCCTGGCGGATGCGTACCCGTGGTGCGCGCAATGGACGGCGGAGCTCGCGAAACTGTTCCAGGCGTACGTCGCGACCAAGCAGGCGCAGAACGTCCTCGACTACGACGACCTGCTGCTGTACTGGTCGGACATGCTGACGGAGCCGCGGCTCGCGCGCGATGTGGGCGACCGTTTCGATCACGTGCTGGTCGATGAATACCAGGACACGAATCGGCTGCAGTCGTCGATTCTGCTCGCGCTGAAGCCGGACGGCAGCGGCCTCACCGTCGTCGGCGACGACGCGCAATCGATCTATTCGTTCCGGGCCGCGACGGTGCGGAACATTCTCGACTTTCCACGACGCTTCGAGCCCGCCGCGCGCGTCGTGACGCTCGAGCGCAACTACCGATCGACGCAGCCGATCCTCGACGCGTCCAACGCGGTGATCGGCCTGGCGCCCGAACGCTTCACCAAGAATCTCTGGACCGACCGCGCATCAGGCCGGAGGCCGAGGCTCGTCACGACGCGCGACGAAGCCGGACAGGCGCGTTACGTCGCCGATCGCGTGCTCGAAGAGCGCGAGAACGGAACGGCGTTGAAATCGCAGGCAGTGCTGTTTCGAAGCGCGAGCCACAGCGCGCAGCTGGAGCTCGAGCTCGCACGACGCGGCATTCCGTTCGTGAAGTACGGCGGCCTGAAGTTCCTGGAGGCCGCCCACGTCAAGGATGTGCTGTCCGTGCTGAAGTGGGCCGACAACCCGCGCAACCGGATGGCGGGATTTCGCGCGCTGCGGCTGCTTCCGGGCGTCGGCCCCGCCACGGCGACGCGAATGCTCGACACGATCTCGCAGGCGTCGGACCTGCGGTCGGCGTTGGAGTCATTCGTGCCGCCGGCAGCGCTCGGGGCGGATTGGAGCGCGCTGGTCGCGTTGTTCGCCGTGCTTCGTGGCCAAACGCCGGATTGGCCCGCGGAGATCGATGCGGTCATCCGCTGGTACGACCCTCACTTTCAGCGCATCTTCGACGACGCCTTCGTGCGCCGGGGAGACCTCGTTCAGCTGCAGCAGATTGCATCGACGTACCTTTCGCGCGAGCGGTTCCTGACCGAATTGACGCTCGATCCGCCGGATGCGACCAGCGACGAGGCCGGTCCGCCGGGAAAGGATGACGACTACCTCATCCTGTCGACGATTCATTCCGCCAAGGGGCAGGAGTGGAAGGCCGTGCATGTGCTCAACGTCGTCGACGGCTGCATCCCGTCGGACATGGCGACCGGGAGCAGCGAGGAAATCGAGGAAGAGCGGCGCCTGCTGTACGTCGCGATGACACGCGCGAAGGAAGACCTGGACCTCATTTCGCCGCAGCGCTTTTTCGTGCGGCAGCAGGGCGCCTACGGCGATCGGCACGTCTACGCGCTGCGAAGCCGATTCATTCCCGATGCGCTGACGGAGCTTTTCGACTCGTGCGCCTCGCCGGTCGTGACGCAGGCGGAGGATCACCCAGAGGTGCGGAGCGATTCATCTCCAACGGTCGACATTGCGGCGCGCGTTCGCGCAAGATGGTCGACTGCGTAGCGCGTGCCGAACAGCGCGCGCGCGTAAAATCGGGCTCATCGCACGTCGGTGACCACGCGACGCGCGCCCGAGGCCATCATGCAAAACGGTTACGCGTCCCACGCGCGGGAGCTTCTCGATCGCATTCGCGCCGACGGTTTCTACAAGTCCGAGCGGGTGATCGGCAGCCCGCAGGCCGCTGCGATCCGGCTCGCCGAAGGCAAGGAAGTGCTGAACTTCTGCGCCAACAACTATCTCGGCCTCGCCGACGATCCGCGGCTCGTCGCGGCGGCGAAGGAGGGGCTCGACGCCTTCGGCTTCGGCATGGCGTCGGTGCGCTTCATCTGCGGCACGCAGAGCGTGCACAAGCAACTCGAAGGCGCGTTGAGCGCGTTCCTGCGTACCGACGACACGATCCTGTATTCGAGCTGCTTCGACGCGAACGGCGGCCTGTTCGAAACGCTGCTCGGCGAGGAAGACGCCGTCATCAGCGACGAGCTGAACCACGCGAGCATCGTCGACGGCATTCGCCTGTGCAAGGCCAAGCGCTTCCGTTATCGCAACAACGACATGGCGGACCTCGAGGCGCGGCTGAAGGAAGCCGACGCCGGCGGCGCGCGCTTCAAGCTGATCGCGACCGATGGCGTGTTCTCGATGGACGGCATCGTCGCGGACCTGCGCTCGATCTGCGACCTGGCGGACCGCTACGGCGCGCTGGTGATGGTCGACGATTCGCACGCCGTCGGCTTCGTCGGTGAAGGCGGGCGCGGAACGCCCGAGCTCTGCGGCGTCGAAGGCCGCATCGACATCCTGACCGGGCACGCTCGGCAAGGCGCTCGGCGGCGCGTCGGGCGGCTATACGTCCGGGCGCAGGGAGATCGTCGAGCTCCTGCGCCAGCGCTCGCGCCCGTACCTCTTCTCCAATTCGGTCGCCCCGATGATCGCGGCGGCGACGCTCGAAGTGCTCGAGCTGCTGGGAAGTCCGGAAGGTGCGGAGCTGCGCAGGCGCCTGCGTCAAAACGGCGATCGATTCCGCCGCGGCATGGCCGAGCTGGGTTTCGACCTCGTGCCGGGTCAGCATCCGATCATTCCCGTCATGCTGGGCGACGCGGCGCTCGCGACACGCATGGCCGATGCGCTGCTCGCGCAAGGCATCTATGTCATCGGCTTTTCATATCCCGTCGTGCCCAAGGGCAAGGCGCGAATCCGAACTCAAATGAGCGCGGCGCACACTAACGAACAGATCGATCGGGCGGTCGCCGCGTTCGCCGAAGTCGGCAGGGCGCACGGCGCCATTCGATAGACACCACTGAAACGGATACGCGATGCGAGCACTCGCGAAGCTGGAACGCGCCCCGGGTTTGACGCTGACGCGGGTGAAGAAGCCCGAGGTCGGTCACAACGACGTGCTTATCCGCATCCGCAAGACGGCGATCTGCGGCACCGACGTCCACATCTGGAAATGGGACGAGTGGGCGGCAGAAGACGATTCCGGTGCCGATGCAGGTCGGCCATGAATACGTCGGCGAGATCGTCGAGATCGGCCAGGAAGTGCGCGGCTTCCAGATCGGCGACCGCGTGTCGGGAGAAGGGCACATCACCTGCGGCCACTGCCGCAATTGCCGCGCCGGCCGCCGCCACCTGTGCCGCAACACCGTCGGCGTCGGCGTCAACCGCGAAGGCGCGTTCGCCGAGTACCTGGTGATTCCGGCGTTCAACGCGTTCAAGATCCCGGACGACATCTCGGACGACCTCGCGGCGATCTTCGATCCGTTCGGCAACGCGACGCACACCGCGCTGTCGTTCAACCTGGTCGGCGAGGACGTGCTGATCACCGGCGCCGGCCCGATCGGCATCATGGCCGCCGCGATTGCGCGTCACGTCGGCGCGCGGCATGTCGTGATCACCGACGTCAACGACTATCGGCTCGCGCTCGCGCGACGCATGGGCGCGACGCGGGCGATCAACATCGAACGCGAGAACCTGCGCGACGTCATGGCCGACCTCGGCATGACCGAGGGCTTCGACGTCGGAATGGAGATGTCCGGCGTGCCGGACGCGTTCTCGACGATGCTCTCGCACATGAACCACGGCGGCAAGGTGGCGCTGCTGGCATTCCTCCGGCGCAAATGGCGATCGACTGGAACCAGGTCATCTTCAAGGGGCTGGAGATCAAGGGCATCTACGGCCGCGAGATGTTCGAGACCTGGTACAAGATGGTCGCGATGCTGCAGAGCGGCCTCGATCTTTCGCCGATCATCACGCATCACTATGCGCGCCGAGCGCTACGAGGATGCGTTCGCGACGATGCTCTCGGGCAAGAGCGGCAAGATCGTGCTGGATTGGAGCGAGGCGGCGTAGATTCGAAAGCGGCGGCGGCGAGAGCTCACTTCAGACAACTCGTCCAGTCCATCCCGCTCGAACGGTAAAAGTTCTGGGTTCGAGCGCCGGCCGTGCGTTCGTCGACGCCATTGGCGAGCATTCGAAAGGCAGCGGCGACCGCCGCGCGAATGGACCTCGAAACCTTGCGGGCCCGGGTTGATGCAGAAACTGTTGTGCTGCGGCGAAACATCGTCGTCTCCTCGTCAGTATGCCGCCCCGGCAGGCGGGTAGCCCTCGACGCACAGCGTCACGGTGATCCGTCATCCTGTGCGCGGGTCGCGGATGAATTTCGATTTCGTGCGACCCGATGGCATGCAGTCTAGTGACGTAGCGCGTTGGGAAAATTTCGCGGCGAGGCCATTTTTGTTTCATTGGTATTGCGCGGCGTGCAGCGGCAGCCGCATCGTGCAACCGGGCGCGACGCAAGCAATGATTGGCCGCTTGCCTGTCCGCAATCCATTGGACGAGGACCGAGGGACATCTTTCAACATTCCGGTTAGCGTCTCCGCTAACTCGATTTCGAGAGAACCCCCATGAGACGGTCGTCCGCGATGGACGCTTTGATCGGTCGGTGCGAAAACCGCACGGCGACGCCAAGACCCGCTTGCCGCCGATCCTATGAACGTCGCCGGGATGCGGACAAAACGCTCTATCGGTTGACCAATGCGCTTGTCGCAGCCCGTGTCCGAGCCGGCCTCACACAGCAGGAAGTCGGGCGTCGGATGGGCACGACCAAAGGCGCTGTATCGCGTCTCGAACGTGGCCTCATGCACCGTCCGACGCTGACGACGATCGAGAATTACGCGCTCGTCGTCGGTTGCCGGATCGAAATCCGTATCCTGCCGTGGCCGTAGCGGAGCGCTCCCACCGGCCACCGCGCCTAGACCAGCGCCTGCACATCGGCGTCGACCGCGATCGCCTGACCCGAGATGTTCGCGCCGGCCGGCGAGCACAGGAACACGATGGTGTTCGCGATGTCGTCGGCGGTGACGAGCCGGTGCAGCGACGTCTTCGCGAGCGCTTCCTCGAGCACGACGGCGTAGTCGACGCCGCGCGCGGCCGCCTTTGCGCCGTAGACTGACTCGATTCGTGGCCCGGCCACCGATCCCGGGCAGATCGCGTTGACGCGGATGCCGTCGCCGCCGAGCTCGATCGACAGCGACTTGGTGAAGCCGATCACCGCCCATTTGGACGCGGAGTACGGCGTGCGCAGCGGAAAGCCGAAGCGTCCCGCCGCCGAGGACAGGTTGACGATGCTTGCGTTCTCGCTTTGCCGCAAATGCGGGATCGCGAGCCGCGCGCAATTGAACTGCCCGGTGATGTTGACCGCGAGCGTGCGTTCCCAATCTTCGGGCGCCACGTCCTCGCATTTGGCGGTGGGACCCGCAATGCCGGCGTTGTTGACGAGGACGTCGAGCCCGCCCAGCGATTGAAGCACCCCTTCGAACATCGCCGCGACGTGGCTGCGGTCGGCGACATCGCAGACGCTCCGTAGCAAGGATGGTTCGCTTTGGGCCAGCTTATCCAGCGCTTCACGGTCCACGTCGGTTACATAGACGCGCGCGCCTTCGCGGACGAAGGCGCGGGCGGTCGCAAGCCCGATCCCGCTCGCACCGGCCGTGATCAGCACGCGCAAGCCGTCGAGTTGAAGGTTCATGGTGCTTCCTCGATTTCCACGCAATGATGGACAGCCGGAGATCGGCGGATTTATAACTGCGCAGTTTTCCGCGGCGCTCGCGACGGGGCCGCGTCGTCCATAACCTGGGAGGAGACACCATGAGTGAATCGGTCAGCCGCGTGCGTCGCGGCCTGATGCAGGGCGGCGCTGCCGCAGCCGCGCTCGGCGCGCTCGGTTTTCCGGCGATCAGCCGCGGCCAGGCCGACGCGATCCGCATCGGACACCTGACGCCGCTCACCGGATTTCTCGGGCCGCTCGGCGAATACGCGGTGATGGGCGTCAAGCTCGCGGTGGAGGAGATCAACGCGGCGGGTGGCGTCATGGGCCGCAAGATCGACCTGATCGCCGAGGACAGCGTCAATCCGCAGACCGCGTCGACCAAGGCGGCGCGACTGATCGAGCGTGACAAGGTCGTCGCGATCATCGGCGAGATCAGCTCGGCGTCGGGCCTCGCGATCGCGCAGGTCGCGCAGCGCAACCGCACGCTGTTCTTCAACACCGGCTGCAATTCCGACGAGCTGCGCGGCAAGTCATGCAACCGCTACATGTTCCACACCGAAGCCTGCAACACGATGTACGTCTACGCGGCGGGTCAGGCGCTGTTGCGCGACGGCATGGTGAAGGGCAAGAAGTGGTACAGCCTGACGGCAGATTATGCGTTCGGTCACGATTTGCTGAAGGCCGCCAAGCGCTTCATGCAGGCGAACGGCGGCGAGTTCGCGGCCGACGAGCTGGTGCCGACCGATGCGGCCGACTTCTCGGCGTACCTGCTCAAGATCCGCAATGCCAAGCCCGACATCGTCGTCTCGAACCTCGCCGGCGCGCAGATCACGAACTTCATGAAGCAGTACATGGAGTACGGTCTGCTCGTATCCCGTGGCGGGATTCGGCTTCGACACCGCGGTCGCGTGGGGCGCGGGCAAGGGCAACGTGACCGGCATCTGGCCGCTGGTGTGGGACTCGCAGGTGAAGACGGCGGCGTCGCAGAAGTTCGCGGACGCGTTCACGAAGAAATACGGCAAGCCCCCGGAAAACCAGGCGTGGGGCGACTACATGTCGACGAAGCACGTCGCGCAGGCGATGAACGAGATCAAGTCGACCGATTCGTCGAAGCTCGCCGAGCACCTGGAGAAGGGCGCGAAGTTCGACGTGCTGAAGACGCGCGAAGGCTATTACCGCAACTGGGATCACCAGCTGATGCAGGAGATGTACACGATCCGCTTCAAGCCGGCCGCCGAGGTCAAGGACAAGTGGGACCTGTTCACGGTCTCCGCGCCGGTGCCGGCCGCGAACCAGAGCCTCGAGGTGATCGCGCCGACGAAGGAAGACAACAACTGCACGATGCCTGCGTGACGTAAGCGCCTGAAATGGGGTCGGAGTTATTTTCCCGCGCGGAACAGCGTTCCGACCGGACTTCCGATTCGGGAAAATAACTCCGACCCCATTTCGGACTGTCGATGGTCTTCACCCAGATCGTCGAGCAGGTCATCAATGGCCTGCTGGTCGGCGCGTATTACCTGCTGATCGCGCTCGGCCTGTCGCTCATCTTTTCGCTGGGTGGGCTCGTCAATCTCGCCCACGGCGCGTTCTATGCGCTGGGCGCGTACTTCGCCGTGATGCTGGCGGACCACGTCGGCTTCGCGGGTGCGCTCGTCGCCTCGCCGGTGCTGGTGGCGATCATCGGTCTCGTCGTCGAGCGCTTCCTGTTCCGGCGCTTCTATCGCCACGATCCGGCGCTCGGACTGCTGCTGACCTTCGGCCTCGCGATGGTCATCGAGCAGACGCTGCGCATCGTGTTCGGCGCCGCACCGATCCCGTTCTCGATTCCGCCGCTGCTGCGGGGCCAGATCCTGGCCGGCGACTTCATTTATTCCAAGTACCGGCTGGTGATGCTGCTGCTCGCGGCGGTGGCGGTGACCGGTCTTTGGTTCCTGCTGCAGCGCACGCCGTTCGGCCGCGTCGTACGCGCGGGCGTGCAGAACCCGGACATGGTGGCCGCGCTCGGCATTTCGCTCACACCGTACATGAGCGGCGTCGTCGCGATCAGCGTCGCGCTCGCGGCACTCGCGGGCGTGCTGCTCGCGCCGATCACCGGCGTGCATCCCGCGATGGGCTCCGAGATCCTGACCGCTGCGTTCGTTGTCGTCGTGATCGGCGGGCTCGGATCGTTCTGGGGCGTGGTTTACGCCGCGCTGATCATCGGCGTCGTGCGCGGGCTGACCGTCTACTTCTTCCCGCCGGCGGCCGAGGCGTCGATGTACCTGTTGATGCTGCTGGTGCTGCTCGTGCGGCCGCGCGGGTTGTTCGGTGAGCGGATTCAGCGTTTCGAATGACGGCACCGGCGAAGTCCAGTTCCGAAGGGCGATCGGTGAAAGCCGGTATGAGCCGCCTGCGCTCGCCCGTCGTCGTCGCCGCGCTCGCGGCGCTCGTGCTTGCCGTTCATCCTGCTCGCCGCGGGTCTTACGCTGACCAGCGCGACCGACGTCGTCATCTTCGCCATCGCGTGCATGGCGCTCAACGTGCTGGTCGGCCACACCGGTCTGGTTTCGTTCGGCCACGGCGCGTGGTTCGGTCTCGGCGCGTACGCCGCCGCACTCGCGCAGCGCCACTGGTTTCCGGGATCCGTGCTGTGGCCCGCGCTGTTCGCACTCGCGTTCCTCGTCGTCGCGGGTGTTCTGATCGGCTTCCTCGTGCTGCGGCGGCGCGGCGTCTACTTTTCGCTGCTGACGCTCGCGTTCACCGCGCTGACGTTCTCGGTCGCGTTTCGCTGGAGTTCGTTCACCGGCGGCGAAAGCGGGCTTGGGCGGCGTCACGCGTGCGACCTGGCTGGGCGATCGATCTCGAGAACGCGTGGGTCTACTACGCGCTGGTCGCGCTGTTGGGCGTCGGCGTCGTCTATGCGCTCCAGCGCTTCCACCGCTCCCCGATCGGATCGGTGCTGGTCGCGATCCGCGAGAACGAGCAGCGCGCGCAGTTCATCGGCTATCCGACGCAGCGGTACAAGCAGATCGCGTTCACGATCTCCGCGACGCTTTGCGGTTTCGCCGGCGTGCTGTCCGTGTTCCATCATCGCTTCGCGTCGGCGGATCCGACCGCTGTGACGTTCTCCGGCGCGCTGCTCGCGATGGTCATCATCGGCGGGATGCGCAGCCTGCTCGGCCCGGCGCTCGGCGCGCTGTTCTACATCCTCTTCCAGGAGTTCCTGTCGATCTGGACGGCGAACTGGCTGCTGTTCTTCGGATTGCTGTTCGTGGGATTCGTCGTCTATTCGCCGACCGGCCTCGTCGGCGTCTGGCGGCGCTTCACCGAGCCGATGCGGCCGAAGGTCGTCGAGGCCGCCGCGATGGCGGGCCGCAGGATCGAGCAGGGGTTGCCGCTGCCGGCATTCCTCCAGCCTGACAAGACACTGGAAGGCACCGCGCTCGAAGTCCGCGACCTCGCCAAGGCGTTCGGCGGCATCCAGGCCGTCGTCGATGCGAGCTTCGCCGTTCGGCCGCGGACGCTGCACGCGCTGATCGGCCCCAACGGCGCCGGCAAGACGACGGTATTCAATCTGGTCTCCGGGATGTTCATGCCCGATCGCGGCAGCGTGATGCTCGCCGGTGCGTCCATCACCGGGCTCGCGCCGCATCGCACGGTTGCCGCGGGCCTCGCCCGCTCGTTCCAGATCACGAACCTGTTCTCGGGCGTATCGATCGAGGAGAACCTGCGCCTCGCCGTGCAGGCGCGCGATCCGTCGCATTTCAACGGCTGGTCGGATGTGCGGGCGATCGAACGCGTGAACGCGCGACACCGCGGAGCTGATCCATTTCCTCGGCCTGACCGGCATCGAGCGCGCCGATGCCGGTACGTTGTCCTACGGCGGCCAGCGGCTGCTCGACATGGGACTGGCGCTCGCCTCCGGTCCGCGTGTGCTGCTGCTCGACGAGCCGCTCGCGGGACTGGCGGCCGCCGAGCGCGAGCGCGTCGCGAATCTGGTCAAGCGGATCTCTGCCGATATCCCGGTGCTGCTCGTCGAGCACGACATCGACCGCGTGTTTGCGCTGGCCGATCGCGTGACCGTGATGAACAACGGCCGCGTGCTGGTCGACGGCACGGCCGAGGACGCGCGCCAGAGCAAGGCCGTGCAGGAGATCTACATCGGCACCGGCGTGGCCGCACTCGCGGCCCAACCCCGCGGGCACGCCGAGCAGGCCCGCGCGCCGGAGCTGCTCGCGTTGCGCAACGTCGACACGTTCTACGGCAAGAGCCACATCGTGCGCGGCGCTTCGTTCACCGTGCACGAGAACGAGATCGTCGCGCTGCTGGGTCGCAACGGCGCCGGCAAATCGACGTTGCTGAAGACGATCATCGGCATCGTTCCTGCGGCCGCCGGCGCGATCGTCCTGGCGGGTGACGACGTGGCCGCGCGTCCGGCTGCCGAGAACGCGCGCCGCGGGATCGGCTACGTGCCTCAGGGCCGCGCGCTCTTCGCCGGCATGAGCGTGCGCCACAATCTGGAGCTCGGTCGTCTGAAGCGGAAAAGCGGCACCGGCACCGCGTGGAGCGACGACAAGATCCTGACGTTCTTTCCGCGCCTTGCCGAGCGGATGGAAACGCCGGCCGACTATCTATCCGGCGGCGAGCAGCAGATGGTCGCGGTCGCACGCGCATTGTCCGGCCACGTGCGCGTGCTGCTGCTGGACGAGCCGTTCGAGGGCCTGGCGCCTGCGGTGGTCGAGGAACTGTTCGAGGCGTTCGACAAGCTTCGCCACGAGCTCGCGATCGTGATCGTCGAGCACAATCTCGATCTCGTGCTGGCGCTCGCGGACCACGCGTGCGTGCTGGAGCGGGGCAGCGTGATCCACGACGGCCCGGCCGCGGCATTGCGGCAGGATCTCGACCTGCGCAAGCGGGTGCTGTGGATGTGAGATCGGGAGGTGCGGGAAGTCAGGGACGCGGAACGCAACTTGCAGCGCATCTTGGGCGGCAGTCGCCGTCGCCGGACGATCGCTCGCGACTCCTTGATTCTCGCGGCGTTTTGGCTGGCCGCGGAAGAGCTCCGAGTGGTTGCGTGTACCGATAAGCAGAGCTCGAGCGGAAAAACCTACAACTCGCCGGCATGGAAGACTCCGACGCCTACCTCGCGCGCAAAGGCCGGGAGATCGCCCTCATCAACGGGTGCCTCGCCACGCCGCTCACGCTCGACGACACGACGTCCGCGTCCGACGCAATCGAACTGAAGTTCAAGCTCGCGGCCGCGCTGCGGGCGGAGCGGTCGCTGCAAAGCTGGGCGATCACCGAAACCGCGCGGCCTGAAGTCCAGCAGTGGCGCTCGGGCGCTTACCGCTTCAGCTTCGGTTATCAGCGCGCCGATCTCAGCGTGCGGGGCCCGGTGATCTACGGCGTCACGGCCGGGTCACGTGGCAAAGCAAGACAGGAAACCGTTTACACCGGCTCCGGCATGAGCGCGATCGCCGTCGTCGTCACCGCGCTCATGCGGTTGCGCGGCGACCTGGAAGTAACCGCACCGCGCGGCTTTTACAGTGAAACTCGCGAGCTCCTGAAGAGTTTCGGACGCCAGGTCACGATCGTGCCGTTCGCGCCGCGAAAGCGGCCGGCCAAACGAACAACGGACGCGACACGAATCCTGCTGCTGGACTCGTGCGTCAGCGCCGGCTTCGACGACTATCGCCGTGTGTCGACGAAGCACATCGACGTGGTGGTTTTCGACACGACCTGCTTCTGGCAGAACTCCTCCCGGATTCGAATCGCCATCGACTGGGCATTGCAATCGGGCCTCCCCCTCGTGCTCGTGCGCAGCCACGCCAAGCTCGATTCTCTCGGCATCGAATACGGCCGGCTCGGCTCGGTGGTCTTCCTGTGGCGGCCGTCGGACGCAGCCTCCGGCTGGATGCCGAAACTCTTCCGCGCGACGGAGGAATCGGTGCGTCTTTACGGCGCGGCCGCCATTCCCGCGCACTTCCCCCCGTTCACGGGCACCGACGACTATCAGCGATACAGTCGCGCGCGCACCGCCGGGATCATCCGCAACACGCGGCGCATGGCGCGCCGTCTTCTCGATGCGCTTGGCCGCAGGAGTGTCCGGCAATTCCAGCACGGCCTGTACCTCGCGCTCGTGCCCGGCGGAGATCTCGCCATCACCGACGTGAAACGGGCAGCGGACGACTTGTGCCGCACGCTTGGAAAACGAGGGTTGCTCGTCCGGCATGCCGGATCGTTCGGATTCGATTTCGTCGCCGTGGAGTGGTTCTTCGATGCGATCTCGCGGCGCAACGTGATCCGCATCACGGGCGCGGATCTTCCAGTGACGCTCATCGATCGGATCGCCGACGGCATCGAGGATTGGTGGTCGCAGCACAGGATGAGCGCGGTACGGCGGCCGATCGAGCGCGCCGTCGCGCCGCAGGAAGTGACGGCATCATGACCCGCGAGGAAGCCATGCCGTTGCCCGGCGAAGCGGAATCGTGCTGGGTCGCGGGCGCGCCCGCGACGCGCTACCGACGCTACGAGCAATCGGATCGCGCGGACGTCGCCGTCATCGGCGGCGGCATCGTGGGCCTGACCTCCGCGTATCTGCTCGTGAAGGCCGGCTACGCGGTCACGGTGCTGGAAGCGCGCAGGGTGGGAAGGCAGGTGACAGGCCGCTCGACGGCGAAGATCACCGCCCAGCACGCGCTCATCTATTCGCACCTGGTCGAAACGCTCGGGCTCGAGCGTGCTCGACTGTACGGCGAGGCGAACCACAGCGGCGTGGAGCTGATCGCTGCGCTCGCGCGCGATCTCGCCATCGATTGCGGCTTCGAGCGAAAGGACGCCTACGCCTACACGCATCGGTCCGAGCGGATGGCGGCGATAGAAGCCGAGGCGGAGGTTGCGCGGCGCCTGGGCTTCGACGCGGACATGGTGCAGCCCGCGCCGCTGCCGTTCGCAACGGTCGGCGCGCTGCGGTTTTCGCACCAGGCGCAGTTCAATCCGGCGCGATATCTCGTCGGTCTCGCGGCCGCGATCGCTGCCAACGGCGGTCGCATCTTCGAGAACACGCGCATCATCGACGTCGAAAAGCGCAAGGGCGGGAAGGGATGGCGGGTCAAGGCCGCCCGCCATCATCTCGATGCCGATCATGTCGTGGTGGCGACCAACATTCCGATCTGGGGACCGATCAAGTTCGACCAGCGATTGCGGCCGCGCTGCCACACCGCAATGGCCTTTCGTGCCGTGCCATCCGCGACGATCGACGGGATGTTCATCGACATCGACCAGCCATCGCACTCGATACGCATGGGGCGGGACCGTGACGGACCGCTGTTGATCGTGCTTGGCCCGAGCTTCATCACCGGGAATGATGGCGACGTCGCGAAGCGATTCCACGATCTGGGACGATGGGCTCGGGCCAACATCCCCGCGGGTGAAGTCGCCTGGCGTTGGGTGAACGAGGATTACGACTCGCCCGATGACGTGCCGTACGCAGGCGAGCTTGCAAAAGATGCCCCGGGAATGTACGTCGCGACCGGCTTCAACGGCTGGGGAATCAGCAACGGCACGGCCGCCGCGATGCTGATCGCGGACCAGGTGCAGGGCGTGGCCAATCCGTGGCGCGCGCTCTACAACCCGACCCGCCGCGCGCCGAAGCATTTCAATCGCGGCGGCGACAGTCAATCGCTGGTCGATGCACTCGATGAGATCGAGCCGGGAGCGGGCGGCGTCATCGAGCGGGGCAAGAAGAAGATCGCGGTTTGGAAGGATGCCGCCGGCAAGCCGCACGCACTTTCCGCGTCATGCACGCACATGGGCTGCACGGTGACGTGGAACAACGCCGATCTGACGTGGGATTGTCCGTGTCACGGATCGATGTTCACGCGCGACGGCGAGGTCATTCACGGACCTGCGACGGAACCGCTGAAGCCGGTGCGCCTACCTTCGGACAAGCCTTTGTAGCACCGACGTGCTACACTCATGAAGATCATTCCTGTCCTTCAGTTCTCCGATGCCCACGACCACCATTCGCATCACGGACGAGCTCAAGGCGCGCGTCGCTGCCGCTGCCGAGCGCGCCGGCAAGACCTCGCACAGCTTCATCCTGGAAGCGATCGCCGAAAAGGCCGAACAGGCGGAACGGCGCAGCGATTTCGAAGACGTGGCCGAGAAGCGTTTTGCCGACATCGTCGCGTCGGGCAAGACGGTTCCGTGGGCCGAGATGCGCAACTATCTCGAGAATCGATTGGCAGGCAAGGCGGCACGGCGGCCGGCAGCGAAGAAGCTCGCTCGCTGAGGTGGCGCGTATCGAACTCGCGCCCGAAGTGCGCGACGATCTCGACCGTATTTTCGATCACCTATCCCGGCACGATGTCGCCAATGCTCCCGCTCGCATCCACGAAATCATCCAGGCAATCGCCGTGCTCGAGACCAACCCGCTGATCGGGCGGCCGGCGCGGCAAAACAAGCGCGAACTGGTCATAGGCCGGCCGACGCGTGGCTACGTGGCCTTGTACCGCTATGTCCCGGAGGTCGATACCGTCTTCATCCTGGCGCTACGCGGTCAACGTGAGGCGGGCTACAAGCACGTTTGAGCGTCCGGCGGCTGAGAACGCGCGCGTGGCAAACTCACCAGGCGAGTAGACGATAACTACGCTGCTGCGCGATCGAGCTGCTGCAAGCGGGAGCTTGCGCGTGATTCACCCTCAGCCCGTACGCTTTCTGTTCTGGCGATGCGCGTCCATGTAGGCGCGTAACAACGCGTTCATGCGCGATTGATAGCCTCGACCCTGAGCACGAAACCATTCGACTACGTCGGAATCGATACGAAGTGACAGTAGCGTTTTCGAGCGTGGAACCTCGAGCCCCTGCTTTACCACTGCTCTCGCGAACATGTCGGGCGTCCAGCGAGGGGCCTCGTCATCAATGACAATCTCGGAGTCTTTTCGAGCGGCAAGCCGCTTGAGATCACTTGCCGGTTTGCGAGAAGTAGAAACGCGTTTCATGCTTCATGAGTCTTGCGAATGGAGACGATGCGTGTACATATCGTAGCTACAATATGTCGCTACGTCAAGACGACTGTCGTACGATGGACTGAACATACGGCATTCCAACGGAGGCTCGGGGGCGTGATCGCGCGTCCACCAACCTCAACGTTTTACGCAGAGTGCTGGCCAATTAGGTATAGATCTCATGGATGAGGTAGAACTAGCGTGATCGATCCACGACTGTCCCACTGCGGCGCTACGGGAACGGCCTCGACTTGCGCAGTCGCGCACTCTGGACTTAATCGATGACCTCAACGGCGGCGATGATTGGCGCCGGCCTCATTGGCCGGTCGTGGGCGATGGTGTTCGCGCGAGCAGGGTGGCAGGTGCGCCTCTACGACAGCGATGCTGCGCAGCTCGACGCTGCGCGCGAACACATCGAGACGGGCCTCACCGAGCAGCAGGCGTACGGACTCGCCGACGATGCCGTAGCGGCCGCGGCCCGCATCGCCTACGTCACGGATCTCGATCAAGCACTGGCCGGCGTGGACTGGGTGCAGGAGAACACGCCCGAAGTGCTCGACGTGAAGCGCGAGCTGTATCCGCGCATCGACCGCGCGACGCCGGCCACCGCCATCGTCGCGAGTTCGACCTCCGCGATCCCGGCGTCGCGGTTCACCGAGGATCTTCGCCGGACGCGCGCGCTGCCTGGTCGCGCATCCGGTCAACCCGCCGCATCTCGTGCCGGTGGTCGAGCTGTGCGGTGCGCCGTGGACCTCGCCGGCGACGATCGAGCGCGCGCGCGCGGTGATGACGGAGATCGGCCAGGTGCCGATCACCGTCAAGCGCGAGCTCGACGGCTTCATATTGAATCGATTGCAGGGCGCGCTGCTGTCCGAGGCGCTGCGCCTCGTCGGCGAGGGTTATGTGTCGCCGCAAGACCTCGACAAGACGATCCAGGACGGCCTGGGGCTGCGCTGGTCGTTCATCGGACCATTCGCGACGATCGAGCTCAACGCGCCGGGCGGCGTCGCCGATTATTGCGCGCGGTATGCTGGGTTCTATCGATCGCTCGCGGCGAATCCGCCTTCGGCTCGATCTGGGACACTGCGAACGTGCAGCATGTCGCGAGCCAGCTCGAACCGCCGCCCACGCAAGCCGAACGCGACGCGCGGATGCGCTGGCGCGATCTGCGCCTGCTGGCGCTGCGCCAGCACAAGCGCGACGAACCCGATTTCAACTAAGGACCACGATCATGGCCGAGCGCCGCAAAGTCATCATCACCTGCGCCGTCACGGGCAGCATTCACACGCCGTCGATGTCGCCGTACCTTCCGGTGACGCCGCAGGAAATCGCGGAGGCTGCAATAGGCGCGGCCGAGGCGGGCGCCGCCATCGTGCATTTGCATGCGCGCGATCCCGTCGACGGGAGCCCCACGCAGGATCCGAAGTACTTCCGCGAGTTCGCGCCGGAGATCAAGCGGCGCTCGAACGTCGTGCTCAACTTCACGACCGGAGGTGCTGCGACGATGACGATCGAGGAGCGGTTGCAGCCCGCGCTGCAGCTCAAGCCGGAGGTCGCATCGCTCAACATGGGCTCGATGAACTTCGGCCTGTTCCCGATGCTGCAGCGGTTCAAGGAATTCAAGCACCCCTGGGAGCGGAAGTATCTCGAAACCTCGGACGATCGCATCTTCAAGAACACGTTCAAGGACATCGAATACATCCTGACGTCCTGCGCAGCGAACCGCACGCGCTTCGAGATCGAGTGCTACGACATCGGGCACCTGTACACGGCAAAGCACTTCCTCGATCGCGGCGTCGTGAAGCCGCCGCTGTTCATCCAGAGCGTGTTCGGAATCCTCGGCGGCATCGGCCCGCATCCCGAGGACGTCGTGCACATGAAGCGCACGGCCGACCGACTCTTCGGCGACCAGTACCGCTGGAGCGTGCTCGGCGCCGGCCGCAATCAGTTGCCGATCGCCGCGCAATCGGCAGCGATGGGCGGCAACGTGCGCGTCGGCCTCGAGGACAGCCTGTGGCTCGGACCCGGCACGCTCGCCGAGTCGAACGCCGCGCAGGTGCGCGCGGCGCGGCAGATCATCGAGGGGCTGGGGCTCGAGGTTGCGACGCCCGATGATGCGCGGCAGATCCTCGGCTTGAAGGGCAGGGGCGACGTGGGATTCTGAGTCGTCGAGTCAGACGGCGAGACTCGGCGCCGCCGTCCTCGCGGCCGGGCGAGCGCGAGCGCCGCAACTGTCGTCCGTCTTCTGAACCGCCGTGCGCAGCGGCGGCGATCGACCGTTCCCGCTGCGACCTTCATCCCTGAGGCGATCGCCTGTCGCCTTGACACGGATCCTATTTTGGATCCAAGATTGGAGCCATACTGCCCGCGTCCCCGGCATCCGACCGAGAATACGTGTCCGCTGTTGCAACCCACCATGCCGACGTCGCTGTCATCGGTGCGGGCAGCGTCGGCATCGCCGTCGCGTATTACCTGGTGACGCGATACAAGCTTCGCCGCGTGGCCCTGATCGATTCCAGGGACCCGATGAGTCTTACATCAGCCCAGTCCGGCGAGAACTACCGCAACTGGTGGCCTCATCCTGTCATGACGGCGTTCACCGACCTGTCGATTTCGCTGATGGAGGAGATCGATCGACAGTCGGGGTCGCGCCTGAACATGACGCGGGGCGGATACGCGCTGGTTTCGCGGCGGCATCGTCCCGAAGAGCTGATCACCAGCCTGTACCGGGGCTACGGCGACTCGCCCGAGCGCGTCCGCATTCGTGAGTCCGAGAGCCCGGACTACGCGCCGCCGCGCCGCACGCCGTGGGCCGAGGCACCGGACGGCGTCGACGTGCTGCTGAACCAGGCACTGATCCGGAAGACCTTTCCGTCCTATGCACGCGACGTCGCCACGGTGATCCACATCCGGCGCGCGGGTTCGATCAGCGCCCAGCAGATGGGGCAGTTCATGCTGGAGACGATGCGCGAAGTTCGGCATCCGCGTACATCGCGCCGAGGTGCGCAGCATCGCCGCGAGGTCGCCATTCGAGATCGAGCTCACGTCGGATCGCGGCCTGGAACGTCTGAGCGCGGATCGCATCGTCAACGCGGCGGGCCCCTTTCTTCGCGATATCGGTGCGATGCTCGGCGAGGACATACCGGTGCGCTGCGTGTACCAGCAGAAAATCGCATTCGACGATCGCGAAGCGGCCATCCTGCGCGACATGCCGTTCACGATCGACCTCGACGGGCAGAGCATCGCATGGAGCGATGAGGACCGCGACGTGCTGGCATCCGATCCAGGCACGCGCCACCTCGTCGAGCCGATGCCCGGCGGCATTCACTGCCGGCCCGATGGTGCAGTCGACGGAACCTGGATCAAGCTGGGCTGGGCTTACAACGACCGCGCCACCGATCCGCACGAAGACGAGCCGATCGATCCGAGCTTCCCGGACGTCGTGCTGCGGGCCGCCAGCCGGCTGCATCCGAAGTTGGCGGCGTACATCGGCCGACTGCCGCGCGGAACACACCACTATGGTGGCTATTACACGATGACCGAAGAGAACTGGCCGCTGATCGGCAGGATGAAGACGCCTGGAGCATTCGTCGCCGGGGCACTGTCCGGTTACGGCTCGATGGCCGCATGCGCCACGGGCTTGATCTGCGCCGCTTGCGTGACGAATTCCCCGGTGCCCGACTACGCGCGGACGTTGTCCTGCGATCGCTACTCGGACGACGCGCTGATGGCCGAGCTGGCCGAGCTTGGCAAAGGCCATCTCTAGGCGTGCCACGCCTCACCCTGACGACTGCCATGTCGGAATCCGAACCCGTTGCATTCCAGATCGTCCGATCGCTCCGGGAGGACATCCTGGACGGCGTGCTGGCACCAGGCCTGCAGATCCGGCAAGAAGCTCTGGCCGAACGGTTCGGAGTGAGCCGCGTGCCGGTACGCGAGGCGCTTCGTCGGCTCGAGGCCGAAGGGCTCGTCACGACGGAACTGCACAAGGGCGCGTTCGTCTCGTCGCGCAGTCTTGACGAAGTCGAGGAGATGCTCGACATCCGCATCGCCCTGGAGCTTCGCGCACTCAAGCTCGCGATTCCAAATCTCTCACGCGAGCATTTGACCAGGGCCCGCAACATTCTTGACACGTACGACCGCAGCGACGCGCCACAGGAATGGCGAGACCTCAACCTGTCGTTCCACCTCACGCTCTATCGCGCATGCAACCGGCCGCGCCTCGTCAAGATGATCGAGGACGTGCAGCTCATGAACTCACACTTCCTGCGGACGTATATCTCGGCCACCGTAGGACGCGAGAACGCCCAGCGCGAGCATCACCAGCTTCTCGCCGCCTGCGCGGCGCGCGATTCGCGCCGCGCGCTGCGCCTGCTGGAAACTCACATCGAGCACACACGTGCCGCCCTGCAGC
Source organism: uncultured Pseudomonadota bacterium (assembly GCA_963768545.1). Classification (GTDB taxonomy): domain Bacteria; phylum Pseudomonadota; class Gammaproteobacteria; order Burkholderiales; family Casimicrobiaceae; genus VBCG01. The sequence continues at coordinate 51,348 of CAVYIC010000013.1, read as the reverse complement.
GGAAGCGAGCCACGTCGTCGCGGCCGGGTACGCCGCGCGCGCTCCGCCCGTGAAGAAGTGACACCAACGATCGAGACGAGGAGATCATCCATGAAGCTCAAGCTGTTCGTCACCCTCACCACCGTTACGCTCGCCGTCGCGGCATCCCACGTCGCCCGGGCGCAGGCGCCGAGCGGCACGCTCGCCAAGATCAAGGACACCGGGGAGATCCGCCTTGGACATCGCGACGTGTCGATCCCGTTTTCGTATCTCGACGACCAGCAAAAGCCCATTGGATTCGCGATGGACCTGTGCGGCAAGGTGGTGGACGCGGTCAAGGCGGAACTGAAGCTGCCATCGGTGCAGGTCAAGCTTCAACCTATTCAACTCAGCAACCAGATTCCATTGATGCAGAACGGCACGATCGACATCGTGTGCGGGCCCGCCACCAACACCCTCGAACGACAGAAGGTCGTCGCCTTCAGCGACACGATCTTCGTATCGAGCATTCGCGCAGTCGTGCGCAATGACAGCCCGATCAAGAGCTTCGAGGATCTTGCCGGCAAGCCGGTGGCCGTGACGGCGGCGTCCACGTCGATCGGCCTGCTGACAGGCAGAGAGCAGGAGAAGAACTTCCAGACGATCAAGATCCAGAATCCGGACCACGCGGCGTCGTTTTTGACGCTGACCACCGGCCGCGCCGAGGCGTTCGTCATGGACGATATCCTGCTGGCGAGTCTGGTCGCCAGCAGCAGCAGTCCGGGAAACTGGCGCATCATCGACGACGCGCTTCGTGTCGAACCGTACGGTCTGATCCTGCGCAAGGACGACCCGGAGTTCAAGGCGCTGGTCGATCGCACCCTGGTCGGGATGATGAAGAGCGGCGAATTTCAGCGGCTGTACGACAAGTGGTTCATGAGCCCGATTCCGCCGAAGAACGTCAACCTCAACTTCCCCATGACTCCACCGCTGAAGGAGGCGATCCGGAACCCGAACGATCGCGGCGTCTGACGCGCACAATCTTCGCGTCCCCTTGCCCGCCGGATGGATCGGACCTCTCACGCGGAGGGCACGTTGTCCTGTGCAGCACCGATGTGCCACTCTGAGCGGAGCCTGTTCTGGAACATTCCGATGGCCACCACCACCATTCGCATTTCGAACGAGCTCAAGGCCCGAGTCGCTGCCGCCGCCGAGCGCGCGGGTAAGACCTCGCACGGTTTCATCCTGGAAGCCATAGCCGAGAAGGCGGAACAGGAAGAACGGCGCAGCGACTTCGACGAGGTTGCCGAAAGGCGATTTGCCGACATCGTCGCTTCGGGCAAGACGATTCCGTGGGTCGAGATGCGGACCTATCTCGAGGATCGATTGGCAGGCAAGGCGGCGCGGCGGCCGATAGCGAGAAAGTTCGCTCGTTAGGATACGTGTCGGAGAGCAATCCCGTCTTTTATCTTCGCTCTGCGGCTTGACGCGCGGCACAAGCGCATTCCTGATTAGCGACATTCCTCAGCAGGCTCACGTGGTGAGCCAGCAGGGATGCGAAAATGGGCTCATCCGACACAGGAGGTGAGCCATGGCGATGAACCGAGTGCAGTTTCAACGCGGACTTTCGATGGCCGAGTTCTTCGAGCGCTACGGCAGCGAAGACAAGTGCGAGGCGGCGCTGGTTGCGGCGCGCTGGCCCGCAGGGCTTTGCCTGCCCGGACTGCGGATCGGTGCCGTGCACACGGTGTTCGTTCGCGACGGGCGGCGCTACTGGCAGTGCGCGGCTTGCCGCCACCAGTGCAGCCTCATCAGCGGCACGATCTTCGAGGCCACGCAAGCTGCCGCTGACGCGCTGGTTCCTGGCCATGCACCTGCTCACCCAGGCCAAGAACAACGTCTCGGCGCTGGAGCTCAAGCGCCACCTGGGCGTTTGCTACAAGACGCGCCTGGCTGATGAAGCACAAGCTCATGGAGGTCATGCGCCTGCGCGAGGACTCGCGCCAGCTCGACGGGCGCGTGGAGATCGACGACGCCTACCTCGGCGGCGAGCGCTCGGGCGGCAAGAGCGGGCGCGGCTCGGAGAACAAGGTGCCGTTCATCGCCGCGGTGCAGACCACCGCCGACGGCAGGCCCGCTGTACGCCTGCTTCTGCCCAGCAGCCGTTCACCACCGAGGCGGTGGCGATCTTCGCCGCCAAGTCGCTCGCCACCTCGGCCACCGTCGTCTCCGACGGGCTGTGGTGCTTTCGGTGCGCGTCAAGATCATCGGCGCCGAGCACGAGCGCATCGTCACCGGCGGCGGCAAGGCCAGCGTCAAGCTGCCGCAGTTCAAGGCGATCAACACGGTGCTGGGCAACCTGAAGACCGCCTCTGACCGGCACCTACCACGCCTTCAACTTCGCCAAGTACGCCCATCGCTATCTCGCCGAGGTCCAGTACCGCTTCAATCGCCGCTTCAATCTCGCCTCCATCCTGGCCCGCCTCCTGCGCGCCGCCTCGCTCACCCCACCTCGGCCCGCACCGCTCATTCGGCTGGCTGAGGAATGTCGCTAATCAGGAGCGCATTTGAATTCATTCGCCCGGCGGCGCCCGCCCGCATCGCAGGGAAATGCTGCGTTCCAACCGTCATGTGATCGATGAACAAGACCGATCGACCCATCCCCTCGCGCCTCGCCGCCATCGCCCATGCGGTGATGCTGCAGCGGGGACTGCAACCCGACTTTTCACCGGCCGTGCAGTCCGAGCTGGCCGCCATCGACGGCCCCGCGGAGAAATCGGATGCCGATATCCGCGATCTGCGCGACCTTCCGTGGTGCTCGATCGACAACGACGATTCGCGCGACCTTGACCAGCTCACCGTCGCGCGCGCGAACGGCGGCGCTGCGAACGTTCTCGTCGCCGTTGCGGACGTCGATGCGCTGGTCAGACACGGGTTCGGCGATCGACGCTCACGCCGCTACCAACACGACATCGGTCTACACGGCGGCCGGCATCTTTCCGATGCTCCCGGAGAAGCTGTCGACCGACCTCACATCGCTGGGTGAAGGCGAGGAGCGCCTCGCGGTCGTCGTCGACATGATGGTGAACGATGCGGCTGAGGTGACGGCGAGCGCCGTGTACCGGGCCGTCGTGCGCAATCACGCCAAGCTCGCCTATAACGCCGTGGCGGCATGGCTCGATGGCGGCGGATCTCCGCCGCAACCGGTGACGGCCGTCGCGGGCCTCGATGCGCAGCTCCGCACGCAGGACGCGATTGCGCAGCGTCTCAAGCGCTCCCGAAGCGAGCGAGGTGCGCTCACGCTCGAGACGATCGAAGTGCGGCCGGTATTCGAGGCGGGCGCGCTTGCGGACCTGCGCCCGGACACGAAGAACCGTGCCAAGGAACTGATCGAAAACTTCATGATCGCCGCAAACGTGGCGACGGCGACGTTCCTCGGGCAGAGCGGGTTTCCGTCGCTGCGCAGGGTGCTTCAATCGCCGGAACGCTGGCAGCGGATCGTCGATCTCGCCGCAGGGCTCGGTCACGCGTTGCCCGCGGCGCCGGACGCGGCCGCGCTGGACGCGTTCCTCGTCGAGCGCCGGACGTCCGATCCCGGCGTCTTTCCCGGACCTCTCGCTCGCCGTGGTGAAGTTGCTGGGTTCGGGCGAATACGCCGTCGAGTTGCCCGGTGCGCCGCGCGGAAGGGCACTTCGGCCTGGCCGTGAAGGATTACTCGCATTCGACCGCACCGAACCGGCGCTTTCCCGGATCTCATCGCGCAGCGGCTGCTCAAGGCGGCGCTTGCGGGACGCGGCCCGCCATACTGCGACGAGGAGTTGCGCGCGCTCGCCGCGCACTGCACGGAGCAGGAGGACAACGCGACGAAGGTCGAGCGCCAGGTCCAGAAGTCGGCGGCGGCGTTGCTGCTCCAGCGGCGAATCGGCGCGAAGTTCGACGCCATCGTAACCGGCGCATCGTCGAAAGGCACGTGGGTGCGCATTTCGCATCCTACGGTCGAAGGGCGCGTCGTCCGCGGCTTCGAAGGCCTCGACGTCGGCGACGCGGTACGGGTCGAGCTGGTGCGCACCGACGCATCGCGCGGATTCATCGACTTCGCGCGCGCGAGATGATGTGACGGGAAAATCGCGAAGACGCAAGAAGGTTGCGTACAAGGACGATGCGTTCCTCGACAGCGACGACGCACGGCCGCTGCGCATCCTCGCCGAGTACCTGCAGCCGATGCAGGCATTTCGACGCGAGGACGTGGCGGACACCGTCGTCTTCTTCGGATCCGCGCGGCTTGCGAAGGACGGACCGCTCGGTCGCTATTACGACGATGCGCGTGAGCTCGCCCGCCTGCTGACGGCCATGGGCGTCGAGCCTGCCCGCGAATTGTGCGCGCTATGTCGTGTGCTCCGGCGGCGGTGGCGGCATCATGGAAGCCGCGAACCGCGGCGCTGCCGACGCGGGCGGCCGCAGCGTCGGTCTCAACATCGGCCTGCCGCACGAGCAGCGGCCCAACCCGTATGTCACGCCGGAGCTGACGTTCGAGTTTCACTACTTCTTCATGCGCAAGCTGTGGTTCGCGCATCTCGCCCGCGCGCTGGTCGTGTTCCCCGGCGGGTTCGGGACGCTCGACGAGCTGACCGAGATCCTGACGCTTGCGCAGACGCAAAAGCTCCCGCGTCCCATTCCGGTCGTCCTGTACGGACGAAGCTACTGGAACGAGGTCATCGACTTCGACGCACTCGTGCGTCACGGGATGATCGCCGCCGAGGACCTGACACTCTTCAGCTACGCGGACGATCCGCCGACCGCATTGAAGCTGCTCCAGCGCGGACTCGCCCCGACGCCCGAACCGGAACCGAAGAAGATGCCGGATTTCGCGCATTCGCGGATACCGCCGGGCGCCGCGGGCTGAGCCGTGGATTTCCTTCACCTTGCTGTGGTCGACCGGCACGCCGGGATGATGCGCGGGAGATCCCTGGATTGAAGGGCAGGGGCGACGTGGGGTTCTGAAAGTCGCCGTTGCGGGGCGCCTGGCCAGGATGTCAGATTTCTACGCGGGGTGCTTGGTGATGAGACGTTCGATTCGCCGGTCGGGCACCAGCCACATCAGTGCGACGATCACGAAGAACACGATGCCCGCCCACGCGGCGAACGCCCACGCCGTCACGATGCCGCCCACATAGAGTACCGGCGAGAGCTTGCCCTTGAAGTCCGTCGAGATCGCCTTGGCCAACTGCGAATCGCGGCCATGATGTCGAATGAGGCATGTCTGCAGCACCTTGTACGCCACCGCGCACAGCAACAGGTTGACGCCATACAGCACGGTCGGCCAGCGTTCGAAGTGGTTCTCGCCCATCCACCCGGTCGTGAAAGGCAGCAGCGACAGCCAGAACAGCAGGTGCAGGTTCGCCCACAATATCGCCCCGTTGACGGATGCACACAGCTTGAACAGGTGGTGGTGGTTGTTCCAGTAGATGCCCACGTATAGGAAGCTCAGAACGTACGTCAGGAACACCGGCAGCAGCGGCACGAGCGATGCGAACTCGGGTCCATGAGGCACTTTCATCTCCAGGACGATGATCGTGATGATGACGGCAATGACGCCGTCACTGAAGGCCTCGAGTCGATTCTTGTCCATGGATGATCCGTCTGCTTGAAAAAAGGGAGGACCGCGAGTCGCACTGCCGTTACATGGGCCTCGCTACGCAATCGAGGACATGTCGGAGCCGCGGATGCTGATGCTGGGTCAGGGCCAGTTTACTTCGGGGGAAGAGGCGGCGAACCTGTCGAAGGCCGACCAATCCGGAGAACAAGGCGGATTTGCGCGTTCGCGGCGCACTCAGCCGGCCAGGTTGATGTGCATCGGCGGCAAGCGATTGATTGCCTTGGCCGCTGGCTGACCGTTAAATCCGGAATTGCAGACGAGTACATTGACAGTTATAATTGCCATAACCATAGCAATCGAGTTAACCACCATGATCCGAGAAGCCCCAGCGATGACGGTGCGCCAGAATCTGGGCGAGTTGCTCAATGAGGTGCAATACCGAGGTGATTCCATTGTCATCACCAAGGGAGGAAAGCCGGTCGCGGCGATTGTCGATATTGCACTCTACGAGCGAATTCGCCGCATGCGCGAGGACTTCGATCGCATGCTCGATGAGTTGGCGGAGGCAGGCAAGAAGGTGCCCGAATCACAAGTCGCATCACTCGTCTCGGAAGCGGTCGAAGCGTCGCGACGCAACGTCCAGGCGGCTCGGGCGGCCCGGAAGGCCAAACCACGCAAGCGCTGATCCTGCGTTGGTGGGGGCCCGCGCATGATGCGCGTCGTAATCGACACCAACGTGGTGCTATCCGGCCTGATCAAGCCCGACAGCGTCCCGGGACGTGTACTGCGTGCCTGGCGCGATGGCAGCTTTCGGTTCGTGCTGTCGGAGTTCTTGCTCGAGGAGATTGCGGTGACTCTCGCGCGGCCGAAGATTCAGGCACTTGTTCCCTGGCCGGCGACGCAGATTCACCGCTTCGTGCTCGAGCTGCGCGCGTTCTGCGACGTGGTGGAACCCGCGGATCTGGACTTCGAGTATCCACGCGATCCCGATGACATTCCCGTGCTTGCCGCGCTGATCGCGAGCGGCGCAGACATGCTGGTCACCGGCGATCGCGACCTTCTCGCGCTGCGCGAGCAATATCCGATCGAGACACCCGCCGAGTTCGTTCGCCGGGTGTGAATAGTTAGGGCCTGTTTACGCTATGGACGCGTTCGTGCCCATAGCGTTAACAGGCCCTAGTTCGGGTGCGGCGGCGATCCGCCGTTCAGGCGGCCGCTGCGATTACGCGGCGCCCAGCGCCTGCAGCGCGCGCGTCGAATCGGACACCCAGCCGAAGATGCCGCCCTGCGCCTTGATCATCTCGAGCGCCACGCGCTGGAACTCCGGGAAGTAGGAACCGACGCAGTCGGACAGCACCACGCATTCGTAGCCGCGGTCGTTCGCTTCGCGCACCGTCGTGTTCACGCACACTTCGGTGGTGACGCCGCAGACGATCAGCGACCGGATCCCGCGATTGTGGAGGATCAGATCGAGATGGGTCGCGCAGAACGCGCCCTTGCCCGGCTTGTCGACGACGACCTCGCCCGCCTGCGGATAGAGCTCGGGCACGATGTCGTGGCCGCGCTCCCCGCGCACGAGGATGCGCCCCATCGGACCGGGATCGCCGATGCGCTTCTCGCCGCGGCCGCGCACGATCTTCGTCGGCGGGCAATCGGCGAGATCGGGGCTATGTCCCTCGCGCGTGTGGATGACCATCATCTCCCGTGCGCGCGCCGCGTCGAGCATGCGCTTGCACGGCGCGATCACCGCCTGCAACGGCGTGACGTCGTTGCCGAGCGCTTCGCCGAAGCCGCCCGGCTCGACGAAGTCGCGCTGCATGTCGATGACGATCAGCGCGGTGGTGCGTGGATCGAACTCGAACTCGTACGGCTCCGCGTTCATTTTGGCAACGCTCATCAGTTGGCCTCCTCACAGTTGCAGCGCATACCGGTTCACGTATTCGCCACTGCGTTCGGCTCGCGCGTGCCGAGCGCCAGGCACGTCGCGCCGAACATCGCGTAACCCAACGCCACGAGCGGCGACACCGCCCAGCCGAGCTGCGCGCCGTGGATCAGCCCGAAGTACGCGAGGATCGCGCCGGCGAACGCCCACGACCGCGGCGCGTGCGCATCCGGCTGTCGATGATGAACACGGCGATCGCGCCCGAGCACCATGCCGGCGAGCACCGAGCCGCCGCCGAGCGATTCGAGTCCTTTGTAGAGCACGCCGGTCGCCGGCGAGCTTGGCGGGGCCGAGCTGCGCGGCCGACGTGCCGGCCGCCGCCGAGCGCGCCGTCGATCTGCGTCTTCGCCCACTCGGCGATGTTGGGAATCAGCGCGAGCACGACCGCGGGCGCGTGGTTCTTCGGCGTCACCTGGAACGCCTGCGCGCCGATGACGAGGCCGATATAGAGCAGGATCGGCAGGATCGCGACCAGCGGAATCAGCGCGAGCAGCAGCGCCGTGAGTCCGAGGAAGCAGACGATGCGCGATGGCGAAGCCGGTCGCGAGCGAATAGCCGATCCGTCCGCCGACGGCCTTCCAGCCCGGATGGCCGATGTAGACGGCGGGCGGGAACGGGCTGCCGAGCATCGAGCCGACGATGGCGCCGACGCCGTCCGCCAGCAGGACCTTGCGCAGGTTGTAGTTGTCGCCGGCGGCCGAGGCGCTCTCGACGTTGTTCATCGCCTCGGTGAAGTTGTAGATGCCGAGCGGAATCGCCGTGACCAGCAGCGGCGCGACCTGCGCGAGCCCCTGCCACACGTCGGACGAGAACAACGGCACGCGCAGGCCGAATTGCTCGAACGACTTCGTGACCGCCGCGGGCTGCATGTAATCGCTCCAGCCGATCAGCGACACGACCCAGCCGATCACCGAGCCGACGATCACCGCGGCGAGCCCGCCCGGCACGCCGCCGGGAAGGCGGATGTTGGCCGTCCACGCGATCAGCACGATCGCGAAGCACACGAGGCCGATCCACGGCACTTCCCACATCTGGAACGCCGGGCGCATCGAGATGAAGGCGACCGAGATGCCGGCGAGCGTGCCGAGCATCGCGGCGCGCGGCGTGAGCGCGCGGATCTGCGGTCCCGACGAACGCGCCGATCAGCACGATGACGCCGATGATGAAGCACCACGCGAGGCCCGCACGCCAGGCGATGAGCGGGTCCTTCGTCGTCAGGTACGTCGGCAGCATGATCAGGAACACGACGATGAACATGTGCGGCACGCTCGGACCGTACGGCATCGCGGTCACGTCGCTGCGGCCTTCCTGCTTGCTGAGCTGCCAGGCGAGATACGCGTAGAAGAGGTTGCCGAGCGGCAACGCGATGCCGAGCGCGGGCAGGATGCGGCCGAACACGGTATCGGCGGGCAGTTGAACGACGCCGAGGCACAACCCGGTGAGCACGATGACGTTCAGCAGCACGTTCGTGAACAGACCGAAGAAGCCGTTCAGGTCGCCGACCACCCACAGCCGCGGACCTGCAGGCACCGCACCACCGAGTGTCGCCATGTTCGTGATCTCCCTTACGTTATGTGCTGCCTTTCGACGCGACGTACGCGCGCCAGCCGCCGTACGCCGTGATCTCGCGCTTCCCCTCGCACAGGAACGGTTCGCCCAGCACGCCGAGCACGATCGAGCCATCGCGCAGCACGACCTTGCCGATCGCAAGCCCCGGCGGCTCGGCGAGCAGGATGTCCGCGAGCCCCGCGACGGGAACGTCCCACACCTCGACGGCGACGCTCGTGCCTTCGCCCGGCGTGCGCAACATCGCCGGATGCCGATCGTCGATCGACCAGATCCGGTAGCACGCATCGGTCTGCGTCTTCGCGCACGAACGTCGCGCCGACGGCGACGAGGTTCGCATTGAGCTCGAGCCCGCGCATCAGCGTGCCGTTCACGGCGAGCAGCACGTTCTTCGTCATCGCGTGGTCTTGCTTCAGCGTTCGATCCAGGTGCCGGTCTCGCCGCGCAACGCCCGCGCGATGTTCTCCGGATTGGTGATCACGCCGCGGCCGCCCGCGCGTCCCTTGACGAACGTCAGCAGCGCTTCGATCTTCGGGCCGCATGCTGCCGGCGCCGAAATGCCCTTCGGCGGCGAAGCGCTCGGCCTGCTCGACGTCGATGCGGTCGAGCCATTGCTGGTCGGGCTCGCCGAAGCGGATCGCGACGCGCTCGACGCCGGTGGGAATCATCAGCAGATCGGCGTTCATTTCGATCGCCAGCAGCGCCGAGGCGCGATCCTTGTCGATCGACGGCCTCCACGCCCTCGAGCTCGCCGCTCGCCGTCTCGCTCGACGGCGATGCCGCCGCCACCGCAGGCGATGACCAGCACGCCTTCGCGCGCGAGGCGCTCGATGATCGGCGCCTCGATGATGCGCAAGGGCTGCGGCGAGGCGATCGCAGCGCCGCCAGCCGCGATTGCCGTCCTGCATGATCGTCCAGCCGAGCTCGCGCTCGAGCCGGCGTGCGACTTCCTCGTTCATGAACGAGCCGACCGGCTTGTCGGGATGGGCGAACGCCGGGTCGTCGTGGTCGACGAGCGTCTGCGTCACCAGCGTGACGACCGGCTTGTCGATGCCGCGACGCCGAAGCGCGTTGCCCAGTGCGTTCTGGAACATGAAGCCGATCGCACCCTGCGTGTCGCCGACCGCGTAGCGGATCGGCACCGTGGGCACCTGCCCGTCGGCGATCTCGGAGCGGCGCAGGATGAAGCCGACCTGCGGCCCGTTGCCGTGCGTGACCACGACGTTCCAGCCCGCGGCGACCATGTCGACGATGTGCGCCGCCGTCGCGCACACGGCGTCGTACTGGTCGTTGAGCGCCGTGTGCTCGCTGTCGCGGATCAGCGCGTTGCCACCGACGGCGACCACGGCGATCCCCTTGCTCATGGCCTCCCACCGCTCGCGGGCCGCTGCGCAACCTCGCGCGCCAGCTCCTTCACCGCCGCGCTGAAGCACGCCATCGGCGCCGTCGTGATGCCGGCGCCGATCTGGCCGACGCCGGCCTCGCGATGCGCGATGCCGCTGTTGATCACCGGCAGGATGCCGCGATCGACCACCTTGCGCGCGTCGATGCCCGCGGCCGACCGCGGCGAAGTCGAGCGCGGGCAGCGTGAACGACGGATTCGCGCCGAGCGTGATCGCGCGCATCCGCAGGCTGTGATGGATCGCATCCGCCGGCGTGCCGCCGACGAACTTGACGATCGCCGGCGCCGCCGCCATCGCGAAGCCGCCGACGCCGGCGGTCTCGGTGATCGCGGAGTCGCCGAGATCGGCGGCGGCATCGGCGACGCGAGTAGCCGGGGAAGTAGAGGCCGTCGACCGGATTGGCGGGCGCCTCGAACCAGCGATCGCCGGTGCCCGACAGGCGAATGCCGAAATTGACGCCGTTGCGCGCCATCGCGGTCACCAGCGAGCTCGCCGGCACGCCCGCGGCGGCGTCGAGCATCGCCTTGCACGCGGCCATCGACAGGTTGAGGAAGAAGTGGTCGTTGCCGGCGATGAAATTCAGCGTCGCGGCGGCGCCGCTCGCGCGGAACGTCCGCCGTCGAGCAGCGCCGGCGCGAGCCGCTTGAACAGCAGCGCGGTCGCGGCGGCGTTGCGGTTGTGCACCTCGTCGCCCATGTTGAGCGCCTGCGCCATCAGCGGCTTGAGCTCGATCCGTCCGAGCTGCGCTGACGGCCGCGCGCAGCGTCGGCGCGACGTCGCTCGCGATCAAGCGCAGGCGGTCGATGACGCTCGCGGTCCGTTCGCGCCGAAGCGCAGCACCTTGCCGAGCCCTTCGTTGAAGTTGCTGTAGGCGCGGTTGCCGCCCGTCGTGTTCTCGACGACCCAGACGCGGCATCGACGGGCTGATGATGCCCGCCATCGGCCCGACGGCGCCATGGTGGTGGCAGGGCTCGAGCGCGATGCCGCCCGCGTCCGACCAGTCGCGTGCGCGGCAGTCGATCGAATCGGCCCAGCCTTCGAGCAGCGACGGCGCCGAGCATCGCGCCGCGCATCGGTCCGCACATCGCCGGCCAGGCGATCGGCGGCCCGGCGTGCAGGATCAGCCGGCGACCGGCGGCCATCGCGGGCAGCACGTCGCGCGCGATCGCGACATCGATCAGCACCGGATTGGCGTCGAGAAAGCGCGCGAACGCGACCTGCGTTCGCGCGCTTCGATGGCCGGATGCGTTGAAGATCTGCGCGAGCGCCCAGGCCGCGTCGCGATCGCCGAGCGCGGGCGGCTGCCACGCGAGCGCGACGCATTCGCCGCCGGCGGCGACGATGTTGTCGCCGAAGCCGGCGAGGCCGACGTTGACGACCGTCAGCGTGTCCTTGAACAGCGTCTTCATCGCGTTTGCGCCGCGCTTCGCTCGGCGAGCTGCAGCGCGAGCTGCGCCGCGAGCGCCGCCGCCTCGATGTTGCTGTCGGCGATGATCGCACCGGCGGACTTCGAGCGTGCGAACCTGCGCCGCCCGGTCCTGCGGATCGCCATCGGTGCCGCAGACGTGGCCGATCAGCGCCAGCGTGCGCCCTTGCGCGCGCGCCGCGCGCTGCGCGTCCGCGCAGCGCGTCGGCGAGGTCGTCGGCCGGATCTCGGATGCGACCCGAAGCCGAGCACGACGTCGAACAGCAGGATCGGCGACGTGCGGGTCGGCGCCCTGCGTCGCGAATCGCCGCGTTGCGCAGCGACGGATCGATCATCGGGTGCGGCCGCCCGCGCGTGTACTCGTCGTCGCCCATGTCGATGAAGACGTGGCCATCGGCGTCGCTCGCCGTCGAGCGGCAGTCGCGCCCTGCGCGGGCGCGTTCGAGCGGCACGGCAGCCCGCGGCGCAGGAACGCGAGCTGCGCCTCGTAGCAGAACGTGCCGCCGGTGAACAGTCCCGCGCACGGTGCGCTGCGTGTGCGCGAGGCCATCGAGCGCGTGTTCGTCGACCGAGACGCGACTCGTTCGGCGGCATCGTGGCGGAAGCCGTGCGTTCGGCTCGCCGCTGCGCGAGCGCGACCGCGATGTCGGCGGCGTGCCGCCAGCGATTGCGGCCGCGTGCAGGCCCGCGCCGCTGCACCGTACCGGGCGCGGCGCCGAGAAAATGCACGACGGTCGGCTTGCCCGCAGCGCCGCGGCGAGCGCGAGGATGCGCGCGGCGATCGCCGGCGACGGCGGCTTGGAGATCAACACGATCACGCGCGTCTCGTCATCGTCGGCGAGCGCGCGCAGCGCCGTGCAGCATCGTGATGCCGCCGATCTCGTCGCTGCAGATCGCGGCCGCCGGTGCCGATCGCCTGGCTACACGCCGGCGCCGAGGTTGTGGATGCGGCAGGTCACCTCCTGCAAGCCCGGTGCCGGACGCGGCGACGAGGCCGATGTCTGCCGCGCCGCACGACGTTGGCGAAGCCGAGCGGGATGCCGTTGATGATCGCCGTTCCGCAGTCGGGACCCATGACGAGCAGGCCGCGGCGCGTCCGCATGACGCTTGATCGCGAGCTCCTCGCTCGATGCCGACGTTGTCGGAGAACAGCATCACGTGCAAGCCCAGCGACAGCGCCTTCATCGCCTCGGCGGCGGCGTAGTCGCCGGGCACCGAAATCAGCGCGAGATCGGCGTCCGGGGATTGCTCGACGCCCGCGGCGATGCTCGTCAGCGGCATCGAGAACGCGCCGCGTTCTTCGCCATCGGCCGGTGCGCTCTGCAGCAGCGCCTGCGCGGCGTCGAGCGCGTCGTCGCACGCTTGCGCGTCGCCGCGAACGACGACCAGCAGATCCGAAGGATGGACGCCGGCGTCGACCGACAGGTCCGCGTGCTGCAACTGCGCGAGGTTGGCCGGCGTCGCCATGATGCACGACGCCTCGACGATGCCGGGCCGCTTGCGCAGCGCGGCGCCGACCTGCATCAGCGCGACCGAATCCTTGTAGAGATTGGCGAAGACCCGAAACCTGATGTCAGTCGTCATCCGGACGCTCATCGGACGGATACGGAGGGAAGCCATGCCGGTATGCCCGCCAGCAGGCCGGCCACCTGATCGGTGCCGGACGGGGCACCGACGGCCAGCGCATCCTCCGCCAATTGCGCTACTCGTGCAACATCGGGCGGAGACAGCGCGTGCGGGCCGCTCCCGAAGCCGCTGCGCTCGGGCGTTATCCAGTTACATGAGAATCAGGGCCACTTTACTTCGGGGAAGAGGCGGCGAACTTGCCGAACACCGACCAATCCGGAGAACAACGCGAAATTGCGTCGTTCGTAGCGCACTCGGCCTGCCACGATCGCCGGGCTGATTTGCAATTCAGCGGCTAGCGCATTGATTGCCTTTGCTGAGGGCTTCCGACATGCTTCGCTTCGGCGCCATACGGACTTGGGAATGAAGATCTCGGCGGCGCGCTCGTTGGCTTCGCGCTCGAGGGCGTCGGTTTGGTCGGCCTTCTCGAGGTTTTCGTCGGCGATGGCGCGGCGATTGTCATTGTTCAAATGCTTCCACGCGTGCACAAGCTCATGCATCAGCGTGAACCAGAAATTGTCCAGCCGGTCCTCTCGAATCGTCAATCCGATAATCGGCGCTCCGCTTCGTCCTAGCAAAGCAGCCCCATCGAGATGCGTCGAGGGAAGGTGAGGCTCGATGACCAGCGCGATGCCGCGCTCTTCCAGAAAATCTCTCGCCAGCCGCGGTCCCTGGTCCATCCAGCTCAGTTTCGCAAGATATTTGAGTGCATCCTCGTTGAGGTTCGCCCGGCTGAACCTACGGCAGACCGCAGTGCGCGATTGTGCGACTTCACGCACACGCGAGAGCCAAAGCCATACATGCGTTCGATTCGTGCGCGCGTTTGCGCCGAAGGTAGCCGTGTGCCGCATCAATACCGGGTTTCCGGCCGGGGCGGAAAAACGCTTCAGCAGATCGGAGACCGACACATCTGAATCAATCCACCCGCGTTTGGCGAGCAGCGCGACCGGAACATCGGCTTCGGGAACGTCCTGGGCAACGGCATAGTTCGCGGCAGGTTCGCGAATAAGCAAGTCGGGAGAAATAGCCAGGCGTTCATGAAGCGCCCGGATCATGGAGAGCGTCAAAGGCCTCTTTCGCGCGAGGACTTCGGACGCACGGTTCTTTCCGCCAAGCAGATCCGCGATGTCTTTCTGGCGCAATCCCTGCTGCTCCATTCGAAACAGTATCGCTTCGACCGGATCAGGTTGCGCGAAATGAAAACGTGTCTTCTCGTAATCTTCGACGAGCTTGGCAAGCAGTTCCAGCCGCGCTCCGTCGTCCGTATCGGCATCTGGATCGTTCGCCGCGAGTCGCGCGACCTCATCGAGATAGCGCCGATACTGCTCTTCGGTTTTGATGATCCGCGGTTCCATGGTCATCTCCTGCTTAGCGCCGTCTGTTGCGCGCATCGTACTCGGCGTGGGTGCCTATCCAGTCGACCACGACGATGGCGGTTCGATACGCGACAGTCGCTTCGAGACGATAGTCGTTACCCTTGATATTGAAGATCACGATATTCCCGGCCAGAAAACTCGCGGACGCGTAACGATCCTTGATCTGCTTCGGCGTCACCCATTGCGATGTCTCCGCCTCGGCCAGCCAATTTTCGATGGGCTTTCGCGCATCCGCGTGCCGGTTGCGAAAGTCCTCGAGCTTGTCGCGCCCGACGATCGTCATGCTCGGGTCCGGTCGTCATTTGACGTCAAAGCATAGCACAAGGTTCCCATGATGGGAACATATCAGTGGTTCCCATTTATCGATTCCTAACCGCGTCCAGTGCCATCAGTCCGGCGCGAAAGCTACGACGCTGGCGTCAATGCGTTGCGCGGACGGCTGGACGTGGCCGCGCGCGTCGTGGGATTCGACGACGCCATTCGAGCGCGCATCGGCGAGAACGCGAGCGTCGATGCGCCACTGCTTGTCGGGCGCCTCGACCCGCTGCTGGCCGCCGGCCTCCCGATTGGGGAGCGCGCGCGGCTCGCCGCGGAAGGAGCAGCACTGCGGGAAGCGGAGGCGTTCAGGCTCGCGTTCGGTGATACGGCGTAGCGTCTGTGGCGTCGGGCAGGCCATCGCGCTGGTTGCGCCTATCGCCTTCGGCGGCGACATCATGCGCCGGCATCTTGGTGCGCATCATGACTGCAAAATTCCTGTCGCTCACATGCAATGCTCGGGGCCAGGAAAGCTGCCGTCCTTCACAGCCTGCACGAACGCCGCAACCGCGGCCTCGATACCGTTACTGCCGGTCATGAAGTTGCGGACGAAGCGCATCGTTTTGCCGGGGTAAATGCCGAGCATGTCGTAAAGCACGAGTACCTGGCCCGAGCAGCCGGGCCCGGCGCCGATGCCGATCGTCGGCACCGAAAGCTCGGCGGTCAGCTCCGTCGCAAGCGCTGTCGGCACCATTTCGAGCACCAAAAGCGCAACGCCGGCGCCGGCGAGCCGGCGTGCGTCATCGCGGAGCTCCCGCGCCGATTCCTCCGTCTTGCCCTGCACCTTGTAGCCGCCGAGGCGATGAACCGATTGCGGTTGCAGTCCGAGGTGGCCGCACACCGGAATGCCACGTGCGACCAGAAACTCGACCGTCGGTGCAAGCCACGCACCTCCCTCGAGCTTCACCATCTGCGCTCCCGCGGCCATCAGCCGGGCGGCACTGCCATAAGCCTGCTGTGGGCTCGCCTGATAACTCCCGAACGACAGGTCGGCGATGACGAGTGCCGCCTTCGCGCCCATCGCCACGCAGCGCGTGTGATAGACCATATCCTCGAGCGTGACCGGCAGTGTCGACGCATGGCCGCCGATGACCATGCCCAGTGAATCCCCGACAAGCATCACATCGACGCCGGCTCGATCGAGCAGCGCTGCGAAGCTTGCGTCGTAGCAGGTGAGCATCGCGATCTTTTCGCCGGCGCGTGCCATCGCGGCCAACCCGGGGACCGTGCGGTGTGAAGGAGATACCGTCATCGCTTCCTCAAATTGATTCCGGCGGGTTCGCGGCCGCAGCCGCCCCTTGTGCTCGGCGCATTAGCCTCGGATGCAGAAATCCCATCTTCGGCGTCTGGCCGAAGGCTGGAACCGGCGGGACGCGGAACCATTCGTCCGTGTACGGGACGGTGGCGCGCAACCTCAGGTTGAACTTGGTCGGATAGCTCAGTCCAGCCGCCTGGTAGGCCACGTCGTCGCCGGGCGAGATCAGGAACTCGCCGGAATGAGGCTGATGGGTCTTTTGTGACGTTCCGTAGGCGACGACGACCGCCGTGGTCCGGTCGGACAATTCAGCAATTCCAATGACCAAAGCGGGCCGTGCCTTCGGTCCTGGCTCTCCGAGATCTTGTGGGAAGCGGCAATAGACGATGTCACCGAGGGCGGGAAGTGGAAATTCGTTGGCGGCCACCTGGTTTTGCCTTCGATGAGCTGCTGGTTGGCCCTGTTGGCTCTTCGAAGAGCGATTCGATGATCGTGGCCTCGCCATGCTTGGTGCGCACGATCTCGTCGATCGCGTGATGGTGCGCTTCGCTGAGCGGCCCGTTGTCGCGAGGGTACTGCGGAACATAACGCTGTGCGAATTCGACCAATGCCCGATGCACGGCGGCGGTCTCCGACAGATCAAGGGCGCGCGCGAGCTTCTTCATCGTCGCCCGGCTGATGCCTTCTCTCGAATCCTTGTCTCGAAACCTGACCAGCATCGCTTTGTTCGCGCATGGCGATTCCCGCTGAAGTATATCAAAAAGATAGCAGATCGACGCGGCCTCGTCAACCGATGACGATCGATGCCCGAAATCCCGTCACACTTGTCACTCCCATCGTTCGATAGCGCGGCGCTTAATCTATCTCATGACGAACGACCACCGGGTCGTCTCGAGACACCTAAAGGAGATAGAGCGATGACGAAGCACATGACCGGAACTCGTAAGGATTGGCTTGCAGCGCGGCTCGAGCTGCTCGAGGCGGAGAAGGAGCTCACGCGGCGCAGCGACGAGCTGGCGCGGCGGCGGCAGGAGCTGCCGTGGGTTCGGATCGACAAGGATTATCGATTCGAGACCGACGAGGGGAGCGCCTCGCTGGCAGACCTCTTCCGAGGGCGCTCGCAGCTCCTCATCTACCACTTCATGTTCGGGCCCGACTACACGGCGGGGTGTCCGTCCTGCTCGGCGATCGCGGACGGGTTCGACGGCTCCGTCGTCCACCTGGCCAACCATGACGTCACGCTTTCGGCGGTGTCGCGGGCGCCGCTCGCGAAACTGAAGGCGTTCAAGCAGCGGATGGGGTGGACGTTTCCCCTGGGCGTCCTCGCTCGGCGGGGACTTCAACTTCGACTTCAACGTCTCGCTCACCGAGGAGCAACAGCGCGAGGGAACCGTCGAATACAACTACCGGCGCGAGGCGGCGTGGACGGAACGCGGGATCGGCGACGCACTGACGAAAAGCGGCGAGGGGCCGGTCGCCGAGATCGCGGCCACGACCGGAACCGACGTGGCCACGTACACGCGCGAGAGGCCGGGCATGAGCGCGTTCGTGCTCGAGGACGGCGTCGTCTACCACGCGTATTCCACCTATGCGCGCGGGCTGGACGGCCTCTGGGGCATGTACCAGTGGCTCGACCGCGCACCCAAGGGGCGTAACGAGACGGGCGTCTGGTGGCGCCGCCACGACGAGTACGACAAGCGCTGAGGGTTGTCGGCGATGGACGGGATGCCGATGCCCGACGGCTGGACGATGTCGATGGCGTGGATGCGGATGCCCGGGCAGACGTGGCCCGGCGCCGCGGCGTCGTTCCTCGGCATGTGGGTCGTGATGATGGTGGCGATGATGCTGCCGTCCCTGGTCCCGATGCTGTGGCGCTACCGCCAGGCCGTTGGCAGGACAGGCGAGACGCGCCTCGGTCGGCTGACCGCGCTCGTCAGCGTCGGGCTACTTCTTCGTGTGGACCCTGTTCGGAATGGCCGCCTTTCCGTTGGGCGCTGCGCTCGCGGCGGTCGAGATGCAGCAGCCGGCGCTGGCGCGCGTCGTACCAATCGCGGTCGGTATGGTCGTCCTGATCGCCGGCGTGCTCCAATTCACCGCGTGGAAGGCGCGTCACCTTGCCTGCTGCCGGGAGGCACCCGGGCGCGGCCGTACGCTGCCGGCCGACGCCGGCGCCGCCTGGCGACACGGCCTGCGCCTCGGCCTTCACTGCGGCCAATGCTGCGCCGGTCCGATGGCGATCCTCCTGGTCATCGGGGTCATGGACCTTCGCGCGATGGCTGTCGTGGCGGCAGCCATCACCGTCGAACGTCTCGCACCGGCCGGTGAGCGCGTCGCGCGAGCCATCGGCGCCGTCGTCGTCGGGGGAGGGTTGTTGCTGATCGCGCGAGCCGCCGGGCTCGGATGACGCATCCGTCATCGCTTGCTCGCGCTAGATCGTCATGCCTGCGACATCGGCCATCAACGCCTGCATCTCGGCGCCGCCGGCCATCATGTCGAGGACTTCGTCTTTCGTCACGTCGCTCTTCGCAAACGTACCGAGCGACTTGCCGCGGTTCAGCAGCGTGAAGCTGTCGCCGACCGGGTACGCGTGATTGACGTTGTGCGTGATGAAGATGACCGAGATGCCCTTTTCCCGCGCACGGTCGATGAGCTTCAGGACGTTCACGCTCTGTTTGACGCCAAGCGCCGCGGTCGGCTCGTCGAGGACCAGCGCGCGCGCACCGAAGTGAATGGCGCGCGCAATGGCGAGGCACTGCCTTTCGCCGCCGCTCATCGTGCCGACGACCTGGCTCGCGTCGCGCACCCTGATCCCCATTTCCGCGAGCTTCTCGATCGCGGTGCGGCCCGCCAGCTCGTGGTCCATCACCTGGAACGGGCCGATCAGCCTGCGCCGCGGCTCGCGCCCCATGAAGAAGTTGCGCGCGACGCTCATCAACGGGACGAGCGCCAGGTCCTGGTAGACGGTGGCGATGCCGAGATCGAGCGCCTCGCGCGGCGACTTGAAATGCATCCGTCGCCCGTCGACGAGATACTCGCCCTTGTCGGGCGGATGCACGCCCGCCAGCGTCTTGATCAGCGTGCTCTTGCCCGCGCCGTTGTCGCCGAGCAGGCAATGCACCTCGCCGCGCCGAAGGCGCAGCGTGACGCCGTTCAGCGCGATCACCGAGCCGAAGAACTTGCTGATGTCCTCGAGCTGGACGATGTAGTCGCGTCATGATTCATACCGATTCGTCCTTCACCGACGACCGAGCGCGACGCGCTTGCGGATGTAGGTGTTGAACAGCACGGCGGCGAGCAGCATGGCACCCAGGAAGACGCGGTACCAGTTGTTGTCGATGCTGGTGTAGCCGATGCCGATCTGCACGACGCCGAAGATCAGCGCGCCGATCGATGCACCCACGACCGATCCATAGCCACCGCTCAACAGGCAGCCGCCGATGACGGCCGCGATGATCGCCTCGAATTCCTTCTGCAGTCCGCGATCGGCGGCGGCCGAGCCGGCGTCGGCGACCTGCAGCACGGCGAAGAGCGCGGAGCAGAGCGCCGTCACGACGAACAGGCTGACCTTGACGCGCGCGACCGGCACGCCGGTATTCTTCGCCGCATTCGCATCGCCGCCGACGGCGAGGATCCAGTTGCCGCGGCGCGTGCGAGCGAGCACGAAACCGCCGATCGCGGTAAGCAGGATCCACCACACGATCACCTTCGGCACCCCGATGGCAAGCGCGCTGCCACCGTCCCTCGCGGCGATCCAGCCCCAGCGCGCCATCGCGTTGAAGAGTCCCGTGAGCACATGACCGGAGAAGAGCGTCGAGAACAGGTAGTCGCTGGTCGCGAGGTCGCGCAGCGCAATGCCCTCGTTGTTGCTGACGATCGTCTTGCCGGTGAGCATCGTCGACAGTGCCAGGCTCAAGCCACGCAGGATGAAGTAGAACGCGAGCGTGACGATGAAGCTCGGAAGCCCGGTGCGGACCACCAGGTAGCCATTCAGCATGCCGAGCACGGCACACAGTGCGAACGTGAAGATTGCCGCGACCCACAGCGGCCAACCCCAGTACAGCGCGGGGATCGCGAGCATCATGCCGGCAAAGCCGATCATCGAGCCGATCGACAGGTCGAACTCGCCGCCGATCATCAACAGCGCCGCACCGACGGCGATGATGCCGAGGAACGCCGCCACCGTCGCCCAGTTGACGATGCCCTCGGCGCTGAACATGCCGGAGTCGCCGGCGACCAGTCCGAACAGCACGAACACCAGCACCGCGCCCGAGATCGAACCGAACTCCGGACGCGACAGGAAGCGGCGCCATGCGCCGATGTCGCGCACACGCTCGTCGGACGGCGGCGCTGGACGCCGCGCGGATGACGGGCGACGGAATGTCGGGACCGGCCAAGGCCGCCTCCGCGCGGCGCGTCAGCGATATTGCCCGGCGTACTTCTCGACCTTGGCGATGTTGTCCTTCGTGATGAAGCCGGGACCCGACGAGATGTGGCGCGGACCGTAGTTGGGCACGAGCCCGTATTCGTCGAAGCGCTTCTTCGTCTTCGGATTGGCCTTCACCGCAGCGGCGACCTTCTTCAGGTCGGTGGTCTTCATCTCCTTCATCGTCGCGAGCACGGCCACCGGGATGTACCCCTGCAGATACGGCTGCTGATCGATCGCGAACTTCACCGTGCCGGACTTGATCCCCTTGCTGATGTCGTCGGACAGATCGAAGGTCGCCATCCAGAGCTTGCCGGCCTGACCCGATTTTTCGAGCGCCTTGATCGTCGGGCTGGCGGACGTCGGTCCGAGCGTCAGCACGCCGTTGGTGCCGGGATTCTGGCGCAGATACGCGGCGACTTTCGATTCGATGGTCGTCGGATCGTCGCCCGAGTCGAGCGTCGACTTCTTGTAATCGGTGCCGATGGCTTCCGCAAAGCCCCGACAGCGCTCGAAGCTCGCCGGGTTTGTCGCGTAGTGATTGACGCACAGGAAGCTCTTCACGCCGGCGGACTTGGCGCGCTCACCCGCACCTTTGCCGGCGGCGTACTCGGGCTGCCCCACGTGCATGATCGCGCCGAGCTTCTCGCTCTGTTCGGTGGTTCCGGAGTTGATCGTGATCAGCGGAATCTTCTTCGCAGTGACCTTGCCGATGGCGCCCTGCAGCACGTTGAAGTCGGCGATCGTCACGATCACGCCGTCGTAGCCGGCGGCGGCCGCCTGCTCGATCAGTCGCGCCATGTCGGCGAGATCGCCGGACGGCGGGTTGCGGTAGTCGACGGTGACGCTGTAATCCTCGCCCGCCTGCTTGATCGAATTCTTGATCGTGTTCCACCACGAGTCGGAGTCGGGCGCGTGGCTGATCAGCACGTACCTGCCGGCCGCCTGGGCTGTTCCGGCTGTAAGCAGCGCTGACGAGCGCCAGGATCTTCAGCAATGACCGCTTGCTCGAAAATGTCATGGTTGCCTCCAGGGTTATGGTCCTCGAAGGGACGCGCGGCGGCGTTCGCTCGAAGCCGAATCGGAAGTGTAGTAGCGCGCAACCATGGACTACAAACCGGCGGGTTCGACGCCGCAGGCATGCGCCCGTGATATCGTGCTTGCGATCTCGACGACTCGTTCCCTCTCGACGACCGATCGATGTCCGACCGTTATACCCGCGATCTGATCGGATATGGAAGTCGCCCGCCGGACCCCAAGTGGCCCGGCGGCGCGCGCATCGCGGTACAGATCGTGATGAACTACGAGGAGGGATCCGAATATTCGATCCCCGACGGCGACGGGTTTTCGGAAAACCAGCTCACGGAAACGCCGAGCGCCGTACCGCAGGGCACGCGCGACCTCGCTCGGAATCAGCGTACGAGTTCGGGAGCCGGGTAGGTTTCTGGCGTTTGATGCGGATGTTTGCCGAGCGCGATATGAAAATCACGGTGTTCGGCTGCGCGCTGGCGTTGGAGCGGAATCCCCAGGCGGCCGCCGCGATCGTGGCCGCCGGCCACGACATCTGTTGCCACGGCTGGCGATGGGAAAAGCATTGGCTGCTGAGCGAGGAGGAGGAGCGTGACCGCATCCGTCGCGCAGTGCAGTCGCTGACCCGCACGACGGGAGCGCGCCCGCTCGGCTGGTACTGCCGCTACGGTCCGAGCGTGAACACGCGCCATCTCCTCGTCGAGCACGGGGGATTCCTCTACGACAGCGACGCCTACAACGACGAACTGCCGTACTGGGTTACGGTCGACGGACGACCGCATCTCGTCATTCCGTACACCAGCGACGTCAACGACACCAAGTTCGTCAATCCGGCGGGATTCGCGAGCGGAGAGGATTACCTTTCCTATGTGCGCGACTCGTTCGATTTTCTGTACGCGGAAGGCGCAGCGACGCCAAGGATGATGTCAATGGGCCTGCATCCGCGTCTGATCGGCCGCCCCGGTCGTGCCGCCGCGCTCGCGCGCGCCCTCGATTACATCCAGAGTCGTGAAGATGTGTGGATCTGCCGGCGGGAAGACATTGCCCGCCACTGGATCGCCACTCATCCTTATGCCGGGTGATCGAGTCGAAAACTTCGCGCTCATCGCGCGCAGCTATCGCTGAAGCAAACCCCATCGCTGGATCGTCCGCGCTTCGATGCGGCCGAACAGCAGGCGGTCGATGATCATCCAGAGCGCGCCGATGACCAGCATTCCGATGATGATCACGTCGGTCTGGTAGTACTGCTTCGCATCCATCACCATGAATCCGAGCCCGCTGGTACCGGCGAGAATCTCCGCGCCGACCAGCGCCCGCCAGCCGTAGGCCATCGAGGTGCGCAGCCCGACGATGATCTGCGCGAGCGCGCCGGGGAGCACGAGGTGGAGCAGTTCCTGCCGACGATTCGCTCCATGGCTGCGGACGGCGCGATGGAGAACATCGGGAATCATCTCGACGCCGATCACGACGTTGTAGATGCTGCTGAAGAAGATGGTGTTGGCGACGACGAAGACGACCGACCCCATTCCAATGCCGAACCAGACGATCGCCAGCGGCACCCAGGCGACGCCCGCGATCGACTGGAAGAACGACAGAACCGGCTGCAGCGCGTCTGACGCGGTGCGGTTCATCGCGATGGCGATACCCAGCGGCACTGCGACGGCGTTGCCGACCAGGAACCCGACGAGCAGGCGCAACAGGCTGTCGCCGACGGCCGAGACCAGTGACCCGTCGAGCACCGACTTGACGAACTGCTGCCACACGGCGCCCGCGGACGGCAACACGTACGGCGGGTAGTCGACGAGGTGCGGCGCGAGCATCCACGCCGCCAGCAACACGACGAACGGAATGACGCCGAGGTAACGCCTTCGCATCGACACGTCGCTATTGGCGCGCCTGCGCGCTGAGCACCGTGCCCCAGCGCCGAACGGTCGCTCTCTCGAACGGCTTCAGGTACACGCTGTCGATGAACAGCCACAGCAGGCCCATGCAGATCATGCCGACGATCGTGCGGTCGGTTTGCTGTACGGAGGCGCTGTCGGCGATCAGGTAGCCCAGGCCGGACGTTGCCGCGATCATTTCCGCGAAGATCAATCCGCGGAACGCGAAGCTTGCACCGATCCGGAAGCCGGTGATGATCTGGGGAAGGCTCGCCGGCACGATCACGCTCGAAAGTACCTGGAATCGATTGCCTCCCAACGAATACGCCGCGTTGACCAATACCTGGGGAACGGCGCGCACACCGGCGATCGTGTTGTAAAGCACCGGAAAGAAGCAAACGTAGACGATCGCCACCGCGATCGTCCGGAATCCGTAGCCCCACCAGATCACCAGCAGCGGAATCCAGACCACTTCGACGATCGCGTAGAAGAAGCTGATGATCGGGTTCAGCAGGTCGCCGATCGTCCGGTGCAGTCCGATGGCGATGCCGAGCGTCACGCCGAGCGTGACGCCGATGATCACGCCGACGGCATAGCGGACCAGGCTGTCGAAGAGGTAGGAAGGAAGAATGCCTTCCCAGATGACCGTCCCGAACGCCTTCGCCACCGCGACCGGCGAAGGATAGAAGCTGCCGGGCAGGTGAACGAGCGGCACGGACACCTGCCAGGCGACGAGTACGGCAACCAGCCCGGCGCTGCGTACGAGGGTCCGACGCGAGATCACGGCGTTGTCGATGCTCCCGCCGATCCGACGGACGGCTGCGAGGGCGCGGGCTCGATCGATGCGACCCAGTAGTGTCTCGCGAACGCCCGGATGTTTTGCGGTTGCACGTCCAGCAGGCGAATCGTCCGGCCCTTCACGGATTCGACGCGTCCGAGTTGCTGCAGCAGCAGCATGTGGAACTTCTCGGGCTCGAACCGAAGCTCCACCACGATCGGCCTGCGCTGATCGCCGCTCAGCAGCTCGGGGGCAACCTTGGCATCGGCCGCCGCGTACGACCACAACGTCCACACGGCGCCGAGGAGCGCCAACAGGACGGTGACGACCACGGGACGGCTGCCAAGCACGTCTCGCGAAAGCAGGCGATGCGACCCCACTCGGATCTCAGACGAGCTCGAACACTTGCGCGCAGAGCGCTCCGAACTGCGGATCCTTGCGCAGGTCGTTCCAGTTCCGACGCTCCCGCGGAATGTCGATCGGCACCACCGCCCGGACCCGGCCCGGCCGTGACGCGAGCACGATGACCCGGTCCGCCAGGAAGACCGCTTCTTCGACGCTGTGCGTGACGAACATCACCGTCACCCGCGAATGATTCCAGACCCTCAGCAACTCCTCCTGCAGCGTGGCTCGCGTTTGCGCATCGACCGCCGCGAACGGCTCGTCCATGAGCATTACTTCGGGCGCATTGGCGAGCGTACGAGCCACCGCGACACGCTGCTTCATGCCGCCTGACAGTTCGAACGGATACTTCTCCGCCGCATCGGTCAGATGGGTAAGCCTCAGGAACTCGTCGGTGATTCGCTCGCGCTCCGAGCGCGGAACGCCGCGAAACTGAAGGCCCAGTGCAACATTGTCCCGCACGTTCTTCCACGGCAGCAGCGCGTACTCCTGGAAGACGACACCTCGATCGGCGCCCGGACCCGCGATCGGCTTGCCATCCATGGTCGCGGTGCCGCTGCGCGGCCGCAGAAAGCCGGCGATGAGAGAAAGCAGCGTCGACTTGCCGCAGCCGCTCGGCCCGAGCACGCACAGGAATTCCGACGCACGGACCTCCATTGAGAGTCCCTCGACGGCCACGTGCCGCTCCTTGCGCTCCTCGTTGTAGTACTCGATCGTTACATCGTCGATGGCGATCTTGACGGCCGACATCGCTTCGCGCGGCTCTGGACGACCGGAAGCGATTCGGGCTTCCGGTCGTGTGTTCGGACTATTGGGAGATTCGGCGAGCATCCGGGATCGGCTTGAGATCGCGGAAGAATTGCGGCGCCTGCTTCTCCGCGGCGAGGTAGAAGCGGGCGTCGACAACCTTTGCGGGATCGAAGGCTTCCTTGATGCGACCGTCGGAGATCATCAGCGGAATCGACATCGTTCGGTAGGAGTCAATGGTATTCCTCGACAGGCGCACGTCCTGGGGAATGTACTGCAGCGCCTCGGCAAGCACATCGACATCGAGGCCGGGAACCCACCGCGTCGTGATCTGCGCCGCCTCCTTCCGGTTGTTGCGCACCCATTGCCCCGCCTCCGCGTACGCGATCAGGAAGCGGGTCAGCATTTCAGCCTTCGTATCCCGGACCTTGACGGGAGCGACCAGACACCCCGCTTCATAGAAACTCTGCGCCCCGCCGTGCATCACGCGCTGCGCACCGGGCACTTCCCTGGCGGCTTTGCTGGCGAAGGGCTCCCACGCCGCGATGACGTCGACATCGCCATTCGCGAGTGCGGTTCCCTGGTTGGCGGCCGGGACGTTGATGAGCTTCACGTCGGATTCGCCGAGACTCGCCTGCTTGAACAGCGCCTTGACGTACGCGTGCGCGCCCGATCCGAATACGACGCCGAGCTTCTTTCCCTTGAGGGACGCGAGGTCGTTGGGCTTGATCCCGGATGACTTCGCGGCGATGAGAGAGAAATAGGCGCTCTGGTTGCTCGCGAGCGCGTCACCCCAGTTGTGGCCGATGAGGACCAGAGGAATGCCCTTGGACACCGCGGCCAGGAAGGGATACGTCCCGAAAACGCCGATCTCGGCATTGCCGCCCACAAGCGAGTTGATCGCTTCGACGCCGTTGGGGAAGAGGTTGGCTTTCACGTCCAGCCCGTGCTTGGAGAAGATGCCCTTGTCGATGCCGACGAAAAGCGGCGCGTCCTCGGCGCCGGACGAGGCAGCCACGCGCACGAGCTCCGCCTGTGCACCGACCGCCGTGGACGTTGCGGCAAGCAAGAGACCGAAGACGGCGGGCAGAACACGCGACGCCGCCCTGAAGGTAAGCCCGATATTCATATATTCCTCCTATTCATGTTGACGCTCGCCACAACGGCGGCGGCGGTTGTTCGACTGGCGTGAAGCGAACGCGGCACGCCTACGCCCCGACAAGCCGTCGCCGCGCGGCGTCCGGGTCCTCGACGACTTCGCTCAATGATGCGATCGCCCGTTCGAGCGCGCCGGCAATCCCGTTGCTTCCGAGCCGAGCGCCATCCGGATACATCATCAGTCGGACCGCGGGTGAACTGCCAGGCATCGACACGGCACCGATCGTGAGGATGCCGTCGTGCTCCAGCATGTGCATCGCGACCAAGCCCGCCGCCTCGACCGGAACGAGCGTCGTTCGCTTGTCGCGCCGGCGCTCGAGGGCGATCTCCAGCACGTCGTCGCCTGACATCGACACGCCGGGACCTCCGAGGTATACGCGCTTGGCGCCGTATTGTCGCGACAGGAGCGTGATGAGTTGCCTCTGCCAGCTCGCCCGCCTCCCGGACGGGCCGGGGATCGAAGTTCCGCAGTGCGTTGGCGACCCCCACGTATTGCGCGGCCTGCGCTTCGAAGCCGAACTCGTACGCGCGCGATCCGATCGTCCCGATGAGGTCCTTTCGGCCGACGAGCACGCCGGCGCGGGGCCCGGCGATGTGCTTGTCCGCCGAGCATACCGCCAGGTCGACCGGCCCGACTTGAAACGTGGGGGACTCGTCGAAGAACGCGATACGCGACGCCATGTGCGCGTCGTCCACGTACGCAATCGTGCTTTGCAGGCGCGGCAACGCGAGAGCACGCCGAAACTCGTCGAACGGGATGTGATGCTTCGATGCACTGATCGGCGTGATCAGCAACAGGCGCGGCGCGCCGCCCTGGTGCCAGGCGCGTTCGAGCTCCGCATACGTGTGGAACTCCGTGAATGCAGCGCCCAGCATCGAAATGGGACGTACTGTCGACGGGTGAGACGCACCACCGGCCGGGGCGAACGCGAACACGCGATCCTGCTTCGTCAGCAAGCTCGTGAGCGCGATGAAGTTGGCCGCCGACACGCGATTGAGGATCAAGGCGGCGTGTTCGCCGGGATCGGCGCCCATGTATTTCAGCGCAGCCGGCTCGGTCTTGCCCTCGAAATGCTCGAAGAACGGGACATGACTCGTCAGGTGCGGCAGATCATCCGGGTTGATGGCGCTGCCGCGGTTCATGCCCGACAGATCGAAAATACTTTCCTTGCCGCTGCGGCGAACCTGCTCGCCGATCAGTCGCCGCGCACGCAGCATGCGCACGACCTCCTCGTCACTGCTCTTGAGGATCCGGCCTCGCGCGTAGCGCACGACGGGATCGAGCGGGTTGCCGAAGCGGTCGGTACTGGTTGCCTGGCGTTCTTCTGTGATCGTGTTCAATGTCTTGCTCCTGGTTCCTGGAGGCTGGTCGGCAGGTTTGCCGGCGCCGCTGGCGTTCCCGATGGATCACCGCCGATCGAGCGGTCGCGGACGACGGTTCCCCGGCTTGGTGACCCGGACCTGCCGTGCCGCGGCCGTCTTGCCGTGTTCCTGATGCAAATGCACGGAGAAGTAATAGCGGTCCGCCCTGAAGTAGGTTTCGAAGAGCATCGTCGGCGTTGCATCCCGCTGATGGGTGACGGCACGGCGAATGACGAGGAGCGGTGCGCCGACTTCGACCTCGAGCACCTTTGCCAGGTCAACATCGGCCGCCATTGCATCGATGTGCTGGTAGAGTTCGTGGACCTTGACGCTCAACGTTCTGCGCAGTTCGCCGAAAAGCGTCGTGTGTGACAGGTCGAGACTGCCAAGCCTCGCGCCGTACGCGACGGGAAGATACGCATCGTGACAGGCGAGCAGCTTGCCCTCGACCCGACGGAGCCTCCGGATGCGGTACAGCGTGTCGCCCCGGCCGAGGTGCAGCACGAGGGCGATTCTGGCCGGTGGCTTCTCGACACCGCTCCTGATGACGGTCGCCTCGGTGTCGAGTTTCAACTCCGTGAAATCCTCGACGAGTCCGGTCAGCCGCTCGTCCTCCTTGCTGTCCGGCAGGCGTGCGACGAATGTGCCTTTGCCGCGGTGCCGTGCGATCAGGCCTTCGCGCTCGAGGCCGCTGAGGGCTTCGCGCACGGTCTCCCGGCTCACGCCGAACTCGCTGCACAGCTCGTGCTCGGTGGGGAAGCGATCGCCTGGCGCGAGACCGTCGTTCAATCGGCGCATCAGAATGTTGCGGATCTGCAGGTAGCGTGGAAACGGATTGAAGAAAGCCGGCGCGGCGTTGCGCGGGCGTCGCAATTTCTTCGCGGAGTCGTTCATTCCGGGCGGGCTCGCGCTTTTGACACGATATCAATTGTTGGTATTTAATACAACTTTCGGACCCGACGCAATGCCGAACGCGAAGCTGGACCGGATCTTCGAGCTGGCGCGGCTGTCCGGAATCGCGATCGTTCCGGCCGAGGCGCAGGAGGTCTGCGACCGGTTCGACGCATTGCTTTCGGAATTGGACCGGCTCGCCGCCATCGATCTGTCGGACATCGAGCCCATTGCCGTATTTCCTGATGCGAGCGGCGATGCGGGATGACGAGATCGCGTTCCTTTCGGCGATCGACATCGCCCGCGCGATCCGCACACGGGACGTTTCACCTGTCGAGGTAACCCGGGCCTATCTCGAGCGCATCGAGCGCCTCGACCCGATCCTCCGGGCGTACATCACGGTCACCGCCGACGCCGCGCTGGCAGCCGCTCGCGTGGCGGAGCGCGCGCTCGAGTCGGGCGACGAGGTCGGCCCGCTGTTCGGCGTGCCGGTCGCGGTGAAAGACCAGTTCTGGACGCGCGGCGTGCTGACGACGTTCGGGTCGCGCGCCTATCGCGACTTCGTGCCCGCCGAAGATGCGACCGTGATCACGCGGCTCAGAGACGCGGGCGCGATTCTGCTCGGCAAGCTTGCCATGAGCGAGCTGGCGCTCGGCGGAACACGGATGCCGGCGTGGGGAATTACGCGGAATCCGTGGAACCTCGAGCGCACGCCGGGAGAATCGAGCTCCGGGTCGGCGGCGGCGCTTGCGGCTCACTTGTGCGCGGCTTCAGTGGGGGAGGATACCGGCGGATCGGGCAGGACACCCGCGGCCTATTGCAACATCGTCGGCTTGCGGCCGACGTATGGACGCGTCAGCCGCCACGGGATGATGACCGGTTGCTGGTTCCTCGACCAGGCCGCCCCGATGACCAGGACGGTCGAAGACTGCGCGTTGATGCTTGGCGTGATCGCGGGGCACGACGCGCTCGACCCGTTCACCAGTCATCGTCGCGTGCCCGACTATCGGGCGCGGCTCGGGTCCGGCATTCGAGGCTTGCGTATCGGCGTCATTCGCGAGCTCCACGAGCATCCGGCGGTTCACGCCGATGTGCACAAGGCGATCGAGGCGGCGATCGAGGTCATGCGTTCCCTCGGCGCCGAAGTGACGGAGATATCGGTTCCGCTGATCGGCCTCGCCGGCGCCATCTATCTGACCGTCTGCGACGCCGAAGTGGCCGGCGCGTGCGACGAATTGCTGCGAAATCGCGCGGAGGATCTCGATCCGGCGTCCCGGACGCGGCTTCAGGCAGCCGCCCTCATTCCGTTCAAGCACTACAACCGCGCGATGAAGGCGCGCGTGCTGCTGCGACAGCAGTTACTGGATTCGTTCACGCGCGTCGACGTCGTCGCCTGCGCGACGTCTCCGTTTCCGGCTCCGCGCCATGAGACCCTCACCGCGCCGTTCACGGGAGTCGAGGACGTGCACGACCGTTTTTTCTTCCGGCGGTCGTACACCAACGCGTTCGCCCTGGCGTCGCTACCTGTGATCTCGGTGCCGTGCGGCTTCAGCGCTGACCGCCTTCCGATCGGGATGCAGTTGAGCGCTCCGCCGTTTGCGGAAGAGCGGTTGCTGCAGGCGGCGTTCGCCTACGAGCAGGCGACGGAATGGCACAAGCAGCGCGCGCCTGCGGCCGGTTGATCCCCGCACCGGGATAATATTCGCGGCATGGAGGTCGGACTCGACGCGCCGCGTCCGGCGGACGTCGCACAATCATCTTCGCAAGCGGCACCGCAGGCAGCGGGTCGCCGACGACGTGTCAGGCGCGATCGTCGTCGGCACGATCTGGCTGACCGTGGTGCTTCTGCTGTTGCCGCTCGCGATCACGGTTTCCATGTCCTTCGATGCGCGAGACTATCTCGGCGCATTCCCGCCGCCCGCGCTCTCGCTGCGGTGGTATGCGAAGTTCTTCTCGGATTCCTACCTGCTGCAAGGCTTGCAGACGAGCCTGCAGCTCGCGGCGCTGACCGCATTCGCTTCGACGACGCTGGGGCTCTCGGCCGCCGTGGCGCTGGAGCGCATGCCGAGCCGCTACGCGCAGCCGCTGATCTCGCTGTTCCTGTCGCCCCTCATCGTGCCGGGCGTCGTGATCGGCTTCGCGCTGCTGATCTTCTACGCACGCGCCGGCGTCGACAACACGTTTCTGCGGCTGCTGGGCGGCCACGTGCTGATCACGTTTCCCTACGCGATCCGCACGGTGCTCGCGGCCCTGGGCGGCATCCGGCCTTCGCTCGTCGAAGTCGCGCAGTCGCTGGGTGCGAGCCCGACACGGGCGTTCTGGACCGTCACGTTTCCCCTCGCGCGTACCGGCGTTGCCGCCGGCGCGATCTTCGCGTTCGTGTTCTCGCTCGACGACGTGGCGGTGAGCATCTTCCTGTCGGATCCGCACCGCTATACGCTGCCCGTCGCGCTGGTCAGCATGCTCCACGCGAATTTCGACCTGACCATCGCCGCTGCCGCCGTCCTGATCATCGGCGCGTCGATCGTCCTCATGCTCATGCTCGATTGGCTTGCCGGCCTCGATCGCGTCATCGGTTCCGGGTATTACAAGGCCTAGCGATCGATGGCACGGCCCGTTCTCGAAGTGCGGCACGTCAGCAAGCGGTATGGCGCCACCGCCGCGGTCGCCGATATCTCGTTCGACATGCAAAGCGGGCAGATCCTGGCGCTGCTCGGCCCGAGCGGTTGCGGCAAGACGACGACGCTTCGCATGATTGCGGGATTCGTGGAGCCCGACGAAGGAACGATTGCCATCGGCGGGCGCGACATGCGCGGCGTGCGCCCGCACGAGCGGAGCGTCGGCCTCGTCTTCCAGGACTACGCGCTGTTTCCGCACCTGACGGTTGCGCAGAACGTCGCGTACGGGCTGCGCCAGCGCGGCGACGCCAGGGACGAGATCGCGCGCCGGGTTCGGGAAATGCTGGCGCTCGTACGCCTCGAGGGATTCGACGACCGCCGGCCGGCGGGCTTGAGCGGCGGACAGCAGCAGCGCGTCGCGCTCGCGCGCGCCATGGCGATCACGCCCGACGTGATGCTGCTCGACGAGCCGCTGTCCGCGCTCGACGCGAAGCTGCGGCAGCAACTGCGCTTCGAGCTGAAGCAGATCCTGCAGGCCGCGCATTGCACGACGCTCATCGTCACGCACGATCAGGAAGAGGCGATGAGCCTTGCCGACGAGATCATCGTGATGGACCAGGGGTGCGTCCTGCAGCACGGCGGCGCCGCGGCGATCTACCACGCGCCGCGGACCCGCACGGTGGCCGAGTTCATCGGCCGCGCGAACTGGTTCGAGGGAACGCTCGGCCAGCCGGTAGCGCCGGGGTTTCATGAATTCGTGACGGCGGAAGGCCGGTTCATCGTGCGCTCCGACGCGTCGGCGAACGGCGAGATCGGGCAGTTCTGCGTGCGTCCGGAACGGTTGCGCATGCTGTCGGCGGAAACGGCGGCG
The DNA here is from genome assembly GCA_963768545.1 of uncultured Pseudomonadota bacterium. Classification (GTDB taxonomy): domain Bacteria; phylum Pseudomonadota; class Gammaproteobacteria; order Burkholderiales; family Casimicrobiaceae; genus VBCG01. Next base: position 18,726 of record CAVYIC010000013.1, on the reverse strand, counting down.
AGCGGAGAGCTGAACGTCGTTGCCGGCACGCTGTCGAGCGCGATCTACCTCGGCTCCGAAATCCACCATGCCGTCGTGCTCGATTCGGGCCGCACGGTCATCTGCGTCGAGCAGAACCGCGATCAGCCGCTTCCGGCCCCCGGGACCCGAATCGCGATCGGCTTCCGCCCCACCGATTGCATTCTCACGAGCTGACGAGGCGATCGAGCGCTCATGCCTTACGCGACGGCCAACGGCGTGCGCACGTATTACGAGGTGACCGGCACGGGACGCGCCGTTGCTGCTGATCGCGGGCAATGGCATGGACCACACGGCCTTTCGCGATCAGGTGCCGTCGTTTTCGACCGGCTTCCGCTGCATCACGTACGACCTGCGCGGCATCGGGCAGTCGGATGTCCCGGAAACGGGCTACAGCGTCCCGGACATGGCGCGCGATGCGCTGGGACTGCTCGACGCTCTGGGGTTCGCGTCGGCGCATGTCGCCGGCTATTCGCTCGGCGGCGCCATCGCGCTCAGATGGCGGTCGACGCGCCGGAGCGCGTCAAGTCGCTGTCGCTCTATTCGACGTTCTCGCATGTCGAGCCGTATCTTCGGAGGCGATACGAGATCCTGCTCAGGATCCTCACCGAGACGACGCCCGAATTGTGGGCGATGTTCACGACGTTCAGCGCGTTCGGCGCCGAATACATCAATGCCCACGACGACGAGATCGAGCGCGAGATCGCGTTGCGCGTCGCGCGCTGGTCGGGACCCGACGCGCCGTCGAAGGTCGGTCTCGCCGGTCACTACCGCGCGATCCTTTCGCACGAAGTGCGATCGCGCCTGGCGGAGATCCGCTGTCCGACCTGGATTGCGGTCGGCAGCTCGGACCCGGTGACGCCGCCGTCGTACGCCCGCTACCTCGCGAACCATATTGCGGGGGCGCGCATCGCCGAGTATCCCGGTGCCCCTCACAGGCTGCTCAACTTCACGCCGCAATTCACGGCCGACGCGATGGCGTTCCTGCGTGAAGCGAGCCGCATCGCGCCATGACGATGCCATTTCGCCCGCCCGAAGTTCCGGGTGTATATTGAATCGACGCTCCCGGAGATGTCGATGAGCGACCACCAGCAAGACGCGCCGATCATATCCGCCGACTCGCACGTGCTCGAGCCCGGCGATCTGTGGACGCGATCGATCGGACAACGGTTCGGCGATGCGTTGCCGCGCATCGTCAAGGGCTTCGAGGGCCACGAAGGCACGTTCTTCTATCTCGGCCGTCCCGGCGAAGCGGCGCGGATCGACGAGCTCGTCAATGCCGTCGGAGACGATCAGCGCGTTCGCGAGCTCGTGCAGGCCGGCGCCGATCCCGTATTCCGGCTGAAGCTCATGCGCGCCGACGGCGTCGCGGCCGAAGTGCTGAACCCGACGTTCGCGCTATGGGTGCCGCGCATTCCCGACCCCGCGATGCGGCGCGCGTGCGCGCAGGTATTCAACGACTGGATCGTCGAATACTCGAGCGCGGCACCCAACCGGCTGCTCGGCGTGGGCATCGTTCCGATCGACGATCCCGAGTGGGCGCGCGGACGAAGCGCTGCGCATCATCCGCCGCGGCGCGCGCGGCATCATGGTGCCGACGCAGCCGATCGACGGCGCACCGCCGTATCGAAGCGCGATCTACGACCGGTTCTGGGCCGTGGCGCAGGAGGCGCGCGTACCGGTGACGCTTCACATCGTGACCGGCCGCGTGCGCGATCCGTTTACCTACCATGGCGCCGACGAGCGCGGCGAAGTCCCGCGCTCGTTCATCGATCTCTTCGGCGAAGCGGCGCCGGTGCTCGCCAACGAATTCATCTTCGGCGGCATCTTCGACCGCTTCCCGCAGCTCACGGTGTTCCTGTCCGAGTACGACGCATCCTGGCTGCCGATCCTCAAGTACCGCGTGGACCGGATCGAGAAGTTTCCCGGCCTTCCGCCGCTGAAGAAACCGGCGCGTGCCTACGTCGACGAGAACGTCTTCGTCGGCATCATCAACGATCCGCTGGCCGGCAAGCTGCGCCACGAGATCGGTGTCGACCGCATCATGTGGGGCTCCGATTTTCCGCATCCGCCGTGCCCGTATCCGCACACGCGGCAACGCATCGGCGAGATCCTGGGCGGCGTCCCCGAGGCCGAGCGCGCGGCGATGACGTCGGGCAACGTCTCCCGGCTGTACGGCATCGACCTCTCGCAGCTCGACGCATGAAAGGAACGCTCGACATCGTCGGCGGCAAGCTGATCGACGGCATCGCCGACCAGCCGCGAGCCAATGCTTCGCTGCGCGTCAAGGACGGACGGATCGTCGCGATCTGGGACGGTCCCCGCGCTCCGCAGGAAGCGGCCGGTCCCGCCGACCGCACGATCGACGCCAGGGGCAAGACGGTGATGCCGGGGCTGATCGACGCGCATTGCCACATCAGCTACGGCGAAGGCCGCACCGCGGAGGAAGTCGACGTCTACGGCGGCGCCGAATGGGCGGCGGTGCGCGCGGTGTGGAATTGCGCGAAAGTGCTGCGCGCGGGCGTGACGAGCTTCTGCGATCCGGGCTCGACGTGGCTCGTCGCGGTCACCGCGCGCGATGCGATCGCGAGCGGCATGTTTCCGGGTCCGCGCATCTTCGCCGCCGGTCGTCACATCGCGGCCGATGGCGGCTTCGCCGATTATTTCCCGTCGTGGCTCGGCATGCCCGTTTCCGCCGAAGGCGTGCTTTGCCACAACCGCGACGAGATGGTGCGCGAAGTGCGCCAGCAGGTGAAGAATCGCGTCGATCTCGTCAAGATCAGCGGCGACAGCCAGGCGCAGGAGCGGCGGCCCGACGCCGGACCGTGTCTTTCCGACGAGGAGATGCAGGCCGTCGTCAGCACGGCGCACGCGCTCGGGCGCAAGACGACGATCCACGCGCGCTATCCCGAGACGGTCCTCGCGGCGGTGCGCGCCGGCATCGACTGGGTGATCCATGCGTCGTACCTGCGCGACGCAGGACATCGGATTCGTGCGCGATTCCGGCACGCCGATCTGCCCGACGTTCACGTTCACGGCGAACATCGTCGAGTGGGGCCGGGACGTCGGCGTCGATCCCAACTACATCGAAGTGAAGCGCCGCGAGCTCGATGCGCTGGCGCACATCCACCATCGGGCGCACGAGGCGGGAATCCCGCTGCTCGCCGGTTCGGAAGCGGGCTTTTCCGTCACGCCCTACGGCGAGTGGCACACGCGCGAGCTGGAGCATTTCGTGAAGCTCGTCGGCATGAGCCCGATGGCGGCGATCAAGGCCGCCACGGCCGGCAATGCGGCAGCGTTCGGATGGAAGGACGAAGTGGGCACGCTCGCGGGCCGGCGCGCGCGCCGACGTGCTCATCGTCGACGGCGATCCGCTTGCCGACATCGCCATCCTGGGCGATGCCACGAAAATCACGACGATTCTGCAGGACGGCATCGAAGTCGATCGGCGCCATCCGATTCCCGAGCGCAGGCGGATGGCGCACGAGCGCGGGTTCAACGTATCGCAGGAGAGACTAAGCCGCAGCGACGCCAACCGGAGGAGGGACACGCCATGACTTTCACTCGCCGCAGTTTTCTCGCCAGCAGCGCCGCGCTCGTCGCGGGCGCAAGCCTGCCGGGTCGTGCGCAGTCGACCGCGCAGCTCACGGGCATCGATTGGGGCGGACCGCTGATCGAGGCGACGCGCAAGATCACCGAAGGCGACAAGAACGTCAACATCACGTGGGAGCTGCATTCGGGCGGCGCGGGAACGGTGCTGCCGAAGATCAAGTCGGCGTGGCCCAACCCGAAGTACGACATCGTCGCCGCGTGGAATCCCGTGTACGTGACGATGATCAACGAGGAGTGGCTCGAGCCGCTGACGTTCGACGACATGCCGAACCTGCGCGACATCCCGAGCGAGTACTTCTTCAAGGACAAGAGCGGCGCGATCATCAACGTCCCGCGCAGCCTCGCCGGCATGTTCTGGGGCTATCGCGACGACAAGGCGCCGGTCAAGGTCCAGCGCATCGAGCAGCTCTTCGACCCGAAGCTCAAGGGCCAGATCTGCTGGCCCGGACCGAGCATCAACTCGAACCTGCAGCTGCTTTCGCTCGCGCTTTCGGCCGGAGGCAACGAGAAGAACATGGAGCCGGGCTGGGAGCTCCTGAAGAAGCTCGCGAAGTCGGGCAACATCGGCCGCGTCGCCGCGACGGAGACCGACTTCCTGAATTCCATGTCGACCGGCGAAACGTCGGTCGCCTTCTGGAACATGTCGCCGTGGAAGAAGCTGTCGACGAACTTCCCGGTCAAGGTGGTGACGCACGTGCCCGACGAAAAGGGCATGAAGGCGTTCATGTACCAGGACGGCTGGGTCGTGCTGAAGTCGTCGAAACAGAAGAAGGCCGCGAAGGACTACCTCAACTTCTTCATCAGCCCCGAGAACAACCAGCACTTCAACGAAATGCTGGGGCAGGGGGCGACCAACCGGAAGGCGAAATCGAGCGGGTTCGCCGAGAACATCGCCTTCAAGGGCGACGAGCTGGCGAAGTACGCGTACTTCCCGGACTTCACGCTGCTCGCCGCGCAGCTGAACGACACGGTCAAGCGGTTCGAAACGGAGATCGTTCCGCTGCTGTAGCCGCCGATGCGCGCTCCGCGGGGCGCCGGGCTGATCGTCCCGGCGCTCGTCGTCATTGCCGTATTGCTCGCCGCGCCGTTGCTGATGGTCGGCGACGAGAGCCTGCGCCTGTTCGTACCGGGTCGCGTCGGCTCGGTGCACGACGCGCCGCTGACGCTCGGCAACTACGCCGACCTCGTCCGTCCGGCGTACGCGCGCTACTTCGCGGACACGTTCGGGTCTCAGCCTCGATCGCCACGCTGCTCGCGCTGCTGCTCGCCTATCCGATCGGCTACCGTGTCGCGCGCGAAGCGCGTCCGCGCGTGCGCCGCGCATGGATCGCGTTCCTGGTGGTGATGCTGTTTCTCAGCATCCTGATCCGCGTGTACTCGGTATCGCTCGCCGTCGGTCCCGCCGGCTTCGGTCGCGGCGCTTTCGAATCTGCTCGGGCTGACGCTCAACAGCCGCGGTTACGCGGAGATTTCCGTCGTCCTGGGGCTTCTGCACTGCCTCGTTCCGATGGCGGTCATCGTCCTGCTCGCGCCGCTCCAGGCGCTGAATCCGCGGCTCGTCGAAGCGGCGCAGGCGCTCGGCGCACCGCGGTGGAAGGCGCACGTCACGATCACGATTCCGCTTTCGGCGCGCGGCCTCCTCGCGGCGTTCATGCTCTGCTTCACGTTCTCGATCAGCGCGTTCGTGATCCCGATGGTGCTGGGCAAGGGCCGCGTGCTGTTCGTCTCCAACCTGATCTACAGCCGCTTCGGCGAAGTCGGCAACTATCCGGGAGGCGCGGCGCTGTCGATCGCGCTGCTCGACCCTGTCGCTGATCGTCGTCTATGCGATCGGTCGCGCGACCGGCAACCGGCTGGAGCATGTCCGATAGATCACCGAGCAAGGAACCAACGATGAGTGCGTCACACACAGCCAGCGAAAACGCCGCCGAGCTCGAACGGGTCAGGAAGCTGCCGTGGTTCGAGCCGGGAAAGCCGTGTCGCACCGACATCTTTCACGAGCGGGATTTCGCGAGCGAGCAGGAAGCGATGTGGGGCCGCTGGGGCGCGCAGGGCATCGGGCGGCTGCGCAAGGTCATGCTGACGCCGCCTTCGGAGTGCGAAGTGCGGCCGGCGTTCGCGGAAGAGCCCGCGTACTACCGGCTGTATCAGCGGCGCCTGCCGGATCTGCGGATCATGGAGCGGCAGTTCGAACGGCTCGTCTCGGTGCTGAAAGGCGAGGACGTCGAAGTGCTGATGCTCGATCCGCCGTCGCTCGAGGAGGCGGTCGGTCCCTACGGCTTCCAGCGAAACCTCACGACACCGTCCGAGGTCCTGGTGACCAACGCCGGCGCGATCATCCCGCGCATGGCGTGCTCCGGCTATCTCGTCGGCCGCGAAAAGCGCTGGGCGCAGTACCTGATGTCGATCGGGTGTCCCATTCTCTTCTCGATCCACGGCAAGGGCGTCGGCGAGATCGGCGCCGGCGCCTGGCTCGACGATCGTCATTACGTCTACGCCGAAGGCGTGACGGCGAATCAGGAGGGACTGCGGCAGCTCGAGTGGATTCTGGAGAGCATCGGCGTCGAGCTCTACGTCGCGCACAGTCCCGGCTACGTCGACCTGTGGGATTTCCCGGCCGGCGGCGTTTCGCATCCCGACATGATGCTCGGCGTCGTGGACCTCGGCCTTGCGATCGTCTATCCGTCGATGCTGAACTGGGCCACGATCAAGTATCTGCGCGATCTCAAGTTCCGCCTGATCGAGGTTCCGCCCGAGGAGTTCGTGCAATACGGCTGCAACATCCTCACGCTCGCACCGGGGAAGATCGTCATTCCCGCCGCGGCGAAGCAGACGATCGCGGCGCTGCGGCGCGAAGGCGTCGAATGCCTGGACGTCGATCTGTCGCAAGCGTCGACCGGCTACGGCGGACCGCACTGCGCGACGTGTCAGCTGCTGCGGGACCCGGGTCCGCGGCTGGAGGATCTGTAGCGGTCGCGCGACGCTCGCGGTCGGCGAGTCGTGCGAGCGCGCTGTCGGCGTATCGCTAGAGCGCGGCGGTCGCCTGGAATTCGATCAGCAGGCCGGGGTCGGCGAGATGGTTCACCTCGACGATCGTGCTCGTCGGCAGATGATCCTTGAAGAACTCCATGCGGGCCGCGACGATTTCCTTGAATTGCCGGATGTCGGTCGTGTAGACGACGATCGACACGATGTTCGCCAGGCTGCCGCCGGCCGCCTCCAGCACCGTCTGCATGTTGCGGATCGCCTGCCGCGTCTGCTCCGCCATGTCACCGGGACCGACCAGCTTGCCGTCCGCATCGCGCGACAGCTGTCCGGACAGGAAGATCAGCGACGTCGGATTGTCGACGCGGATGTAGTGGTGATAGATGTTCGAGCGGACGTTCTTGAGGTTCGGCGGATCGCCGCGGGTGATCTTGCTCATGTCGGTTGCTCGTCGATGATGCGGGTACGCAATGGGCGCGAAGCCTTCGATCGCGACTTCGACGACATCGCCGGGCTTGAGGTAGAGCTCGTCGGCGTTGGGCTGTCCCACCGCGACGCCCGCGGGCGCGCCCATGGCGATGAGGTCGCCGGGCTCGAACGGCATCCAGCGCGAGAAGTGCTCGAGGACGGCGCCGATCCTGAAGATCATGTCGCCGGTGTGAACGCGCATCCGCTGTTCGCCGTTCACGCGCACGTGATCCACAGGTCGTGCGGATCGCGGATCTCGTCGAGCGTGATGACGTACGGCCCGACGGGGCCGAAGCCCGGCATGTTCTTCGCGGTCCAGAACCGCGTGCCCGATGCGACTTCCTGCTTCTGGATTTCGCGCGCGCTAAGGTCGTTCGTCACCGTGATGCCTGCGATGTAGGTCATCGCGTCGTCGCGCTTCACGCGGAAGGCGCGCTTCCCGATGACGAACGTCAGCTCGGGCTCGTAGTCCAGCGTGCTGATGCCCCGCGGACGCACGACCTGCGCGTCGTCACCGACCATGACCGAGTTCAGCTTGACGAATCCGGTCGGTTCCTTCGGGATCTCCTTGATGAGCTGGTTGCGCACCAGCTCCTCGAGATGCGACTTGTTGTTCTTGCCGACGCAAAAGAAGACGTTCGGGATCCGAGGATCGGCGGCAGCAGCGTGACCCGGTCGCGTTTTAGCCGAATGCCATCCGCCGGCTTGGCGCGAGAGGCTGCCTCGATGCTGCGTCTCGCGGCGTGCGAGGCCTTCGGCGCCCGCGGCGAGCAACGATCGCAGCGATGTCGGAAACGCGGTGCGGCCGCCGCCCGATGCCGCTGCAAGATCGACGATGTCGCCGTCGAGCCAGGCGCCGACACGCGGCGTTGCGTCACGGTCTTTGTCGATGAACGTCAGTAGCTTCATGGTTATGCAGAAAGGCGCCGGACGCGCAAATTGTAGGTCAGATGGCGATCGCGTTCAGCTTGACCTCGACCGGACTTTCGAGATCGGCGCCGATCATGGCGACCGCGGGACAGTCCTCGCCAAACGTCTCGCGCAGCATCGCCTGCGCCGCATCGGCGAAGTAAATGTCGCGCAAGTAGAGCTCCAGACGCACTGTTTTCGACAATTCCGAGCCGCAACTGCGCAGTGCGGTGTCGAGGACGCCCAGCGCGCGCGACAGTTGCGCTCGCGGGTTCGCGATGAGCGTGAGGTCGGCGGCGGCAGGCGGTCCATCGATCCCGCGACACTCGCCGACGAAGTGGAAGCCGGCTGCCGACGTGACGGTGGGCCCTGGCTCGATCGTCGTAAGTCTTCTTTTCGACGCCAGGCCCGGCGGCCAGAACCGTGACCTCCGTTTCGCCGCGAGCCGACAGGGGAAGCGCGGTTCGCGTCGAGGCGTAATGCACCGGTCCGAGCACTTCGCGGCAGATCGCATCGTCCTCCGCGGCGCGCGCGCTATCACGAAGCCAGGAATCGATGCGCAGGATCGAGTGGGTCGTGAGTCCGCAATCGGCGAGGATCGATGCGATCACGCCGTAGACGACGCGTGTCTGTGCCGCGAAAGCTTCAGGCGTTTCTTCGGCAACCGCGCGGCCATCGCGTGGATCGACGACGCCGCGGATGCCGGACAGGAACACCAGCGGGCCACCGCGCACGGCAGCGGCGATGTTCGCCATGCCGTAGCGCGGACCGGGCACGAGCACCTCCTTCGTCCCGGCATCCGCACATGCGATCGCAAACGCTGTCAGCATGTTGATCCCGGACATCCTCGCCGCCACCCCGGTGCTCGCGAGCGGTGCCGGCTTGCCGAACATGCGCTCGCGCTCGGACTGACGAATCGGCAGCCAATCCTGGCTGCCCGTGACATGATCGAGTCGAACGACGGCGCTCGTGCTCGAACCCGCCTCATTCAGCGAACGCGCCAAGCGACCGTACGCGTTCTCGCATTGAGCCTTCGCGTTGCCGGCCAGCTCCGGAACGATGCGACCGGAGTCGAGATCACGATGGCCATCGCAGCCGCCGACGAACAGGAACGGACCTGCGCGCACGACGCGACCCAGACCAGTGGCGTCTCCCGGCACGATGCAGCGCTTGTCCATGCGAGTCGCATTATGGCGTTGCGCGGATCGGGCGAGACGGCTGGCTCATTTCTGGAGAGCGGTGTCGATTTGGCGCTGCGCCGATCGATTATCCGACGGGAACCTGGGCGCACCCAGCGGTCGTACTTGTACGCGCCCTGAGCGGCCCGTGGAACCTTTCACCCGCTACTTCAAGGAGAACCGTATGCAGAAGATCACCCCGTTCCTCTGGTATGCCAAGGAAGCCGAGGAGGCCGCGAAGTTCTACACCTCGGTCTTTCCGGACTCCCGAGTCGTCCGTGTCACGACGATGCCCAGCGAATCGCCGAGCGGTCCGCCGGGATCCGTAAAGGTCGTCGAGTTCGAGCTTTTCGGCCAGTCGTTCACTGCCATGACCGCCGGCCAGATGGACCCCTTCAACCATGCGATATCGTTCGTCGTGAATTGCGAGGATCAGGCGGAAGTCGATCGCTACTGGAACGCGCTACTCGAGGGCGGAAAGACCGAGGCGTGCGGATGGTTGAAGGATCGCTATGGCGTTTCGTGGCAGATCGTCCCCACCGTGATGTTCAAGATGATGGCCGATCCCGATCGCACGAAGGCCAAGCGGGCAACCGACGCGATGTTGAAGATGGTCAAATTGGACATCGCGACGTTGAAGGCGGCGTTCGAGGGAAAGCAGACCGGTTGAATCGGCTCGCCGATCTACCGACTTCCGGCCGGACTCAGGCGCCGGCCGGTTGCCTTTCGCAGGGCCGTTAGCGCTGCTGCGTCGCGACTACGGCGCGGCCGGAGCCCGGCTCGCGTAAAATTGCGCCCACGGAGAGGTGGATGAGCGGTTTAAGTCGCACGCCTGGAAAGCGTGTTTAGGGTAATTCCCTAACGCGGGTTCGAATCCCGCCCTCCGCCACCTACCGGAAATTCCACGGCGATAAGACCGGCAGGTGTTGGCCGATCCGCGACCATCGCAGTCCGACCGATTCTGTTGAAAAACTCACTTGCAGTGCTTCAGTTCAGCATCGTCGCGAAAGTCGACCCTCGAGAACGCGTTCAGTGCGAGGCAAATTCGGCGGGCGATGGTTTGGGACCCCGCAAACTGCCGCGCCAAAAGCGCGAAATGAGTTTTTCAACAGAATCGACCCAAAGCAGACGATCGCAACTCCACCCCCGGGGACGACAGGCAATTGTTCTACTAAGGTGAGTGCAACGAGGCAAGTCAAACCCGCCAACGGGGTCGTCATTGAACTCACGCCGCAATTTCGTTCTCGCGCTTGGAGCGTGTACCAGCGGGAACATCCGTCGCGGACCGGTGTGGGAAGAGGGGGGAGCCTGTCGTTCGAGCAAGCTGAAGCAGCCGGCGCCCGAGCTCTCGATCGGCGCGTTGATCCGGTAGATGCCGGCCGCGATCGCGTAGACATTGGTGCCCGATTGCTGGTTGGTGATCATCGGTAGCTTCGTTGGGGGTTGGGACCCGGATGTGTAACGAGGCGACGGCTGACTGAGCACGAGCGCACCATCTTGGTGATGACCGTCTACCACGATCAGCCGGCAAGGGAAGTCGCCGGGAATCGCGGCTGAACACCACCCGCTGTCGTCCTGGGCGAGCTCAGGCAGAATGCACGGTTCAACCCACCCCGCGGGACCCACAAGACCATGAAACTCCTGGCCATCGGATTCCTTGCCTTGCTGTCGCTTCCCTTCGCTTCGCTTGCCCAGAACGCTGACGCTCTCGATGGACGTCTGAAGAAGATCCGAGACTCACAGTCCATAGGAATCGCCTACCGAACCGATGCCGCTCCGTTTTCCTTTGAAGAGAACAAGCAGATCACCGGGTACAGCATCGACCTGTGCCGGCGCGTGGTGGGCGCGATCGAGCGTCAGCTCGGCATCAGCGAGCTCAAGATACGTTGGGTCAGCGTAACTGGGCAGACCCGGTTCGAAGCGATCGCGAAAGGACAGGCGGATATGGAATGCGGCTCGAGTACCGTGACCCTCGGGCGCATGAAGACGGTTGACTTCTCGAGCTTTACCTTCATCGACGGCACCGGCCTCATCGTCAAGGCCAGCCTGGCGGCGAATGCGCTCAGCGACCTAGGCGGCAAGAAGATCGGTGTGATCAGCGGAACGAGCAACGAACGGGCGCTCAACGATGCGCTGAAGAACCGCGTCATCAACGCGACGGTCGTGCTGGTCAAATCGCGCGAGGAGGGACTCGAGCAAGTCGAGAGCGGGGCGATCGACGCCTTTGCCAGCGATCGGGTGCTGCTGATCGCCCTCGTCGGGAAGTCGAAGGATCCAAAGGGGTTGGCATTGCTGAGTGATGCGCTTTCATTCGAGCCGTATGCCATCGGGCTGCCGCGCGGAGATTGGCAGATGCGGCTGGCGGTGAATAGCGCGCTTGCCCAGATTTACCGGGGCGGTGCGATCAGGGAGATCTTCGGTCGTTGGTTTGGCGCACTCGGACGACCCGGACCGTTGATGGAGACGACGTTCCTGTTCGGCGCGCTGCCGGAGTGATCTGTTCCAAGGCAAGCGGCATCTTTTCGTCTATTACTTCGTGTTCGACCCGCTTGGGACGAGGGGTGCAAGAGCTGCTCCTTCGTCGCCGATAACTTCGCCGAAGCCCGGGAAACCACCTTGAAGCGTGGATCGAGGGCGTGACGCGGGCGGAGTCCGGCTATTAATAATGCCACGCGAAACGGCGGTCGCGATGCCCCGAACCATCAACCATTTACAACCACCCAAACCCGCGCCATTTTTTCGAGCGCTACGCCCCGCAATGTGACTGCCGCCCTCGGTAATCCACGCGAGCTAGAACGACCACGACAGTATCAGGACCGCGCCGTTCTTGTTTCTCGGCGCTGTGGTCGGATACGGGGTGTTCACCGAGCTGATTCCCACCCAGCTTAGCTGGGCGCTGAACTGATCGAAATCGATGACCACGCCAACGCTGGCATCGAATACATGGCGGTCGGCAGGCCGGCCATAGGCGTCCTCGCTACTGTTTCGCAAGATGCCGCCGTGCGCGAGGAGACGAACCCGATCGAGCAGCTGCTGCGACGCGTTGATTTCGCCATAGATCACGCCCGACTTCTGTCCGAAGTAGCGCGGCGCATAGTACAGCCTCGTGCTTACATTCTCGGAGGCGACGCCCACGTACATCTCGGCATAATCGTAGCTTTGGCCACCTGTGAAGACGGAATAGTCGGCGCCCGCTTCCCAGCTCAGGCCGGATGGCATGCGGCTGGCATAGCCGGCGAAAGAGACCGCTTGCAGCTCTCGATGTAGGATAGCCAAGCTGGACGGTGGACGCGAATGCGCCGCCATACCACCCTGACGCATCGTCATACGCAAGGGCAAGCTGCGCGGCCGGCTTGTTATGGCTCAGAGAAACGCCGCGATACCGGTAATCCGAAAGCAGGCTCGCGCTGCCCGAGACCTGGGCAAAGGCTTCGGCGGAAAAGAATAGAAACCAAAGAGCAAAGGCGCCGCCCGACCTCGGGCGGTCAAGGAGACGACCTCGATCCAGTATCACGCGCCACCGTGCACGCACAGGCGCAGGTTCCTGCGGCCTTTCTAACGGCTTCGCAGGCATCGACGATAACGCGGCGATCGTCAGACGTGCCCCGCAGTGCCCGAGGTGCCAGCGCCTCCCGCAATTGGTCGGGGCGCAAGTCGGGAGCGATCTCGCGCAGCAACGCCACGAGACCGGTCACGTGCGCGGCAGCGAACGACGAACCGGTAACGAATCCCCACTTTTGACCCGCCATGGTCGTTGGAATGTCTCGCCCGGGCGCCAGCTAGAATATCCCCAGCTACATCGTGCCCGTCATCTCCGGCGACCGCAAGGACTCCGCGGTGCGAGGCAGGAAACCCACCGTTGCCAAGCTTGGGATCGGCGGCCCCGACAATGGTGATACCGCGCGACAAGGCGATGTCGAGAAGTCGTTCAAGCAGCCGGTCGCGTGGCCCGCCGAGGCTCAAATTGATCACCTGGGCATTTTCGTCGAGTGCGAACTGCAGCGCCTTTGCCAGGGTGAAGCTGCTGCAAAAGGCCGCGGCGTCGCCGGACGCCGGGCTTGCCAGCAAGCGCGCAGAGCCAGGAATCTTCGCTTGGGGCGCGATCCCGGCGATACCCATGCCATCGTCCGCACGCGCGGCGATGATGCCGGCAATCGCGGTCCCATGCCATTCGGCGACATCGTGACGACCATCCACGAAGTTTCGCGCCACAGCTACCTGTCCAGTCAGATCGGGATGGTTGACGTCAACGCCAGTGTCGATCTCGGCTACACGAACGCGCTTTCCCGTCGTGATCTTGTGCAGCTCGCCCAGATGCCAGAGCCTGGCGCTCGGTTGCAGCGGGTACAACGGATCTTGCGCCAGCACTCGGAACAACTGCATCTGCTGCGCCGATTCGACGGCCGGATCCAGCGACAGCTTTTCCACGATCTGCGCTAGCGCCACATTGCCCGGGGCCTCCATGACGAAACAGTCGACACCGAGAGCAGCCACAGGCCAGCCGTCGATGATTTTCAGGCCGTATCGTGTCGCAAGCCGTTCGGCAATTTTCCGCCGCGCATCGCTTCCGGCACGGCGATCGTAGCTGCCGGTATAACTCGCGTCGGGACGAAAGTGCGGTGCAGGCAAGCGCAACAGGACCAGGACTTGCCGCTCGAGCGAATTGCTATCGAGCGAATTCTCCGTTTGGCGATCCATTCGCGCGCAGGCAGCGACGCACAAGCACAGCAGCACCAGGACCGATATGCGAGTGCTCCTCATCGGGCACCCTGAGGACCAAGGGGCTCGATCAACAGCGCAGCGCGCTCGGCCTTTATTGCCTGCGCCGCCCGGTCCGTCTGCCCGACGGGAACCTCGAGCACGTACGCATTCGCCTGGGTAGGCCCGTCCACGATTCGTGCTCCGGCGCTGCGCAGAATGCGTTGCACCTCCGCTTGGGAGGTTGCCGGATCGAATACGACGACGAGACTTCCCGTAGCCGGCGTTCCAGCATTCCCGGCCCCGAGGGTTCGATACAGAACCGGGCCGTCGGTGCTCGTTAGAAGCAAGCCTCCCAGTACGATGATCACCGCGAATTCAGCCGCGATCGCCCATTGCCACCAGCGCCGTGTGCGGCCCCGGGACCGGCGCAGCCGTGCAATCGAGTCTCGGCCCTCCCTGGGCGCTTCCAGCTCGCGGCGCAGATTGCGAAAGGCAACGGACGCGCCCGGCATGGCCTCGCCGGCGATACAGGCCGCGTGGAGTTCGCGCAACCACTCGACCTCATGCCGGCAGTCCAGGCATTCGTCGAGGTGTCGCTGTACGAATGCGAGTTCGTCTCCTTCAAGTGTTCCGTTTACCAACCATGGCAGCAGTACGTCCGCGACCTTGTGTGCGGCGGCATCGATTCGAATGACGCGGTCGCTCATGCCGCCTCCTGCCCGCGGTCTGCCAGCAGCGATTTGAGGCGCCGTCGCGCGTGAAACATCCTTGTCTTCACGGTATCGACCGGGCAGCCGACGATGGACGCGATTTCGCGGTACGTGCAACCCTCGTAATACGTGAGCTCGATGACCGCTCGATGCTCCTGCGACAAGGACATCAGCGCGCGACTCAACTGCGTGCGCAGCTCCTGGCGCAGCAACTGCGCTTCGGGTCCGGACTCCGCAGGACTTGCGGCGGCATCGAGATCGAAGTCCATCGCATCGTCCACGTGTTCGAGCGCCTTGAGACTTCGGCGCAAGGCAATGCCGATGATCCAGGTGGACAGCTTGGAGCGCAGGTTGAAGGTACCCGCCTTGCGCCATACGACCAGCATCGTGTCATTCAGGATTTCATCGACCAACTGCGGCCGTCGGGTCTTCTGCTCGATGAATCGTCTGAGCCGTGGGTAGTACCGGCGGAAGAGCGTCTCGAAGGCGGTCATGTCGCCGCCGGCAACCTGGCCGATGAGCGCGATCTCGTCAGCTGCGTCCGCCAAGCGGTGTCCAGCTCGTGCATTGGCTTCGGTGTGTTCGCCACGCGACATTCGTGTCCACCGCTTCACACGTCCGGGCTGCAGTCGGCGTCCCGCTCGCCGACAGAGCCTGGATCGCACGCAGTGTAAACCCGGTTCGCGGCGGAGATATTCCGTGCCCAGGCCTCCGGTCGGTCGCTCCAGCATCGCCGGGCCGGGTTACCGCCATGGCCATTGAACCAATGATCGCCTTTCGCGGATTCACCGCACGAGAGATCGCTGCTGCCCTCGATGTGGGTAAGCCGCCTCGTCGGAGCGTTGCTCGCGGTATGCACTCTTTCGTCCCATGACCGCGCCAGACACGCCTACCCAAGACGACCTTCTCGTCCTGCTGCCGCGGTTGCGACGCTATGCCCGGGTGCTCACCGCCGACCTGAACCGCGCCGATGAGCTCGTGCTGGAGACCCTCAGCCGTGCGTCGGGAAGACAATCTCCGCCAGCGCCGTGGCCGCAGCTCCGCCACTGGCTATTCGCCGTCATGCATCGCCTGCACCGAGAGCGGTTGGTACGAGAGCCGGGTAAGCCGCCGCCCGTACTCGGCGCCGATCGCCACGTGGCGGAGGCGCGCGAGTTCCAGCCGGCGGCCACGCTGCTCGATCGGGCTGATAACGACGAGACGCTGGCGCGGTTTTCGCGGCTTCCGGCCGAGCAACGGGAAGTGCTCGCCTTGGTCGTCCTCGAAGGATTGCTCTACACCGAGATCGCCGACGTGCTCGACGTGCCGGTCGGAACCGTAATGTCGAGGTTGCACAGCGCACGTGAAGGGATGCGCTCGATGACCGCAGCGTCGGAGGCGCCTCGACCAGGAGGCAAATAGTCCCTAGCTTAGTGCGCGATCAACCAGCGGAGACTCATGACGACCACCGAACCGCTGCCCGCACAAGCCGACGTCGTCATCGTCGGCGGCGGCATCGTCGGATGCCCGCCGCGTACTACCTCGCCAAGCGCGGCGTATCGGCCGTCGTGATCGAGAAGGACGAGATCGGACGCGCGCAGTCGGGCCGCAACTGGGGCTTCGTTCGGCAGCAGGGCAGGCACCCGCTCGAGCTGCCGCTGATGGTCGAGTCGAATCGCATCTGGTCGGGTATCGAGCGCGAGCTTGGCGGCGACGTCGAATGGGTCCAGGGCGGCAATCTCGCGCTGCGACCGCGCCGGAACGTATCGCGCTGTTCGAGGGATGGTGCAAGACCGCGCGCGAGCATGGGCTGGACACGCGCGTATTGACGCAAGGCGAACTCAAGCAGCTCATACCCGATTTGCAAGGTGAGTGGCTCGGCGGCATGTATACGCCGAACGACGGGCACGCAGAGCCGCGAAAGGCAACTCCAGCGTTCGCAAAAGCGGCGACCGCGCGCGGTGCGCGCATCATCGAGCACTGTACGGTGGAATCGATCGGGACGCGGAACGGTGCCGTGACCGAAGTCGTCACCGATCGCGGCCCCATACGAACGCCGACCGTCATTGCTGCCGCGGGCGCATGGACGGCGAAGCTCGCAAAGCCGCTCGGCTTGAGGCTGCCGGTGCACTGGGTACGCTCGACGGTTGCACGCACGACGCCGGTGACGAAGATCACCGAGATCGGCGTCTGGGCGCCGAGCGTCGCGTTCCGGCAGCGGCGCGATGGCACGCTCAATCTGGGTGGCGGCGGTTGGGCGGACCACGATGTGACGCTCGACTCGCTGCAGCACGCCCGACTCTTCATGCCCAATTACCTGAAGAACCGGAAGCTGTTCCGGTTTCACGTCGGCAAGCCGCTCGTCGCCGACATGATCGCGCGCCTGCCGGGCACCCACGGCCGGCGCCATCCGTTCGCGGCGTCATGGGCGCTCGACCCTGCGCCGAATCCATCCAAGGTGCAGTGGACGTTCGACGAGTTCCGCAGGCTCTTTCCGATGATCGGCGACATGCGGATCACCGGGACATGGGCGGGATACATCGATGCGACCCCCGACGCGTTGCCGGTGATCGGACCGGCCGACCAGCCGGCCGGCTTCGTCTTCGCGACCGGCTTCAGCGGCCACGGCTTCGGCCTTGGCCCGATCGCCGGCCGCCTGGTGGCCGAGCTGGTGACCGACGGCAAGCCGTCGCTCGACATTAGCGGCTTTCGCTTTTCGCGTTTCGCCGAGGGCGCGATCGGCGAGCCACGCAGCGTGTTGTAGCGCTGACGTTGACCGCCCCGCGGCGCGCGAGCACTATCGGCCGCATTCTCGACGCCTCTGTACGAAGGAGACCGCGCGTGCCCGCCGCAACCCCAGCGAGCGACTGGTTGATGATCGACGCCATGGGTTCGGCGGCGCTGCTGCCGACCGCGCAGGTGCCGCCACCGCCACGCAACGGCAAGGCATGGCTCGACCGCGCGATCGACAGCGGCTTGTCCGCAATGAACGTGACGATGGGCATCACCGGCATCGGCATGGGAACGGATAATTTCCGGTCGCTGCTGCACACGATGCACGGCTACTTCTGCTACTTCGATCTCGAGCCGGATCGGCTGTTGCATGTGCGCACGACTGCCGATCTGGAGCGCGCGCGGCGCGAGCGCAAGCTCGGCATCATCTTCGGCTGCCAGGGGCTCGATTCGAAGATCGAAGGCGATCCGAGCCTGTTGCTGATCATGGCCAAGCTCGGGCAGCGCATCGTCCAGCTCACGTACAACGAGCGAGGGGCGATCGGCTGCGGCGCACTTGAGCCCAACGACACCGGGCTCACCGAGTTCGGGCGCATCTGCATCCGGGAGATCAATGAATGCGGGATGGTCGTCGACCTGGCGCATGCAGGGCAGACGACGGCGCTGGAGGCAATCGAGTTCTCGGCGAAGCCGCCGATCGTGAGCCACGCGAACGCGCGCAAGCTATGCGAGCATCCGCGCAACCTGCGCGACGACGTGTTGCGCGCGCTCGCGGCGAAGGGTGGCGTTGCCGGCATCACCGCGTACGCACCGTTCTGCGAAACCAAACGCGGCGCTCGGCCGACGATCGACGATTTCATCAGTCACATCGCGTACGTCGCCGACCTGGTCGGCACCGATCACGTGGGCATCGGTTCGGACTTCTTCGAAGGCGAATCGCCGATCCGCTTCGAGCGGTACTTCCGCCGCCGCTACCCGGCGATCGTCGGTCACTACACGATCGATACAGTCTATGCGCAGGGTTTCGAGCGCGTGGACGACTTCGCAGTTTTGCCGGCGGCGCTGCGAAAGCGCGGCTTCAGTGATGACGACACTCGCAAGATTCTCGGCGGTAATTTCAGGCGCGTGTTCGACCAATGCTGGCGACCCGACGCGACCGGCTGAAATCGCGCTCCACACCCACCAAGGAGGTCACGATGGACGACAAGCTCTCGACGAATCGACGCAACGTGTTGCGTTACGGCGCTGCGCTGGCGGGCGGCGCCGCACTGCCATGGTCTGGCCTCGCGCTTGCGCAGGCGCAAAAGGCCATCAAGGTCGCGACGTGGGGCGGAAGCTGGCGCGACCGCTCGACAAGACGATCGGCTCGAAGCTCAAGTCCGCCGGCAGCGTCGATTACGTCGTCGACACGCCGCAGGGCAACCTGGCGAAGC